>DASYBM010000004.1:0-1200000 GCA_036500765.1 Candidatus Sulfotelmatobacter sp.
GCTGACCGAGGGCGCCTGATACAGACCGCTGCTGGAAATCGTACCCCTTGAGGCCGACCAGGTCACGGCAACGTTGGAGCTGTTCGCCACCGCGGCGGTAAACTGTAGCGTTCCTGACGATGAAACCGACGTGACGGCGGGGCTGACAGTCACATTAATAGATCCGACAGTATTGACGGTAATCTGAAACGATTGCGACCCCTCGGAGTTCTTAGAATCCGCGACTCCGACGGCGAAGTTATAGACTCCGCTCTTGCCGGGAGTTCCAGAGATCGTTCCCCCATTTGGGCTCAGAGTGAGGCCCGTGGGAAGCGACCCTGACGTGAGTCTGAAAGCGTAAGGCGCAGTTCCGCCGATCACGCTGATGGTTCCGTTGTACGGTAGGCCCATGGTGGCAGAAGAAAGCCGGCCGGAGAGGTGCGGAGTCGTGGTGTCTCCCGAGCCGGCGGCGGAAACTCCGGCACAGCCGGTCAACCATGTAACGCACAGTAGAAGGGCGGCCAGGCCAACGAATGAAAGAACGTTGGAGTAGCGCTGATTCCGAACTGGGGGACGTGCGTCGGACCTCATTGTTGTCTTACCTCGAATGGGGGTTCAAGTGGACGCTGCAAATGCACAACGTCCTGAGGTAGACAGTAGACAGGCCGGGCTGCTGCGGACAGATACCCGACGGCCAATTGGCGGCCGGGTAAAAGTACATGCATGCGCCGAAACCCAGAGGCTAATTGCGTGCAGAGGGTAACATGACTGGTCTAATGTGGTTGGTAACGTGCCGGTAACCGGGACGCGAAGTGGGTAAGCGGAGAAATTTGCGGCGGAGAAAGGCTCAGCGGAGCTGGGCTAACGCAGAAAAGTCAGCGGCGCACAACGCGCACCGGCAACTCCGTGCGAGAAGCGATGGCGGCTGAGGGGGCTTCTTTTCTGGAGGCGACGACGGGATCCAGCTTCGCGGCCGGGTCGGTCTTGTCCGCCGATCCATGACTCGCCGATCCATGATTCGCCGACCCATGATTCGCCGATCCATGATTGTGCGATGCGTGATTCGCGGATGCATGATCCGCGGATGCATGATTGCCGAGGGCATAAAGAACAACTTCAACCCGGCTGGAAACTCCCAGCTTGTCGAAGATGCGGAACAGGTAATTCTTGACAGTGTGTTCCCTGAGATTCAGGCGCTGTGCGATTTCGCGGTTGCTGAGTCCCTCCGCCACGCAGCGCACGACATCGATTTCCCGCGCCGACAGAAGCGCATCCCCGCTGGCGCTGAGGAATTTCATGGGAACGGGTTCTGACATCGCTTCCAGGAGGTATTGCAGTTCAGTGCTGTTGGCCCAGATCTGGCCCTCGTGGACACAGCGAATGGACTTGGCCAGCAACTTGAGCGACTCGGTGCGGCAGAAAACGCCGCGCGCTCCGGCGCGGAAAGCTTCGATCACGGGCGTACGCTCGGAAGAGTCCAAGAGCATAATGACCCGGGTGCCGGGCGAAACGTTGCAAACCTCCCGGCTCAGTGTAAAGCCGCCGCGCGCGTCCATTCCCTGGCGCGCGCTGATCAGCGCAATATGGGAGCGCTCGCGCTTGAGCACGGAGAGGATTTCGGCATCTTTCGACACCGGGCTGGCCACATTGAACTGCCCGTCGCGGCCCAGCGTCTCCACCAGCAACTGGGTGTTCATGGACGTGTTATCGGCGGCGAGGACGCGAATCCGATCTTGTTGAGGAAAGCTGGTCAATTGCGCCATGATGGGAGAGCCTGGAGTAAGAAAACGTTTAGGAGTCCTTCGTTCGTCAGTATCACGATTGCGGTAAACAACGGTTTTAGCAAGATGTTGAGGGGGACTGGATAGCAAACCTAAGTCATCAGCCGTTAGTCTCTGATCCGACTTAATTCGTCCCTTTTCCGAGACGAAGCGTCTAGAGAGAAGGTATTAGGGCGCTGGCACCCGGTAAATGGCACTTTAGGGCTATTGTTCAAAGGGTTATCCCCGCCCCGTATATTAGCAGTTGGTGCATTTCGGGGCCACGGGAAAGACGAACGTATGCAAAATTCTTCACGGAGTCGATCCTCTCATTGACACTTTTTTTGCCCTGTACTACCGTACGGTGAGTTGACGTGTAGATTGAGCTGGAAACTCTACCCCCCTACAACTCCCTCGTAGTATCGCTGCTAAAAAGCAGCTCAAACGGAATAGCACCTCGGCGAACACAGGTTGGATATCCCATGCCCAGATTCGATGATTCTTCTAGCCAAGACCACTCGGGAATGAAACCCCGGCGACATGTTCCTTATTATCTCGCGCTGGCCGCTTTGCTGGCTGCGTCTGCGGCCGTGCTATTGTCGCGGCCGGCAGTGGTGCACGGTTCAGCGCTGGCCACAGACCCCGGTCCGCGCCCGCTGCCCGCCGACGCCGGCAACTTCTACTCGAATCTGACGGCGAATCAGAACGCGATCACCACGCGGCTGACCCAGATTTTTACTGAGGTCAACTTTGTCGCGGGTGGACCGCTGGTCAAGACGGTAGGCCTGGGGCCACGCTTCAATTCCAATTCCTGCAATAGCTGCCACGCGTATCCGGCAGTGGGCGGTTCGAGTCCGCCGAACAATCCGCTGTTCAACATCTACCAGTTGCAGGGCGCGACCAATACCATGCCTTATTTCATTACGCCTACGGGGCCGGTGATTGTCGCGCGCTTCCCATACAAGTCAGACCTGGTGAGCCCGGACGGCGGCGTGCACCAGATGTTTACGATCTCCAATCGTACCGATGCGCCGGGATGCACGACAGAAGTCCAGCCGAATTTCACGCAGGCGCAGCAGCAGAACAACATCATTTTCCGGCAGGTCACTCCAACGTTTGGAACTGGACTCATGGAACTGATCCAGGAAAGCGACATCCTGGCCAACATGAATTCCAATCTGACCCTGAAGCAGTCGCTGGGCATCTCTGGCCATCCGAACTACAGCGACGATGACGGCACGATCACGCGCTTCGGCTGGAAGGCGCAGAACAAGTCGCTGCTTTACTTCTCGGGTGAAGCCTACACCGTGGAAGAAGGCGTGAGCGACGAAGCCTTCCCCAGCGAAAACGACGAGTCGATTCCGAGCTGCCTGCCGCCGTTCCCGGTGCCTCCGGGAACCAACAAGACCAAGGGTGTTCCCGACGATCGCAACGATACCGGCGAAGCTCCGAAGATTCCGGTAAATTTCCCGAGCGATCTGGAGCGCTTCTCGCTGTTCATGCGCTTCCTGGCGCCGCCAACCCCGGTGCCGCCGACCCAGTCGACTGCCAACGGCCTGGTGCAATTCAACACTATCGGCTGCAATATGTGCCATACCAACTCATTCACCACGCCGAAGGCTTCCATCGCAGCATTGAGCCAGGTGCAGGCGAATCTGTTTTCCGATCTGCTGGTTCACGATATGGGACCTGCCAACGCGGATAACGTCTCTCAAGGCAACGCCACGGGGGATCAATTCCGTACCGCTCCGCTGTGGGGTATCGGTCAGCGAATCAGCTTCATGCACGACGGCCACACCAAAGACATCGTGCAGGCGGTTGAGGATCACTACAGTTTGGGGAATGGAACATATCCCAATTCGGAAGCGAATCAGGTAATCAACAATTTCAACGCGCTGTCGCCGACAAATCAGCAGGATCTGATTAACTTCCTGCGGTCGTTGTAAGCGTTCGGGGCACGATCAAGACGAAGTTACGGAGACGAAGGGCCAAAGCGAAGGGGAAGAATATGTCGGGAGAAACGAACAATATGCACGCTCAATCGAACAAATCGAAGATGCTGCGCGTGGCGCTGCCGGCGGTGCTGTTGCTGGCGGTATGCACGGCAGCGGCGGCTTACTTCCCAAGGAGTTCCAAGGCGACCAAGCCGAGCTCTGCCCCTTCATCTCGGACCAACGTCGCTCCGCCTCCGAGTGTCGCCGCGACCGATCCCGGACCGCGGCCGCTGCCCGCCGATGCCGGCAGTTTCCTTTCGACGCTGAGCGCGAATGAGCAGCAGATCGAGCCCAGCATCACCACCGAGTTCAACCGCACGCATGACGTGATCGTTACTTCTCCGACGGACGGCGGCCTGGGGCCGCGATTCAATGAGAATTCCTGCGCCAGTTGCCACGCCTATCCGGCAGTCGGTGGATCGAGCCCGCCGACGAATCCGCTGTTCAATATCTACACTTCCAACGGTGCGCAGAACACCATGCCGTCGTTCGAAAGCTCGAGCGGGCCGATCCTCGAGGCGCGCTTCATCAACCAGCCGGGCACGACCACTCCGGACGGCACCGTGCACCAACTGTTCACAATTACGGGCCGCACCGATGCCGCCGGTTGCAACATTCAGCAACCTGATTTCGTGACCGCGCAATCAACCGGTAATCTGGTGCTCCGGCAAGTGCCTCCGACCTATGGAGACGGACTGATTGAGGTAATCCGCAACATCGATATCGTTAACAACATGAATGCCAACCTGACGAAGAAAGCCTCGCTGGGAATTACCGGGCATCCGAATTACAGCGGCAACGATGGCAGCATTCAGCGTTTTGGGTGGAAGGCGCAGGTACGGTCTACGCTGCTGATGGCGGCGAACCAGATGAATGTGGAAATGGGCGTCACCAACGAGACGTTCCCCAACGAAATCGATCAGACTCCGGGCTGCGTTCTCAATCCCGTACCGGAAACCGTTACCAACTTCACGCCCGGCATCCTGACCGAAATGTTCCCTGCCGACGCGGAGCGCACGGAATATTTCATCCAGTGGCTGACTCCGCCGACGCCCGCTAAGGCCACCACCTCCACCAATAACGGGAAAGTGCAGTTCACCAACGCGGGCTGCGTCTACTGCCACACCACTTCGTTTACGACGCCCGCGACCTCGCGTCCGGCGCTCGGAGACATCAAGATCAATCTATATTCCGATCTTATCGTGCACCACATGGGCCCGGGTTTAGCCGATGGACTTCCGCAAGGGCAGGCTGGTCCGGATGAATTCAGGACCGCGCCGCTGTGGGGGATTGGACAGCGCCTGTGGTTTCTGCACGATGGCCGCACCAGCAACATCGTGACGGCGATTGAAGATCACTATAGCCTGGGCAACGGCTCGTATCCGGCGTCGGAAGCGAACCAGAGCATCACCAACTTCAACAACCTGAGCCCGAAGAACCAGCAGGATCTGGTGAACTTCCTGCGGTCGCTGTAAGGGAGATCCCGTCGGGCGAGGAGAATGTGGGAGCAGAGGTCAGTCGTTGCCCGGCAGAAGAAGGTCCTTCGTCCGTAATAACAAACAGTAAACAGGTGGTTAGGACGCGGCATGCCGGTTCCGTTTTCAGCGCCCGCTTTTTGGTGTTTTGCCGTAGTTAACGAGGCCTGAGGGGTTCTTGGAAATGAAGACTTCGAAGTCTCGGCCCAATCCTGGCCTCGCACTTGTTTGTGCGACGATCATCCTCGCCCTCGCTGTGTGCGCTCAAGCCCAAACGGTTACCAACCTCGCCGACTTCAATGGCAATGACGGGTACTTCCCGCAAGGGGCGGTGGTCCAAGCAACTGACGGAAACTTCTATGGCGTGACTGAAAATGGCGGCGTGAACAGGTCTGGCAATGTCTTCAAATTAACGCCCGCAGGTAAGCTTAGCTCTTTTTATGATTTTTGCTCCACGCCAAACTGCGCCGATGGAGCAGATCCACGCTCAGGACCCATTGTCGGAAGCGACGGAAACTTCTACGGAGTCGTGTATGGTGGCGGCAACGCTGGCCAGGGTACCTTCTACAAGATGACGATGCGCGGCAAGCTTACGACTCTTTACACCTTCTGTACCACTTCGTCATGCCTTGACGGTTCGAGTCCCGGCGGCATCATCCAAGCTAGCGACGGGAATTTCTACGGCACGACAGCATACGGGGGAAATTTCAATGGCGGCACGATCTTCGAAATCAGTTCAGCCGGCAAGTTCAAGTTGCTGTACACGTTTTGTGCCCAGGCGAATTGTGCAGACGGCAAATTTCCATATTTCCCGCCCATCCAGGCCAGCAACGGAAGCCTGTATGGCGCTACAACCTACGGGGGAACTAGCGGATACGGTGTCGTGTACGAGATAACCCCAGCCGGGAAATACAAAGTAATCCACAGCTTTTGTTATGCCTGCATCGAGGGCTGGGTGCCGACCACGATTGTGCAGGATGCCAACGGGAATTTTTTCGGCACAACCTCCAATGGCGGCGATTTCAACTACGGGACCGTATTCGAGATCACATCGAGCAATCAATACGTCGTCTTGCACAGCTTCAACAATACGGACGGAGCTTGGCCTGTGGCGGGATTGACGGTGGCCAGCGATGGCAATCTGTATGGGATGACATGGGGAGGAGGAGCAACGGGAAATGGCGCAATCTTCCAGATCACTCCCGCAGGAGTTTTCACATCAATCTACAGCTTTTGCGACCTCAGTTGCGGCACTGGTACCGTTCCGGACGGGTGGTTGTTTCAAGCCACCAACGGCACCATCTACGGAACCACGACTGGTGGGGAAAACCTTGTACCCGGTAACGTTTTCAGCCTGTCGAACAACCTCAGCCCCATGGTGAAAACCGTACCGGTGGCGGGCAGAGTTGGGGAACGCGTCATCATCCTCGGCAGCGGACTGACGGGATCAAGCAACGTCACGTTCAACGGTACGCCAGCCGCGTTTAGAGTCGCCTCCGATACCGAGATCACCACAACGGTTCCCACGGGCGCAACCAGCGGTGCAGTTTCGGTCGTTACAGCCGCTGGTACGCTCAACAGCAACCCTGCATTTCAAATCACGAAATAGGCTGCTCACCCATGTTAAGTTACTGCGTTGCTCGAAGCCGCGCCTCGGCCGCTTTAGTAGTTCTCCCCTGCGCCTCGTATAAATCGGCTAAGCCCAGCCAGAGCTTGGCATCACCGGGCGCCAGCTTCACCGCCTCTTCCTGAAAGCTGACCGCCCGCGGCAAATCTCCCAATTGATACCAGGCCTTGGCGCGGCCAGTGGCGATCAGCGAATTGAAGCTGGCGCCGAGCGCTTCGCCTTCGCCGCCAAATGGACTCGTGCCTACGGCTTTGTCAAAGGCCGCCAGCGCTGGTTCCGGCTGATGCAGTTGCAAATCGGCCTGGCCCAGCATCATCCACATTTCGTGTGGACGCGAAGACGACTCGGCAGACTGCCGGAAAACTTCTGCCGCTTCGGCATAGCGTTTTTGGGTCATATAAAAAATGCCGAGATCGAACCAGGTCTCGTCGTTCGGTTCCAGACGGAGGCTGGTGAGAAATTCATTTTCGGCCTCAGCGGGGCGGCCGCTCTGTTGCAGCACCAGCGCGCGTAGAAAATGCAGGTTGGCATTGTTACTGAAAATCGATTGCGCGCGATCAAGGTAAGAGAGAGCTTCCGGGTAGCGTTCCAGGCTGTAGAGAACTCCGCCGGCGTTGGCCAGGAAGTTGAATAGTTCCGCCCTCGCTCTGGCGGATTGCCGCGCGTCGAGGCCCGCGGGCACGCTCAATGAAATCTTGTCGCAATCGATCTGCAAGCGATCGATCAGCGCGGAAGTCTGGGGAGTGTGCCTCATAAAGATGGCGGAGACTTCATCGAGATAAACCGGACGCCAGGACTGGCTTCGGCAAAAAGCGTGGAGTTGCGGAAACAAGGTCATGCCTTCATAACGCCCCAGCGGAACAATGATCGTATTGATATCGCGGGCCTCGGCCTCCTGTTGCCAGGCTGGTGAATCGGGAGGCGCCACACTCAATTCGTACGCGCGAAAGAAAAGCTGGGGACCGAAAGGGAGCGCGCGGCCGTCAATGTAATCCGGATAGTCAGGTGAACGCCACGTGAGGTAGCCGCCCAGACTGTAGGTATTGAACACTTTGCCGGGCAATCTTTCGTGGAGTAGAAATTGTGTCGCGCGTTGGGGGAACCACCATGAGAGCCCGGTCCCGAACAGCGACAGCTGCGACGATCGCAGGTAGTAACCATTGGAAATCAGATCCCTGGAGCGAACGGCGGCGAGAACGGTCACCACGATCGTCACCAGGAGGATTGCTAGGGTCGCGACCTTCATCGACCCAGCTGCATTCGCAGGCTCTTTCTTTGTCTTCTCGTTTCTAGCATCATCGTTGCTGAATTCATCGAGCATGGCGCCGCCAACTACCACAACAATGCAAGCAAACAGAGCTTGTAACCGTACGTGGCGAATCGTGAAATATGCGGATGCTACCAATAACAGAGCCGTTCCCCAGCGGTGCCGCCAGATGGCGGCACAGGTGCTCAGCAGAACGACAAAGATCAGCCACCAGAAACAACTCTGCGGATCGCGCCAATCGAGCGCCTGATGCAGGCTCGCCCAGGAGGGTTGAATGTTTCCCCATTCGACGATCCATGTAGAGTGAAAGCGCTGTGCGCTCTCTTGCCGAATCAAAGCCTGATAAATTGAAGCTCCCCAGGGATTCACGAACGTTGCCAAAGCGGTAAGAGCCAGCCACGGGCATGCGCGCCGCAATCGGGATAGTGCGTCGTGGCGCTTTGCAGCGGATAGCATTTCCAGAGTTTCCAGCGCGACATAGGCCCCGCAAATCGCGAGGCCGGCGACAAAACCAAGATGCAGGTTTACCCAGGCAACCATCAGAATCGGAAGCAGCCACAGTCGAGAATGGCTTGCCGGGGATCCGCCAGTATGCGATTGGCCGGTGCGATAGTGCCGCCACAAAAGACTGAGGAATGCGGCGAATAAAATCGTGGTGAACATCTCAGCACGAGGCTGAGTCCGGTTCGCGATCAGGGGCGCCGCCAACACGGCGAGAGCGCAAGTGATGATACTGTCGCGGCGCAACAGGAGCGCAATCGTGCCCGCACAGGCGAGCGCACCCATCCACGAAAGAAGAGCGTATCCTCCACCGAGAAAGGCGAGGTAGAAGGCAATGCCCGACAGAACTGGATAAATCCACGGTTGGCCGGCGGCGGTGTAGGAGAAGACATCCGTAGAAAAAATTCGGTGATGCTGCACAATCCAGCGGCCGGTGGCCAGTTGCCAGCCGAGATCGAAATCTTGCAGCGTGTGTAACCCTGCCAGTAGCGCATAGAGCAGGGCGGCAATTGCCACGATCAGACTGGAAAGTTGCGCAGTGGTGTAGCGGAAATGCGGGCCGGATCGGGCGCTGGTCTCAGAGGAACGTGCGGCCATCGGCAGGGAAGTCATCCCGGGAAAAATCATTTGCGCCATCGCGCGCTAAGCTTCTATTTACATCGCTCAAGTTTGTCGCGAGACTCCAGAATCATACATTACAGATCAAGTGTGGACCGGGATGCGACTTCACTGGGGGATGGAACTGCAAAAAAATAAGGGGGCAGCTGGCGCTGCCCTCTAAAAAAATTGTGCGAATTTACTTCAGTCCGTTGGCGCTGGACAGGATGAAGATATGATCCTCGGTGCCGATCTGGCTATCGCCGCCAAACACTACTAAGTCGTTGTCGGCAGTGCTGTAAAACGCGGCATGGAAGTAGCGCTCCGGTGCGGTACCACTCACAGTTTCGGCGGTCCAGGTAGGAGTCCCGCCCAGGCTGTTGGCATTGCTGAGGATCCAGGAGTCGTATAGGAATCGGGTGCCGTTGATGGCGTTAATGCCCCCAAACATGATCATGCGGTTATGCGCTGAATCATATACCGTGCTCTGGCCGGTTCTACCGTTAGGAGGTGTGCCCGCCGGAGAAAACTCGCGCCACCGTGGCGTTCCCGCTTGCCCATTGGCGTTCGAGAGGGCCCACACGTCAGAGAAGCCGGCCCCGCCGGCATCGCCCGCGTAGATCAGCAAAACATTATTAACCGAATCGTAAATCGCGCTGCTGTTCTCGCGCGCCGCCGGAGGCGTATTCGCCGTATTCAGCTTCGTCCAGGTGGGCGTTCCGCCTTCCCCGTTGGCATTGGTAAGCACCCAGACGTCCTGAAAATATCCGGAGGCGCAATTCGTGCCGCCGAAAACGATCAGCACATTCTTCGTCGGGTCGTACACCGCAGTCTGGTTCATGCGAGCCGAAGGCTCCGTGCCCGATGGAGTCACGCTGATCCAGTCCGGCGTGCCATTAGCTGAGTTTGCGTCGTCCAGAAGCCAAACGTCACGCAGGCAGCTGGTGGTGCTGGAGCCGCCGCCAAAAATAATCATGCGATTGCTGTTGGAGTCGTAGATTCCGGTCTGTCCAAAGCGAGGAGCGGGAGGCGTGCCCGAAGGAAAAACCTGCACCCAATTGGTGCCGACGGAAGACGCCTGGCCAGCCGCCACAACGCCGACTTCGGACCAGACATCGTTCAGCGGGCCGACTCCGGAGGAAGCAGTCTGTCCGCCGAATACGATCATCTGATCGGTGGCCGCATCATAGCCAGCACTCGGGTGACCCCGTGGCGCGGGACCCTGTTGCGACCATGTGGATCCAGATCCTAATCCGTTAGCGTTGGTCAGTGAGAATACGTGATCGTCGGTAAAGGTCAGCGGAAGCTGGCTGGTGCCGCCGAAAATCACCATCGTGTTGGAGACGGGATCGTAGATCACGCTGTCGCTGGCACGATAGGGAGCGGTGTCGGTAGGCGTCAATTGCGTCCACGCTGGGCTACCTCCGATGCCGTTTGCATCGCTAAGAATCCATGTGTCATTTCTCGAGCTGCCGCTCATTCCACCGTGCACCACCATGCGATTATTCGCCGAATCGTAGATGGCGACCTGTCCGCTGCGTGCGATCGGCGCGGTGCCGCTGGGCGAGAGTTCGGTCCAGGTGGGAGTTCCGGTGGTTCCCGTGGCGTTGGCCAGGGTCCAGACGTCGTTAAACTTCGATGCGCCGCCGCCGGCGAAAACGGTCATGACGTGATGGACGGAATCATAGATTGCACTGGCCTGGGAGCGGCCGCCGGGTGCGGTGCCAAGGGGTTGCGCCTGAGCCCAGGTCGGCGTGCCGGTTGAGCCGTCGGCATTCGTGAGTATCCACAAATCATTGTAGTAGTGCCCGCTGCAATCGGTGCCGCCGAAGATCACCATCGTGTTTGCGCTGGGGTCATATACCGCGGTATGTCCCTCGCGGATCGGCGGCAGGGTTCCGGAAGCGACGAGCTGAGACCATGTGGCGGTACCCCCGACCGAATTCGGATTCTTCAAAATCCAGAGGTCATTGACGCAGGGTCCGGGGAAGCCGGTGCCGCCGCCGAAAACGATCATTCGATTCGAGGTGGGGTTATAAACGGCGGTGTGTCCGAAGCGATCGTGCGGCGGAAGTCCGGCTGTTGGGACCGCGATCCAGTTCAGGTTGTCGGCGGTCGCTCCCGAGGAAATCACATTCTTCACTGCCCACACGTCGTGGAAGTCAGTGACAGTGGGAGTGTGCTGGCCTCCAAAAACAATCATTTGGTTGGTCGAGGAATCGTAAATGGCAGTCGACTGGCTGCGGGTGCCGGGACCGTAGCGATTCCATTTTTGCGCCGTCGCAGAAATCGCCAGCAGGGTGCCCAGAGACAATAAAATCAGTGTTCTCAAAAAGAAAAAAGAATATGGCCGGGTCAAGGAAGCCCTCCGAAATACGGGCGCAGCCTGGGCTACGTCCGGGGGTGTCACTGGGTAGGGCCTTGTGGGGGACTACTGCAGCAAGCGCTACACGTCTAGGCAGAATAGGTCTGGAGCCAACGCGCGTCAAGATGCAAATTCCTTCATCTTGACACCCGAACGGCCCTCGGCCAGACTAAGACGCTTCGATTCGTGTGATTTTTTGAGCATGCGGCGATGCCTATCCCCTGAGGCATCTGAGCCTCCGTTCGCGGACACACGACACGTTCTTCAAGCCCAGGAGTGTCAACTCATGAAGATGTGGAGAGCACTCGCGTCCGCGAGCTTCCCCCTGACACTCTGCATTCTTGTTTGTTTTCCCGATCCCATCGCAAAGGCACAGGTCTGGACGCAATATGGCCCGGCGGCGCGTTTCGCGCATACGGCTGTGTTCGATCCGGTCACGAAGAAGATGATTATCTTCGGCGGGCAGGACAGCACTACCGGCACGGATCTCAATGATGTCTGGCTGGTCGATACCGGCACTTCGAAATTTGTCACGTCCACCAGCCTGTCGCCGACTGGTTCCATCCCATCAGGCAGATTCGGGCATGTGTCCACCTACGACCCCAACACAAATCGCATGACAGTTTTTGGTGGGGGCACGGGACGGCCCGGTCCTTGCGTGAACGACGCCTGGATCCTCGACGCCGCCAACGGCCAGAATGGCACGTCTACGTGGATTCCGATTTCCGCAGCAGGCGCCCCGCCAGCTGCGCGTTTGCATCACACCGGTGTCTACGATCCAAATACCAACTCCCTGATCGTATTCGGCGGCAGTAATTGTTCGACCGGATACTTCAACGACGTGTGGGTATTGAGCGACGCGAACGGAGAAAGCGGCAGCTCGACCTGGATGCAGCTCGCGCCCTCGGGCACGCCTCCGGCGGCACGCCAGAGTGCCAGCGCCATTTACGATCCCGTAAACAATGTTATGACGGTGTACGGGGGGGACGCGGGTTCCGCGAATTTTGGAGATGTCTGGGTGCTCTCAAATGCCAACGGCAGCGGCGGAACTCCGGTATGGACGCAACTATCGCCCACCGGAACATCGCCCGCTCCGCGCTCGGGTCAGACTGCGACTTATGACAGCACGCACGATCGCATGACTATATTCGGGGGATTTCATTTGTCGCAGACGCGATCCGACACTTTTGTATTGACCTTCGCCAATGGCATCGGCGGCACGCCTGCGTGGTCACAAATCGCGACCAAGGGTACTGCCCCGGCGGTTGGCTTTGCCAGTGCGGTGTACGACTCTTCGGTGAACGACCTGTATGTTTTTGCCGGATCGAGCAGCGAAGCCAAGCTGGCGGGTGACGATCACGCCTTTACGCTGAGCAGCGCCAATGGTCTGGGGACCAGTTCATGGACGCGCGGCGGGCCGCCCGCGCGCTATTCGCAATCGATGTTTTACGACGCTGTCGGCAACAGCCTGTTTGTAATGTTCGGGGAGCACGCGCAGACCAACACCAACTTTGACGACTACTGGCAGAGCAACGGCGTGAATGATTCCAGCAACATCAATTGGATCCCGATCAACGTGCAGGGCGCGCATCCGAAAGCGCGCTGGGGACAGTCGGCCGCTTATGACAGCGTGAATAATAGGGCGATGGTATTCGGCGGAGCCACGGGATTTCCCGCGCCTTGCGTCAACGATTATTGGGTGATGACTACCGCCAACAATACAGGCGGCAAACCGGCGTGGGTTGCCCAGACTCCTACCGGAACGTTGCCGGGAGTGCGGATGCGCCACTCGGGCGTCTATGATCCGGCCACCAACAGGCTTATCGTCTTCGGTGGCTTCAATTGCCAGTCGACGTATTACAACGATGTGTGGGTCCTGAGCAATGCGAACGCTATTACGGGTACGCCATCATGGACGAAGCTGACGCCGACTGGAACGATCCCGAGCGCGCGGCAAAGCAGTTCCGCGATTTACAACTCATCGAGCAACACGCTGACGATTTATGGCGGAGATGCCGGCGCTGCGCCGTTTGGCGATATCTGGATACTCTTTCATGCCAACGGAACCGGGGGCACGCCGCAGTGGAAGCAAGCAAATCCTACCGGCGGCGCTCCGGTCGCACGCTCCGGCCACACCGCGACCTACGATGTCACCAACGACCTGATGACGATTTACGGCGGATACGACGGCACCCATCTATTAAACGACACCTGGGTGCTTTCCGATGCGAACGGGAACGGAGTTCTTCCCAAGTGGACGCAAATTATCCCGCTCACTACGGCGCCGGCACGCCGCTTTGCCAGTGCGGTCTATGACCCGATCCACAATCAAATAAATATTTTCGGAGGCGTGTTCGAACTGCCTTCGCTTCCGGATGATCATCTTTACTCTCTAACGAATGCGAACGGACAACCATGAAAAAATTTGGCTATCTCCTCCTGTTTATTTTTCTGGGCGTGGCTTCATTTCTGAACGCTCAGGTTTGGACGCTGTCCGGTCCGCCTTCCCGCCACTCGCAAACCGCGGTCTACGACCAGACGACTGCCCAAATGATTATTTTCGGCGGACAGGAGACCTCGAGCAACACCGACCTGAACGACGTGTGGCTCGGTGTGACCTCTTCCAATCAGAACGAACGGTTCACCCAATTGCTGCCCACGGGCACGCCTCCCGTTGGGCGCTATGGTCAGGTGGCGACCTACGACCCCAACAGTAATCGTATGACGATGTTCGGAGGCGCGGAGGGCATGCCTGCGCCGTGCGCCAACGATTCCTGGATTCTCGATAACGCCAATGGCAGCGGGAAGGCCCAGTGGGGGGAGTTGTCCCCGTCGGGAACACTGCCTCTAGCGCGAGTTTATTCCTCTGCGGTCTATGATCCCGTCACGGATTCAATGATTGTATTCGGGGGCAATAATTGTTCGACGGGATACTTTGACGATGTGTGGGTTCTGAGCAGCGCCAACGGTGAAGGTGGCACGCCGCGATGGACCAAGCTGTCGCCCTCCGGCACACCTCCAGCGGCGCGCGAGAGCGCCAGCGCTATCTATGACTCGGTCAACAACATTATGACGATCTATGGTGGCGATGCCGGGGGAACCGGTTTCGGCGACGTGTGGGTTTTGTCGAATGCCAACGGAACGGGCGGGACGCCGGTATGGACACAATTGCATCCGGCCGGTACTGCTCCCGGCACTCGTACCGGGCAAACGGCCGTCTTCGATAGCTCAACCAACCGGATGATCATTTTCGGTGGAGTGAACGCCGGCGTGACGCTCTCCGATACGTGGCTACTGAACTCGCCCAACGGGTTGGGCACTCCCAGTTGGTCGCAGCTGAGGACCGCGGGCACTGCGCCCAGTGTTGCATACCACAGCGCAGTGTATGACCCTGTGTTGAACAATATGTTCTCCTTCGCCGGCAGCAGCAGTGCCGACAAGCTCTCCACCAATTCGCATGCCTTTACCCTATTCGACGCCAATGGCGTAACCGGCGGTGGCGCCCGATGGATTCTCGGTGGACCAGCCGTGCGCTACTCACAATCGGCGTTCTACGACACCGTGACCGACAGCGTATTCGTCTTCGGCGGCCAGCACGCCAAGACCAACAATGACTTTGCCGACTACTGGCAGGCTTCGGCGGTCACGGCTTCTTCCAACTTGAAGTGGACGGTTCTGCATCCGCCGGGAGGAGCACCGTCGGCACGTTTCGGTCACACTGGCCTGTTCGACAGTGGCAGTGACCGGATGATGGTTTTTGGCGGCGCCACCGGTTATCCTGCGCCGTGCGTGAATGACTATCACGTACTGGAATTTGCCAATACGAAGGGTGGCTCGCCGGTCTGGGTCAAAGAAAGCCCGACCGGCACGCTGCCGCCGGTTCGTTCCTTGCATTCCTCGGTGTACGATTCCGTTACCAATACCCTGATCGTCTTCGGGGGTTACGATTGCCACACCACCTACTACAACGACATCTGGATCCTGAAGGATGCTAACGCCGTGACCGGAACGCCGGCCTGGAGCAAACTGGCGCCCACAGGCGCTCCTCCGGGCGTGCGGGAGAGCAGCAGCGCGGTCTACGATTCCACCACGAATACGCTCATTGTGTTCGGCGGAGATGCCGGCGGAAGCAGTCAGTTCGGCGACATCTGGCTGCTCTCGAACGCCAATGGCACGGGCGGGACTCCCGCGTGGTCGGTGCTTACGCCTTCCAACAAAGGGCCGGCCACGCGCTCCGGCCACAGCGCCACCTATGACAGCGTGCATAACGTCATGACGATTTATGGCGGTTACCACGGGGGGCAAATTCTCACCGATGTCTGGATTCTGGATGCAGCCAATGGGCACGCTGGCGCTGCCAGTTGGGTTCAGAGTCTTGTCGGGCAACCCCGCCGCTTCCAGAGTGCAATGTACGATACGACTCTGAACGAGATGATTACCTATGGGGGACAAACCAGCACAAATCCTCTGAATCCCACATCGGATATTTGGATTTTGAGCGACGCCAACGGGTTGAAGTGAGCGTGATCGCGGTTGATTGAGAAGGAATAAGTTACAGAACTAAAGAACTAGGAAACGAAAGAGCGGCCACCTTCTGGCCGCTTCTTTGTTTCGTAAAATCAATGTTTCGTAAAATCAACTCTTTGCGTTCTTTGCGGCGTTCTCTTCGCGCACTTTGCGGTTTCAGGTTTTGGCCGGACTATTGGCGACATCAACACCCTTAACCGCAAAGGGACGCAAAGAAATGCCGCAAAGAACGCAAAGAGCCCAAGGACACAACTCGAACGGTTTTCTAGTCTTGGCGGACATCAAATCCTTATGGCAATGTGGCCGTCTCCAGCAAAATCGGCTTGGCACCGATCGGAACTGTGCCGCCGCTGATGCTGGTCTCCGTTCCGGCGAGATCGCGATATAGCGTGTAGCCTGCGGGTACGGTGTAGACGGTCGTTGGACAGCTGCCGTTGAGGCAATCCTGCGAGGCGTTCCATACCGCCAAGGCCGAGTACCCGCCGGAACGCGTAAAACCACAAGTCCAGACGTTTCCGGTCGGACTCACCGTACATGGGGCGCTCAATGTAGCTCCTACCATCCACTTAGAGACTTCGTTCCAGGCTCCGACCGCTTCTATCGTTCCCGTACCGCTCGTCCAAAGGGCCCCTTGATAACCTTGGGTACTATCCCAGCGATACCAATATCCGCGATCGACGCCCATGGACCACTGGAGCAGCTCATACCGGGCCAGGAATGCGGCCTCTCTATCCTGGTCGAGGAATCCTTCGTCGGCGGCTTTGCTCCATCCATCTTCGGTATCGAACCAGGGCTTGCCGGACTCGCCGGGTGCCGCTGTAATCGCGGTATTCATGTCGTCAATGACCGCGATGACGTTCTCAGGAATCGGGCACTGGCCACTCATGCCGGAGGACACGTAACCGTGAAAGCCGATAATGTCGGCAAACTGGCCACCAAAATACCCAGTACCGAGTGGCACTTGGGTGCCAAAGTAGGTAGCGAGATTCGTCTGGACGGCATTGAGAGTCGACGCAGTTCCGACGGGCACGGGCGTAATGATTCTAGCGCTGGTGTCAATTGGCGACGCCGGAAGTGTTTTGCTATTGGGATTGCACAGTAAGCCAGCTGGTGGTCCTTCGATTACGCACCGTGCGTCCTGTTCCAGGCGCACCAACTGCGCGGGAGTGCCGGTCCAGAATAGCGTAGCGTTCCACTCGTTCCAGATTTCGTAGAACTTGATCTCGCCCTTATAGCGTGTAGCGACTGCTGTCACCCATGCGATCCAGGCCGCATCCGTGCCGCTGCCGTCAGAGTTCAGATCGCTCGGCGGATCGCATTGTCCCGGGCCGCCTTCCGTGGAGTCACTGTAAGCGCAACTGCTATCGTTCGGGTTGCTGGAGATCCACGCCGGAGTTCGGGCCAGGTCATACAGCAAGTCTACATTATTAGCTTGGGCAGCTGAGACGAAGCCATCGAGGATTGCCCAATTGGCATCGGGAATGGGGCCAGATGCCGTGTCGATCTGTGCCCAGCCCGTAGCGGTATCCCACAACCGCAGCCCGCCGTACGGGACGGTCACCGTGTTCAATAGACCGCTGCTGCCCACGTGCAAATCCATGAACGTGGCGGGCACCGCTCCATTTGTCAACCCGCCTTGGGACTTGGGAGACGTCGAAAATGGAACCGGCTGGGCGCAGGCAGCGCCGTTCCCGCCGCCGCCTCCGCCGTTGTTAGGTCGGTTAGAACTACCGCCTCCGCAGGCAACCAGGCTAGCCAGCGTGAGCACAGGGAGGATCAGCTGTAGGAATTTGACGAAGGTGTTCGAGTGCGATGTGGGGGATGGGCTCTTCGACATCGTTATATTTCCTCGATTTGTTTTGATCAACTACCTGCAAACCCGAGCGCTGTGCGATCATAACCCCGGGGCCGGCAAAAAGTTGCGACTCTTTCCCACGGAAACGACCTAAAATGTTTGATTGCAGCCGATTTCTTTTGCGGTGAAGAGGGGAATCACGCGATTCCAGCGCGGGTCGGCCGCACGATAGTCGGAGCATGATCTCGATTATTGATGAGGTCGATCGTCGCTAGTCGATCGACAATTTGGTCCTCTGACCGTCGACCGGTCGAATTCACCAACAGAGCCCTCCCGGGAATTTTAGCTATCTTCCCCAAACCAAAGGCTCAGTATGCAATTTCCTTCATCTTGACAGTAAAGTTGAACCCGGCGACACTACCCTCTCGACTCGGTTTCGTTCCCCTCCCCGCCCTTCCGAGCGATCTTTAGGGCTCCGCCTCAATATCGTCAAAAAAGAAGCAATAGAGGGAGACACTCGTGACATCCTGCCAACAGTCCGCCGCTAGCCTGCCTGAGAAAAGCATCTCACACCGCCTCAACATTTATCTGAAGCTAACCATGATGGTGATGTTGGTCCTGGCGGTGGGATCGTCCGCAGCGCTGGCCGGCAATGCTCTTCCGCTGATCAACGCTCCGCTGGTGCCCGCGCAGAAAACGCCGGGAGCGGCCGCATTCACGCTGACCGTGAACGGCACCGGGTTTGTTTCGGGCGCGGTGGTGGAGTGGAACGGCAATGCCCGCACCACTACGTTTGTATCGAGCGAAAAGCTGACTGCTTCTATTCTGGCTACCGATGTGGCCACGACCGGAACCGCCGCGGTAACCGTCTCGAATCCTGCGCCCGGCGGCGGCCTGTCGAATGTGGCGTATTTCGCCGTTGTCAAAGCCGGCTTCACCGCAGCCTACGGCAAGCTGGATTACGCCACCGACACTACTCCTCAGGCGGTTGCGGCCGGAGATTTTAACGGCGACGGCAAAATGGACCTGGCCGTGGCCACCGGCAACAACAGCGTGTCCATGTTGCTGGGTTCCGGCACAGGCACCTTTCCCACCCATGTGGAATATCCGGTTCCGGGACATCCCATCGCGATCGCCACCGGCGATTTCAACGGCGACGGCAAAGTTGACGTCGCGACCGTAGACGAATTTCAGAGCGAAATCACCGTGCTTCTGGGCAACGGCGACGGCACCCTCCAAACCCATGTGGAGTATCCCACCGGCACTCATCCTGTGGCGCTGGCTACGGCGGATGTGAACGGCGACGGCCATCTGGACATCATCGTCTGCGATCTGAACGACAACAAGGTTGCGGTTCTGCTGGGCAATGGCGATGGCACCTTCAAAGCGCACGTGGATTACGCCACGGGCAATGGTCCGAGCAGCGTGGCGATTGGCGATTTCAACGACGATGGCAAACTTGACCTGGCGGTAGCCAACAATACCGACGCGACCGTCTCCATCCTTTTGGGTAATGGCGATGGAACTTTCCAGGGACCGATTCCGTTCCCGACCGCGGTCGGCGCTAACAGCGTGGCCATCGGCGATTTCAGTGGCGACGGCAAACTGGATGTCGCTGTCGGCACTTCGAACAAGCAAGTCTCCATCCTGCTGGGCAATGGCGATGGAACCTTGCAGAATCATAAAGAGTATGCGATTGGCGCCAATGCGGTCATGGTAGCCGCGGCGGACATGAACGCCGACGGCAAGTTGGACCTCGTCACCGCCAACTATAACGACAATACCGTGTCGCTTCTGATTGGCAACGGCGACGGCACCTTCAAAGGCGAGTCAGTTTATCCCACCAATTCCGGGCCGAACTCACTCGCAATCGCGGACTTCGACGGCAGCGGCAAGCTCGAAATCGCAGCCACCAATCTCAATGGGAACGTGGTTTCGGCGCTGACGGCCAACGTCATCTCGCTGACTCCCAGCGTGCTCGCCTACGGAACGCAGACTTCCGGCATTAAGAGCTCGGCTAAGGTAGTCACGCTAAAGAACGGCGGCTCGACGGCCTACACCACGATCACGCCGACTTGGGTGGGAGCCTACCCGACCGACTTCTCGCAAACCACCACTTGCGGCGCAACGGTTGCCGCCGGCGCAACGTGCACCTACTCGGTGTACTTCGATCCCACGGCGTCGGAAGCGGCGAATGCGCAAATGCAGTTTAAGTCGTCGAACGGCAGCATCATCGCCGTCCAGGGGGTCGGACAGGGCAATATCCCAATCTACCTGGCGCCCCGAACCATAACCTTCGCGGGATATCAGTTGGTTGGCACCAAGAGCGCCGGAAGGGTCGATACGTTCACCAATAAGAGCGGCGTGAACATTTACTTCACAAACATCGATTTGGAAGGGCAAAACCAGAGCGATTTCAGTTTCACCAGCACCTGTGCGGGTGGCGGACCGCCGTTTAACTACACGGTGCCCCTGCTCCCGAGCGCCAGTTGTACTTCGACCATCTACTACAGCCCGACCGCCTCCGAGCAGGACCACGTGACGCAGGTCTACTACGGCAACCTGACGCTCGGGAAGCAAGGCTTGCTGATCAGCGGGACTGGGACCGTGGTCAGCATTACCCCGACCTCGCTAAATTTCGGCGACCAGAAGGTGGGAACGACGAGTGCGGCGAAAACGATCACCTTCAAGAACACGGGCTCAACTCCTCTGAACATCAGCAGCGTCAGTTGGTCCGGTCAGAACGACTTCGCCCAGACTAACACTTGTCAGCCAAGCGTTCCGGCCAACTCGTCATGCACGTTCAGCGTCACGTTCAAGCCAACAGTAACGGGAGCCTTGAGCGCGACCTTGCTAATCGGCGACCCGGACCTTACAGGGCCGCAGTCGGTTACGGTGACGGGTACAGGCGACTAGTTGCAGCACGAGCCCTAAATTCGGGGCGGATGCCGAAAGCTTTCGGCATCCGCCCCGTCGTTCTAGACTGAAACTCGTAGGCCAATCAAGGCGAGACGGCGCGCCGCGCTACGCTACGGAATACTGTAAGAAGCTATAACGTTAAATTGGCCCAGAGTGGTGCATCCTGAGCCAGGGTCCAGCACGACCTTGATTTCCGACCCTGAGGAAACGGAAACCGAGCCGGTCCAAACTGCATCGGCTCCCGAGGACGAAAACGGTGCACTCGCCAGTATTGTCGACCCAGATTTAACCTTTAAGGTCGGGTACGTCGTGCAGCCACTTGGAGCGAACCCTTGGATGATCCCGCCGCGCAAGGTACGGAGCGTTAATCCCGTCTGGGTTTGCGGAGTAAAGTATGCGACCGTAGTAAGTCCGCTTGCCGGATTTACGAATTCTACAAAGCTCGTAAGATAAAAAGGCCCCGCATTGCTCGAGTCAACTGCATAGGTCAGGTATTGAACGTATTCCGCGACTGTGTCCTCACAACCGTCTGTGGTAGAAAAAACACTGTTGAGCACAACAGGTGTGTTGCCCGCTGTTGAGTGACCACTAAAAAGATCCCAGGCAATAACGCCCGTGTCCGGGACGTAGTCATCGTTTGGTGTTCTTTGTGTACCAGAGGCGAGGTACCAATAAGCGCTCGTGCAGTTTTGCAGAAATCCGACATCCTTACTACCATTGTCGAAATTATCGTAAACTAGGGAAATCCCAGGGAAAGAGGACCCGGCGATCGGCTGCCATCCGTGGCTGAGCGGATTGTCGAATTCGGCTACAATAGTCTTATTTGTCGCTGGGTTAGGAATATGGAAGTAAGACGTGGCTTCGTGGGGCTGAAGGTCCGCGGATCCTAATTGGTACTCCAGTTCGGCAACAAACTGTAGGTTTTGTAGTCCTCCAAGGCTCCCCGAGATCGTGCACGTCGAATTTCCAGGCATTTGAACGAAAAGGTTGAAATAATCATTGGTTCCAGTGTATGACACCGGCACCGAAACGCTTTGCACCCCATTTGTGAATGTCGCGGTCGCAATTATCTGGCCCTTCCCATTCTCGATATAAGCGTATGGTACGTTCGTGCTATCGGAGCACCCGGAGAGCACACCTCCAGTTAAGACCACGGAGAAATTCGTCACGTTAACGTCTGGGAATGGGATCCAAACGTAAGCGGTCCCAAAAGTATTTCCATTGGTCAGAGGGATCGAATTGTAAAAATTCAAATAGTACGATCCTCCATAGGTGGTTTGGGCGATGGCGACCTGACTTACAATCGCTCCCGCCATTAGTACCACGAGATACAAACTCGTTAGATTTGGTTTCATTGGAATTCTCCCTTCAAGGTAGCTTCCTAGCTGTGGATTCTGATCGCGCCGGAATGCCGCGTCAATACAAAACGGGAAGTGAGGAGGCTTAGGCCCCTCGGCGAATAGTTGCCGGATAAGTGAGCGAGTCGCTGACCTATGATGCACGCCTTAGTTGGTCCGATGTTACCGAGGCCGATAGATCCAGGTCTTCGCCGTGCTCACGCCTTTTGAATCGTAGCCGCCGAAGATGCGGGTGGTGCCGTCCATGAGTTGGACGGCGGCGGAAAAGTAGCGGGCGGTATCGAGGCTGCCGTCCACGGTGCGAAACGAGCCAGCCTTTACGTCATAAATTTCGGCAGACGCTGCCCCGCCCACAATCAGCACTCGGCCATCGAACGCCGTGGACGCGGGGAGATTGAAGCGCGCCTCCGTGAGACTTCCGGTGGGAGCGAAGGAATTGCTTTCCGGCTTATAAATTTCTGCGGAAGTTAACGCGGAGTGACCAGTCCCACCAGTGCCGCCCGCGATCAGCACCGCGGCATTAGCCAGCAGCGCGGCAGTGTGGCCGAAACGCGCGTGCTGAAAGCTACCTGCGGGCGTAAATTTATTCGTCTTGGGATCGAAAATTTCCGCGCTGGCGATGGCCGTGTGACCGCTTCCCCTGCCGCCCGCGATCACTCCTCCTGCGATCAGGACGCGTCCGTCCGCCAGCAATGTGGCTGTGTGGTAGGCACGGGCCGTGGACATCTTTCCCGCCAGAGTCCACTTGCCGTCGAGAACGTTGTACAGTTCGGCGGACGCCAAAGGCTGGTTTCCATCTTCGCCGCCGGTAACCAGCACGCGGCCATCGCGGAGCACAACTGCAACAGCGTGCGCGCGGCGCGCATGCATGTTTCCGCGAGGGGTGAACTCGCCCGATTCAAAATCGAAGTCTTCGGAACTGGCCAGCGTAGCTCCTCCGCGGGTTGTGCCGCCTGCGACCAGAATTTTCCCGTCGGACAGGGAAGCGGCGACGTGGCCTTCGCGGGCAACGCGCATGTTCGCTCCCGGCGAGAACGTCTCCGTGGTGGGATCGTAGATCTCGGTCGACGCCAGAACGACGCCATGCTCCTGTTTGCCGCCGGCGATCAGCACTTTAAAATCGGGCAGCATGGTGGCCGTGTGGCCGCCGCGAGCCGTGGTCATGTCGCGTCCGGCGGTGAGTTTTCCTACTGGCGCGCTGGGTCGGACGGAGAGATTATTTTGCGAGGTCGCAGCGCATGCCAGGAATAAGCAGAGGAACGCCGATCGCGCGGTTGGCGAGTTCGTCTTCATCTGAATCTAAGCTTTTGGCACGTTATACAGGGAGTCGGCAAATCGAGACGATTCTATCCCATCAGTGCCGGGCGCAATGTTGCGAGAGTTGGCACCCTCGCAACATACGCCGACACGCGCGGACTCCGATGATGTCCACGTTCCTACTCGACAGTCAGTTGCGTCGTTATTGTTCGCGTGATGCTGCCGCTGTTGGCGATGATGGTGATGGAATATGTCCCCGGCGCGGTATTCGTTCCTGCGGTCACCGTGAGGGCCGACGTTCCGGAAGACTTGATCGTGGTCGCGCTCAGCGTCGCGGAAAGTCCGTTCACTTCCGATATTCCATCCAGAGTCAAGTTAACGGTTCCACTAAAATTCAATGGAGTTAGCGTTAAGTTATAGGTTACAGACTTGCCGGGATTAACCGTCAGGAGGTTATGGTCGATGGTGAACCAGTAGTCCTTGCCAACTGGAGCCAGACTGCACGCCTCGCCCGTCGTGCTGGATGGGGCTTTGAAGCTCGATGTGGCATCGGTGAGGGTCGCGCTCTTCCATCCGCTGAAATCGTCCTTGGAATTGTTCTTCGGTGTGGGCACCACAAACTCAGTGGACGAGTTGTAAGCGTTCCACCAGGTATTGCTGGAAGATTTAAGAGTAGTTTGAAACGACGTCCAGTCCGATTCGCCGAGATTGCTGTCGGAAAATACCTGTTGGCTGCTGGAATTTCCCTGGATGGCGTTGGATGTGTTCGAGAAATTTTGCGTAATCAGGTTCGTGGTAGCGCCGGTCTCCCAGTTGGTGACCTCGACGCCGCCTGACTGCCCAATCACCATCACCTGGGCGGGAACGTTATTCATTACCACACTCTTGGTAAGCGAGACATTCTCCGAGTTGCGCATCACCAGGCCACCCACGCTGGTCGATAGATTCTGATTGCACATGTAGCTGCTCGAGATCGTAATCGGCCCTTCGTCTTTTTCCACAAAAATGCCAGTCAACTGATTGCTGGTGGCATTGATGCCCGAGGCGGTGTCATTCGCATTGTCGGTATCCCAATGGATGCCGAAACTCTGGTTGTAAGTCGTGGTCAGACCATCAATGGTGTTGTCGTGGGTAAGGGAAGCGTGGTATCCCGCAGTGTTGCAGCCATAATAGCCGGCTTGCGCGCCGCGCCAGTTGCTATAGGAAGCGGTGTCCGATTGCCACCATCCGTACTTGGTCTGCGAATCCTGGAAGCCGGTTTGACCGTTATGCAGCGCGGTGCTGTTCTCGACCGTGAAATAGGTTGTGGGATAGGCAAACTTCAAACCCAGTCCGTTATTCCACTGGAACGTATCGCTGTCGAAAAGAATGTTGGTGGAAGTGCCCATCACAAACACGGCCGCCGTGTCACGGCAACTGTTGGCGTATTGGAATGTGAGCCCGCGGACGACGATGTTCGACTTGCTGGAAATCTGGAAAATCGTGGGCGAAGACGCGGCCTCCACCGTCGCCGAGTTCATGTTAGTGCCAGTCGCGGGCCAGACGTAGATCCGCGCGCTCGATTCGTCAACGTAGAACGTTCCCTGCACCATCTGCGTCAGCGACAATACCTGCGTCATCGTCTGGCCGTTCACGGCGACCATTTCCTGCCGCATCATGATGTCCTGTTGAAAAGGGCAGATCGTAATCTGCGCGCACACTCCCCAGGTATTGAGCCAACTGGTGGTGTAAATACTCTGATTCTCCTGATACTTGGCCCAGCCTGTGTACAGCGTTCCGCCACTCACAATGACCGTCCCTTCGGTCGCTGCCTCAAATGTGATGGGAAGGCTCGTGTCTTTGTGGTTGTGATTGAGCTGTATGCTCTCGCGATAAGTGCCGGGATTAATCGTGACGCGCGAGCCAATGTTGTTTTGGTTGTTGGTCTCCGCCATCGACGCGGCTGCGCCGATGGTTTTCAGCGGGCTGGTCTTCGAGCCATTGTTCGAGTCCGATCCGTTGGTTCCATCCACATAAATGAATGCCGTTTCCAGGCTTTCGTTGACGTTCGCTTGGCCAAAAGACAGGTGAGACGCGAAAACGATCGCGGTCACAAGACAGAGAGCGGACGTGTACTTGCGCATGAGACAGGGCCTCCCTACGACGTTTAAACGAGCGCCGATTCGTGCGCCGATTCGAGCATCGATCGACGAACGTTGAATCAATCGGAAATTGGCCAGAGATCAAGCAGGCTGCTCAGTTCACGCGAGAGCTGGCATTTTGTGCCAGCGACTGGGACGCATGAGCAAAGCAGGATTTCGCGAACTCTACTACGAACGTTGGCTGCAAACGTTAAGCTGCGAACTTTGGAGACGAACTTTCAGACGCGAAACGAAACGATGTGGCGGCGAAGTCAGCATAGCGGAACAGCGTCGCAGTGGGAATAAGGCGAACGCCTTAAACAAGAAAGTTAGAAGTACATGCTCGAGATGGACCTTTCGTAACGCCAATAGTGACGCGGCTTTTCGCGTCTCCCAAAATGGAACCATGGGCGATGAATTCCATTGCAATCGATCACGGATGTGGGAGAGAAAAGCGCTGAGGATAACTTTCGAATCCTCGGCGCATCGATGACTGTTCACTTGCCTTCTCTAATCCACTGTTTCTGTGAATGCGACAGGAGTCAGTGTCGAGTACGAGGCGTTGATCGTAACGGTTCCCGTGTGGGACGGTGTGATGTAGGTGACCGTTGCCTGCCCTAAGTTATTCGTAACCGGCATAGTGGTAGAGAAGGTTCCGCCAGCGCCATTGTCGGTGAAGGTTACGGTAAGCCCAGAGATGCCATTTCCGTATCGATCGGTGACGGAAACGATCAGGGATTTCGGTAATTTATTATTCACGTGCGTGGATTGATTGTTGCCCTGCACGATGGTAAGCGCGGTGGCCGGTCCCGCAGTCGATTGCTCGGAGACCTTAACGTTGACCGATCCGACGGACGCGGTCACGCTGAGCGACTTGGCCACCGTCGGTAGCGTATAAGACGTGCTTGCTTGCCCATTCGAACCGGTAATAGCGGGATTTGGCGAGAATGTGCCACCCACGCCGTCGCTGAAGCTGACCGATGCTCCCGGCACCAGATTTCCCACTGCATCTTTGGCTTTGACGACAATGGGCTGCGGCAGGGTGGTTCCGACGGTTCCAATTTGTTTCGAGCCGGAAACGGTCGACATCGCCGCCACGGGGCCGACTACGTCTTGTTCGGTAAACGTTGCCGACGCGTAGCCTGGACTCGACACGGTAATGGTGATGGTTTGTGCCGTATGCGGCAAGGTGTATGTGCTCGAAGCCATGCCGTTGCTGTCGGTGACAGCGGTCGGATTGCTGAACGTGCCGCCCTTGCTGCCATCGCTGAAGGTCACGGTTACTCCCGGGACGGGGCTGCCGGTATAGGGATTCTTGGTCACAACCGTGATTGCGGTCGGCAGGGTTGTGCCTGCATACCCGGTCTGGTTGTTGCCGGCACTGGGATTGATGTCGGGGAACAAGCCATAGGCGACCAACTGGGTTACCGTCCCGGCGTACACTTTGCCGTTGGCGACCGTAGGGGTTGCGTAGTGTTCAACGGTTCCCAGCGAGTCCCGGCCACCCGCGGCCATTCCCGAATCGTAGAGGAGATAAAGATGCACAGCGTCGTAGGCGGACAGTAACGTGGTTCCCCCGGCATTCCGCGCCAACCACACAATGCCATTGCTGCTGCCGTTGGCTGAAATCGAGGGCAGGCCGATGGTCGTCAGCTTGCTAACGCTTTGCGCCACCGGAGTGGTTGAGAGCAGGCCGTTGGTCAGAGAATAAGCCTTTAAGTAGTCGAGGTGACCTAAGAAGTAGACTGTGTTATTCCAATAGAGAGGATTTCCATAATATTGTCCGAGGGCAGTCGGAAAATATTGAACCGCCTGGTCATTGTTAGCTGCGTTATAGCCGCCCAGAGCGTCCCGGTTGAGCAGAAAGATATCTCCCATTTTGTCGCTGGTGACCAGCAAGTCTGGGGTCGAACTGTTGCTTTGGGTCGGAAGAATAGTGACACCGGCAGAGCCCATGTCGTAGTCGTTCGCGGCCATGTACGCCTGGTTGTAGGGAGTAAAGTAGCTCTCGACGGTGAATGCATTTCCGCTCGACGATAGCTCGAGCACGCTGTCGCCGATGTCGGGAAAGCCTGTGCTGTAATTGAATAGTCCGTTCCCCGTCGAAAGGAAAACATTTCCAGTGCTGTCCGCCGCAGGACCGACCGATCCTTGCCAGATCGAGCTGCCATAGCTTTGATCGGGCTGGGTAGTCATCACTGCCTCCTGCTGCAAGGTGGTAGCGTTATAGGCAAACAACCATCCGCGGGCGGTGAGGTCGCACCCGTTCGAACCGAATCCCAGATAGATCGTGCCATTCGATAGCAGCAGGCCTGGCCGCTGGAACTGGTGCAGAATGATCAGGCTCAGATTGCCGATCTTTCCGGTGATTGAAACCGGGCCACCGAACTTCTCCAGCCCGGTGGTGATATCCAAAGCATGCAACCTGTAATAATAGGTCGTGACGCCCGAAGTCGTTTCCGCCGTTTTAGCCGTCACATAGATCGTTCCGGTCGTGGGATCAATCACAGGAGTGCTGAGGATTCCCACTTCGCTGATCGCCGTCTCGCTGCACCCTTGCACCGAAATCGGCACCGTCGTAATTCCTGCCGCCGGATTGATGAAGCTGGCTTGCCAGAGTTGCACGCCAGTGTCGGCGTCGATCGCGTACAGGCTGTCATGCTGCGTTGCCACAAAAACTACGTTATGCGTCGCGCCGTTAATCGACAGCGCCGACATATATAAGGGCTGAGCCGAGACGTACCCATCGACGTTGAAAGCAAACAATTTTCCAAACTGCGTCGAATTCACATTCGCATTCGTCAGTAAAGTCTCGCCGATGTTCTGACCAGTGCGCGAGTTGTCATTCTTGTTGGTCAGCACATTCACTTGCGCAACCGCCTGCGGCACGACTGCCAAGCTGGACGCAAACGCCAACGCCGCGACGAGAATCCGGCCGCTCAACTTTGGAAGGCGGGCTGGAACGAAGAAAGAATGCATGCGAACCCCTTTCATGACAGCTCAGACCCGCGTCCTTTCCCCGATTTCGAGCAAAAGACGATAGCGGGAATCGGACGAATCCCGTGGGATCAATCACCGGTTACTACACTCAACTTAGCGTTCACGATCAAGGGGGAAGGTTCGTTCAAAACGCTGGATGAAGCTGACTGCCGGGACGAAGCGGGGGATTTGGCATTCAAAAAACGCCAGTCAGATGCTTATCGTCATTCTTCGTGCCCCGGCTTACCTTGTCAATGATGAAAGTTCTTGCACACCGAAACGCCCTCCGGGCACGGGTTTGGGGACTTTTGACTCCTAGTCTAGCGGTGCAACTCATGCTAGCCTCGTCATAACCTTCCTTCCCAAGCGCAACTCACAACCGGCAGAAAACCGAGAAGTCTCTTATGACATTGAAATCAGTAGCAGTGGCAATTGTCGTTCTTACTGTCCCGTTTGCAACCCACGCCCAGACGGTCAGGTCTTTTGAGGGCGTTGACGCTTCACAGATATCCGGGCCCGGCTTTGAAATTGACGCCAATGGGGCGGTCGGCACCAAGCAGTACATGGAGTGGGTCAATACCTACTACCAGGCCTACGACAAAACTACATTCGCTCCCGTGTGGACGGTTCCCCAGGCGGGGGATGCTCCCTGGGTTGATAACAATATGCCGAACTGCTATGGCACCGGTGGAGGAGAAGGCACCGTCACTTTCGATCGGTTGGCGTCTTTGTGGGTGATTGCCCGGCGCGCCAGTCCGGGGACGAATCAGTACTATTACTGTGTCGCTGTTTCCAACACTTCAGACCTGACATCCCCGTCGCTGGCGTGGCATACCTACCTGTTCGACATTACCGGCGATCTGGGCCTGAACTCGCATGGGGATGTGTACTATCCCGATTTTCCAAAATTTGGAACGTGGTCCGATGCCTACTACGTCAGTTTCGATCTGGAGGACCCGGATCGCGGATATCAGGAAATTGGCGTCGTGGCCTGCGCCCTGGATCGCGCGAACATGATTATTGGCGGCGCGGCGCGAGCCCAGCAGTGCTTCAGCAATCCCAGCCCGATTCCGACCAACGGCTCTCTGTATCTGGCCCATAGCCTGATTCCTGCCGATCTCGATGGCACCACGGCTCCGCCATCCGGCCAACACGAATACTTCCTGAGCCTGCAGAATCCACCCAACGACCTCAAGACCATAACCTCGACAAAACTAAACCTTTGGAACTTTCACGTGAACTGGACTACGCCGAAGAGTTCGACTTTCAGCAAATCGCAAATTACCGTCACCAGCTACGAACCGGGTTGCTACGACGTAACCAATCCAGCCGATACGTTTTGTGTTACCGAACCCTCCAGCAGCAGCACGGGGAATTACGTCGATTCGATTGGCGACCGGCTGGTGCCGCGCTTCGCATATCGGAATTTCGGCTCCTACCAATCCTTCCTGATCAGCCACACGATTCAGGTGGGAACTGGCGCCAATCAGCAAACCGGAATCCGCTGGTATGAATTGCGCGGCAGTGGCAATCCCACTTTGTATCAGAGCGGAACTGTGACCAATGGCAACAGTCTGTACCGTTTCGTTCCCAGCATCGCCCAGGATAAGGTGGGCAATGCCGCCGTGGGATATAGCGTGTCGAGCAGCGCCGTCCATCCTGGCATCCGGGCCGCGTACTGGAGTCTGCCCGGCAAGACTGCGCCCGTCGAGATCACGATTCAGAACGGAATCGGCGATGAAGAAAATTCATCGCACTGGGGCAATTCGAACAGCATGACCGTCGACCCGAGCGACGGCTGCACGTTCTGGTACGTGAATCAGTACTACAAAGCCAACGAAATCGGCAGCCTCATCAACTGGGACACGCGCATCGCCAACTTCAAGTTGTCGACCTGCAAATGATCTCCAGACGGTTGTTATCCTGAACGCAGCCTTTCTTGAGGCGGAGCGAAGAGCCTGCCCTGGGCGAAGTCGAAGGGACCTCAGGCTTAGCGAACCCGCGCGTGCGCCAGACCGCATTATGTCTGTTCTGGCTGTCTATTTGCAGTATTGAATGATATCGCTCGCCACCTGCTGCGCGCCGCTGAGAAAACTGGGAATATCATGCTGCACCCCCGGCAGGCATTGAAACAGCGGCGACGGCGAAGATGAAGAGGGAACGGCGACGCCCTCAAACAGCGTGGCTTCCGGGACCGCGTTGCTGGTGTCATCATCCGCAAGCAGCATTTTGAAGACGGTGTTGGGCATTGCCACCGGCTGGCTGCCCGAGTACAAGATACTATCCGAGAGAAACTGACTGGAAGCGTCTGTGCCCGGATTTCCTTTGAGTGCGTCAGTGCACGGCGTGGGCGTGGTTGCACCCGGCGCCTGGTATGCCTCGTCGATAATGGCCGCGTCCGCCGACTCATAACACAGATTGGGATTGTTGTTCGATCCCGGGCACACGTTCCCCTGCACGCTCGAGCTGCATGGCTGGCAGCCCTGATCGATTCGCGACATCACCGGACCGCTGGTGGGCTCAATCATCGCCAGCTCAGAGCTCAGACCATATTCGTAGGCCGCATAGGTGAGCGCGGCCGATCCTCCGCTATTTCCGGTGGCGCACATGGGCGCGCTGTTGGAGGCTGTGACGTTGGGATTGATGATCGTTGGATTGTGGTAAACCCAATCAGCCACGGTAGCGTAACGGCAAGCCAGCCGACGCACTCCGCCCGGCCCGGTAAGCCATCCGCGCGGTGTGGAACCTTGATCAAACGGCGCCCCGAACGAGATCTGCACCGTGTTGTAGCCGGCATTCAGAATATTTCCCACGGTCGTGCTGCCATAGGTGTAGCCGGTATTGGGATCTTCATACAAACCGCTGCCGCCGGTGCCAACGCCAAACAAAACTGTGCCGATCGGAGCAGCCGTCGGCGTGTACACCTTCAAATAGGCAGAGAAGTTAGACACTCCGGGACAAGAAATCTGCAGCTGATAGCAGGCTCCGCCAGACAGTCCGCCCGAAGGGCAGGTGCCGAAGTTAGTGGAACTGACTACAGTGCCCAGCGGGTCGGTCGCCTGCACGGTGACCGAGGTCGATGCGGACTGGCTTGAATCGGCCTGCGCCGTTGCCGTGATCGTCACCGTCGCCGGAGAAGGCACAGTGTTCGGCGCGATATAAAGGCCGGTAGTCGCGTCAATTGTGCCCGCCGTCGCGCTCCAGTTGACATTCTGGTTGGTCGAGCCAGTCACGGTAGCCGAATATTGCCAGTTCGCGCCGGTTCCAATCGAGGCCGGGGGCGCGCCGGTAATAGCGACACTCACTTGCTGACCGCCGCCGCCGTTGCTCGACGACGACCCTCCACATGCCGCCAGGGGGAGAAGGCTCAACAATACGATCACGAGGTACCAGACTTGACGATTAGGACTCAGCAAAGGACACCTAATTCTGAGAGGTTAAAAACTAAGGAACACAAGCGGAGAAAGGATGTTGCGCTGATTCGATGGTGCCATTCTCGGGGATAGGCTGTCAATTCAGAGAGGAAACTACTTCTAGCTTGACCTCACGTGCGAGGAAATCGCACCGTGCTCGTTCGATTTACTTTGCGGTCTTGCTTGCCTACTGCAGGACGCAGCCGACCCCTGTGGTGGCGAAGTTTTTTCCAGTGATGTCGTCAATGATCTGCTGAGCGCCAACCGAAGTTGACGGAATGGCGTGGGGCGTGCCGAGCTTACACATGTAAGGAGGCGTGGGGCCAGGCGACGCGCCGACCGCTGAACGCCATGCAAACCCCATAGGTACAGCGTTGGAGGTATCGTCGTCTCCGAATACGAGGTTGATGTTCGTCGGCGGATTGGAAATCGGAAGCGCAGGGCTGATCCCCGGGTCGTCCTCGATGCTGTCGGAAAGAAAGCGTGTAAATTGGCTGTTGGCCGCACCGACGCCATTGACCGCGTCTGAACACAAAGTGGGGGTGGATTGCCCCGCGGCTTGATACGCCGTATCGATGATCGCTGCCGTACTCCCCGTACCACCTGCCGCGACATAGCAGAGCTCTTGCGACTGGTTGGTACACATGTTGGGAGCTTGATATTGGGTTTGGCAAACGTTGCAGCCCTGGTTCAGAAGTGTCATCACGGGCCCGCTGGTTTGCTCGAGCATCGTGAACTCTGAAGCTAGCCCATATTGGCTTACCGCATAGCCGATGGCCCCCGATCCAGCGCTGTTTCCCGTGGCGCAGTAGGGCGCAGTCGTGCTGGAGTTATGAATGTTCTTGTGGACCCAGTCGGCGACGGTGGCATAGCGGCAGGCCAACCGGCGGACACCGCCCGGCCCCTGCAGCCAACCATTCGGTTGCGCGGGTTGAGGGTTGAAGGGATCGCCGAAGGAGACTTGCACCGTCGTATAGCCCTGGTTCGCGTTCGCGAGATTTAGCAGGCCCTCCACAACCGTGTCGCCGCCATTGAATGAGCCGACGGTAAAACTCGGGTCGTTGTCATACAAAGACGTGCCGCCGGTACCCGTGCCAAGAATCACGGTACCCACGGGAGTTCCGGTCGGAGCGTTCACTTTCAGATAGGCATAGTAGTCCGCGATCGCATCGCACGAAACCTGAAGCTGATAACAAGTGGCGTTGGCGGCGCCTGCCGTGAAAGCGGGGCAGGGAATCTGTGCGGAAGCCGCCGTCGACTGCGCAATCGTTCCCAATGGATCTGCTTTGACCACGGTGATGGGCACAGAGGCCGTTTGAGTCTGATCGAAGCTCGACGTCGCCTGGATCGTGACGCCGATCGGAGCTTGGCCGCTGGTCAGCGGCGGAGCCACATAGAGTCCGTTGTTGTAGACAGGATTATCGAAGGCACCGCCGTTTTGGGCCGACCATTGGATATCCTGCCCCGCGGTTGTGAGGGGAGCGCCGGTCACACTAGCGCTGAACTGAAGATTGCCTCGTTGCCCGATATTGGCCGGCGAGGGCGCGATGCTCACTATCACATGCACATTCACCAGTGCCTGCCCGCTGGTGACATTATCCTCATTGGAGGTCGCCGTGACGACTACTCCGCACGGGCTGAGCGGAAGCGGCCCTTGCGGCGCCGTATAGGTCATCGTGTTGTTGCCCGTGGACAGGACAGTCCCGAGCTCGTTTCCGGTGGCGCTACACATTCCGTCGCTCGCACCTGCATCGGCCGACAAACTCCAGGTCACAGCCTGATTACTCGTGCCGCTTACGGTGGCGGTATATTGCAATTTACTGGGTATCGTCGGCGTGCTTACGGGCAGCTGAGTTGTCGAAGAGGGCGAAGAGGCAACCGCAACCTGGATCTGCTGGTTCCCTCCGCCACTGCCGGGCGCGTGGGCGATGCACCCCGCCAGCGGGAAAATTACGGACGCTGCCAGCAGGCAGGAGAACGCGGACGCCAAATACTTTCGCAAGGGACCCTCGGATCGGCAAGATGCCATAAAGAAATGTTGGGGGGAGGAGACGGGAAGTGTACTCCGTGGTCATCATGTTGTCACGCTCAGTCCGGGCTGTCAAACAGGAACGCGCGTTGTCGGTCGCTTCTTGTGGAAAGGCGTCCGCCCCTTCAGTTTCAAGCTTGCCCTCAAGAATGAGGCAAAATGTGCAAGTTTTTTCATGCTTGGCGAATCGCCCGAATTTTGATCTAATAGGGCTACACAGCGCGACTGTAAAGGTAGCGTTCCCCCTCTAAATTTTCTCGCCTCTCCCGCACTGCAATCGAATGGGTGTTGTTTCCTTGAGCACGAATGGGAAGGCAACGGTATCTTTAACAGAATCCGCTAGCGCGACAAATCAATTCCGACACATGATCGTATTCCGAACAAACATCCTGGGGAGAAGAAAGCAGATATGAACTCATCCGCACCTGATTTTGAGGTAGGAATCATTGGAGGCGGCCCTGCAGGTTCCAGCATGGCGGCTTACCTGGCCAAATCCGGTATTAACTGCGTGGTGTTTGAGCGCGAGCTAATGCCCCGTCCCCACGTGGGAGAGTCGCTGGTCCCGTCCTCGACGCGCGTGTTTAAGGACCTCGACTTCCTGCCCAAGATGGAGGAGGCGAAATTTCCCCACAAGTTCGGCGCGGCCTGGACTGCGGCTTCGGACGCGAAGGTCTACAACATGGATTTCGGCGGCGTCTCGGCCGATTGCCATGTGGACATTCGCTTCGAAGAGCGCAATCAGCCCGGCGTGAATCAGAACTACACCTATCACGTGGACCGCAGCAAGTTCGACCTGATGCTGCTCCAGCATGCGAACCAGTTTGGCGCCAAGGTGTACGAAGGCATCGGCGTGAATCGCGTGGATTTCAGCGATCCCAACTGCGCCGCCGTCAAATACACGATGGGCAAGAAAGAAATGAGCACGACTTGCCGCATCGTCGTCGACGCCAGCGGGCGTAAAACTCTGGTCGGCAATCAGATGAAGTGGCGTATTCAGGACGACCATTTCGACCAGTACGCCATTCACACCTGGTTCAACGGTTACGACCGCCGCTGCATGGCTTCCAACAAGCAGACCCAGGGTGATTTTATTTTCATCCACTTCCTTCCCATCACCAATACATGGGTCTGGCAGATTCCCATCAGCGAAACCGTTACGAGCATCGGCGTGGTCACGCAGAAAAAGAATTTTGCCAAGAGCAAAGAATCGCGCGAGAAGTTTTTCTGGGAATGCATCCAGAGCCGTCCTGAGTTGTATGAAGGCCTGAAGGCGCAGGGCTCGGAGCAGATGGGCCCGATGAAGGATGAAGGCGACTACAGCTACGCCATGAAGCAGCTCGCGGGCGACCGGCTGGTGCTGGTCGGCGACGCGGGACGTTTCGTCGATCCCATCTTCTCGACCGGCGTGAGCATCGCGTTGAATTGCTCGCGATTTGCCCACAAAGACATCATCGGCGCGCTCGAGACCGGCAACTTCAGCCGCGAGGCCTTCGCCACTTACGAAGCAACACTCCGTCGCGGCACGAAGAATTGGTACAACTTCATCAGCGTGTACTACCGGCTTAACGTGCTGTTCACGGCTTTCGTGCAGGATCCGCGTTACCGCCTGGATGTGCTCAAGCTTCTGCAAGGCGACGTTTACGAGGATGCCGAGCCGCCAGTTCTGACCCGCATGCGGAATATCGTGCAGCAGGTCGAGAAGGATCCCAATCACGCGCTGCACGGTTTCCTCGGCGACCTCACCGCGGATGCGTTCGTGGAAGCCTCGGCATAGGCGAAATCTATAATCGGAACCAGAACAAAGATTTTGGGAGAAAGCAGCGAATATGAATCATTCAGTCCCTGATTTTGAGGTAGGCATTATCGGCGGTGGGCCCGCAGGATCCAGCATGGCATGCTATCTGGCCAAGGCCGGCGTGAAGTGTGTGGTGTTCGAGCGCGAATTGTTTCCTCGGCCGCACGTTGGCGAGTCGCTCGTTCCGTCCTCGACTCGCGTGTTCAAGGATCTCGACTTCCTGCCCAAAATGGAGGAAGCCAAGTTTCCGCACAAGTTCGGTGCGGTCTGGACGACCAACGACGAGAATCCCGGCTACGTTCACGATCTCGAGGGTTTAACGCCGGATTACAACGTCGACATTCGCTTCGAAGAGCGCAAACAGGAAGGGATGGAGGACCGCAACTATACCTACCACGTGGATCGCGGCAAGTTCGACCTGATGCTGTTGAAGCACGCGCAGGAACTCGGCGCGACGGTGTATGACGGCGTGAAAGTGGCGCGCGTGGACTTCAGCCCCGAGTATCCTGACGTTTACTTCACCATCGGCCCGAAGGAGATGAGCGTCAACTGCAAAATGGTTGTCGATTGCAGCGGACGCCAGACTTTCCTTGGCAATCAGCTCAAGCTGAAAATCAAAGACACCGTGTTCGACCAGTACGCGATTCACTCGTGGTTCGACGGCTACGACCGCAAGGTGTTCGCCAAGCGCGACACGAACCTGGATTACATCTACATCCACTTCCTGCCGATTTCCAACACCTGGATCTGGCAGATTCCAATCACCGACTCCGTTACCAGCCTGGGCGTGGTCACGCAGAAAAAGAATTTCGCCAAGTCGAAAGAAGATCGCGAGAAGTTCTTCTGGGAGACCGTCGGCAGCCGGCCGCTGATCGCCGAGACGCTGCGCAAGTCGGATCGCATTCGTCCCTTCAAGGAAGAAGGCGATTACAGCTACGCTATGAAGCAGCTTGCCGGCGATCGCTTCATGCTGGTGGGCGATGCCGGCCGCTTCGTCGATCCCATCTTCTCGACCGGCGTGAGTATCGCGCTCAACAGTTCGCGCTTCGCGCACAAGGACATTCTCACGGCCCTGGAGAAGAACGATTTCTCGCGCGCGGCCTTCACCGACTATGAAACCAAGCTGCGCCGCGGAACCAAGAATTGGTACGACTTCATCTCGGTCTACTACCGACTGAACGTGCTGTTCACCTACTTCATCAGCGACCACAATTACCGCCTCGACGTGCTGAAGCTTCTTCAGGGAGATGTGTACGACGAAGAAGCTCCCGAAGTGCTCACCAAGATGAAGGCGATGGTGGCAAAAGTGGAGCAGAACGAAAAGCATCCGTGGCACAAACTGCTGGGAGATTTGACCTCGGACGCATTCCGGCCCACGGTCTAGTCGATTCGAAGGCACGATGTCGCACAAGAGCCGCAATTTCGTTGTGGCGTACGCTCTGCTTGTGGGCTTGCCTTTGCTCGGACTCGGAGCCGTCCTGAGAACTGGACGTACCACCCAGGCTCCGACTGCGATCGGCGGCGTCTTCAAACTGGAAAGCGGCGTCGGGCACGTTCTGATGCCCGACCTGTTCATCCTTATCCTCCAGATTGCAGTCGTGCTATCAGTCTGCCGGATTGTGGGCGCAATCTTTCAGAAGATCGGCCAGCCCCGCGTTGTGGGCGAGATGTTTGCGGGCATCATGCTGGGCCCATCCTTGCTGGGTTGGTTGTCGCCGCATTCTTCTTCTTATCTGTTTCCGCCCTCCAGCCTCGGCTTCCTGAACGCCTTAAGCCAGATCGGCGTGCTGGTTTTCATGTTCGTTGTAGGTCTCGGAATCAATCCCAGAGAGCTGAAAAAGCAGGGTCACGCGGCGGTGCTGACCAGCCACGTCGGTATCAGCGCTCCCTTTGTCCTAGCGTCGCTGCTCTCGCTATATCTGTATCCCCGGCTTTCGATCGTGAATAATAACGACAGCGTAACCTTCACCAGCTTTACGTTGTTTATGGGCGCTGCGATGAGCATTACCGCGTTCCCCGTGCTGGCGCGAATTCTTCAGGAACGCAATCTGCTGGGCAGCCGCCTGGGGACTGTCGCGATTGGCTGCGCAGCGGTCGGCGATGCGACGGGATGGTGCATTCTTGCCTACATCGTAGTTCTGATCCGTGCAGCACATTCGACAGGCTCCATCTGGGTAACTATCGGCGGCATTGCTGTCTTCGGCTTGATCATGATCTATGGCGTCCGCCCGCTCTTGCGCGGCTGCGAGCGCGTTTACAAATCGACCGGCGCATTGAGCGAGAACTTGATCGCGTTGATGCTCCTGCTGGTTCTGATCTCGGCGCTCTGCACTGAGTTGCTTGGGATTCACGCGCTTTTCGGCGCATTTCTGATGGGCGCCATTATGCCCAAGCAGCGCCATTTCGTTCGGTATGTGCTGGATCGTTTTGAAACCATCACCGTCACTCTGCTGCTGCCTTTGTTTTTCGCCTTCACCGGACTCCGTACCAACATCGGGTTGGTCAAAGGTTCGGAGATGTGGATGTACTGCGGCCTGATCATTCTAGTGGCGACGGCGGGAAAACTTGGGGGCACTACGTTGGCCGCTTGGTTCACTGGAATCCCTCTGCGGGAAGCGGCTGGCCTGGGCACGCTGATGAACACGCGCGGCCTCATGGAGTTGGTGATCCTGAACATCGGCCTCGATATCGGAGTCATCTCTCCGGCCCTGTTCTCCATGATGGTGATCATGGCATTGGTTACGACCTTCATGACGACGCCGGTTCTAGGCTTGATTTGCCCGAAGGAGTTTCTGGCGATAGAGCCTGAAAAAGTGGTCGCACAATCTTCGCCAATGCCAATCGATGTGCCCGAAGGCCAGAGCCAGGTAGCCTGATCTTGCTGCCTCATCGATCGCTTGCCCTGTGCAAGAACTTTCATCCTTGACACTCCAGTCACTCCAGCGAAGAATGCCAGAAACGATCCATCTCCTTACCAGAGCGGATCCCCAGGTTGGGCTGTGTCCCCCGACGGCGTCGACCTTGGATGCTTGCAGCCAAGGTGCTCCGCCTCCACACCAAGTTGAATTTTTTCCATTCCATTTGTGAACGAAAAAGCTGTGAACGAAGAGATCTGAAAGTATCGGAGGATTGACCATGCCTGCTGCGGTGCGCCGAATCGGCTTCTGCTTTGCCCACTGCTTCCTGGCGAGCGCGCTTCTGCTCGCCGCCGCGTCCGCGCAGATCAGCGCGAATCCCGCCTCGCTATCCTTTACCAGCACCTATGTCGGGATGGAATCCGCGACTAAGAATCTTTCGATCACCAACAACGGTACAGCCAGCACCACGCTTACCGCGATTACTTCGTCGTGCCCGGAGTTCAAGCTGGCGTCGGGCACCACTCCTTACACATTGGCTCCAAAGCAGTCGGCGAGCTTCTCCATGTTTTTCGCGCCGGATCTGTCCAAGGCCTTCAGCTGCACGTATACGGTCAGCCAGCAGACGGGCGCGCCTCTGGCAGTTCCTTTCACTGGAACCGGACTGGGAACCAAAGCGGTAGTGAGCATCAGCCCAACCGCGTTGAGCTTTCCCAATCAGTCTGAGGGAACCGAAAGTTCCGCGCAGACGATTACGATTTCCAATACCGGCACTGCTTCCATCAAGCTGACCTCCGTCACGCTCACGCCGCCTACCTTCATAATCACTCCCGTCTCCCTTCCCATCACCATCAATGCCGGCAGCTTCGCAACGCTCAGCGTCAGCTACAGTCCCACTCTAGTGACCTCCGAGACCGGCGTCCTCGGACTGAACTTCAATCAGATTCCGACCAAAGTCGTCGACCTGATCGGCAACGGAGTCGTCGCCAGTTCGTTGTCGCTGCTCAACCTGCCAACGCTGCCAGCGGCAACTCAGAACGCCGCCTATCAGGCGCAGTTGAGCGCGGCCGCTGGAACCCCACCTTATACCTTCAGCTTGAAGCCGGGATCGATCATGCCCACGGGCCTCACGCTCTCAACCTCTGGCCTCATCAGTGGAACCATTGCCTCGACTGTCACCACCGGCACATATACGTTTACCGCCGGCGTGAAAGACAATGCCAAGAAGAACATTACCAAGCTCTTCAGCATGACGGTTTCGAAAACCACAGGGGCCGTCTGCAACAATATCTGGTACGACGTCGCCAAAACCACGACTCCCATGGTTGCCCTTACCGATCTGGGAACCAGCAGTTATCTGGGTGAGGAAGGCGGCCTGTATCCGAGCGGCAGCAACGTGCGTCCGCCTTCGCACGATTCCGACGGCGTTGCCATCGCCAAAGCCATCGTCCCACTCGACTCCAACGGCAATTACAGCCCGACAGGCAAGTACGCCATGCTGGCCATCGGAGAATCGACTGCGCTCGACGAATTCAGCGCTTTTGTTCCCCTGGCGAATGCCGAGCCGTCGAAGAATCCCGCTCTCGTCATCGTGAACGGCGCACAGGGTGGTGCGACGCCGCATCTGTTCTCTGATATTTCCTCGCCCTACTGGAACACGATCGTCAACAACTATCTGCCCGACCAGGGAGTGACCGCGAACCAGGTCGTCGCCGTTTGGGTCGAAGACACCAATGGCATCGCCACCGGAACCTTTCCCGGCGACATGACCGGAATGCAAGGCAACTATGAGACGGAGATGAACAACGTTCACACGCTGTTCCCGCATGCCGTGCTGGCGTATTTCTCCAGTCGCATCTACGCAGGCTATTCCGATGGCGTGGCGAAGATCGACCCGGAACCATATGCCTACGAAGCGGGTTTCGCCGTGAAGAACGCAATCGGCGACCAGCTCGCCGGCAACGCCAACCTGAACTACAACTCGGCACTGGGAACGGTCGAAGCGCCGTGGATGTCCTGGGGACCGTATTACTGGTCGAATGGGATGCTCGGCCGCAGCGACGGCTTTGTCTGGACGTGCCAGGACTTGCAGGCGGACGGCACGCATCCGGCGTCACCCGCGGGAGATCTGAAAGTAGCCAGCCAACTCTTGAATTTCTTAAAGACCGATGACACCACGATGCCCTGGTTCTTGCAGCCATGAGAGGGTTGTGCGTGTCGTTTGAGTTATTAAGCGGGAGTTGTTAGACGTGCTGCCATCCTGGGCGTAGCCGTACTTCAGTCGGAGCGAAGAGCCTGCCCTGAGCGGAGTCGAAGGGAACTCCCGCTAGCCGGCCCGGCGCGTAAACGAAACCGTAACGCTAAAGGACAGCAGAGCCGTTTTCCTCCGGGCGTTGCCGATTGATATACTGCGCTCTTCGGTTCATCTCAACAAAAGCAGCACGGAGGAAATGCGTGCGTTCAGCTCTGCGCCTTGGCTTGTCCTTGGTTATCGCGATTTCCGCCGCCGCACAGGAAACTCAGCAGCCTCACGCGAAGCCGCCCTTCAACTACCAGGAAGTGATGATTCCGGTGCGCGACGGAGTTCACTTGCAGACCGCGATCCTCGCTCCCATTGACCAGTCGGGCCCGCTGCCTATTCTGTTTCGCCGTACGCCCTACGGCGTTCCCGAGAAATCGCCCGAGCAAGTTCCCACTTCCTTCAAAGAACTCATGCAGGACGGCTACATCCTCGTCTTCCAGAATCTGCGCGGCCGCTTCAAATCCGAGGGCACATTTAATCTGTCGTCCTGGGTCGATCTGAAAGATCCCAAAGCCACCAACGAAACCACCGACGCCTACGACTCGATCGAGTGGCTGGTGAAAAATGTTCCCAACAATAATGGCAAAGTCGGCATGTTCGGCGTCTCCTACGATGGGCTGACCACCGCGCTCACGCTGCTCCATCCGCACCCGGCGCTCGTCGCCATCAGCGAACAAGCCTCGCCCGTCGATCAGTGGATGAACGATGACGATCATCGCTACGGCGCTCTCCGCGAGAGTTACGACTTCGAATATGCGGTCATGGAGCAGTCGGACAAAAATAAGAACACGCATTTCGACTTCGAGACCTACGACACCTACCAGTGGTATCTCGATCTCGGCCCGCTATTGAATATCAATGCGAAATATCTGCACGGGGCGATTCCGTACTGGAATTCCAGCGTGGAGCACCCTGACTACGACGAGTTCTGGAAAAAAGAAGCGTGGGTCAGCCAACTGCACGCTTCGACCGTCCCCAACCTGAACGTGGCTGGATTCTGGGATCAGGAAGATCCCTGGGGACCGTGGCAGATTTTTCGACACGCCGAAGAGAACGATCCGCAGCATACCAATTTCATCGTTGCCGGCCCCTGGTATCACGGCGAATGGCAGTCTCCCAAGGGCGACAGCATTGGCTTGATTCCCTTCGGAGCGCACGAAACTGCCCGTGAGTTCCGCGAGAATATTCAGGCGCCGTTCTTCCGCTATTACCTGCACGGGAAAGGCGAGAAGCCGGCATGGCAGGCCAGCACTTTTCAAAGCGGATCAAATACCTGGCGCACGTATCCCGCATGGCCTCCGAAAGAAGCCAAACCCACAAAGCTATATCTGCACGCCGATGGAACGCTTTCCTTCTCCCTACCCAGCGCGGGCAAAGCTTATCGCGAATACGTTTCCGATCCCGCGAATCCCGTGCCGTACCGCCAGCGTCCCATCTCGCCCACGTATCCCGCGGGCGACTGGCGCACATGGGAAGTCGCCGACCAGCGTTTTGTCGACAACCGTCCCGACGTCCTCACCTTCGCGAGCGCTCCCCTTGACCACGATCTCACCATCACCGGCCCGCTGGCGGCGAATCTTTATGCTTCCACTTCCGGAACCGACAGCGATTTCGTAGTTAAGCTGATCGATGTGTATCCACAGGACGCACAAAAAAATGCCTGGAATCCCGACGAAGGCCCCAAACCCGGCCAGTACGCCCAGTCGTTAAACGGATACGAACTACCCATCGCGATGGAAGTGCGCCGCGGCCGCTATCTCACGAGCTACGAAAAGCCCGCACCCCTGATCGCGAATAAACCTACGGAGTGGAATGTCCCTCTGCGCGATCACGATCACGTATTCCTCAAAGGCCATCGCATCATGGTGCAGATCCAATCCACCTGGTTCCCGGTGATCGACCGCAATCCGCAGAAGTTCGTGCCCAGCATCTATCGGGCTGCCGCATCGGATTTCGTCTCGGCCACGCAGCGCGTTTATTGCTCGTCCGATCTGCCGTCATATCTCGTGCTGCCGGTTATGCCCTAGCGTTTTCTATTAATCGCTCGCAAACAAAAAAGCCCGGGAAAATATCCCGGGCTATCGTACCTCTCGCCGTTCTATTTTCCGCCCGCCGCTCCGTGCTGTCCCAGCCAAGCCGCCAGTTGCGGTTCCTGCTGCGACTTCAAGTCGGCGCAGATGTTAATGCGTTCAATCGATTGTTTATAGCTGCGCTCCGCCGCCGCGACCTTGTGGGCGGAGAAGAATTCCGTTACCTGGTCGCGCTTGCTTGCATCGCAGAACACGCCGGTCGCTTGCACAACCTCAGCGCTGGCAAACGGACCTCCAGCCTTTTCAATTTCAGGCCAATGCTGCTGAATGAAATCCCACGCCAGTTGCTGCCCCGCCGAATTTCCCAGCACGCTCGTGACCACCCGCAGCGCATCCTGCGAACGCACATCGGAGGAAATTGCATAGTCCAGCGTCCGCTGTAACAGTTTTGGATCGCCAAACTGCGGCAGCGTAAACAGGAATCCGTAGTATTCCTCGGGCGATTTCGGATTCTTCAGGGCTGTCATCAAGCGGTCGTAGAACCCAGCATCGCCGTTCAGCGCCGCCACGCTCATGGCTGCGCCGGCGAGTTCGCGATCCACCGAGGTCGGATCTGCCAGCACTTTGTCCGCCAGCTTTCGCGCTTCTTCCATCACCTCAGGATCGCGAGCATCACGCCCCAGCGCAGTGAACACGCGCGCGCGCAGAGTCCTCTGCTCGTCGCTCTCGCCGGGTTTCGGTTCGTACCCAACTTTTTGCATTAGCGGAGTCAGATATTGGCGCATCCACCCACGGTAAGAATCGCGATCGCTGTCGCTTACCAGGTAGCGGCCGATATAACTGAGCCGGCCGATTACATCATCCAGCACGGCACGATTCCCGTCGGATTGCAGGCCTTTCGCGAAAGCCAGGTAGTCGCCCACCGGCTCCCGCCCCACTCGCACCGACGCCCAGATATCGTTCTGAGATGCGATCCGCTCCGCGGGAGTCAGTTTCGTTTCCGCGTCGGTCGCCAGCGCGCGAACCGCGTCTTCCGAGTAGCCCGTGTGGTAATAACCGGTCGCCCCGGCGTTGGCCAGCACCCAGCTTGAGCACCCTGGCAGTGTGAACGTTTCTTCTTTCTTGGTCATCAGTTCGCACTTCGGAGCATTGCCACTCGCCGAGCCCCGCAGGCACAAAGGAATCTGCCAGAGCTGGTCGTTGGGCGACTCGAACTTTGAGCGATCCATGTAATAACGTTGCTGGGTCAGCGCGACGTTCGTGGAATTGCCCGAGCATTGCGCCTTGACATTGATGATGGGCGCGCCCGCCTGCGTTACCCATGTGGGCATGATTTTGTCGACGGGCTTCTTTGAGGTTTTCGCCTGCGCGTCCCAGAAGTCTACCGCCGTCGCATTCGCGTACTGGTGTTGCTGCAAATAGGCATTCACGCCTGCCCGGAAAGTTTCCTCGCCAAGATAGGACTCCAGCATGCGCAGCACCGATGCGGCTTTGCCGTAGGCGATGCCGTCAAACAATTCCTGAATTTGCGCGGGAGTTTCCGCCGCCTGATGAATCGGGCGCGTGTTAGCCAGCGAATCCACGTTGAGGGTTTGGCCGGTTCCGCTCACGTCATCCAGCGGATAATTCCATTCCGGCTTCCACTTCGCGACGGGTTTGGTCTCCATCCATGTCGCGAAACCTTCATTGAGCCAGATGTCGTCCCACCATTTCATCGTGACCAGGTCGCCAAACCACTGGTGCGCCATCTCGTGGGCAATCACGCTGGCGATCTCTTTTTTCAAGCCGACCGAGCCTTGCTTCTCGTCGATCAGGAGAATCACTTCCCGGAAGGTGATGCAGCCCGTATTTTCCATAGCACCCGCGGAAAAGTCCGGCAGGCCGATCAGGTCCAGCTTTCCGTAGGGATACTTGATCCCGAAATATTTATCGTAATAGCCGAGCACGTAGGTCGCGGTTTCCAGCGCGAACCTGCCCATTTCCTTCTTGCCAGGAGTGCTGAAGACGCGAATCGGAATGCCGTCAGCCTCGCCTTCGATATATTCGAAGTTTCCTACCACCAGCGCCGCCAGGTACGAAGACATTTTAGCCGTCGTCGCAAATTTCACCGTGTGTTTATCGCCGGGCCCGGGAGTGTCGGACACGACTTTCTGATTCGAGATCGCGACCTGGCCCTTCTCCGCAACGGCGGTAATGTCGAACGTTGCTTTGTAATCCGGCTCATCAAACGATGGATATGCCCGCCGCGCATCCGTGGCCTCAAACTGCGAAGCGGCGTACTTGCGTCCCGCATCATCCTTGCCCAGGTACAAGCCCCGCATTTCGTCGTTGAGAATGCCGCTGTAAGTAATGTGGATCGAGGCGGGGCCCGCGGCCAGCGGCTTATCCACGCTCAGGACCACCATTTCTTTCTCTTTTTCGGGCGTGACCTTCGCCTTCTGGGTATTTCCGCCGCTCGTGATGGTGACATCGTGGAAATCGATGTCGACCGCATTCAGCGTAACCTCCGGGCCGGATTTCAGCATCCGGATCGAAATGGTTTCATCGCCTTCGAACTTCGCCTTGTCCAGGTCAGGCGTAAAGGTGAGCTTGTAATTGTCCGGCCGGGCAATCTCAGGCAGTCGCTGCGCGAAAGCGGCCGACATTGCCAGCACAAGAAAAGTCAGAACTGCTGAAACTCGTTTCATAATTTTCCTCAGATGATAAAGTCGGAGTGCTTCCCGATCATGGGTATCTTTATGGAGCACCATGCGAGTAGATGTGCAACTTTCCATTCTAATACGTGCGGCCTGTCGGGAAAGTTCAATTCCCACCCGCAATTACACCGTTCAAAATTGTCCGGGTGCAGCGGTTGGCGCCGAACCAGTAGGGGATTTCGCGATAATCCTGCACGTCGAACACTGCTAAATCCGCATCCTTTCCGGGTTCAATGCTCCCCTTGCGATCCGCTAGGCGAAGCGCCCAGGCCCCATTGATCGTGCCCGCTGCGACAACTTCGGCCGGCGACATTTTCATGTGCGTGCACGCCAACGACATCGCCATGGGCATACTGACAGTCGGCGATGTGCCCGGGTTGTAATCGGTCGCCAGCGCTACGGGCACTCCGGCGTCGATCAAGCGCCGCGCATTCGCATATTCCTTCAGCCCCAGAAAATAATTCGCTCCCGGAACCAGCGTAGCCACAGTATTGCCCTTCGCCAACTGTGCAATGTCGGCTTCGTTCACGTGATCCATGTGATCGAACGACGCCGGATTGAAGCGCAAGAACGGCGACAAACTTGTCTCCGAAAGCTGGCCCATATGCGCGCGGACGCTTAACCCATGCTTTTCGGCGGCTGCAAAGATTCGCTCTGTTTGCTCGGCAGTAAATGCCCCTTTATCGCAGAACACGTCAACGAATTGGGCGAGCTTCCGCCTCGCCGACCGGGGAATCATCTCTGTACAGACGACCTCAACATATTTTTGTGAGCAACCCTGAAATTCTTTTGGCACGACGTGGGCTCCGAGCAAGGTTGCCACCAAACTGCCGGGCCAGCGGGAAGCCGCGTCTTTTATAGCTTCCAGCGACTTCATTTCCGATTCGAGCGTGAGACCATATCCTGACTTGGCTTCGGCCGTCGTAGTGCCGTGGTTTGCCATCTCTTCCAGCGTGGCCAACACTTTGTTGGCGAGCGCCGTCTTCGCAGACTTACGAACAGCCTCCAGGCTCGACCGAATTCCGCCCCCGGCTGACGCGATTTCCTCATAGGAAGCGCCTTCGATGCGCTTCTCAAAATCGACCAGCCGTGGGCTCACAAATACCGGATGCGTGTGCGAGTCTACGAAACCCGGCAGCACAATCTTGCCCGCGCAATCGACTTCCATAATCTGTCGGATGCGCTTGAGCCATCCATCACGCCGTGCATCTCGAGTGGTTCCGACCGAAACGATCTTGCCACCTATACACAGCACCGCAGCGTCTTCAATAATGCCTAAATCCTTTAGGGCAGGTCCACGGCGCGGACCACGCTCACGCGCGCTGGAACGCAAAGTGAGAAGCTGGCAAATGTTAACCAGCAACAGCGCTTTCGAAGATTTAAATTTTGGCGTCGCGGGGCTCACTCGTGCTTTAGTTTAGCAGCAGTGTTGGCCTATGACCCTGAAGCTGAAGTCAATGGACAACCTCGATTCCCGGGTGGTCCGGTTGTGCGAAGTACGATGATTGGCCTAACATCTCACGGGAAGGGAACCAAGATGAGTGGAAATCGGCACCGAACCTTTATAGCAACCGCGCTGTGCGCCATCGCGCTTCAATCGGCTGCGTCGGCGCCTGCAACGCTACGCCAACTCGCCGACGCTCGTCACATTCTCATCGGCGCCGCGGCCGCTTCGGCATACCTTGGTGATGCGGATTATTCGGCGATTCTCGGATCGGAGTTCAGTCAACTTCAAGCCGAGAACGAAATGAAATTTGGAGTAATTCATCCGCGTCCTGACAACGATCCCAATCCTTATGATTTCAAAGGCGGCGACGCGTTGGTTGCGTTCTCGCAAAGTCATAACATGGTCGTCCGCGGGCACACTCTCGTCTGGCACAACCAGATCCCGGATTGGGCGAAGAAAGGGAATTATTCTGCGGTGCAACTTGCGGAGATTCTTCACAGCCATATCAAAACGGTTATGACGCACTACGCGTCGAAAGTGTACGCATGGGACGTGGTCAATGAAGCGTTCAATGACGACGGAACAATGCGTCATACGATTTGGTTCGACCAGCCCGGAATCGGCGCCGGGGGCGGCACGAAATATATCGAGCAGGCGCTGCGCTGGGCGCGCGAAGCCGATCCGAATGCCAAGCTCTTCTACAACGACTACGACGCTGAAGAAATGAACAAGAAATCAGATGCCATTTACGCGATGGCCGCGGACTTCAAGAAACGCGGCGTTCCGCTCGACGGCATTGGCTTTCAGGCGCACGTCACCCTGAAATTCGACGATCCCGCGAAGCTGGTTTCGTTTGCGCGAAATATGGAACGCTTCGCAAAGCTAGGGCTGGAGTTGCATATTACCGAGCTAGACATTCGCCTCGGCGATTCGAGTGCAGCTTCGCTCGGCGCCCAAGCCAAACTCTACGCCGAAATCACAACCCTGTGCGTGCAGCAACCCGCCTGCAAATTAATACAAACCTGGGGATTCACCGACAAGCACTCCTGGATTCCGCAGTTCTACAAAGGGCAAGGCTGGGCGCTGCTCTGGGACGCCAACTACCAGAAGAAGCCCGCGTACGAAGCCGTCCATGATGCCCTGGCAAAATAACCTTGTGGCGACAGCCGCCTCGGCTGTCAGGTTTTGGTTCGCCTTTTACGGACTTGTCTGACTATCGGGAGGAACGTATAATCAGACATTCAGACATAGAGAACAAATCATGCAATCGGCAAGAGTTGGAAAGCGCGGCGCCATAGTAGTGCCTGCAAACCTGCGCAGACGCTTCGGCTTGGAAGAGGGCAGCATCGTAATCGCGGAGGAGACCGGCGACGGCATTCTCATTCGCCCGGCTGTGGTCGTCCCGATCGAACGGTACACACCAGAACGCAAAGCGGAGTTCCTCCTGTCCAATGCCGTTGACGCCGCCGATTACCGCAATGCGAAGAAAGCGGTGCGAAGACTCGGCCTAAATCCGGATTCGATTCCTCAACGGCGACAGGAATAAATGGATCGGCTGTTTCTTGATGCCAACGTCCTGTTTTCAGCAGCCTATCGTCCTGACGCTGGCCTTCTGCGACTCTGGAAGCTTAAGCATGCGACGCTGATCAGTTCCCGATACGCTTTTGAAGAAGCCAAGATCAATCTTGATGAAGGAGATCCGCGAGCGCGGCTTGCCCATCTCGCGCGACGGGTCGAACTGGTGGAGGCTGGCGACATGCCGGTTCCCTGCGGCATAGCTTTGCCGTTCAAGGACAGGCCGATTCTGCTCGCGGCCATCGGAGCCAGAGCCACTCACCTGCTGACCGGAGATGTTCGGCATTTCGGCCCATATTTCGGGAAGAAGATCGAAGGCATTACCATATTGCTACCGGGAGAGTATCTGCGAAACCGAATCCCGCAAGGTTGACCTGACCGCATTTATAAATCCATTGGCACTTTAACGCCTGCTTTTTTCGCAAACTCTTTCGCCTCGCCGTATCCGGCGTCCACGTGGCGGATTATGCCCATTCCAGGATCAGTGGTCAGGACGCGTTCGATGCGCTTCGCCATGTCATCCGTGCCATCGGCGACAAGGACTTGGCCCGCGTGCAGCGAGTAGCCGATGCCGACGCCGCCGCCGTTGTGGATCGATACCCAGGACGCGCCGGCAGCCGTGTTGAGCAAGGCGTTGAGCAAAGGCCAGTCGGCGACCGCGTCGGAGCCGTCTTTCATGCTTTCGGTTTCGCGGAAGGGAGACGCGACCGAGCCGCAGTCGAGATGATCGCGGCCAATCACGATCGGCGCTTTGATCTTGCCTTTCTTCACCAGATCGTTCATGGCGAGGCCGAATTGCGCGCGCTCGCCATAGCCGAGCCAGCAGATGCGGGCGGGCAATCCCTGAAACTTAATCCGTTTCTTTGCGAGGTCAATCCAGCGGCGCAGGATGCGATTATCGGGAAATAATTCCAGAACAAGATCGTCGGTCACGTGGATGTCGGATGCTTCGCCCGACAATGCAACCCAACGGAACGGGCCGCGTCCTTCGCAGAACAGCGGACGAATATAGGCCGGAACGAAGCCGGGGAAGTCGTAGGCGTTTTTCACGCCGCGCTGAAAGGCGAAGGTGCGAATGTTGTTGCCGTAGTCGAAGGTGACTGAGCCCATTTTCTGGAGGCGTAACATCCCTTCGACGTGGCGCGCTACTGCATCGAGCGATTTTTCTTCGTATGCTTTCGGATCGGCCTTGCGCAGCGCCAGCGCATCTTCGAACGTCATGCCGTTGGGCACATATCCGTTCAGAGGATCGTGCGCCGAAGTTTGATCAGTCAGAATATCGGGAACGACGCCGCGCTCGGCGAGTTCGGGAATGATGTCGGCGCAGTTTCCGACGAGTCCAACCGAAACATTTTCTTTTTTGCGAATGGCATTTTTCAAGATGCGCAGCGCTTCATCGAGCGTGGTGACCATGAAGTCGCAATAGCCGGTTTTGAGGCGCTTCTTGATGCGCTCGGGGTCAACGTCAATTCCCAGAAAGGCCGCGCCGGTCATGGTGGCAGCGAGAGGCTGAGCGCCGCCCATTCCGCCCATACCGCCGCTTACGATCAGCTTGCCGGAGAGATCTCCGCCAAAATGCTTTTCCCCTGCCGCGGAAAAAGTTTCGAATGTGCCCTGCACGATTCCCTGGGAGCCGATGTAGATCCACGAACCGGCGGTCATCTGGCCATACATCATCAGGCCTGCGCGCTCCAGTTCGTTGAACTTCTCCCAATTCGACCAGTGGCCGACGAGATTGGAATTCGCGATCAGCACGCGGGGCGCATGATCGTGTGTCTTGAAAACGCCCACTGGCTTTCCAGACTGTACGAGCAAAGTTTCGTCGTTGGCCAGAGTCTTCAGCGTGGCGACGATCGCGTGGTAGGCTTCCCAGTTGCGCGCGGCGCGACCGGTGCCGCCGTAGACCACAAGGTCTTTGGGGCGCTCGGCGACTTCCTCGTCGAGGTTGTTCATGAGCATGCGCATGGCCGCTTCCTGTTGCCAGCCTTTGCAGGTAATGGAGTTGCCGCGCGGGGCGCGAATCGAAGTGGGGGCCTGAATTTCGGTTTCGACGGGCATGGTTAAATGGTAGTCTCTCGGGCGCGGCCTGTGCAAAATCTCCGTAAAGAAACACGGCAGACACGCTCAGAAGAGTCTGCTCGCTTGAGGAAATACGCGCTGCTGCACAAGGGGTACCCCCTCCCCCCCTACCTCCGAAAGCCTTGACTGGCGCGGGGTCTGCAAAAATTGTCTGCAAAATCTTGAGCCGTCGCGAGTTAGAGGTCAAAATATAGAGAACAAGGGAGTTAGGAGCACTGTTCTGGGTTTTGCGACTACTGCCTCCGCTTTGACAATAATCTGCTTTTTTATTTTCGAGGTCAAGGTTGGATGTCACCGCCGTCGCAGGATGGTTGTGGAAAACGTGAGCGACGAGTGCGGGGCTTTCATACCCGGCTGCGGCGCGACTGGACCGGATTTAGTTCGGCGTTCGGGGTGCCTCGTCGCGGGTAAAATCCGGGCTGGTTTGGGTAGGGGAGGCTTCGACTGTGGCGTTGCCCTCGCTTCGCTCAGGCAACGCCTTGCTCAGCATGACAGTGGCGGACGACAACGCCGGATGCTCACCAGGTGCTGTAGGTGGTTCCGTCGCTGGCGATGCCGTTGGAGGCGGAGTGCACGTCGACGATGCCAGGCTCTTGCTGATCGACGGCCATCAAGGTGTCTTCATTGGTGACTTCCCAGTTGGTCTCTTTGGTCATGGGATCAATCGGGATCTGGCGCAGGTAGCCGGCGGTGACGAGATCGTCGAGCGATTGCGGGGCCTTCTGTTTGTCGAGGGTGTATTGCGAGATGATGCTGCGCAGGGTCGACAGATTGGAGCGCAAAACCGATTCGCGGCTTTGGACGACGGTGCGGTTGTAATTGGGAATGGCAATTGCCATGAGGATGATCATGATGCTGATTACCACAATCATCTCGAGCAGCGTGAAACCGCTGACACGGTTTTGATTTCGTCCGTGCTTGCGGACGAACTGGCGCAATAGCGAGCCGTCAAGAGATCCGCTCATGCTGGTCGAATTGTTCATGCCCCAGAGCATCTACCAATCCTTGTATTTCGTGCCGTCGAGCGCAGTGCCTTCCGATTTCGTGTAGACGTCGAAGACACTCTGTCCGCCCCAGGAGTCGGAGTCAGCATCGTCCTGCATGGAGCGCATGCCCCATTCCGTGCTTTTGGTCATCGGGTCCATAGGAAGAGAACGCAGAAAGCGCATTTTCTTGCCGCCTTGCGCCTCGACTCCCTTGACCAAAGTTTCGAGATCGGGGGGGTAGCCGCCGCTGTCCACTTTGGTTTGAAAAGCGTTGCGGTCGGCCGCATCTTTGTAGCGGTCGATGGCGTCGCGCATATCCCAAAGGGCGCGGCGAAGTTCTTTTTCCTTTTGACGCTGGATGGTGACGCGGGCCAGCGGCAGCGCCATCATCGTGAGAACCGACAAGATGGCGGTCGCGATGATTAATTCGAGGAGCGTGAAACCCTGGGCGCGCTTTGCATTCGGCCCGGGATGGAATCGGTAAAGCATGGTCGTTTCTTTCAGTTCAATTCGTCGCGATGATTTGCGGGACGAAAACCCTCTGGAGTCATGCGTCGAAGTTCAGGCGTCCCTCTGGGACGCGATTCCGTGTTGCCAACATTCCCCGGCGCTGGAAGCGCCGGGCTATTTTTATGTGCCCCCTCCGGGGCACAAACATTCCCACCTCGTCCTCGAACCGCTACTGCACGGTCACCGAGGCTTGCGCTCCGTTGACGGTGATGGCCTGCAATCCGGGATCGCGCGCGCCTCCGCGCGTGATGACCAGTGGAGTCTGCCCACTTTCCTTGGCCTGGAAGGTCATGGTAACCACCGCGCCCTGACCAGAGACTCCTGGAGCGCCGGGCGGCCGCGCGGCCGTAATCTGCGACTGGCCGACAGTTTCATCCTCGCGATGCGCCACAGTTACGACCTGGCCGTCCTGCGAGAGGAAGCCGCCATTCGATACATTGACCAGTTGCAGCATTTTCGGATCGTAGTTCAACTGCACTGGAACGGACGACACGTTTTGAGCGCCGGAGAGCAACAGGTTCACCATAAATGTGTTGCCCTTTGCCACCTGAATGGTTGGCGGATCGAACAAGAAACTGGGTGTGCCGCCGGTCCCGTTGGTGGGAGAGCCCTGGCCGGCGGGCGGGTGATTGGAATTCGATTGAGGCTGAATGGACGGGGTCGAGGCCGGATTGGAAGTTTGCGCAGCGGGCGCGGGAGCAGCCTGCGGTTTGTGCCGCAATTCGATGGTGCTGGCGGTGCCAATATCGATGGCGCGCTGGTTCTGCTCGCTGACTTCGGTGCCGCGGATAATGTGCGGCACGATGGCGAAAATAATTTCGTTCTCCGAATGGTCCTGGGTGGTCTGGCCGAAGAGATACTTAAGGATCGGAATCTGCGCGAGGCCGGGAATTCCGCTCAGCGATTTGGTCTGCTGATCTTCCATGATGCCGCCCAGCAGGTTGGCCTCGCCGTCCTTGAGGCGAATTTCGTGCTCGATCTTGCGCTGCCCGATGATGGGCTGGCTGATGCCGCCGATGTTGGACTGGCCGGTGACGGCCGAAACATCCATGGTGATCTTCAGCGTGACTTCTCCGTTGGCGTGCACGTGGGGCGTAATTTCGATATTTACGCCGACGTCCAGATACTGGAATTGAGTATTCACCAGCGGATTGATGCCGACGCCGCCAATGCCAGGCTGGAACGATCCGGTCGCGACCGGCACGCGGTCGCCAATCTTGAGCGAAGCTTTCTGACCGTCGAGGGCGCGAACCTGGGGATTCTGAATCAACTTGGTGTCGCTGTTGCTCATCACCGCCGACAAGTTGGCGGAGGGAATGGTGACCTGGAAGTTGGTTGCATTCAGATTACCCAATGTGTTCAGGTTGATTCCCGTGCTGCCTGTACCCGTCGAGGTCGTACCGGTCGTGGTGGTGCCGGTGGTGGTGGAGGTGTTCGAGTTGATATTGTCCTGCAAGGTGACCGTCGCGCTGGTGGGCGGGCTCAAGCCCAGCGTGCGGGAGCGGTCTTTGCTGACCTGCATGACGGCGATGTCGACGATGACTTCCGGACGCGCCTTGTCGAGGTCCTCGACGAGTTTTTCCGCCAGCGCGATCTGATCGGGAGTGCCGCGCACGACCAGCGCATTTTGAGAGAGCAGTTGCTGCACGCGCTGGACGTCGAGGACGGCGCGAATGGCGTTGACTACATCCTGCAATTCGGTGGGCGCGGAAAGATTCGTAAGATAGAAAGTTTTGAGGACGCTTTGTTCCAGTTCCTTGCGCTTCGCGGGATTGTCTTGTGCCACAAAAATCGTGTTCGCAGTCACCGGTCGCCAGAAGGTTTTCGACTCCAGGGCGGTAATTTCGAGAGCATCTTCGAGCGAGACGCCGTTGAGGTCAACGTTGATGGGGCGGGCGGTGTAATCGGGATCAAAAAGGACGTTGATGCCCGCCAATTGTCCGACTGTTCGGTAGACTACGTCGGACTTGGTAGCCATCATTTTCAGCGTGACCGGGACGTTGGAGATGGGGGCAAGTTCGACGGGACCGGCGGCTTCGTGAATCTTGCGCTCCAGGCCCGAAGGCGGACCAGCAGCCTGGGGCTGGGGATTGCGCTGGTCGTTGATCATCTTGAGGGTGCGGGCCAGTTCCTGTTTGGCGATGAAGAGCGACGGATCGATGGTCAGCGCTTTCTGGAATTCGGCGACCGCCTCGTCGAGTTTGCCGTCCTCGCGAAGTTTCTGGCCGTTGTGGACGATGGAGGCCGCGGCCTCGAAACGAAGACGCTCGAAGGCGGCCCGATAGCGCAGATCTTTGGGTTTCAGATCATAGGCCTGCTTGAAGAAGTCGTAGGCCGCCGCGTAGTGCTGGCGAGCTTCGGCGTCTTGACCCTTGGCGTAAAGATCTTTGGCTTTGTCGGCGAGGGCTGGGAGCGTTAGAACTGTGACCAGCAGCAGAAATAGTGCCGGGCGCCTCAGGCGTCTCATTCGATAATCCTCACGAGATGATCCTCTTCTTCTTATTTCTTACAGTAGCGGCTGCTTACAGTATTGGCCGGCTCCGCGTTTTTTGCGCATTTGGCCGCGTTAGGACACGCGGATTTTTCCCGAAACCACCATTGAAAACACAAAAATACTGTTGATGAGCCGATTATAGCATCGTGTTTTGCGGCTTCCGAAGTGCTTGCGTGCACGAGAGTTATACTCTTTGGTCGTAGTCCTAAAGAGCGGCTTCCGCTTTCTGGCTCTCAGCGTCCGGCGAAAAGTCCCCAAGTGCGTTTCTTTCGACTAGTTGCTCGGACCGCAAGCCGAGAGCCGGAAGCCGACCGATGCGCTAAGATAACTACTCCCCCAAGCCCATGGCTCGCCAAACTACGCACCAGACCAAGGCCAATCCGGAGAAATCCCCGCGCCGGGATCCTACTGCCTCCGGCGATCGGGACGCTGCCGTTAATAGGATCGCTTCACATAACTACTTCTTGCTGGAAAAATTTGAGGCCGGGGTGGTGCTGACCGGAACCGAGGTCAAATCGGTGCGTGGAGGGCTGGCCAACCTGAAAGATTCTTACGGGCTGGTCAAAGACGACGCGGTCTGGCTGCTGAACGCGCACATCGGGCCTTACGAGCACGGCAATATCCACAACCATGCTCCGCTTCGCACGCGAAAGCTGCTGATGCATCGCGAGGAGATTCGCAAGTTGATCGGAAAGACGCAGCAGAAGGGACTGACGTTGATCCCGACGCGCCTTTACTTCAAGAATGGGCGAGTGAAGGTGGAATTGGCGCTGGCCAAGGGCAAGCAGCTTTGGGATAAGCGCGAGACCGAACGGCGGCGGACGGCGGATAAAGAGGCGAGGGAAGCGATCAGCCGGAGCCGGAAGGGGTGAGAAGCGATTGGAAGCCATTCAAGAGGGTGTAATTGACCTATCCTTTGCCATGCACTACAATGTAGTGCATGAAAACAGAAGTCTATAGCTGGCGCCTTTCTGCGGAGAAAAAGGCCGAACTCGAAGGTGAAGCTCACCGGGAAGGGAAGTCTTTATCGGCGCTGCTGGATGACATCGCAACGGAGTGGCTGAACCAGCGCCGCAACGGCAATGGCGACTATGAGGCGGAGCAGGCGGCGATTCGAAAGCGCGCCGCAGCCGCCATTGGTTCTATCCGTGGAGGAGATCCGACTCGCGCATCGCGGGCGAGCGAATTAGTTCGCGACATTATTGCGCGCAAGCATGAGAAGGAGTCGCGTGCCGCCCACCGGGCTCATTGATACGGGCGCAATTCTCGCGTTGGTTGACGCTGGCGATAGTTGGCATGAGCCCTGCGCGGCGGCTTACAAGCGGGCGCATCTTCCACTGCTGACGACCCAGGCCGCGCTCACGGAAGTATTCCATCTGACGCGCGGCGACAGGCGACAAATAGCCAGCGTCTGGACGCTGATCCGGTCCGGAGCAATTGAAATGTCATCGATTGCGAACGAAGAACTTCGTCAGATTCGGGCGCTCATGAACGAGTACGCCGATTGTCCGATGGACTTCGCGGACGCTACTCTGGTCCATCTCGCTGCCCGTGAGTCGATCAGCCTGATCTTGACAATTGATCACGACGATTTTGAGATCTATCGCCTTCCTGGGCGCAAGAAGTTTACGATCCTTCCATCGCGCTGAGGAGCTAGCGGCCGAGGCATCCCCATTAAGACTGTAAACCTAAAATCCGATATGCCGTCGGTGCAGGAGGCGCTGCAGCGACTGGAGCGTGAGATCGCGGTGGCGCGGCAATGCAAATTGGGGCTGATCAAGGTGATCCACGGTTATGGATCCAGCGGAACGGGCGGGGATATTCGTATCGCGGTGCAGCGGCGCTTGCGTGAGCTAGTTGAGGGCGGACAGATTGGCGGCTGCATTTTTGGGGAAAACTGGTCGAAGAGTGACGAAGCGACGTGGAGGCTGCTGCAAGGGCAGTCGGGGTTAAAGAGCGACGGGGATTTGGGGCGCCGCAATCGGGGCATTACGATCATTGTTTTGTAAGCGTGTTGTTTTGTAAGCGTGTTGCGTAATCGTCCGCCGCGATTTCTCGATCAAGACTCGGGCGTCGGCGGCGGCACACTCGGCTCTGCTGGCGCAGGTTCAGCGGCGGGAGATTCAGGAGCAAGAAAGCCAGGCGTCGGTTCCGGTGACGGCGGCGCTGACGCGATGGGCTGATCGAGCGGTCGCGGCTCAAGTGGTCGCATGGGTACGAGTGGGACGACTGGCGCCATCATGTGCAACTGCCAATAGGAGACGGCTACGCCGCGCTGCCAGAAGCGCGGGATCAACAGAAGCAGCAGGATTAACTGGATCATCAAAAATGCGCGAGTGACGCTCTCGGCGGGTATGAGGCTCATCCACAACCAGAGGCCGCCTACAAGGATGATGGCCGCCATGATGGTTGTAACGACATAGCTCCCGAGCAGGCGACCGAGGCCTCGGAAGGTATGGCGGAAGGCCGCGCCAATCGACTTGCGCACGACTCGCTGGTCGCTCAAAACGATGTCCGCCTCGGCGAGGTCGAACCAGATGCGCAGAGTCGTCATGATCAGAAAGATCACGAACAGGCCCGTCATGTTTAGCTCAAAGGGCAACAGTTCGTTGGTACTCTCGCCAGCTTTCTTGACGATTGCGCCGCTAATGCCGAAGAGAATTCCGGTGGCGATGCCCATCACGATGCCGGCGAGGATCATGAGCCGGATGTAGCGCCACAGGTTTCGCCCGCAGGCGCGGAAGAAATCTTCGCGCGGCAGGCGATAGGTGGAAGCGTAGCCCTGAAAGACTCCGGGGAGAAAAAGCGCGGTGGCGAGAAAAAAGAGAAAGGCGAAATAAAAGGCCGGCGTCGACATGGCCGACAGCTGACCGAATTCCGGACGCATGAACAACCCGACCATCACGGACAAATTAAACCCGTGAACCAGGCCGTTGGCGGCAAGGCTGTGATCGAGAATTTCGTGAGCGCTTTTGCGAAACGCAGATGTGCCAAATTCCGCCAGCGTCAGGTTCAACAACCAGAACCAGAAAATGTAACGCTTGTTCCGTGCCACTCTGCTCCACCCGGCGCTCAGTAGGCCATTTCTATCGCTCATTCTTTTGATCCTCAATCCTGGTCAAGCCTGATAATCTCTTCCGCCGCGCGCGCGCTGCTAAACCGCCCACCATGCCAGCGCCTGGCTGATCCACTGGGTTGCGAACAGCCAATAGTTCGAGAGTTTGTTTGCCGGTCTGGAATTCGCCTCGACGACATAGCTATTATTGAAGTTGTTGCGGTCGATTTGGACGGTATGGTCGGGGTCGATCTCGGCGGAGACAACCTTGGCTTTCTTTCGATACGCGTACCGGATCCAGCGGCTCTGCCCGTCCCACTGCTCGCGGAGCTTTTCGCCGTTGTCGAATTTGATCTCCACCACGACCGGCATCACGAAGTCTTCCTTGCGACCCAGAGATACGTAGGACTGATAGATGGTGTCGTCTTTGTCGCTTTTCTTTTCGCCTTTCTTATCTTTGTCTTTTTTCTCTTCGTACCAGTTCACGGGGAAGGAATCGACTTTCAGCGCTTCATAATCCATAACCTGCGATCCGTAGATGGCCTGGTTGAAGTACCAGCGCAGGTTCTGGCCGGAAACTTCTTCGATCGTCTTCAGGAAGTCTTCTTTGGTGGGATGGGTGAAGCGATACTTCATGAAATACACATGCATGGCCTTGGCCATGGTGTCTTCCCCGACGATTCCTTCGAGGGTTAGCAACGCGCTGGCTGTTTTTCCATAGGTGATGCCACCATAAGAATTGAAACTGTAGTAGTCGTAAGCCTTCTGCGCGATGGGATCGCGATCGGCGACGCCGATGTAACTCACACGTTGCTCTTCCCGTTCGCTGAGGGTGATGCCCGCCTGATTCAGAAAGGAAGTATGTTTCCCAAGAATCGAATCCAATACTTTTACTTCGGTGTAACTGTTGATGCCTTCATCCATCCAGGCGTCTTCAAATTCGTTGGTGGCGACCATGCCGTACCAGTACTGATGGCCAAATTCGTGCTCCACCACAATTTCGGGCAGGTAGACGCCGTCCGGCATGAACCAACTGGAGTCCCCGGTGATGAACGTGGGGTATTCCATTCCACCGGCCGCCGAACCAGGCTCAGGATCCACCACGGTCAACGTCTTATAAGGATAGGGTCCGTACCATTTTTCAAAATGATCCAGCGATTCGCGGGTGATTTTTTCGTGGCGCTCGGCCTGGCTCCAGTGTGCGGGCTGCATCAGAAAGCGCAGCTTGATCGGGCCCATCTGCGCCTGGTAAGTACTCTCGCGCACTTTGTAGCGCGGGCTGACAGTCCAGGCGAAGTCATGAATGTCGTCGCCGTGATAGGTGACAGTCTTTGTGCTGTCAGGATTGTTCACGCTGCCGACTTCTACGCCGCTGGCGCCGATCACTTCGTATTGCGGGACCGTGAGCTTTACATCGTAAACGCCGAAGTCAGCGAAGAATTCGGTAGTCGCATGATACTGGTGGCAATTCCACGCTCCGTTCCACCAAACGCCAACTTTTGGAAACCACTGCCCGCCCAGCAGGAAGTCACGCTTCCACCCCGAGCGCGCCTGCGTCTCCGGCATCTGGTCGTGGAAGGCAATCTTGAACTGCACGTAGGCGCCGGGAGCGATTGGCTTGGGTACGCGTACGTCGACGACGGTCTTGTCGTCTTTGTTGCCATCGTCGGGCGCGATGAATTGCAACTGCCCGGTCACGTCGCCTTGCCCAGCCACTTCTATGCTCTTGATGTCTTCCGAGCCGTATTCTTTCTCGTCCCATTTGTCATAGCTGGTATCGCGGCTACCCTCAATTTTGGACTCGCGGACGAAAGTGGCCTTGGGTTGAAACGCATTCTGATAAAGATGGAAAGGGAAGTGGTCGAGCGCTTGCCCGGTCAGGTTGCGATAGGTGAGCACCTCGGTCGCGTCGATGGTGTGCTTGGCCGCGTCGTATTTGGCATCAATCTCGTAGTGCACGATACGTTGCGACATGGGCGTCGGCGAGTTGATGGCCAGCGTAGTGTCGGGAATAGAAAGTGCCCCCAGGGCGGGTGCGCCATTTCTCGCGTCCTTTGCGAGAAGTGGGGATTTGACCGCAGGAGCCGTAGCTTGTGGCGAAGCCGCGGTTGCGGTTTCGCGGCTCGTCAGCGCAGCGAATCCCAATGCCACGGTGGCAACCACAGGGACAACCTTCCATCGAATCTGCATGAAGACCTCACCGATCTGGAGTGCGGTTCTGAATCATATCGCAGGTGTTTGAATGCTGCCACTGGGCAGCCTTATCCCCGGCTTGCGTTTTTCCTGCCCTGCCGACGATACTGGAATGTTGCCGGACATCGTGCATAAACAATCTGCATAAATAACTATGGACATCACAATCTCTTTCGCTACGCCCGCCGAACTTGAAACCGAATCGCTGGTAGCGGTTGTACTCGATCACGCAGAGGCCGCTTCGAGTGTGAAAGAAAAAGATAAAAAGCCGCAACTCAAAGTGGCTACTAGCGATCCTGCCGTGCAATCGGTCGCCGCCGACCTGTTGGCCAGCGGCGAAGTCGCCGGCAAACCGTTTGAGACTAACCTGATGCATCGGCCGGTCACGATGATGGCAAAGCGGCTGCTGCTGGTGAGCGGCGGGGGCGCGAAAAAGTTCTCGAGCTATGAACTGCGGCGCATCGCGGGAACTGCCGTGCGCGCGCTGAAGTCGCGCGGCATTCGCAGGTTAGCCTTCGTTGCTCCCTCTGGAATTCCCGCCGAAGAAGCGGTGCGCGCGATTGTGGAGGGCGCGCACGTGGGAAATTTCGATCCCGACTACTATCGCAGCGACCGCAAGGACCAGAAGATCGACGAACTCACAATTGTGGCGGGTGGGGACAAAGCGGCGCTGGAAAGAGCCGCCCGCGAAGCGCGGATCATCGGAGAATCGCAAAATTTCGCTCGCGATCTGGTGAATGAACCTTCGAATCGCATGACGCCGAGCATTCTGGGCGAGCGTGCGAAGAAAATGTCGGCGGAAGTCGGCTTGAAGTGCGAAGTATATGGCGCCGACAAGATCAAAGAATTAAAGATGGGAGCTTTCTGGAGCGTGGCGCAGGGATCGGACGAGCCGCCCGCGCTGATCGTCATGCGCTACGAACCTGAGGCTGCCCCCGGGAAACCTGTGCTGGGACTGGTGGGGAAGGGAATTACGTTCGACACCGGCGGCATCTCGATCAAGCCCGCCGATGGCATGGAGAAGATGAAGTACGACATGGCCGGGGGCGCCACGATGATTGGGGTTATGCGCGCGATTGCGCTGCTGAAGCCGAAGATCAAGGTCATCGGCATCGTGTGCGCCACGGAAAATATGCCTTCGGGAAAAGCGCAGAAGCCGGGCGACGTGCAGATTGCGATGTCGGGCAAATCGATCGAGATCATTAATACCGATGCTGAAGGCCGGTTGGTGTTGGCCGACGGACTTTATTACGCGCGCCAATTGGGTTGCACCCACCTGGTCGACGCGGCCACGCTGACCGGTGCGGTGGTAGTCGCCCTCGGTTATAACAACGCGGGAATCTTCGCCAATGACGACGACATATATAAGCGCTTCCACGCCGCCAATGAGACAGCGGGCGAAAAGATGTGGCGCATGCCGCTCGACGACGAATACAAAGAACAAATCCGTTCCGGAATCGCCGACATCATTAACTCCGGCGGACGTTGGGGAGGCGCCATCACTGCCGCCATGTTCCTGAAAGAATTCGCCGAAGATACTCCGTGGATTCATCTCGACATTGCCGGCACCGCGTGGATGGAAGAGCAGAAACCGTGGATCGCGAAAGGCCCATCGGGTATAGCTGTGCGCAGCCTGGTGGAATTCGTGAAGAGCTACGCGGAATAAGAACCATCCGCGAATCTGCGCGGATTCTCGAGGATGCGGCGATCGTTCGCGATTCATTAGAGTCAAGTCCTTGGTTTTAATCTTATAGGGGAGAGAATCCGCTGCTACGTTGAGGGAAAACGGTGCGGTTGTTATAATCGTTTTCGTTCCGCCCGCGTCCGGTCAGCGAGTCGCATTCATTCGGAAGCGGGTCCCGTCTCAGCGTGAAGCGTGAAACGACCTAATCCTCGCCGCCCGCGGAGGGCGGGTTTCGAAATGTGGCCAGGTAGCTCAGGTGGTAGAGCGCAGCCCTGAAAAGGCTGGCGTCGGGGGTTCAACTCCCTCCCTGGCCACCATCATTCTAAAGGACTTGGCGGTCGCGAGCCGAAATTTCGGATCCGCCATCGATCCAACTCCGACCTAGCCGCCATCCGATCAGCAATACATCGATCAGCAATAGATGTTCGGGAACCTAGTCCGAGTTCGAGCGCTTCGATGTCTGCGGGTAGATGCGCTTCGACACGACCGGGAATTGCTTCGATCGTGGCTGGCGTACCAGTGCTGACGATAGGTTCGAGCGGAATGATTCTCGCTAGCGTTTGATCCCGTCCGGTCTGGATAATGCAGCCTGACCAGGTGTGCCGCTCTGGCCTGAATCTTCCGCTGCAATTTGCGAAATCGCCGACCAGTCGAGGGAGTCGCCGCCCCGGGCGAGCAGGGCCAAAAAGCGGTCGCGAATGAGGCTGGCAAGCGGAAGTGGAACGCGAAGTTGCTCGCCAGCCGCGAGAGTGAGGCGAACATCTTTGAGCCCGAGCGGTGCGGCGAAGCCCGCCGGCTGAAATCGTTTGTCAGCGATAAGTCCGCCATACGTTTTATAAACCGGCGCGACGAAAAGAGTCGAAGTGAGAAAATCCAGATACTGATGCTGATCGATTCCAGCTTTGGCGACGAGCGCCATGGCTTCGCTGAGGGACTCAAGCACCGATGCGATGAGGAAATTCCCGCTGAGCTTAATCAGATTGGCGATCGAAGGCTGCTCTCCAAAGCGGAACGTGCGTTGACCGATGGCGTCGAATAGAGGGGTGCAACGCTCGACGGCATCGTTAAGACCGGCGACGACAACGAACAGCTTGCCAGCTTGGGCGGCGTCCGGACGTCCGAAGACAGGAGCGGAAATAAATTGCTGGTTCTGCTTTTCGTGAGCGGCTGTGAGTTTCTCGGAGAGAGCGACGCTGATTGTGCTGGAAGAAATATGGACCGATCGCGGGCGCAAATTCGCCAGGATTCCCGATTCGCCGAAGACTACGCTTTCAACGGCATGATCGTCGGCGAGCATGGTGAATACGATGTCTGCACGGGAGGTTTCGGCCGGGTTGCCGGCGGCGCGGGCGCCTTGCTCGAGAAGGAGCCTGGCTTTTTCGGGCGTGCGATTATATACGGTAAGGTCGTGTCCGGCCTTGAGCAGGTTCATCGCCATTGCCGAGCCCATGTTTCCAAGACCAATGAATCCGATTTTCATAAATTCGCTCCCGTTATTCAGCTTGCGATTGTGGATGCAGATGAAATGATGAGTGATTCGGAAAGTGTACCGAAAATCCGCGTTCACCACTTCTGGATGATTAGTGCTCCTCTCTCAGTTGCGACGTCGCTATTTGTCGCAGCGCGCCCTATGGACACCTACAAATTGGATTCTTTGGATCTGTTACTGTAGGCTCGGTAAAACCGGCTCATGACGAGACTTGCAAAAGTGGATCGCATGGGAACCCCGCGACAAACCTGCCGAATCCGTTCTGTTGCGCAGCCTCGGCGCGAACAAAACTGTAGCAATTCGGGGTACTAATACATCAAAGTATTCGCTCACTATGACGGCTCGTGAATCGCAGAACGAAGTGGACGAAGCGGCACAATCCGGGGCAGACGCCGCTGCGGAACTCGATGCAAGTACGCTCCCGGAAAATGAGGTCCTTGATGCGCCCGAGCCGTACCGGAGCCGGGAGGAGCTGGAGAGGACTCTGAAAGAAGCGCAAAGCTCGGAGGCTTTGCTTCGCAAAATTATTGACACCATTCCGACGCAAGCCTACTGCAATTTGCCGGACGGCACGAACGAGTTCTCGAATAAACGATGGGAGGACTACACCGGTCTCTCCTCCGAGGAGTCCCGCGGTTACGGGTGGCAAGCTGCCTTTCATCCTGAAGACTTACCCCGAGCGATGGATAAATGGCTGGAATTGCTGGCCGCAGGTGAACCGGGTGAAGTTCAGGCGCGTCTTCGCCGTCATGATGGACGGTTTCGCTGGTTTCTGTTTCGTACGGAGCCGTTACGCGATGCGAAAGGCAAGATCGTCAGGTGGTACGCAACAGCTACTGACATCGAAGATCTCAGGCAAACTGAAGAGAAGCTGCGGGAAAGTGAACGCGAGCTTCGGCGCACCATTGACGCGATCCCGCACGAAATCGTCGTGCAGGATCCCAGTGGTGTTCCGCTATGGGCGAACCAAGCGACGCTCGACTATACGGGCCTACCTGCCGACGATATCGTCAGGCCAGGATTTCGTGAACGAATCTTTCATCCGGACGATATTGAGAGATTGCGAGAAGAACGTCGGGCTGCCCTTGCGCGCGGGGCTCCTTTTGAAATCGAGCAGCGGGCACTCGGCAGCGATGGCAGGTATCGGTGGTTCCTGATTCGTTACAACCCACTGCTAGACAGCGGGGGGAACGTCGTTCGCTGGTATGCAACGGGCACAGACATTGACGATCGCAAGCGGACCGAAACCTTGCATGCCGCCGAAAAGCGGACGCTGGAGATGATCGCCGATGGCGCAAGCCTTAAAGAGGTTTTGGACCAATTGTGCAGTTCTATCGACGCACAGGTTGCTCCCTCTGTAACGACAGTTCTGCTGATGGACGCCGATGGTAAGCATCTTTTTCAGGGCGGTGGTCCTCGGGTTCCACGCGAGTGGATTGCAGCGATCATGCCGGTGCCCGTTGCTTTCGAGGCAGGTTTATGTGGAACGGCCGCGTTCTTAAAGAAGCGCGTAGTCGTCCCCGACGTCGGCACAGAGCCAAACTGGCCGAATCAATATCGCGATCTGGCCATCCGCAATGGGATTCTGGCCGCATGGTCGGAGCCGATCCTTACCAAGGATAAGGAAGTGCTGGGGGCTTTTGCGCTTTACTCGCACGAGTCGCGAGTTCCCACTGAGAAAGATCTAGCACTCATCGAAGGGGCAGGTCACGTCGCGCGAATTGCAATTGAACGGCAACGATCCCAGGAAGCCCTTAGAAATGCGCTCGACCGCTTACGACTGCTTTTCGATGTGCAGCAGGCGCTGGTTGCGAACCTGGATCTTGCCAGCCTGTTTGGGTCATTGGCGGAGCGGTTGCGGGATGTAACCGGCTGCGACCTGATTGGCCTCTCGCTGCCCGACCGAACAAGTGGGCAACTCCGGCAACGATTGGTCAACTATCGCGAAGGTAGAGGTTCGATTACGGAAGGCCTCATTGTGCCACTGTACGGGACTGCCTCGGGAAAAGCATTTCGAACGCGAGAGCTTGTGTATATGGATGGCTCTCAAGGTGAGAGCCCGGATCCGGAAATCTACAATACGGCGGAAGGCAAGCGTTTCTACGATCTGCTGCTAAAAGAAGGGGTCCCGAGCGGCTATTTCTTGCCATTAATCAACAAGGGTGAAGCGATCGCGGTCTTGCAACTGACAAAATACGCCGGCGGCAAATTCAGGACGCAGCAAGCCGATTTCCTGAAGGCATTGGCTAGCCAGTTGGCGATCGCTGTGGCTAACGCCTTAGAGCACGGTGCGGTCTCGGCTGCGCGCGACCAGTTGGTCCGGGAGCAAGTCTATCTAAGAGAAGAGATTGAGCGCTCTTCGATGTTTGAGGAGATTGTGGGATCGTCCGACACATTGCGAAAGGTGTTAATGGAAGTGTCGAAAGTGGCTCCTGCCGACTCCACGGTTCTGATCCAGGGAGAGACTGGAACTGGCAAAGAGTTGATTGCCCGCGCTATTCACAATCGATCCAAACGGTCAAGTCGTGCCTTTATTCGGGTTAACTGTGCCGCGATTCCGCCGTCGCTGATCGCCTCCGAACTCTTTGGACATGAAAAAGGCGCTTTCACAGGAGCGACACAGCGGCGGGTGGGTCGCTTTGAATCGGCCGACGGGGGAACCATCTTTCTGGATGAGATTGGAGAATTACCTCACGAGGCTCAGGTCGCGTTGCTGCGAGTTCTCCAGGAGCGGGAATTTGAACGGGTCGGCGGAAATCAATCGATCTCCGTCGACGTGCGAGTACTTGCAGCGACAAATCGGGATCTGAGCGCGGCGGTGTCGGAAGGAGCATTCCGGGAAGACCTCTTTTATCGTCTCAACGTTTTCCCGATTCAGTTGCCACCGCTGCGCGATCGAGCCGGTGACATTCCTTTGCTGGTGGAATATCTGGTAGAGCGGTACGCGCAGAAAGCCGGCAAAAGGGTCCGTTACATCAGTAAAGAAACTCTGGATCTGTTCCAGAACTATGAATGGCCCGGCAACGTCCGCGAATTGCAGAATGTAGTGGAACGAGCTGTGATCCTCAGCGAGGGCGACATTTTTTCCGTGGACGCTCCCTGGCTTGCGCCGGCGCCTTCTAAATCTAAGGGATCGAACGTTCCCTTACATGCCGATCTTGCAAAGCGGGAAAAAGCGGTTATAGAAGATGCCCTGCGCGAGGCCAAAGGACTGATTGGGGGACCTAAGGGTGCTGCCGCAAAACTGGGTGTCCCCCGACAAACGCTGGAGTCCAAGATCAGGAAATTAGGAATCGATCGATATCATTTCAAGGTCTCATAGTCCTTCTTCTGCTCCTTCCAATTTCCGTGGTCAATGACACGGGCCCTATTTTTCCGGCGTGAATAACACCGCCAAGCGATCGGCACGAGCCGATCACCTGCTCGCCTCAAGGCCGAATCTTCGGCGAACGCCGAAACTTCAGCTCGATCCAAACGAAGTAAACATCCGCGATTCAAACAGATGCTGAATGGCGCTGGAATTGCGATCTGGTCACACGCGAGTCGTCAGAAACGTTAAGTATGACCTTGAAGATTGAGAAGCATTCGGACGGATGCCGCACTACGATTCGACTCATAGGTCGAATGAAAGCGGAACATTTGGCGGAGTTGGAGGCGCAGATCAGCGAAAGCGGTTCTTACGTGTTGCTGGACTTAAGGGAACTGAACCTGGTTGACGTGCAGGTCGTCCGGTTCCTTGGAACTTGCGAAGGGCAAGGCATCACGCTCGCGAACTGCTCGGTATACATAAGAGATTGGATCGCGAAAGAAAAAAATTAAGAAAGTGGAGAAAAACAATGTCAACGAAACTCGAAGGAAAGGTCGCACTCGTTACCGGCGGCTCGCGGGGCATCGGCGCCGCAATTGCTAAGCGCCTGGCCGCCGACGGAGCGGACATTGCGATTACATACACGCAAGGCAAGGACACGGCAGCGTCTGTGGTCAAAGAGATTGAACGTGCAGGGCGAAAGGCGATCGCGATCCAGGCTGACGCTACCAACGCGGATGCCGTCAAAGCGGCGGTCGAAAAGACGGTCGCGACCTTTGGTCGACTCGATGTGCTCATCAATAACGCAGGCACGGCCATTCCAAAGCCTTTCGAGGAGACCACGCTCGAAGAACTGGACCGCGTGATTGACATCAATATCCGGGGGACGTTTATCACCACGCAGGCAGCTCTGAAGCACCTCAAGAACGACGGCCGGATCATCACGATGGGGTCGTGCGTTGGCGAGCGTGTCATGACGCCGGGCTTAGTGCCGTACTCGGCGACCAAGGGGGCCATCAAGGTGTTTGCTCAAGCATTGTCGAGAGAAGTGGGAAGCCGGGGCATCACCGTGAATAACATCCAGCCTGGTCCAATTGACACAGATCTTAATCCTGCTGCCGGTGACTGGGCAGTGCCACAGAAGGCCAACACAGCATTGAACCGCTATGGACATGTCGAAAATGTCGCCGAACTAGTGGCTTTTGTTGCCAGCCCGGAAGCGGCGTACATCACGGGCGCGAGTTTGACGGTCGACGGCGGCACCAACGCCTGACAAAACGGTTGAGACTTTTGATCGAACAAGAATGAGAATTGCCCACGGGCAAGGAGAACCACGTCATGAACGCTATCGCGACTGCCGAATACACGGCCATTACTGTTCCTACCAAATTTGTTGAGGCGAACGGTATCCGTTTTGCGTACCGTCGCTGGGGTAAGAAGGGAAAGCTACCGCTCGTATTCAACCAGCACTACACGGGCAACCTCGACAACTGGGATCCAGCAGTTCTCGACGGTCTGGCTAAAGAGCGCGAGATCATCATCTTCAACAACGCGGGCGTTGCCAGTTCCACGGGTGAAGTCGCGAATACGTTTGCAGGCATGGCGAAGAATGCGGAGGCGTTCATCGACGCACTGGGTCTCAAGCAGGTGGATCTTCTCGGCTTCTCCATCGGGGGCATGGTGGCGCAGCAGATTGTGGTGGACCGTCCTGAACTGGTACGAAAATTGATCCTGGTGGGAACGGAGCCGCGAAACCAGGATGCCGGCAATGGGCAAGGCCACATCACTCCGGAGACCGCGTCGATCTTTGGCGCTAGTTACAATCCGCCCGAGAATCTTTGGCTGAAAGTATTCTTCACCGATTCGGAGAAGAGCCAGGCGGCAGGCCGCGAATTCCTCAAGCGTTATCTTTCGCGCACTGAAGACCCCGATGCCACCGTCAGCGAAAAGGCGGCTGGCGCACAAATTGCGGCGGTCAGTCAGTGGGGCGCGCACCCGGGAGAGCGCTTCGCCTATCTCAAGAACATTCAACAGCCCACGCTCGTCGTGAGCGGAACCCACGACGTAATTGTTTATACGGTAAACTCGCTTCATCTCGTTCAGAACATGCCAAACGCGAAGCTGATTTTGTATCCGGACTCCAACCACGGATCCTGGTACCAGAATTACGAGGACTTCGTCTTCGAAGCGAATCGTTTTCTAAACGCGAGCGATGGAATTGTTTCGAACTCTGGAACTGCCGCAGCGGATTAAGGCCGGGCAATAGATTCGGAACAACGAAGGACAAGAAACTTTCTCTTCAAGTAACCTAAAGGAACAAAAGCAATGGCTTCTTCTCTTGAAGGCAAGACTGCTCTTGTAACGGGTGCATCGCGTGGGATTGGGCGAGCGACCGCATTGGCTCTTGCCGAAGCTGGCGCCCGCGTTCTGGTTCACTACGGAAAATCCGCGTCGGATGCGGAATCTGTCATCACCGACATTCGGTCGAAACGAGGGCGGGCGGATCTCGTTCAAGCGGACTTGGGAACTCCGGAAGGCCCAGTCCTGCTGGCGAAGGCGGTGCGCTCTCTTATTGGAGAGCGATTGGATGTGCTGGTGTTGAATGCTGGAATTACAAAAGCAGCGACAATCAAGGACTATACCGTAGAAGACTTTGACAATCTCTTCGCCACGAACGTGCGAGGTCCGTTCTTTCTCGTCCAACAGCTACTGCCCCTTCTCGGCGACGGCTCGAACATCGTTCTGACTTCATCGCTGGGAGCCCATTTCGTTGTCGGAACAACCGATTTAGAGAAACCTTCGATTCTCGCCTACGCCGCCACGAAGGGAGCGATCGAGACGCTCGTCAAGAATTGGGCAGCCATTCTCGGTCCGCGCGGCATTCGCGTCAATGCGGTCGCGCCGGGGGTGATCGACACGGACATGTCGAACTTCACGAAAACGGAGGCGGGCCGCAACACCGCGCTTGGAATGCAGGCACTCAAGCGAATCGGGAAGGCGGAAGATGTCGCCGATGTCATCGCTTTCCTGGCCTCAGACGGAGCGCGCTGGATTACGGGAGCAAGCATTCCGGTTGATGGCGGATCGAAGCTCTAGGGAGCAAAAATAATGCTCGCGCGAGTTGGCGAATTATCGAGCACGAAAGGTATAGCAAATGCCAAAAATGAAAGCGGTGCAAGTCCCCAAGCCGGGCGCTGAATTCGAAGTCGTTGAACGCGAAATCCCTGAGCCCTCCGCCGGACACGTGAGGATTCGCGTTCAAGCCTGCGGAGTCTGCCACAGCGATGTGGTCACAAAAGATGGCCTGTTTCCGGGCATTTCGTATCCACGCGTTCCCGGGCATGAGGTGGCGGGCGTGATCGACAAAATTGGAGCCGGAGTCAACGGCTGGGCACCGGGCGATCGTGTCGGCGTGGGGTGGCACGGGGGCCAGGATGGCACATGTCTCGCATGCAGGCGGGGCGACTTTGTGAACTGCGCGAATGGCAAGGTTTGCGGGCTCACCTATGACGGCGGCTATCAGGAATTTATGGTCGCGCCCATCGAAGCTTTGGCACGCATCCCCGACGCTTTGGATGCTGCCGACGCCGCACCGCTGATGTGCGCGGGAATTACTACTTTCAATGCCCTGCGTCACAGCGGGGCACTGCCCAGCGATTTGGTCGCGATTCAGGGCATCGGCGGGCTGGGCCATTTGGGGATTCAGTTCGCGAACAAGTTCGGGTATCGCGTTGCCGCGATCGGTCGAGGGCCTGAAAATGGCGTGCTGGCCAAAAAGCTTGGTGCGGATATCTACATTGACAGCGCCTCCACTGACGCCGCAGGGGAACTGCAAAAATTGGGCGGCGCGAAAGTCATCCTCGCCACCGCGCCGAGCGGAAAAGCGATGTCTTCAGTGATCGGCGGCTTAGGCATCAACGGCAGGTTGATGGTCGTGGGCGCGCCCGCGGATCCGATCGAAGTCGCCGCGCCTCAGTTGCTTTTCGGCAAGAAGCGCATTTACGGCTGGTCGGCGGGAATTCCTACCGACTCCGAAGACACGCTTGGTTTCGCCGAAATGCGAGGCGTGCGGCCCATGATTGAGAAGTACCCGTTGGCTAAGGCCTCGGAAGGCTACGCGCGAATGATGAGCGGCAAGGCTGAATTCCGCGTTGTGCTGACCATGTGAGGTCAGAGGTATTGGTAAACGAAGTTCGCGCCAAGGCTTCGCCAGTCGAAGCTCTTTCGCAGATTGGAGTTAAAGGTCAAAGATGAGTAGCACCGCGGAATTAAAGAATAAGGCGCTTGTCCTCGAGGCCTTCGACACTTTGTTCAACAAGCGTGACTACGGAGCGGCCGAGCGCTTTTGGTCACGTCGCTACATTCAACATAGCGCCCATATTGAGCCCGGGCGTGAAGGGTTGTTCAATCTCATCAAAAGCATTCCGCCCACATTGAAATATGAGCCAGGAACAATCGTCGCGGAGGGGGATTATGTGATCGTGCACGGCCGGTTCTCAGGGTTTGGGCAGGCGGTCAACTGGATCGCCGCCGATATTCTCCGAATCGAAAATGGCATCCTCGTCGAGCATTGGGATGTGATTCAAGACGAAGCCACGAAGGAGCAATCAAAGAGCGGGAATCCTATGTTTGGGGGTACTTTTCCGACCAACGGGATCGAGGAGAAGCGCTGATCGCATCTGCCCATGCGCCGATTCGGAATCTCGGGAACATCGTCCCTCGTCGAGGAGGCGTGACGCTCTTTATGATTTTCCGGCATGATTTTTCCGATTTATTTAGTAACGGTTGGCTGAACGGGCGCTTTGCGCCATTCAAGCAAGCCCGTACCGCCGCCCACCATGCCAGCCAGCAAAGCGGCTATGCCCCAGAACGGACCACTGCGCTGAAGCCCGGCAAACGCATCGATCGAGAGCGATCCTGGTCCAGTGAATGCGACCGTCAGCGCGGCGACTGCGAGCACGAACGGGTACTCATAGCCGCCATTTTGAATGAAAAACCCCTTGCCGCCGTGTGCGGTTACTGCGGCGACCAGCATTACGCTGACCACGGCAGCCGCCGCCGCAGGTGTTGCGAGTCCAACTGCGAGCAGTGCACCGCCGACGATTTCGCTCAACGCCGCCATGAGAGCATGTCGCCGGCCGGGAGGAAAACCGAGAACGGCAAAGAACTGTCCCGTCGTCGTTAGCCCAGGTCCCCCGAACCATCCAAATAGTTTTTGTGTGCCGTGTGCCGCCAGAGTGAATCCCAGAGTCAATCGCAGAAGCAGAAGCCCGATATCCATAAGTCGTCTCCGATAAGCGTCATTTGTCGATTAGACGACATATGTTGTTATAAGATTCAGCATTCTGATAAGCTTTTGTGAATGGCCGTACCCGTGTCAGACTGCGACCTGCGAGATCCACGCCAGAAGCGGACGCGAAGACTCCTTCAGGACGCTCTGCGGAAGCTCTTGCAGGAAAAGGCTTTTGAAGAAATCCTGGTGCAGGGTATTGCGGACGCGGCGACCGTCAACCGAGCTACCTTTTACGACCATTACAACGACAAGTTCAGGTTGTTCGAGGCAATGGTGGCGGGCGACTTTCACGAGCTATTGAAAGAGCGCAACATCCGCTTCGACGGTACCTGCGCGTCCGCAATTGAAGCCATCGTTCTTGCCGTCTGTGATTATCTGAGAGAGATTCACAGGAACGAAAAGCAGTGTGCCAGCAAGGGATCTTTTGGTCCGTTGCTGGACTCGGCGGTCACCAGAGCGATTCGAATCGTTGTGCTTGATGGACTCGCCAAACGTGGCACAAGGACGAGGGTGTCGCACGACGTGCTGGCTTCCACCGCCAGTTCAGCGATTTACGGCGCCACTCGCGAATGGTTCTACAGCAAGAAACCGCGCAGATGCGACGAGATCGCTTCCTTCGTTGCCACGGCCGTGGTTCCTATACTCGCCGCCGGCGTTGGCGGAGGCTACGGTATACGCTCCCAACCCGGAGCCCATAAAGGCGAGAAAACCGAGGCATCTCGAAACCGTCATCGCCGGGCAAAAAATTGAAAATTGCTGACCGTTCGCTCGGGTGTCATGCCTTGGCTTTTCCATTCACATTGCGCGATTTTCGATTTGCAGTCCAACATTGTGAAGTAGTTAGGCATGTGGCCGCCCTCCGAAACGAGTCAGGACCGTAAACTTCGCGTAGGCTCCCGTCGTCTGCTCGAGCTTGAATGGCGGCTAGCTTAGGCGGCTTTTTTCCTGGGAACCTTAGCGCCCTTCTTGCGTGCCTCCGAAAGACCAATGGCAATCGCTTGTTTGCGGCTTTTTACTTTACCGCCCTTGCCCCCTCTGCCGGATTTGAGACTGCCATGTTTCTTCCGGCGCATGGCGCTTTCCACCGACTTTCCTGCTGCTTTGCCGTACCTGCGGCGGCTCCCCTTTTTTTTCGCTGGCATGTCATTTCCTCCCGATTGTGGCTCCCAAAATATTCAACTCTCTCGCGATTCGCGGAACACTGTTCAGTGTCGGATGACACGCCAAAGGAGAAGGTTGCAGCATCCGGGGCAGAGAGCGTGACATGACAACGATCCCAGGGTCGCAGCAGAAAGTTTCTCGCGTTGTCCTCTCGGGCGGCTTAGCAGTGTGGCGGGACCCCCTAAGGTTAGAACAGTCCGTAGGCAACCTGAATGATTGATTGTTCATAGTTACAGTCGAAACCCGATAGACCCGTCGGTCCAGGACAATTAGTTTGGCAGATGTGGTTTTAGGTTCGCACAGGGAGGAGTCTGGCTCAAGTGAGAAAAACCAATCGACGGTTTCGCCGACATACTCTGATGGTGTCGGGTGCGATTTTGCTGTTAGCCGGCATGTGCTGGCCTGCGGAGGAACAGAATCTCTCCGACATTGCCAAACGAATTGACGCGTCCGCCAAGGTGCTCGATGAAGTGATGGCCGATCCTTCCAAGGGCGTGCCCGATCAACTTATCAAACGAGCGCAATGCGTCGCGGTTTTTCCGTCTATGGTGGAAGTGGCTGCGCTCGTCGGAGGTAAACACGGCAAGGGATTCATTTCCTGCCGCACGAGCAGCGGGTGGAGCGCGCCCGCTCCACTCACGGTCACGGGCGGCAATTGGGGGGCGCAATTCGGCGGGGAACAAGTTGACCTCGTGGTTCTCGTAATGAATGACAAGGGCAGGCAGCAACTGGAATCAGGAAAGTTCGACATGGGAGTGGAAACTTCTGCCGTTGCCGGGCCGGTTGGAACTCATCATTGGACGATGAATGCCGAGGTTGTGACCTATGCTCGATCACGCGGGCTTTTCGCAGGCACGAATCTCGACGGCTCTTCGATTGCACAGGATGCAGATGAGACTCGCAGTCTGTATGGGAAATCGGTTTCCTTGGCTGACATTTTGAGCGGCAAGACGAAAGATCCCAGTATCGGGCAGGCTTTTGTATCAAAAGTAGCCGCCTATGCCGGCAACAGTCGAGCGCAAGACTGATGTGTTTGCGGGCAATCAGTTTCGATGGCGCATTGGTGGCGATCATTTGCGTGCTGTGCCTTCCTGGCTTTGCGCAAAGCGAACATGCCGATGCAAAAAAATCCGCCGCACGCAGCAGTCAGCCCATGGTCGACCGTGGCCGATACATCGCAGAGGATCTGGCGGTCTGCGGTCAATGCCACACGCCACGCGATGACCAAGGCAACCTCGACCGCAGCAAGTGGTTGGAAGGTGCACCACTGTGGCTCAATCCGGCCCGCCCGACCCAAGGATGGCCGCTTCAGGCTCCACGAATTGCGGGCGATCCACCCGGAACAGACGCAGAGATGATCAAGCTACTGACAACGGGTATCTGGCGCGATGGCAAGCCGTTGCGAGCGCCTATGCCCCAGTTCCACATGTCAGTGAGCGATGCCCAAGCAGTCCTGGCCTATCTGAAGTCGCTCACCCCGCAACACTGACCGGGATTACGAGGCTCTCTGTGCATCTACCCATTGCAGCATTGTGCTGCTTTTTGTTCGATGGGATCTTTACCCCAAGCGCCGCGCTTCGACGATTTCCCGCGCCGCCCGATATCCGCTGGCAATGGCCCCATGAACCGTCCCGTTGTTTCCGGAGGTATCGCTTGCTTCACCGGCAAAGAACAGCGTGTTTTCTACTGGAGTTGCAAGCCGCGCGTGTGCTCCGTCCGCTCCAACCCTGGCATAGCTATAGGCCCCTCTGGAAAACGGGTCGGTTTGCCAGTCATGAACATAAGCAGCCTCAAGTCTGCTTTCCGCGTCCCGCACTCCGAGCAGTCGGCATAGCGTCTGGAGAGCTTGCTGAACTACAACCACCTTATCCTTACCGGCTAGCCTTTCACCCGAGCGAAACGGAGACCATCCGGTAATGAATGGTTGTTTCTTTGGCATGGTCGTCCACCAGGTCGGGAATGAATCATCGTCGGAGAACAGAAAACTCATCTCAGATAAGGTGGCTGCTTTGCCGCCCTCCACCGAAATGGTGCTCCAAAATCGATCCCGAAATCGAAGCACAACGCGCATCACCGTACCCATCTCCAATTTATCGAGCGCCGCGATCTTTTCTCGCGGTAGCGGAGGAACAAAGTCGACGGCTCCGGTTTCTTCCGTAGCCTTCAATAGCGAGAGAGGAAGCGTAATCAGAACCTGTGGCGTTTGGAATGTTGTAGCGCCTTGTTCGCCGTAAGCCTTGACCTGCGCGGCGCCAGGCTGCCAAACAATGCTGCGTACGATGGTGCCGGGTTGAATCGAAATCCTGGAGCGCGCCAGCTTTCGGCCAAAGACATCGACCAAATCTGCGTATCCATTGCTGGAGCGAAACGCGCGATGTCCCTGAATCTTCTCCTCTGAGCGCATGCCTGCAACCAGCCAGTGCACGCTCACCAGGGCGGGGTCGGCAGCGTTAAAGCCGCTGACGTAGCCGATCGCCCGCCGTTTGGCTTCGTCAAGCCCGGCATCATGAGATGGATTCGGAAACCTACGTTCCAGAAAATTGAGGAACGACTCGTCTGGCAGGGAATCATCCATGGCCTCAAGAATGGAATCGACTTGCGAGAAGAATTGGCACGGCGATAGCCGCCGATCGGACACGCACCAGCTTTGACCTTCGACTTCCTCGATCTTGGACTTGTCGAGCAGGTTCCATATTTCAGAAGGCAAACCGTGGATGAATTCAGCTCCTAACTCGATCGGAGCATCGCAAACTGCGTCCCTCTGTGTGAAGACGCGCCCACCAATGCGATCACGTGCTTCAAGCATAACGCATGGTAAGCCGGCCTCTTCCAACTTGACGGCCGCAGCCAGGCCTGCAACGCCTGCGCCAATGATCACGATGGGTTGGTCTTGATCGACTGTGTCGGCTGTCATGGAGCTCTCATTTTATGCATAAGCATCGAATCGCCCGGTAGGCCTTTCGATCACGCATCTTCTTTAGTCGGTGCGCTCCGAATGTAAGCGAGGATTTGGATGATGAGTAGAACGCTTACCGTAACGATTCTCCCAGCCATTGTCCGACGCCGCGCAGAGGTTCAACATAATCACACACGATCTTGGTTGCGCCCAGGATCGGCATGGCCAGTATCAGTCCAATCGGTCCCCAGATCCAGGCCCAAAACAAAAGCGAGAGGCTCACTCCGAGAGGATTCAGTTGCAAGCGTTTTCCAACAACTTTGGGATAGAGCACGTTCATGGTGATTACGTGAATCCCGACCAGCGCAATGATCACCACCAGGACTCCAGTCCGGTCGAGGGTTTCGAGACCCGCAGCAAGTGGCGGCAACAACGACACGAACACTCCGAGGTAAGGGACGAGGCTGATGAACCCGCTCAACGCGCCAATAAAGTAAAAATATTTGATTCCGAGAGACCAGAAGATCAAGGTGCAGAGCAGACCGTTCAACAGGCCGATGAGCACGTTGGCGACGATGTAAGTGCGAACCATCGCAGAAATCGTGCCGATTGTGCGGTGAGCAAGCAACCGATGTTCCTTGGGGAACAGTCGAACGGTGGCCGCATGAGTGTGATCTTTGAGTACGAGCATGAAATAAACGAGAAATGGGACGAAACCCACCGCCAGGGAGAGGTCCAGAATGGTTTCGCTGTTCCTCGAGATGACTCCGGCGACACCCGGGAGTTGCTCGATTTTGACCGGTACCACGTGTTTTTCGTCCTTGGGGGATTCCACGATGGATCGAGCCTGCTCGGCCACGCGGTCAGCGCGGTATCGAATGCTGCCGATCGTATTCCGGATTCGCGCGGAATAAGCAGGAAGTTGGTCGGCGAACTGGACCGCACTATTGTAAGAATAGACCGCAAGGCTGCCGAATAAAGCAAGAGCCGACAGAACCACAACGAGGGCGCCGAACCCACGGGGAATGCGAAAGCGCACGAGCCATTTCACCGGCGGTTCGAAGACATAGGCCAACAAGACCGAGACCAGGGTCGTTACTAAAACAAACTTCAGCAGATAGATCAAACCGATGATCGCGATTGCTGCAACTACGATTTGCGCGATGGAGCCGGCCTTAATCGAGGCCTGCAAAACCTGAACTTCTTCGACGGTTTCCTCAGGTAGGACGGGCGCGACCGGCTCGATCACGGGATTTGGCTGGGATTGGATCACGTATCTGCGGATGCAAACGGTCTTCTATCCGTTTCGAGTTTGCAAGTTGCCGAGCGGGTCGGTCCATACCGCGCTTCCGTTAGCTTGGTTCGGAACGAACCTCATCTAACGGGGAGGCTGAGTACCGCAGAACCGGTGAACCGACCAGATGTCGCCACCGGAAACCTTCGATGGGTCTCATCGGCCAACGGAGTGGAGGGCCATGGACAGATATTTTGTTGCGCGAATTGTGCGCGTCAGGCGGGGGTGGCAGTGGCCGATCGAGCAGAATGGAAAGCTCTTGGCCCGGTTTCTAAACAAGCTTCCTTTGCAGCGGAAGTTTCCAATCTCGCGCTGAAGCTCGTCCCGCCGAGAGCCACCCGATCCGAGTAACGAGCGATCCGATCACGGAAGACCAGGCCGCCCATTTTCTTAGAGACTGCGACCGTTGCTCTGTGCTGAATAAGCTAGCCGCTCGCAGCAAAGTGGGAACAGGGCCGGCGAGTGCACCGCCTGTGCGCGCGACCCAACCGCTCGCCCCACGTTTAAGGGGGTCGAGATACGCGTCGCCTCGCGACTCGATGCGGATTCCTTCCCAGGTTTCAAAGATCGCCGCGCCGAGACCGAGAGCTTGCAGGGCGGGGCTCTTGCGATGTCCGAGCAACTCGAGAAGTCCGACCGCTGCGCCCAGGCCAGAGGCGCCGAAGTGGAGCGGCAGGTTACCAACGTTACGATTCCAGAGCGGGACTGTTGTTGCGCCGATCAAAACTCCGGTGTAGTTCGAAAACGGCAAGCCAAAAGCAAGCGATGCAGCCTGGCCGGCATTTTCGAGAACACGCAGCGGCAGGGACGGCCCATACCGATCGCGCAAGTGTGCGGCAAACACAGTCGCGATGGAACTCGTGGAAAACCCGAGCAGCGTCCAGACTCCGACGGACATCGGGCTCTGGGGTTTGAAGACGCGCAGCATCGACAAGAACCGCTCGGGCCGGCCAAGATCGGAGATGAGCAACGCCGGTGAGATGACGGAACCGGCGGCTGCAATCCAGCGAGAATCGCGCACCAGTTCGCGATTTGCGCCGGTGTAGTCGGCGATTGCGCCAATCACAGCAGCGGCGCCCGCAGCGCCACCGACGAAGAAGTACAAGGGAATTTCCCAGGTCCAGGGAGGTTGCTTCAGCAAAGGAATCTGGTAATAGCCGTTTTCAGGCGATGCCTGGGGAAACGGCGCCCCGACGGGAGGGTCACCGACGACCAGTAAGTGCCGCTGTTGCTCGGCTTGATCGCGAATTGCTTCGAGACGCTGCTCCCGACTGAGATCGCCACTTAGATGTCGTGCCGGTAATGGATTGCTCATGTTATTTCGGTGTCGCTTCTTCTCTGAACTCTCTCTATTTGCTCTTGCTATCCGACAAAAACGCAAGCAGCGTTCCGCCGAGAAGAAGCGCGCCCGCGATCGCAGATGACGTCCATGCTCTCTTCAGATATGCGGTGGGCACCTCGGGAGCGGGCGGCAGATTGTAGCTTCGCGGGTCGCCCCGGACGATGAACATTGCGTGAGTGCCGCCAACACTGGTATCGCGCGGATCATAGATGGTTGCGTCGTCGATACCCTTCCGATGTAATTCTTCCAGACGCTTCTCGGCTTTCTTTCGCAAATCCTCGATCTCACCGAACTTGATCGACTCGGTCGGGCACACTTTGGCGCAGGCCGGGACCAAGTCAGCCTTCTGGCGGTCGTAGCAAAACGTGCACTTGAATGCGCGACCGTCTTCTTGATTTCGCTCCACCACCCCAAAAGGACACGCTGTCACACAGTATCCGCAGCCATTGCAAACATCCGGCTGGATGAAAACTCCGCCAAATTCTGTTCTCACGATCGAACCGGTTGGACAAGCCTCCAGACATCCCGCTTCCTCGCAGTGCTTGCAGACATCGGAAGAAAACGTCCACGAGGTTTGCTCTCCTGCATTTCCGCCTAAACCAGGCACGGGAGGTTGTTCCACAAATTTCACATGGCGCCAGGTGGAAGCGCCAACGGCACCAGTATTGTCGTAAGAAAATCCGTTCCAGTGCAGGCCGTCGTCGGCGATGCCGTTCCATTCCTTGCAAGCGACCTCGCAAGCTTTGCACCCGATGCATAAAGTCGAATCCGTCAGGAATGCAGTCACGCTCATGCCGTTAATCCTACTTTCGCCCCGAGTTCCTCCAGGGCCTGTCGTCCGTGCGCCCGGCGGCCCGGAACTATGTTGCAAGTGAGCGCCTTGGTTTCCATAATGCGGACATTGGGTTCTTCGCTGATGACGAGCAGGTCGTTTACGATGTCACCGGTCACGTGACCCTGATATCCCCAGTGATAAGGAAGGCCGACTTGATGAACGTCGTGTCCATCGATGCGCAGCGGCCGCATGCGCGGTGTCACCAGCACGCGCGCCTCGATCAAGGCACGGGCGGTAATGATAGTCGCCCATTCAGCATGCTGTAAATTGAGCTCGGCAGCCAATTCCGGAGAAACTTCAGTGAACAGCTCCGGCTGCAATTCGTTGAGATGAGAAAGATAGCGCGTCATCCCGCCTGCCGTGTGGTGCTCCGTGAGGCGGTAAGTTGTGAGGATGTAAGGAAACCGCGCGTCATCTGTGGCGGCGTAGGGATTGTCCGGCCGCTTTTTTCGATCGGCAGCGGGATTGGTCTGCTGATCGTAGAGCGGATTTTCAAGGAGAGACTCCAGCGGCTCATAGTGCGCCGGGAGTGGGCCGTCTTTGAGTCCGCTTGCGACATATAGCCAACCCACACCGTCCGGATGCAGCATAAACGGCTTCGCGCCGCCCAGAGCCTTCGTACCGTGGCCGTTGTGAATGTCGGCGGGAGCGTCGGGAGGCGTTTTCTTTTCGTAGTCCGGATTATCCAGTCCCGTCCACTCCTGTTTTGCTTCGTCCCACCAGATTAATTTCTTGCGTTCACTCCACGGTCTGCCGTCGGGACTCGCGGATGCGCGGTTGTAAATGATGCGGCAGTCGTTGGGCCAGGCAAATCCCCAGCCATGTCCAAGAAGATCCCTGGAGTGACGTTCATTGGCGCGGTTGCGATGTTCTTCCGGGAAGACGCCGCAGTAAATCCAGGCTCCGCATGCAGTGGAACCATCGTTTTTCAAATCTTTGATATGGGTGAGTTGTTTGCGATCGGGCAGGGACCATCCATTGATTTCTCGCAGTATGTCTTCCGCTTGCGGTTCGGCTAGCGGGCCTTCGGTTGGATAGTCCCAGGTCAGCGCTCGTAATGCAGCATTTTTGTGGGTTGAATCTTGCTGCGCTTTTGCTTTCAGGCGGCGGCCCAGGTGAACCATGAACCAGGTTTCGCTGCGCGCATCTCCCGGAGGATCGACAGCCTTTTCCCGATGCTGAAGAAGGCGCTGAGTATTCGTGAAAGTCCCCGATTTCTCAGCAGTCCCAGCGGCCGGAAACAGAAACACTTCGGTGCCGATTGAATCTGGAGAAAGTTCACCACGTTCAACTTCCGGCGAAGCATACCAAAAGGATGCGGTTTCGGTTTCCACCATGTCGCGTACGACAAGCCATTTCAGTTTCGCCAGTGCCTTGCGCTGGAGACGCCCGTTTGAAGCGCCTACGGCCGGGTTCTGGCCCATTACGAACAAGCCGTCGAGCTTGCCATCGGCCATGTCGAGCCAATAGCCAAAGTGTGAATGGTCGCCGGTCACGCGCGGCAGCCAGTGAAAGCCCCACTCATTTTCTTGAGTTGCCTGAGCCCCGTAATAGGCCTTCATCAGGCTGATGAAGTATTTGTCGAAGCTCGACCAGAGCCCGGTTCGAGAGCTGTGTTTCTTTAGGTAGACATCGAGCGTGCGGGATTCTTCTCCGAAGAAGGGCATTGGCAGATAGCCGGGCAGGATATCGTAAAGGGTAGGGATGTCGGTCGAACCTTGAATGGAGGCATGACCGCGGAGTGCGAGAATTCCGCCGCCGGGGCGCCCGATGTTTCCCAGAAGCAACTGAAGAATGGAAGCAGTGCGGATAATCTGCACGCCCTTAGAATGCTGCGTCCATCCAACGGCGTAACAGATCGCGGCGGTTTTTTCCGGTCCTGAGGCAGATGAGAAGATGTCGGCGACCTTGAGAAATACATCTTTCGGAACACCGCAGAATCGTTCCACCATCTCCGGCGTATAGCGAGAAAAATGGCGTTTCAGGACCTGAAACACGCAGCGCGGATGTTGCAGCGTCGGATCAGATCCATACTCGCCGGCATCCTGAGCTTCTCCGCCGCGGTCCTTTCCGTGTCCGCCACCGACTTCCGAATGTCCGGCTATGCCGCCGACTTCTTCCTTCGGGGGGGCGCCGGCGTAGAGCCATGACTCCGGATCGTATTTCTTTTTCTCTTCGTCCCATCCAGAAAATAATCCGTCGAGATCTTCCGTATCGCGAAAGTCCTGTCGGAGGATGGTCGACGCGTTGGTGTAGGGAACGACGTACTCGCGAAACTCTTTCTTGTTTTCCAGCACGTAGTGAACCAGCGCGCCCAGGAAAATGATGTCGCTTCCCGCGCGCAGAGGAACCCAAACATCGGCCATCGCCGAAGTTCGAGTAAAACGAGGATCGACATGGATGATCTTGGCGCCTTTTTCGCGAGCCTCAATGACCCACTGAAAGCCGACCGGATGGTTCTCTGCCATCGACGAGCCCATAATAAGAATGGCGTCGGAGTTACTGAGATCCTGTTGCGCAGTAGTCGCGCCGCCGCGCCCGAAGGATGTGCCCAGACCGGGCACAGTGGAGCTGTGTCATATCCGTGCCTGATTGCTCAGGCACACCATTCCGAGTCCTGCGGTGAACAGTTTCTTGATCAGATAATTTTCTTCGCAGTCGAGAGTTGCACCGCCAAGATGAGCCAACGCCGTTGTCTGCATCAGCGATTTGCCGTCGCGTGATTCTGCGAAGCTTCTTTCGCGCGTATCCCAAACACGTTCGGCCACCATGTCCATGGCATTGGCCAGGGGAATTTCGCGCCATTCGCGGGAATAGGGCGCCCGATACTTGACTGTTTTCAGTCGGCCGGGATGCGTATGCAACTCATAGGTATCTGCGCCCTTGGGGCAAAGATGCCCTCGCGAGATCGGCGATTCCGGGTCGCCTTCGATGGAGACCAGCTTGCCCGCTTTGTGAAACACGAGCTGCCCGCAGCCCACACCGCAGTAAGGACAGATCGAACGCGCTACCTCTGCGCCGCTGATTTTGGGTTGGAGATTGCGCGTGCGATCCGTCATCGCCTCAATCCCGGTTCCATCGGAGCCGGTCCGAAGCTGCTGAATCAAAGGCCAGCGAGAGAGCAATTCTCGGATCATTCAATTACCTTCAGAGTGCAAACAGAGTGCAAACGCATAGAGGCCGACGAACCCATCGCCGGCCTCGCTCAATTCAGGCGGCCTTCTTCTCTGCGCCGAACTTGATCAGAATCTTCGTGTAGCCATCCGCCCTCCGATCGAATTTCTCGTAAGCTTCCGGTGCCTCTTCGATGCCGATGTGATGGCTTACAATCTTGCTGGGCTTGGCGCGGCCATTCACGATCAGGTCCCGCAGATATTCGTTGTAGCGCTTGACTGGAGCCTGCCCGCTCCCCAGGCTAAGCGCTTTGTCGAAGAGATCTGCAAGCGGCACCGGGAAGATTCCTTTCTTAGCGTCTTTATTCTCGGCGCCGGGGTCGGGCGCAAGATAGACGCCGATCAGTCCAACCGCGCCCGTGGGATTCACGACACGAATCACATTTTCGAGAACCTGCGTCTGTTTCTCCTTGCCCGGATTCTTGTCGTCGCGAGCCTGGTAGCCGACCGCGTCAATCGCGCAGTCGACGCCTTCCAGTTTTTCTTCCCCCGGGCGATGACTTTGCTGGATGCCTTTATTTTTCTTCCGCAATTTGAAGATCTGTTCGACCGGATCTCCTTCGCTGAAGTTTATGGGGATGGCGCCCAATTCCTTGGCCTTGTCCAGCCGCTCCGGAACGTTATCGACGACGTAGACTTCGGAAGCGCCTTTCAGAATGGAACTGTACGCGGCCAGCAATCCGACCGGGCCTGCTCCAAAGATGGCGACGGTTTTGCCGGGGCTCACGCACGCCAGTTCGGTGGCATGGTAGCCGGTTGGGAAGACGTCGGCGAGAAGCAGAAAATCGTCTTCCCACTCATCTCCCGGAGTTCCTGGCAGCTTCAAACAATTGAAATCGGCGTGCGGCACGAGTACGAATTCCGCCTGGCCTCCGGCATACGGGCCCATTCCGGCGTAACCATAGGCGGCGCTTGCGCCCTCCGGATTCATCGTCAGGCAGGAATGAGTGTCGCCACGGTGACAGTTGTAACAAAATCCACAGGCAATATTGAACGGCAAAACGACGCGGTCGCCTTTCTTGATACTGGAAACCGCATCGCCCACTTCTTCGATCACTCCCATGATTTCATGGCCGACCACAGTCCCTTTCTCAAGGGAGGTGCGTCCGTCGTACATATGAAGATCGCTTCCGCAAATGCCGCTGGTGGTAACTCTTAAGAGTGCGTCGGTTGGAGACTTCAATTTCGGCTTCGGGTGATCCGAAACCGCCATCTTGCGGGTTTCTTCGTAACTTACAGCTTTCACAATCAACCTCCATAAAAGAATCGATATGCTTTAATTTTCGGCAATCGTTGCGGCATCGTCCATACACCAATTCCAGTAATGCTTGTAAGAATTGGTGGATTTTATGCCCCTCCTAGAAAGCGTGCGACTTTGGACTGTCGATGGTGAGTCGTAACACCGAATCTCGCCTTACTGAAGTTTGGACTACCCCCTCAGTCCAATACTGCATCGAAGAATGATGTGAGCGGACTTCAAGGGGAAAGCTATGGCATCTACGAAACAGAAGAGCGCAGCACGAAAGAACATTAAGAAAGCCGCCGCGGCAGCGAAAAGAAAACGTACGATTTCGCATCTGCCAAAATCGGTGCGCACTGCGTTAGGCAAGCAGGCATCCTCGGTGGCCAAGAAAAAACGGCGTTCGGCACGATAGAAAGAAACATAGAAAGAAAACATTGGCCCGGGAATGACTTCTGATATGCGCGTCGGAACGTCTGAATATCGCCGGCTAGCGGGGGTGTAGCGGCGTAGGCAGTTAAGACGCGCGACGGGCGTTGTCAGATTCCGCCAACAATTGCAGTGTGCTGCGCAAGGCTTGGAAGTCCGGCACCACAAATGAGGCGCGAGTCGGTCCAGCACCGACATGCACGGTCCAGGCATCATCATTGGACACGCGCTCGAAAAGGTCCTCGTCGGTACGATCGTCGCCAGCGGCAAAGATAAAATCAGGATTGGGGGAGTCTCGCAGCAATCGCTCGAGCGCCTCGCCCTTGTTGGCCCAAACCGGCTTGATCTCGATAATCTTCTCTCCTCGAAATGCCCTGAGCTCTGTCTGCGCAAGCATGGCCTCTAACATGGATACGAGTTCATTCGCCAGCCATTCTCCAAACTCCGGCTCTGCCATGCGGTAGTGCCACACGAGCGAGTATTCCTTTTGTTCGATAAAACTGCCCGGTGTGCGATCGACGAAGTGCTCGAGAATGGGCATAACGGTCGGCTTCCAATCCGCGGCCACTTGCGCACGTAGAGGTTCCCATGAGGATGCCGATCGGGGTTTTATCTCGGCTCCATGTTCGGCGATCAACCACAATCCTGGAACCTTCCCGAACCAACGATCCAGGTTTTCTGCCGCTCTGCCTGACATGAGTGCGACGAGATTCTTGGGATCGGAAGCCAACCTCTCCAGAAGTTCGAGTACTGTGGCAGGCGGCGCCGCTTGCTGTGGCCGCCTCGCGAACGGCACGAGGGTTCCGTCGTAATCGAAAATGAGCAAGCGCCGAGTTGCACGCAAGTAGGCCTGCCGGATTTCACCAGCTCGCAAGCGCTGCGGTTGCGTATCGATATAGCGTCCGCGTTCCAATACTGCGTCCTGCAGGGCGGCGACAAACCGGTCTCCCCAATGGAAGACATTGTTTCGAAGAACCCGATTGTGAAGCGCCGTCATGCGTAAGCGACGCTCCTGGTCATCGAGATCTAAGGCTCGTTTGATGGTGGCAACCGTACGCTCCTCGTCGTAGGGATTAATCAGAAGCGCCTCTCCCATCTCGGCAGCGGCGCCGGCGAATTCACTCAAAACCAGGACGCCGTCGCCTTCGGCTTTGCACGCGACATATTCCTTTGCAACCAGGTTCATTCCATCGCGAAGCGACCCGACCCAGCAGACATCCGCCAACTTGTACAGGCCTACGAGTTCGCTGCGCTCAATCGAGCGGTTGATGTAGACCAGAGGGGTCCACTCGGGCGTCCCGATTTTGCCGTTGATTTCCCCGACGAGGCGGTTCACCTCGGTTCGCAAGTCCTTGTAACTGTCGATACCTTCCCTGGTAGGTACAGCGATCTGAATCAGGATGACCTTCTCTTTAAGCTCCGGCGATGCTTGGAGCAGGTAGGCGTAGGAATGTAAGCGCTCCGGGACGCCTTTGGTGTAATCCAGTCGATCGACGGCGAGCAGCACCTTTCGTCCACGGTAACGCTCAACCCATTCCGCGTATTGCCGGACTGTCTTCTCATCGTCGGTCAACAGGCGCGTGTATTCCTCAGGAGCGATTCCGATCGGAAGCGCCTCCAGACGAACGGGCCGGCTTCCCACTGCGACCTGCATGATCTTACTTTCCATCCCGAGCACTCGAAGCAGCGTCGCGCGGAACTGCTGCAAATGCCCGTGGGTCTGAAAGGCAAGCAGGTCGGCTCCGAGAAGGCCTTCCAGAAGCTCCTCGCGTTTGGGCAATACCGGAAAGATTTCAGAAGATGGAAAGGGGATATGCAGGAAGAAGCCGATGGCAGCCTCCGGCAGTTTGTCACGCAACATCCCCGGCAAGAGCATCAAATGGTAGTCATGCACCCAAATCAAATCGTTGGGGCGATAACGTTTGACTACCGCATCACAGAAGATTCTGTTCGCCTCGACATACGCGTCCCAGTCTTTCGCATTGAACTTCAACTGAGATGGGAAATCATGAAAGACTGGCCAGAGAGTTTGATTCGCATAGCCCTCATAGAATCCCGCGGCCACAGGTTCGGGAAGATCCACTGCGAAGCAGTGTTCTTTTTCCTCCCACTCGGCAAGAATGGCACGGCGCTGTTCGTTGGCTTCATCCCCTCCCCCATCGCCAGCCCACCCGATCCACTCCCCACCAGTTTTTCCCAGGAGCGGGTTCATCGCGCTCGCCAGACCGCCCGAGCTTCGCACCGTGTTCCAGCCGTCTTCTGTTTTCTGCAACGTGAGAGGAAGGCGGTTCGAGACCACAATCAGACGGGCGGCCGCGTCAGGTTTCATGACTGCCACGTTTGCAAACCCAACTCTTTCCGTCATCTGAGGTTCAGATCGCAACGAATGCATGAGACTTCGATGCGGAATTATTGATAATCGTTTGACAGTTTTGCTGGACGCAAGGCCGCATTCCCGGAAATAGACGGAAGATTTGGTTCGGCCGGATCAGTTCGTCGCGCTCTACGCCGCCACTTCCGAAGTGGCCAGCACTGAGGACGGGGTCGGCAGCCAAGCCTCAACCGAGGTACCGCTTGCGTTCGACCGTAGCTCCAAGCTGCCGCCTAATTGCCTCATTCGTTCGCGCATGCCTCTGACGCCAACTCCGGGAGTGGCGGCCGACATTACTTCCTGTAACTTGTCGCTCGGGATTCCGGTTCCCCGATCCTCAACATTCAAGCGAATTTCGTCCGCCGAGCGGGTGATTCGAATAGCGGCGACAGCGCTTCCAGAGTGATGGTGAATGTTCGTGAGACACTCTTGCACAGTGCGAAAAATAGCCGTTTCCATTTCTTGTGGCAATCGGCCGAACTCGTCTGGAATCTCCAACTGGACCTTAATTTTGCTGCGTTCAGAGAAGCCTTCGACGTACCAGCGGAGAGCCGACGCGAGTCCCGACTCATCCAGAAGTGGCGGATGAAGCAAATAGGAGACGGTGCGGACTTCTTTATGCATTTCCTGGGCCAGCGCCAGGCTATCGCTCACAATCTTTCCAGTTTGGACGAGCTTTTCAATGTCGGCACTCACCGTCGTGAGATTCATAGTCAGAGCAGCCAATATCTGCCCCACACTATCGTGCAATTCACGGGCAATGCGTCGCCTCTCTTCATCCTGTAATTGCATGAGGCGAGCGGTAAGCTCACGCAAGCTCTGATTCGCCTTTTCGAGTTCGGCAGTCCGGTGTTGGACTCGATCTTCCAGATTTCCTTGTTTGCGGCGGAGTGCTTCGTATTCTCGATGGCGTATCTCTCCCATCGCTATGACACCTGCCGAGACGAGCAGGACGGTCGCCATTTCAAGAGCCGACTTCAGCGTCAACAATTGAAATGTGTGGGTGGGCGCGATGAACCAAAATTTGAGGCCAGACAAGTCAAGAATCGTTGCCGCCACCGATGGGCCGACGCCACAGTACAAACTGGAAAGCACGAGCGCCATAAACGATAGGGCATAAGGGGCAAGGTTACCGCAGAAGGGGCTCAACACGCGCCCGAGGCCGAGCGCAATCGCAAGTGAAGACAAAGCCACTGTGTAGCGAGCTACCCAACCAGTGACGGTTCGTGCAAAAAGGGAATTACTGGGCGGCATGGGAGTTCCCTTCATTGACCTTGGATGTTTGGCCAGCGAGAGACGAACGTAGCGAACTACGCTCTTAGAATTGTAAACCTAACATGTCGATGAAACACGCAATAAAGAAAATCGCCGGCCGGCGCCCGCAACTTCTCAGATCCAACTGACTTGCGCAACGGATTGCGCACGGCTCAGGCTCGGCTATCTGGTCCTGGGAGAATCCTTTAATATGAACGAACAGCCGATAACGATTGCGCCGGCGTCGCTTGCTGCCGAGGCAAGGGTTCCAGGTTCTTATGGACAGAAGAACATTTTTGAAACGATCTGCGATGGCTGCACTGAGTCCGGTGTTGCCGCGTTCTTTATCGGCGACCGAGAAGAATATTGCGCGCGCTGCCCCAACCGAGCCCAAATCGAACGTGGCGGGTCTTCGTACTGCGTTTCGGCGACGCCGGCCGTCGGATGCCAATTGGCCTTCCCATCCGGCCTGGAAACGCTTGAACGATGCGGTCGAGGGGAATTTGATTTCGGTGAAATTTCCAATCGAGGCTTGCCTCAAGGATGCGGGAAGTGCGGACTGCCAGAACCTGCTAAACAATATTCGCAATCCCTATTACATCGGGGATCAGGCCGGCCTGACGCAAACTTTGGGCTGGGTTGACGCCTGGGTGAGCAAACCGAGCGTTTACGCAATTGCGGCAAAGAATCCGGAGCACATTGCAGCAGCGGTGAACTTCGCACGGGAAAATGATTTGCGCCTGGTGGTGAAGGGCGGGGGGCACAGTTATCAGGGCACGTCGAATGCGGCGGATTCGCTGCTCGTTTGGACGCGGGAGATGCACGATATCACCATGCATGAGGCATTTGTTCCGCAAGGATGCAGGGCCGGGCACAGCCCACAGCGCGCAGTCGCGATAGGATCTGGTGCCATTTGGATGCAAGCGTACGATGCGGTGACGACCAAAGGCGGCGGATATGTGCAAGGGGGCGGCTGCACTACCGTTGGCGTGGGGGGACTGGTGCAGAGCGGCGGCTTTGGAAGTTTTTCGAAGCACTATGGAACCGCGGCGGCGGGATTGTTGGAGGCGGAAGTTGTGACTGCGGATGGCAAAGTGCGGATCGCCAATGCCTGTCAGAATTCAGATTTGTTTTGGGCGCTAAAGGGCGGTGGAGGAGGAACGTTCGGCGCGGTGAGCAAGGTAACGCTGCGCGTGCGAGAACTGCCGGAATTTTGGGGTGCGGCAATTCTTACGGTGAAGGCCGCGTCGGACGACGCGTTTCGGCGTTTGCTGCGCTACTTCGTCGGTTTCTATCGGGAACATCTCTTCAACGATCACTGGGGCGAACACGCCCGCATCACGAGTGGGAATGTCCTCGATCTGTTGATGGTGTGCCACGACTTGAGCACGGAGGAAGTGAAAAAGCTATGGCAGCCCTTTCTGAACTGGGTAGCGCTCTCGCCGGGCGCTTACACCATCGAGGGACAACCGATTTTCGGAAGTATGCCGGCTCGGCATTGGTGGGACGTAGAGTGGGCGAAGCAGAATCATTTGCCAGTTTTTAGTTTGGACCAGCGTCCTGGAGTGAGTTCGAACAACGCGTGGTGGACGGGAGACGGGGGCCAGGTGGCTTGGTTCCTATACGGATACGAATCGTTGTGGATGCCAGCATCGCTCCTCGAAGATAATTCGCAAGAACGGCTTGCCCGAGCGCTGTTTGCCGGTTCCCGCCATAAGAACATCGAACTGCATTTCAACAAAGGGTTGGCGGGAGCGCCGCGCGAGGCGATCGAAGTTACACGCGATACGGCGACGAATCCCGCCGTGCTGAGCGCGTTTGCGCTGGCAATCGTGGGAGATGCGGGCGGCGGATATCCGGGCGTGCGCGGCCATGAGCCAGATGTAGCACAGGGCCGGAAAGCCCGGCAGGAGATCCATCGGTGCGTCAATGAATTGCGCGCGCTGGCGCCGAATGGCGGAGCCTACGTATCCGAAAGCAATTTCTTCGAGGAGAACTGGCAGCAGGCCTACTGGGGAAGCAACTATGCGGGTCTGGCGTCGGTGAAAAAGAAATACGATCCGACGGGGTTGTTTTTCGCACACAACGGCGTGGGCTCGGAGGAGTGGAGTGACGACGGGTTTGTGAGGAAAGTTGAGCATTGACGGTCGAGTCGCCCCATCGATGCCATCCGGATATCGTTCGAGCATCAATGGGCGCGCTTCGAGATGGGGCAGAATCCAGGACGCGGTCCGGCGGTAGTAGTCGATCAAGTCCTGCTTGGTGATACCATCGTGCGGAAACAACACCTTCGCATACGATATGAGCAGATCTTCTGCGTCGTTATTTCAGTGTTACCGGACTCCGACCTCGCGCTCCTCCCATTGCGGCTTCTCGGCGTACTTCACCAGATCCGGGCTGGCGACTTGTTTCGTGGTCACGTTCAGCCTATTCCACAGGTTAATGGCCGCGATGGCCAAGACAAGTCCGGCCAGCGCGTGCTCGTCGTAGTGACGAGCAGCTTCTGCCCAGATTGCCTCCGGCACGGGATCGGGGCGATCACTGAGCCGGGTCACCGCTTCGGTCAGGGCCAGTGCGGCGCGCTCGGCGTCGGTGAAGTATGGGGTGTCGCGCCACACGGCTACAGCAAAAAGGCGCTCGTCGCTTTCGCCCGCGTCCTTCATCAACCGCCAATGCATGTCCGTGCATACGCCGCATCCATTGATCTGGCTCGCGCGCAGCTCAACCAGTCCTACCGTGCGCTCCGATACACCGCTGTGTTTGACGGCCTTGCTCAGAGTCTGCATGCCCTGCATTACCTCGGGAAGAATCATGGCTGGGTTCTTCATTCGTGCTTGCATAATATTCACTCTCCTTCTCACAGAAATGGATTCGTTCGTCATTCCTCTGACGAAACGCAACGGAGAAAGCGCGGAAGGCGCGTCGGGATCGGGCTTACGTGATCCGTTCGCGCCTTGTTGTAAAGCTATCTCGATCCTCTTCCAGCGTTCCCTACAGGTCAATGGGCAGATTCCTGTAGTCGTGTCGGTTTAGGGCCGCTCAGGCCCGGACATTTTGTTGCTTGCCGACTATGATGGTTCTACCCCCAATCTCCTGTTTCTCCTCCGCGGTCAGCCCCACAAACTCGAATCCGCAACGCGCGCCGCTGGCGTGGCGCACGATGGCAACCGTACTCACGGAGCGCTCGTTTAATGAGAAATCCAGCGCGACCGTGTCTCCTACCACTATCTGTTCCAGTAACGCTCCCAGGCCGCCTTCCCCCAGATCGAGGCTGATTCCCCGCGTCGTCCGCACCCCATCCCAGCACAAATGCCGCACCGTGATAGGGACGCTATACAAGGTTCGGGGATAGCGTCGCAAGGGTAGGCTCACAACGGGAATGCCAATGGCCGAATGAAAGTTGTCTCGCATAACGGTCGCCTCCTGAGGCCATGTGATTACTCGCTACGACGTGAATTGCGACGACGCCTTGGAGAATCCGGGGACCGGCCGGAGCCTCCCAGGGGCGAGTTCTTTGCTCTTCTGGCGTATTCTTAATCCATCCAGCCGCCGCAAGATGCTCTCCGTGCCAGGGCACGCAGACGTCGCGCCCCCTGGACACTTCATGATGGCAGGGCTGTTCCGGCCTCTGCCTCCAGCAAAGTCGCGCGAATCACTTCGAGCAATTCCGCATTGTCGGCCGGCTTCTGAAAAAAAGCCGCAGCCCCCGCGCGCAGCACCCGCCGCTCGTTGGCCTGCGGGTCGCGCGCGGTTAATACGATCACCGGAATCTCCGACAGTTTGTCGTCCTTTTGCAGACGGTCCAGCACCACAAAGCCGTCTCCCGCCGGCAGCCCCAGATCGAGAATGATCAGGTCGGGCCGCTCCTTGTAAGCCATGGCGATGGCGGAGTACCCGTCCACCGCGTTCACGGTCTCGTATTTGTTGGCGCGCAAACGCAGCCGGAGCGCCTGTCGCAAATCCGGATCGTCGTCCACAATCATGATTTTCGAAGCTGCCATTTTGTTCATCTCCATTTCTTCTTCTCCCAGAGTGTTTTGCATAAGTTCGTATTTCATCTCACTGTCGCTCCTTTTCTTCGGATCTTTCCGTTGGATCACAGAACCGCGCGCACCATTTCCGTTACCACGTTCGCGACTTCCTGTACCCGCTCGGGCAGGGAGCGGTTGCCGTTCTTATCGGGAAGTCGTACCGGCGAAGCCGATATCTCCAACACGCCCGTACCGCCCAGGCCCGGCACTTTACCGAGTTGCTGGCGGATTCGTTCGATCATGATGCTGGCTCGTTCCATGTCCGTGGACGCAACCACCAGATAAGTCTCCTGCGCACCGCTTGACGTCATTGCCGGCAACACCAGATCCTTGTCGAGGTAAACGCAGCGTTGCAGAATCTCCAGGCAGCGCTGGCAGGTTTCTCTCCATGTGGCCCGCGGCGAAGTGGAGAGCGGCCGCAACTGAACTTTCACCAGAACCAGATCATCGCGCAGGCTATCCTCGTGAGTAATGACCGGCATCAGCAGCTTGGCCAGCGAGTACTGCGGCAGAGTAAAAGTAAAGGTGCTGCCGTCGCCCTGCTCGCTGGCCACCCAGATTCGTCCGCCATGCAGACTGACCAGTTCTTTCGCGATGAATAAGCCCAGTCCCAGTCCCTTGCGGCCGTTATCGACTGCGTTCGGATCCTGATAGAGCCTTTCAAAGACCAGGGCTCGCGCCTCGGGATCGATACCGCATCCCGTGTCTGCCACCGACAGATATACGAAATCCGAATCGGTAGGCACTACGCTGGCCTGCACTTTCACCGAGCCGTCCGAGGGAGTGAACTTGATGGCGTTCTCGATCAGATTGATCAGTACTTCGAGAATGCGCCCCGGGTCTCCGTGCACGAGCGGGATTGTTGCGTCCACACTCACTTCGAGTGCGACCTTCTTTTCCTGTGCCACCAGTTGCATCATCGTGGACGCCTGCGCCATCAGATCGCCAATCGCTACGCAGCGCGGCTCAATGCGGATTTTTCCGGACTCTGCGCGGCTCGCCTCCAATAGGTCCCGCACCATCGCTCCCAACTGATTCACGCTCTTCAGAATCGTCTTGAGATGATCTTTCTGGTCCGCGCTCACCTCGCCCGCAATTCCGTCGAAGAGAATCGACGCATACTGATGAATGCAGGTCAGCGGCGTGCGCAACTCATGCGACACATGCGACAGGAACTGATTCTTGAACTCGAGTTGCTGCTTCCGGCTCATCTCCAGGGAACGCAGCAACGCCTGCCGCTCCACCGCGTAACGCATAGCCCGATCCAGACTCCCGCTGGAGATCGATCCTTTCACCAGGTAATCCTGCACGCCCTGGTTCAGAGCCTTCATGGCCAACGCTTCGTCATCGTGCCCCGACAGGATCACGACCGGCACATGTGGAGCTTTCTCCAGAACGCGGCGAAAAGTTTCCGCCCCCTGACAGTCCGGAAGATTCAGGTCCAGCAAAATCACCGATGGAGTGCTTTCTTTAATCGACTCCAGTCCTTCCGATAAGCGATGCACGCAGTTCACGTCTTGACCCGACGTGCCCTGTACCAGCCGCAGGCGCACCAGGTCTGCGTCGCCCGGGTTGTCTTCGATCAGCAATACATGAGGGGTGTGCCCGTTCATCGATTCTCCTTCCTGGGCAGGCTGGCGAAGCCAAGCCAAAATTGCGCCATCGACTGGACTGCGGCCACAAATTCGGCCAGGTTTCCGGGCTTCCGCAGATAACAATTTGCTCCCAGTTCGTAGCTGCGGGAGATGTCGCTGTGCGCCTGCGAGGTAGTGAAAATCACGACCGGAATCCGCGCCAGTGCGGGATCAGCCTTGATTTCCCCCAGCACCTGACGCCCATCTCGGCGCGGCAGGTTGAGATCGAGCATCACCAGGTCGGGGGCGGGCGCCGACGCATACCTGCCTTGGTGGCGCAAGAAAGAAATTGCCTCCGCTCCGTCATTGACCGAATTCACGTGGAAACGTTGTTGACTCTGGGCCAGCACTTCGCTGGTCAGATCGATGTCCGCCGGATTGTCGTCTACCAACAGGATTTCAGGCGCTTTCATTTTTTTCTCCATAACCTTCCCTCGATACTGCTTTGACGGGCAATGTGAACTTGAACGTCGACCCCTGCCCAGGTTCGGATTCCACCCAGATTCTTCCCCCGAGTTGTTCGATAATCTTTTTGCAGATCGAAAGTCCAATTCCGTTTCCGGCATATTCGGTGCGCGTGTGAAGCCGCCGGAATATGATGAAAACTCCGTCGCGGTGCTCGGGCGCGATCCCGATGCCGTTATCTTTCACCGAGAAGATCCATTCCTTCGCCGTCGCTTCCGCGCTCACCTCAATCACCGGAACTTCCGCACCGCGAAATTTGATGGCATTTCCGATCAGGTTCTGAAATACCTGTGTCAACTGCGCCCCGTCGGTGATCACTACGGGAAGCTGCTCGTGCTTCACCACCGCTCCGCTCTCCTGTAGCGTTGCCTCCAGATTCAGTAACGCGGCCCGCACGATGAGGCCGCAATCGGTGCTTCCGAGCGTTGTCCCCTGCCGCCCGACCCGCGAAAAAGCCAGCAGATCCTGCACCAGCTTCTGCATCCGCACGGCGCCATCGACCGCGTAATTGATGTATTTGTTGGCATCATCGTCCAGCTTGCCGCGGTAGCGTGTCGCCAGCAGTTCGGTGTACAGCGCCACCATACGCAAGGGTTCCTGCAAGTCATGCGAGGCGACGTAGGCGAATTGCTCGAGATCGCGGTTCGATCGGGCCAACTCTTCCTGCGCTCGCTTGTGATCTTCCCGTAACTTGCGCTCGCGCATGGCTCGCCGGACCGACTCCGGCAGGCGCGTGAGATCATCTTTCAAGATGTAATCCGCAGCCCCCTGCTTGATGCACTCAACCGCCGTTCGTTCGCCCAGCGCGCCCGAAACCATGATGACTGGAATATCCAGGCCCTCCTGACGCAGCACTTCCACCGCTTCCATGCCATTCCAGTTCGGCAACTTGTAGTCCGCGAGAATCACGTCGTATGAGTTCTTTCTAACCAGATCGGTGAATTCCTCAGGGGTTTGCGTCACCTCTGCCGTTGCTTGCAGACCGGCCTGCCGCAAGGCGCGGAGGGCCAGTTCGACATCTGCCGGCTCGTCCTCAACCAATAGCGCCCGCAACAACTTCTTATCCTGGTTTGAGTTGTGCACCGGTCCAGCCTGCGAGCTGTTGTCAATGATCGCCAGGGTCGTCGTCGTGGTGAGCCTCCTGTTGGGCAGAGTATTAATGCGGTCTATTCCCCGAGCAGGGACAGCCTCGTGAACCATCAAACGCGTACCGGTGTCATCGGTCTGCCTTGGTGAAACTTGAGGCAAAACCGCCGGCCTGTTTACCCAGACGACATACTCGCCCATGAAATTTGTCTCGCCGGGATGTGTTTCTCGGCCATGTCCTTTCGCGCTCGCGACTCCCGCGAATGACCAAGGTTGGTGTACCTCTGTCCTCTCCAGCCTCCTCGCAAACTGCCGATGCTTTTTCTGATCCGCCGAACGTGTGCCCTGATCACCATCGTGTTCGCCTTCCCCCATTCCACTCGCGGCCAACCGCCACTGCTGAGAAAGGACTGCATGCAACTCGCAACTGCTCGTGCCCCGCAAGACCGGAGTTTGCAAGAGCCGGGTGCGCAAAAGCTGGGTGCGCAAGACTCGGGCCCGCAAGATCTTGAAGGGCTTTTCGAAGCGCTTCCCATGGGTGTTCTGCTGATGGATGCGGAAGGGAACTTGCGATTTCATAACCGGGCTTCGCGCGAGATACTAGGACTATCCGAAGGGTCGGGCCGCGGAAGCTCAGAATCGTTGCCGACCGCAGCCTGGCATCTTCCCGACAAAGCGACTCTTCTATCGCAGGAACAGCGTCCGATGGCCAGGGCGCTCCGCGGCGAAGAAGTTTGCGATGAGCTGTTCTTCGTGCAGAGCTTTGAACCTCCGCGAGGAAGATGGGTCCGGGTTACGGCCAGCGCGATTCGCGATACTCAGGGTTTCATCACATCCGCGTTGGTATTGTTTCGCGATGTCACCGAAGGCCGCCTTTCGCGGCAAACCAGCGCATTGCTTTCTCAGGTGGTGGAACAGATTGCGGACGCCGTTCTCCTCACCGACCGCCACGGTTTCATTCAGTACGTCAATCCCGCATTCGAGACTATTACTGGCTTCAGCGCCGACGACGTCCGCGGCCGTACTCCTCGCATTCTGAAGGCAGGCCAGCAGGATTCATCCTTCTACCAGCGCCTTTGGAGCGAAGCGCTTGCCGGGCGCAGGTTCCAGGCCACGTTCGCCAATCGCAAGAAAACCGGCGAGATCTATCAGGTGGAAGAGACGATTAGTCCAATCACCGACGAAGCGGGCAACACTTCGCATTTCGTCACCGTGATTCGCGATATTACTCAGGCATTGAATCGTCAGGAGCAGGAAGTTCAACTCCGTCTGGCTCGCCAGATTCAGCAGAAGTTCTATCGTGCAGCGCCCAGCGTGCCGGGCTTCGATGTGGCCGCTGCGGCCTATCCTGCCTATGAAACCAGCGGTGACTATTTCGACTTCATTCCTCTACCCAGCCATCGCCTCTGTATCGCCGTCGGCGATGTCGAGGGCCATGGTTTTGGGTCTGCCCTGGTTATGGCTCTTACGCGCGCGTATGTGCACTCGTTCGCCGCCATGGGTTTGGAAGTGGACCAGATATTGACCCAGGTCAATCGCATGTTGCTCGACGACCTGGGCACCGGTTGCTTCGTGACGCTGATGCTCGCTTCGCTCGATCTGAGTTCACGGTCGTTGGTCTTTGCGGGGGCCGGCCACATTCCTGGATATGTCCTCGACCCAGCCGGTTCGACGGAACACACGTTAGAGAGCGGTGGCCCGCCCCTGGGACTGTTTCCCGACGTTGCTTACTCAGCAAATCCGTCGATCACGCTTACTTCCGGCCAGCTTCTGGTGCTGTTCACCGACGGCATCACCGAATCGGCTACGCCCGACGGCGCGGAATGGGGAGCCAGCGGCGCGCTCGATTATCTCGTTACTCATCGCCATCGCCCGGCGCATCATCTCGTCGACGGACTCTATCAGGAGGCGGTCCGCTTTGCCTGCCACGAGCCGCAAAAAGACGACATCGCCTCGGTGATCATCAAGGTGAATCATGCGGATGCAACTATGCTCGGTTAGTCGCGAACTGGCTCTCGGGTTTTGGCGGTCCTGCATCACCGCGTACAATATCCTTTTCCCCGGAAGAACCGGAAAGAGGCGCGCATGTCCACAACCCACCCACCCCGTCCCCAAACCGCTGCGGAAATCCCGGCTGTCCCGCTCACCACGGAGGGCTACAGCGTTCTCCATCAGATGATGCGGCTGCGCTGGCCCGCCTGGCGCGCCTTGCCCACCGCGGAAAAATCGGCCATCGCGAAAGAGGCCTCGAACGCCCTTGCCGCGATGGAGAAAAATGACAAAGGTCAATCCGCGCTGTTTTCTCTCATCGGCCACAAGGGCGACCTGATGATCATCCACTTTCGCGAATCTTTTTCCGATCTCAATCAGGCCGAACTCCAACTCGCCCATCTTCGTCTCAGCGATTATCTCGAGCCCACTTCTTCCTATCTCTCCATCATCGAACTCGGACTCTACGACTCCACGGTCAAAATCTACAAAGAGCTTACCGATCAAGGCATCGAGCCGCATTCCGATCAGTGGAAAGCCGAAATCGCCTGTAAGCTGAACCGCCACGCCGAAGCCATGCGTCCGCGCTTGTTTCCTGAAATTCCGCCGCACCGTTATGCCTGTTTTTATCCAATGGATCGCCGCCGGGGCGAAGAAAAGAACTGGTACAAGCTTCCCATTGAAGAGCGCGCGCGCCAGATGAGCGACCATGGCATGATCGGCCGCCGCTACGCCGGAGAAGTCAGACAAATCATCAGCGGTTCGATCGGCTTCGACGACTGGGAGTGGGGCGTCGACCTTTTCGCTGAAGAACCTCTGGTCTTTAAGAAGCTGATTTATGAAATGCGTTTCGACGAAGTCAGCGCCGTTTACGCGCTCTTCGGCCACTTCTACGTAGGAGTAAGAGTCCCGGCTGCCAACCTGGAGAAATTACTTGGCGGCGAACTGCTGCCCGTGCAGGCATGAGAAAATTGCATTGTCATCCCGAGGCGGGCGTACTTTGCCCGACGCGGGATCTGGGTTGTCGGGCCTCTTCGCGATCTTTGCGGCCTTTCTTAGCGCCTTTGCGGTAAGCTTTTGATTTTGACGTTAATCGCACCCAGGAGCTCGCATGTCCACCCTAGGCCTAATCGAATATAAAGATGCCACCCCGGAGGTCCGCGCCGTTTATGACGACATCATGGCGACCCGCAAGACCGACTGGATCAACAATTTCTGGAAGGCCATTGCGCACGATCCCGCGACGCTGAAGCGCACCTGGGAGGACATCAAGCAGATCATGGCGCCCGGCGCTCTCGACCCGCTCACCAAAGAAATGGTCTACGTCGCGGTGAGCGTGACCAACCAGTGCCATTACTGTATCGCGTCGCACACGGTGTCGGCGCAAAAGAAAGGCATGACCGACGCCATGTTCCAGGAACTGATGGCGGTCGTCGGCATGGCCAACGAAACCAACAAGGTGGTGACGGGATATCAGGTGGAAATCGACGAACAGTTCAAGACGAGAAATGCACGTAGCTGAGAACGATTGGGTAGCCCACTCTAACGTCGCGCCTTTTGCGAGGTTAGAGTGGGTGTTGTACCGGATCTAACGATTCTCTGCTTCGCCGCCTTCCACTCATACGCCTTCATATCCACCTTGCGCCCGCGAAAACGCACCCCTTCGGCCTCCAGCCGCAACCGCTGCTCGATCGCCGAGTCTCCCGTTAGCTTGATCGCGCCGCCCGCGCCCAGGACGCGCTGCCAGGGCAGTCCAAATCCTCGCCGCAATACTGCCGCCACTTGCCGCGCCGCTCCTGGAAATCCCGCTGCGCGCGCAACGCCTCCGTAGGTCGAGACTTTTCCCCGCGGGATCGCACGAATCGCCTGCTCAATGCGCAGCCGCATCTTGCCGGCCGCCTCAGAATGTTTCTTGGATTTTGTCATCCTCAGCGAGGCGAAGCCGACTCGCCCAGCGACGGCTTGCGCAATCGAAGAATCCCTACCCCACCTCGGAGCGCGCGTTCTGAAGTCACGCCGGATGCCCCATTTCTCGTCCGTCCTCTGCGCGAGAAGTGGGGGGCTTGATCACGCCGCCGTCCGAAACGCCTCCAGCGCGTCATACTCCGAATCATGCACTTCAAATACCGTCAACAGCTTGGTGATCTGCATCAAATCAACCACGCGCCGGGTCAGGTTGGCCAGCTTGATCGTGGCTCCGGCCCTTTGCGCGGTTGTATGCAGCGCCACCAGCGTCCCCAGCCCGCCTGAATCGATGTAGTTCACTTCTCCCAAATTCAAAACGATCCTTTTGGCACCCCCCTCAATCGCCTTTTTCACTTCCTCCCGCAACAGCGCCGCCTCGTCCCCAAACACAATCCGCCCATTGCATTCGATTGCCACAATCCCGTCCACTGTCCTCTTCGTCAGTTTCAATTGCATCGAACCGCTCCTTTGGACTCCAACTGCACCATATTTGTGATCTCAAGCGTACCGCGTGCCCAGTCTCATAGCAAGCCGCCACGCTTCTCATTGTCGGGTTAGTCCGCATCTTCGGTGGTGAAGGCTCTTGATTTGGCATCCGCCACCTCGGCCACACATCACGTATAATCGTCTCTTCCGCATGAGTTACACGGTCCTGGCCCGCAAATACCGTCCCCAGAGATTCTCCGAGGTCATCGGCCAGGAGCATGTCACCCGGACCCTGCAAAATGCCCTCGAGCAGGGACGCACCGCGCACGGCTACATCTTCAGCGGCCATCGGGGCATCGGTAAAACTACGGTGGCCCGCATCCTGGCCGCGGCCCTGAACTGCCGCTCGAAAGATCGACCTTCCGCCGAGCCCTGCGGCGTCTGCGAATCGTGCTTAGAAATTCGTGCCGGCAACGCCGTGGACGTCATCGAAATCGACGCCGCTACCAACCGCGGCATCGACGAAATCCGCGAGCTTCGCGAAGCCGCGCGCTACAAACCCGCCCGCGACCGCTTTAAAATCTACATTCTGGATGAAGCCCACCAGATTACCGACGCAGCTTTCAACGCGCTGTTGAAGACGCTGGAAGAGCCGCCCGACCACATTGTCTTCATGCTGGCCACGACGCAGCCCGAAGATATTCCGCAGACGATCCGGTCTCGTTGTCAACACTTCAGTTTCCGCGCCGTAAAATTCGACGCCATCGTCGCCCAGCTCCGCGACCTGGTCACTCGCGAAAACATTGAAGCCGACGACGACGCTCTTGCCCTGCTTGCCGAAGCTGGCGACGGGTCTATGCGAGACGCGCTCTCGATTCTCGATCAAGCCATCGCCTCCGCCAGCGGACGCGTTACCGCCGACTCCGTCCGCAATCTCGTCGGCGCCGCCCCCGCCCACATTCTCGAACGGGTGATGCAGGCCGTCGCGGAAGGGAAGAGCGAAGAGCTCCTCCGCCAGGTCGATCAACTCATCAGCGAAGGCCACAGCCCGACGCACTTCGCCCGACAGATGGTTCGTTTCCTGCGCAACGCGACGGTCGCAAAAGTCGCCGGAAAAGATTCGGCGCTGTTGCAGGTTTCGAGCGAAGAGCGCGAGCGTGTCGCCCGCGTCGCTGAACGATTCGGCGAAGACGATCTCACGCGGCACCTTCAGATCATGCTCCGCACCCACGGCGAACTGGGATACAAGCAGGAACAACGCTTCCATCTCGAACTCGGCCTATTAAAGATGTCGCACGCGCAAAAGCTCATCCCGATCGAGCAATTGCTGAGCGACGTGGCCGCCGCGCCCGCAACGCAGAAGCCTCCGGCGCGGCCGTCGATTATAGGGAGCATTCCGAATGCGGAAACGCGCCGCCCAGAGCCGCAATCACGCGCAAATGTCGTGAGCCCGTTCGCCGCCGACTCCGCCCGCAAAGGCACACCGAGACAGGAATCGAAGTTCGAGTCCACGGCCCCAGGTCCGCGCATCGTAGCCGCCGCCAGCCAGGCCGAGCCGATAATCATGGGCTCCGCCGCACCGGCAACTGAGCGGGAGCCGGTTTCGCGCCCTGTCATCGACCCGGAGGCGAACGGTAGAGAAGTGGCGAGCCACATCTCCGCCGATGCCAGCACGCCATCGGTACGAGAAGCGCCAGCGAACCAGTCGGCGCCGCAACCCCAGCCCACTCTCGCATCCGCCGCAGCATCTTTTGCGCAACCCGATCTCGATCGCTTGCAAGCCGCGGTTCTACAGGCGCTCATGGATGGCAACCAGCGCATCCTCGTTTCCATGCTCTCCTCGGGAGAATGGAGCGTGCAGGGCAACGAACTCGTCATTAAGGTCGCCGAGTCGCAAACCGTGGTCGAGATGTCACTCGGCGCTGACGGCAAACGCCTGGCCATCGCCTCCGCCAGCGGAATTCTCGGCCGGCCCGCGAAGTTAAGAGTAGTTCCCGGCGCCAGGGTGACTCCGCAAGAAAATAAACGCAATGGCGCCGCGATGCCGGGAGGCGGCCCCGGCGGCCGCGGCCGCGCCGAGCAAGATCCCGTTGTCCGCCGTATGCAAGAAAAATTCAACGCCGAAATTCGGACGGTGATTGATTACAGGGACAAGCGATAAATATGGGCTTCCGGCTGTCGGCTTGTGGCTTCCGGAAAATACGGCCGAGAGCGAATACCGGAAGCCGAGAGGCGGAGGCCGAAAGAGGTATCCATGGGTGGATTCAGCCTGCAAGAACTGATGTCGAAAGCCAAATCGCAGTACGATTCTTTGCAGAAAAAAATGCAGGAGACCGTGGTCGAGGCTACGTCCGGCGGCGGCACCGTTACCGCAAAAATGGACGGGCGCAAGCAACTTCTCAGCCTGCGTATTGATCCGGAAGCCGTAAAATCCGGCGACGTCGAAATGCTTCAGGATCTGGTGCTCGCCGCCGTCAATGAGGCCGCCCGCAAAGTCGACGCCCAGATGCAATCGACCGTCGGCGGCATGCTCGGCGGCCTCGGCATCCCCGGCTTGTAGAGCATTGTGTAATCAAAGGAATTCGGTAATTAGAAAGCGAGCATCGTCCGCTTCCGAAAGGCGAGGACTCGATGCTCCAGCCGCGTTGCAGCAGAATGTAAAAGCCTAGCGCGCAAGTGCCGCGTAGATTGGCAAGATGAGGAACAAATCCCAGGGAGAGCACGACTTTCGTCAGCAAGAAAACGCTCAATGAAAATTCTCAGCCCGCTTTTTCTCATCAATGTCGTTCTCGCGTGTCTTACCTGCGCTGCATCAGCGCAAACCCAATCCCCGAATGAGGCCCCTCCCATGCCCATCCGCGCCACCGGATCCTTCGATGTAAAAATGATTCCCCAGGACGACAAATCCACCGAGGGTCTCAGCCGCATTCTGCTCGACAAGCAATACCACGGTGATCTCGAAGGCGCTGCCCAGGGCCAGATGCTGACCAACGGCGTGAGTTCCAACGGTTCCGGCGTCTACGTCGCCGTGGAAAAATTCACCGGCAGTCTGAACGGCCGGAAAGGCACATTCTTCCTCCATCACACCGGAGTCATGAACCGCGGCACGCCGCAACTCACTATCAGCGTCGTCCCCGATTCCGGCACCGGCCAACTCGCCGGAATCGCTGGGACCATGACGATCAAAATCGTCGACAAAAAACACTCCTACGACTTCGAATATACAATCGCAGCAGCGGAATAGAAGCCGCAACGTAGAGAAGTCGATGCCGGCGCGGGCAAGAGGTTGCAAGGAACGTCGCTACGACAAGGCTGTCCGTTCTGGAATTACAAAACGATCCAATTCTCCCATGTCCAAATTTGCCGAACCCATGTCCCGTCTGATCGACGAACTGAAAAAGCTTCCCGGCGTCGGCGCCAAGAGCGCGCAGCGTCTGGCCTTTTACATTCTTCGCTCCAGCGACGAAGATGCCGAGGCCCTCGCAGCCGCAGTACGCGACGTCAAGGCCAATCTCCGGCTGTGCTCGGTTTGCAACAACATCACCGACATTGATCCCTGCGTCTACTGCATCAGTCCGACTCGCAACCAACGCCTGGTGTGCGTCGTCGAAGAGCCTACCAACATCGCCGCCATTGAAAAGACCAAGCACTTCAACGGAGTCTTCCACGTGCTGCACGGCGCCATCTCGCCGCTGCATGGCATCGGCCCCGAGCAACTCCGTATCTCGAACCTGATTACCCGCGTCGACACTGGCGATGTCGATGAAGTGATTGTCGCCACCAACCCCACCGTTGAAGGCGAAGCCACAGCGACTTATCTCTCGCAGCAGCTCAAGCGCGCCGGCGTGAAAGTCACGAGAATCGCCATGGGCATCCCGGTCGGCAGCGACATCGAATACACGGATGAAATCACGATGTTAAAGGCGATGGAAGGCCGACGGGACATGTAGGAAGAAATCCGACGTAGAGACGTGGCTCCGCTACGTCTCTGCTGGCATCTGCTCCAGGAACACATTCAGCTCTTCTTCCGATGTTGCCAGTCCCTCCGGCAGGTTTCCGCGATTGTACTCCGCCATGCGATTCTTCCATTTCAGAAAGTCGGTAATGCTCTGCGGCTCAATCCGCACCTCGACTCGCCGCAAACTCGCGAGCAAAAGATTCATCTCATACTCAAAGCCGGCCGCAGTCCGCAGGCTCTTCGCCGACGCCATCACCATCTCGATCCGCCCGCGCCGCAGTTCCAGTAGTCCCCATCCGGCGGGTAACTCCTCCACCTTCACCAACGCCGGTGGTGTCAGATAGAACCGCTCGCACCCCACTCCCCGCTGCGGCTTCACGCGAAACGGCTTCGCGCGATCCGCCAGAAAATCCGGGCGCGTCACCTTGCACTCGACCAGTACGGAATGGCTCGCCCGCTTCCATCCAATCGCGTCCGGCATTTCGCCGCTGACGCAAGCCTGCTCCGACAGCACCACCCCGCAGCGATACTTTCGCAGCCAGCGCACCGCCTTGTCCACCAATTGCGCGTGAGTCATAAACGTATGTATTTGTAACGCGAGATGGCGGTCTCAGAAAGTGACTGCAAGGCTTCCTTGTTGAAGACCGCCATTGTGGATTGGCTGGTGTGGACCGCACAATCCCTTTCGACAAGCTCGGGGTGGCTCTGCTGCCGCTTTTGACCTTGCCTTTGTTGGCAAGGCTGGTCCGTATCAAGACGCGATTTTCCTTGGCTCAATCACAACACGCCGCGGCATGGCAGCCTTCATCGCCCTCACCGACACCGGCCGCCGCAGCACGGTCTCGAGCAAATACCTCTCGGCCGCGACCGCCTGCGCGGTGCTGCTTCCGGCGATGAAGCCTTCCGCGCCTATCACTACCGCCTCGTTCGGCGCTAACTTGGTGGGCTTGCGCAGGAATCCGTTCGCGCGACGCTTCGGTATATTCACATTTTCGATCCGTACTCGCCCGATGTGCCCATCATGCGCGTCATCGAACGCATTCGCCAGGCGGAGAATCGCCGCCAGCTGAATTGTGATCCGCTGTTCTTCCGGCAGCAGATCGCGCAGGGCCTTGTGGCTGCGGGTCGGCAATGCTCCCGCATGAAAGCGCGCCACTGCCGCCGCGCGCTGCAAATACTCCGGCTTCCATCCCAGCGGACTGCCGTGATTGCGAATCAATTCGTACGATTCCTTGTGATGTCCTTTGTTGGCGGCAGACTTGCCCACATCGTGCAGCAGGGCCGCAATCTGAACGCTGAAACGGGCGTCTTCGTCGTTCTCCGATCCCGGCGCGCCACTCTGCAACAATCCCGCGGCGACCAGTCCATCGTAAAGCTCCACCGCCAGGGTAGCCACGCGTTCCGAGTGTGCGAAATCAGGGTCGAGAGCCTTCGCCCATAGCCTCATACGCTGCTTTGCGATTGCTGAAACCTGTTTGCCTTGCGGGAGTCCGGCGCGCCACACATTCCACAATGAATGCTCGCCCACGGTTTTCTGGCGGTATTCGTCGATCCTCCTGGTTCGTTCTTCCACAATCCGAGCATGCCAGCGCTTGCGCGATTCTTCATCGGGAAAAACGCGGCACGCCAATGCGGTCGCCCACAGCACGTCGAGATCGTGCACTTCGCCCAGCAGATCCTGAAGATGCTTCAGGTCGTCGCTCCAGGCCTTGTGTTCGGTGGGAAGAAAATTCTCGACGATGTAGCGAAAGCGTTTAATGCCGATGCGAAGCGTGTGAAACGCAACTTGGGAGCGGTTACGCAAGGCCCGGGTGTGCAATTCTCGGGCGTCGGTCCAGCGCTCGAGCGCCAGGTGCTTGAAAACCGCGCTGCCGGGACGTACGCGCGCAGCCCGCAGGGGCAGCGTCTTGCACCATTGCTTCCACTGTTTGCGGTCAAACTCTTCAAGTGCGGCACGGGCTTCGCGCTTTTGCTCGATTTCGCGCCCGCGCAGAATCGCCAGCAGAGCTTGCGCGGGATCGTGCTGTTGGGGTTCAGCAGGCTCCATAGTCTCCACTTCTGCGAACTCACGGGAGGCATATGTTTCCTCCGGCACCGCGGAGGTGGGGTCAGCGACTCCATCAGCACTGGCAGTTTCGCGGTGCGCGGGATGCAGTTTGTCGATCCATTCCATCATGATCTGAACGTCGCGCAATGCCCCCAGGCGCTGGAACAGCTTCTTCCCGGCCTTCTTCATGGCTTTCCAGTCGCGGCCAGGATCAATGGCTATCATGCCGTCGGCCAGGGAGCGGCATCGGCGCAGGGCCACCCGCAAATCGTGCACCGGGTCGGGGCTGAAGTCGGCGGCGACGTGTTCGCACTCTGCCAGCACCTGTCCCATCCAGTGGCGCAATCCCGTGGTTTTACCGAGGGTTTTCACACTATTCTCCTGCTGAAATGAGCAGCCAGGCCATCCCGCCGGCGCTCCGCGAGTATTCTACTGAAACTGACGCTATTCTGGCTGTCATCTCCTGTCGTTGCTGGTCTTCCCGGCCAATCGGATTATCCTGTCCGCGGTCCGGCCCGGGCCCGGTCATGTCCCATCGGTCGACACTTGGCTCCCGCTCATTACCTCCGTAACGTTTTAGCGCTTACTGTTTCGCTTTACCCTTAAGCTTCAAACTTGGGTTTCCGAGGAGCGCTCTATTTCCGTCCCAAACACATCGCAAGGTTCTCGGGCCGCCTCGGCGCGCGCTTTTGTGCACAGCCTGAACATCCTCATCAAATATGCCCGGATGTATGGCTACGAGCACAAGCGTACCGAGGCGCAATTTGAAACCACCTGGAAAGAGTTGCAGCAGGGGCTTCCGTCCACCGGCGATCAGGGGTTTCTGTTAGGAGTGTCCGACAATAAGCTCCTGCTGGATGGAATTCCGCTGGAAGCGGGAAACGCCGAGAAAAGCTTCGCCACGCTATTAAGCACCGCCGGGTTGGCCAGCCTGCACTTTTCTAAAGATGTGACCGAAGAGGATTTCGTCCGCCTGGTGCGCGCCTTTACCGTTGCAGGCTCCAAAGCGCAGGACGTGTCGAAGCAGATCAAAGAAGCCTTGGCGGGAAGCAAGCAGGGCAGCACCATCAAGATTAACGAAGTGAAGTTTGTAGCGGCGGATCCGCTCACCGGCGATGTAAGCATTGCGGCACAGATCGCGGCGCAGACCCTGGGGCCGGAGTTCCGCCAGTGGCTGAACGATCCCCAGAAATTGTTGCAGCTGATTGCCGCCGCCGAGGGTGCGAACTCGGGCGGTGGCGGAAGCGGCGGCGGAGGCAAAGGACCGTCCGACGGAGTTCCCATGGTGCCGCTCGGCCACGCTCCGAATCCGGTGCCCGGACCGCCAATGGCGGGCGGCGCTGCCGTCGGGGCGGCCCCGGCGTGGACCGGCGGAATCGTTCCTCTCCAGGAAGCGGAAGTGATTCAAGCCATCCGACTCCTGACCCGCTTCGGGCAAGTGCAGCAGGACCCCAATGTCAAGGAAGCAGATATACAGAAGGAAGTGAGTGAGGCCGACCCCAACACGCGGCTGAACTTGCAGGAGCTGCTCGGAAGTCTCGCGGCCAAGGCAAGCACGCAGGAGGAAGATACACCTCTACTGATGAAGGCCGCGGAGCATATGGCGATCCGCTTCGCGCTTGAGCGCTATCAGAAAGGTGAAGTCAAAGTCAACGCAGTCCACCAGATGATGGAGCACATGAGCCGGCAAATGGACTCACTGCGCTCGATTCTGAAACTGCAGGAAGAAAAGATGAGCAAGGCCGGGATTCTGGTGGAGTCGCACGCCGACATCCTGGACCGCATGTTCTGGGCGGAAGTGCCGGAATCGGGCAAAAAAAGCGTGCTCATGTCGAACGAGGCGCCGTGCGTGCCTCCGCGCAACCTGCGGCAATTTGTGGAGATGCTGCTGGATCGCGACGAGCAACAGAGCGCAACGGAAATCTTGAACAACTATTCAAGCTGCCTGAGCGCGAAAGAGACTGAGCCACGCCGCCGTACGGCCATTGGCCTGAGCCAATTGGCCGACCTCTACGCCCGCCTCGGAGGCCAGCCGATGGGGCAGGCCATCAAGAAGCTGGGCGATCAACTGATCGCCGAGAAAGATCCCGAGTTGCAAAGCCTGCTCAGTGCCGCGTTCGTGCGCCTGAGCCAGGAGGCGAGTTCGTCGAAGAATTACGCCGCGGTGAATGAAGTCTGCGCCGGGATGGAGAAGATCAATGTGGAGCGGCCGGTGCTGTTGAGCGACCTGCGTCCGCGGGTAGGGGTGGAGAACCGGCTGCCGGAGTTTATTGAGGAAGCGCTTCAGTTAGAGCCGATTCCGGCCGACCTGCTATCAGTGCTGCGGCGGACCAGCCAGGCCGGCGCGGAGCATCTGGCCGACCGCTTCTTCCGCTGTATGCGCCGCGACGAATGCGACCGGATGATTGAAATGGTGCAGCAAATCGGATCGCCGGTGCTCGGACAGTTGCGCGAGATTCTGCGGACAGGGCAGCCGCGGCAGGCTGCCGGCGCGGTCGGACTGGTAAGCCGTCTCGACGTAGGAACCCTGCTCGAATTGCTGCCCGTGCGCATGCCCGAGTGGAATCGTTTTTATCACGACATCGTGGTGCGGCAGATTGCCTACGGAGCGGCGCCGGATCGTGGGCGCACTCTGCTCGAATTGGCGGAAATTCTGGATCCCCTGGTGCTGCCCGAGGCCGTGGACGAAATCGGAATGAGCGGCGATATCACGGCGACGCCTCCACTGATCGCGATGGCGCGGCCCGGAGAAACCGCTTCGCGATCGCCCTACGTGCAGTTGAAGGCGATCGAATCGCTGGGACGATTAAAAGATACCGAGGCAGTGGCGACGCTGCGGGAAATCCTGGAATCGAAAAAGACATTCAGCTGGGTGCACCACCGCGAACTGCGGATCGCGGCCGCGCAAGCCCTCTCGAAAACCGATCCGCGCTACAGCTCGCAAGTCCTTTCGGACAGCGGCCTCGAGCCCGCGGAATTGGCGATTGCTCCGCTGGATATGGCTCCGGCCTGCCCCTGGGTGCGGCAGCGGCGCTACGAGCGGATGGTTTTGTCAAGAACCGTCACGGCGACCATCGGCAGTTCGTGGGGAAAATCGAGAATCATGATCCGCGAACTGAGCCTGGGCGGCGGCATGGGAACAAAAGAAGATAACCTGCGCATTGGCAGCGAGGCGGATCTGGAAATCTCTTTGGGTATGCGCGCCAAAATCCGTGCCCACGTCTTGTTGCGCCGCGCCCGCGTCAATGAAGTGGGATTTGAAATTGTGAGTACCGATCTCGAGAGCCGCTACCGGCTGCGCCGCTTGCTGGTCGATGCACTGAACAGCGCGCCGCAAGCCAAGGGCCAGGAGTGGGGCGGGGAGCGGAAGATATAGAATCAGCTTCTAGGTTTTAGCCGTTAGCTCTTAGCTTCAAAACAAAAAAAGCCTCTGCACGAACGCAGAGGCTTTGGTTTTTTGGGTCGAAATCTAAGAGCTAAGAGCTGAACGCTGAAAGCTGAACGCTGAAAGCTGAAAGCTGAAAGCTGCCTACTTCACCTTCAGAAAGATAATCGCCAACGTGTAGAGCGCCAGCGATTCAATGAGCACGAGGCCCAGAATCAGTGCAAACTGAATGCCAGGGCGCGCGGCTGGGTTGCGGGCCAGGGATTCGGTGGCAGATGCCACGGCCTTGCCTTGGGCCAAGCCGCAGACGGCTGAGGCAATAGCCATTGAAAATCCGGCGGTAATGGCGATCCAGTTGGTTTCGCCACCCCCGCCGCCCTGCGCGAAGGCAGGCATGGCGAAGCAGAGTGCGGACAGATACATGAACAAACGGCTTAAGCTACGCATGGAGTTTTTTCCTCGTATTAAATTTCCGCCAGTGGGTGGTTGACGCCGTACCTTGCAGACGCCCTCACGCTTGCGGGTCAGTTCCCAGTTCTCAGTTCTCGGTTCCCAGCAAGAACCTGCCGAGTGACCGAGACCAGACAACTGCGCCCTGACTAATTCGCTATTCCTTCTACCTTCCCCGACAGCCGACAACTTTTCTAATGTTCCTCCGCCACTGCCCCCGAAACGTAAATAATCGCCAGCAGCATGAACACGTAAGCTTGCAAAACCGCAACCACGATATGGAGCCCGATGAAGATGATTGGAACGCCGATCGGAATCATGGACAAGAAAACGAGGGTGATCAGATCGCCGGCGAAAATATTGGCCCACAGACGAACGGTCAGCGACAGCAAGCGCGCGAAGTGGCTCACTAATTCGATGGGCAGCATTAGGATCGCCATGGGGATACGGGCCCAGATCGGCATGCCTTCCATGGGGGGGCCGAAAAAGTGCAAAAGATACTTCAGGCCGGAATGCTTGAATCCCTGGGCATGGTAATACACGAATGCGCAAATAGCGCAGCCCAGCGGAACGATCGAAACCCCGGTTGGCGACTCCAGGCCCGGAATTATGCCGATGAGATTGCAGACCAGAATAAAGATAAAAACGATAGCGAAAAACGCCGTGTAAGGCTCGCTGTGGTGGCCGATGATTTCGCGACTCTGGCCTAGCACGAAATCTTCGAGGGCTTCGAAGGAGTGCTGTAGACCTCCGGGGGAATCGACCGAAAGCCGCGAGCGCAGCAGCAGGAACGACGTCAGCAGGAATGCAAACACCAGCAGCTCCATCGCGAAGGAATTGGAGATGGGCTGCAGCGGATGTTTGGGCTCAATATGCAGCTGCCGCAGAAAAGACGTGACCTGACTATGAAACAGGCGATTCAGAATTTCGGTAAACCAGAGTTGTTCAGGCATGAAGGCTTTTGGCTCTTAGCTCTAGGCTTTTAGCTTTGTCGCGCCGCTTCCGGCTGTCTGCTTTAAATTCCGCGCACTACCGCTAGGTACAATTCGTACGCTGCTTCGCAGGCGATCGCGCCTACGGGCAGGAACAAGCCCGCCAACAGTCCCCTGAGGCTTGCGGGAAAACTGGTTAGTATACCGTACGCGACGGCCGCTAACAACACATAGCGGAGCAAGAACCTGGCGACGGTCCCAGCGCCTGACTGCCGTTCGCTGGTATCGGTAACCCTGTCGGCCAGGTGCGCGACGCCATTCTTGAGCCAATGGAAGTTGAGATAGGCAATGACGCATCCGAGAAAGAATCCGAGAGCCGCCGGGCGCCCGAATTTCCACCATGCCGTGGCAGAGAAGATCACGGCAAGAGCGATCATCGAATTGCGAATGCGGTCGAGCGCGCCCGCGTAGATGTCGTCACACGGGGAGTGGCCTTCGGTTTGCGCCTGCCCAAGCATCGCTGATGTGTCGCCAGACATCCTATGCTTCCTTTGTCATTCCGACTAAACCCTTGGATTGGCGGCTGCCAATCCAAGCTGCGTGGAGGGACCTGCTGTTAGCTCGCGGCTTTCGTAAACTGCGCTCGCGTTGCACGCCGGGTGGATCTTACTTCGTATCCCGCAGCACGGTTCGGATCAGTTCGATCATCCCGGCGGCAATACCCAGCAACAAACCAACGACGCTGATCCACGAGGTATGCAGCCAGCGGTCCACGCCCGAGCCCAGCAGCCAGCCAACAACGGTTCCCGCAGGCAGCATCAATGCTAGTTGGCTGTAGCGCCCCACCTGCACCCAGGGATTTTTCTTGTTGTCGGGATTCGGCTGATCGGAAGTCGGTGCCATTGCCTTCACGTTCGAACGTGACGCAAGAAACTTTTACTCCTGCAATCTCATGTAGCGACAGCCGCCTCGGGTGTCCGGCCTGGGCGGAGCCCGGCCGACCTATCACAGTTCCCACTGCATGTTACAGAGGCGACGCGACGACCTCGTCTCAGCGCGCTAGTGCCCCAGCCTGGCAACGCTCGGATTTTGCGCAATCCCCAGCGCCCAATTCACCAGTTCGATGGAACTATTCGGCAACAGCCCGATATAGAGCGTTGCGATCCCGGCTACGGCGATCCCCACGCGCATGGCGAGACTGATGGGAAGCGTCTCCTCGCCCTTCTCGGCCTTGCCCATGAACATCGCGTTAGCGATCTTCAGATAGTAGTAAAGCCCGAAAACGGAGTAGAGAACGCCCAGCGAGGCCAGTGCGTAGTGGCCGCTTTCCATCAGGCTGAGAAAGATAAAATACTTGCCCCAAAATCCGGCCAGCGGCGGAATGCCGGCCAGCGAGAGCATGAAGATCAGCATCAGCACGGCTTCGACTGGCGCGCGCGAATACAGTCCGTTAAGGTCGTCAAGTTCGTCACCAATCACGTTGCGATGGCGGAGGGCCGTGATCACCCCGAAGGCTCCAATGTTCATGAACGTGTAGACCAGCAGATAGATCAGGATGCCCTTGATGCCGTCAGGATTGAGTTGCGTCGCGGTGCCGGCGATGAGGCCGAGCAGCATGTAGCCGACGTGCGCAATCGACGAGTAAGCGAGCAGGCGCTTGGTGTTGGTCTGGGTGAGGGCGGCGAGGTTGGCGCCGGTCATGGTGGCGATGGCGACGAACACCAGCAGCGGCACCCAGATCGGCCGCATGGGCATGAGGCCGACCACGAGGATGCGCAGCAGCATGGCCCATCCCGCCGCCTTGACTGCGACCGACATGAAACCCGTGATGCTGGTGGGAGCGCCTTCATACGCGTCGGGAGCCCATTGATGAAACGGGATGGCGGCAATTTTGAAAAGCAGTCCGGTAATCGTAGTTACGAGCGCCACGATGGCGACCGGCTTGTATTGCGGGTCGTTCATGGTGTGCGCGAGTTGCTGGTTGATGACGGCCAGACTGGTGCTGCCGGATAATCCGTAGAGCAACGAAAGTCCGTAGGCAAAAATGCCGGAAGAGAATGCGCCAAGCAATAAGTATTTCAGCGCGGCTTCGTTCGATCGCCGGTCGCGGCGCAGAAAGCCGACGAGCACATAAGTGGAAATGGCCATCAACTCGAGGCCAATAAAGATAAGGACGATGTCGAAGCCCGCGGCCATGCACATCATTCCAGCCACCGAGAGCAGCATCAACGCATAATATTCGCCGTGATTTTCGTGTTCTTTTTCCAGATAAGTGGCCGACAGAAGAATGGCAATGGCGGTAGCAGCGAGAAAAAGATAAAAGAAAAAAAGGGCGAACCGGTCGACCAGCATGGTGCGCATCATGCCCAGGCTGCCGGGCGACGCGGCCATCCACAGCTGAATTTTATAAACTCCGGCCGCAGAAAACAGCACGCCCACGAATGCGGTTACCGCGTTCGCCCATTTCATCTCTTTGGGCATCATCAAATCGATCAACAGAATGCCCAGCGCGAACAGCACCAGCAGCGTGATCGGCAGCGCCAGAAGATAGTCAGTCCACTGCACTTAGTTGACCCTCTTCATTTTCGGGTCCGTTGAAACCGCTGACGATTTGCCATAGCTGTCCGCGGGTATCAAACCTGGACCGATTTTCAACGGTTCGGCAGCGGCGTTCGCCGGGACCGGAGCCGGCTGCGGATAATCCGGCCGCGCCAGCGCGATCGTATGGTTCGCGGGCTGCTCGAGAATCTGGAAGAACGGTTTGGGATAGAGCCCGATCCAGAAGGCCATAATTAAGAGCGGAACGAACGTCGCTACCTCCCGCGGCGTCAGATCGTGCAGTTTTTCATTCTTCGGATTCGTAACCGTCCCGAAGAAAACACGTTGGTAGAGCCAGAGCAGATACGCGGCCGCCAGAACCACGCCCGGCACAGCCCATGCGCCCCACTTCCAGTTTTCCATGAACGTGCCTTGCAGGATGGTGAACTCGCCGACGAAGCCGTTCAGCAGCGGCAGTCCCATCGACGACAAAAACATAATCATGGTGATCGTCGCATAGACCGGCATCACATTCGAAATGCCGCCGTATTCCGCGATCTCGCGTGTGTGCCGCCGCTCATACAGAATTCCGACAATCAAGAAGAGCGCTCCGGTCGAGATGCCGTGGTTGATCTGCTGAAGCACCGACCCGCTGATACCGATTGGCGTGAGCGCGAAAATTCCCAGCGTGCAGAATCCTAAGTGGCTGACCGATGAGTAAGCGACCAGCTTCTTCATGTCTTTTTGCATGAGCGAAACCAGCGCCCCATAGATAATCCCGACGATCGAGAGAAAAATCATCCAGCCGCGCACCGTCATGCCCAAGTGCGTAGTGGTGTCTGCGAGAACTTTGGGGAAAAAGGGAAGCGAGAAGCGGATGAAGCCATACGTCCCCATCTTCAGCAGAACGCCCGCCAGAATGACCGATCCGGCGGTCGGGGCTTCCACGTGCGCGTCCGGCAGCCACGTGTGAAACGGAAACATGGGCACTTTAATGGCGAAGGCGAAGAAGAAACTCAGGAACAGCAGAGTCGCGACATTCGGCCCGTAGTCGGAATAAATGCGCGGTGCCGTTTCATAGAGCGCCTGCAACGAGAAAGTGTAAACGTGAGTAACCGAGTAATGATGGAAGTACAGGAACAGAATGCCCAGCAGCATCAGCACCGATCCGGCCAGCGTGTACAGGAAAAACTTTATCGCGGCATAGAGCTTGCGCGGCCCGCCCCAAATGCCGATCAGCAGGTACATCGGCACCAGCATCGCTTCCCAGAAAACGAAAAAGAGGAAGAAATCGAGCGCCATGAAAACGCCCAGCATCCCGGTCTGCAAAAACAGAAACCAGATGTAGTATTCCTTGACCCGATTCTCGATGGCGGTCCACGAGGAAAGAATCGAAATCCAGCCCAGCAGCGTGGTCAGCATGATGAGCAGAAACGAAATGCCATCAATGCCCAGCACATAGCCCGCGCCGATGGAGGGGATCCAGTTGCCCGGAGCGCCCTCGACGAACTTGAACGGAGCCGGATCCTGCGCCTGCACCAGCGCCCAGAACCGGGGTACCAGCGGGAGAGAGATCAGAAACCCGCCGAGCGCGAAGACGTTCGCGATCCAGCGAATGGCGTCCTTATTCTCCTTGGGAACAAACAGGAGAACCAGCGCCCCCAGCAGCGGCGTGAAAAGAATGATGGATAGGATGTGATTCTGCATAAAAGCTTCTAGCTTCTAGCTCCTGGCTTCTAGCTATTACGCCTTGGCTTTTAGTTTTGGCTAGAAGCCAGGAGCTAGCAGCTAGAAGCTGCTTTCAGTGATACACGTAATAAAACGCAAAACCTACCAACCCCGCGGTCATGACCAGCGCATACCATTGCACCAGTCCCCACTCGAATAGCCGAGCGGGATAACTTAACATGCGCGCCAGAATCGCAGGGCCGTTTACGCCAATGCCGTCAATGATCCACTTATCCCACCAACTGGAAATTGTGGCCGTTAGGCGGGTCATCCATCCCGCGGCGTTGACGGCGCCGTCGATCACATTCGTGTCGAACCAAGCACTGGCCTCTCCTAAGCCCAATACACCGAGTCGCAGGTCTCCCATTTTGCGCCGGCCAGTGAAGAGGTAATCATAGCCTTGGTCCACGTAATATTTGTTGAGCAGCGTGTTGTACAAAGGCGGAGCGGCGGCCGCTATCGGCTCGGAATAACCTTTGTCGGCATTCCGATAGCTGCGCCACGCCATGGCCCATCCCGCTCCTGCCGCGGCGAGCGATAGTCCCATCAGGAGCCATTCCGTGCTGGTGTTTTTCTCTTCCTCTTTTTCGCCGGCTGCGAGTTGCCCGGCCTTGCCTTCTTCCGTCAGAGTCTGCGCTTCTCCGGCGAATACCGGCTCCAGAAATTTCGTGAACCGGTCGGACCCGCCCAGGCTGTGCGGCCAGCCCAGCCATCCGGCGCCGAGCGCGCAAACTGCCAGCACGACTAACGGCACGATCATCGACTTCGGCGACTCGTGAATATGATGTTCGACCTCATGGCTCATGCGCCCGTGGCCGTGAAAGGTCAGATACATCAGCCGGAACATATAAAACGACGTCATCAACGCGGTCGCATAGCCCACATACCACAAAACGCGGAATGCGCCCGCTTCGCGCGACCATGTTTCCCACAGAATCGCATCTTTCGAGAAAAATCCGGCAAAGGGAAAAATTCCCGCTATCGCCAGTGTCGCGATGAACATAGTCGCATGCGTGATGGGGATGCGCTGGTGCAGGCCGCCCATGTTGCGCATATCCTGCTCGCCGCTCATGGCGTGAATCACCGAGCCCGCGCCGAGGAAGAGCAGCGCTTTAAAGAATGCATGCGTGAAGACGTGAAAAACGCCGGCCGCAAACGCGCCCACGCCCAGCGCCAGAAACATGTAACCGAGTTGCGAAACGGTGGAGTAGGCGAGCACCCGCTTGATATCGTTTTGTACCAGCCCGATTGATGCGGCAAAGATGGCCGTCAGCGCCCCGACGATGGCGACGACCAGCATCGACTTCGGGGCAAGCACGAACAGCGCGTTCGATCGCGCGACCATGTAAACGCCCGCCGTGACCATGGTCGCCGCATGGATCAGCGCGGAAACCGGCGTAGGCCCTTCCATCGCATCAGGCAGCCAGACATAAAGCGGAAGCTGCGCCGACTTCCCGCATGCGCCCACAAACAGCAGAAGCGTGGCCGCGGTAATGATTGGGTCGCCGATTGCGAAGTGCCCGCTGCGCGCGGCGGCCGTCACATCGATGAAGCGCAATGATCCCATCAACCAGGCGATGAAGAACATGCCGAGAATAAATCCCGCATCGCCGATGCGATTGACGATGAAAGCCTTGGCGGCGGCGTCGCTGGCTGACTTGCGATGAAAATAAAATCCGATCAGCAGATACGAGCACAGCCCGACGCCTTCCCAGCCAACGAACATGAGCACATAGTTATTGGCCAGAATCAGCGTCAGCATCGAGAACATGAAGAGGTTGAGGTATCCGAAGAAGCGGTAGTACCCCTCCTCATGCGCCATGTATCCGGTGGAATAAATATGGATCAGCATCCCCACACCGGTCACGAATAGCAGCCAGATGCTGGAGAGCGGGTCGAGGAGAAATCCGGCGTCGGCCTGGAAAGGCGCCGAAGATCCGTCGGATTTTTGGAAGTTGAGATGTCCGATGTCAGTGCCGAGCCAGGTGTAGAGAATCTTTTCGTAGGGCTGATGATTGTGGGCCGGAGCCCAGTTGTTGACGTATTGCAGCACCGCGCCGCATGCCATCAGAAAGGCCAGCACGATCGTGCCCACGCAAACCGCGCTCACCGTCGACTTCTGTAGCCGGCGCCCGAAAAAAAACATCAGCGCCGCGCCGATGGCGGGGAAGAGCGGGATGAGATAAATGTGATCGAGAAATAGCATTTGAGCTTCTAGCTTCTAGCTTCTAGCTTCTAGCTCAAACCACTCGCGCGGTTCGCTAGGAGCTAGCAGCTAGAAGCTGTCTTTCTACCACTTCAATAAATTCACTTCGTCCACGTTCACCGTCTCCTTGTTACGGAAGAAGGCGATTAGGATGCCCAGTCCTACCGCAGCTTCGGCAGCGGCATCGGTAATTACGAAAATCGCGAATACCTGCCCGTGCAGCGCAGACGGCCCATGGATGCCCTGCCAGTAACGCGAAAACGCAACCAGATTCAAATTCACGGCATTCAAAATCAGCTCAATCGACATCAACACAATAACCACGTTGCGTCGCGTGAGCACACCGATCACCCCCAGCAGAAACAGGGCCGCGCCGAGCACCAGATAGTGCAGCGTCGTGATGTGGAGCATGGATTCCATAAAAGCTTCTAGCTTCTAGCTCCTGGCTTCTAGCTACTGCGCCTCGACTTCTAGTGTTTGGCTAGAAGCCAGGAGCTAGCAGCTAGAAGCTGTTTTTCAAATCCTCTTCTTCGCCATTACCACCGCCCCGATAATCGCCACCAGCAGCAGCAGGGAAGCGATTTCGAAGGCGAACATGTATTGCCCTCGATTCACATCGAACAGCAGGGTCGCGACTTGTTGCGTATTTTGCGTTTCCCCGTAAGTCAGGCGGCCTTCCGGGAAGAGCGCTTTGCCTTTCGTCGAGGCGGTATAAACGCCGATGAAAAGCCCGCCCAGAGCTGCCGCCGCAGCGATTCCGACCAGCCACTGTTTGTTGAACTGCCGCTCTTTCACCGAGCGCTCCATGTTGATCAGCATGATCACAAACAGGAACAGCACCATGATTCCGCCGGCATAAAGAATGATTTGCACGCCGGCGACGAACGGCGCATAGAGCATCAGGTAAAGTCCGGCCTGCGCCAGCAGCGCCGTGATCAACGCCATCGCCGAATGAATGGCGCTCTTCCGCGTGATCACCAGGATGCCGCCGATGATCATCGTCGCAGCCAGCAGATAAAAGAAGAATGGAGTCGCGACCGGAGGATTTGTCCCAACGGGATTCATGGGCGCACTCCTGTCAGTTGGGCCCAGAGTTCGGCCCGCATGGCGACAACCGCGGTCAGGATCAATAGCGCCAATCCGGTCGGCAGCAGAACTTTCCATCCTACTTTCATGAGTTGGTCGAAGCGATATCGCGGGAACGTGCCACGATACCAGATATACAGGTACATGAACGCGGCAACTTTGGCGCAGAACCAGAAAATGTCGCCGACCCGGTCGCGCACCGGCGGAATGAACATCGCCATCCCGATAAATCCGAGCACAACTCCAAACCCGGCCAAGCCAATGGTTTGAACCTTGAAGAGCGGATGCTTTGGCATTCGCGCGGTGTTGTAGAAGCAGATCGCGGCGAAAAGCAGGAATGTGATTCCGGGGAAGAGGGAGAAGACTAAGTCCCATGTGGGGCCGCTGAGCGCGTTGGGAAACGGCCGCAGCCATCCGCCCAGCCACAGCGTGACCGCGATGGACGAGACGGCGATCATTGCGGAATATTCTGCCAGGAAAAATAATGACCACCGGAAGCCCGAGTACTCGGTGTGGAACCCTGCGGTCAACTCGGACTCGGCCTCCGGCAGATCGAAAGGCGCGCGGTTGGTCTCGGCCACCATCGCGATCGCGAAGATAAAAAATCCGATCAGGCCGAGGGGGAAGAATTTGAAAATGTACCATTCGCCCGCCGCCTGCTGCGCCTGCACAATGCCGATCATGCTGAGAGTGCCGGTGCCCGTTTCCAGGCTCGTCATGATAATGACCGAGACCACTGCCAGTCCCATCGCGACTTCATACGAAACCATCTGCGCGCTCGAACGCAGCGCACCGATCAGCGGATAGTGAGAGTTTGAGGCCCATCCTGCGGTGACGATTCCAAGCACGCTCAACGATGAAACGCCGAGCATGAAGAGGATGCCGATGTTCATGTCGGTAATGGCGTGCTGCGGCCCGAACGGCACAACGACGAACACAGTAAACGCCGCCAGCACGACGATGAATGGCGCGATCCAGAACACCAGTTTGTCGGCTTCGGCCGGGATGATGTCTTCTTTCAGCAACAATTTGAGAGCGTCGGCAATCGGTTGCAGCAGTCCGTGCGGGCCTACGCGCATCGGCCCCAGCCGCACCTGCATGTGCGCCAGAATCTTGCGCTCCAGCCAGTTCATCGCGATCACAGCGACCGAGAGTCCGCCGAACACGAGCAGGATGTAAACCGTGGCCCAGAAGATATTGCCCGCGGCCCCAGGAGTTTTGTCGCTTGCGAGGTAGGACTGGATGTACTCGATCACGTCATGGATCGTCGGGACGTATGCAGCCAATCCGCTCGTGGTCAAGATGAATCCGGCCATTAGCGGTCTACCTCGCCCAGAACAATGTCGAGCGTGCCGATCACCGCGATCACATCAGCGACAAGTTGCCCGCGGCACATCATGTCAAGCGCCTGCAAATTTACAAAGCTCGGCGGCCGCACTCGCACGCGGTAGGGTTGAGTCGAGCCGTCGCTTACGACGAAATATCCCAGCTCGCCCTTCGGCGCTTCGATCGAGTGATAGATCTCGCCCACCGGCGGCTTCATCACCTTCGGCACCTTCGCCATGATCGGCCCCTCGGGAATGTTCTCGACTGCCTGCTCGATAATCCGCAGCGACTGCCGGAACTCCGCCATGCGCACGATGTACCGGTCGTATGTGTCGCCGTGCTCGCCCGTCGGAATATCGAATTCGAAATTCTTGTAGTTAGCGTAGGGCTGCGCTTTGCGAATGTCCCACTTCACGCCGCTCGCGCGCAGCACCGGCCCGGTTACGCCCAGCGCGATCGCGTCTTTAGCAGAAATTGTTCCCACGCCCTTGGTGCGTTCCAGCCAGATGCGGTTCGTGGTGAGCAGTTCCTCGTACTCGTCGATCTTCGGCCGCACGAACTTGACGAAGTTTCTTACTTCCTGCTCGAAGCCTTCGTAAGTTTCATATTGCAATCCGCCAATGCGAAACGCATGTGTGGTAAGCCGCGCACCGCAATACTTCTCGAAAATTTTGAGAATCTCTTCGCGGTCGCGAAATGTATAAAAGAGTGGCGTAATCGCGCCAATGTCTAGCGCGTGAGTTCCCAGCCAAAGCTGATGGCTGGCCATGCGATTCAATTCGGTCAGAATCACGCGGACGTATTGCGCCCGCGGCGGCGCTTCCACATTAAGCAGCTTTTCGACCGCCTCGCAATATCCCAGCCCGTTCGAGACCGCCGCGACGTAATCCATGCGGTCGACATAGGGATTGAACATCGTGTAGGTGCGGTTCTCGGCAATTTTCTCGACGCCGCGATGCAGATATCCGATCACGCACTCCAGCCCAAGAACCTTTTCGCCATCCAGCCGCAGAATCACACGCAACACGCCGTGCGTCGCGGGATGCTGCGGGCCCATATTGATGACCAGTTCGTTCGCATCCAGAAACGTCTTGTCCGGCGTGTCCAGGTCGAGCGGCGAGAGTGTGTTGGGGTCGGTCATTGAATCGGTCGTTGGTCGTTGGTCGTTAGTCGTTAGTCTTCGGTCGTCGGTCGTTAGTCGTCAGTTGTCGGCTCGTCCTCAATTTTCCCTCTCGCCGGCGTCATCCCGATGCCTCGCGCTTTCTCCAGCGAGGCAAGGGATCTCGTGAGCGCTATGCTGAACCGATGAGGCCATGCCGCGCGCTCATTGCCCGCTCTCAATCCCCAGGTTGATCTGCACCCATTCATTATCCTGCTGCAGAATCCCGTAATCCTTGCGCAGCGGATATCCCCTCCAGCCCTCTGGCAGCAAAATGCGTTTCAAATCCGGATGGCCGTCGAACCTGATGCCAAACATGTCGAACACTTCCCGCTCGAGCCAATTCGCCGTCGCCCAAATGGGCACGGAACTCGGCAGCGACTCGCCATCGGCAATCATCGTCTTTACGCGGATGCGCTCGTTGCGCGCGAACGAATACAGAATCCAGAGAACGTCAAACTGCCTCTCCCGCTTCGGATAATGCACCGCAGTAATATCCACGCAATAATCGAACTCTTCCTGGTTGCGCAGGATGAGCAGAATCTCAGGAATCGTCGAGCGATCGACAATCATGTAATTCTGCCCGAGATAAGTCAGAGCCTCGACACCAGAGCCATACTGTCCCTTGAGCTTCGCGACCAGCGGCGAATCCCACGGCGTGGGAACCGGAACCGCAGCTTTCGCCGCGGGAGCGGCGGGCTTCGCAGCGGAAGGGGCGCTAGGTGCGGCAGCGTTAGGTGAGGCGGTGGCTGCAGAGGTGGGCGACGAAGCGGGAATTGCGGGGGCCGCAGAAGCGGAAACCGCAGGTTTCGCAGGCGCAGCCGCCGCGGGCTTTTCGGGTGTGGATTTGGTTCCCGATTGCACCGACCCCGATGAAGCAGCTTTCACCCCGCCCGGAGTTGCGGGCTGATCCGCCGTTGGCTTCGGTTCGCCCTCCGGCGGCGGGGTCGAGGGGGATTTTGTTTCGTCCGGCATAGTCGCGAAGGCACAGACCTCCGGCGCAGCGTGCGTCGAAAAGAACGTTAACTTTTATCAGCTTGAGGGAATGAAGTCAACGACGGTGGTGGCGCCAGGAATCTCATTTACATTCCTGTCACCCTGAGCGAACTTATCGTCCGCGAAGCCAACCACAACGGAGTCGAAGGATCTCTATCGCCGCCACATTTCCTGAGTTCAAATCCCGACGGAAGACGCGTCTATCCGCGCCCCCGCACCTGGTAGGTCTCGATCAAATCGCGGATGCGTTGCGCATCCGCCTTGCGATGCCCGTGGCTGGTGATGGGATCGGTTCCCCCTGTCGATTCGATGACAATCTCCGACCAGAACACGCCCGTCTTAATATGCACCGAGGCAACTTTCGAGATCGGAATGCTTTCCTCGTTGCTTCCGAACCATCGCGACTTAGTGCGGATGACCCGCTGCGGGCTGACTACCAGCCGCGTAGGAAAGAAGAAGTTGCCCTGAGTCCAGCGCGATGCGGTAAAAGTTTCGGCGGGCGACGAATCCATCGGGTTATCGAGTGAGCTGGACATGTTCTACGCAGCGCCGATCTTAAGTAGCGCCGGCGTCCCGCCGGCTCTCGCTGGGCCGTCCCGGCCGCGCACTCCGGACTACACCCACTCCAGCGCGCCTTTCTTCCATACCCAGATGTAGCCCACGATCAGAATCGCCAGGAAGATCAGCATCTCGAGCAGGCCGAACAGACCAAACGCCTTAAACTTCACCGCCCAGGGAAACAGAAAAATTGTTTCCACATCGAACACTACAAAAAGTATGGCGATGATGTAGTAGCGGACGGTGTAGCGTCCGCGCGCGCTGTCGATGGGATCGATGCCGCATTCGTACGGCATCAGCTTGGTCTTGCTCGGATTCGACGGCCGCACCAGCTTGGCCACCAGTAACGTAATGGGCAACAGGGAGCCTACTAGGGCGATGAAGATAAAAATGGGAACGTAGTTTTGCGGCATAAATAGTTTTGCCTCTTCGACCGGCTCAACACAAATCCGTGCAGCACGCCATAGTAGCGCCGACAGCGTCACGGTTCAAGGCTGTTGCTGCACGCGACACTGCGAGAAGCTATCGTAAGCCTTGTCATCCCGAGGGACCCGCTGTTCGCTCGCCGCCGCCCCGAAGAGTCTTACGCGAATCCGTTCCGCGTCAGCGGCAACTCGCGCACCCGCTTGCCGGTCGCGGCAAAGACAGCGTTGCAGAGCGCCGGCACAAACGGTGGCACACCCGGTTCTCCCACTCCCGCCGGAGGGGCGCTGCTGTCAACAATGTGAACGTCGACTTGCCGCGGCGCGTCGTTCATGCGAGCAACCTGGTAGTCGAAGAAATTCGACTGATCGACCGCGCCGTTCGTGACCGTGATTTCTCCTGTGCGCGCGACGCTGGTGCCGAACACCGCCGCCCCTACAAACTGCGAGCGAACCATATCCGGGTTAACGACCATTCCTGCATCCACCACAGTAGTGACATGCGGAATGCGAATCGTGCCTTGATCGTCCGCTTCGACTTCGACCACGGTGGCGACGTAACTGAAGAAGCTGCGGTGCACGGCAATCCCCATGCCCGAGCCTTTGCCGAATTTCTTTTTGCCCCAGTTGGCTTTTTCGGCAGCAACTTCGGCCACATGACGCAGTCGGCCGATGTCGTATGGATATTTTTCGTTGACGGCCGGAGACCCTTTCGGTCCCGGGTCAACGTTGCGCGCCGAGCCGAGCAACATCATCAGGTAATCGTATGAATCGCGGTTGGCCGCAACCGCCAGTTCATTCGCGAACGACTGCACCGCGAAGGCGTGATAAATATTTGCGACCGAGCGCAACCAGCCAATGCGAATGTGGGCCGTGGCCGCGCCGTTTTCGGATCGGAAGTTGGGCACGTCAAAAGGAGTCAGATCCCAACCCAGTGACATTTCGCCGGCGCTGCCATAGACGTCGCTCGTGTCGAAGGTCGATCCAATCGGCGGGAAGGCCGAGCGCTGCAGCCACGCCTTCGGCTTCCCCGACTCATCGACAGCGGCCTTCAAATACATCGCCGCGACCGAGTGGTAATAGTCGAATTTGATGTCGTCTTCGCGGCTCCAGATCACTTTGACCGGCTTGCCAGTTTTCTGCGAGAGCACTGCGGCTTCGGCGGCGAAGTCAGGCTTCGATTTGCGGCCGAAACCTCCACCGAGAAAAGTCACGTGACACGTTACGTTTTCTTTCTTCAGCCCCAGCGATTTCGCAACCTGCTCCTGAAGGCCTTGCGGATCTTGCGTTGGCGCCCACACCGTGACTTTTTCCCCCTGCACATCCGCCACTGCTACTGGAGGCTCCATTGAAGCGTGCGCCAGATGCGGAGCGAAATATTCCGCCTCGATAAATTTCCCGCCCTTGGCGAATACGGCGTCGGGATCGCCAACGGTATGCACGACTTTGCCCGGCTGGCGGGCAGTTGCCTGCAATTCTTTCTTATCGTCGGCGGAATTGTAACCCGCGTTGGCGCCGTTGTCCCATTCGATCTTCAGATTCTTGCGCCCTTTAAACGCCGCAAAGGTGTTGTCAGCGATCACCGCGACGCCGCCCAGCGGCTGAAACGCATGCGGGGCTTTGAAGGGATCGATCGCAATCGTCTTCTTCACGCCGATCACTTTCATTGCGGCCGAGTCGTCGACCGACTTCACTTTTCCGCCCAGCACCGGCGGATGCGCAATCGCGGCATAAAGCATGCCATCCACGCGCACGTCCATGCCAAACAGAGGCTTGCCCGCGCAAACATCCGCGACATCGTAGCCCGGCGCCGGCTTGCCAATGTAGCGCCAGTCTTGCGGCGACTTGAACTTCAACTCCTCTTTCTTGGGCACGGGCAGCGTCGCAGCAAGAGCGGCGAGTTCGCCATATCCCAGCTTGCGCTTAGCGCTCAAGTCGGTCACGCTGTGAACGGGGTCGGCCACGCACTGCGACTCCGGAATTCCCCACTTCTGTGCCGCGGCGCGCACCAGCATCAGCCGCGCAGTCGCGCCGGCTTCTCGCAGCACATCGAAAAATTCTCGCACCGAATGCGACCCATCCGTATCCTGCGATCCGTAAGCGGCATTGCCATCGCCCTGTACGACGGTCACTCGGTTCCAGTCCGCATCGAGTTCATCGGCCAGAATTCTCGGCAGGCTGGTGCGCACGCCATTCCCCATCTCCGACCGGTGCGCGACGATGTACACCGCGCCGTCGGTATGAATCCCAACGAAAACGCTGGGATGGAACGGGGATGCTCCGATGGTGTCCGCGGCGCCTGGCAACAAAGATGTTGCCCCACTTCTTGCCGCCTTTGCGAGAAGCGGGAATTTTCCCACGCACAGTACAAACGCGCTCGCCCCCAGCACACCCTGCAAAAATCCCCGGCGGCTGACGTTCTCAATCGTAACTTCGGTGGCGATTGTTTCCACCGCGATCGTCTGCGTAATCATGCCATCTCCTTCGCCGCGGCATGAATCGCCGCCCGGATGCGCTGGTACGTTCCGCAGCGGCAGATGTTGCCCGCCATCCCGTCATCGATATCATCGTCCGTTGGCTTCGGTTTCGACGACAGCAGCGACACCGCCTGCATGATTTGTCCCGGCTGGCAATATCCGCATTGCGGCACGTTCACCTCGGCCCAGGCTTTTTGCACCGCGTGCGGTCCGTTCGCCGAGATCGCTTCGATCGTCGTGATCTCCAGGCCCGCCGCTGTTCCCATCTGCTTTTGGCACGAACGAATCGCCTTGCCGTTTTGCAGAACCGTGCACGCGCCGCAGAGGCCCATGCCGCATCCAAATTTTGTTCCGGTGAGTCCGAGCACGTCGCGCAGGTACCACAGCAGCGGCATTTCCGGATCGCCGTCAAAAGTCTGCTCGCGTCCGTTCACCTTGAAGTGAACCATAGGAAACTCCCTTGTGGTGCATCTCGAAATGTATGCCGATATTTTACCGCCGATGAGGCATTCAGCAACACTTGTCGGGGAGGATGAATACGGCGCGTGCCAGGTCCGATTTCAGGGTGGCTTCGTTGTAGTAGCGGCTCAAGATTCCGTCTTTCCACACCAGCAAGTCGGAGTTGCTCGCAATGAAGTCCTCCCACTCGTTGGCGCCGCAACGTACGATACGCTCGCGGATCAGAAAGAAATACGCATGCGTGATCGTCTCGTGGTAGAGCTGCGCCTTGCCCAGAGCCGCAGCGTACCGCTTCAATGCAGCCGTGAATCTCTCCAGCGCTTCCAGCGGCGCATATCGACTAAGATACGCGAAAGCCAGACGCACGTGATCTGAGTGATGAAACAAATCTTCCGGAACGCTGTCAGCTTCGAACCGCTGAATAAGTTCCTCATTGGTCATGGACATTAACCAGTTTTTACTTGCCCACGGCAATCGCGAAAGCCGCCGCCGCATAGATGACCAGGTTCCCGATGTTGTACATCCCGTGCAGCAGATGAATCAGAATCGCGAACACAAATACGGCCAGCAACAGCCACGCGCCCCGCACAGTCGTTTTCGGAATCAGCAGCAGGATGCATCCCGCGATCTCGCCGAATCCCAGCACCATCCGGATGAACCCAGGCATGTGGGTTGCGGCGAATGCATGCGCCGCGCCAGGCATTACGAACAGCACTGCTTCAATCAGGATCACGATGCCAAGCGACCATTGCAGAACCGTCAGACCGCACTTTTTCACGATGTCTCCCTTATTGCTTAGTGCGCTTGCTTACTTACTGCGCTTGCGCGGCGATTTGGCCTTGATCTCTTTCAGTCGGTGGCTGGCGCTGGAATCCAGATCCAGACCGTAGAACTTCTTCAGATCGCGAATCTTCTCCAAAGACGCGGCACCGAACGGTGTTTTCCCGTCGAACGCATGCAGCACGATCCCTTCCAGCACGTCACCCAGCGTCATGTCGTGATATTCGGCGAAACCTTTCAGCACTTTGAGAATCCGCTTCTCCATGCGTACGCCGGTCTGCACGCGCTCGACGAGGAGCCTGGCGTCGTCGCTCATGTGTACCAATGTACCATGGTACCAACTCGGAAACAAGATCCCGGATTGTCTGGGAAGACTGTCTTGGAAAAACCCTCAGGCCTTTGCTGGCCCCACGTACTGCCCGCCGTGTTGGTGCGCCAGATTGCCGATGTGGCCTGCCCGGGCCGCCGCGACCCCGGTTTCTACTGGCGCGTTCGGTTCTTTGCGCGACTTGATGCATTCAAAGAAATTTTCCATGTGCGAGATAGTCCCGTCGCGAAAGCTGTGCGCTGTGAGGACTGGGTTCTGCCCTTCCTCCAGACGTTCGCGATAAACGGCGAAGCCGCTGCGATTGATCTTCAGAGTCGCGTCCGTGCCGCGAAATTCCAGTCCGCCGTCATCGATGGACGAGTTCATCATGCCCTCATACACCACATCGAAGCCGGGATAGCGAAACGCAGCCTGCACCGTATCCGGACAATCCCACTCTTCGAAAATATATTTGTCGCCCAGCATGAAACCCTGGCGGGGTTGGTCCGACTTCATCGCCCAATGCACGACATCGATCCAGTGCGTAAACAGGTCGGTCATGGCTCCGCCGCCAAAATTCCAGAACCAGCGCCAGTGACTGAATTTTTCGTCGCTGAAAGGCTGATCGGGAGCGGAGCCGAGCCAACGTTTCCAATCCAGCGCGCCCTGGTCGATCGGCTTCGCCGGCCGGTTGCGATGATAGTTCTGCCACCAATACGTCCGCACCTGGACGACGCGGCCAATGCTGCCTGCCTGAATCATCTCTACTGCATCGCGAAAATGGCTCCAACTACGCTGCTGCATGCCGCATTGCAGAATCTGTTTGCTCGAACGCACTGCGCGCGTCAGTACCGGGCCTTCTTCCAGCGAGTGCGTGACGGGTTTTTCCAGATAAACATCTTTGCCTGCCTTCAATGCGTCCAGCGCCATGGGCACGTGCCAGTGGTCGGGCGATGCAATGATCACGGCATCAATATCTTTGTCATCGAGCACTTCGCGATAATCAAGATGCGTAGTCGCCTGAACACCGCTTAGCTGGGCAGTGGACCGCTTCTGAAATGCGTCGCAGTTCGGACCATACACGTCGCTGATCGCGACCAGTTGATAGGGCCCCGCCTTGTCCGCGGCATCGAGCAAGCCGTCCATGCGATGGCCGGCTCCGATGATTCCGATGCGAAGAGTGTCGTTCGCTCCGAAGGCGCGAGTTGAGGCGAGCGCGGTAAGTCCACTGGCAACCAGGAAAGTGCGGCGATTCATCGTCACGAGAAGGCCCTCCAATCTCTTTGTGCGGATGATGGTATCAGTCGATTCCGGAGATAGCACCACAACAACTCGTGGGGAAGACGTTTTTCCAGGCAGAGGCCGCGTCACTTTGCCGGCGAGGCCTTGTTGAAGTCTGGCTTCGGCGGACTGCATGCCGCCTCAAACCATCGGCTGATATAGACCTCGGCATGTCCTTCACCGCAATAATGCCGCGCCCCCGGCGCGTTGGCTGCTTCCGTACTCCACCGGTGCACAGTAAGGTCGGAATCTCCGCACCGAATCACGAACCAATGGACGGGGTCGCTGGTCACGATGCCACAGACTTCACACCGGAATTCCCGCAAAGTTGTCATAAGTTTATTTTCGGATTTGTTTTGTAAGTCCACGTGCGGCATTATGCCTCATCCCCTTGCAGTTCACACCGCCGGAGAGAAATCGGTCAGCGCCATGTAAGTGGAATCCACTTTATCGACCAGCTTTCCGTTCACCTCGGATTGGTCGCGCACTTTCTGCCATTCGGCATCGTCGCCAAATGCCTTCCAATTGCTGGCCGCGGCCTCGCGGCTGGGATGAGCGAGAACGTAGATCAGTGTCTTGCCCTTCAACGGTTCATCGAGAGGCGTCCAATACGCCACGTTTCTCATCCCGTGTTTCTCGAACAGACGCGTAGTGTGCTCCCGAAAGCGTTTCAGCAGGTCGTCGAGCTTGCCTTCGTTTGCGTGGTAAACGCGAAGCTCATACACCGTTGCCGCCGAAGACGCAGGTTCGGATTTCCCGGGCCTCGCCTCTGCCCGGACCGCCGCCGGAACAAGCGCCATCATCGGCAATGCTTGCAGCAAAGTTCTTCTATCCATGCTCGCCTCCTGAATTCATGGCAATAGCGAATGCAAACATAACAGCACGTAGCGCCGGCATACCGCCGGCTGCCCCGGGAGCGTCTCACTCCTGTAGCGTCCAGCGGCAGCCCCATTGTTTATAATCTCCCTTCCATCTTCAATCAAAGGACGATCTTGTCACTCGACGACAAAATTTACGAATTGCGCCGCGAAAAATTGAAACAGATTGAGGCGCTCGGCCAGGCCACGTACCGCAGCAAGTACGAATTCACTCATACGCTCGATCAGATCCTGGCCGACTACTCGGCGAAGTCCGGCGAGGAACTGGAAGCGTCGCGCGTCAATGTGCGCGTTGCCGGACGCATCATGGCCATTCGACTCATGGGCAAGGCCGGATTCGCGCATCTCCAGCAGGGTGGCAAGCGCCTGCAAATTTATGTGAAAAAAGACGCGGTCGGCGAACAGGGATTCGAGCTTTATAAACTGCTCGACCTCGGCGATCATATCGGCGTCAGCGGATATCTGTTTCGCACGCGCACCGGCGAACTCAGCGTCCATGTCGAAGAGATCACATTCCTCAGCAAAGACCTGCTGCCGCTGCCGGAGAAATGGCATGGGCTGACCGACGTTGAGTTGCGCTACCGCCAGCGCTACGTCGATATGGTGATGAATCCCGAGGTGCGCGAAGTTTTTCTGAAGCGCACAAAGTTGGTGCAGTCGATGCGCCGCACGCTCGATGCCCACGGATTCGTCGAAGTCGAAACCCCGATGATGCAGCCCATCGCCGGCGGCGCGGTCGCGCGCCCGTTCGTCACGCATCACAACACGCTCGACATGGATCTGTATCTTCGCATCGCCCCCGAGCTTTACTTGAAGCGCCTGGTGGTAGGCGGACTCGATCGCGTCTACGAAATCAACCGCAACTTTCGCAATGAGGGGCTGGGATGGCGCTGGAATCCAGAGTTCACCATGCTCGAGTTTTATCAGGCGTATACCGACTATCAGGGCGTAATGGATTTGACCCAGGAAATCATCACGCAAGCGGCGAAAGACGTGACCGGTGGGACAAAAACAAAATGGGGCGAGCAGGAGATTGATTGGTCGAACTGGAAACGTATGACCATGCGCGAGGCGATAATTCAATATTGGCCGCAGGCTGCCGGCGCGAAGCCGGAGATAAGCGACTTCGCCAGCAGCGAAGGCGTGAAAAAGCTCGTCGAACGCTTCAACTCCGCTCACGCACACATGGCGTATGAAGCGAATGCTCCCGCAGGGAAGAACATCGCAGCGCTGTTCGAGGCAGCGGCGGAGGAACATTTAACGCAGCCGACGATCATTTACGAATACCCCACGGCGATCTCTCCGCTCTCGAAGCAAAAGCCCGACGAACCTGACTGGACCGAGCGCTGGGAGATCTTCGCCGGCTCCATGGAGATCTCCAACGGCTTCAGCGAACTCAACGATCCCGAAGATCAGCGACGCAGATTCGAAGCGCAACTACAGGAACGCGCGCGCGGCGACGAGGAAGCCCACCAGATGGACGAAGACTACATCCGCGCTCTCGCCTATGGTATGCCGCCGGCCGGGGGCGTCGGCGTCGGTGTAGACCGGCTCTGCATGCTCCTCACCGACTCGCATACTATCCGCGACGTCATCTTGTTCCCACTACTGCGCCCGGAAAAAAGCTCAACCACAGAGGGCACGGAGAGCACGGAGGATCCGAAATAAGGAAAGCGGGGAGGGCACGACTTCAGTCGTGCGTCACGCTCGCAAAGTAATCCGGGCTCCAGCCCTCGGCCGATGACTTGAGGAATATTAACTTCTCGGTACCTGACAATGCACTGTTTTAGGAGGATACCAATTCCTATACTCCAAGCATCAGTTTGGGCTCTGCATTGGCAGCGCTACCGTAGTGTCCACGCGGATACTGGGTCGGTGGCGCTTTGCTATTCCAGCCAAAATTACAATCCCCAGATTCGATTCGCGCCCAGCACCAAGGCAAACGTCAGCGCCGCGATCAGTATCTCGCCCAACGCACCCACGACGAAAGGCCGCAATCCCTGCTTCGACATCTCACGGAAGTTCGTGCGCAGGCCCACTCCCGCGAACGTCAGCAGAAATGCCCAGCGGGAAAGGTTTCCGAGCGATCCGACTTGATCCTTGTTAAAGGTGTGAAAACTCACGAGCAACGAGATCAGGAGAAATCCGAGCACGAACTTGGGGAACTTGTTCCACAGGAACGCCGCCTTGTTGCCGACGATGCCCGCCTGTCCGCGCTTGGCCCAGTAGATGGCGTAAGCCAGTACGACGAATCCGATCATGGCGTTGCGGGCGGTTTTCGCGAGCACGGCGACTTTTCCCGCAGCGTCGGAGTAGAGCGCGCCGGTGGCAGTAGCTTCGGCGGTGTTGTCTACTCCTAAACCCGACCATAATCCGAATGCGTTGTCGCTCAAATGCAAGCTGTGACCAATTAACGGAAAAGTAAACAAAGCTAAAGCGCCCAGCGCAAGAATTGCCGAAATGGCGAAGGTGGAATCCTCGTCATCGGCGTCGATGGCACCTTTCGCGGCGATGATAGCGGAGACGCCGCAGATAGACGATCCAACAGCCAGCAGACTTGTGAGCTTCGGAGTCAGCTTAAACGCGCGACCGAGAGCGTGCATGATCACCAGGGAAAGCGAAATCTCGACCACGACCAGCGCGAGGCTAATGCCTCCTAACTTCAGGATGTCGGCCAGCACAAAACGCGATCCCAGCAGGACGATTCCCACCTTCAACCAGAACTCGTAGGTTGCAATACCTGGCTGAAATATTTTCGGCAGCGGGACGACATTCGAGATGACCAGACCAATCAGGATCGCCCACAGGACATATTCGATGTTGGGGAATGTCCAATGATGAGTCTTGGCGTAAGTGTTCAGAAAATGTTCTAGAAACTTTCCCGCATAACCGACGGCGGCGAGTAACAGGATTCCGGGCACCAGCCGCAAGATGTTCGCCGACTTTTTGTCTGACTCCACGTGCGGCAGGGAAATAGAAGCTGCCATGACTACCTCCGATCGTCTTTCCCGATCAAGAACTGGCTCAAAATTCATGTTGAACGAGTATGTTGAACTACCACGGTACTTTGCCGATTACGCCAAAACGAACCGCCAGCGCGAGCGCCAGGGCCGCAAGCACCGCCCAGGTGTCGAGGGCAAGCTTGAGGCCGGTGCCGTTCGCGGCAGATTTTTCGGCAGACATAAATACTCCTCCTGATGCTGAATGCATCAGCGCGACGATTGAGTGAGCACCGCCGGCCCGGAAAAGGAGAGTAGCCAAAACCGGGCCGGCAGCGATTCTGAAGGGAAGGCGCCCCTCAGAAATTCGTGGGATCGTGGTCCCGGGCACTCGCGCCCAGGACCATGATTTGGGGTTAGGGCAATACGTACCGGAATGACGTGTAGATCATGTTATCAATTCCGTGCGGATCGCCGCCGACGCCCGACCAGCTGTTGCGGGTGATGTAAGAATATTGCGCGCCGAAGCGGAAGCTGCCGCGGGGTCCGGAGTAGAACTTGTACCAGAGAGCTCCAGTACCTTCGATCAAGACCCGCGTGTCGGCGGTGCAATTGCTCAGGCCGCCGGGATCGAATCCAACGGTGCCGTTGTTCGTGCTGGTGGCAGGTGCGGTTTCCGTACCGCAGCCGGTGTTCTTGGAAGTCGGGACACCGTAGCCGACCAGGGCTCCAGCGCCGCTGCTTCCCAATGGATCAAAACTGACCGATCGCGAAGCGTATTCGAGACCGGCGTAAGTATTGAGGTCGAGTTTCTTGGTCAGATGGAATTCGAGAGTGCCAAGTCCCATCGTGTTCCTGATCAGGTGAATCGTTCCATTACCGTTGATGGCGGCATCGGGAAGGCCGCCGGGGGCGTAGCGGCCAATACCGCTGCCAGTGAGGGCTTTCACTCCGAAGGTGACGCGCTTGGCAATGTCGAAGCGCGCGCTGGCGCCGGCGCCGCCGCCTGTTTTAGACGCGTTATACGCTCCGACGGCGGAAGTCACGCCAACGGCTTGCCCGCCGCAGGTTGCCGTAGCGAGCACTTCGCCGCAGGGGAATACTCGGTCTTGAAAGCGGTCGAGGATTCCGAAAACTTCATAGTGTCCGAAGCCCGGATCGAAAGCGATTTTGGCGAGAATATCGGGAGACGGATTGAACGAGTAGGTGGCCGTAGTGTTGTAGCTGTTGCTGGCGCCGTTCGAGCCCAGCAAATAGTTGCCCGCATTGCCGTGCGACGTAACCGTAGCCTGCGCGTTTTCGATGGCGACCGCAATGGCAACTTTGTCGCCAAAATTCTGAGTGGCGCGCAGACCGTATTGCCGAGTGAAAACGAAGCCGGCGTTATACGACGGGTCAATCACCTTGGGACGAGCGTCGTTGGTTCTGCCGAGGTCGTCGTCAGGAGAGATACCATGCCCGTTTTCGGTAGCTAAACTCCACGCCTGTCCGGCAAGGAAAGAAAAGCCATTATTAAACTTCGCCTGCCCCCACGCTTGCCGCATTCGAAGGGTGTAGCTGTTGGTGGAGGTCGAGGTTGAAGTTACGCCCGCCGAGAGGAAGTCGGCCGAGACATAGCTGGAAAGGTCCACACCTTTCAAGCGGCCGTCGACAAAGGTCGTGATTTTCGACTGGCGAGCGGAACCGAAGAACTCCGGCAACTGGCTCTGCGAAGCACCAGGCATAGTGACGCTGTTAAACGGGGTTGGAAGATCGGCGGCGAGCGCTCGGGAGCGCCGAACGAATGCACCCTCCGCGTATCCCCCGGGCGTGATGTTGATGCCCCGGAAATGCAGGGTGAGCGGGCCTTCCATCTGCTTGTTGTAAGTCTCCTCCAACGGCTGGGTGGGAGATTGCATCGCGGGGCTGTCCTGCTGCACGGCAGGATTCCCAAGTGCGGCGACCTGTTGCGTTGCTTGAGGTCGGTTAGTGTCGGCTGCGGCGGCGTTGATCGCGGACTGCTGCGCTTGCAACTCCTGTTGATGCTGGAGTTGCTCCGTGAGTTTCTCGATCTGCAATTGTTGCGCCGCGAGTGCATCCTTCAGCGACTGGATGTCGGCGGCTGTGATGGTAGGTTGCGCGGGTGCCGAAGCCGCGGGTGCTGCGGGATTAGCTGGAGCGGCGTTGGAGGCCGTTTCGGTTTGTGCCCAAGCGCCTGCGGTCAGGGCCGTGAGCGCGAGAGCGGTAAAGAACACGTGCTTGGTTGGTTTCATGGAAGTACAGTCCTCTCCTTTTGATTTGGTAATGCTGTACTGCGATTGCCTGGGGGAGACAACTGGAGGCCACAGGCTGCAATGGTCCGCAGAGTGAACTCCTTTAATTCTTTCGTGCGCCTTGTTTCAGGTGCTCTGGGATTAGCCCGATCTGTTCCATTAATACGATAAGCATAATAGACATTATGGGAATATCGGGCAACCCGTTTATGAATACTCTGTGAATTTCTGAACTTGGGGAATCGAAACGCTGTGTTCTTAAGTGGCGGGCGTCAAACCCCACTTGTTTTGTAGATGGCGTTCCATGCCTCGGAACACAATGCCGTCCACCAGGTAGCCGAGGGCGATGATCAGAATCATGACGGCGATCACGGCGCTCATGTCGTTCAGGTCGCGGCCCATCATCAGCACCTGGCCGAGGCCCAGGCTGAGGTAGAGCATCTCAGCCGTGATGAGAGAGCGCCAGGCGAAGGCCCAGCCTTGTTTCAGGCCGGTGACAATGAACGGAAGACTGGCGGGCAATAGGACATACCAGAACAACTTGAACCCTTTAGCGCCGAGGTTGCGGCCGGCCTGGCCGAAAATTTTGGGCATCTGCTTGCGCCCGTCCTCCATGGCGAGAGTCACCGACAGCAGCGAGCCCATGATCACAACGAAAAGGATGGCGTTCTGATTGAGCCCGAACCAGAGTAGGGCCAGCGGCCACCAGCAGATGCTGGGCAGACTTTGCAGGCTGACCAGCAACCCGCCCATGGTTTCTTCGAGGAACTTGTTGCTGGCCACGCCCAGCCCGAGGATCATGCCAAGGACGACGGAAATGCCGTAGCCGATCAGGACGCGCTGCATACTTACCCGGATGGCGATCCAGTAGGTGTGATCCTGAAATCCGGCGTAGAGAGCTTGGCCCACTCCCCACGGCGTGGGAAATAGGTAGGGCGGCCAGATTTTCAGTTCAGCGAGGAGCGTCCACAGGCCGAAGAGTACGGAATAAAAAACAAGGTAGCGAACGGCGCGTTTCATAGTTACGCTCCTCCTCCGACGGCCGCTTCAACTTCAGGCGCGATGCGCGGCTTCACCCCGTCTTTGTATTCGGCATCGAGGGAGCGGTTAATCTCCTCGCGAAGTTCGCCAAGAATCTCTCCGGCGAAGCGGGCAACGGTGGGGTCCTCGAGATGGCGCGGGCGTGGTAACTCGACGGGGAACTCGCTCTTGACGCGCCCGGGGCGGAAGGTAAGCAGAACGACGCGATCGCCCAGCCGAATCGCTTCGCGAACGTTGTGGGTGACGAAGATGATGGTGCGGCCGGTCTCGCTCCAGATGCGCTCCAACTCGTCGTGCAGCAGGTCGCGAGTCTGGGCGTCGAGCGCGGCGAAGGGCTCGTCCATCAGCAGGACGTCGGGTTCGGTCGCCAATGCGCGGGCGATGGCGACGCGCTGGCGCATGCCGCCGGAAAGCTGGTGGATGTAACTGTTTTCAAATTTCGCCAGGTGGACGAGCCGGAGATAGTAGCGGGTTTTTTCCTGGCGCTCGACCTTGGCAATCCCCTTCATCTTCATGCCGAATTCGACATTCTGGCCGACGGTGAGCCAGGGAAACAGGGCATGCTCCTGGAAAATCATGATGCGGTCGGTGCCCGTGCCCTGCACGGCTTTGCCGTCGATCAGTATCTGACCCGCGGTCTGCTGATGCAGGCCGGCGATCAGGTGCAGCAGCGTAGACTTGCCGCAGCCCGAGGGGCCGACGATGCACACGAACTCCCCAGCGTGCACCTGGAGATTGATGCGATCGAGGGCCAGAAGCCGCTCGCCGCTCTGGGTGCGGTAGCTCAGGGAGATGTCGCTGAGTCCGACCTTCGCGGTTTCAAGCGGGACCTGGCGCCGGGGAGCGCCAACCGAGATCGGACCCAATTTTCTAGCAGGACTGCCGGCGCGGGCAGGGAAGCGCGGGTCGATCGAGATCGGATCGATGGGAATCGGGAACTGCGTAGGAAAATCTTGCGCATTCGTACTCATTGAATTGCCTTTCGGTTCTTTTCCGCCAGCACCTGGTTCAGAATTGTCAGCTCGTAGAGTGCAGAGAGATCGGGCATCTGTCGGCCCAGGAAGCCGTCGTCAAAGGCCTGTTGTGCAGCCGTAGTGAGAGCGCTGTGCAGCGGGTCATAGGTCACTTGCATTCGGGAGAACGCTTCGTCGAGAACGACAGGGGGAAGGGCTTTACCCGTTTCGACGAGGATCTGATGGTTCAGAAGTTTTTTTGCTTCGGATTGATGGGCGTTGATCCAGTCCGTCAGCTCAACATGGGCGCGAATCCAGTTCTTCACCAGGTCGGGATGTGCGCGCAGGAATTTTGTGTTCACCACGAGCAAGCCGATGACGAATTGTCCGTTCGGCCACAGACTGCGCTCGTCGACCAGCAGGCGGCCGTTGCCTTCGTGAATCAGGCGCGTAGCCCAGGGTTCGGGCGCCCAGGCGGCATCGAGATCCTTCTTGAGGAACAGGGTCAACTGGTCGGGATTGGCCATCGGGACGATCTGCACATCGCCGCCCTTGTCGTTGGTTTTCATGCCGTGGTTCTTAAGCCAGTTGCGCAGCGCGACGTCCTGGGTGTTGCCGAACTGCGGCGAAGCCACGCGCTTCCCGTGAAAATCCTCCGGCTTGTTGATGCCGGAGTCGTTGCGGACGATCAGGGAAGCGCCGCCGCTGGCCGCTCCGGCAATCACGCGAAGGGCGTCGCCATTCGAGCGGACATAGCCGTTGATGGCGGGGTTGGGACCGACATAGGTCATGTCGATTGCTCCGGCGAAGAGCGCCTCGATCGCGGAAGGGCCGGCGTTAAAGCTGGTCCACTGTACTTTGACCTGCGGGCCCATGGCCTTGTCGAACCAGCCATTAGCTTTGCCAACCATCGCCTGGGCATGAGTGATGTTGGGGAATGCGCCGACACGGACGGTAGTCGGCCCTTGCGCCGACGCGGAAATTGCGGTGGCGAGCGCCAGCAGCCCTACACTCAGCAACGAGCCAGATCTACTCACCTTTGCCCCCGACGACCATTGGGAGGATGCTGGCTGCGTCTTTCTTTTGGTGTTTCTGGCGCTTCGAATTCTTGCCAGCTCGTGAACCGACCTCCGCTATAAGGTCGGCCAGCGTGGTGTTGTCGAGGATGCGCGCGGCCGCGTCGCGGACATCCAGGAATACCTGATAGAGAGCCCGATGGGGAATATCGCGGTCGATCAGTTCGCGCAACTGGTCAGCGTCACCGAAAGGCGCGAGCGGGCCGTCAATCAGGCGGATGATCTCGCTCAAGTGGATGTCGGCAGGGTCGCGGCGGAGCTGGTAGCCGCCCTTCGCCCCGCGCACGCTCTCCACCATGCGCGCGTTTTTAAGTTCGAGCAGGATCAGTTCCAGAAACTTTTCGGGGAGAACCTCTTCGTAGGCGATGTCGCGGATCTTAATCGCGCCTTGATGGTGATGGCGGGCCAGCATCATCAGAGCCTGAAGAGCGTACAAACCTTTTTGGGAGATTTTCATGGGGCGCATTATTCCATAAAGTCCATTTAAATAATAGACTTTATTAGCGTGAGTGAGAAAGCAAGTGTGATTCCACTCACAATGGATCGGAAATTCCAGACTATGCTCGTGAAATCAATGCATTAGCTTTTGCCTTATCGAATGTCGCAGCAAATCGGTGTGCACGGGATTGCAGTTTAGCGGCATTGGAAGGGAACGCCGGAGCAGCGCCAAGAGCTGCTTTTCCAGCTTTTTTGCACCGCATGATTTTGCACACTGATGAAAAACGACTAGGCAGAAATACGGAGGACCAGCACCGTGATATTGTCAGGGCCGCCGCGATCGAGTGCCATCGCCACCAGCATTTGGCAGGCTTCGGCGGGAGCATTGGATTGCGCGATGCGGGCGAGGTCAGTGTCGCCAACCACGCCCCACAGGCCGTCAGTGCAGAGGAGAAGAGTATCGCCGTCCTGGAGAGGGAAAGGCTGCTGGGGAATATGCGGGGTGACTTCGCGGCCGGAGCCCAAAGCGGCGGTAAGAATATGGCGCTGGGGATGCGACTCGGCGTCTTCGGAGCGAACCAGGCCGCTCTCGACCAGGCGGCCAACGTAGGAATGATCGCGAGTCAAACGGGACATTGCCTGGGCACGCAGCAGGTAGAGGCGACTATCGCCTACGTGAGCGAAGTGGAGCTGGCGTCCGACGATGGCGAACGCGCTACAGGTCGTACCCATGCCGTAGAACTGGGGGTGGTCGATGGCAAAACGTTGAATGTTCTGATGAGCGGCTTCGAACGCGATGCTGAGAGTGGTTTGCGGATCGCCGTTAAACTCATTGTCGTACACACTGCGGACCGTCTCGACCGCCAGACGACTGGCCTCCTGACCGCCCTCGTAACCGCCCATGCCGTCGGCGACCACCGCGAGCCGACCCTTGCGAAAGAAGTCGTCGTCGGAATCAGACTCCCAGTAAAGAAAGGAGTCCTCGTTGTTCTCGCGCTGGCGGCCGACGTCAGTGAGGCTGGCTACATCGATTCCTGGCTTTACAGTTTTCGACTCAACGGACATAAATTATGAACTGCGGATTATGGACCGCGCTTTGCCTGGAACCCGGGGGCGAGCGATACTCAATTTCAGGGATAAGATTGTTTTATCGCGGTCGATCAAATGCAATCAAAAAAACGTCTCCGGCCCCGGTCATTATATAGGGAAGCTCGGCGGAGGGGTGACTGATATAGGAAAGCTCCGCGGAGCGGTCACTGCGGTCATGTGAGCAATTTACCACTTACGGCGAGAAGAGGCACGAGACCTGACAACCCTTATGGGAAAGAAATTCCGAGTGGTGGGCATTCTTGTTTTGCTGACGGCGTTGCTGACGGCGCCCCTGCTGGGACAAGGCAAAAAGCTCTGGGTGCTGCGCTCCACGGGAGAGATGGTGGAGTACGATCCGGCGACATTTGCTCAGAAACAGGCGATCAAGCTCCCCGCCGAGGCGGTGCAATCGCCTGGCAATGTTACGGTGAACCGCCTAGGGCAGGTTCTTTTTGCCAGTCCGGTCGCGCTGCCACTCTCTGACGAAGAGGCCGCGTCGCCCCACAAGGTGTGGATTTGGAATGGCCATACTGCGAGCACGGTTGATCTAGGCGTGAAGCGCGAGGTTACGCCAACAGGATCGAACCAGGCGGTCACGGAGATGGCGCCGGCAGCCTATCTTTCGGCGGATGGATCTCATCTGTTTTGGTTTGCGAATCAAGCCCGACGGTTGCAGCGGGAGGGGATTGATCTTTCGACGGCTACAACCTGGCAAGCGTGGCGAACGGATTTGTCGGGCGCGGGCCGGGAGGACTTGGCCACGCAGAAGTTTGCCGATTGCCGTTGTACGACCGGGACTTGCGAGGAGACTTGCCCGTACGGCGTCGTTTGGGCGCCGGAGAGCGGCGTGGAGAAAATATTTCTCATGACGCAGTACGTCGCGGGCCAGACGGCGCCGAGCTACAAGGCCAGCACGCGCTACCGGGAAGCGGGTGGCCAGTGGACAGCGGAGCCCCTCGAGGAGCCGTTGCAACGCGTGCTGGACGCCTCGGCCGATGGCAATATGTTCGTCGAGGCAATTCCCGACACGGGCTGCTGCGGATGGGTGAATGAGAGTAACGATCAGACCCTGGTGCTGAGTGCGGGGAAGAAGCGCACGGTGTTTGATGAGCGCGCGACATATAAGAATTCCGACTACGATGTGAGTTTCTATACTTCGAACGCGAAGCTGTCGCCACAGTTGGACGCCGTGGCGACGACAATCGTTTCCACGGCCCAGGCCAACAAGACCATTCAACTGGCGCAGCAGGGGGAGGCGAATCTGGAGGAGTCGCAGTCAATTCGCAAAGGCTTAGCCCAACTGCCGGCGGTGGAGGTGATGAGTTTGGAAGAGCCTCCACGGCGGGCTGCGTTTCTGCCGCACGCCGAATTGGTGGGATGGCTGAGTGAAAACGAACTGCTGATCGTGGAATGGCATTTGCTCGTGACTTACAATGTGGGAACGGGGACGCGGCGCAAGTCGACCGTGCGGGTCAAGGATGCGGCGCAAGTATTTTTGCGATAAATCGTTTGCGCCCGGACGCATTCGTCCGGTGTCAGCTTGATGGATTCGGCGCGGGCAGACGAATGCGTCGGCCGCTACGTATGCTTCATTGGCAAGGACTGCCATGGCATCGCGGGACTTCATATTCTGGGAAGTGGATGTGCAGGCCGACTTCATGCTGCCGGGCGGGAAGCTCTACGTTCCCGGCGCAGAGAAGTTGCTGTCCAACATCCGGCGACTCACCGACGCCGCAAGGCAGGGCCGCGTGTTTCTGGTTTCCCATGGATGTTTTCATACCCCCAACGATCCCGAGTTCAAATTATTTCCCCCGCATTGCGTGAAAGGAACAGCGGGTTCGGAGTTAGTGCCGGAAGCGCTCACGGAAAAAGTTATACGCATCGCCAATGACGCTGAGGCGAATCTGCCGCAAGACTTGTCGAAGTATCAGCAGATCCTCCTGGAGAAACAGACGCTGAATATTTTCGAAAGCCGGCATGCGGATGAACTCCTGCAGCGTCTGGATAAAAACGCGGAGTTCGTTGTGTTCGGCGTGGTGACCGAATACTGCGTCAGCTTCGCCGCCAAAGGTTTGCTGCAACGGGGGAGGCGCGTGGCCATGGTGCAGGACGCGATTGCAACTCTGAACCAACAAGACGGGCAGAAAGCAATTGCCGAGCTAGAAGAATTAGGTGCGCGACTCACCACGATGGATCAGGTTCTCGATGCGCTCGCTCGCTAACCATTCGTCTTTCTGAGCGGGACCTCCCAAAGACCCTGTCATCCCGGCCACAACATTGGGAGGGACCCGCTTTTTACCTGCGCTTAATGACGATCGTGGTCCCCGTGATTGTGGCGCCAGGTGAAGTATTCTTTCTGCTCTTCAGGACGCAGTTTGCGGAAGTCGCGATTTGGATCGCGATGATACTCATTGGCCCAACGGTGGTAGTAACCAATCTCCTCGTCGTTCCACACGTGATAATCGGTGTAGTAAGGATCGTAAACGCGGTAGGAGTGGTGCTCGGCGCATCCGATGCCTGCCAGGGACGACGCCAGTGCGGCGGCCAGCAACAGCGAACGAAATGGGTGGGAACCACGGCTCATGTTTTTCTCCTTCGAAATAAGAAAACACCTCTCGACCTCGTTAGTTGCTGAAAAAGGCATAAGCGGTTTCAGTCAGAACTAATAATGCGACCGGCAAGCTGTCGGCCGCCGTCGGGTTCACCTTACTTTTGGCTTTTGACGTTTTCTTGCGAACACGTTTTCTTTTTCTTTCGATTACTTTTCAACCGGGTCGGTCTGTAATAGACTGAGCGCAAGGAGATTCCTACTTGGCCGATCCGTTGTGTGCGCTGCTGGAGTTGCCGCCGCAGGAAAGAAACGAGCGAGGTCTGGAGCATACCCCGCGCGAAATCCGGCAGCAGCCGGCGACCTGGAGCCAGACCTACGAGCGCTGCGGGAGCCAACGCGACCCGCTGAACAACATGTTGCGCCGCGCCGGGATCGGGCGCGGCAGCACTTCTTCGCCCACCGTTTATCTGGTGGGAGCGGGAACGTCCGACTATACCGGACGCGCTCTCGCGCCGTTGCTGCGTCGCCGCTGGGGGTGCGACGTTTGGACGATTCCCAGCACGACCCTGCTCACCGACTTCGAGGAGTTTCATCATCCGGGCAAGGAGTATCTGTGGATTTCGTTTTCCCGCTCCGGAGAAAGTCCGGAAGGTGTGGCGCTGCTACAGCAGGCACTTGAGCGGCATCGCGAGATCCGGCACCTGGTGATAACCTGCAACCAGCGGGGGCCGATGGCGCAGTTATGTTCGAGCCATACCGACCGGGCTTTCGCACTGGTGCTCGACGATGCCGTGAACGACCGCGGGCTCGCCATGACCAGTTCGTTCAGCAACATGCTCCTGGCAGGACAGTGTGTGGCGCATCTCGAAGAGTTTGCGCAGTTCGGCGATGTGGTAGCGCAAATGAGCGAGACCGGCGGGAAGTTTTTGTCCGTGGCGGCGGAAGCCGCGGCGGCCATTGCGATGCTCGGTTGCACGCGCGCCTGTTTTGTAGGCACGGGCGTTCTGCGGGCCGTGGCGGACGAATCCGCCTTGAAAGTCGTCGAGCTCACCGCAGGCAGACTTACGACCCTCGCAGAGACGCCACTGGGATTGCGCCATGGGCCGCTTTCGAGCGTCGATGAAAATACTCTCTTTGTGGCTTTCTTATCGAGCGAAGCGCGCCGGCGCGGCTACGAGCTCGACCTGCTGCGCGAGATTAATCGCAAGCGTCTGGGGAGAGTGCGGGCCGTCATCACGGCGTGGGCCGATAACGACGTGTCGGCGCTGGCGGATTATAGTTTGTCGTTGAACGCTGCGACGAAGAATGCCGCGACGAACAACGGCGCCGCCGATTTTCCCGATCAATATCGTCCCGTACTGGATGTTATGTTCGGGCAGACGATTGGCCTGTTCGCATCCATGCAATGCGGCCTGAAACCGGACCAGCCGAGTCCGAACGGGGTGATCACCCGCGTAGTCCAGCCCATCAAGCTGTATTCCTGATTCCACCGGCAAGATTCACCACAACCAGGATTCACTACAAGAAGGAGCGGCAGAGCCACCGACGCGGGCGGCGGCTGTGCTTCCACGGCCGCTAAGCTTTCGTTGGGACATCGGCCATGTCGGCCAGCGCCAGGCGCAGGTTCCCCGGATTCGTGGCGTAGGCGAGTCCGGTATCCAGGTCGACGACGCCCGCCCGGACAAGTTTGTCGATCTCGCCATCGAAGTGCTGCATGCCGTCCTCCGCTCCGTCTTCCATGGCTTCGAGCAGTGTCTTTCCGCCCTGTTCGCCTTTCTCGACATACTCGCGAGTGCGGAGCGTGGATTTCAGGATTTCCACCATGGCGATGCGCCCGCTTCCATCCTTGCGCGGTATCAGGCGCTGCGAAACGACGGCGCGAAAGCTCTTCGACAACCGGTTGCGAATGGTGTGTTGTTCTGCCATCGGAAAGACTCCCACAATTCGTTCGACAGTTTTCGAGGCGTCTATCGTGTGGAGGGTAGAGAGCACCAGGTGGCCCGTCTCGGCCGCCTCCAGCGCGATTTCGATGGTTTCCTTATCCCGCATTTCACCCACCAGGATGACTTTCGGCGCTTGCCGCAGCGCGGCTCGCAGCGCCAGCGCAAAGCTTGGCGTGTCGCTGTGCAGTTCCCGCTGGTGAATGATCGAGCGCTTGTGCTTGTGCATGAACTCGATCGGGTCTTCGATCGTAAGAATGTGATAAGCGTGCGTCTCATTGATGCGGTCGACCAGCGCGGCGAGGGTCGAGGATTTTCCCGATCCGGTGGGTCCAGTCACCAGAACGACACCATTTTTAAGGGCGGCCAGATCTGCGAGTTGAGGCGGCAAGTGCAGTTCGTCGAAGGTGGGAATGTGCTGCGGTATTACGCGCATCACTATCGCATGCGTCCCGCGTTGTTGAAACACGTTGACCCGAAAACGGGAATGGCCGGGCAGACGATATGAGATGTCGCATGAGCCTAGAGTTTGCAAGGCGTCGGTGGCCTGTTTGTTGCCGTTGATTAGCTCGTAAGCGATCCGGCTGGTGTCTTCCGCAGTTAACGGTCCGGTCCCAGAGATTTTCACCGGAACCAATTTGCCGGAGAGTTCCACCATAGGAAAGCTGCCCGGTGACATGATCAAGTCGCTGACCTTGCCGGGTACCTTCAGCATGGCGTGCAGCAGCGCAGGCGCGGGGATGGGCTTGGCTTGAGACGCAACAGGCGCTGGGGCAGTTTTTGCCGCGGTTTCCATTCCAAGATCCTTTTCGAAGGTTAGGTAAGATTGCAGTTGCGCGTCCGGTGGTCGGGGCGCGGTCCGCGCGGTCTTAACAGCCTCTCCCGAAACCGGTGCCGCTGTCACGTTACGTTGGAACGCGACCTCAAGGAGGAGACGTTGATCTGCCGCACTTAGTGTGCATTTGGCGTGAACCAATCAGGGCAACCCTAAACCGCGCGGTAGTCGTGAGATGCTAATACTTTTCGCGGCACCCCGGAGTTCGAGCTGATTGATCACCCGCTTAGTGCAGGCGATCAAGCTATGCTCCTAGCAGTTATCGATCATAGCCACATTGCAAAAATCTACAAATCTCATACGTCTCTTGACGTAATCTCGATTATCATACGGCTGAACAAATTGATGGTCCCGTGGGATGTATCCGGGATTACTGTTATCCATTCCCGAGTATTCGACGATACATCTCCCGCGCGTGGAGGAATTATGAAGTCTGCCACTTCGTTCTCCCGTTCCTTGCTTCGTCCCTATCCAACATCTACTTTTTTGGTTGTAACTGCTGTAATCGCGATCGTCGTAACGACGGGTTGCGGCTCGGCGGGAACATCTTCTTCTGGCACAGGTCCGAAGTTAAGTGGCAACACCACCGTGACGGTGCTGCTGTCGAGCACAGCGAACGATCAGCTGTCGCAGTTCGACCTTGACATCCAGGGCCTTACTTTGACCAGCCAGTCCGGGACGTCGGCCACCGTGCTGGCGGGCGACTGGCAGACGGAATTTATCCATGAGAATGGTGGTATCGAGCCGGTGACGACGGTGACGGTTCCTCAGGGGATTTATACGGCCGCGACAGCGACCATTGGAGCCTCCGGCTTTACCTGCGTGACGGTCATGCCTGCGCAATCTGATTCGCCCGGCAGCCTCGATACCAGCACTTATGCGTACGGGTATACTCCAACTGCTAACGTGACGGTTAACCTGCCTTCGCCGATCACTATCACGGGCGATAGCATGGGGCTTCAACTGAATTTACAGGTATTGCAGTCGGCAAGCTACCCCAGCACCTGCTATCCCACGGACTTCGCGCCGTTTTCGATTACACCGACCTTCAATCTCACTCCGGTAACGTTTGCCGCGGTACCGACGAGCCCGGCAAACGGCAAGGTTTACGAACTCGAAGGTCAGGTCAGTGCGCTGGGCTCCGACGCGAGCAGCTTTACTTTGACATTAGCCGAGACGCCCACACCGCAAAGAACACTGTCAGTGAATTCCAACAGCAACACTGTGTACCAGGGAATCGGAAACTTTTCCGCGCTTCAAGTGGGTACCTTCATCGACATGGACGGCGCAATCCAACCGGATGGATCTGTGCTGGCCACGCGCGTGGGCAGCTACGATCCAGTGGCTCTGAATGAAATGATCGGTCCGCTCGTGCAGCTTCCCGCTTCAGAGCAGACCCTCTACAGTTTTCCGTTCGGGCAGCAAGGGCAAACCTATTCCGTCCAAGGACAGGATTTGGGGGTTTACTCGTACTCCGACAGCACCTCATTTCAAATTTCCAGTCAGATGAACAATTTGAGCAGTCTGCCATTTGTGGCGAGCTTTAACAGTTCAAATATGGTTACGGGGCAGAACGTGGCCATATTTTCGCAGGCCATAACCGACTATTACGGGGGCCAATATACTGCCGCAACCACAATGACGCTCTTGCCGCAGACGATCAATGGGACTGTCCTGCTGTCGGCGCCGAGCGGCAGTTTTACCGACTATGCCGTGTCGCTTGCATCGTACGATCTGTTCCCCATCCTGGCGGAACAACCGGGGCAGACTGTGCGGTTGAACGATCCCGGCACGGTGGAAGTCTACGTTGATGGCAACACTCAAATGCTGAACGCGCAAGCGCTCGCCCCAGGGAATTCGCTGCGGTTTTATGGACTTGTCTTCAACGACGGTGGCACGTTGCGTATGGATTGCGCGCAGGTGAATGACGGAGTGCCATTCACGACTCAATCAGGTTCGAATGGTCAATTTTCGAATGGTCAATTAAAGTCCGGGCAGACACGAACAGTCGAGCGCCCAAGCCTGGGCGGAACGCCGCGAGTGATTTCGACGACTACGCAGTCTCATTAGTTAAGTGATGCTGATTTCTGTGTACGTGCCATACACTTGCCGCAAGGCTTCGCAGATTTCGCCGACCGTGGCGTAAGCGCGGACGGCGTCCACGATAAAGGGCATAGTGTTGGCTGAGGAGACGTTGCCATTAGTTCCGGCCTTCGGTTCTTTGCCGGCGGCTTTTTTCAGGGCATCGAGCGTGCGGCGGACTTCGTCATTCGATCGCCTGGCGCGCAGGGTATTCAACTTTGCCGATTGCTGCCGCGCCACGCTCTCATCAATGTAGAGAATATTCGGCGACTCTTCTTCAATGACAAACTCATTGGCGCCGACAATCACTTTCTCGCGGGCCTCGACCGCGCGCTGGTACTGGTACGACGCTTCGGCGATCTCTTTCTGGGGATAGCCCCGCTCGATGGCCTTGACCATACCGCCCATCGCGTCCATCTTGCTGAAATAATCGAATGCGCCGTTTTCCATTTGCAGGGTTAAGTTTTCTAAGAAATACGATCCGCCGAGCGGATCGACCGTTTGGGTTACCCCCGATTCGTAGGCAATGATTTGCTGCGTACGCAGCGCGATGCGCGCGGCCTCTTCGGTGGGGAGTGCAAGTGCTTCATCGTAAGAATCGGTATGCAGCGATTGCGTGCCGCCGAGCACTGCGGCCAGAGCCTGGATCGCGACGCGGGCGATGTTGTTCCTCGGTTGCTGCGCCGGCAGCGACACGCCTGCGGTCTGCGTGTGAAAGCGCATCAGCCAGGTGCGCTGGTTCTTCGCGCCGAATCGCTCTTTCATCACGCGATACCAGATTTTGCGGGCCGCGCGGTACTTGGCGATCTCTTCAAAAAAATCGTTATGCGCGTTGAAAAAAAAGCTCAGGCGGGGACCGAATTCGTCGACGTCGAGGCCGCGCCGGCGCGCCCACTCTACATATTCCACGCCGTCATACAAAGTGAAAGCCAATTCCTGGAGCGCCGTTGAACCGGCCTCGCGAATGTGATATCCGCTGATTGAAATTGTGTTGAATCGCGGAGTGAACTTGGAGCCGAACTCGAACGTATCAATGACCAGCCGCATCGACGGCGCCGGCGGATAGATATACTCCTTCTGCGCAATGTATTCTTTAAGAATGTCGTTCTGAATGGTGCCAGAAATCTTTTTCCAGTCGGCTCCCTGCTTTTCCGCCACCACCAGATACATTGCCCACAGCACGGACGCAGGCGAGTTGATGGTCATCGAGACAGTGGTCTTCTCGAGATCGATGCCACTAAAAAGAATTTCCATGTCTTCCAGCGAATCGATGGCCACGCCGCACTTGCCGACTTCGCCTTCGCTCGCCGCATGATCGGAGTCGTAGCCCATCAGCGTCGGCAAGTCGAACGCGACGGAGAGTCCGCTGCCGCCATGCTCGAGCAAATATTTGTAGCGCTGATTGGTTTCTTCGGGCGACGCGAAGCCGGAAAACTGCCGCATGGTGAAAAGCTTGCCGCGATACCCGGTAGCGTGAATGCCGCGCGTATAGGGCGATTGGCCGGGATAGCCAAGATAAGTTTCTTCGCTCCAATTTTCCGGCAGATCGGCCTGTGTGTAGAGTCTGCGAATGGGAAGACCGGAAATCGTTGTAAAGCGGGCGCGGCCGTGCTCGTCGAGATTCGTGCCCGTAGGCGCGCCGATCGGCCGCTCCGGAGTTTTTTCGAGCGTCGGCGCGAGAGTTTTCTCCGCCCACTGCTTTTCGCCATCGGAAGGATGGCGGTTCTCAAAAACATCGGCGATCGGGCGCTCGGCGACTTGCGGTTTCAGCGGCTTCTTTTCCATGCGGACCCCAGTGCTCTGATTCGATGATAGGGAAGTGAGAGCGGCGGAGCAAGGCGGGAGCGTGCGGTTAAAACGACCGGTCGGTCAGGGTCCGCTAGAGAAGGATCCGCGTACTCACGATCGCAAGCTCACAGAAGATACAATGTCATCCTGAACCCGGCGCAAGCCGGGTGAAGGACCGTACGACGGCCCGCAGCATTGATGCAGTTTGGAAGGATTGCGTTGATGCGGGCAGCGTAAACGCGCTTGTAAACCGCACCACAAGCGCCAACTGCCGTAAGGTCTCTCGCGCCGGCTGCGCCGCCGCTCAGGATGACAATTTGTTTTGAGAGCGCGACAGCTCCCACGCCTTGGCATATTTCCACGAAACATAGACCGCGTGATAAAGATGCAGGAGCAGGCCCTCGCGGCCGTCGAGAAATCCGAGACGAAAAAAATAGTTGTAGACAAATGTCAGCAGCGGGCGCAGCACGATGTTGGTCACGCTGAACCGAACTTTGTCCTTGCCCTTCGCCGCGACCATCTCCGCGCCGAGCGATGAGTAGTGGTTCATGTGTTCGATGTAGTCGTAGAGCGTGGGGTAGGAGTGGTGGATGATCGCGACGGACGAACCCACGTCGAATTCCTGAGACGGCGCAACTACGTCGCAACCAGGTTTAAGGCTGATATCCTCATGGACGGTGCGATCCTCGAAGCGACCAAGACCCCGCCAAAACATACGCAACTTCACGTCCGGCCAAAAGCCACCGTGGCGAATCCAGCGACCGAGGAAGTAGTTCCGCCGGGCAAACCGCAGGCCCATTCCCGCATACCCTTTCCCCGGAGGTGGAAACAATATTAAGGGCAGCAACTTCCGCATTTCCTCGCTAATTTCCTCGTCTGCGTCGAGGCTCAGAATCCAATCGCCGGTGGCTTTGTCGATGGCTGAATTCTTTTGCGCGGCGTAGCCTTTCCATTCCTCGATGAAGACTTTTGCGCCGAACGACTTTGCAATCTCTACGGTACGGTCGGTTGAGCCCGAGTCGACGACGATGATTTCTCCTTTGCCGTCAGCGACCAGAGGCTTCACGCTGGCGAGCGTGCGAGCGAGGTTGGCTTCTTCGTTATAAGTGATGATGACGACCGAGAGGTTCATGCGTCCAACGCGGCAATAGTATGCAAGCTCTGGTTCGGACTCGGAATTGTCTCACACTGGATTGATTCGGGGACGTGGTTAAGAAGGCGCGGATGGTGTCTGCGAACAGCAGGTCCCTCGACTGCGTCTTGCGATTGGTGAGGCCAATCGCAAGTCTACGCTCGGGATGACAAGGGTACAAAAACTTCAGGAAGTGTTCCCGCGGGAACACTTTTATGACAATGTTGTACGTACATTTACTGAATTGTAAGTACATGCTTGCCCGGTTCCTCTTACCTGGTTCCTCCCGGAGGCGAGGCTCGAACCGGGGGTGCGGACTGATCCGCCGGCGCTGGGTTCGTCACTGGGGCCACATAGGGGACGTTCGGCAAGTGCGTGACCTGGCCGCGGGTGGCTTCGGCGACGTTGATGCCGGCGTGATCGAGGAGCAATCCCGTGGCGCGATCGAGTTCGATGCGCGACTTCTCATAGGCGGCTTTCGCCGACACCAGATTGGATTCGCCGGTCGTGAGCGTGGCGGCGTCCTGAAGGATTGCGGTTTGGGTGGTGAGTCCAACTCTTAGTTTCTGCTGATCGGCGTCGAGAGTTTGGCGCGCGAGATCGACCGCGGACTGTGCGGCTTGCACGGCCACACGATTCTGGCGCACGTCGAATTGCGCGTTGCGGACCTCGATCCGCACCTGATTCTCCAGTTGCCGCTCCCGCACCTGTGCCTGCCGAAATTCCAATTCGCCGCGCACCTGGTTCGATTGCGCCAGGCGATTGCGAATTGGAATGTTCAGGGAAAGGCCAATCCCTTTGTCGGGAGCGGTTGAATTCACAAGTTGTTGTAAGGTTCCGCCATAGCTCATTGAGTTGGCACCGTTAAATACTGGCGGGGAGGTGCAGGCGGCGCCGGAAGATAATGTGCACTGCGGGTTCAGGTTTCCACCAAGGCCGGAACCACCGTAGTAGGCGAAGGCATCGAGGGTGGGCAACAGTGCATTGCGGACAGCCTTGTTGCTGATGTCGCGGGAGTTCAGGTCGATGCGCGACTCCACCAGTTCGGCACGATGCTGAAGTGCATCATTAATCATCTCCTGGATCGGCATTACCGGTTCCTGCTGCGGAAGTTCCTCGGTTGACGTGGGGATGACGTCGGCCTCTGCCAGCAGAGGATCGTCGATGCTGCGGCTAAGGGCATTCTTCATCAGCAATTCCTGAAGTTGCAAATTGTTCTGGGCCACGATCAGATTCTGCTGGTCGGTAGCGACCGTGCTCTGGGCGCTGACCACCTGGATGGGAGGGACGGTTCCCACCTGGGACTGGCGCTTGGCATCGTCGAGCGCCTTTTGCCCATAGGTCAGGGCTTCCTGCTGAACGCGCACGTTTTCGTAGGCGAAGACCAGATCCCAGTACATATTTTCGATTTGGTCCACGGTGGTGATGACTTGCAGGCGGAAGGCGACGTCGGAAATCTCGCGATTGTTTTTAGCGATACGGATGAAGCGCGTGTTGGAGAGAAGCCCGAAGCCTTGCAGCAGATTTTGCGAGACCTTGAATTGAAAGTTCGAGCCCAGTTGCGGGGTGAGCAGGCTGGCGGTGCTGTTGGTGGTGAGATGGGTATTATTAAAGCCCGCGGTCAAAGTAGTGCCCCACTGAAATCCCTGGGTATAGCCCAAGTCGGCCGTATAAGTATTTTGGGCAATGATGCCGCCGGGTGCGGGGCTAAAGACGCTGGTCGATATGGTGTTATTTTTGTCGAGCTGCAAGCTGCCCGTGAGCTGAGGATCGAAGCTGGTAATGGGCGATCCGATGCCGAGAGTGGAACTAACCAGTCCGTTGGTGCCAGTGCCGGCGCCGCCGGCGGCGATGGTTGTGCCTCCGGTGCCGGAACCGACGGTGCCGCCGAGTCCGCCGACGCCGCCGCCGGGCGTGTTCTGCACGATGCCGGTATTGACGCCGAGAATGGTGGCGCCGGACTTGGCGCGCAGCAGGTCGGCTTCGGCGATGTTGAGATTGTAGCGCGCAATGTCGAGATCAAGATTGTTCTCGAGGGCGAGAGCGACGGCGTCGTCAATGGACAGATAGATCTTGCCGTCGCGCATGAGCGCGTCGATGCGCGGGGAGTTGCCGAGATTAGGCGGCGCCAGTTGCTGCTGCTTGTAGGGTAGCAGCAGATGCGGAAAGGCCGAGCGGGGAACGGAATAATCTTTTAGCAGAGCGGGCTGGGAGAGAGCGGGCTGGGGCTGCGCGGGTTCGGGCGCGGCCGGAGGCACGGCCTGCGCAGCGGTAGCGGTGGGAGCAGCAGCCTGTGCAGACAAGCGGGGCGGGACAGTCGCGACAAAAACGGTAGCCATCAGAATGAATAAGATGGACGCGAGCGCCAGGGGCAACCGCCGGACGACAGAAGTTAGACGCGATGAGAGCATAGGTCTTCTCCTTGCAGATCTCGTTGCTGTCTGTTGCATAAGGGGCATGCAGGCTTGCGATCGGGACTTGCCATCTGCGCTCAATGTGCAGTAACGCGAGCTTTGGATGCAATCAAGTGTCACTCCATCTTAGCGGGAGAAGTTTCCGGGAAACGCCGGGGGATTGTAAAGAATTGTGCGGCGGAAATGAAATGAAGAGGCGCCGCCGTCCGGCCAAGACAACGGCGCCCTGTAGAAGCGTACACAGCCTACTGCGGTGGCGGTGGCGTGGCCGACGGCAAGTCTTTGCGCGGGGCGACGTCGGGAACGTTGGGCATACGGGTGACTTGACCCTTGGCGGCGTCGTCGACGCTGACTCCCGCGCGGTCGAGCGTTGAACCGACCGCGCGATCGAGTTCGACACGCGATTTTTCATAAGCGGCCATGGCCGAGACGAGTGTCGATTCCGCCGTCGCCAGAGCGCTGCGGTTCTGTAAAACCAGCGTAGTGGTGGAGGTGCCGAACTGGAATTTTTTCTGTTCGGCGTCGAGCGATTGTTTCGCATAATCCACCGCGGCTTGGGCGGAAGCGACGCTGGCTCGATTCTGCTCCACTCCAAACTGGGCGTTGCGCACCTCGATGCTGATGCGGTTTTCGGTTTGTTGCAGCGCCATCTGGGCCTGCTGATACTCCAGCTCGGAGCGGATCTGCACGGCTTGCGCGGCTCGATTGCGGATCGGGATGTTCAGAGTCAAACCGACGCCTTTATCGGGATTGGAAGAGTTCACGAGCTGGTTCAAGGTGCTTCCGATAGGCGTGGTTGGAAACGTAAAATCCAGGCCGCTGGGGCCACCAGTCGGACTGGCGCAACCGAATTCAAGCTGTAATTGGGTCGGAGGGTTCGCGCATACGCCGAGAGGACTCTGATTACCGCCAATTCCGGCTCCGCCGTAATAGGCGAATAGGTTCAGCGTAGGTAGCAGCGCATTGCGCACCGCCCGGTTGCTGATCTCAGTCGTATTCAACTGGATGCGTTGCTCCACAACATCAGCTCGATGCCTTAGCGCTTCGTTCACCAAATCTTCAGTGGGCTGTATCTGTTCGTTCTGCGGCACTTCCATAGTGGATGTGGGGATCACTTCCGCGCTCGCCAGGTGAGGATCGCGCAGCGTGCGGCTGAGCGCATTCTTCATCAGCAACTGTTCTAACTGCAGGTTGGTTTGAGCAACCGTGAGCAACTGCTGGTCCTGCGCCACCGTGCTCTGAGCACGAACCGCTTCGATCGGGGCTAGGCTGCCGATCTCCACTTGTTTCTTGGTGTCGGAAAGCGTTCTTTCGGCAAATGCCAGGGACTCCTGCTGCACGCGCATGTTTTCGTAGGCGTATACCAGATCCCAGTACATGTCTTGAATCTGGTTCACTGTGGTGATGACTTGCAGGCGGAAGGCTACATCCGACAGCTCGCGGTTGTTCTTGGCGATTCGAATGAAGCGGGTATTGGCGGGGAAGCCAAGTCCCTGGAGAATCGGCTGAGTGAGCGTCAGTTTAAAATTAGAGCTTAGGGACGGGCTCACAGCGGAGAAGAAGCTATTCGTCGTTTGCCTGCTGTTATTGAAGCCTATCGATAGATCCGTGCCCCAATGGAAGCCCTGGCTGTAAGTAAAATTCACCGTGCCAGTATTCTGAACCAGGTGCGACCCCGGTTCGACCCCCTGGAAGATGCTAACTGCGGTCTGGGAGAGATGATCTTCCTGTAGCGTGCCGGTGACGATCGGGTCGAAACTAGTGATGAGGGAGCCCATACCCAGCGTGGAGCCGACCAGTCCGCCTGCGCCTGCGCCCGCTCCGCCTGCGCCGAGGCTGGTGCCGCCGGAGCCGGAACCGACCTGCGAGCCGAGGCCGCCGACGCCCGCGCCAGGAGTGTTCTGCACGATACCCGTATTGACCCCGAGCGTGGTGGCGCCGGCGCGCGCACGCAACACGTCAGTATCGGCAATGTTCAAATTGTAGCGCGCGATGGCGATGTCGAGATTGTTCTCCAGCGCCAGCGCGACCGCGTCATTCAACGACAGGTAGATCTTGCCGTCGTGCATGAGCTGGTCAATCCGCGCCGTGTTCGCCAAATTAGGCGCGGAAAGGTGGCGGGCCGTGTAGGGTCCGATGGGGTTGGGAAAATGAGACACCGGCCGGGCGTAGTTCAGTGCCGGCACCGGCTTTGTTTCAGGCGTGTTCTGCGGGGTCGGGGCCGTGGGCGGCTCCTGAGCCAGGGATGTAAGGGTCAGGGTAGCGAATAAGCAGGCAGCGGCGGCGAGCCGTACGGTCGAGGCTAAACGTGCAAATGGCATCTACTCTTCTCCGTTGATATAAGAACCGAACCGATTAAGGTCCTACTGACTGAATTCTTGCGAATACACCCATCTTCAATGCACTTGCTTCAATGCACTTGGGTTTCGTCTGCGACGCCAAGACACCCCAAAAATAACGTTCTGTCAGGCGTTGGTACGCTAAAGACTGGCGGAAGGTTCCAGAAAGCCGGAAGAAAGTTGACCCTTCACGTCCTGCTGCTGGTTCGAACTCGTCCGATAGTCTCGAAGCTCGGAAGTCGGCGGAAAGCATTCAGTATAGCTGACTGGAAGTGCGCTTGACCTGCACCGCATCGCTGCTCGATCCGATGCATTTCGAACTTGTATATTTCGAACTGGTACATTGCTTTGGAAGCCAGAATGCCATTGGATGAAGCGGCCGGGGCGGGGGACTCGAAAGATCGTGACTCGAAAGATCGTAATGCGCAGGATCGTAGTTTGAAAGATCGTAGTTTGAAAGATCGTAGTTTGAAAGATCGAGGGATGCGCAATCTCAAATTGATTCTCTCCTACGACGGAACCGAATTTTCGGGATGGCAAGTGCAGCCCGATGCTCCGACAGTGCAAGGCACACTTGCCTCAGCCATTGGACGCATTACCGGCGAAAAGGTATTGCCGCAGGGGTCAGGCCGGACCGACGCGGGAGTACATGCGTTGGCGCAGGTTGTGACATTTGTCACGGAGTCTTCCGTTCCTACAGAGAATTTTGTGAGGGCGCTGAACGATAATTTGCCGGCGTCGGTGCGCGTGCTGGAAGTCGCGGAGGCGGCGTCCGAGTTTCATGCGCGACATTCGGCGCGGGCGAAGACGTATCGGTATCGAATTTATCGGGAGGCGATCCGTCCGCCATTTTTGGCGCGGTACGTGTGGCATTATCCGTATCCTCTGGTCGAAGAGGCGATGGAGCGGGCGGCGGAATTGGTCGTGGGCGCGCACGATTTCACTTCGTTTGCCGCGGTGGATCCGGAGCGGGCTACCGATGACCTAAGGTGCGAGAAGGACGTGAACCACGAAGGAAATGAAGGCTCACGAAGGAACCCAGTGGGATCCAATGTGCGGAGGATTTTTTCTTCATCCTGGGAGCGTACGGGCGACGAGTTGGTCTATACGGTGAGAGGTTCGGGATTCTTACATCACATGGTGAGAAATCTGGTGGGGACGTTCATTCTCGTTGGCAAAGGAACGTTGCAGATCGAGGACCTGGGTCGCATTCTTGCAGCACGCAATCGTTCGGCGGCCGGTGCGACGGCGCCGGCGAGCGGATTGTATCTGGTTAGTGTTGAGTATTAAGGAACGGAGTCGCCCGTAAACATGCAGGCAACCCAGCAAAAGCTGCGCGACAGCCTATGGTTGGCTCTGATCGAGTTCGCCATGGTCGCGGGATTGTTCGTCGCAGATATTTATCATCACATTTATCTGAGCAAGACCCCCTATTTGTTCCTGCTGGGATGGATTTCGCTCCGACTGCGTGGAATGAGGTGGAAGGACGTTGGCTTTACGCGGCCGCGCAGTTGGGGGAAAGCTCTGCTGCTCGGAGTTACGGTTGGGATCGGCATGGAAGTGATGGAATTATTTGGCACACAGCCGCTTCTGGCGCGATGGTTGGGAAAGATGCCCGATCTGTCGGATTTCGCCGGGATGGTTGGCAATCTGAAGATCTTCCTGATTTACCTGATTCTGGTTTGGACTCTGGGAGCGTTGGGAGAAGAGATCGTTTATCGCGGCTACCTGATGAATCGAGTGGCTGGGTTGTTTCGCAATACCAGAGCCGCCTGGGTGGTGAGCTTGATCGCAGTCAGCATTGTTTTCGGGTGCGGACATCTCGATCAGGGAGCCACCGGCATGGTTGAGAATGTGTGGGACGGGCTGCTGCTCGGTGCGCTATATCTGGCGTGCGGACGGAATCTGGCGGTGCCGGTAATCGCCCATGCGTGTACCGACACTTTGGATTTTGTGCTGATCTATCTGGGGAGATATCCGGGGATGCATTAGACATCGAACGAGCGAAGGCGTAGCGGAGCTACGTTTCTGCAGGCTACGGTTTTCTTCATGACTCTTCATCTGCAAATCGCGGCAGCGAAGGTTAGGTCGGTGAATCCGGCGACGGGCGAAGTTCTGCGTGAGATCGAGTGCGCGGGGGGAAGCGAAATCTTCGCTGCCGTAGAACGAGCGCGCATGGCTCAATCTGCCTGGGCTGAGTTGGGACTGCGCCGGCGGATTGGCGTGGTGCGCGAGTTTCAGCGCCGTCTGCACGATAAGAAATCAGAGGTAGCAGCCGCCATCACACGCGAGGCGGGGAAGCCGCTCGTGGAAGCGTTGGCCACCGAGGTGTTGGTGGTACTGGATGCCGCGCGATTTCTTATCGACAACGCATGGCGGCTATTGCGCGATGAACCGGTGCCGCATGGAAACCTCGCCACCAAGCTCAAGACTGGATATCTGGTGCACGAGCCACATGGCGCGATTGGAATTATCTCGCCCTGGAATTATCCATTCTCGATTCCGGCCACGGAGACCCTGGCGGCGCTGGTGGCAGGCAACGCTGTGGTTCTGAAACCCTCAGAATTGACGCCGCTGGCAGCGCTGGAGTTGGCGTCGTTGCTGCATGCGGCGGGCGTTCCTAAGGATGTATTTCAGGTTATCGTGGGCGACGGGCAAGCGGGGGCGGCGCTGTTGCGGTCACCGATCGATAAGCTGGTATTTACTGGCAGCGTCGCGACAGGAAAAAGAATTGCCGCTGCGGCGGCCGAGCGATTGCTTCCAGTGGTACTGGAGTTGGGCGGGAAAGATCCGATGCTGGTGCTTGACGACGCCGATGTGGACGTAGCATCGAGCGCCGCGGTATGGGGAGCATTCGTCAATGCAGGGCAGGCGTGCCTTTCGGTCGAGCGCGTTTATGTGCATCGCAGTTTGTATGAACCCTTTGTAAAGGCTTGCGCGGACAAGACGAAGCGGCTGCGCATGGGCAATGGCATGGACGCCAACACCGATGTGGGGCCGATGATCCACGAGCGGCAGTTGAAAATCGTGGACGCCCACGTGGAAGATGCGAAATCGCGCGGCGCGCGGGTTCTGGCCGGGGGCAAGCGACTGCCGGAACTGGGAGCTAATTTCTACGCCCCCACAGTCCTGGCCGACGTGACGCATGACATGCGCGTCATGCGAGAGGAAACTTTCGGTCCGGTGCTGCCGGTCATGGCGTGCGCCAATGACGACGAAGCCGTACGGCTGGCCAATGAATCCGAATATGGGTTGGCAGCGAGCGTGTGGACGCGCGACCGAAAGCGCGGCGAACATCTGGCGCGGCGTATTCATGCCGGCACCGTGATGGTGAACGATGTGATTTCCTGTTTCGGCATCGGCGAAGCTCCGCATGGCGGCGTGAAGGCGAGCGGCGTGGGCCGGACGCACGGGCGATTCGGGCTCGATGAAATGGTGCGACTGAAGTATCTCGATATCGATCGGATGCCGGGGATGAAGAAAGTCTGGTGGTATGGGTACGGCGAGAGGTTACGGCAACAGATGGAAGGCTTTCTGGATATGCAGTTCGCCAGCGGGCTGGGGACGCGGGCGAGTGGGGCGGTGCGCGCGGCGGGGATGATGGGACGAAAGCGGCTGTGATCGGTACACGAGCTGTGTCTCTACCGTATGTCTCTTGGCATGATGACTTACTCGTTTAAGCGGTCGCCATGGCTGCGAGGCTGTGAGACTACCAGGAATCGCACTGGGACGGACGACGGGTTGCGGATCTGATGGCGCTGCCCCGGCAGCACGCGGATGCCGCTGCCAGCGGCCAGAAGCGTGGTTTGGCCTTCCACTTCCATCAAGACTTCGCCGACGAGGATGTAGAAAAACTGCTGAGCTTTCTCATGATGGTGGCGAATTTCGGCAGCGCCGGGCGGCATGAATTCTTCGATCACGCTGAGTTGTTCGTCGTTGACCAGGTACCACGCGTCGCAGTTGATTCCCCAGCGGTAGTGCTCCGCGTTGTCGCGGTTCACCAGGGCGGGGTGCGCGGGGCTGGCTTTCACCGAAGCGGAAGGGAGTTTTCGTGCCATGCTTTTTTCGTCTCCTGCAAACTCTAACAACCAGTGTAATCTGGTCGGCATGGGTGCGAACGAAATGAAATCGTCGAAACTGGCGGCCTCCGATTCGAAACGGGAATTGCTGCGGCACGCCCTGGCCACGATTGCTTATCGAGGCGGGAAAGCTGTCCGCAACGCGCCGGTGGGCTTCGACGAATTTCAGGCAGGCGCCGGGACGCGGACGCCGGGCGAAATTCTGGCGCATATCGGCGACCTGCTCGATTGGGCATTGTCGATCGCCTTGGGCGAGACGAAATATCGTACGTCCGCCGCTTTGCTGTGGGATCGGGAAGTAGGGCGATTTTTTGCGGCGCTGAAAAAGTTCGACGACTACCTCGCCTCCAGTAATCCGCTGCACGCCGCTCCCGAGAAGCTGTTTCAGGGGCCGATTGCCGATGCACTCACGCACATCGGCCAAATCGGCATTTTGCGCAGGCTGGCTGGGGGCCCGGTGAAGGGCGAAAGCTACTACGCGGCGAATATTGAAACCGGGAAAGTAGGTGCCGAGCAGGCCGCACCTAAACGCGAGTTCTGATTTCACCCGCGCCCGGTATTTCCCGGTTACAGGCCCAGCCCATAAGCCTTCCGCTGTAGTGTTTCGACGCGCGCCTTTCAGTTACAATGACCGCGTAAGGCCGAATCCGGCGGCGTTTGGGCCGCTCGAACGGGGGGGTAGATTCCTTGGCGACAAGCGAAGTGGCGGCGTCTGGCACGCACGGTGTTCCGCAGGATGTCCAGCAGCTTCCCAACCATAAAGTTAGGGTCAAAAAAGCGGGGCAGCGCGCCTGCAACGAGAAAAACGACAAGGGAAAATTCTGCGGCGGGCATTTAAAGCTTTGGTTTTACATGACCGACGTGGTTGAGCGCGCTTGCGGCGACGTGGAAAAAGCCTGGGGACCGAAGGCCGAAGTTTATCGCTGTGAAAACTGCAAAGCGCTGTATCTGCCGACGCCGGGCGAGGCCAAGATCAATGTCGCAGGGCAGGGCATGAAGTCGGTATTCGGGCTCACGCTGCCGCCGAAGGAGAAATAGCTAGGAGCTACTAGCTGCTAGCTCCTGGCTTCTAGCCAATGCGCCGGCACGCGGCATTTTGGAATTTGTGAACCCCTTGCGTCTGATTTTTTTTCTGGCCGACAGCCGAGGCGCCTGTCCCTACGTGAGTTTTGCTAGAAGCTAGCAGCTAGGAGCTAGAAGCTTCCTTCCCATGAACACTCCCGACCTCATCTACGACTGGAATCAGAATTATCCGCCGGGCATGAAGCCGTCCGGGCCGGTGTTGATTAACGACGAGACTCTGCGCGACGGGCTGCAATCGCCTTCGGTGCGCGATCCTTCAATTGCGGAGAAGATTGAGATTCTGCATTTGATGGAGACGCTCGGAATCCATTCGCTTAATTTGGGGCTGCCGGGCGCAGGGCCGCGTGCGGTTGAGGCCGTGACTGCGGTGGCCCGCGAGATCGCGGCGGGCAAAATGAAGATTCGCGCCAACTGCGCTGCGCGGACGCACGAGAACGATATTCGCCCGATCGCCGAGATCGTGCAGAAAACCGGGCTGGCGATCGAGGCTGCGACATTTATTGGGTCCAGTCCCATTCGCAGATTCACCGAAGGATGGACCGACGATTTTCTTTTGCAGACGGCAGACAAGGCCGTGAGATATGCGGTCTCGCTCGGGCTGAGCGTGATGTTCGTCACCGAAGACACCACGCGCTGCGATCCGGAGACGGTGAAAAAGCTTTATGCGACGGCGATCCAGTGCGGCGCGAGGGCGATCTGCATTTGCGACACCGCCGGGCATGCCACGCCCATGGGCGCGCTGGCGCTGGTGCGGTTTGTGATGGACGAAGTGGTGAAGCCCTCGGGCGAAAAGATTCGCGTGGACTGGCACGGGCATAACGACCGCGGTCTGGCGATTGCCAATTCCATGGCGGCGATCATTGCCGGAGCGAATTGCGTGCACGGATGCGCGATTGGCCTGGGTGAGCGCGTGGGCAACACGCAGGTCGACCAGATGCTGGTGAATCTGAAACTGATGGGCGTTGCGCCCTGGGGCGAACAGGACCTGACCAAGCTCAAGCAATATTGTCAGGCAGTCTCGCGAGCAACCGGAGTGCCGATTCCAGCGAATTATCCCGTGGTAGGCGACGATGCCTTTCGCACCGCGACGGGAGTGCACGCGTCGGCGATCGTCAAGGCATATCGCAAGGGCGATGTCCTGCTGGCGAATTCGGTGTATTCCGGAGTGCCGTCGCACATGTTCGGGCTGGAACAGATCATCGACGTTGGTCCGATGAGCGGGAAATCGAATGTGCAGTGGTGGCTGGAGCGGCACGGGATGCCGGTGAGCGACGAGATGGTCGATCGCATCTACCAACGCGCCAAGCAGAGCGACCATACGCTGAGCGAGGCGGAGATTTTAGAGTGTGTGTCGGCCGCCGCGCAGAAGAAGTGACTATGGCTCAGTTACGACATGCGATTCTCGGCGTCGGCGGTGTGGGTGGGATGATCGGGGCGTGCCTGGCGAGGTCTGAGGCGCCCGTGACCGTGGTCGTTAGGCCGGAATCGTTGGCGCAGTATCCTGAACAACTTCATCTGGAGAGTCCCTTCGGAAACTTCAGCGTGCCGGTTGCGCGCGCTGTGGAAGTTCCATCCTGCGATGTGCTCTGGATTGCCGTAAAAGCCACGCAACTGGACGCTGCGCTAGCTGCGCTGAAGAATCCTCAGGCCGTCACGGCGATCGTTCCTCTGCTGAATGGGATCGATCATCTTGCCGTGCTGCGCGCCAGATACGGGGCGGGGAAGGTGATTGCCGCCACCATCGCCGGCGAGATGGAAAGGGTTGCCCTCGGACGCATCGTGCATCGCACACCCTTTGCGCGTCTGAATATGTCGGCGGCGGGACGGCCACTGCTCGGGCCGACTCTCGACGAGCTTCAAAAACTGGGCTTCGAGTGCCGCTTCATCGACGACGAAGCGACCCTGATGTGGGGCAAACTTGTCTTCCTCGCACCGTTCGCGTTGACCACGACCGCGGCCGATAAAACCGTAGGCGAGATTTTTGCTGATCCGGAGTGGAGAGCACTGGGACTGGCCTGCGTTCGGGAAGCCAGCGCCGTTGCCAAAGCGGAAGGTGCGAAGGTGGACGCTGAAGCCGTTATCGCCGCTGCGACCAAGATGCCGGGGACCATGCGCAGCTCGATGCAGAAAGATGTCGAGCGCGGCAATGCGCCGGAACTCGACGCAATTGCCGGACCGATTCTGCGCGGCGGCGCGCAGCACGGCATCGACGTGTCAGCGACGAAGAAACTGGTTGCGGCGGTCGAGCGCAGGGCCGCCACTCCCATCTCCTAGGCGATCTCAACAGGGTCAATCCTGAGCGGCCAACCGGCCATCGTTTCGCCCGCTCTTCGGTAATCGTGGTTCCCCAGGTTAACAATCCCTAATCTCCTCGACCCGTTGTAAACTTACGCCATACCTTCATGAGCCCGAATTCCCCGCGCGCGGACATGTCCGACCTAACGCCGTCGGTTAAGCAGGACGTGCAGCAGGAAGTGGCTCGCCTGGCGGCATCCCCAGAGGTGCGGTCGGCGTTCAACTGGTTTCGCACGCAAGAGCCGCAACTGACGCAGTGGCAAATGGAGATGGCGCGGATTCCGGCGCCTCCATTTGGAGAGTCGGCGCGGGCGGCCTGGCTGGCGGAGCGCTTTCGCGAAGTCGGGCTCGACGATGTGCGCATCGACGATGTGGGGAATGTGTTCGGCACGCATCCCGGCTTTGGACGGCGGTATGTTGCTTTGAGCGCGCATATTGATACGGTTTTTCCCGCGAACACGCCGCTGAATATCCGGCAGCAGGGCAGCCGTATCTACGGGCCAGGAGTCTCCGACAATGGCGCAGGGGTGGCGGCGCTGCTGGGGATTGCGGCGCTGCTGCGGAACGTGCGGGTACGGCATTCGCTGCCGTTTGTGTTTATTGGAAATGTCGGCGAAGAGGGCGAGGGCGACCTGCGCGGGATGCGCCACATTTTTTCGACGCCGCGCTGGAAAGATTCCATTGCCTACAGCCTGGTGCTCGATGGCGCGGGAGCGGACACGATTGTAGCCGAGGCGTTGGGCAGTCGCCGCTTTGAGGTGATTGTGCGCGGGCCGGGCGGGCATTCGTGGAGCGATTTTGGAGCGCCCAATCCGATTGTGATTTTGGCCAAGGCCATCGAAATGTTTGCCGCGACTCCGGTTCCTGCGACTCCGAAGACGACGTTCAATATCGGCGTCATTCGCGGCGGAACTTCGGTGAATTCCATTCCCGAATCGGCCAGCATGAAAGTCGATATTCGCTCGACCTCCATGGCGGAGATGGAGCGACTGGAGCAATCGATGCGGCTGGCCCTGAACCGCTCCGTCGACGACGAGACCATGGGGGCCGAGATGCGCTCGTCGGCCCAGAAGCGGCCTTCGGGCGTGAGTTGTGAAGTTGTGGTGATCGGGAACCGTCCGGCGGGAGAGTTGCGCGCGGGAGCGCGGATTTTGCAGGTGGTGCGCGCAGTTGACGCCCAGCTGGCGAACGCAGCCCAGGTGCAACGGGCGTCGACCGATGCGAACATTCCTCTGTCGCTGGGACTGGAGGCGGTCGCCATCGGCGGCGGCGGCTCAGGTGGCGGAGCGCACACCTTGCAGGAATGGTTCGATTCCAATGGGCGCGAACTGGGCTTGAAACGAATCTTATTGACCATGCTGGCGCTGGCGGGGGTGGGGGAATGAATCTGGGTCACTGCCGTGGTGCGAGTCAAGGCCGTGCGAGTCAAGCCGGTGGAAGAGCGGCCCTTCAGGGCCGCGTAAGTCGCCTCAGATCAAATGCGGCTTTAGCCGCTGTGGCATTGTTGTGCGTGGTCGCGTTCCGCCCGTCAGCGATGGCGCAGACTCCCGCGCCAGGCGCCGCACCCGATACCAGGCCGAGGGCCGACATCATTTTCACGCACGCGAACGTTTATACCGGCGTGCCGGCCGATACGCCATTCAGTTCGATTCTGCGCGAGGAAGCGATTGCCGTGCGCGGGGACCGCATTCAGGCTGTCGGGAAGGCCATCGATATCGAAAAGCTGAAAGGCCCGCAGACTAACGTCATCGATTTGGGCGGACATTTTCTCATGCCCGGATTGAATGATGCTCACCTTCATCTTGACGATGCCGGGATGACGAAGCTGAGTGTCGATCTGACCGGCGTGAAATCTTTAGACGAACTGCGCGGAAAGGTGGCGAAGAAAGTCGAAGAATCGAACGCGGGCGACTGGATTCTGGGATCGGGCTGGGACGAGACGCTATGGCCGGTGAAAGCCACTCCAACCCGCTGGGATCTGGACGAAGTTTCGGGCGGACATCCTGTATTTCTGGTTCGCATCGACGGGCACATTGCCGTGGCGAATACGCGCGCGCTGCAGTTGGGCAGCATCACCCTGGCCAGCCGCGATCCACAAGGCGGGCGGATCGACCGCAACGAAAATGGCGAGCCTACGGGAATCCTGAGGGAAACGGCGCAGGCCGCGGTGCTGGGAGTGATTCCAAAGCCGACGCACCGTTTGCGACGGCAGGCGCTGGAATTGGCTCTCGCAGATCTAACGGAACATGGCGTAACTTCGGCGCAGGATTATTCGCCGAACTGGGAAGATTTTCAGATCTACGAAGAGTTGGAAAAAGAGGGCAAGCTCACGGTCCGCATCAGCGAGTGGTTGCCCTTCGACGAGCCATTGGAGGAGTTGGACAAGAAGCGCAACTCGCATCCGCAGTCGGATTTGATGCTGCACACCGGCATGCTGAAAGGTTTCATGGATGGTTCGCTGGGCTCGCACACGGCAGCAATGCTGGAGCCCTACTCGGATGATCCGACAAATTCCGGCTTGCCGCGTTACGAAGCGGCAAAGCTGAATGAGATGACGAAGGAGCGCGTGCTGGCCGGCTTCCAGATTGGCTTTCATGCAATCGGCGATAAGGGAGTACAGATGGGACTTGATGCTTTTGCCGAAGCGGAGAAGGCAGCGCACGAGGCGCATGTGAAAGCGCCGGACGGCGGCGACGACTTTCGTCTACGCATCGAGCACGCGCAGGTGACCACGCCGGCGCAAATTGCCCAGTTCAAAACGCTGAAAGTCATTGCTTCGATGCAGCCCAGTCATGTGCTCAATGACATGCGCTGGGCGCAGGACCGCCTGGGGCCCAAGCGCGCAGCGACCTCCTATGCGTGGCTGGCCTTCCTGAATAAAAATGTGACGCTGGCCTTTGGCACCGATTATCCGGTCGAGCCGGTCACGCCGTTCCGCGGGCTTTATGCCGCCACGACGCGCCGAAGTGAGAATGGCAAGCAGGAATATTTTCCCGAGCAGCGAATCACGATGGATCAGGCTATCGCGGCCTACACGCAGGGTTCAGCATTCGCGGAGTTTGAAGAGAAGGAAAAAGGTAAGCTGGTGCCGGGGATGCTGGCGGACCTTGTCGTCCTCGACCGCGATCCGGCGGCGTCGTCACCGGAGAAGTTGCTGGGCACTAAGGTGCTGCGCACGGTGCTGGGCGGCAAGACGGTGTACGAGGCGAAGTAAGCACCCATATCAATTGCTCGTTAGTCGGCATGTAGGTCGCTTCCCGAAGCTCCAACTCGTTGTTCATCGGTGTTCGTCGATCGTCGACCCTTGATCGTCAACCCCTGATTGCCAACCCGTTTCTTGCTTCCCCCACAGAAACAGGAATTGCGCCCTAGGCACGGAAATTGGGCCTGCGGTAGCCCCTGGCGTGAAACGAATTTGCCGGTTTCAGCGTCTAATGTTGGATGGTGGTTTACTGCCTTGTGTTGAACTTGGTTCCCGGGGTAAGCGGGTATAATACAAGGGGTTAAAGATTTTCGGAGGAAAGTAGACATGGATTCGCGCGCAATCTGGATGCGCATCAAGGCTCATGGCTGGGCCTACACGCTGAGTATTGTGGCAACGCTTGCCGTCGGCATTTTGATCGGGACGGTGGTTTCCTACGGCGTTAAAGGGAAAGAAGGGCAAAAGAGCGAGGCAACGCCGCTTAACATGCCCTCGCCGCAGCAAATGTCGAATACGTTTTCGCAGATCGCGAAACAACTGGAACCGAGCGTGGTCAATATCAACACGGAATCGACCATCAAGAACGTCCACAAGCGACGCGGACAGAATCCCGACGACGATGACAGCGATAACGGCGGGATGGACGATTTCTTCAAACACTTCTTCGGCGGTCCCGGCGGACAGGGTGGTCAGGGCATGCCCGGAGCTCCCGGAGGGCCGGGAGATGGATCCATCCGCGAGCGTTCGCTGGGCTCCGGCGTAATCGTCGATCCCAAGGGATACATTGTCACCAATCGCCACGTGGTCGAAAAGGCGGATCGCATCCGGGTTCGCTTCGAGGATGATCCTCCCGGCGTACAACATGATGCGAAGGTCATCGGCACCGATCAGGAAACCGATCTGGCCGTGATCAAAGTGGATATCGACCGCGTGCTGCCGTCGGCGAAGATGGGCAATTCTGACAGCATGCAGGTGGGCGATTGGGTTCTGGCGGTGGGCAGTCCGTTCGGGCTGTCCGAGACTGTGACCGCCGGAATTGTTTCGGCCAAGGGTCGCGACATTGTTCCCGGCCGCCAATTCCAAACGTTCATTCAGACCGATGCCGCCATCAATCCCGGCAATTCGGGCGGTCCGCTGGTCAATATGAACGGGGAAGTGATCGGCATCAACACCGCGATTCTTAGCGAGACCAACGCTTATGCAGGCGTCGGTTTTGCGCTGCCCTCGAAGACTGTAGTCGATGTTTACAACCAGTTGACCGGGCCGGAACACAAGGTGTCCCGCGGCTCGATTGGCATCATGTTTGATGCGGTTGAAAATCCGGCGATTGCACGGGTCTATGGTTCGGGAACCGGTGTAACTGTCTCGAGCGTAGTGCCGGGCAGCCCAGCGGATGCAGCGGGATTGAAAGTAGGCGACACTATTACCAGCGTCGATGGCAAGAAGGTGAGTAAGGGCTCGGAACTGGTGGCCGACATTGCCTCGCGCAAGCCGGGATCGAAGGTCAGCCTCAGCTTCCTGCGCAACGGCAAGACGCAGGAAACCTCCGTGACCATTGCAGATCGCGCCAAGCTGTTTGCCGCTCGTCTCGGCGATGAGCAGGAGAACGATGACGAGAGCACTCCCAAGCAGAGCAAGTTTGGCGTGACCGTTCGCAAAGTGACCCCGGAAATGGCCGACCGCCTCGACATGCCGGCAGGCAGGGGCGTAATCGTGCAAGATGTAAAGCCTGGGTCGTTCGCTGAGGATATCAACCTGGGACGCGGCGACATCATTCTCGAAGTCAATAAGCAACCGGTCAACAGCGAAGACGACTTCGCGAAGATTGAGTCGAGCCTGAAGAGCGGCCAGGACGTGGTGTTTCTGGTGCGCTCGCGGGGTTCGTCGCGGCAGGATGGAACCATCTTCCTGGCCGGTACACTTCCGTAACTGAATCTGGCCCAACGGGAACTGGCGCTGTAGCGTCCAATCGAGGATGATTACAATGCTGGCGTCCGTTGGGCTTTTTGTTGGTGCGGGCTGCAGCCGCGCAGGATTTAGGTGAAGGCTTTTAAGTTGAGAAACTGGGGACAAATTCGCCGAGCGCATCGTGCCGCCCTGGGTGGACTGATGATCCTGGCGTGCGCGGCGGCTTTCGGCCAGAGCGCAGACAAGAGTCCGAGCGCCGATTCAGCCTCCAGCAGTCCGGCTACCGCGAAGCCTGCCGCACCTGCGCATCGCAAATCCACAGCGAAGCCGGCCGGCGGCGCGACGAAATCGACTTCATCACGCAAGACTCAGACCTCCAGAACTCAGACGTCAAAGACTCATACGGCATCGACCGGCAAGCATACCTCGCGAAAAAAGTCAGCGCGCGTGCGCGGCCAGCAAAAGATCGATTCGGAACGAGCCCAGGCCATTCAGGAAGCGTTGATTCGCGAGCACTATCTGAGCGGCGAAGCAACCGGCACGTGGAACCAAGCCAGCGAAGAGGCGATGCGACGCTACCAGGCGGATCAGGGCTGGCAAAGCAAAACGGTTCCCGACTCGCGCGCACTCATCAAACTCGGGCTCGGCCCGAGCAAGGACCATCTACTGAATCCTGAGAGCGCAATGACCACGGTTCCAGACCAGCCCAGGGCCGAGCCCCTGTCCACCACGTCACATACCGCCGTGCCTGCGGCTGATCCAGCGTCCGCCACTTCGGCGCCCGCCACTCCGGTTCCGCCCACCGACCCGGACGATGCCTCTCGGCCGCAGTAGGAAGGCAGCATTTAGCATTTGGCGATTAGCACATAGCTCGGCGAGCGTATGTATTGGGCCCACGGATCGAGGTGCGTGATCCTGCTTTTGCGGAAGGTACAGACGCGACGTGGCTAAATGCTAAATGCTAAGTGCTAGCTGCTGCCCTTCCGATAGCTGCCCAGCACCGGCCGCGGAAAATATGGCAGAGTTTCATTGTTGATGATGGCGCGCGGGTTATTTTCAACCAAGGCCCCGGCGATCTCCTCTCCGCAGATTTCCGCAGCGGCGTCGCGCGCCCGGGAAAGATTTGGGACGCGCTTTTCCGTATCATGAGCATCGCTGGCAAGTACGTGCACCGCCTGATGTTCGAGGAGCCATAGCGCCGCGCGGCGGGATCGGTCACCCCAGAATCCCGTCAGCGCCGAGCCGGTAATCTGAATCACGCAGCCCTGATCGGCCCACTCCAACACGCGCTGCGGATGCTCGCGCAAAATTGGATTACGCTCGGGATGGGTGATGACCGCCGTAAGGCCGCAGTCTCCGAGCTTGAAAAAAGCATCCCCGATCTGTTCCGGAATACTGTAGTTGCTGAACTCGACCAGCAGGTAGCGTGTCTCGCCGATGACGTAGCGGGCGGGATGTTCGACGGCGTCCCGGACGTTATCAATTGAAAGATGAAAGTCGCAGCCGAGGCTCAACTTGAGGGAATCGCCGATGAGTTGTTGCAGATGCGCGACGAGCCCCTGGAGATACTCGCGGTCATAATGATAGCGGTCGTTGGCGTGCGGCGTGGCCACCATGTGGGTAATGCCATCCTCGGCCGCCATGCGGCACATGGCGACAGCTACGGCCCAGGATTTGGGACCGTCGTCTACTTCCGGGAGGATGTGAGAATGAATGTCAACCACGATGAGATACGAACTCCGGCACGCCGCCACGTGCGTCTCAGTCGATTTAATCAGATTCGAGAGTAAAGAGAAAGCGAGGCAAACGCCTTTTACCGCAAAGGGCGCGAAGGTAATTTCGCAAAGGCCGCTAAGAAAATCGATCTCTGCAAGTCGGGTTCACCAGATGGTTGGGATGGCGCGCGATTTGCGGATCTCGCGGTCGGCGGTGACCAGGGGAATATCTTCCACCAGCGCAGTCGCGCCGATAATCCTGTCGGCAGGGTCCTTCGGATAGCGGGACGGAAGTTCGTACGCCTGAAGGGCGATGTTGGCTGTGATCGGGAGGACGACGAAGCGACGTTCGACCTCGGCCAGAACGGTTTCTGCGTCAGGAATCAAATTGATTTGTCCGCAACTCCCAAGTCGTGCGATCTCAAGAAATGTGATGTCGGAAACTGCCAGGCCGCGATCTTGCCGACGCGCATCCTCAATCTTTGACCGGGCCGCTGAAGATATGCGCTGATACTCCTGAGCAAGCCATATCACCACGTGTGTGTCGAGCAGAATCATCAGGAGCAGAATCGGAAGAGAAGATCAGTAGAGATCGCCCCACTCCTCGGGACTAAGTATCGGAGAGACGATGTCACCTTTGATCTCGATTTTCCCTTTACCCTTGAGGAAACCGAAGATGTCGTCCTTCTCCTGCTCGACGGGAACGAGTTTGGCCACGGGCTTTCCGCGCTTGGTGATGACGACCGCTTCGCGCTTAGCCTGAACTTCATCCATCACCTTGAGGCAATGGACTTTGAAAGCGCCGGCCGGCATGGTTTTCATGGCACAGATTCCTTTCGATCATGGTCATTATACCATGGTCATAGGTCCATATTCATTAGCGTTGCGAATGCAAGGAGTATGCGAGGCGCGTGCCGGCAGTGCCACGGGCATTAAACTGAAGAGGTACTTTCCCGCCTTCTTGGAGCGTCTAGAATCGGAGTCATTCCTTTCGCGTCAACGGCAACAGGCGCACTCGTAGTCGCTGGGGATCGACAGTCAGTAATGCGCCAGCCTCAAGCTCGGATTCCATGTGATGGAGAGCCGCAATGACCTGCGGCCCGACCGACTGCGGACTGACGTCATCGGTCCGTAACTGCACGACGCTTGGTTTTTCTCCGTGAGTGGCGGCGAGGATGCCGCCGAAATCCATGTCATGTGTGAGGACGACACAATTGTGTTCGGCCGCGTAGGCCATGATTTCGGAATCGGGCGCATCGCCCCGGCCAACGGCGGACCAGTGCAATGCCTCGAATCCTACGTCTTTTAACAAAGTCGCCCAGCGCGGAGAGAGGTTCATGTCGACCAGCAACTTCATGCGCCCGGAAGAACAACTTCGCGCTCTTCCGCGAGCCACGCGGCGTAGCGAAGAGCTTGCAAGATATCTTCTCGTTCGAGATACGGATAATCGGCCAGAATTTCTTCAATCGTATGTCCGGCGCCGATCTGTCCCACAACCATGCCGACCGTAACTCGCAGACCTCGAATGCAGGCCTTGCCTCCCATGACGCCGGGCTCCTGGGTAATGCGTTCAAACCGCGTCATCCAAGTTCTCCCTTCGATGATCATTGAGCAGAGAATACCACGAAGTTTCGCAATTCCTTCCTGCCTGCTACGTGTTCCCATATCTCTCCCAAATAAACTCGGCAATCCCCTCGTACGCCTTGGTCAACGTCTGCTCATCCGGCAGGAACACGATGCGGAAGTGCTGCGTGCCGGGTTTTTGTCCGAAGCCGGAGCCATGCACGACCATGACGTGCTTCTGCCGAATCAGTTCCTTCACAAACGTTTCATCGCTCTCCGGGATATCGATTTTGGGGTAAGCATAGAAAGCCCCGCGCGGCGCGACGCAGCTCACCCGGGGCGTCGCCTCGCACCATTTCTGTGTGAGATCGCGGCGGGAGCGCAGTTTGCGCTGCACTTCAATGAGATGATCCTGCGGCCCTTCCAGCGCGGGCTTGATCGCATACTGCTCGGGATGATTGGCGCAGAGGCGCGCGCGCAACAGGCGATGCACGCCCTCAGTGTAAGTTTTCACCGCGGCGGCATCTCCGGAGACGATGCCCCATCCGATGCGCCATCCCGGTACGAGATAATTCTTCGACATGCCGCCAAACGTCACGCATGGCACATCAGGCGCGACCGACGCGAACGCGATGTGTGCAGTATCTTCCAGAATCAATTTGTCGTAGATCTCGTCCGAAAAGACGATCAGATTGTGGCGGCGCGCCAGTTCGGCAATTTGCTCAAGCATTTGCCGCGTGCACAGCGCCCCCGTCGGATTGTTGGGATTAATAATTACAATCCCGCGAGTGTGCGGCGTAAGCTTCCGCTCGATGTCAGCCAGCTCCGGCTGCCAGACATCCTCTTCATTGAGGTCGTAGGCGTTGAGCCGGATACCCAGCTTGCACAGCACTGCCGAATACAACGGATAGTCCGGGCTGGGAGTCAGCACGTCCTCACCCGGGTTCACCAGCGCCGAAAGGCAGAGGTCGACAGTCTCGCTCACGCCGGAAGTTACGAAAACATCCCGCACCGTCGCGATGCCCTTCCGCGCGGCCTCGCCGCGAATCGCCTCGACCGCTTCGGGAATTCCGGGCGATGGCGCGTAACCGTTCTTCCCGTCGCGCATGGCTTTGTAGACGGCTTCAATGATGTGCGGCGGCGTCTTGAAATCAAAGTTCAGCGGGTCGCCGACATTGAGCGGCAGCACTTTGTGTCCCTGCGCGATAACTTCGTCGGCCACGCAGGCCAGATCGCGAATCGCATAACGAACGTTGTCGAGGCGGGCGGCGGCGGAGATTTCGTGCGCTGGGCTGATGGGGGTCATGGAAAACGTTGCCGCGACCTGCGAGACGTTACGGCTCAGCAGAAATTCTAAATGCAAGGAGCGCAGTTAGGATAGAAATCTGCAATTCGTCAACTGCGTCTCTCTGGGCGTTTACTGTTGGTTCGGATGGAAGACGAACACGGTTTCTTCAAGGGTCTGTGCCGGTCCGGGCGCATATTTCCAGCGCATGACCGCCTCGGCAGCATATTGCGAGAGCATGGGATTGCCGCCTTTCGCCTCCACCTTCGAAACGCTTCCGTTCGGAAGCACGGTGGCTTCTAGGCGTACCTGACCTTCAAAATGGCCATTCCTCAGGACGTAAGGATATTCTGGCTCGACCCTGATCACGATCTTGCGATGGGGTTTAGGCGCACCAGCGTCCTGGGCGAGAAGGCGCGGAACGAAGAAAAGCATAGAGCACGAGAACAACGCCAGCGTGACAAGCGCGCTTTTAAGGCCGCTCAGGGTGCGGCTGCTGCGAAGCAAACGATCTGACATCGAAGGTCTCACGGCTTGAGATTTGAGACTCGGAGGGTAGCCCCACTAGAAAAGGTAGGTTGTGATGGACACCCGCGCAAGGTTACCAACGTGCGGCTAAAAGCTTTAACCACAGAGAGCCGGAACCACACAGTGTAAAACTTCTGGATCATTTACCCGGTGCGACTCCGTGCCCTCTGTGGTTGAGGGACTTAGTCTTCCCGGTCGATCTGCGCTTTCTGGAGCTTGTCGGAATAATCCACGTAAACCGACTTCCACTCGGTGTAGAAGTCGATAGCGCCAATGCCGCCTTCGCGGTGACCGTTGCCGGTAGCCTTGGTGCCGCCGAAAGGCAGGTGGACTTCAGCGCCGATCGTAGGCGCGTTAATGTACGTGATGCCGGCGTACAGGTCGCGAATTGCCGAGAATGCCTTGTTCACATCTTTAGTGTAGAGCGCCGACGATAGCCCGTATTCAATGCCATTGGCGATTTCGATGGCTTCTTCGAGATCTTCGCACGGGATGATCGAGACGACCGGCCCAAAGATTTCTTCCTGCGCAATGCGCATTTTCGGGTCGACGTCGGTGAACACAGTCGGCTCCATAAACCAACCGTGCTGGTAATCGCCCTGGTCGAGGCGATTCCCTCCGCACACCAATTTCGCGCCTTCGTTCTTTCCAATCTCGACATAGCTGAGGTCGGTCTCAAGCTGCTTTTCGTTCACGGCCGGACCCATCTGCACGGCTTCATCCAGGCCGTTTCCGACTTTGAGCTTCTGGGCGCGATCGACGAGGCGATCGACGAATTCGCGATACACGCCCTTCTGCACGATCATGCGGCTGGTTGCGGTGCAGCGCTGGCCAGTGGTGCCGAATGCGCCCCAGAGTCCGCCTTCAATGGCGAGGTCGAGGTTAGCGTCGTCGAGCACGATCATAGGATTTTTTCCGCCGAGTTCGAGCGAGCAGTGCTTGAAACTCTTGGCCGCGATGCCGCCGATGATTCGCCCCACGGCAGATGATCCGGTCAGCGAGATAGCCCGCACGTCGGCGTGTTCGGCGAGCGGCGTTCCGACTTCGGGGCCAAATCCTGCGACCACGTTGATCACGCCCTTGGGCAACCCAGCGTCGGTGAGCGCGCGCACCAGATTGAAAGTCGAGAGCGGCGTATCCTGCGCGGGCTTGATGACGCAGGTATTGCCGCAGACGATGGCCGGCAGCAGTTTCCACGACGAAATCGCCATGGGAAAATTCCACGGCGTAATCATGCCGCAGACGCCAATGGGCTGGCGTACGGCCATTGCGAACTTGTTAGGCATTTCCGAAGGCACGGTCGGACCAAACAGCCGGCGCCCTTCGCCGGCGTTGTAGTAGGCGGCGTCGATCGCTTCCTGCACATCGCCGCGGGTCTCGGCGAGAACCTTGCCCATTTCCCGCGTCATCTCGCGGGCATATTCTTCCTTGCGCTCGATCAAAATTTCCGCGGCGCGAAAGACGATCTCGGCGCGGCGCGGCGCCGGAACCAGTCGCCACTTGGCGAAGGCACGCTTGGCGGCGGCGACGGCTGCGTCCACGTCAGCCTTAGCAGATTTCTGAAAGATGCCGACCAGGTCGCGCGTATCGGCGGGATTACGATTCTCAAACGTTTCGCCGGTCGAGGCATCGACCCACTCGCCGTCGATGAAATTCTTAAAAACTCTGGTCTTGCCGAAGCTGAGCGTGGCCGGAGAGGCCAAAGTATCGGTTGCCATGATTTCTCCTCGTTTCCTATGAATGCCCAAGAATAATTGTCTGTATTGATGCTACAGGGGATAGAGAAGGTGCAGCAACTCAATCCAGCCGTCGATACCCACGAGCCGTATGATCGCAGGACAGGACCGGAGATAGAATTGATTCGACACGAGAGGATTAGAAAACGATGGAGACGTTTAACGGATTGAGCATTCCACGATCAACCGAGGAGTTGATTTCCCGGCGAGACACGGCGCTGCTAATTTATGACATGCAGGTGGGAATCGTTCGCCAGGTACCCGGCGGGCAGGAGATTACAGGCAAGGTCGGCAGAGTCTTGACGGCGGCCAGAAGGGCTGGGATTCGAACTTTCTTCACCAGACACATGTCGTTGCCGAAGGCGCTGATGGGCGCCTTTCAATATCGCACGGCAATGGCGTGGCAGCGCGTCGAGACTCCGGATCAGGTGAAGCCGATGTTTCTCCCCGACAGTCCTGCATTCCAAATCGTTCCGGAGTTGCAGCCGCAGCCCGATGAAGCGATCGTGGACAAAATCATGATGTCTGCCTTTGCCGGAACATTTCTCGAAATCGCTTTGCGCGATTGCGGCATAAAAAGTTTCATCATCGTAGGCATAGCGCTCGAAATCGGAATCGATCCAACCTGCCGCCACGGTTCGGACCTCGGCTTTTGGCCGATCCTGGTTCGCGATGCCTGCGGCTTCGGCAACGAGGCCGCCGCCAATCACTCCCTCGCGTCGCTGGAGCACATGGGAGACACAACAATTACGGACGTCGAAACACTATGTGACTTGATGGCGAAGACGGCTAGTTGATGCGTGTCTGTCGTGTGGCGAGCTGACGGGTGGCCCACTCAAGCCCGGTGTTGGCTTGAGTGGGAGACTCGACGCCCTATCTCTCCCCCAGCGGATGGCTCAGCCTTGGATCTGAGGCAGCGACCAATGAAAGTGGCTGCCATCAAAGCACGTTCGGGTTGTTCGAAAACCAATCGCGAAGCTGCTCGACTTTTTGCAGTACGTATGGAAAGGCGAGATATGAAAGCCGAATAGTATCGTCTGAGACCTTCTCGTTCATGGGATGTACTGCATTATTCCGTTGAACTTGGACCGCCTTAATCAGCGACACAAGGTGGTCTTGGCCCCCATCAAATATTTCAAAAGGACGACCCTGCAAGTTATTCGCTTTCTCTAACACGTTCCTCATTTGCTCGAATAACCCTGTCAGATCGCGCCGCTTGAGCGCGGTAGCGAATTTCGCTTTCCATTGGGGCGTCGAAATGGCATCCAGCATCTTCTCTGCGAGCATATACAGCGCCTTCTCAGAAGCCGCGCCCACCATAACGGCTGCCGCCCGGAACCTGTCGTGCTCGAGCGTGCCAAGCCCCTCAACCATATATTCCCGAACAACGTCATCCAGGTTCGGGACCATCCGCTGCAATGCAGCGATGTATTCAGCGGGTAACTCCGGAATGGGCTCGTGCCCGTCCACCCATTCACGGCCCCGGGTAGTCAGTTCCACGTGCATACTATCCAAAGAGGGGAAATTTCTAGAAGCTGGAATTGCGAAGTCGCGACGTTGAAGATATAGCCACGCCTGGACCGCAGACTGTCTCAAGCTTTGAGAGTCATTATTATGCGCGAATTCGGGATTGTCAGGATTATTTGTTGCGGGAGGGCGTGATCGTCGCACCTGCGCGCCCGATTTTTCCAATTCTGTCCACGTCGCATTAATGAATGCTGTGAGCGTAAAGCTCGTCCTTACCCGGCGCAGCCCCGACCGCACAAAGGGCAGGATGGACGATAGGGTGTACTCCGGCATGGAATCAGATCATACCGGATAACGGTCGGCGGTGTAGGCGGGATGGCCCAACGTTGGATCTGAAGCAGCGACCAACGAAAGTGAGATTATACAAGGACCAAATCAAGGTTTGAAAGCCTGCTGGCCAGGTCGAGGTGACCCTTGCAGCCGGCGGAGTTCGGAATCGTAGTCCCCCTTACTTGGTCGGGTCTCCCAGTAGTACTGCGCGGTCCCACTGTAGGGATACGCCGCCTCGAGATACCGCAGCATGTCATGGTCAATCCTCGCAGCCTTCCACCAAGCTGTGCCCGAGAACGTCGCGCCGGTGTAGCCAGTTACACCGCTAAAATCTGCACCCTTAACATCGATGCCAGTCAACGTGCTACCGGTAATGTCGGCACCGCTGAAGTCGGCGCCGCGGAAGTCCTCGTAGAGAGTTATTGAGCGTAGATCGAGTTTTTCGCCTGACGGGCGTTGCCCCTTAAGTAAGGCCGAAAGCTTTCCTGATATGAGGCTCAGATCCTTCCCTAAATAAGAAACCTGCTTTCGCTCGGGGTCGGACAGCTTTGAGTAATCATTCGCCATCGTCTTAGGATTCCAGCTTTTCGTGAAGAGCGGATTCGCCTGCCCAGTTAGATTGCGATCCAGTTCAATAACCCCTCGAACGTTGCCCCAGGAAATGGGCTCAAATATCAAGTTGAACAGGTCGGCGAACATTGTCGGATCATCGGTCCTCACAAGTAATTGCATGGCCATTTGAGAAGCCAAGCCTCCGTATCGATCGGATTTCGCGAAGCTCTTAAGAATAACGCCCGCTGGTGAGAGTTTCTCTGATTGCGATAGCAGCTTGACCGAGTCGGCCCACCGCAGATCCTCGGCGGCGTCGGCCTGCCGACGTGTCTCAGCATCCTTGTCCCGTTCGGATTGTATGAACTCGGCACGTTTGGCCTGCTCGGATCGGACAAACTGCCAACTCTGCTGTATCAGTGTCGCCGCGAGAACGACGGTCGTAAAAAGTGGGGCAAGCAAAGCAATATAGTCTTTGATCCGCCGATGCCTTTTGTCTGCCCTAGTTTCCTTCCGTTCGTCATTAATCTTCAGTTCTTCCGCCACCAACTTTCTGGCTTCCGCGCCTTGCTTCTCTATTTCTGACACGAGTCTTAGTAGCTCCGCTCCCTTCTGGGCGGAACTGTTTTCAGGACCGCCCTCAATAATTGCAAAGGCTATCCTTCGGAGCTGTTCCGTATCTTGCGGAGTCAGATTCACCTTAATCTCCGGATCCCGCACTCAGGAAGAAGGTACCCACTCGGTTTCCAGATGTCAACGACACGCGTAACGAGATCCTCTGTTGTGCGGACGGTGCCAGCGCGATTCCGCTCGGGGCGCCTCCTCCGCCAGCACGAAAATGTCGTCTTCCACGCTGTCATGACACAATCGATGCATGCAGCCAGGGGATTTTTCCCGGACGAGCCCGCGCCTTTTGCCGCTTTGCTTTCTTACTCTTAGCTGTCATCACACAATCGTACGCCCTCTACCGTCATGACGATGTGTTCCGGCAGGAACACATTCAATGACTGATAGTCCAATGAGTGATAGTCGGCAATCCGGAGACGATTCTCGGCAGCGAGCTCCACAACTATGAGCAATGAGCAGTCTTCAGCCCCGGCGCGGCCGTGCCTTGTGAGATTTCCGTTTCACTGCCCCGACGCTTTCCCCGATCCCGCCGCGCCCTCGAATTCCTCGCCCATCCAATGTTGCAGCGCGGTGATGTTCTGCGGACGGCCCAGGAAATTCTTGACCAGATCGTTGGCTGACATCGATCCGCCGGGTTCGAGGACGACTCGGCGGTAGCGCATAGGAGCTTCGCCGGCCAGCAGGTTTTTCTGGTCGAACTGGAGGAAGAAATCTACGGCGATGACCTTGTCCCACAAATATGTGTAATAGGCGGACGAGTAGCCGCCGAGATGTCCGAATGACGCCCATATGTGAGTGTCGGGCAGCGGGGTGAATGGCGTGTAACGGCGCTCGGTGTCGAAGGTCACGGCATCGAGGTCGACGTCTTCCGGTTTCGTTTTGTAAATGTCGTACGAAATCGCGGCGTATTGACTCTGGCGGGCAACCCAGCCTCCGCGGCCGAAGGCCGACGCGCGATTCATGCGGGCGACGAGTTCGGCGGGAATCGGCTCGCCGGTTTTGTAATGGCGCGCGAACTTGGCCAGCACCTGCGGACTGCGCAGCCACTCTTCCAGCATCTGCGAGGGCGCTTCGACGAAGTCGGATTCCATCGTGATGCCGCTGATGCCGGCCCACTGCTGCTGGCCGCCGAGAATGTGATGCATAAGGTGGCCGAATTCGTGGAAGTAAGTTTGCACGTCGTCGTAGTCCATCAGGCCGGGATCGGTCGCGGTGGGACTGGGAAAATTGCACACTAACACCGCCTCGGGGAGTTGCTTGCCGCGAACGCCGTCGAGCACCGGAGTCATTTCGGCATGGCTGAACTTGCCCTTGCGCGGATGCATGTCGAGATAAAACCGACCCACCGCTTTGCCGTGGTCGATCACGAGCCAGGTCTCGACCGCGGGATCCCAGGCGGGCGCGTTAGTTTCCTGCTGGAAGCTGACATGAAACAGGTCGGCGGCCGAGTCGAAGATTCCCTGCCGCACCTGCGCGAAGGGGAAGTAGGGGCGCACCGACTGGGAATCGAAGTCATAGCGGGCGCGGCGCGTCAATTCCGAGAGATAGCGCACTTCATAGTCGACGATTTCCTTCGCCCCGGGAGTCGTCTTCTGTTTCTCAGCGAGCAGCATCTCGAACTCGCGCTGCGACAAGGCGCGGGAAGCATCGTTCACCTGCTGGATGAAATCCGCGATGTTCTGGCCTTTGACGATCATTTTGTCGGCGGCGTTGTAGTCGGCCCAGTTGGAGTAGCCGAGCAGCGTCGCGATTTCGTAACGGGTCTTGAGCAGGCTGGTGAGCGCCTCTTTATTCTGAGGATAGGCGCGTGTGTTGAAGGCGAACGAGACGCGGCGACGCAGCGAATCGCTCTTGGCAAAAGTCAGGACTGGGAGAGCATCGGGATAACTTGTCGTGATGCGCACCTTGCCGTCAGCGCCGGGCCTGTGGGCCTCGATGTAGTCCTGGGGAAGTCCATCAAGTTCCGCCGGATCGGCGTCGATGACTTTCCGGTCGTCGGCAATGTTGCGATCGAACATGGACTGCTCTTGGGTCGCCTGTTCGCTCAGTTGCTTGAGCCGGGCGCGGCTGGCATCGTCTTTATCGACGCCCGCCAGACGGAATTCCAGCAGTTGTCGTTGCACGTAATAGCGCGTGGCGGCATCGGCTTTCGACAGGTCGAGGGCGGTCAGTGCCTGATAGACCTCGCGATTCAGAGACAATGCGGTCTGGGCGGCGGTGGTCTTGGTAAACATCGCCGTGGCGTGGTCGCGAAAAGTCGCGTCCGGATGCACCTGCTGCATAAGACCGGCGAAATATCCCCCGGCATTAATCTGCCGTACCGCTTCGTCGAACGGAACGAGCGTGTTGTCGATGGTGCGCGGGTCTTTCACGCTTACCAGGACATCAATCGAGTGCTGCGCAGCAGCCAGCCTGTCACTTACGGATTTTTCAAACCCCGCGACGTCAGGATTGTTGGCCCACAGGGGCGGCTGCGAAACCGAGATTTTCTGTGCGGTTGAGAGAGCGACGAGGGCGAACGGCAGAAAAATGAGCAGCAGCATAGGGCGAACCAATGGGCGAAGCAGCGACATACGGTGAGGGCCTCAGGAGGAGATTCTATCCATAAACAGACGTTTGGCGCTGTCTTTGGAAAGCAGATGATTACCGCCCCCAGGCTGCGAGAGCGGAATTTCCGAAGTGAGGGGCGGCAGGGCACTTCGGTAACGTCCCAAAGTCATTACCTGTTTTTTCCTCGGTTTTGCTTGTGCTAACGTTGCTCTTTACCGCATATTTACTGAGGTTTTTCGGTCTCACAAGTGTCTTCCGATAATCGCAAACCGGGGATTCATGTCGCGTGGACTACGATCACCTATCGCAGCGTGATCCTGCTGGTCCTGGCGGGCGGCGCGATCTTCTGCGTGGCCGTGCGCTTTACCTTTCCGCAATTTTCCGAGAACACCGTGAAGGCGGGTGAGAACGTTGTCGGCAAGTTGCTGGAACGCGTGGGAGGCATGGCTCCCGCGGCCGGCACCGGCGCTTCGACCGCCCAGCAGGCCCACTTTACCGCCCTGGACGGCACGGTGCGGGTGAAGAAACTCAACGGCAACAGTTGGGTGCCGGGCGACTACAGCATTCCGCTGGAAAAAGGCGACGTGGTCCAGACCGGTTCGGAGGGCATGGCGAAGGTTGTTTTCAACGATGGCACCAGTTACACCGTGAAACAGGATTCGCTCATCGCGATTGAAGAGAACTCGGCTAACGATCAGCAGCAGACCAGCGTCGCAGTCGCCGTGAGCACTGGAACCGTAGACTTGTCGACCGCGACCTACAGCCAGGGATCGAAGTCGCAGGTCATTGTGGCGGGCGCGACCGCTTCGCTGTCGCCGGATTCGGCGGCGCAGGTACATAACGATCCCAAGGCCGAGCAGCACGAAATTCTGATGAAGAAAGGTACCGGCGAAGTCACGCGCAACGGCGAGACGGTGAAACTCGCCGACTGGGAGCGGGTAAGCTTCCAGGGTCAGCAGTCGCATCTGGAAAAGGCCAAGGAGATTGGTCCGCCGACTCCAATCGGTCCGGCCAATATGGCCCCGCTGTTTTCCGCCGACGAAGCGACCAAGGACGTGGAATTTTCCTGGACGCCGATGGCGAATGCAGTTGGTTACCGGCTGCGCATCTCCCGCAATCCATACTTTTCCTCTACACTCGTTGACAAGAAGGTTAATACAGCGGCGGTAACCGTTACGAGCCTCGGCGAGGGCGCTTACTACTGGATGGTGCAGTCTTACGACGCCGGTGGGAAGGAATCGGTGGAGAGCGAGAAGAACCGCTTCACCATCATTGCGAAGGGCAAAGAGAACGAAGCCATCGAACTGGATCTCGATCCTTTCATTCAGCACGGGCACGTGATCGAAATAACCGGTAAGACACAGCAAGGGGCGCGGGTGATGGTGAATGGCAGCGAAGTGCCAATGATCAATGCGGATGGCCAGTTCCATTACTTCATGCCGCCGCTGCCCACCGGAGAAGCTGTGATAACAGTTACGGCGCAGACGACGCAGGGCGGAGTGAACACGCAACAAAAGAAAATTCTAATTCAGTAGGACTCTAATTCGTTAGAACAAGGTTTCATGGTTTCAAGGTTGCAAGTTTTTGTACCGATGAATGGGAGCGTTTCGCAGCCATACGCCGAAACCTTGAAACTCTGGAGCCTTGAAACTTTGAAACCTGGATGTGAATAAGCAGGGAAGCCGGGCATCTCGTAGAATAAAAGAGCCACCATCCCTGACACAAGAAGACGCCGGGACAGTCCCCGGTAGAGCAACACGTCGAAAGACGCGGGAACTTTTTCGTCATGTCAAATAACGGATTTCATTCAGCCTCGACGCGCAATCATAACCTCCGCTCGCTGTTCAGCATTTTTTCCAGCGACCTGGCCATCGACCTCGGGACCGCCAACACGCTCGTCTATGCGCGCGGCAAGGGCATCGTCGTGAACGAACCTTCCATCGTTGCCATCAATAAAAATACGGGCGAAGTGGAGGCTGTCGGCAAAGAGGCGAAAGAGATGCTGGGGCGCACGCCGGGCAACATTGTCGCGATTAAGCCGATGAAAGACGGCGTGATCGCCGATTTCAAAGTTACCGAGAAAATGCTGAACTATTTTATCCAGAAGGCGCACAACCGCAAGATGCTGGTGCATCCCCGCATCGTGATTGGCGTGCCCTCGGAAATTACCCAGGTGGAAAAACGCGCAGTCATGGATTCGGCCTATCGCGCCAAGGCGAGTGAAGTGCATCTGGTCGAACAGGCGATGGTGGCGGCGATCGGGGCGGGACTGCCCATCACCGAACCCAGCGGCAACATGGTGGTCGACATCGGCGGCGGCACCACCGACATTGCCGTGATTTCGTTGAGCGGCATTGTCTATTCGCGTTCGGTGCGCATGGCCGGCAACCAGATGGACGAAGCCGTCATGAACTATCTGAAGCGCAAATACAATTTACTGATCGGCGAGCGCACGGCCGAGCAGATCAAAATGGAAATCGGCTCCGCGCACCAGCTCGATAAGCCGATGACCATGGAAATCAAGGGCCGCAACTTGATTGAAGGCGTGCCTAAAACGATCACCGTCGACGACGGCGAAATCCGCGAAGCGCTCAGCGAGTGTGTATCGACGATCATGAATGCGATTCGTGTCGCGCTGGAGCGGACGCCGCCTGAACTTTCCGCCGACATCAGCGACCGCGGCATCGTGCTCACCGGCGGCGGCGCGCTGCTGAAGAATCTCGACAAACGCATCCGCGAAGAAACCGGGCTGCCGGTTTCGATTGCCGACGACCCGCTGTGCAGTGTGGTGTTGGGCACCGGCAAAATGCTCAGCGACTTCAAGCTGCTGCGAAAAATTTCGATTGAGTAAGCGATCGACCCTCAGGGGCTAAAGCCCAGATCTCCTGGGGCGTTTGGCGGCACGGCTAAAGCCATGCCCTTCCCACAACCTTCTTTCCGGCCAGTTCGGACTGGCAACTGGCAACTTTATGGAATCCGTGCTTGGCCGCTACCGCAACCTGGTCATTCTTGTAGGAGTGCTGTTTCTACAAGTGCTGGGCCTGGCCGTGCAGGTGAAGCGTGGCGGCGGCACCGATGCGGAAAACACGCGCCTGATCCGCGTCTGGACCGTCGGCGCCATCACGCCCTTTGAGCGGCTTCTAGTCTGGAGCCAGAACAGCACCGGTAATCTTTGGCACAACTACTTTTACCTGCGTGGAGTCCGAGCCGAGAATCGCCAACTGAAAGATCAGATCGAGCAGATGCGTCTCGATCAAGTGCGCCTGAGCGAAGACGCCGCCCAGGCCCGCCGCCTGCAAACCTTGCTGGCATTTAAAGAACAGTTCATCTCGAAGACCGTGGCGGCGCAGGTCATCGGCTCCAGCGGCAGCGACCTGTCGCGCATCGTCTACATCGATAAAGGTGCGAACGCGGGGATTGCGCGGGACATGGCAGTCATGACGGCTGAGGGCATTGTGGGCAAAGTGCTGGTCGTCTATCCTTCGGTTTCGCAGGTGCTATTGATCAGCGATCAAAGCAGCGGTGTGGGCGCCCTGCTGGAGAAGACGCGTCTTCAGGGAGTGCTGCGCGGCACTGCCAACGGAGAAGTCGTGCTCGAGCGCGTGATGAGCGATGAGCAGGTTCCTGTTGGCGAGACTGTTCTGACCAGCGGCGGAGATCAGATCTTTCCCAAGGGTCTTCCGGTTGGGACTGTCGCCAAAGTTGAAAACGGCAAAGATTTGTTTCTGAATATCAAGATCAAGCCGACTGCCAATCTGAGTAAGCTGGAAGAAGTTTTGGTGCTGGTCGAAAAACAGGAACGCGAAGCAAAGGCGGACGAGGGAGCGCATCTTCGTGCCTCCGACATTCTGGCTCAACGGTTGCCGTCGGTGCCGGAAAAGCCGGTTGCGGATGCGAAGTCCGTCGCGGGCGCACCTACGGGCCCGAGCAAACCGACAACGGCGAATACCACACCTAAATTCGGAAGCGCCCCGGCTGCAACCGCTCCGGTTACAAAGAATCCATCCGGCGCGAGCAATGCGTCCATCGGGCGACCCTCGGGACCATCCGTGAAACCGGCTGATCGAGCGTCCGCAACGAAGGCGCCCGCCGCCGCAGGCAGCATCGTGCTTGCGCCCAAGCCCGATGCATCTCCGTCCACCACCGGAGCGCAGCCAAAGACCACTGATCCGAACGCATTACCCAGGAAGGCCGATCCCGCGGCAAACGATCCGAGCTCGCCGATCGCTCCCGCCACTCCGCCCGATTCGCCACCGCCCTCCGGCGAAAGTAGCCCTCAATAGCGTGCCCATCACATACACATCCGGGGAGCAGGTTGAGGTCTATCGGTTCGGCATTCCTGTAACGATCGGCGTGCCGTTGCTGGCGCTGTTTTTGCAGGCGTTCGTGCCGATCCGTTTTCCGCGGTTTGCGGTTTACGTCGACCTGCCGCTGCTGGTGACAATCTTCTTTGCCATGGCCCGGCGCAGTCCAGTGGCTGGCCTGTTCACCGGAGCAGTGATCGGCCTGGCGCAAGATATGCTCGGCCACAATCCCATCGGCATCTACGGCATTGCGAAAACCGTTGTGGGCTATGGCGCCTCATCCTTGGGAGTGAAGCTGGACGTGGAAAACGCCGGCGCCCGCTTCCTGGTGACGCTGGGCTTTTATCTCGTGCACGCCGCGGTTTATTTCACGGTCGCTCATGGGCTGGTGAATATGACTCAAACCTGGAGCTGGCCTCGAGGAATTGTCGCCGGCCTGGTCAATGCGTTTCTGGGCGTGGCGCTGTTTTTCCTGCTCGACAAGTTCAAGCAGAGAACGTGAAAACCGTCGTCGGTCGTCGAAAACCGTCGTCGGTCGTCGGTCGTTAGTCGTTGGCGAATCGGCCCCGAGGTGACGTATTGCTTCAGTGATGACCTCGGTTACATCGTGTCCCACCGCAGAGAATTCTTGCGGCTTACAATGTAAGTATCGCGATTTGGCTGACGACCGACGACCGAAGGCTAACGACTAACGACCAACGACTGATCACCAACGACCAAGGACTGCATTGATGTTCGGCCGCGACGAAAAAGTTTCGGAAATCCGCCTTACGGCGGCCCAGTACATCATCCTGGCTGTCTTCCTCGTGCTCGGCTACGGGCTGTGGAGGCTGCAGGTGATGCAGAGCGATTACTACTCCTCTGCGGCCGAGAAGAACCGCATTCGCAACGTGCCGGTGCTGGCGCCACGCGGCAAGATTCTCGATCGCGAAGGGCGCACGATCGTCGACAACTATCCGTCTTTTTCTGCGCTCTTGATGCGCGATTCCTCGCGCGATCTACTCGCCGACGCCGACTTGATTGGCCAGGGATTGCACATCGATCCGAACGAAGTGCGTTCGCGCATTCGCCGCTCTGCGTCGCTGCCGCAGTATCAGCCGATTTTCCTGAAAGAAGACATCACGCCCGACGAATTGCAGTTCATTGAAGCGCATCGCAACGAGTTGCCGGAGCTGGACACGATCATGGCGCATCGGCGCCTTTATCCGCGCAACGGCTTCATGGCGCACTTGATCGGCTATGTGGGCGAGGTCAGCGAAGATATGCTGAACCAGCCGCAATTCGAGCTCTACAGCGCAGGCGATGTGGTCGGCATTTCGGGAGTCGAACGCCAGTACAACACGCTGCTGATGGGCCAGAACGGATCGCGGCAGGCGCTGGTCGACAGCCACGGTCGCGAAGTAGGACGCCGCGGCGAGACCGAAGCGATTCCCGGCAAACAATTGCGGCTGACCGTGGACATCGATTTGCAGATTGCCGCCGAAGAAGCTTTGGCGGGGAAGAACGGCGCGATAGTCGCCATGGATCCGCACACGGGCGAAATTCTGGCCATGGCGAGCGGGCCCACTTTCGATCCCAACGATTTCGCGGTGCACGTTTCGCGCGACCAATGGAACAAACTGGTCACCGATCCCGACAAGCCGCTGCTGAACAAGGCAATTCAAGCGCAGCTCGCGCCCGGCTCGACGTTCAAGATCATCATGTCGGTTGCGGGATGGCAGGAGGGCATTGCGCAGAATATGCACGTTTACTGCAACGGCAGCGCGACGTTTTACGGCAGGAACTCCAAATGCTGGGTTTACTTTGTGCACCAGACCCACGGCGATGTGGACCTCGCCAAGGCGATTTATCAGTCTTGCGATGTATTCTTCTATACGCTCGCCGACAAACTCGGGATTAATCGGATTGCCAAATATGCGACCGATCTCGGTTTAGGACAGAAGACGGGGATAGACCTGCCCCAGGAAGCAAGTGGTCTGGTTCCCTCCGAGGAGTGGAAGCTGCGCAACTACCGGCAGAAATGGTATGCGGGCGAGACCATCTTCGTCGGGATCGGGCAGGGTGCAATCACGGTTACGCCGGTGCAGTTGTTGCGTGCGATTTCTGCGATTTCGATGGGTGGAAAGTTAGTCACGCCCCACGTTGCCGATCCCAGTGGCTTGCCGGCAAATTATGTCGAAGCCGGGCATTTCACCGAAGTGAAGAACGTGTCGCTCGATCCAGCGGGATGGAACTACATCACCGACGCCATGGTTAAAGTGTTGCAGCCGGGTGGGACTTCTCCGTTGGCAGCAGTTCCAGGAATCGAGATTGCGGGAAAAACCGGGTCGGCACAGGTCGTCTCCCTGGAGAATCGGGCCAAGCACAAAGACAACGCCGACCTGGCGCAGAACGGATGGTTCGTCGGATTTACGCCGCGGCGCAATCCAGACATTGTGGTCTGCGTCTTGTTCCAGGGCGGCGAACACGGCAAGCTGGCGGCGCGTTTGGCCACCCAGGTTATCAAGGCCTACGTTGAGAAGCAGCGCCGCACTCCGCAGAAAATGGTTGAGAAGCCGAAGAGCGGAACCGTGGATATCGGCGGCCTGTGGACTGAACCGGATACCGACGGGCATAAAGAAAAGCTCCAAGGCGGACGGTTCGTTCTCGACTTGCCCAAGAGGCCCTCCGCGCTGGCCGTAGCCGCGCCGGGAATGCAGTGAGTTTAAATACTAGTCCGAGAGTCTAGTCCGAGAGTAAGAGATGTCATGAGGGATCGTACGAAAGTGGATTTCAGCAGCGCGGTCAATGGGATCCTAACTCACTGCCGGCATCGTAAAGTTACGATTCACTGCATATGGGCTGCCGGACCGAGTTAAGATCCCTCGCACCGGCTTCGCCGGTGCTCAGGATGACAAAAATCTGTTAACCGGTGACGGATGATCGACGATTGACGACCGACGACTGACGACCGACGACTGACGACTAAGAGCAAACCTGAAAGCGGCACCACCTATGTCCCGTTACGTTTCATACCGCGACTTTGACTGGGTCCTTCTGGGATTCGTGCTGATTATTTGCGGCTTGGGTGTGATGGAGATTCACAGTGCCACGGTGCACACGAAGTTTGCCGGAGCCCACGTCAAACAGATCTATTGGATATTGGCTGGTGTCGGCATGATGTTCGTGGTCAGCCTGATCAGTTATCAGGCGCTGCTCGATCAGATTCACTGGTTCTACATTGCCGGCGTCGGATCGCTGATGGCGGTGCTGCTCTTCGGGCAACGGTATCTGGGCGCGAAGCGGTGGGTCAAAATGCCCGGAGGCAACCACTTTCAGCCGTCGGAGTGGGTCAAAATAATCCTCATTCTTGCCGTCGCCAAATATTTTGCCGACATGCGGCAGAGAGAACTTTCCTGGGCCGATTTTTTGAAGGCAGGCGCGATCGTCGGCTTTCCCATGTTGATGGTCTTGGCCCAACCCGATCTTGGCACTGCGCTCACCTACGTCCCCATCGCCATTATGGGCGTATTTCTGGGAGGATTGCAGTGGAGGCAGGGGCTGACCGTAGCCTTGTTGGCTGCTATTGGCATTGGGGCTGTATTTTTCACGCCCCGCGTGCACGTGCTCAAGTCGTATCAGAAGCAACGGTTGACCAGCTTCATTGACCCAGAACTGGACCCGCAAGGCTCGGGGTACCAAGTTGAGCAATCCAAGATTGCGGTCGGTTCCGGAGGCCTGTGGGGCGGGAAAGGCTCGCAAACACACGGCGCTTTCCTTCCAGTGCCGCAAACCGACTTCATTTTTGCCGCCTTTTCCGAAGAACACGGATTCGTAGGCGCGCTCGGGGTTCTGCTGTTATACTTCGTTGTGCTGATGCGTTTGACCCAGAACGCGCAAACCGCCCCGGATCGGGCGGGCACGTTCGTGGTAATGGGTGTGGTGGCTGTGCTTAGCTTCCATATCCTGGTCAATGTCGGCATGGTGGTTGGCTTCATGCCCGTCACCGGAATACCCCTGCCGCTGATGAGTTATGGTGGGTCTTCTGTACTGTTTATGTTCCTGGCGCTGGGGATGGTCATGAATGTTCGTATGCGCCGTTTCGTGAACTAGCGTGGTAAGCCGTTCAGGCCTAATCAGTTGCAGGAATGGTAAAAGCAGTTTTCGCTGCGTTCGCAGGCGCAGCCCCAAAATATCGAGCGCCCTCGCGTAAAGGGGGCATTTTACCGGTTAGTCGAGCAGTAGAAGGCCGGGCAGGATTGAAGCTGAACAGTCAGCCGGGCAGGGAACGGCCCCCCGACCCAATTCGGGTCTGAGAGTGCGGTCACAAACCCCGGCAGAAGTTAAAGCGATAAGTGCAAAAGATTCCCAAGCTTGTGCAGCGGACTCCGCAGAGAGAGCTAGGATCAGAACTCTCCGTCTCAGTCTGTCCCCACGTCGGGGCAGCATCGCGACTGTCTTTGTTGTTGTCTTTTCAGTTCAATTCAATCCTCCCTCCACTTCCCTGACTCCACCCCGGTGAAGCCCGCCCGGCTTAGTCGGCGCGGGACCGGAGTGTTTCAATGAACAAAGAACTGTTTGTCTCTTCTACTCCCCACGAAACCAAGGTGGGCCTGGTGGAAGACGATCTGCTCGCGGAAGTTTATTTAGAGCGCGAGAACGAGTACACCTTAGCTGGGTCCATCTACAAAGGCCGCGTCACGCGCGTGCTGCCCGGCATGCAGTCGGCCTTCGTCGACATCGGGCTGGAACGCGATGCCTTCCTCTACGTTTCCGACTTCATGGAACTGGAAGAGCATGACGACGATTTAACTGACGTCGTCCCCGCAACCCGAAGCGTGCCGGATTTGCGCCAACGTACCGAAGTTGCCCCGGCCACCGGTGAATCCACCATTGCGGAGCCTATTTCGCAAATCGATACCGAGGAAGGATCGTTCGAGGCCGACACCTTAGCTGAAGATGCGCCGGCGTCGTCGACCGGCGAGATCACCGAGCCTGGGAATGCCGCAGATACCCCAAGTCGCGATCGTGGAAACTGGCGCGGACGGCGTCGCCGTCGCGGCGGCCGTCGCGACGGACGCGACCGGGCTTCGGATCGAGCGCCGGAGCGAGGATCGGAGCGCAGCCCCGATCGCGGAGTGGAGAGAACGCAAGAACGCCCGGCGGAGCGATTCGCCGACCGTGGTCAGGAATCGCGCTACGCGCGCCCCGTAGAGACCGCGCGGACAGATTCGGGCCGAAACCAGCCCGCTGGCCCGCCGCCGGGATACACGCCGATCATTTTGCCGGGTGAGTCGATTTCGAAATACCAGCGCTATGCGCAACCCGCGCCCGCGCCGCCCGTTCGAGAGCTATACCTCGAGGCCGCATCAGAAGCTTCGGTTGAACCCGTTTCACCACCGGCGCCCACCTTTCCTGAAGACGAGCCGATTTTCGCCGCTGCCGATTTAGTCGCGGAACCGCTACACGAGCAGCACGAAGACATCAACTCCGTCCACGAAGAGCAATCGGTCCACAAAGAGGAAGAAGAGCGAGGGGAACATCTGGAACCGGTGGAGTCGGCCTCAACTTCCGCGGCGTGGAATCAGGAGTTCCGCGCACCCGAGCCGGCGATTATCCCCGCGCTGGGTTGGCCCGGAGAGACTATCGCCGCCGTCGAACAGGAGCCGGTCAAGCCCGGTGAAGTAGAGCAGGAGGTAGAGTCCGACGAACTGCTCTCCGCGCGCAGCGATGAGACGGAGCATGATCATCTCGAGGATCGTCATCGCCACGATCTTCGTCACGATCATCGTCACGATCTTCGTCACGATCTTCGTCACGAGGAAATGCATCGCGAGGAACAAACTCCCATCTTCGCCGCTCCCGGCACCATGGAAGAAGAAACGATCGACGAAGAAGAAGCGGATACGGTGCCTTACGAGTCTTCCTCCGATGAAGGTTATGACGAGTTCGAAGAGGAGACCCAGGCCGCAGGTCAGCCCGCGCACATGCTTGGCGAGGCCCGCGAAGTAGTCTCCGAAATACACCAAGAGTCGATGGCGCACTCCGGCGAGGCGCATCCCGCGCAATCCGCTCCGGCAGAGCATGAGCACGAGGAAGACAGCGAAGAATTGGAACTGGAAGAAGCGCAGGCCGAAGCCGAAGCTATGCTCGACGCCGAAGCCCGCGGCAACGGCACCGTCGATGCGCGTGTGGAAGTTCGGGCTCCGGCCGCAACCGCCGGCTACACGCAACGCGGCCAACGCCCGCGTCCCGGCTATGATCGCGACCGCCAGGGCGGTGGTCCGCGTGATCGCCAGCGCCGTGGAGGCGGAGGAGGCCGCAACCGTTTCCGCCGCCGCGAGAACGCGCCGGTTCCTCTGATCAGCGATCTGCTCAAAGAAGGTCAGGAGATCCTGGTTCAGATTGCGAAGGAACCCATCGGTAAAAAGGGCGCGCGCATCACCAGCCACATTGCGCTCCCGGGACGGTTTCTGGTTTACATGCCTACGGTGAATCACACCGGCGTTTCGCGCAAAATTTCTTCCGAGGAAGAGCGCCAGCGCTTGAAGCGAATTATTCTCAGCGAGCGCGAGAACGGGCACGGAGGTTTCATCGTCCGCACCGCGGCGCAGGCGGCCAGCGAAGAGGAACTCCGCGCCGACATTCGTTTCCTAAAAGGCTTGTGGCAGGACATCAAAACTCGCGCCGAAAGCTCGAAGCCGCCTGCGCTCATCTACCACGATTTGAACGTGGTCGAGCGCGTGCTGCGCGACCAGGTCACCTCCGACTTCAGCGTGATCTGGGTCGACACCGAACCGGAATACGAGCGCGTGTTGCGCTTCTTCAACCGCTTTCAGCCGCAGATGGTCAAGCGGGTAAAGCTCTATACGAAAGAGACGCCGTTGTTCGAGCAATTCGGCCTGGCCGAAGAGATGAATAAAGCGCTCAAGTCGAAAGTGTGGCTGAAGAGCGGCGGCTACATCGTGATCAACCAGACCGAAGCGCTGGTTGCCATCGACATCAACACCGGCAAGTATGTCGGTAAAACCGCGCGCCTCGAAGACACCATCGTCAAAACCAACGTTGACGCCATCAAAGAGATCGTGCGCCAGATTCGGCTGCGCGATCTGGGCGGCATCATCATCATCGACTTCATCGACATGGACGAGCGCCGCAACCGCCAGCGTGTGATGCAGGCCCTGGAAGAAGAACTTCGCCACGACCGGGCGCCGTCAAAAACCTTGCAATTTAATGATTTCGGCCTCGTCGCTATCACCCGCAAACGCGTGAAGCAATCGCTCGAACGCACCATTGGCGCGCCTTGCCCGTATTGCGAGTCGACCGGATACGTGAAGTCGGTCACCACAGTCTGCAACGAAATCTACGTCGAGATGCGGAAGATCGCGAAGCATCTGGAGCACGAAGACGTCATGCTGCGCGTGCATCCGGATGTGGCGAAAGAATTGAAATCGAACAACGGCCGCCTGCTGAACGAAATGGAAGAATTAACCAAGCGCACCATCATCGTGAAAAGCGACCCGGCGGTGCATCAACAGCAGTTCGATATCAACTGAGCTGTCAGCTTTTAGCTGCTGGCTTAAAGGACGGGCAAAATCGCTCGTCCTTTTCCATTGGTCTAAATGCGGGTATGTTTTACTCGGGGAGAGAGCGAACCTGCTAGCGTCTCTCAGAGCTGAAAGGGAGACTTCCCAATCAAATGAAACTACCAATGTCGCCAGAACATTTCAGTAATCCGTGGAAGGCGGTAGAGGACTTGGGACAGAGAGAAGCAATCGCCATATACAAGGCGGAGGTAGAACCAATATATCGCGATGATTTGCGACCGTATCCCAAGGACTGGATTTGGCGCAAGTTCATAAAGTACGCGGAAGCTCGCGGCATTTGTAATTTGTGCAAGAAACACGGACGCTTTGAGGATATGAATGCGCACCACCTAGACCGCTCGACGCACGCACTCAGCAATTTGGAGGTTTTGCACGAGTGGCCCTGCCATCGCGAAGATCAGCACCCGGAAAGAAGGAAGCGGTAGCCATCAGTTCCTTCCGCGTATTCACCCAGCGCAGTGTAAGATTGATCGGGAGACTGACCGAGAGACAATCCGCGATGAACCGCCTGATTGAGGAAAAACGTGACGAGATTGAGCGCGTGTGCCGGCGCCATGGCGTCCGCCGCATCGAACTCTTCGGTTCGGCCAACGGACCCGGCTTCGATCCTGCCCACAGCGATCTGGACTTCCTGGTAACGTTCCGGGAACTCGAGTTCAACCAATATGCCGACGCCTACTTCGGACTGCTGGAGGACTTGCAGGCAGTATTCGGCCGTCCCGTGGATTTGGTAGTCACCTCCGCAATTCAGAACCCATACTTCCGGCAGGCGGTAGAATCGAGCCGCACGCTGGTTTATGCGGATTGAATCGAAGAAGTATCTCTACGATATGAGCCGCGCGTCCGCGCTGGCGTTGGAATTCACTCGAGGCAAGAGCTTCGCCGACTATGAATCCGATGCCATGTTGCGCTCGGCGGTGGAGCGGCAACTGGAGATCGTTGGCGAGGCCCTGGCACAGTTGGCCCGGATTGATCCTGCCACTGCTTCTCGGGTGAGCGAGTATCGGCGCATCATCGCCTTCCGAAATATTCTCATCCATGGCTATGCCGAAATCGATCATCGAATTGTCTGGAACGTTTTGGAACTGAAACTGCCGATTGTCTACCGTGAGGCGGAAGGCTTTCTCCAGGAGGTAGAAGACAAGGGAACGGGAGCATGAAAAAAAAGAATATAGGTTCAGCCTTCGACAGTTGGCTCTGCGAAGAAGGCATCTACGAGAGGGTCACTGCAACGGCGATCAAACGCGTTGTCGCCCGCCAGGTGGAGGCTGCGATGCAGCAGAAGGGCTTGACCAAGGTTGAAATGGCCCGGGGGATGCGCACCAGTCGTGCCGCTCTCGACCGACTTCTCGATCCTGAGAACGATGCCCTGACCCTGAGCACACTGCAAAAAGCCGCTGCCCTCGTTGGCCGCCAGGTTCGGGTGGAGTTGGTTTAGCAAAGGAAAATTCAGGCTTTTGGACGAATCGTGCGGCCTAGCCGGCCACATTGGCCAGCGTCTTTACCGCGATATCCGCGTGATTGCGCAGCTTCTGCGCGGATTCGTGGATGGCTCGGGCTGCCGCGCCAGCGCCATTCTGTTCGGCCGTGCGGATGACGCTGCCCGCGTCCTCGGCGGTGGTGCCGGCCATATCGAGCAGAACGACCACGGCGTCGGCGTGCAGCTTCCATACCGATGACATCTTCTGGCTGCGTTTCAGTTCTTCCAACTCGGTGCTGATGCGGCCCGAAATCGAGACCATCCGGATGAGCGTGCGCGCCACGTCCGCGCGCAGACTTTTCTCTTCGAGATACGAAGCGCTGTAAGCGTCCGCCTCCGCCGTTGTCAGAGTCAAATTAAAGAAGCGCATGGGTACCACTTGACGATACTTTGGATCGGCGACGCGCACGAAGACGCGAATCGACTCCTCGACCCGGCGAAGTTTACCCTCTTCCGCCGAGATTTGTTGCGCCGTAACCGCCGGTGGCTGGAACACCGCGGCCGCAGGAGTCTTGGCGGCGGTTTTAGCTACTCTGGCCGCTTTGGCTGCCGCACCCGCACCGCCCGCGGAGTGCGATATTTGTGCGGCCGAAGTCAGCAACGACCGCCGAATCGGCGGACGCCGGTCCAATTCCTTCTTGAGCTTCGACACGCGGCGAAATTTCTCGAATGTGCTGCCGTAATCGGCTTCCAGCAATTGCTTCTCTTCAATCGCAGCCACGTGATCGACCGTCACTTCCACGCCATCGACCGTGGTCAAGATCGTTCCGCCCATTTCTTCGAGGGCCTGTCCGAAGGTTTTGATTTCGGTGAGCGCCTTGGCGAACAACTCGTCGAACTGTTTTCCGAAATTGGCGTTGTAGGCGGACACCGTGGCCAATACACCGGGATGATAAAACGACGAATCCAGCCATTGTTTCAGTTCGCGCACGCGGCCGATAACGCCGGAATCGATAAGGGTATTGAAGTCGCGAAAGCGCGCAATTTCCTCGCGCATCGGATCAAACCGCCGCAGTAATTGCACGTGCTCTTCCGGCAGCGAAGGTACGTCGGAGTCGGCCAGAATTTCAATCAGCGCAATCTCGAAAGGCGAGAGCGGCAGCGCACCGTCGAGCCCGTAGCCAGTCTGTTCCCATTGCCCGGGCACGCGCGGATGACGATAAAGAAACGTTGCAATCAGATCGGTTTTGTCGCGGTTCACGTCGCTGGGTTCGCGACGCCGCACAAAATATCGCAGCAGAGCCTCGGCTACTTCAGAATCCGTGTCGGGAGTCAGCGCCTGGCGCACCATCGCCGGCGTGATGGCCATATCCAGGAGATGCAGCCAGCGATACATCCGGGAAAGCGTCGTCGGTAGTTCGCGCTCGGAATGGCGCAGCGCATCCTCGTCGAGGCCGCTCGGAATGGGGACATCCCCGCCGAGCGCGTCCCGCATGAGCTTCTGATAGAAGCCCTGGACGGTCGCCAGAATGGCTAATTCAAACCGAAGATCTTCGGCCAAACGTGCCCCCGAGAGCAAGAAGTTACCTTCTGAAACTTTACTAATGTCTAAGTAAAGACGAAAGGTTACTTTTGGTGCAAGTTACTACTGGAGCGGCACTCTCACGCGGCGAAAGAGGCGCGCAGAAGTTCATGGACTTCCGCGGCAGAAGCGGTGCATTCAGAAGACAACCGTTTTGTTGCCATAAAGGAGTACGCGATTTTCCACGTGCAAACGCACGGCCCGGGAGAGTACGACTTTTTCCAAATCGCGGCCTTTGCGGATGAGATCTTGGACGGTATCGCGATGCGATACTCGGACGACATCCTGCTCGATGATCGGCCCGTCGTCGAGCACTTCGGTGACGTAATGGCTGGTGGCGCCGATTAATTTCACCCCGCGCTCGAATGCCTGATGGTAGGGCCGCGCGCCCACAAACGCCGGCAGGAAAGAGTGATGAATATTAATAATTCTTTGCGGGTAACCATTCACGAACTCGTTCGAAAGAATTTGCATGTAGCGCGCCAGCACCATGAAGTCCGGCTTCTGCTCGTCGATGAGAGCCTGAATCCTGGCCTCGGCCTGACTCTTGTTGTCTTTCGTCACCGGAACAACCGCATAGGGAATCTTGTAGAAGTCGGCGATCGCCTGATTATCGGTGTGATTGGAAATAATTAGAGGAATGTCGCAGGCCAGCTCTCCAGACTTGTGTCGATAGAGCAGATCGACCAGGCAGTGATCGTACTTCGAAACCAGAATGATCATGCGCTGCCGCTGCGACGACTGCGCCAGCCGCCAATTCATCTGAAACTTTTCAGCGATAGGAGAGAAATGTTTGCCGAAATCGACGAGGTCTTTGTCGCTGAGATCAATGTCGAAGTCTTTAGGGTCGAACTCCACCCGCATCAGAAACAGCCCGGATTCTTCGTCGGCGTGCTCGTCCGCGTGCAGGATGTTGCCGTTGTGCCGGTAGACGAAGTCGGCGATAGTCGCGACCTCGCCCTTGCGGTCAGGGCACGAGATGAGCAGGATGGCGGAGGGTTTCATAAAGTAACTAAGGGAGTTTACCAGTGCCCGCTCAGTTCCCGAGTGATGACTATGGTCTTTAGGCTCCGTGACCAGGGTCATCTGGCAAGAAAAAATCGCGCAAACTACCATCTCACCAAGACCCAGCCGCCCGAGTCGAATTCGCCCATGACCCAGACGTTAAGAGCGTACCTTGTAGGAGTCCTGGTTGCCGCTTTCGGCGGCGTGAGCTTTGCCCAAGATGTTCACATCGTTCTACGCGCAAAGAGTGACCAGCCCCTGTTTCATCTCGGTGAGCCCATCACTCTGGAGGTGGCGTGCGTCAATTCGGCCACGGGACGCTATCTCCTGCCTTGCAGTGTCGTTCTCGAAGCCCAAGCTGCCTCTGTGGGTAATCGCTTATCGGCAGACCGCATCAATCAGATGACATGGGGGGATGCGCAATCCGGGGCATTGCCCCCTCCACCGCGTGGAGTATGCGGCACAATCTCGAACCAACTACCGTCGCAAGAGTCGAACGAGCCGACTTGGCAAGAGGTTACGCTGGGCGAACCATTTCCGGTCTATGTCGGGCAATACAGGATTAAGGCGAGCTTGGCCGTTGATCAGGAAGTGGCGGAACGCTTTGGAGAGGCACCGAAACACTCCTCATCCGACGAGATCGACGTGCACCTGGACGACAACCTCGGCTGGAAGGATCGCCTGATTCATTTCGACAAGTGCGAATATGAAGCAGCCCTTACCCTCTTGCCGGACGAAGATGCAGTTGCAGCTCTGCGGCGCCATCTAGGTGATTGCGCAGCAGCCGATTGGCCTTCGTCGATCGACCAGTTACTCCATCGGATCGTCTGGCTGAAAATGCAAGTGGAACAGCCAGACCTTTTTTCGCGAATGTTGGACCTTGAGCGCGGCCGGCCAGCTCTACGGGGCGAAGAAGAAGCCGACTTACAAAAGGTGGAGCTTGAGCAGGCCCAGTTGAGCGCGTCAGGCGACGCGAAGAGTATTCGCCAGTGGTTCCGGGACCAATATCGGGACCTGTTGTTGCAGACCGCAGAGCAACTTGTGGCGAAGTCCAGGGCTCATCCCGAACTGCGCGACGATCAGGATTTTCAGGAGGATTTGGCGAACAGTTTTGAGAATTGGCTTGAGGCCACCGCGTCTTTGCCTGGCGGTGCTGATCGCTATGTCACCCGGCAGGAAGCTATCAATTTTCTGAAGCGGGCGGGTTTTTCTCAGAAATATGTTACAGAGCTTCTAAAGCACCGGCAGCCGGACCCTGAACTCGGGCTCCCGGAATATCAGCGTTAGCCTACTACTTTCGCAATTCCTTCAAGATCTCGCGCGCGGCGTTCGCGCCCGATCCGCCGGTCAACCCCGCCCCAGGATGCGTCCCGCTGCCACACAAATATAAATTCTGAATCGGCGTCTTGTATCGCGCCCAATCCAGCAGCGGACGCATGGTGAAGAATTGATCGAGCGCCAGCTCTCCGTGAAAAATCTGGCCACCCGTCAATCCGTACTTTTCTTCTAGATCGAGCGGCGTGATGATCTGATGCGTCAGAATCAGTTCAGGGAGGTTCGGCGCATATTGCGCCAAGGTCTGCACCACCGTCTGCCCCAACGCTTTGCGCTGGGCATCTCCGTTTCGATCTTCCCATCCGCCCTTTAATTTATACGGCGCGTACTGCATGTAGATCGACATCACATGCTTGCCGTCGGCCGCGAGCGTGGGGTCAGTCAGAGACGGAATCGTGCAATCGAGATGCGGCTGCCGGGAGAAGTCGCCATACTTCGACTCGTCGAACGCCCGTTCCAGATAGTCAATCTCGTTGCCGATGTGAATCCGCCCCTTGAGCGCACTGGCATCGCCATCTTTAAGCGCCCTGAATTTCGGCAGGCCCGACAGCGCCAGGTTCACCTTCGCGACCGTGCCATTCCCGCGATAGTGCTGCAGGCGCTGCACGAAATCGGGCGAAAGATGCGTCGGATCGGTCAGCTTGAGCAGCGTACGCTTCGGGTCGGCATTGGAGATCACTGTCTTTGCCTGAATTTCTTCTCCCGTCGAAAGCAGCACACCGGTGGCCGCTCCGTTCTGCACCCGAATCTCGATCACCTCTGCGGCCGTGCGAATTTCCACACCGGCAGCTTTTGCCGCCGATGCCATGGCCTGCGTAACCGCACCCATGCCGCCAGCAGCCAGAGCCGCCGAGCCTGCGGGATGAGAATCTCCGGCTGCGCGAATCAGCAGTACCAGCGCGCTTCCCGCTGACCACGGACCGAGAAAAGTTCCAAACACCCCGCGCGCCGCAATCACTGCTCGCAACAATTCTGTTTCAAAATATTCCGACGCCAGGTCGGCCACGGCCATCGGCCCCCAGCGTAAGAGGCGAAACATGTCGCGCTTTCCTAAATTGCGAATTGCGCGCCCTGTTTTGAGCATGCTCCACAAATCGCCGCGAGTGGGGCTGTCGATGTCGGGAGGTGTCGTCGCCAGCGCCTCGCCGATCACTTTGGAAATCTTCGCCAGCGACTGCGCGAACTCCGGATACTTTGCGGCATCCTTCTGCGAGAAGGCTGCAATTTCCTGCGCCGATTTCCTCGGATCCTGATAGAGCGAAAGGGCGCGGCCATCCGGCGAAAGCGCCGTCACGCAAACGTCGGGCGTGATCCACTTCAGCCCGTGCTTATCGAGTTGCATATCGCGCACAATCCCCGGCAGAATCGGCCCAGCCGTGTGCGCCAATGTCGAACAACGAAATCCCGGATGAAATTCATCGGTGATCGCCGCCCCTCCGACCTGCGCGCTGCGCTCGAGCACAAGCGGTTTATATCCGGCCTTGGCCAGATAGAAAGCGGTGATGAGCCCGTTGTGGCCGCCACCAATAATGACGATGTCGCGCTGGTTGCCAGTCGCCATCACGCCGCTCCCTTAATGTCTTTCAGAATCTCCAGCGCCGCGAGCCGCCCATTTGCTCCCATGATGCCGCCGCCGGGATGCGTCGCCGATCCGCACATATATAAATTCTTGATCGGCGTCCGGTACTGCGCCCACCCCGGCACGGGACGCAGGAAAAAAAGCTGCTCCAGCGAAAGCTCACCTTGAAAAATGTTGCCCTCGCTCAATCCCCACTCGCGTTCGAGGTCGAGCGGGGTGATTACTTGTTTTTGAATAATGATGTCTTTGATGTTCGGCGCGTACTCGGCGATGGTATTGACGACCGTGTCGCCGAAGGCTTCTTTTTGATCGTCCCAGTTCAGCCCCGGTCGAAGCTTATACGGCGCATACTGCACGAAGCACGACAGCACATGTTTTCCGGGGGGCGCGACCGAAGGATCGGTCAGCGACGGAATCACCATGTCGATATACGGATGCCGCGAGAAGTTTCCGTACTTCGCATCGTCGTAAGCGCGTTCCATGTATTCCACCGACGGCGAAATCGAAATCGCGCCGCGCAGGTGCGCTCCTGGTCCGGGCATGCATTTGAAATTGGGCAGTCCGCTCAGCGCCATATTCACTTTGCCCGAAGAGCCGCGATACTTGAAGCGGTTCACGTCTTCCAGAAAATCTCCCGGCAAATTTCCGGCTTCGATGAACTTGGTGAACGTCAGCCGCGGATCGACGCTGGACGAGACCACGTCTGCGTAAATCTCGTCGCCATTGGCGAGCACCACGCCCTTGGCCTTGCCATTCTTAATAAGAATCTGCGAGATCGCTGACTTCGTGCGGATCTCCACGCCGGCCTCGCGTGCGGCATCCGCAATCGCGTTCGAGATCGCGCCCGTCCCGCCGCGCGCGAATCCCCAGGCGCGAAACGCACCGTCGATCTCTCCCATGTAATGGTGCAGCAACACGTACGCCGTCCCCGGCGAGCGCACGCCGAGAAACGTCCCGATAATTCCCGACGCCGACATCGTCGCCTTGAGCACGTCGGTCTCGAACCATTGATCGAGAAAATCAATGGCGGACATCGTCATCAGTTGCACTTGATTGTATTTGTCGTAGCTCGACATGCCCTGAAAGCGGCGTCCGATGAATAACAGCTTCATCAGTTCGCGCGGATCGAGCGTTGTCGGGTCTGGCGGCACCATGCTGAGAATCGGCTTCACGAAGCGGCACATAGCCTGCATCGCCTTGCCAAATTCGTCGTAAGCTTCGGCGTCCACGCGTGAGTGGCGGGCAATCTCGCGGTGCGTCTTGCCATGATCGTTCACGCGCCACAAATAATCGCCGCTGGGCATGGGCGTGAACGTGCCGTCGAGCGGAAGAATTTCCAGCCCGTGCCGGGGCAAATCGAGGTCGCGAATTATCTCCGGCCGCAGCAGCGACACCACGTAAGAGCAAACCGAGAACTTAAATCCGGGCACAATTTCTTCCGTGCACGCCGCGCCGCCCAGCACGTGGCGGCGTTCCAGCACCAGCACTTTCTTGCCGGCCTTCGCCAGGTACGCCGAGTTTACTAGCCCGTTGTGCCCGCCGCCGATCACGATTACGTCGTAGTTAGAACCAGCCATGCGCTGTAGCTCCTAGCCCTTAGCGTTTCGATTCAATTGTCAGGAACGGTAATGATACTCGCGGATGGAAGAATGAGAGGAGTGTATTAGAGTCCGCTGGGAAGGACAGTCCAGCTGCGGAGCATGCTCAACGAGGATGGTGTGAAGCGTTGCATCGTGAATCAGCATTCTATCGGGAAGCGCCGGTTTTGTCTGTAGTGTTCGCAAACGAGCCGGCGTCATCCTGAAGCCCCGCGTTTTCTTTAGCGGGGCGAGGGATCTCCCAGCGACCGATCCAATGTTCATCCGTCACAGACTCGGCCCGTACACATCTAGTAAAGAAGAAGAATGGCAAAGCTATTCTTCGTTTACATCATGACGAACAGCCCGGATTCCGCCGTCCTCTATGCGGGCATAACGGGCGACCTTGTACACCGCGTCTGGCAGCACAAGAACAAGTTGGTTCGCGGCTTCACCAGTCGCTATAACCTGACTCGACTCGTGTACTATGAGCGATTTTGCTATCCCGACGCGGCGATGAACCGTGAAAAGGAAATCAAAGGGTGGCGGCGAAGCAAGAAGATCAGACTCATCGACTCCGCGAATCCCCGATGGGAAGACTTGGCCAAAGACTGGCAAAACCTGTACAAGCCATGCCCCGAAGCTGATCAGTAGGGAGATCCCTCGCCCCGCTGGAGAGAACGCGGGGCTTCGGGATGACGCCTTCGACCTGGATACCGTCCGACACTGTTGCCGCGAACATGGGCGCCTGCATATAATCCGACTTCGCGCTAAATATCTGTCGAGGAACCCATCTTGCCCATCGGAACCGCATTTCACGAGCGCACTTTCCCCCTTTGCCATAGCCTGAATTACCGCGAGTGGTCTGGCTACTACACTGTCAGCGTGTATGAAGTTCATCACGAGCACGAGTACAACGCCATTCGCAACGCCGCTGCGCTAATCGATATTTCCCCGCTGTACAAATATCTCGTCACTGGCAACGACGCCACGCGACTCGTCAACCGCGTGATCACGCGCGACATTAACAAAGTCAAAGTCGGGCAGGTGATTTATTGCTGCTGGTGCGACGAAGAGGGCAAGGTCATCGACGATGGCACGATCTCGCGCCTCGAAGAAAATGTCTATCGCTGGACCGCCGCCGACCCCAGCCTGCGCTGGTTTCGCCAGAACGGCCTGAACATGGACGTGCAGGTCGAAGACATTTCCGAAAAAGTTGCGGCGCTGGCTTTGCAGGGCCCGACATCGGCCAAGCTGCTCAAGACTGTTGCCGAGGCCGACATCTCGGATCTCAAATATTTTCGCGTCACGCGCGGCAAAATTGCCGGCGTCCCCGTCGACATTTCCCGCACCGGCTACACCGGCGATCTCGGCTACGAAATCTGGGTACCATGCGCGAATGGAGAAAAGGACAACGCGATTAAAGTCTGGGACGCGCTGGCCGCGGCCGGCAAAGAATTCGATCTGCACGCTGTTGGCATGCTGGCGCTCGACGTCGCGCGCGTCGAAGCCGGGCTGCTCCTCATCGAAGTCGATTACACGAGCTCAAAGAAAGCGCTGATTCCGTCGCAAAAGTTTTCACCCTACGAACTGGGCTTCGCCAAGATGGTCCATCTCGACAAAGAAAACTTCATCGGCAAGCGCGCTCTGGAGCAAGATGCGAAGAACGGTGTACCTCGGCAACTCGTTGGCCTCGAGGTGGACTGGACCGACATCGAGGCGCTCTATGATCGTTACGGCCTCACTCCAGCCGCGCCCGCGCAGGCTTCGCGCGTCGCAGTCCCGGTGTACGCGGGCGAGAAGCAGGCCGGCAAGGCGACAACCACGAGTTGGTCGCCGATCCTGAAAAAGTTGGTCGCGCTGGCCAGCATTGAAACGGAATATGCGAAGCCGGGAACGGCGTTGCAGATGGAGATCACCATCGAAGCGATGCGGCTAAAAACAAATGTCAAGGTGACGAACTTGCCATTCTTCAACCCGCCGCGAAAGACGGCGACTCCGGTGTGAGGCGGTCAACCCAACCGAGGCGGCGGTTATTGTGAGAGGTCACCAACAAAACTTGAACAGCCCGTGGTAGAGCAGGTGGTTTCGCGATGCCGCGTGAGTATTGATTCCTCCGGGATAAATCGGCAGGAATTTGCTTCCCCATCGGTTCCCAACGTACCAGATGTTTCCGCCCTCCGGGTTGATGTTCCCTTTGGTGGTGCGGTTTCTGTAGATCGCGCCATTCTTCGGCGTCCAATTCGATCCGCCCGCCTGTCCGTCCAGGTCGAAGATGAAATCGGTCATGGCCGCCGCCCCATTCGCGTTCTCATTGAATTTCCGATGCGCGACAAAGCCATTGCTGAAGCTGGAAGACACGATTTCATCGAATGTGAAATCGGTGCGCAGAAGATACGGGTCAAATGAAATCAGCGCCTCGGTGATGACCGCGGCGACCACTTCTTTCCAGTTGAAATAAAAGTCGCCCAGATTGCTCTGCTGAGAAGTTTTGTAAAAAGGAATGACCAGAATCTGGCCGACTCCTGAAGCCGCCATTTGCCCGCCGATCACCGACGTGTAATCGGCCCACAACCTTCCCCAACCGCCGAAAGAATCGTAGGTGCCATCCCGATACCCGCCCTGATCGGGCGTGGGAGTGAAATTAATGTGAGGGATGCTTCCTTGACCCGTACAGGCGCGAGGAATCACGACTCCATACCAGGCGATCGACGATCCCTCCACTCGAACCAGCTTCCGAACATAATCGGCTCCGACTACCATCGGCTGAATGGTCCGAAAGCCGTCCATCAGATTGACATCGACCACATAAATTCCAATCGGACCCTGATCTTCCTTAAAGCCCTCCGGAGCGGGTGCGACTCGGGCGGTCACGGCTCCGGCCGGTGGGTCGGAGGCAACTTCATTCATCAGCTTGAGCGTGCCGCCTCCGGGATCGAGCACACCGTCGATGACGGGTCGCGCGTTCGCAGTCTGGAACGTAGTGATCTGCGCCGTTACCTCGTCGATCAGCGCGTTGCGCTCGGTTGCCCATAGTCCGCCAACCTCAGCCGACCCGCCTTTGGATACGGGAATACGATCGAAGAGTTCCGTAATCGTAGAGAGATCTTTGGGATTGTTCGGCATCTGAGTCTGGCCGTTGCGAATGCCGACCGGCGCGGCAATACTGCGGATGATCCGGGCCACGATTGTTCTCCTTCAGGCGGGGCCGCATGATGGATGCGCCCATGGAATCGGTTGCGGAGGATATTTCGCTGGCAAGGGTATCACAGGTCGAAAGGTCAAGCCCGCTCATGCGGGCGAAACGGTCCGGGCTCTCCGTTTCCCCGCCCAGTAAATCCAGGCTCCAATCAGGACGAGCGCTCCCGTCCCGCCAATCACCTTGAACAGCGCCAGCGGCTTGTTCGGCTCGTCGGGCTGCGGAATCAGAGACAGCGCGATCGTCATTGCCGTGGTTAGAAATCCCACGGTCGCCATTAACGTCGCCACGCTCTTCCCACCCGGCACTCGAATAACATCGGCTCCGGCCGGCTCGCGCTGCAGCTTGATCATCGCCGCAAACAAGTACAGATATGGAATGAAATATGTAATCACGCCCATGCTGACCAACACATCGTAAGCACCCTTCACACTGGTTCCCGCCTGCCCAAGAAGGATGAAGACCACACCAAGGAAGAACTGAGTGAGCAACGCCACCCATGGAGTCTTCCAGCGCGGATGCAGCGCCCCGAACGCGGGTGGAAGAAAGCGATCAAGTCCGGCGACGAATGGGAGCCGCGCCACCGCCGCCAGATAAGCGCCCGCAGCGCCAATATTGCTGAGCGCAATCAAAAATGCCGCCAGCGGCAACACGCCGGGATATCCCACGCGCGCCGCCGTCTTCGACACGGCCTGCACCAGCCCTTGCAGGCTGTTCACTTCACCGGAGGGCAACGCCAGCAGCACGCAAATCGTCCCCAGGATGTAGCAGATCGTCACCACGACTCCGGCAGAGAGCAGAGCAAGAGGAATCGTCCGGCGCGCGTTCTTGATTTCTTCTCCCATGAACGACGCCGTCTCGCTGCCTCCGAACGCGAACGTCAGCACCGACCAAAAGATGAGATCGTTGAAATGCATGCTGGGAGTCATCGAGTGCAGCGTGAATGAAGTCGCCGATCCGTAGCGATGCCACGCAATCAATCCCATCACAATGACGATCCCTGCCGGAATCCACATCGCGATCGCGCCGATATTGTGCAACCACTTGCCCACGTCGAGGCCGACGATATTCAGCAACGTGGCCGCCGAGAGCGTGAGCAGCGAGAAGGCGATATAGAACGTTGCATTGCCTGAGAGATATTCCCAACTCGCCTGCCGCATGAACAACACATTGCTGGCCGCAAAATAGAGCACGGCAGGGAAGTACGGCAGGTTGCTGGTCCAGTAAGTCCATGCCGCCATGAAGCCGGAGAAATCGCCGAAGGCGCGTTTGCTCCACACATACAATCCGCCTTCGTTGGGATAGCGCGAAGAAAGTTCCAGCACAGAAAGCGCCAGCGGAGTGTAGAAGCACAGCCACGCGCCGACCCAGATGACGATGGAACTCGGCCCAGCCGCCGCCGCAGTCGCAATCCAGCGCAGGCTGATGCCGGTGATGATGTAAAACAGAAACAGATCGCGAAAGCCCATCACCTGCGGCGGCCGATTGCGGTCTTCAGCGTCGCCGATCGAAACTCCGGGCGAAAGAAGAGAGGTCTTGTCCGCGCGCTGCTTCGGATTGGATTCGGCCAATGGCGTGTCCCGGGGTCAGGCTAGCGCGAGCGTGATACTAGGGAGAACTAAAGAGAAGTAGAGGAATAACACTGACAGACGCGTGGAGCAAGGCGAAAGTGGGGCTACCTATTCCACGTCCGCGGTTGTGCGGTTCCGGCGCTTCCAATACAAATATCCCGGCACGCCGATCAGCACCACGACCATGCTCCAGAAACTTTCCATCGGCCTGCGGATGGTGGTGTTCAAGATCCAGGCGACGCCGATCAGTACATAAATCGCCGGCAGCCACGGATATCCCGTGCAGCGATACGGCCGCGGAATCTCCGGTCGCTTCCAGCGCAGCCAGAACATCGCGATCACGGTCAGCGTGTACGACAACACCATGCCATAAATGACGTAAGTGTAAAGCTGATCGTAGCGCCCGCTGATCGTGAGCAACGCCGCCCACACGCCCTGCCCGATCAAGCTGAACGCCGGAGTTCTCCACTTAGGATGGATCACCGCCATGCGCTTGAAGAAAACGCCATCCTGCGCCATGGCGAGATAGACTCGCGCGCCGGATAGTGTGCAGGTCGCCGCCGCGCTGAAGCATGAAATCGCAATCATCAGCGACAGCCAAACCGCCGCGCCCGGCGAGAACAAGGCCGCGGCCGCTGCATGCGCGATAGTCTCGTGTGCCGCAATTTCCCGCATCGGCAGCGCGTACACATAGGTCATGTTCATCGCGACATAAATCACGCCTACGGCAAGCACGCCCAAAACCATAGCCAACGGCACGTTCCGCCGTGGATCCTTTACTTCGCCCGCCACCCACGTGATGTACACCCATCCGTCATAAGCCCAGTACACCGCGATCAAGCCAACTCCAAGCGCGGAGATTAACTGCCCCGGCCCTAATCCCATCATCAGTCCCACGCCGTGGGCTTGAAAATTCGACCAATGGCCCTTGCCGATCGCGAAACCGAGCACAACGAATGCCGCCATGGCGGTGAACTTTGTCCAGGTCGAGAGGTTCTGGAGCAAAGCGCCCCAGCGCAGTCCGACCACGTTGACCCAGGTAAGAGCAGCGATCAGTAGCAGCGCGAAAAGATGTGCGCGCGTGATAACGATGCCGCCAAATGCCGCCACAATGTGAGCTTCCGATACAACGGGAAACACTTGTCCCGTATAAGCCGCCGACGCCACCGAAAGCGCCGCAATCGATCCCCCGTTCGCCACGCTGAACAGCATCCAGCCATACAGAAAAGCAACCAGATCGCCGTAAGCCTCGCGCAGATAGATGTATTGCCCGCCGGAATCGGGGAACATCGATCCGAGTTCGGCGAACGCGAAGCAGGCGCAGAGCGAAATCAACGCCCCCAGCACCCATACCAGAAGAAACATCAGCGGCTGCGGCAGCGGGCCCGCAATGTCTTTCGCCGTCAAAAAAATGGACGACCCGATGATCCCGCTGACCAGCAGCAGGACGGAATCGAGCAGGCTAAGTCCGCGCACCAGGGAAGGCTTAGACTCCGGTGACGCCGATATCGACTGCGCCGTTTGATTGGCGGGAAGAACCGGCGTGGTTCCCATTATCCGATTCCGAGTTCATCGGAGGATTCGAGCGCCGTTCCGCAGCGCCGGCAGATCACCGAAGAGCAATCGCCGCAGGTCAGCGGATCGGTTACTTCCTCCGCACAATTCGGGCAGTAGAGCGATCCAGGTTCTAACTCGGGATCGGGATTCTGAGGGCGTGTCGCCATGAAGAAGAAAACTGTAGCATAGTAGTAGCGCCGCCGTCCCGCCGGAATCGCGTGGCCCGGACGCATTCGTCCGGGGTGGAGCGATCACGGATTCAGCGCGGGCGGACGAATGCGTCCGCCGCCACGTGCGCTTGATCGGAAGCCGGCGCTACAAAAACACTATGCCCGACCGACCGCAAACTCCCGACGACAAGCTGCAACATGAATTCAACCGCTGGGCCGCTGCTGGCGAAGGCGCGAAGATGGAACGCCATCATCTCGATATCACCGAAAAGACAATTCGCCGCATGAATTTGCGTCCCGGCGAGCGCGTGCTCGACCTGGGCTGCGGCTCGGGATGGGCCACGCGCCTGCTCGCGCGCCTCGTTGGCGATGGCCCCGAAGGCTTCGGGCAGGTGGTTGGCCTCGATGTTTCCGATGAGATGGTTCGCCAGGCCCGCGAATCCTCGAAAGACTTCGAGAACATTCTTTACGTCTGGGGATCGGCGCAACAGATTCCGTGGGAGGAAAATTTCTTCGACAGGGTGCTGTCGGTGGAATCGTTCTACTACTATCCTGATCAGGACCGCGCGCTGATGGAATTATTCCGCGTGATGGCGCCGCGAGGCCGGCTTTTCATTCTGATCAATCTGTACAAAGACAACCAGTATTCGCTGCAGTGGGTCGACAAGCTGAAAGTCCCTGTGCACGTGCGATCCTCAGCCGAATACGTCGAACTTTTCAAAAAGCACGCCTTCGAAAGCGTTGAAACCGTTCGCATCCCCGACGACACGCCTACGCCCGACGATTACAAAACGAAATCATTCAACAGCCTTGACGATCTGCGGGCGTTCAAGCGCGAGGGCGCCCTGCTCCTGATGGCGTCGAAGCCCGACCTTCGCACGCCGCTTCCAGGCTACACGATTTACTAGTAGCGCCGATTTACGATTAGCGCCGGCGCCTCGCCGGCTGTCCCTTCGGCAGGCTCAGGGCGGGCAGTGGCGGCGTCCCGCCGCCACTGTGTGCGCGAACCAATCACCGCCAGGAATTTCGCTGTCGACCTGTCGCAAGTCCCGATCGGCGGCCATCAAATCTCGTCATCGCCTTTGTCGCCATGGCTCAAGTCCTTCACGGGACTCAAAGCCCGTCCATCCTGTGCGTGGTGAACCTCAACCCTGCCATTCACGTTCGACAGCCGGATGTGCGCCCCACCGCTGCCCAGCTCTCCACGCAGGTCGTGGCCGACGAAGCGGTGATGATTCACACGCAGCCCGAAATCGTTGTCGATCCCGCCGGAGACCGTGGTCGCTTCGACCTCCGCATTCGAATCCGAAGGAATCGTCAGATCGACCGATCCATTGACGGAATTCAACTCGACCGAATTTCCGGCGAGCTGGTCAAAACGTGCCTCCAGCCTGCCATTGACCGTCGACAAGTGAGCCCGTCCCGCCAGATTCTGCGCCTCGAGCCGCCCATTGATGCACGAAGCGTTCACTTCGCCAGTCACGCCGGTAATGTCGAGCGAGCCGTTGATCAACTTGATCTCATCCAGCCGCGCCGTACGCGGCACGGTCAGCGTGTACTCAACGCTTGCCGGATTGTTGTGCGATCCCCAATTCCAATTTTCGTTGTGCTCCGGGTACTTGGTTCGAATTTCCAGATATTCCTTGCCGGAGTTGATCTCGATCTTGGCTTCGTCCAGGCGTTCTTTGGTATCGGCATACTTTATGGCATCGACTTTCACGGAGTTCTGGTCCCAGCTGCTGATGTGAACCGGGCCGTTGATGTTATCGAGTTCAACCCGGCCATCGGCGGTGAGGGCGTAGGTCTGGTGAAACTCTTCGGTCAGAGCGCCACGATGATCGGACGCGTGCGCCGATAAGGTAAGAATCAGCAAGGCACACAGGGTTCCCAGGACAGCTCCCAGCCAGGTGGCGGATTGGCGTTGGCGGTTCATTGTTCCCTCCGTATTCACTGAGTTAGACGAGGCTGCGTGAAATTGGTGAGAATCGGGTTTTTAAGAAACTCATTCTCTACGTGTTGGCGATTGATCGGGCGTCGCGGTCTTCTTTCCGGCCTCGGTCAGCAGAAAAATTGCCAGAATCGTCATCTCCGGCTCGATCGGGTGCCGGTAGCGCGGGATGGCATAGACGAAGTAGTACATTGCGGGATAGAGCAGCACCAGCCAGAACAATAGCCACGCGCCCGGCCTACGCAGACGCAGGGCGCGGCCCAGTCCCCATAACATCAGAGCCGATGCGGCGAGGAAGAGTGAGTTCTTCGCCTCCCCCATCCACCAGGGCTGCGTGTCTTTCGGCGGGCCGGCCCAGAAATAGACGTATCGACGCACGCAGAGTTTTGCGAATCGCGCGTAGTCAGCTCGGATGTAGGCTACCGCTTGTTGCCTTCGCATAGCGATATAGGGCAATTCGCCCATCGCCTGAAACTGGCGCATAGCGTAAACGTCGTGAGTTGCATCCAGATAGAGCATCAAAGTTCCGTCGGCGCCAGGGCCGTTGCCCAGGCGAAGCTCGGCGCCGAAATTATCGCGAATGAAAATGAACTTGCCGAACGTCTGATAGTTCCGGACCAACCAGGGCGTGATGCAGGCAAAAAAAACGGCGGATGCCAGCAGCACGCCCGCCAAGGATCGCTTGCCGCGCCGAGCGCGCCGATACCAGGCCCACAATCCCGCCGCTGGCAAAAAGGACAGCAGGGAAGTGCTGCTCAGGGCGGTGATGCCCCAAAGCAATCCAAATTGAAGCCAGGGTGCCCAGCCATCGCGGTCTTCCAAGGTCAGGGACAGCCAGATGATTGCACTCAGCAGCAGCGCCGCCAGACTGGTTTCCCACACCGCCCGCGTGCACCAGAAAATGATGTTGGGAAGCAGAGCCCAGGCCCATGCGGAGCCGACGGCAACCTTCTCCCAAAACATCCGCCGCGCGATCAGAAAAATCGGGAGGCAGGTCAGTACCGAGAAAGCGCTATTCAGCGCCAGCAGCACGAAAGCGGACGATCTGGAATAGATTCCGAAAACCCGAAACACGCCCGCGATCAGATAGGGGTACAGCGGAGGCTCCCAGGCGGTCGGTCCGGTCGGAGGCCCAAAAGGGCTGCTGAAGCCATGTCCGGAAGCCAGCGACGCCCCGATGCGTCCCATTTCCCAGCCGAAGCTGAAATTGTCGTCGGTGCTTTTGAACTTGTAGGTGTGGCCGATCACAATCCAGGCGATGCGGATGAGCAGGGCTATAGCGACGATCCAGAGCGGCGAATTTCGGATGTGCGCCCAGCGGTCGCGGAACGGACCGGACTTGGACGCCGGAATCTCCGCAGACGCGGATGTGGATTTCATGAGTGACCACAGTATATCGAGCGGGGAGAGATCGTTTCTTTCGCCCGAATCGCAAACGCCGATGACTACAATGACCATCATGACCTCTTAAGGGAGAGATCGCTATGGGTGCGCCGAATTGGACCGTCGCCGAAGCGAAAGCCAAGTTCAGTGAAATTATTGACAGGGCTCACCCGCAACGCGAGTCACTTCCGACTGCTGAAGACGGTTCTGAACCCCCGGACGACCTGAGGCGCCGCCATTCCGGTAAAATAAAAACTTTGACCGGGACGCCTTGTTCAATTCTGATCTCATCTCACTGCCAGAATTCACTGCGAAGCTGGCGGTATTGTCGGCCCCCAAAGGTCTTGGGCCTTACATCCGCCAGCACTTTCTCGATACCACATTCCGCGGGCTATACCACGCTAATGCCTTCGATGTAGCATTGCTCATTCCGTATTTCATTGTGCTCATTTTGCTCGCCGGTTACGGAGCGCATCGCTACGTGCTGGTGTATCTGTATTACAAGCACAAGGAAAAACGCACAACCGAGCCTGCCGCTTATTTCGACGACTTGCCGCGCGTGACCGTGCAACTGCCAATTTTTAATGAACAGTATGTGGTGGAGCGATTGCTGGAGTCGATCTGCAAGCTGAAGTATCCAGTGCAGAAACTGGACATCCAAGTGCTCGACGACTCGACCGACGAAACCGTCGACGTAGCACGCGGACTGGTGGAACGTTACGCGGCGCTGGGCCATCCAGTCAGCTACCATCACCGCACGAATCGCCAGGGCTACAAGGCGGGAGCGCTCGCCGAAGGCCTTAGGACGGCGAAGGGCGAGTTTGTGGCGATTTTTGACGCCGACTTTACGCCCCCGGAAGATTTTCTGCTGCGCGTCATCCATCACTTCACCGATCCAAAGATCGGCATGGTGCAAACGCGCTGGACCCACCTCAATCGGCATTATTCTTTTCTGACTGAGGTGGAGGCGATTCTGCTGGATGGGCACTTCGTGCTTGAACACTCGGGGCGGGCGCGCACGGGATTATTTTTCAACTTCAACGGGACCGCGGGCATGTGGCGGCGAGCCGCAATCGATGAAGCCGGTGGCTGGCAACATGACACGTTGACAGAGGACACGGATCTCTCGTATCGCGCGCAGCTTAAGGGTTGGAAATTCATTTACTTGCAGGACGTGGAATGCCTTGCGGAGTTACCAGTGGAGATGACGGCGTTCAAGACGCAACAAGCCCGCTGGGCCAAGGGATTGATTCAGACCGGAAAAAAAATCCTGCCGCGAGTGCTGCGCAGCAACGCGCCGCGGCACACGAAAATCGAAGCCTGGTATCACCTGACGGCGAATCTCAGCTATCCGCTCATGATTATGCTTTCGGTCCTGCTGCTGCCGGCGATGATTATCCGGTTTTATCAGGGCTGGTTTCAGATGCTATATATCGACCTGCCGCTATTTATGGCGTCCACTTTTTCGATTTCGAGTTTCTACCTGGTCTCGCAACGCGAACTGTTTCCGCGAACCTGGCCTCGGGCCTTGTTGTATCTCCCATTTCTGATGGCGCTGGGCATCGGGCTGACCATTACCAATACCAAAGCGGTGCTTGAGGCGCTGGTGGGAAAAGAGAGTGCGTTCGCGCGTACGCCGAAATACAGCGTGGTCGCGAAAGGCGACAGGATCGGCGCTACCAAATACCGCAAGCGCCTGGGATGGGTGCCCTGGCTGGAATTGCTGATCGGGAGTTATTTCGCCGCGACGGTTTACTACGCCATCGACAACGAGAACTATATTACGGTTCCGTTTCTGATGCTTTTCGTCGTGGGGTACTGGTACACCGGTTTGATGTCTCTGCTGCAAGGACGCTTCGGGCGCGGGTCGCGCAAGGCGACGACGCACACCAAGCCCTTTCCGGTTGGGGTGTAGAATTCTTCTCCGCCTTCATCGCTTGTAACTTATTGCGACCTCAAAGCTCCGATGCAGAGGATCGGATTTCCAGACGGAGAGTCCTATGAATCAGTTTGTCATTTCGGCGATGGCGATGTTCCTTTTGGCGGCGACCGCGTTCGCGGGCGAGAATTTGAAACTGAATCCGAAGCTGGACTACACCAGCGACAGCCAGGATGGGCCGCTCATCAGCGGCGAGCACATGGACGCGGGATTCGTGGCGGGCAGACCGGCCTACGTAATTATGTACGGCGAAGGTTGCTATAACTCGAAGCGCCAGGCGCGGCGCACGGTCGGGTTGTACGAAAAATACAAGGAGCGAGTGCAATTCATAATCGTCGACATCGACCACCGGCTATCCCCCCTGCAGGAGGAATTGAAAAAGAAGTATTTTCGCGGTTATATTCCTCACGTTGTAGTCCTCGACGCTGCGGGCAATGCCTTGTACGACAATTCCGGCGAGGTCGATGACCGCGTAATCTCAGACTTGTTGGACAAAGCGGTGCGCTGACCGCTCGGAGTTTTCCGGTTCGCGAGTGGTGCAGTTTAGCTTTCTAGACCGCCGTTGTCATCGCGAGCGCCGCCGTTTTTCAGGCGGAGCGAAGAGCTTGCCCGGAGCGGAGTCGGAGGGATCTCACGCTTAACCGACTCGGTGCATAAGCCAAACTGCACCACTACCTTCCGATCCTAATTCTGGTCCTATTCTGGCCTTGGGTTGACCGCTCAGTTACAATCCTGTCGCCGAAGGTTCTGCTCCCGCTGGCCTCGACACTTGGGTCAAAACTTTCGAAAGGAGGATGCAATGCTCCTCTCACGCAGGGTTCTCCACTCCGTTCCCGTCGCAATCTTATTGGTATCTGCCCTCAGTTGTGTTGGCGCCCACGAGTCCGACGAATTCTATGTGTTGGTCTCCGCAAACCTTCAGGTGTCGTATTGGAAAATGGCGGGGGCGGGATTCTCTAACGCCGCCGGACAGATGAAAGTCCGCTCCGATTTCGTGGGACCGCAAACCTACGATCCCAAGGCCGAGCGCGACGCTCTGGATCAAGCGGTGCAAAAAAAGGCCACCGGCATTTTACTGGCGGTGACCGACCCCACGCTGCTCAACGACAGTATCGATAAAGCGGTAGCCGCAGGCGTTCCGGTCATCACCATCGATTCCGACGCGCCCTCCAGCAAGCGCCTTTTTTTCATTGGTACTAATAATTATCAGGCGGGCTTCACTGGCGGCCTGCGACTGGCACAGGAATTGAGGGGCAAAGGCAGCGTAGTCGTCTTTACCATGCCGGACCAGTCGAATCTTCAGGATCGATTACGCGGCTACAAGGACGCGCTGGCTCGGACGCCCGACGTGAAGATCACACGCGTGGTGGATATCCAAGGCGATCCCCGCATCGCATTCGATACCACGACGCAGATTGTCGGCAAGGAGCGCGATAAGGTCGACGCCTTTGTTTGCCTGGAGGCGCAATCGGGCAAAGAAGTCGGGAGCGTGCTCAACAGCTACCACGTTACCGGCAAAGTCGTGATTGCGATGGACACTGACCAGGAGACGCTGGACTGGATCCAGAAGGGCGTGATCGCGGCAACCATCGCCCAGAAGCCGTATACTATGGCGTTCGTGGGCATACAGATGCTCGACAACCTTTACCACCATAAGCCCCCGGCCTTAGACACGGACTGGTCCAAGGATGCTTATGCGCCAATCCCCAGCTTTGTGGACACGGGCTCGGGCCTTATCGACAAGGCTAACGTGGAGTCGTTCGTTCAGGCGGGGAAAAATCTGGGGTCGGCGAAGTGAAGAAGAATTGAGTAATTGTGGAATTGAGAAATCGGGTAATTGAAAACCGGCGTTGCTTAAATTTCTCAATTACCCAATTGCACAATTACTCAATTGTCTTTACTCGATTCCTACGAAATGTATTCCCGAATGTATTCGTCCTTGCTGTGAGTCAGTTGGCGGATGTCGCCGTCGAAAATTACTTTGCCATCGCGCAGCAGCAGAAAGCTCATAGGCACCTCGCAATATTGACCCCGCGGCAAGAGCCGCATTTGACTGGTTTTCGGATCGAACTCATGCGTGGCCATAGTAAAGGCGTCTTGCAGACGATGCGTCACCAGCAGGGAGCTGGTGCGCGACACGTCGCGCTGCTTCATGATCAGCTCCACAATTGTGTTCGAAGTGACCGGATCCAAGCCGCCGGTCGGCGAATCGTAGAGAAGCAGTTCCGGTTGAGTAATGATGGCTCTCGCGATAGCGACCCGCCTGCGCATGCCGCCCGATAGCTCCGAAGGGAACAGGTTGAGCGTGTGTTCCAACTCCACAAAGCGCAGGGATTCACGCACGCGCGCGTCGATGGCGTCGTCGTACACTCCATGCTCTTCCATGAGCCGATATGCCACATTCTCGGCGACTGTGAGCGAATCGAAGAGTGCGCTTTCCTGAAAGACCATGCCGAGTTTGCCGCGCATGGGGAAAAGACTTTGCTCGCGCATCTGCGTGACTTCATTGCCCAGAACCGTGATGCGTCCCGAATCGGGTTGCAGCAGGCCCAGCGCGAGTTTCAAAATCGTACTCTTGCCCGATCCCGCCACTCCAAACAACGCTTTGGTTTCTCCGAAGGGTAGTTGGAATGAAACTCCGCGCAGAACGTGCTTGTCTTCGAACGACAGATGTACATCTTCAAAGACAATGGCAAAGCCGGCCGGTCGCCCGGTGACAGTGGGGGTGCAGTCGATGGGCAAAGTCGGCGTCGACATAAGATCAAATACGCTGCTACTTACAAGCTACTTGTAAGACAGAATCGAGATCAGCAGCTTGGTGACAAAGAAGTCCGTAACGAGAATAACCACCGACGCAGCGACCACCGCCTGGGTCGTGGCGCGGCCAACACCCTGCGTCCCGCCTCGCGCCGTCATTCCGTAATAACAGCCGATCGTGGAGATGATGAAGCCGAACATCACCGGCTTCAGCAATCCCATGAAAACATCCTGGAATACGAGCGTTTGCCAGGCGTTGGCCCAATATTGTCGGGCATCGAGACTGAGAAACAACTTCGCGACCATGAGCCCGCCGGCGAGTCCGACCAAGTCGGAAATGATGCTGAGGAAGAAAAGCATGAAGACAGTGGCCGTCACACGCGGGGTCACCAGTTTCTTCATGGGGTCGGTGCCGAGCGCGCGCATGGCGTCGATTTGCTCGGTGACCACCATCGATCCCAGTTCGCTGGCCATGCCGGAGGAGTTGCGTCCGGCGACCATCAGGCCAGTGAGCACCGGGCCCAATTCGCGCACCATGGAAGTGGAAACCAATTGGCCGATCAAGGTGATGGAACCGAATCGTTGCAGCGTGTTGGCGGTTTGCAGAGCCAGCACCCCGCCCGTAAAGAAGCCGGTCAGCACGACGATGGGCAGCGAACCCACGCCGATCAGATCGGCCTGCTGCACCATGTCGGCCAAATACAGAGGCTTGCGAAACAGGTTGCCGATCGATTGCGCGGCAAGCACGGTGTATTCCTGAACCGCCAGGACTTTCTGCTTGGCGAATTCTGTGGGTGAGCTAAAGGCCATGCGGTTCTGAAGGCGCGTCGTTGAGCGACTGCCAGCTTGATCGAACTATAACAGAGAAAGCTGTCAGCTATCAGCATTCAGCTGTCAGTCAAAACCAAGATTCCTCGCGTTACTCGGGATAATAGACGGGGTGCTTGGGCAATAACGGCAGGTCGACTGCTAAGAATTAACGCTGAGAGCGGCCAGCTACCCGCGCCCCTTCTTCTTGATCTCGATATTCAGCCGACGGATTTTCTGATTGAGCGTGGAGAGCGGAACGTGAAAGCGTTCGGCGGCTTCGGTTTGATTCCAGTTGCAGCGTTCCAGCATATCGGTGATAATGCGGCGCTCGACGTCTCCGATAATCTCGAACAAAGAAGCGTCGGTGGGGGCATCGTGCAGCGTGAGCGAGGAGCCGCGGCCCATCATAGAGTCGGGCAGCAGGTCCATGCTGATTTCGGGTCCGGACGAGAGTACAACGGCGCGCTCGATCACGTTTTCCAGCTCGCGCACATTGCCCGGCCATGAGTAAGCCATCAGCGGTCGCAGCGCTTCGGGAGTTATGCGCGGCGCGGGCCTGCCATTTTCTTCGGCATATTTCTTCAGAAAATATTCCACCAGCAGCGGAATATCTTCCTTGCGCTGGCGCAGCGGCGGAAGTTCGACCGTGATCACGTTGAGGCGATAGAACAAATCCTCGCGGAACCGGCCCTCGCGCACCATCTGGCGTAAATCGATGTTGGTGGCGGCGATGATGCGCACATCCACCTGGAGTTCCTGAATGCCACCCAGGTGCATGAAGCGCCGATCTTGCAGCACGCGTAGAATTTTGGCCTGCGTCTCCAGCCCCATCGTCGCGATTTCGTCAAGGAAGAGGGTGCCTTTGTCCGCGACTTCGAACAGACCCTTTTTCGAGGCGATCGCGCTGGTGAACGCTCCCTTGACATGCCCGAAGAGCGTGGACTCGAGCAGGTCGGTAGGCATCGACCCGGTGTTCACGGGGACAAAAGGTTTGTCGCGGCGCGGAGAGTTGAGATGAATCGCCTTGGCGATAACTTCCTTGCCAGTCCCGCTCTCGCCTTGCAGTAGCACGGTCGAGCGGCTGTTGGCGACTTGCGCCACCAGGTCAAAAATCTTCAGCATGGGCTCGCTCTTGCCCACGATGTTTTCGAAGTTGTAGCGCTGCTTGAGCGCGCGCTTCAGTTGAACATTTTCTTCTTCGGCGCGACGCCAGCCCACGGCGGCGCGGACATCGGCTAGAAGTTTTTCGTTATCCCAGGGCTTCTGCACAAAATTCGCCGCGCCCGATTGCATGGCGCGCACGGCATTCTCCACCGTCCCGTAGGCGGTGATCATGATGACGGGCAGGCGTGAGTCATGGGAGTGAATCTCGGAGAGAATCTCCATGCCGTTACGGCCGGGCAAAGTCAGATCTAGCAGGATGAGATCGAAGGGGCGATCGGCCATTTGCGCAAGGCCGTCTTCGCCGCTGACCGCAGTCTCGACCTCGAAGCCTTCCATTTCGAGCAGCGTCTGGAGAGATTCGCGAATCTCCGCCTCATCGTCAATGATCAAGACTGAGCCGGCCAGCGACGGACCGCCGCTGCTTCCGTTGATGATTCCGCGCGCGATGACGGCTGCTTCAGACATGCATTGCCTTCCTGCTCAGAGGGAAATCCAGCGCGAACGTTGTGCCCGCCCCCGGATCGCTTTCCACACGGATCTTGCCGGCATGCTCTTGAATAATCCCGTAGGTCACGGCGAGTCCCAGGCCAGTTCCGCGGTTCTGCCCCTCTTTGGGCGTTGTCTTCGTGGTAAAGAACGGATCGTAAATGCGCTGGATATGTTCCGGCGCAATGCCCGATCCGGTGTCGGAAACGCGCACGCTTACCATTTCGCCGTTGCTGGTTGCGACGTTCAGCGTGCCCCCGCCCGGCATCGCGTCCTTGGCGTTGAGAAACAGGTTCAGGAAAACCTGCTGCAATCTTCCCGGGTTTCCTTGAATCGCCGAAATTCCAGAGGTCAGATCGGAGCGCACTTGAATCTTGGCGATTTTGAACTGATGCTCCAGCAGCGCCAGCGTGTCGGTAATGACTTTGTTGACGTCAACGTCGGCGAACTCGGTGCCGCTCGTCCGCGAAAAGTTCAGCAGGTTGTTGACGATCTCCGAAGCACGGAAGGTTTGGCGCGTGATCTTTTCCAGCAGGCCGGACTTCTGCGCATCGCCCTGTAATTGTTTGGCCAGCATCTGCGTGTAGGAAGAAATCACGGCGAGCGGAGTATTCACTTCATGGGCCACGCCGGCTGCCAGCAGCCCGATCGACGAGAGCTTGTCGGCTTGAGAGAGCTGGCTCTCGAGTTCGATCCGTTCCGTAATGTCGTCCATGATGACGAGGCGCCCGATGACCTGGAACTTTCGCGTCACTAGAGGCGCGATCGCGACGTTCACCGTGCGAGTTTCACCGGCAGGGGTTTGCAGACGGAACTTATACAGATTGTTGATGCCGGCGTTTTGCCGCACCCGATAAAACTCTTCGACGAATTCCTCGGGGAAAATTCTGCGCACAGGCTGGGTCAGCGTCTGCCAGCGCGGCAGGGCGTACATCACTTCCATCTGCGCATTCCAGCTCTCGATGCGGTCTTCCATGTCGAGCGCCATGATGCCTACGTTGATGGACTCTACAATATTCTCGTTGAAGTCTTTCAAGCGCTCGTACTCTGCGACCTTCTGCTGCAACGACGCGTAGAGCCGGCCGTTCTGTATAGCGATGCCGAGATAGCCTCCGAGAGTCTCAAGCAGTTCAATGTCTTCGCTGGAAAGATAGTCTCCCTTGGCAGTTTTGCCCAGGCCGAGCACCGCCACGGTTTTCTGCTGAGCGCGGCAGGGAATGTAATAATTCAGATCGAGACGAGCGATCGCCGCCTGCGATCCCGTGGTCTCGCGCGGCACCTGGTGCGTATTCTCGAAGAACATATGCCCGGCGGGTTCCGGCCGGGAGGTCCCCAGGAATGTGAGATCAAGCGCACCTAAAGGGCTCATGCCAATCGATTTCGAAATGACGAATGGTTCGGCTTCGTCACCGGCGCGCAAGAAGATCGCGATGCGGTCGACGGCGAGAGTCCGCGACAGGCGGTCCAGGACGGAAGCGAGCAGAGCATTCAGATCGGTTTCAGAACCCAGTTCGCGACCAAATTCGATCAGGGTGCGGCGATAGTCATAGACCGTACGGTAAAACAGATGGTCGACGCGCTCCTGAATCCACTTGCGTACCGGATCAAACAGCAGGGCTGTAACCACCATCGCGATGACAAGCCCAACCGGGCCGCTCCCCGGCTGCCGCATGTGGACAAAAGTCGCAACTCCCGCCACCATGGCGAAGTACAATCCGACGACTGCCGCTGCGGCCAGCGTGTATACCACGACGCGCTTGGAAATTAAATCTACGTCCATCAGCCGATAGCGGAAGATGACGAAGCCGAAGGTCAGCGGCAACAGCCCCAGGAACAAGACTGACAGCTTCATCCACGCGTCCGGCAACGATCCCATCAAATACGGAACGACGTAGAACACCGTGTACGGAACGATGGCGAGAATGGTTCCACGGGTCACCCACTTCAGTTGCTGCCGCAGGATCGTCGTGCTCGCCAGGCGGTAGCTCTGCCATAGCACCGCCGCTGCGACGACGAACAGCAGCGCGCCATAAGCCATTTCCTGGCGATCCATATCCCAGCGCAGGTGTCCGGTGGCCTGCGCCAGCCGCAGCGCAACGATGTGTCGGCCCAGCAGCACGGCGCCGGGGAGATATGCCAGGGTCAGCAGCCACGGACGCTGGCGAACGAACTGCCGCTTCTCGGGAAACGTCAAAACAAAGTGCAGGAACAGCGCAGGCTGCAAGACCCAGGCAACGATGTTGCTCCAGTAAATCGTCCAGTCAAACTCGTTGAGCTTTCCGGTGTACTTGAAGGAATACGCGATGAACGAGACCAGGCAAAAAATATAAAAGTGAGTGGAGCCCGGCGCCGTCCAGCGCCGCAAGAGAACGTAGATGCCGATCCCCAGATAAATCATGGCGATCAGCCGCAGCCAATTGTTCAGGGACCGGTCCGCCGGAACCAGGATCACGTTGGAATCGAGGGTGACCGATTGGCGCATTAGAGAGTACGTCGCCTTGGCCCAAACTCCGGTGCGGTACAACTGGCGAACCAGGTCCGGAGTGCGCTTGATCTCCTGACCGTTGATGGAGAGTAACTGGTCGCCAGCCTTGATTCCAGCTTTCGCACCCGGCCCACTGGGATCGACCCGGTCGGCCAGCAGGCGGCCGTTATGCTCCACCCACCAGACGCCGTCGTCGGGAACAGCCGAGTCACGTTCCTTCTGGAAATTGAAGCCGGCAAAGACTACGGCAGCCACCGTCAGCAGAAACAGCAGGACAGCGACAAAGCGAGCTTGGCTTTCCCGATTCATGGGCTGCGGTGCTGGCCCCGAACCTCTAGGCGGGTGCGGAGGCGTGGAAGAGACATCCCACTCGTCTTGGATGAGCAACTTCGCTGCCACGCCAATTCCTATTTCCGGACGACTAAGTCCCGTCAATCAAGCCACTTCCGAAATTATAGATGCATTTTCGAACGCGAAGTATGTCTTTCTGGATCTTTATGTGAAATTCAGTATCCGCTTTTCCTTGAGTTTCTTTAGTTTAGGAGCAAGTTCTTAGTTTGATGGATTAGTTTGATGGATTCGGATTTCGACGTATATGTGATCGAATGGAGGGGCGGATGCCCTCTTCCGCACCGGTCGAAGCGCCGTGGGAAGGGGAAGCCCTCCTGGGAACGTATAGTCTGGACCGCGCACCCTGGAGCGGGCGAGTCGTCGCGGCTTGGCAAGCTTAAAGCTACCCGGCCTTACGGTCACTTTTTTCCGCAGGCTCAGCCATGAGATCCTCGTCGTCCCATTCGAACGACAACGCCCGTGCCGTAGTCTCAATCGGTTCCAGTTGCGGAATATCCTCAGCAACAGCAGCGCCGAGCTCCGAGAACTTGCGGGCCGAAACGAGCACGCGATTCTCCAGCGACCCCACTGCCTGGTTATAGGCTTCCACGGCCCGATCGAGATTGGTGCCGACGCCCGTGATGTGGCTCGCGAGTTTGCGCAGTCGGTCATGTAATTCTTTCCCCAGCGCGCTGATCTGTTGCGCGTTGCGCGCCAGCTTTTCCTGGTTCCATCCGTAGGCCACGGCTTTGAGCAACGCGATCAGCGTGGTCGGCGACGCCGGAATTACACGCTGCATCACGCCTTGTTCGATCAGCGTAGGATCCTGTTCGAGAGCGGCGCTGAAAAAAGTCTCGCCAGGTAGGAACATCACGACGAACTCGGGGGTAGCCTCGAATTGCTCCCAATATTTCTTGCTGCTCAAAGTCTCCATATGATCGCGCACTTGCCGGGCGTGATTGAGCAGGCACTTTTTACGCGCCTCCTCATCGCTGGTTTCGAAGGCCTCCAGAAAGGCTTGTAGCGGAGTTTTCGCGTCGACGACAACATTTTTCCCGCCGGGCAATTTCACGACGAGATCGGGGCGAAACCGTCCGGCATCGCTCGAAATAGTTTCCTGCTCGGCGAAATCGCAGTACGAAAGCATGCCGGCCATCTCGACGACGCGACGAAGCTGAATTTCTCCCCACCGTCCGCGAACGTTCGGCGTGCGCAAAGCGCGCACCAGGTTTCCCGTCTCCGATTGCAATTCTTTTTGCGTCACGATCAAGGATTGCACCTGAGCCTTGAGATCGCCGTATGCCTCGCCGCGCGCGATTTCCATCTGCTGAATCTGCGCGTCGACTTTGCTGAGAGACTCGCGCACGGGCATCACCAGGTCGGCGACGGCTTTCTGTCGGGCATCGAGATCGCCCTTGGCCTCGCTCTGAAACCGCTTCAAGGTTTCCTGGGCGATTTGCAGGAAAGAAGAACTGTTGCTGCGCAGCGCGTCGGCCGCGAGCGCCTTGAAGGCATTTTGCAGGTCCGCAGCAGCGCGCTCCCCCGCTTTCGTTAATAATTCGATCTTTTCGTTGCTGGTCTTTCGTTCGGATTCCAGAGCGGATTCGAGCCGCGCCCGGCCCTCAATCAGCGCCCGCTGATCCACTAAAAGCCGCGCCAGATCGGCCTTTTCAGCCGTTAATTCCTTTTCGATCAATGACAAGCGAGTTTGCAGAGAGGCCGTACGCGAACGCAGCACGAGCCAAGCAAGCAGGCTGCCAAACAACAGGCCAATGACCCCACTGATCCCTAGTTCCATAGACGGAGGTAACTTCCAGACCGCAACTCCAACCCCTAGCGTAGCACCAGCAACAAAGTTTGCGCCGGAACTCGGTCAGCTTGGAACTGGCTTGGAATTGGCTGCTGGGGGACGATCGCTCCCAGGGTCCTTTTGGATGGGCAAGAATTGAATGAATAGAGCCCCCAGACTATTATTCGCGTTCCTGCTGGCAACCGGCCCGGCGACCTTGCCGTCCGGGGCGCGTTTGATGGCTATCCCGGCGGAACAGCCGACAGCCAAAGGCCAGGTGGATCCGAGAGCCGCTCTGAAGCCCGTCGCCGCAAAGGCGCCGGACATTCCCTCCGACAGTCCCTCGAATGACTTCGAAATTCAAAGCGAGCAGCAATTGCTGGTTCTGGCGAACCAGGCACGCCGGCAAGCGGGCGAGCCCTCCCTTACGTTGGATCCCGGACTCACAAGTGCGGCCCGGACTCACGCCCAGGCTATGCTGACAGCGCAGCAGCTTTCCCATCAATTTGACGGCGAGCCCTCCCTACCCCAACGCTTGGCAGATCGAACTATCCTGCAACTGGATCGCGAAGCGGAGAATGTTGCGCTCGATTATGACGCCCGGCAAGGCCACGAGCATCTCATGCTCTCCGCCCCGCATCGCGCCAACCTGCTCAACCCGGTCTACAACGTGGTCGGATTGGGCGTGGTGCGCAGCGGAGATCGCCTGTACATTGTGCAAGACTTCGGCCATGCCCTCCCCAACTATTCCCCGGATGAATTGAAGGACCGCATCGTGAAAGCAGTGAATCAGATGCGCCGTCAGGCTCGCCAGCCGGGCCTTCAGAGGCGCGAACTGCCTGCAGCGGACGATGTGGCTTGCTCCATGGCACAAGCCGACACGCTGGCGACTCCCGCGGCGCAGAATTTTGCGCCAAACTCGACCGTCTTTACTTTCACCACCTTGCATCCGGAACAGCTGCCCGCCGAAACCGAACGCGCCATCGCGAGCCGCAACTTGCACAGCGTCACCACCGGCGCCTGCTACGGTCGCACCGATACCTATCCTACGGGAGCGTATTGGGTGGTGCTGTCGCTGGAGTGACCTGTGCCTTGTTTATTGGCCTGCCGATCCAAAGGCAGAGTCTTCAAAGTCTCCGTCCACCAGAACGGGAATTGAGCGATTTCCCAATCATCTTCCGCCAGTAACGCGATGCGCCCCTTTGCAAAGAACTGTAAAGCCTCTGGATTTTTTTCGCGGCATCAGCCAAGCTAAAGGCGCGACGCCGGTTTGGTCAGGACGCTGGTTCGGCCCGATTGACGCGCCTATCCTGTTGCTCCTCCATACTGGGATGTCGCTGCTCTTCCCGCATTAGTTTGCTTTGGAGATTGGGTCATGTTTCGACGAGGGATTTCCTTCCTTGCGATCAACGCTCTGCTTCTGGCGGCCTCCGGTCTCGCGTTTCCGCCGACGGCGACTGCGCAGCGTCACGGCGGAAATGGCATGCCCGGAAGTGGACTGGCTGGCAGCCGTCCGGACGGCGTCGAAGTGAAGGACAGCCTGAAGGACTTCCACCAAATCTTAGCGTTACAGGCGACCGCCGAACAGATCACCGAATTCCAGTCTTGGATCAAGAGCACAGAGGCCGCGCGAACCACACTGGAAGTGTTCCAGGAAACTTTGCGCAATCAAAACGCCGCAGCCGAGCCCGCAGCCCTGAATCCGGCGATCGACAAGGCCAGGAATGAGAACGGAAAGTTCCAGGAGGGGTTTTCTCCCGCCCAAAAAAGCGGCCTGAAAGAAATCGTCAAGCGATTGAATAAAGCGGACGCCAATCTGGAACAGGAACAGAAGGTATTCGGTCAGAGTCTAACTCTCAAACTCACCGGCACCGAGCTTGCAACGCGGGTGGAGACTTTCGACAAAGCACTCGCCGATTACCACGACGAACAACTTGCCCTGGGAAGAGCCATGAGTATCGTGCTGGCTAGCGGCCAGGACGTCGCCTTCACTCTTCCACAGCTAACAAATCACGTGACGATTCAAGGCCGCACGATTGCTGTTCCGGTTGCGGGAGCGCTCATGCAGACTGCGGCGCTCAACGGCAGGCGCACCTTCAACCTCGGGATGACGGTCGAGTTGTCCGATCTGCAAGAAAAGTTTCTCGACCTCTTGCGCGCCCAACTCGAAACCAACGAAACCTGCGGCCAACGGATCGCCATCCGCCAGGCGTCGCTCATGCCCGCGGCTCCGGCGAGTCTGATTGTCGTCCGTTTGCATTTTGAGCGATGGATGTGCACTCGCTACCTGGGCCAGGTAAGCGCGAACGAATTGGCAGAATCCGACGGAACGGTTGAGATCAAACTCGCCGCGGTCATAGAAAATCACTCGCCAGACGCATCGAAGCCGGACACGCTCAAGCCCGACGCGTTGAAGCTGGTCGCCACTTTCGGCCGCATCGATGCCACCGGCATGCTCGATGACTCATTGCGCTCCGGCTCGCTCGGCGAGGATTTACGCGATGCAGTAGTTCAGTCGGTTCGATCCGCAATCTTGGCGGGAGTCGATTCCCAAACCGCGCTTCCGCCTGCGCTCCAGAACTCGGCCGCCATTCAGAAGGCGAAATTCGAGAACACTGGCGTCGGAGGCTTGAGCGTCGTGCTTGAAGGACAGATTGAAATCTCCAACGAGCAAGCCGACCAGCTGGCCAATCGGCTGAATCAAACCTTATCGGCGCAAGGAACGCCAGCGCAAGCCATGCCCGCGAAAGAAACCACACTGAAAACTACTCCTTCACAATAGCCCTCGGGCTGCGGTGCCATCCCTGACGTAGTGTGCTTCAGGAGCAGCGAGAACCCGGCCCGAGCGGAGTAGAAGGGATCTCCCGCTTAACCCTCTTGATCTCCGTCTGCGCAAGCGATTCATGTGCTACTCTTGGCCCAGCCCTCCGTCTGTGATTCCGTCCATGGGATCCTCCGCACAAGTTCGTTCGCCCCGGACTCGTCCGTACGACATCCGCTTCGGTACGGCTGGCTGGTCCTACAAGGACTGGGATGGAATCTTCTATCCGCCGGGAATGCGGCACCGCAAGACGCATCCGCTGGATTACCTGGCGCGTTTCTTCGATACCACCGAGATCAATACTTCGTTCTACGGCCCCATCAAAGCGCAACTGGCGAAATTGTGGTGCCGGAGGGTCGCGGAGGTCAGTCCACGCTTTCTGTTTACCGCCAAGCTATATCGCGCCTTCACCCACTCGCCGATCGCAGTCATGGAGCCAACTTCCGCAGCCACGATTCGCCCTACCGACGATGACGAAGCCCGCACTCGCGAGGGCCTCGACGCCCTCGCCAACGAGGGCCGCCTCGGCGCGCTGCTCATCCAGTTTCCCGTCTCGTTCAAAAACACTTCGCTGAACCGCGAGTACCTCGACCGGCTCCTGCGGCAGTTTATTGAATATCCACGCGTTGTCGAGGTGCGCGATTCCAGTTGGAACAGCCCCGAAACCTTGGCGGCCTTCGCCCAGAAAAACGTCGCCTTTTGCAATATCGATCAACCCGTTCTCGGCCGCTCGCTCGCGCCCACCGATCATGTCACTGCGCCGATCGCGTATGTGCGGTTGCATGGCCGCAATTATGACCAGTGGTTTGATTCCGACAACCGCAACGATCGCTACAACTATCTGTACAGCGAGAGGGAATTGGCAGGTTGGAAGGAACGCATTGAAAATGTCGCCGAAAAAGCCCAGGCAACCTACGTCATCACCAATAATCATTTTGAAAGCAAAGCCGGCGTGAACGCCCTCGAGTTGAAAGCGATGGTGACGGGCAAACGCGTCGCAGCCCCGCCGACGCTGCTCCAGAAATATCCTGAGCTGCGAAGATTCGCCGATGCGAAGCAGGATGAGGAGGAAGATCAAGATGGAGATGCGCGGCTGCCACTCCAGGCGTAGTTCCACGGGCATTTGGTCATGCCATCATAGTGCCGCCGTCGTCCTACAGTCTTTTTAAAGTTCGTCAGGAGAATCATGAGTCAAGGCAACTTTATTCCAGTTGAAATTAATGCCAGCTCTCGACGCGACCTCGCCGAGCGCGGGTTCAGTCGTCGGCCGCTCAGAATTGATTTGGACGTCGCTCGCACCCTGGAAGCCTTAGCCCATGCTGCGTGGTCCGTTCCGAGAGACAAGTATTACGAAGGCGGCGACCGGTACCGTTCCTTGAATCGCCTGCGAGCGGAGATTGTCGAGGGCGGAGTAAACGTGTGGCCGACTGAGGAGAGCACGCCCTACGTACAACTGGAAAAATACAACACGACCCTAGGTGGTCAGCCGCGTGAGTACGCCGCCCTGTCCCAGGAGATCGCCGGCACCCTGGGAGTTTGCAAGCTGATCGCTTATCACCTTCGTTACCTGCCGCTCTCCGCGGTCGGTACGCGATATCTCGTCAACCTGCATGTCATCCGATTCACGGCTACGCCGGGACGCCCGTGTGATACCAGTCCGCCGGGATTACATAAAGACGGAGAAAAATATATTGCCACGCACCTGCTGGCTTGCTGCGGCGTTCAAGGCGGAGAAGTCGTCATTACCGACAATGACAAACGCGAAACAGATCGCTTCACGCTGCGCGAACACGGGGAGTGTTACATCTTCGACGACGAACGCATTTGGCATATGTTGACGCCAGTTGTAGCGCGGGAGGGCAATCAATACGCCTACCGTGACACGCTGGCCTTCGACATGCTGCCCGAAGGCTGGGAGGCCACCAACTGATCGGTGATAGCACGAGAGGCGAAAAAGTGCAGGTGATGAGCGCCGTGGAAAAAGCGCAAGGATGCGCCCCCAACGTTTCGGAACGGGAAGGCAGGACCGAAATGGATCGGTGTGCCACCAGCTTGCCCGTTAGCCGCAAAAGCGCTCTGAGCCTACCCACAGTTGAGCCAGGTCTTTGAGATTGTGTTTGTATGTTCGCGTTACCAGGTATTCTTTCCCACCTTTTACCCGCAGCCTGTACTCTCCCGTCGATAAAGGTTGGATCTCCTCGACGGCCGAAATATTCACGACGACGGAGCGGTGGATGCGAATAAAACCGTAGGGCTTGAGCTTCTCCGCCATGGACGAGAGGGACTCGTGCAGCAAATAGGGATTGGGTCGGTGTCGTAATGAAATGTAATTACCTTCGGCTTGCACTGCCACAATCTCGGCTAAATTCAAGAATATGATCCTGCCCTTGGCCTTGAACGCGATTCGTGGCGCGTGTCGTTTTGCGATCACCTCCAACTGCCGCAAGACTCGGAGGAGGTTTGCGGCATCAAGTCGGGTTAGTGGAAGCAACGATGGATCTGCGAGTTCGCAGAGCTTGTCGTCCGCTGTCGATTCAAGAGTGTAATCCCGTCTACTCTTAGTGGAGCGAATCGTATCTCGCCGCAGTGGGCCAGCCGAGAGTTCCGCATTGGCGCTAGCGGCTTGTTGAAGAAACATCTCACGTGCAATAGCCGTCTGATCCCGAATTTCGCTTGCGCTCATATAGAACCGTTGCTCTCTCGTTTGGACTTCCTGGTACGCGAAGTGAGATTGACGAGTGGGCGGCGTCTCGATGGAATGGCCCCAGGCCTTACCTTCCAGATGAAAGTTACTTCTGCCCAGTGCTCACTGCTGACGGAAAACTGGATTGCTCGCCGAAATAACACTCAATGGATTGCAACTTTCCATTCTTGATTCGGAGATACTCCACGTTCCGGAACGATTTACCGTCTTTGGTGTGGCAAAGATACTTCACAAAAGCATCGTCCGCGCCAGTGGTGATTCGCTCCAGGTCAAAGTGTCCAATGAAATCGATCTGTGTTTCCCAGCATCGTGTTTTGAAAGTGCTCTTACTGATGTGGTCGTCGCCGGCCGCGCTCGAAAAGGTGAAATCATCGGCGAGCAGGCTATCCACGGGACTCCAGTCTTTCTTCTCCCAGGCTTTGTACCACCTCCGGACGATTTCCTCATTCGTTGAGTTCTGCGCTCCCGCGCTGGCACTTGCCGGGCGCGGCAGGCTTACGGCGCCAGCGAGAGCGCAGGCTCCGGTCGCGAGCAGATTCCTGCGCGACACTGCGGCTGTTGTCATTGTTCATTCTCCTTTTGGTGAGGTAGTGTGAAGCGCTCCTGCCGATATCGACATTCCTAGCATACAAACCGGTTGGTATGTAAACCTCGCCTACCGCAGCAGATGCGATCAGCCTTTCCTGCGGTTGCCCGGAACGCGAAGAGAATTCAGCCAGCCCACGATGTTTCTGATTCCCACTTCCCACACCTTCGCATTCTGGGCGTTCTTGGCTAATAAGGTGTAGCCCTCGTAGGTTGCGATCAGAAAGCCGGCAGTTTCCTCTGGGACCAAGTCGCGGCGGACCGTCCTTTCCGACTGTCCCCTGCGCAAAGCGGTGGCAATGCCTTCTTGCCAGCCGTTGAAGATCCTCTCCAATCGCTTGCGGAATCGTTCATCCAGGGGAGACATCTCCTGCGCCAAATTGACCAGGGGACAACCGCCCCGTACGTCATTGGGCCGAACTGAGGTAGCTTGAACAATGTCGATCAACGTATCGACGGGATCCTTACAGTGCTTCAGAGGACCTAACCACTTGTCGCGGGTGAGGGTGGCGACGAATTCTTCGACGATGGCGTAGCCTAAGGCTTCCTTGCTTTTGAAGTGGTAGTACAGCGCTCCTTTAGTGACGCCGGTTGAGGCCAGAATTGTGTCCAGGCTGGCGCTTTGGAAACCGGATATGTAGATTTCGCGGGATGCCGCTTGCAGCAAGCGCTCCCGCGTGCGCTCAGGATCGCGCAACCTGGTCGGTCTATGTTTCGTCAATCTATGTTTCGTCGCTCTGTGTTTCATAGCTCTAGGTTTCGACTTCTTGCGTGGCGCTAACATACCAACCAGTATGGATGCTAACGAACCGCGAGTCAATCGAATTGTCCCAGCTGCCGCTCCCGTTCTCGAATTTCGTAACATCATCCCTGTTTTTATGGAAAAGTGGAGAACAAGCCCGCTCAGTCATTTCGAGGTCGTCCCCAGAGATTGTTAGGCCGCCACTCTGCTGCGCCGGTCGACATGTCTGGCCCGTTGGATCACGTAATCGTTGCAAACATGGACCACCACATGCTCCCTCAGTTGCTAGTCAGCAGGCCATCTCGGCATGGCAACTTTCACCAAAGGAAAAGAGGGGACATGAACACGTTAAGACGTTTGCAGAATTTCTCGATACCGTGGGTCACGATGATAGTTCTGGCTTGCTTGAGCAATGCGTCCGCGCAAGCGCGCTACAAAGTTCAGGATTTGGGCGCTCAACACCCTGACAACCTGGGCATGGCCATGGGCCTCAATAATTCCGGCGCGACGTTGAACATGGATCAACTTCTGGATCATTTCACCCTTTCCACCCTCTACCCGCCCGTGTCAGGCACCGATCGGATCAACAAAGACGGCGTCAATACTGAACTCGGCACGCTTGGAGGAAAGAACAGTTCGATCAATTGGAACGGAATCAACGACCCCGGGCAAGCCGTCGGTATGTCCGAAACATCTGTTCCGGATCCGAATGGCGAAGATCTTTGCGGTATGGGCACGCACCTTACCTGTCTTCCGTTTCTTTGGCAAAACGGCACCATGAGCGCTCTCCCAACGGTGGGCGGGAATAACGGGCAGGCCAGCGCCATCAATAACAGCGGACAAGTCGCAGGATATGCGGAAAATGGTATCGCGGACTCCACCTGCCCGCAGGGCACGGTGAATTTTATGGTTGACCTGCCGGTGATGTGGGACAAAGGCATAGCCATGGCTCTGCCTACGATCGATGGCGAACCAGACGGGGTCGCATACGGCATCAGCAATAAAGGCCAGGCCGTAGGCTACTCAGGAACCTGCACCGCAGCGAATTACGCCGTAGTGTGGGAAAACGGCACTGCCACCGCGCTTCAGGACCTCGGAACTCCGGGCGCCATAGCGTTCGCCATTAACGGCCACAGCCAAATTGTTGGGCAAGCCATTAACTCTGACGGCACCGCTATGGCCGCTCTTTGGCAGAACAATACAGTCACAGGTCTCGGCGTTCTGCCGGGGGATGCTAGCTCCTTTGCCACCAGCATCAACAGCCGGGGCCAGGTGGTGGGAAGCACCTTTGACTCCAGTGCCAACTGGTCCCACGGCTTCATCTGGCAGAACGGCGTGATGACCGACCTTAACAAACTATTTCCCGCAAGTTCCAACCTCTTCGTAATCTCGGCTAGCAACATCAATGAGAGCGGACAAATCGCGGGTATGGCGGTGGATATGGCCGACCGGCAGGGGAGACCTATCGTCCACGCCTTTCTGGCAACCCCGGTAGACGAGGACCTGGGCAGGTCGATGGCAGAGGTCGTACCTACGCATCCGAAAATCACCTTGCCCGCGGCGAATGTTGGCAAGCTGCTTTCGCCGAGGTCCGCACACTGCTCAATCCACGATAACGGCGCTTTCTGAGCTTTCGCACCTTGCATTCCGGCCATGCGCGAAGCGCAAGGCCGGAATGTGGGGTACAACGTCACGCCGACGATTGCCATTGAGGAATCTCTTGTGCCGCGTATTCGCCATTGCGTGGAATGCCCGAATTGCCACGTTCTGTATGTCGTGTCGCTTAGCCCGTATCGCAACGGGTCTTACCTCATACCAACCATGCGTGGTTGTTCGCGCGAGTATGCGTTGTATTGCTCTTGCAGAAGAGGAAGCGCGGCCAGGGTGTGGAGATGGAGCGAGGTGAAGGCCTGCGAGATATCGAAAGCAGCTTATGATCGTGGCTACGGCACAAGCGACGAAGTTTTCTCGATCAATGCTCGGCCTCGGAATGTGTGGGGCAACTGGCCCAGCCTTTGAGAACGAGGATATTTCATCCCGACAATGGCTGCCCCACTCTTTCGGGTTCGCTGCGAAAGGGTGGGCACCCGCCGCAGCAACAGAGGTGGGTCCCGAATCCTCGCGTTGTTGCGCTTCCTCTGCAAATAGCCAATGAATCTACGGATTTGCGGGCGGGCTCAACAACTCACAATGCTCGACGCACTTTACCGTGTTGGCTTCGACAGTGGCTTTCTTGTGGCCGGAAAAATCGATGTCGGGAAGAATCAGCAGGGTTTGCGTGCCGTTGGCGACGTTGAAAGTGCAGTTGAAGTTCATCGATTGGACGCCACGTTCCTTGCAACCGGTTTGGTCGAGGGCGTCGGCGAGGGATATGGTCTTGTCGTAGACCTGATCGGCTAGATGCGATGGCAGCATAGCGACGGTCAGCGGGATCGGCGACTTAATCTTGAGGCTGAGTTCCTGGCCGTCGTGGTCGGGAGTCATCAGACTGTAGACCTTGGGTACGGAGGTGATCTGGTATTTTTCGTTGAGGATCCGCCGCCAGCAGAACTCAGGCTGAAGGCAATTGAAGTACTGGATGTGGAGATTGTTGGGAGAAATGAATTGCCGCACTCCAGGTCCGAGGATGGCGCCGATGGTGGAGACGACGGGCTTCTCGGGCCTGCGCTCATCGCCGAAGGTGATAATCATCGGGCGTTCGGAGGGAAGATGGCACTCATAAATCGCGCTGGTGACATGCTGCTTCACGCAAAGGAAGCTGAAATGCGCAGGCGCTGCCGGGTGCTGCATGGCGGCGTTCCATTCGTCGGCCGGAGCCATCGCCACCGTGACCGGGTATCTGGAGTCGATTTGCACATGCATGTCGCCACCTCCGACACCGGGATAGTAGATGTGACTGGCGTGGATGCTGGCGGGCTCCAAAGGAATCGTCTCGCTGGTGGTGGCAATCCAGACAGTCGGATTTTGTGCATACGCGTTCGCACCGAACGCGTAGACGAGCAGCGCGCCTAGAATTAAAAGCTTTCTCATACTAGAAGTATTGGCTGAGTCAGTGCGCGTACCTAGCGAATTCGCGAGTAGAGGATTACTTCGGTGCCGGATGGTCGTCGGAAAAAGAGAAAAGCGATGCTGCGAGCGCTGTCGGCTGTAGCTCCACTGAAACCTGATAGAACACCCACCATCGGAGCGGTCCCCTCAACGAGGGCAACTCTCTCGAACCCGAAAACATCTACCATGCGCACGGCTTCAGATATTTGAATTCGGGCGTTTGAAATCAGGATGTTTGAATCAGGGTATTTGAATCAGGAGATAACTCTGTGCGTTCCCGATATGTGCCACTTTTCCTGCTGATGTGCGCAAGTTTGTTCGTCAATTTGTGCCCTAATGCGTTTGCCAAGACCGCCCTAACCTGCAAGTTCAGTCCACTTCCACTGCCCGGAAATTTCAACACCGCCTCTGGGGTCAACGATGCCGGCTTCATTGTGGGCGACATTCTTATCGGTAACAGTCCTGCCCAGGGATTTCTGTTGTCAGCCACCGGGGCGAATTTCTTCAGCATCAGCGGTGCGACCCAAACCATTCCCGCCGACATCAACAATGTGGGAGAAATCGTTGGCTCTTATACCGATGCGGAAAGCGTAAATCACGGTTTCCTGCATGATGCCACAGGTTTTCATACCATCGATTATCCAGGGCAGACGCAGAATCCATCCACCTCAGCTTCTGGCATCAACGATCAAGGCACGATTGTGGGCACGTTCGGTATCTATTACGGACCCGGTTCTACTCAAAACTCATACCTGTTGCAAGCAGGGATGTTTACCGAAATCGCTTTCCCGAACGCAGTGATCACCGACGCCGCAGGTATCAACAACGAGGGAGAAATTGTCGGCGCCTACGCCACCTTGAATTCCGACAACAGTCCCGTCTTTCACGGTTTTTACTGGAGAGAAGGTCGCTTCACCACCGTGGACTACCCCGGAGCGAGCAGTACGGGCTTGAATGGCATTAACGATTCCGGAACCGCAACCGGCATCTACGCGGACGCGACCGGCAAGAATCATCCCTTTGTGTTCAAAGCCGACCGATTTTTCCCGATATCGGTCCCTCCGACTGACACGGTTCAGATCTACGGCGTGAACAACAAGAACGAAATTGTCGGCCTGGATATCGCCCCCGACGGCTCCATAAAATCCAATCGAGCTTATTGCCCCAGCCTGTAGCGGAGATGCGCATTCACCACGGGCAGGTGGCCCATTCAAGCCGTCTTTTGGCTTGAGTGGGGCGGCGGCAAGCGTAATCGCCTGCCGCCGGCCCGAGGTGTTTCGTTGACTCAACCGCTACGGAGTATGCGTGATGTTTAACTCGCTCACATACACTTGCGGATCCTCGCTCATGTTCGCGGTGCTGTCTAGTTGCACCATAGAAGCAAAGTAACCCAAGTTGCCCCCGTTTCCGGCAGTTTCCTGCGTGGGAGTGTAATTCAAGTTGTAAAGTGTGCCGTCGAATTGCAATGAAGTATAGGTCACCGAACCGTTGGTATTTCGCACGAACTTCCAAACAACATGGTGCCATCCTGTAAACGACGGATCGCCCGAATTTGCCCATGGCGTGGCAAACTGGCTCGTCAGGCAAGGTACTTTCGGTACCCCCGGAGAACCGTCCAAGAACGCCCAGTTACTGCCGCCGTCGTAAACCGCCCAATATCCAGGTCCGTTGTTGTAGATGAAAGCGCATTCCGTGGTGAATGTGGTCCACACCCCGTCAGGGGAAACGTAGTAAATGTCCAGTTCCAAAGCTTGATTGTAAGAAGGATTTGGAAGATACACATATTCGTCCAAGGTCCAGTGCGAATCTGTTGTCGAACCCGTTGTAGTTGGACTGTACGCACCGAAGATAACATTCGAATATGATTGATCGGGAGTTATCGATAGCTGAAGCGGGGAGTGGCCGTTCAATGTAAGGTTGCCGGCATCGGGAATCGGAGTACTTACGCTGGGATGCGTAATGCTAACGCCGATACCCGTGTTACCACCCGCCCCACAAGGGTTTCCCACCCATTCATCGAGCGTGTCCGAGGGATTGCAATTGCTCTCGGGGTTCTGGATGCCAAGTTGATCCATGTCGCATTGAACCGTGCTGGAGTCACTGCAACTCTCGGCCACATTAAAAGTTACAGTGGCAGAATTTAGAATTCCGCCTGATCCGCCCGCCGCAGTCACCGCCTCCACAGTCAAGCTGTGCGCCCCGTTCGGCAAAACAAAAACCGCATTCGGGTTCGAAGTTTTCGGTACAGTGCCAAGTTTGTAAGCCGATTCGCCGCTGTTGGTATCCCAAATCTCGTAATGATCGAAAGAGGAGGGTTCGTTCGAAGCATAAGCAGTGATTAGAACCGCGCTGGGGCTGGTTGAATTATTCGCCGGACTCGTAATGGTGACGCTGCCAGTTTGGGCCGCGACCGGCAGCCCGAACAACAACAGTGAAAGCAGGTAAGTAAAGTTAACTCGTTGAGCTTGGCGCAAAACTAGAGGCCGTACTGAAAGCATGAATTCTCCTCGTTCGGATAGGCCTGAATAGGCTCCGTTCGTTGAACATCGCTATGAAGCGTTGAGGACAGTACATGAGACGGACTTACATGCGTGTTCTGCAGTGACTGCGAGGGTAATCAAGAGGCAGACTCAACAAGAGGCTGACGTACTTAGTGTCACCAAGCAGCGAGTTACAGTGACTGCCCATGTTTCTACTATGCGGACGAGAGGGCGTGTCACAACCTATCCCGAAGAAGTTACGGAGACAATAGGCATTACTCGGTAGATAGCTACAGAGACCGCCTTAAGTAACCCTGGGGGAAGCCGAGGACAGGGAAGCGGGGCCGGTGGGGTGGGTGGGCCCGTTCAAGCCGTCTTTTGGCTTGAGTGGGGGAGGTGGGCGGGGGCGCAGCCTTTGAGAATTGCGGGGAGCCATCACGAAGTGGCTGCCCCACACAACGTAGTTTTCGTTGCGGTGGGAAAGGCTTTCTCACTTTTTTCTTGGATCGACTCGATCATTCTCAGCCCCACTCAAGCCAAAACCGGGCTTGAATGGGCCACCCCGCCCCGCGAACAGAAAAGCCGGCATCAAGCACAACCAGGCTGTAGTAGGGAACTGGCCACTGACGACCGATGACCGACGACCGATGACCGACGACAATTAAGCTCCCACAGCCGCATGGTCAGCCAGCCGCCGCCGATTGTAGCGCAGTGCGACGTTCATGAAGACGATACCGAGGGAAGTTTCGAAGGAGATCATCAGAGCTTCGGTATCTTCGCTGGTCTTGTCGCCCTCCTGGGCAGTGAGAAGGAGCGGGGGATGCACGCGGAAATGGAAGCCCTGGTCGTTGAGTGCGGAGATGGCATTGCCCACGACCTGATTCGCGAGTTCGAAGATGGTTTCTTTGATCAGTCCGTCGGACTCGGGCAAATCGGCGCCGGCATAATGGCTGGCCACTTTGACGGCGGTCTGGGGCTCGAGGTCGAGGATGATCCTGCCCTCGATGTCGCCCGTCAGCGCAATCATGCCCGCCACCCCTTTGCGGCGATAGGCGTCCTCTTCCATGGTGAGGTTGCCCACCTTGGTCGAGCCCTGCAAACCTTGCGACAACACGGCATCCGCCGCGTTGATGAAAGGCTGGATCAGTTCCATCTTCATGGAGTTAGGCTCCCGCTCCCGCAGCGTTGGCGACCGCGCCGTCTTCGCCCAGAACATACTTGATGACTTCATACAGCACTTCCGGCTTTACCGGCTTCTGCACGAAGTGGCGTGCGCCCCGTTGCAGCGCGGCGACGATGTTCTCCTGGTAGCCGACCGACGACACCATGACGATCCGAGCTTCCGGATGCTGTTGAACAATTCGTTCGGCCGCCTCGATCCCTTCCATCTGCGGCATGGTGATATCCATGAGCACGATGTCAGGATGGGTGCGGTCGAACTCGCTGATGGCAGTCAAGCCGTCCCCGGCTTCAGCCGCCACCTGCCCGCCGAACGTTTCGATCATGCGGGCCAGGTTCTTGCGGGCAAACACGGAGTCGTCCACGATCAAGTAGCGGACCGACTGCCCGTCTTTGCTTCGTTTCACAGGTGCAAACTGCTCCATACGGACCTCCCCTTACATAGTGCATATCATGCCCAGTTCGTCCCGCACCAGATAACCGTGGTCACGGGTACTCGCCGAGACTGATCTTGCTATGACAAACCTCAGTTTCCGGCCCTCACGGCCCGGCCGGCGGACCCCGCGTCGGACCCAACATGTCCGGCGCCTCGTCCACAAATCGATTGCAGCGTCGAACCCATGATCTCCAAACCGACGACGCGGATAGCATAGCCGCGCTCGATTGCCGCTTTGGGCATGCCGTAGACCACGCACGATTCTTCGCTCTGGGCCAAGGTCATCCCGCCTTCTTTCTTGACCACGCCCAGCCCCTCGGCGCCGTCGTCGCCCATGCCGGTCATGAGTACGCCGACCGCCAGGGTTTTGAATTCTTCGGCAACGCTTCGCAACAGCACATCCGCGCTGGGACGATGCCCGTTTACCCTGGCCTCGTCGGTGAGCACCACGATGTCTCCCATCGGCAGCCGTTTCACCTTCATGTGGCGGCTTCCGGGACAGATCAGCACACGCCCCGGCAGCAGAACATCACCGGATTGGGCTTCTTTCACCCGCAATGGGCAAACTTCGTCGAGACGGCGGGCGAACATGTCGGTAAATCCCTCCGGCATGTGCTGCACCACCGTGATGACTCCGGGAAAATCTCCCGGCAATTGCGATAACACGTACTCCAATGCCTGCGGCCCTCCGGTGGAGACGCCGATCGCAACGACCTTAGTCGGAGCCGCGGCCGAAGCCGGAAGTTTCTGCACCTTGGGTGCACTGCCGGAGAGCATACGAGGCTTGATCTTGCACTCCGCCGCCGCCTTCACCTTGGCAATTAACTCCCGCGCCGTCTCCGCCATGTGAGCCTGGGCGTCTTTCGGCTTGGTCACGAAGTCGAACGCTCCGAGGCCCAGCGCTTTCATGGTGACCGTCGCGCCTTCCGTGCTGTGCGCGCTGACCACGATCACCGGCGTCGGCTGGCGCCGCATGATTTCTTTCAGAGTATCGATGCCGTTCATGCCGGGCATGTCAAGATCCAGCGTGATGACGTTAGGCTTCAATTCTTCGATTTTTTTCAGGCAGAAGCTGCCATCCATAGCCGTACCGACTACTTCGATGAATTCATCCGCCGCCAGCATCTGCGGGATCAGCTTGCGCATGAGCGCCGAATCGTCGACCACCAGCACGCGCACCAGATTTTTCTTCATGCCTGACCTCCGACAGTCGGAGTCAGCGCCAGCCGCATGCGGTCGGTGTGGTTCAACAACAATCCCGAATTCGATTGCCCCGTTTCCGTAGGCCGGGAGCGGGCTACATGCTCCACGACGGCGGGCAAGTTCAGAATGAGGACGACGCGTCCGTCACCCAGGATGGATGCACCGGAAACCAAGTCGGTCTGGAATGTATGGTCGTCCAGAGCTTTGATTACTAACTCTTCCTCGCCTTCCAGCAAATCGACAATCAATCCGTACTTCCTCTCTCCCACAGTAATTACCAGCACAAAAAGCTTGGCCTTGCGATCCTCTGAAACAGGGCGGCCCAGCCGCAGCAAGGGCAGGACCTGGTTGCGGAGCTGAAGCACCTCGTAGTTATCGACCTGATGTACTTCGGTTTCGAAAGTTCGCGCGATTTCCAGCACCGCGTTCAGCGGAATGGCATAGAGGCGCCGCTCTACCCAGAACAGCAGGGCCTTGATGATGGCAAGAGTCAGGGGCAGCTTCAGCCGAAAGGTTGTGCCCTGGCCGAGATGGGTTTCCACGCTGATGGAAGCTTTCAGGCGATGCAGTACGCTCTGCACCACGTCCATGCCCACGCCCCGGCCGGAGACTTCGGTGACTTGCTCGGCGGTGCTGAAGCCGGGCCGGAAAATGAAGTCCAGGATTTCGGCCTCGGTCAACCGTGCGGCCTCCTCGGGCGTGGTCATTCCTAGTTCGATAGCTTTAGCGCGAATTTTCTGGGCGTCGATGCCGCGGCCGTCATCGGTGACCTCGACCACCACTTGGTTGCCGTGATGATAGGCATTTAGCCGGATGGTGCCTTCCGGCTTCTTGCCCAATTGGCGGCGCTCTTCGGGAGCTTCAATGCCGTGGCTGATTGCGTTGCGAACCAGATGAGTGAGGGGCTCGGCGATGGCGTCGAGGATTCCTTTATCGAGATCGGTGTCCTGCCCGCTGATGTCGAGTTCCACTTCGCGACTGCATTGCCGCGAAACGTCGCGCACCATGCGAGGAAAGCGGCGGAACAACTGCTCGACGGGCACCATGCGGATTTTCATCACAGAGCGCTGGAGATCGTTGAGCACGCGGGCCTGAAACGCCATCGCGTCGGCGAACTTTCCGCGCAGCAACTCTTTCGGGTAACGTTTGGAAAATTCGTTCAGAGCCTGCTGCAACATCGATTTGCCGATAATCAGCTCGCCGACCAGGTTGAGCACGTTATCGATGCGTCCGGCGTCCACGCGCAGGATATGCTCTTGCGGCGTTGCGCTCGGCTCGGCCGATGGGGAAGGCGCTGGCGGAAGGACGACCGGAACGGCCACCACCGCTGCGGGAATCTCTTCGGCTGAGTTTTCGGTCGAGAGCGTGGGCGAGTTTAGCGTGGAACTCTTCTCCGCCGCGCTTAAGAGCACCTCAATCGTGACTTCGCACGCGATAGTCGGAATCCTGCATTTGGCGGCAATCTGCTCGGCGGTTTGTACGCTGGCGACCACAAACTCGACTTGCTTGGAAGCGGCCGGAGATTTGATGCCGGGCCGTATCGCGAGCACCGGGCCCATGACGCCGACGGCATTGTGCACCAATTGGCGTCCTGCAATTGGCATGGCGCAGTGGGGGTCGATCTTCACCACGACGTGATATACGTCCTGGCCATTGGCCTGGGCCTGTTTCATGGCCAGCTCTTCGGACTCGGTCCAGAGCTCAACGGATGCCGATGTTTTCTTGGAGGCCCTGCCTGCGGACTTTCTTGTCCGTTTCGCTTTTCCAGGTGCGGGCGCGGCAGTCAGGTCTTCAATCCTTTTGCTGATGCTGCGCGTAGAGGGCAGCTTGGCGTTGGTGCGATAGGCTGCGATCATTTCAGCAAACACGTCGGCGGCGGCGAAGGCGATTTCCGCTACTGCCGTTTGAGCGGCCGTACCCTCCAGCGAGAGAGCGTCTTCGAATTGGTGAGCCAGTTCGCTCAACTCGCGGAGCCCGCAGGCTGCCGAGTCGCCTTTCAAGGTGTGGACCGTGCGGCGGATCACGCGCACGATCTCCTCGTCGCCGGGCTTTTTCTCAAGCTTCAGCGCTTCGTCGTTGAGCGCTTGCAGCAACTCCTGCGAAGTCTCAAAGAAGAGCTCCCAGAGTTCTGCGCCGCGCTCGTCATGGGGGGGATTGGTCATGGCGTCAGTCTCTTATCTCGATGCGCTGGTATGCGGTACCGCTGTCTTTGTGCAGCATCTGGAACTTCTTGGTCAGGCCCAGCAGGCTTTCCGCATGGCCCACGAAGAGATAGCCGCCAGCGTTCAGGCAGCGGTAAAACTTTTCGATCAGGCGTTTCTGTTCGGGCTCGTCGAAGTACATCATCACGTTGCGGCAGAAAATTACGTCGTTGCGTTGGGGCAGGTACTCCGTCTTCAGATTGTGAAAATCGAAGTGGACCATCTCCTTGAGCGGCTTTTTGATGGCGTAGCGATCACCCACTTTGTCGAAGTAACGAAGGCGATAGCCATAGTCGACCATCGACATCTGGTTCTCGCTGTAGCTGCCTTCCTGCCCGTGCCGTAGTACGGAGTACGCGATGTCGCTGGCCAGCACTTCCACTCGCCACGGCGGCGGCACCAGAGGCTTGGGCAGCGGCATGTCGATGGGCAGCGGGTTGCGCAGGTAGTAGTAGGCCAGCGCGTCGGTGACGAGCATGGCCAGCGTGTAGGCTTCCTGGCCGGTGGAGCAGCCCGCGCTCCAGATGCGGATCGAATACTCGCGCCGCGCGCTCTTGTGCTTGAACATTTCTTCCAGCACGGTTTTCTGAAATAAATCCAGTTGAGCCTTGTGGCGGAAGAAGCTGGTCTCGTTGACCGTCAGGTTTTCCAGCAGCTTGGCCAATTCGTCCTTGCCCCCGGCGCTGGTGAGCATCCGGTAGTAGGAATAGAACGAGTCGATCTTGCACTCCTTCAGCCGGCGCAATAGCCGGTCCTGGAGAAAGTGCGTGCGCCGCTCGTCGAAGTGCATGCCGCACTCCTGGTAGACGAGCGCCTGCAACAGCTTCAATTCCGCTTCCGTCAATAAGGGAGCAGGTGCCGCTCCGGATGCACTCATGCGTTTTCTCGTTTGCTGCGTGCTGAACTGCGAGGTTTCAAAGTTTCAGAGATCGAAGTTGCTTTCGCTCTTACGAGTGGCGTCTTTGCTTTGAAACCGTGCTGCTTTGACACTTTGCAACCATGCAACCTCGAAACTTTGAAACCTTGAAATTACTTCCCGACTAGCGCGCCCCCGCGCCCCGTGCCTCGGCCTTGGCCGCAGTCTTCTTTTCAGCAGGCTCGCTCTTGACTTGCAGACTCTCCGGAGCCAGGAGTTTGCTCATCTCCAGTAGTATGACCAGGCGTCCCGCGACTTTGGCTAATCCAGTCACACAGTTCAAGCCGCCATCCTGAAAAACAGCCGGAGGCGCTTCCACGGCGTCCGCAGGAATCTTTAGAACTTCTGAGGCGGAGTCGACGATCAGCCCGGCTAGTCGGCCTCCGTGCTCGACCACCAGAATGCGATTCTGCCGTTTCAGCGCGGCCTGCTTTTCTCCGAAACGTTTGCGCAGGTCCATGACGGAAACAATTTTGCCGCGCAGATTGATCACGCCCTCGAGGTAATCGGGCGCGTCGGGCACCGCGGTAATTTCGGGCACGCGCACAATCTCATGCAGAGACTGGATGGGCACGCCATAAGTCTCGCGTCCGACCTTGAAGCCCACGATATGGAGTTCACGACTCATATTTTCATGTTTTGGAGCCCCGTTTTCAGGCTCCCAGCGTTCAGAACTGCGCTCCCGCGGCAGCGCGCGCTTTGCGACCGGAGTTATCTCCGCCCATCGACTGGCTGGAAAACGACTGGCTGGAATGCGAAGCCTCGGCCAGCGCAAAGCGGTCGAGGAAGTCGAGCAGGCCACGCGACATTTTCGACATCTGCTCCGACGACGCCGCCAGTTCGGTCGAGCCGGAAGTGGACGATTGCACCAGTTCGCGCATGCGCTCCATGGCCTTGACCACGGCCTGCGCTCCGGATGCCTGCTCTTCCACCGCCGAGTTGATTTCGTGCGTGATTTCGTTGAGCCGCGTGGTGGCGCGAGCGATTTGCGAGGAGCCGTGCGATTGTTCGTTAGTGGCGGCGCCGATCTCCTGCGCGAACTTATAAACTTCGGTGACGACGTTGGAAATCTTGCGCAGCGCCGCATTCAGCTCCCCGCCCAACTCCAGCCCTTCGTTCACGATGTTGGTAGAGCGGTCCATGTTCTCGACCGCCTTGCGCGCTTCCTTCTGAATACTCTGAATCAGTTCGGAGATTTCTTTGGTGGACTGCGCGGATTTCTCGGCAAGCTTGCGGACTTCGTCGGCGACAACCGCAAATCCCAGACCGTGTTCTCCGGCGCGGGCCGCTTCAATGGCGGCGTTCAGAGCCAGCAGGTTGGTCTGCTCGGCGAGGTCGTCGATGACTTCAATGATCTTGCCAATGTCATCGGCCCGCTGCCCCAGAGCGCCGATGATTTCTCCGGAAGAAGTGATGGTCGTATTGATGCGGTTCAGGCCGTCGGTGGCCTTTTCCATGGTGCCGATGCCGTTGTGGACTTCTTCGCGCGAACGATTGGAGATGTCGAGCAGCACTTTGGCGGTGTCGGCCACGCGCTGAATCGAAGCCACCATCTGGTCGATGGAAGCGGAAGTCTCGCTGACGCTCGAGGCCTGCACCTGCGTGCTCTTCACCATGTTCTGCACATTGACGCTCATCTCGTGCATGGTGCTGGTGACTTCGTCGATGGCGGAAGAGGCTTGCAATCCGATCTTGGCGGCATCGTCGGAAGCACCGGCGACCTGATTCGAAGCGCTGGCGACTTGTGACGATGCGTCGCGTACGCTGCGCACCAGTCCTGCCAAACCTTCCACCATGCGGGAGAAAGCATTGCCCAAAGTGTCATGAGAGGACCGGGGCTTGACGTCGACGCTCAGGTCGCCCCCGGCGATGGATTCGGATACACCCGCCATCTCCCTGAGATAAGTAACCATCTTGTGGAAGGTGCGGGCCAGTTCGCCGATCTCGTCGTCGCGGGTGAGGTCGATGTTGTGTTCCAGATCGCCGGTATTACCGATGCCGCGGGCCACACTCATCAAGTTGTTGAGCGGCTGGGTGATTGACTTGGCGGTGCGGTAGGCGATGATCACGCCGACACAAACCGCGATCAGAGTGCTCAGCAGCGATATGATGAAGGTTCCGTTGGCCGCCGTTTCATCGGATTTGCGACTCTCTACCTCGGCGCCATCCAGCGCGTCGGTGGAGTTCTTCACCCACGAAGAGGCGTCTTTTTGCAGGTAGTAAATCTGCAATTCGGCGACGGTCGCGTTACCGGAGTCCACATCTTTCCGCTTCTCGATCAGGGGCTGGGCGAATTCCTTGGCCCAGGATTGCTCCAGTTGCTGCACTTTGGACAGCGCGGTTTTTACCTGGTCGGAGTTCGCCAGGTTTTTTCCTTCATCCAGCTTCCCGTTCAGCGTGCGCAGGCCGTCGTTCATGCGATCGACTTCGCGCGTATCGCCGCTGAGCAGGTAGTTGCTGAGGTAGAGACGATTCTGCATCATCTGGAAGCGGACGGCGTTGGTGGCGTCGGCGAGAGCCTTCGCCGCATGCTCGCGCCGCACCGCAGACCAGTTCACGAGGAACAGCACCAACACCATGGTCAGGATGATGCCGAAATTCATGTATAACTTTTTGCCGATAGTCATGCGTATCTCCTCCGCGGTCCTGACAACTAGCGCGGCTCAAACTTAAAATCGATGATTCCCGAAGTCTCGGACGCGGCGGGCTCGAAGCGCCACTTCTTGGCGGCGTCCAGAGCGGCGCCCGCCAGAACCGGATGACCGCCCACGATACGGGCATCTTTCACGGCGCCATTCGGCGCCACTACCACTTGAATCTTTACGGTGCCGACCAGGTTCATCTTTCGCGCCAGGTCCGGATAGTCCGGTTGCACCTTGCTTTTGGCGCGGCGGACCATCTCTTCGCTCTGGGTCTGCTGCCCGGCGGCTCGAATCGGACCCGAAATGGCTGCCAAACTCACAATCGCCAACAGAGCCACCGCGGTTCTTTGAGACACAATTCCTCCTCGCCTGCAAGAAGCTGTCGAGCCTAGGCGTGCAACGGCCGGGCCACCCGAACCTTCTTGGAGAAACCAAAGTAATGAAGTGTATCTCTTGGTAAATAAATGGCTTAAGGCCAGCAAGAAGGGCAGTCGTCGGCCTGCTCCGAACTAAGGCCGTCTCATTTCCACGCAATGTCTGGTACCTTCTCAGTGTGAGATGAAATCTCACTTGCGTCTCGGGATTTCACAGCAAGGCACCTCCTTCCAGCATTTCCCTTGACTCAAATTGAGATGACAATTAGTTTCCCAATAGATTCAAGCACTTGTGAATCCAGAACCTTATCCTTCGAGCCTCGGTGCAGCGCTCAACATTTCTGGTGGCAGTCCCATCATTCCTCCGGAAAGCGGTTTTGTCCCGGGGTCGGATGGGGCCTTCCAGAAACTCGTGCTGCGCATGGTCGCAGAGGCGACCGAGCGCTACGACTCCAAGGCGTTGATCCAGTTATTTTGTGAAGCTGCGCGCGAGTTCTTCCAGGTGTCGGGAGTCTATTTTTGGCGCTGTGAAGTGGGGGACGACCTAATCGGTGAGTATGGCGATGGTAAGCTGGCGGAGCGCTTTGTGAACCTTCGACTGCGTCCCGACGAGAGCGCGGTGACCGTTGAAGCGGTACGGCAGCGGCGCACGATCTATAACAATCACCTCGAGTCGGCGGCCTTCCCGGCGGCAATGCAAGTTGAGGCTCGCTCGCTTCTGGCGGCGCCGGTCATGGTCTTCAATGAAATCGTTGGGGCAGTTACTTTTCTCCACGATTCCAATGACAACTTCTTTAACGAAGAGATTGCCGCGAAGGCGACGATTCTGGCCGGACAGTTGGGCACGCTGTTGGAAGCAACACGGCTGCGCGAAGTTTCTCGCGAGGAACAGCGCCGTTCCCATATCCTGGCCGACGTCGCTCATGGTCTGCATGCGAACCCAGATGTGTCAGCCGTGATTGAGGCTCTTGCCGACCGTCTGCGACTTTTGCTGCGGACTCGGTTGGTTTGCGTCTTGTTGCGACGGGAGGGCCCGTTCGAATTGAAAGCCGTGTCGGCAGAGACTCCACAACTGGCGACTTCCGCGCGCGCGCGCCATGACCGGCAGACGCTCCGTTTCGCGGCCGATTTGGCGCAACGTGCCGTAGCCGCAGGAGAGCCGGTTACCCTTTCGATCGGTGCGGATGTGCACTCGCTGGGAAGTCTGGTTTCTCCCGGCATGTTGATCGCCGCTCCGTTGCGCACCTCGCGGACACAGGGCGCAATCCTTATCTATCCGCGGCAGGAAGGCGTTTTTACGGCTGAAGAGAAAGCCCTGGTGACCGCAATTGCCGGCTTCGGCGCGGTCGCGGTTGCCCATGCTGAACTCCATGCCACCTCGCATGCCCAGGCGCAGGAACTTCACCAATTGCTGGACATATCCTCCGAGCTGAATGCCAGCAGCGATCTCGAGCATTTCTTGCAAGCGTTTGTGGTGCGGGCTTCCGATTTTCTTGGTTTCGGGCGCTGTTTTGTTGCATTGGAAGAGGATGGCCACTTCCAGGTTCGGCACGGCATAGAAAAAGGCCAGTCCCGACGCCTGAACGTGGCCGCTCCCGAAGGCGTTGCCACTCGAGCCCTGCGCGCCAAAGAAGTTTTCTGGACCGACGAGGCCAGCCGCATACCCGGAATCGATGTTGAGATGGTCAATCGGTACAAGGTCCGTCAGTTTCTCGCCGTCCCTCTGGTGGAAACTACTGGCCGGGTTCTGGGGATGTTCGGAGTACTGGATCGCCTGGATGGAGCCGGAATCTCGCCGGAAGACATTCGTCGCGCCCGGGCGCTGTCGAGTCAGGCCGCCGTCGTGCTCGAAGTGGCCCGCAATCTCGATCTCTCGGAACAGCATCGGCGCCATGCCCAGGCTCTCATCGATCTGACCCGCGAACTGGATGGCGTCTTGCGCCTGCCCGAGTTTGCCGGCCGCTTGGTCGCTGGTACCGTGGAAGTCACCGGCTCGCGAGCCGGACTGCTCGCCATCCTGCACGAGAACTGCTGGCAGGTGGCGGGGTTGCAGTCCTCGGGCGACTCACACATCAAGTCACAGATCAAGGGTGCGGAAGCGCTGATCACTTCGTCGGAATCTGGATCCAACCCTTTACCCTCGCACTCCGAAATGGTCGCGAATTCGCTGACTCCTCGCCTCGATCCCCTAACGGATCGAAAGTCGGACCTCGCATCGGAGCGTTCATTCAACATTGCCTTAAGTGATTTTGCGGCGAAGCATCCAGCTACGGTGGTCGCAGTTACCGCGGAACAGCTATTTGGTTCGGAGGTTGCGGCAAGTCTCGAATGGGCGGATTGCACTGTGGTGCGGCTGGTCAACGGTAACGGAGAATTAGCCGGACTCCTCTGCCTTTCCGGACGCTCCTCGCCGCTGGATCGCGAAGATCGGCTGTTTCTTGAAACCGTCGCCCGTCACGCCGCGATGGCGCTGGAGAACTCCCGTCTGTTTACGGGGATTGAACTTGCGAACCGCCACTGGGTGGAGATTTTTGACGCCATTACCGACTTCATTGTGGTGCACGACCAGCACGACAAAGTCTTGCGGGTGAATCGCTCGCTGGCGGCGATGATCGGAATACCGCCGGGGGAATTGATCGGCGTAAATATGCGGGCCTTGATGGCATTGACCAGCGAGACCGCTCCGTATTCCTGTCCGTTCTGCCGCGCCATGACGGACGATTCGGATGAATTCGCGCATCCCGTGTTCGATCGCACCTACCTTGTCTCCACCTCGCGCGTACATGGTGCAGCTGACGAAGCGCCGCAAACCATTCACGTATTGAAAGACATTTCCGACCGGCGCGAAGCCGAACGGCGTTATCGCGAACTCTTCGACAATATTCAGGAAGGCCTGTTCTTCAGTACGCCCGGCGGACGCTTCATTGAAGTGAATGACGCCATGGTACGCATGCTGGGCTACCCCAGTCGCGAAGAGCTGTTGCAGATCGACATTCCGGCCGAACTCTATTTTGGTCCGGAGCAGCGCGAGCGTCACACGGAAGTGATGAAGGATAATGGCCATCTGCGTAACTTCGAGGCGACTCTTCGTCGCAAAGACGGATCGCCGATTCACGTGCTGATTAATGCTTTTGGACTGCATGATAGTCAGGGCAACCTGGTGCAGATTCGCGGGCTAATGCTCGATGTGACCGGGCTGCGTACTTATCAGTCGGAACTGCACCGTGAGCGCGATTTTTCCAGCAAGATCCTCAGCAATACGCAGAGCCTGATTCTGGTTGCGGATACTGCCGGGCTGATCAGCTATGCCAATCGCCGCTGGTATGACGCAGGATTCCAGCAGTTGGAGCTACTGGGGCGTCCGTTGCTGGAACTGGCTGCGCCTGGCTTCGTCCGGCCTCTGGCCGATGCGGTTCAGAGTACATTGAACGGCCAGCAAGTCGACAATCTGGAATTGCAGATCGTCCGCGGCAACGGATTGGCGGGAAAATTTTCCTCCAACCTCAGTCCCATGCGGAATGAAGAGGGAACTGTAACCAGCATCGTGCTGGTGCTCACCGACATTACGGACTCCGCGGTGCTGCGCGACAAACTGGTCCATGCGGAGAAAATGGCGGCGGTGGGGCAATTGGTTTCCGGGGTCGCCCACGAAGTCAACAATCCGCTGACAGCGATCCTCGGCTTCGCCGACCTGTTGATGGAAAATCCGGACCTGCCCGAAACCGCCCGCAAAGACATGCGGGTGATTCTCCAGGAAGCGCAGCGCACTAAGCAGATCGTGCAGAATCTGCTCAGCTTTGCCCGCCAGATGCCGCCGCAGCGCATCTCGGTACAACTGAATGCGATCCTGCGCCGCACCATTCAACTGCGGTCCTACGATTTCAACAGCCACGGCGTCGATGTCGTCGAACATCTTGACGAGGAACTACCCGAGGTGATGGGCGATGCGCACCAGTTGCAGCAGGTGTTTCTCAACATTCTGAATAATGCGTACGACGCGGTGCACGAGGTAGGCCGTCCCGCCCGCATCGAGATCATGTCCACCAAAGCCGGAGACGCCGTCGAAGTTTCCTTCCGCGACAATGGCAACGGCATCTCCCACCCCGATAAGATCTTCGATCCATTTTTCACCACGAAAGAAATTGGGAAAGGAACCGGCCTCGGCCTCAGCATTTGCTACGGGATTCTGAAAGAGCATGGGGGCGAGATTCTTTGTCATAACAACATTGGTGGTCAAGGCGCGACATTTATTGTTCGCCTGCCCGCCGCGTCCCACACCGCTTCGCTCGGTGTGGCGGCAGGAGTTAAACAACCATGAGCCAACCAGCCTTCAAACTTCAGCCTTTGCCTGTGCTGCTCATCGAGGATGAGCCCGCCGTCATGGCCTATGTGCAAGCCGCTCTCGAGCGCAGCGGATATCCCGTAGTCTGCTGCGAGTCCGGCGTCGACGCCTTGCGCCTGCTCGAAAACGGGGAGTTCCTGGGAGTGGTTTCCGACATGCGCACCCCCGGCGGCGTCGACGGTGGCCAGGTGCACGCGTGGGTCGCGGTGCACCGCCCTGATCTCGCCGGACGCATCATCTTTATTACCGGCGACATCGCCAACGAAGAAACCGTCGCTACCCTGCGCGAAACTGGCGCGCCCTGCGTGGAGAAACCTTTCCGCGTGCAGCAATTCATCGACGTAGTCTCGAAGACTTTTGGGAAGGCCGAGTGAATAATCCAACCAGCAAAGATGATTTTCGTATTCGTCTGCTCATCGTCGATGATGAGCAGAGCATCCGCAAACTGTGCGTCACAGTTGGCGAGGCTTTGGGCTTTGTGTGTCTCGAAGCGGAGAGCGGCGAGTCGGCGCTGGCGCTGCTCGAAGAGCAGTCGGTGCACATGGTGCTCAGCGACATGGTCATGCCGCACATGTCGGGGCTGGAATTTCTGGAGAAAGTTAAGAAACTTTTGCCGCGCACCGAGATTGCGCTGATGACCGGGCATGGCTCGATCGAAACTGCGGTGCAGGCGATGAAGCTTGGCGCGTACGATTACATCACCAAGCCGTTCTCGCCACTCGAAGAGCTGCGGCTGTTTCTGCGGCGCATGGCGGAGAAGATTCGGCTGGTCGAGGAAAATGAATTTCTGCGGCAGCGCATGGATTCGGAGACCGCGGTGCACGGCATCATCGGATCGTCGGCCAAGATTCAGGACGTTCTGCGCATGGTCGCGCGGCTCAAAGATACGCGCACGCCGGTGCTGATCTACGGCGAAAGCGGCACGGGAAAAGAATTGGTGGCGCGCGCGATGCACTTCCGCGGCGCGTTCGCCAACCGTCCGTTCGTGGCCGTCGATTGCGGATCGCTTGTTCCAACGCTGATCGAAAGCGAACTCTTCGGCTACGAAAAAGGCGCGTTCACCGGCGCGCTGAAATCGAAGCAGGGACTCTTTCAGGCGGCCGATGGCGGCACCATTTTTCTCGACGAAGTCGGCGAGTTGCCTCTTGAACTTCAGGCCAAGCTGCTGCGCGTGTTGCAGGAAAAAGAAGTTCGTCCCGTCGGCAGCAATCAGCGGGTTAAGGTGGATGTCCGCGTGATTGCGGCCACCAACCGCGATCTTGAGGCCGCTTACAAAAATGGCACCTTCCGCAAAGATCTTTATTTTCGGCTCAACGTCGTTACTCTTTATGTGCCTGCGTTGCGCGAGCGGCGCAGCGATACTCCCATGCTCGTGCACTGGTTCCTCGAACGCTACGCTCCGGGTGCCGAGTTGCACGTGACCAGCGCCGCCATGAAATCGCTGATGCAATATGACTGGCCGGGCAACGTCCGCGAGCTGGAAAACTGCGTCGAGCGCGCCGTCGCCCTGGGCAACGGACAGATCATCGACCTCGGCGACCTGCCTCCGTCGATCGCTGCGGGCAGCATTGCGAGCGCTTCTAGTTCGCCGGTGTCGGGCGCGGCTTTCGGCGCTGCGGCACAACGGCCGACGGTGCTCGATCCCGATCTGGCTGCGGCGCATGCGCTGCCGCAGGCGGCGCGGGCTCCGCTGTCGTCCTCGGTAAATTCCTCGGTCAGCTCTCCACTTTCCTCTTCAATCTCTTCCTCACTCTCTTCGTCACTTTCTACCACCGATCTCGAAGACATCGAGCGGGCGACCATCCAGCGCGTCTTCGAGCAGGTCAACGGCGACAAAGCGCTCGCCGGACGCATGCTCGGCATCAGCCGCGCCACGCTGTATCGCAAACTGAAGCGCTACAACATCGGCATTGGAGTGGCGGGGACGGGATCGTCGAGCCATACGCTTCAGTAGCGGCATGCAGTAGCGGCATATCTCCGAAAAATTAAAAATACTTGTGAGCTAAGATCCTTGTTGGTACGAGGTTGCGGAGAATTGATATGGATAAATCTTCGCAAAATATTGAGCGCGAGGGACTTAGATATCAAAATATTGCGGAATAAGGAGTTAGCGGGGAAGTTTTTGGATTGTTCTTGCGTTGTTTGAAGCCGGGAGTCGTATTGCTTGAGGCTAAGCACTACATACACATTTTAACATCCGTGTGCGGTGTGAGTGGTGGGTTCGGGACTTCTATGTGACTGCGAGAGCAGGAGTTAATAATATTTCGCGGGGGCTTGACAGGTGGAAAGTAGGGTCCGCCGTTGTTGGGAAAAGGGTCGACGTCGCCCCGTCTTGGTTTCGCAGAAGGGGAGTATCTGGCCCACAGTTGCGGTCTTTGCATTTACAATGCGTGGCAACAAATGATAACGAGAACCCGGCACATTACCCCAACAAATAGCTGGTCTGGAAAGAGCTTCCTGGGCCAACGTTGGCATGTTTACGAGGGCGACGCACGCGGCGTTCTCACGCGACTTCCCGAAAAATCCTACAACTGTGCTGTGACCTCTCCGCCTTATTATTGGCTACGTGACTACGGCGTGGGCGGACAACTTGGGCAAGAGGAGACGGTTCTTCAATATGTTAAGGGGTTGGCCGATACGATGGACGAGGTATACCGACTTCTCGCTGATGATGGGCTGTTATTTCTGAATCTCGGAGACACCTACTACTCGGGAAAGGGGAAATCACACGGCACAGACCCGAAGAGTACCAAACGGCGCTTCGGCCTTCGCGCGGTTGATAAGAGCGGAGGTCTAGGAATCGGCATTCAGCCAAAATCTGTGATTGGCGTTCCTTGGCGTGTGGCCTTAGAGATGTCCGGACGCAGAAAATGGGTCCTGCGCAGTTCGATAGTATGGCATCGCCCGCGGTCCCTGCCCGAGGCTGTAAAGGACCGCCCACGAAGGAGCTATGAGTACGTATTCATGTTCGCGAAGCAGCGCAACTACTATTTCAACCGCCCGGCGCTTCGCGATGTGGTTGCGGAAGAGGATGTGTGGACGATTCCGGCTCGACCAAAATCGACGAACGGGATTGATACGGCTCCCTTTCCAGACGAACTTGTCGAAAGATGTTTGAATCTCGGTTGTCGTGAAGGTGGTTCAGTTTTGGACCCTTTTGCGGGGAGCGGGACGACACTTCGGGTCGCCGTAAGATCGGGCCGAGATGCGACTGGCATCGATCTCAATCCTGTGTTTTGCCAATACATGGTCGAAAAACTCAAGGCGATGTAAGGCGATAATCGAATGTTCATTTCTTTGGACACAGTGCGTAAGTCTTTGACCGAGCTCGACGCGATCAACGCATTTTTCGGTATCACGTTTTTGGTATGCAAACGAAAGAAGCTGCCCGTAGGCCGAACAATACACTTCGGGGGAATCAACCGAGCAGAAACCGAATTTCTTCAAACGTACTACAAGCCCGATTACACCTCTAAGCACTTCTTCCAACCTTTTAAGACCACGAAAGGAAGGTGGATAAAACCAACCTACGCCTCTTCGGGGCTCCAGAGCACAAGAACGCGCGGGGACCTGTCACTTGCCTTCATACATGAGAAAAAGACCGATGTTTGGGGTTGGTCAAGAAACTACATAGAGGTGATGCGAGGGAAGCTTGATCTCGATAAGAGCGGTCGCATTCCCGCCTTCTGGCTCTCCGCTTGGTTGTTCCGCGAACGTGATTGGCCAGAAACCGCTCGCCCAAGCGATGTTATTGAGGCTTTGCTACGCGAATTTCTTATTACGCGGGAGGAGGTGAGGGAGCTATTCAGTACGACAGAGCCGGACGCGCCGGAGCCTGTATTCACTGAAGATGTTTACTCTGACGCTGAACTACTGCGCCACATCGAACCTGCCCCTGATAGCAAACCCGAGGAAGGAGGAACCCTCAAATTTCTTGGTCTTGAGGGCTTGGGGCCGACGAAGAGATTGACATTCAATCCGGGCGAGCGACTTTCTATCATCACGGGCGACAACGGGCTGGGCAAGACGTTCCTCCTAGAGTGTGCGTGGTGGGCGTTAACGGGCCAGTGGGCGGAACAGCCAGCATTTCCGCGGATGGAAGCGCAACGCACAGACACCTCCATATCATTTGAGATCGCTGGAAAGAGGATTGGCCAGAAAAAGACTATCAAGTTTGATTGGGATTCTCAGAATTGGCCTGCCACGAAGGATCGACCAACGATACCCGGCCTAATAATTTACGCGCGCATAGATGGTTCATTTGCGGTTTGGGACCCTGCGCGCCACGCCACCAAATCGGACAGCTCTAGCACCGGTCTGCTGCTGTTCAGCAGAGATCAGGTATTGCGCGGTCTTGAGGGTAAACTCGAAGGTCTATTGAGGGATTGGGTAAGCTGGCAGCGCAATCCAGATTCCAGCATATTTGAGATTTTTAAGCGGGTATTGCGACGATTGTCACCTCCAGACATGGGGCCACTGACGCCCGGAGATCCTATTAGATTGCCTTTTGAGCCACGCGAAATGCCGACGCTGTTGCATCGTTTTGGTCAAGTGCCGATTATTCACGAATCGGCAGGCGTGCGACGAATCGTAACATTGGCATATCTGCTTGTTTGGGCTTGGAATGAGCATCGGGTGTACTCCGGACTGGCCAAAAAAGCTCCGCAAGACAAGATGGTCGTACTGATCGATGAGATGGAAGCGCATTTACATCCGAAGTGGCAGAGGGTTGTGCTTCCCGCCTTACTCGACGTGACAAACATTCTTGCCAAGAATGTGCAGGCGCAAATCATAATCGCCACTCACTCGCCGCTAGTCCTAGCTTCTGTAGAAACCAGTTTTTCTGACGCGTCGGACAAACTTTTCCATCTTCAGCTGACCCCCGAGGGGCAGGTTACCTTCAATGACGTCAATTTCGTGAGGTATGGCCGCATTGATGAATGGCTCACCTCGGATCTTTTCGAGCTAACCCAAGCGAGATCAAGTGAAGGAGAAACGGCAATCGAGCAAGCGAAGCGATTGATGGCGGACGCAAAGCCCACATCCGACGGCATTATCGAGGTTACTAAACGGCTAAAGGAAGCCCTTGCTGATGACGATGATTTCTGGCCACGTTGGCTATATTTCGCCGAGCAGAAAGGCGTCCGCCTTTGATCCCAGTGGCGCTGCGGCCTGAGCCTGCAAGTTTCGAGGTGAACGTTAGAAGACGCGGTAAGGCGTTTCTCGCCAAGTTCACTGTCCCTAAGAGGCCCACAGCGCAACAATTCAAGAAACACCAGTACTGGAAAGACATCCTCCCTCAGTTGAGAACTTCGTATAACGAAATATGTGCTTTTTGCGCTTGTTGGATTCCATTCGATCAAGGTAGTGTAGACCACTTCGAACCCAAATCCGTCAATCCCTCTCGTGCGTACGAGTGGGACAACTATCGCCTGGCGCAGGAAAAAATAAACAATAACAAAGGCGAATCAACCGAGGTGCTCGATCCTTTTCACATTCAGCCAGGATGGTTTGTCTTGGACGCTGCAACGTTTTTTGTGAAAACAAATACGGGACTGCCGCAAAACGTTACTGACGCGGTCAACAAGACCATCACCATCCTGCAATTAAATTCGAACGCTCTCGTGAGATTGCGGTACACAGTTTTGAAGGAATATTCGGAAGGCCATTGGGACCTCGATTTTCTAAGGAGGCGATATCCTTTCATTGCTACAGAACTTGCGAGGCAAAACCTCGTCGACGGCATTAAAGGCACAATTAAATAGACGGCATTAAAGACACAATTAAATAGAAGATGATGGCCCAGGCTCATGAGGCAATCGCGTCGGCCGGGTGGCCCACCTTATTTTTTTTTCCGCCATCCCATTGAATGTGCTCCATCCTTGCATTCTTTGCCAGGGTAGGTACGATGCTGCTTGTACCGGAGAGATTTTGAGTCGGGGAAGAGCGGCGCTGCGGGCGGCGTCGTGTCCCACCCGTCGCAAAAAACGCGACGGATGGGGCAGTCGGTTTGGTGCTTGGTTCCGGCGGATCAAGAGCTTGGGCTTACGCGGCTGAGCGTGGAGACCGAGATCCCTCCCCTTCGACTGCGCTCCGGGCTGAAAAACGGCTTCGCTCGGGATGACAATCCTGCTTTTTTCCTGCTGCGGCGGGCGGCTACTTCTCCTCTTATTCTCTTCATTAATTACTTCTCCTCTTACTTTTCCTCGATCGTCAGGGGCACAGTCTTCATCTCTTTGATTTCGGCGATCACGATGGCGCGGGTGCCTTTTCGTTCGAAGACGATTCCGGTGGCTTGGACGTATTTGCCTACGAAGGGCATCAGTTTCTCGCGCTGATCGGAGTCGGGCATTTTGTCGGAGATGGGGAGATACAGGTCACCGTCCTTGGTCAGGATGACGAGCGGCGAGCCGCCGCGGACGCACGCCTGCACGCACTTCATGCTGAGGTGAGTCGCGTTCCCGTCGAGGTTCTGAATGGGACACGCGATATCGCGAAGCAGGCCCTCAATCGTTGCTTTCGACGCGTTGGCTCGGGAACCCTCCATTGACGTGTGCTGTGGAGGTTTGGCAGTGGCCAGCAGTGCGCCGATACCGCAGCCGGCCAGCAGGCAAAGACGCAGAAATCGGTTCATGAGTTCTCCTTTTTTATGGGGCATTAATCTTCGACATTGTTTATCGGGGCGACGTTGTTATCGGGGTGATTGTACGCGAGAGATTTTGACTTCGTTAAAACGGCGCTGCGGGCGGCGTCGTGTCCCACTCTTCGCAAAGAACGCGAAGAATGGGGCAGCCAGTTTATTGCTTGCTTCCCGGGGATTAAGAGCTTCGGCTTACGCTCCAGGGCGGTGACGACCGAGATCCCCTTCGACTTCGCTCAGGGCAGGCTCTCGCTACGCCTGAAAAGCGGCTTCGCTCGGGATGACAATCCTAACCTGAAAAGCGGCTTCGCTCGGGATGACAATCCTTCTGGAAGGCTGCGCGGTGGCCGTTGGTAATACGGATATCGCTGTATTTAGTGCGAGGTCGGGAGAGAATAGTCTGTTGGGAATCTGACACAATCGAGTTCGTCCAAGTTTCTCTAAGTTCGTTCGACTTCGTTCGTCCGAGTACATTCGTCTTAGTTTATTCGTTCGGGGAGATGGCATGGATCGGCGGGCACTGCGGGTGCTGGTGGTGGATGACAATGAGAACGTCCGGCGCACGATTTGCCAGCTTTTGCGTTCGCAGGCTGACATCGAGGTGGTTTGCGAGGCCGTCGATGGGGCCGATGCGGTGTGCAAGGTACGGGAGCACCTGCCGGATGTCGTCCTTCTGGATGTGACGATGCCTACGATGGATGGCCTGGAAGCCGCGCGAATTCTCAAGAGAGAATTTCCGGCGATTGCGATTGTCGTTGTCAGTCAACACGATTCCCGGGGATTTCAGTGGGCGGCGTTGGCAGCGGGCGTGAGTGGATACGTTGTTAAGAGCAATGCCGGCCGAGACCTGATTCCTGAACTGCGAAGAATTCGGGGGATGGGCGCGTCGGCATAAAGGTTTTCCGGTTATGCCCTTTCAAATATTTCAATAGAGGAACTCCATCCTTGCTTGGCAAGGGTTATGTTGCTGCTTTGGAGCCGATTTTGGCTCGGGGAAACGACGCTGCCGGCGGCATGGTGTCGCACTCTTCGCAGAGAACGCGAAAAATGGGGCACCCTCGCCTGGGTGATGTCCGCCCAGTTCTCTGGGTGATTTCCTTCAGATCAAGGGCCCCGGACGAATGCGTCCCGGGGCTACGTGTTTGAGACTTCTGTCTCAGGGTGAGACGATCGGCTTCTTCAATCTTTCCTCACTCTTCTTTAACTTCGCGCAGCACGTGGGATGCGGCTTCTAACCTGCTGAAAATGCATTCCCCTGAGTGCTAGACCTTCCGTTCGCGGGGATGGCTGCCGTGTTGCTCCTTCTTTGGTGAACCGCGGAAAAACGGCTCCCCACGGCTCTTCCTAACCGGGAAGAGGGGAGCCCGACCGCATTTCAACTTGGGAGAAGTCTCGCTTTGGGGCAATCGGCATCGGCTACAGCAACGGCGCGCAACGCACAGAACGCCAGCAGCGTGGCGGGGCTGGCGCGCTTCTTTCCGGAGGCGTCGCCTGTCCGCATGCCGGTGCAACTTGCCCGCATCGTGCTGGGCGGCGAGCCGGCTACAACTCATTTCAGCGAGAGTGTGGTTATTGAATTCGGCACGACCCGCGAAGTTCTTTTCTCCTGCAACACGCCTTTGGAATTTGGCGACGAGCTTCGGCTGCGCAATTCTGACAGTTCGTTCGATGTGGCCGCTTCGGTGATCGCGGTGCAATATCACCCAGGCAATACCGTGGTAGCGGCACGCTTTCGTGGGGAAGTCCCCAACTGGATCGTGAAATCATGACGCCTACAACACCTCTACAAGATCTGGCCACGCAGTGGAGTACGGCGCGGCGGCTCTATCCCATTTATTCCGAACTGGCGCGGGAGTTTGCCATTGAAGCCAAGCCCTGCGCCGAACTTGAGGCCGGGGTGGACATGCCCGGCAAAGAGACGGTCGAGCAGGCCCAGCACTGGCTGGATGAGATGGATCGGGTCATGCAGGTGCATCAGTTGCGGCAGTTTCTACAGACCAGTTCGATCGTGACGCAGGATGGTTTGGAGGCATTGCTGCACCACTTTCTGACGATGCCCACCAAGACCGACATTATTCGCGACAAGATTGATTTTCTGCTGGTGCAATATTTCAGCCAGATCGCGCCGACGGGTGTAGGGGATAGCGAAGTCGATCTCGGGTATGTGGCGAAAGCGATGGAGCCGGTTCTGGGCAAAGTGGAAGTGAAGCCCCCGGTTTGGTTGAATGCGCTGGACCGGGTGCTGGATTCGGCGCGGAAATGCCGCTCGCTCGATGAACTTTTGCATGGCGGGGTGCTCGAACAAGGACGGAAGGCGAAGTTGCTGGCCGGGGACCTGTTTTATCTGCCGGTCGCGCTGGCGGCTTTTACGCGTTTCGGATATCTGATGCGGCGCGCGTTTTTCCGCCTGATGCTGGGCGATCTGAACACGATTCTGGATGGCTTGACGGAGTTGGAGGAGAAGGGGGTGGAGACGATCGATTGCCGGCGGGCACAGTTTTCGGCGCAGGAACCGATCGTGCGCCTGCGGATGATTTGCCAGTCGTGGAAGGTAATGTTCCAGGCGGAATATTCTTCGGGCCAGCCGTTGCGGATGCTGGTCGATTTAAGGGCCTCGGTTGAGTATGCGCTGGGGCGCGGCAAAGCGCCTGAGGCGGAGACGAAGGGCAAGCCTGGAACGGCCGCAAATCCAACTGCATCGGTGAAGCCGGATGGCGCGACTCCCGCCGTTAAGCCTGCGAGCGCGGCGAAGCCTGTTTCTGCGGCGAAACCGGTGTCAGTGGCGAAGCCTCTCGCCGCGCCGGCTGGGGCCAAAGCTGTGAGCGTCGCGGCCAAGCCGCCTGCGGTCGGCGCAGCTGCTGGGGCAACGAAATCCGCCGCCAAGCAGGTTGCGTCGGCGGTAGCGGCAGGGCCGCAATCCAAACCGGGTGCCGCAAAAGCAGCGCCCGCAGAGTTTGAAGTGTCAGCGACGCCGGAATGGGATGCGGACGCCGAAGACCAGACGGGAAGTAAGAAGTGAGCCGCGCCCGAAGTTCGCGGGTGCAAATTTCGAGCAACCGTTGCGTGAACGCATAGAGGTTCGTACGTGCAGGCACCCACTGTTCTGATCATCTCCGACGAAGTCGATTTCTCGCGGCGCATTACGGCGCGCTGGCAGATGGAGCGCAACGTCCCGACATTTACGCTGCTGAGCGGAGACTTGTGGCCGCGCTTTGCGGTGGATGTATTCGATGCGGCGATTGTTGGCGATTTGCGGCGCGATGTTCTGTCCGTTGTTCTGGAACCGCTGCACTCGACCGGCCAGCCGGTGTTTTGTGTTGGGCAGGATGCGGCCACGGCTCAACTGGTGCGGGAACGCTGGCCGCGGATTGCCATTCTGCGCGGCAGCGAGCACTGGCTGGAAACGCTGGTGCTGGCGGCGAGCGAGGCGGTGCATCGCTCGCGAGCGGAATTGCGCGCTCGTTCGGCGGAGGCCGCGTGCGCCACTCTCGATCGTCAGGCGACTTTGGGCCGCTACATGCTGGAAATGCGTCATAACCTGAATAACGCGCTGACGTCGGTGCTGGGAAATTCCGACTTACTGCTGCTCGAGCCGGGCAGCTTCTCGGCGCAGACGCGGGCGCAGATTGAAACGATTCGGAACATGACGCTTCGCATCCACGAAATCATGCAGAGGTTTTCGTCACTGGAGAAGGAAATGAACGTGGTCGCCCAGCAGGCAGAGCAAGATTCCGGCAAGTCTTATGCGGCGGTTGCCGCCAGTGGCTTGTGAGCGAGAAGCGAGCACTGTTTCTCCCCTGGTATGAACGTTCCGACGTTACAAGTTCGGCGCTTAATTGCGCGTACCCTGCGGGGAAGAAAAATCTATGCATAAATTGATGGCGGGCGTCACCATACTGGAGCACGAGCTGTCGGAACTGCGCCTGCTGATCGAGCGCCAGACGGGCATTCTGCTGGATTGTCCCAACAGCGCTTTGGCGGCGCATGTGGCCGAGTATCTGGAGGCGCATGAACTGGAATCGGCTGCGGCATTGATGGCGCGGTTGCGCGCGTCGGACCAGGATCCGTTGGTGCTGCCAGCATTCCTCGATGGAGTGCTCAACGTGAACACCGGGTTCTTCCGTCATCCTGGGGCGCTTAATGCGCTGGCTCGGCAAGTAGTTCCGCAACTCTACGCCCGCAAGTCGGACGATGGGCCCAGTACGCTGCGCATCTGGAGCGCCGGGTGCGCGACCGGCGAAGAAACTTACTCGATTGCAATGGCGCTGTGCGAAGCGCTGCCCGGCGGCAACGCTAACGGTAGCGGGTCAAGCAATGGCAGCGGTAAAGACGCGAAAGAAAAAACCTCAGGCGTCCGTAATGGGGGCGTTCTCGAGGGCAGCGCGCCAGCCTCGCACGCGACCAAGGATTGGACGATCCACATTGTGGGCAGCGACCTGTTGCCTTCGGCGATCGAAGTCGCGGAACGTGGGCTATATCCGCAGTCGGCTCTGATGGGCTTGCCGCCGGCGGCGATTCGCGCCTGCTTCTCGAAAATTGGCAGCCCGAACGGGGGAGCGAATGGCTTATGGACTGGTTCGGCGGAAGCCTCGCCGAATGGGGTGACGAACGGATTGAACAGCGGATCGAATAATGGCTCGAACGCGGCCAGCAACTCCGGCAATGGGGCGCATCTGCTGGTGAAGCCGCGGCTGCGCAGCCTGGTTACCTTCAACACTATGAACCTGACCAAGCCGGTCTATATTGGGCGCTTCGATTGCATCTTCTGCATGGACGTGCTGCCGCACCTCTCGCGCGTTCAGCGCGTGGCGCTGATGGAGCGCCTGCATCTCTATCTTGAGCCCGGTGGATATTTATTCCTCAGCCAGACTGAAAAACTGTGCGCGCCGAACCTAAACTTCCGCAGCGAAACTTACGATGGGTACACGTTCCATCGGAAGCCGTTGGCGGCCAGCGCGGCGTACGGACGATAAATAGACCGCGTAGGGACAGTCGTTGCGGCGATCCGGTGAGGTTTACGAGCTCTTGTCCCCCGCAACGCGTTGATGACGCTCTTCGCGGGCATGATAGCGGCCTCTGCCGGCAAGGAAAAAATGCTTGCGCTCCAGAGCCCGCCGCATCGCCCATTGATACGCGCGCGGCTCTCGAAATCTGCCGATTCGCCGCCAACACGGCATCAAGTATACCGGTAGCGCCGCGGTCGCGGCGGGGCTCCACAAAAGTCCGGGGACTTCAAAAAAAAAGATCCATTAATATCCATCCGCTAATATTGATCTCTGAATGAAAAAGTCCTCTGAGGTCGTGGTGCATCCGGCGCGAAATGTTCGCGGCACTGTGCGGCTGCCGGGAGATAAGTCCATTTCCCATCGTTACGCCATGCTGGCGGGCATCGCGGAAGGCCCGTCGCGCCTCGAGAACTATTCGACCGGCGCCGATTGCGGCAGCACTCTCGGCTGCATGCGCTCACTGGGAGTTTCGTGGGAAAGAAAAGACGGCGACGGCGCCATCGAGGTGCAGGGACGCGGCCTCTCGCTGTGCGCTCCCGCCGCTGCGCTCGAGTGCGGCAACTCGGGTTCGACGATGCGGATGCTGAGCGGCGTCGTCTCGGCGCAGAAATTCTCCAGCGAGATGGTGGGCGATGAGTCGCTGTCGCGCCGTCCGATGGAGCGGGTGATTACGCCGCTCACGGCGATGGGAGCGCAGATCGCGTCGCAGGCGGGGAAGCCGCCTTTGCGCATTACCGGCGGTGCACTGAAGGCAATCGAGTATGCCATGCCTGTAGCCAGTGCGCAGGTGAAATCTTGCCTGCTGTTCGCCGGATTATTCGCCGATGGCGAGACGCGCATTGAAGAATCGGTGCGCACGCGCGATCACGGCGAAGTGGCGCTGCGCGCGTTTGGCGCGAAACTCGAACGCGGCGGCGGTTCTGCCGGAAACAGCGTGCGTATTCGTGGCGGCCAGCGGTTGCGGGGGATTGAGGCGCGCATCCCAGGCGACCTTTCGAGCGCGGCTTTCTTTTTATGCGCAACGGCGTTGTTTCCCGGCTCAGAGTTGACGATCCCGAATCTGCTGATGAATCCTACGCGCGCGCGCCTGCTCGACCTCCTGACGCAGATTGGGCTGCGAATTTCGGTCACACAGCTCGATGAGATTCATGGGGAGCTGGTTGGATCGTTGCAAGTGGAAGGCGCCAGACTCACAGGGGCTACCATTACCGGCGCGGATTCTGCCGCGCTGATCGATGAAATTCCGGTGCTGGCCGCGATCGCGCCTTACACGGAACAGGGCATTGAGATTCGCGATGCTAAAGAATTGCGGGTCAAAGAGTCGGATCGCATTGCGGCTGTGGCCACGAATCTGCGCCTTATGGGCGCGCGCGTGGAAGACCGCGAGGATGGCCTGAAGATTCCCGGAGGCCAGGCGCTGCATGGCGCCGAACTCGATTCTTTCGGCGATCACCGAATTGCGATGGCGTTCGCCGTGGCGGCTTTGCGAGCGAACGGAGAAACTTTAATTCGCGGCGCCGAGGCGTCCGCGATTTCCTATCCCGCTTTTTTTGCAACGCTGAAAGAAATCACGGAACGATAGCCGTTCAATCCTCTCAGATGATTCCACCGGATTCAGACGATTCTCCTAAGGTCTGAAAGTAACTTCGGGCTATTACTGCGGTCCCCTTTCTTCTTCGGCGAAGCCTTAGAAAATAGCTAATGATCATGGAATCCCGTTCGCCTGGGGTTTCCGTGCGATTCGACTATTTCTGGGGGTGTGGGAAGTGCGCTCCAAGTTAATCGTATGTGTGGTTCTGACCATTGCATCGGCGGCGTACGCGAAAGACCCTAAGCCATATCAGACGGGCAAGCTGCTGCAAATGGATTCCGTGAAGTGCGGCGTGGCTGAGAAAGACGCCAAGAGTTTTGCCGGCGAAATGCTGGGCTCCGATCCTGAACATCTTCCCAATAAATAACCTGGTCGCCTTTCTGCGCAACGACGAAGATGTATTCCAGTTTTCCGTACCGGATGATGGGAGCAAACTGCGGCTCGACACCATTTGCCTCAAACGCGGCGGTCTGTTGCGGGTCACAGTTGGCCAAATTTTCTTTGACCGACTGCTTGACCGCCTCCGACGCCCGCTGGTTTCAATCTCATGGAGGTCGTGGCCATCGGGCCGTACTCTAGGCGAACAAGAATTCCTTCGTTCTTAACTCCTTGATCGTATCCCTTAGCTTGGCTGCCTTTTCGAACTCAAATTTCTTAGCGGCTTCGCGCATGTCGCTTTCCAGGTTGGCGATGTAGGTGTCGACGTCTTCCTGCGATTTGAATTCTGGGATGCCTTCGGACTCGCCCGCGGTGAGGTCGGCGTAATCGGCGGCTACGATGCCGGCGAGGGTCATGTCCAGTGGGCGGACGATTGATTCGGGAGTGATTCCGTTTTCTTCGTTGTAGGCTGTCTGGATGGCGCGGCGGCGGAGGGTTTCGTCGATGGCGCGTTTCATGGAATCGGTCATCCTGTCAGCATAAAGAATTGCACGGCCGTTGAGATGGCGGGCGCAGCGGCCGATGGTTTGGATGAGCGATCCGGTGGAGCGCAGGAAGCCTTCTTTGTCGGCGTCGAGGATTGCGACTAGTGATACTTCCGGCAGATCGAGGCCTTCGCGCAATAGATTGATGCCGATCAATACATCGAATTCGCCTTTGCGCAGGTCGCGCAAAATCTTTACGCGCTCGAGAGTCTCGATTTCAGAGTGCATGTAGCGGCACTTCACGCCGACTTCGGCGTAGTACTCGGCCAGATCTTCTGACATGCGCTTGGTTAATGTCGTCACCAGCACGCGCTCGCCTTTTTCGGCGCGGGCGCGAATTTCGTGCAGCAGGTCGTCGATTTGGCCCTTGACTGGACGGATTTCAACTTCGGGGTCGATGAGTCCGGTGGGGCGAATGATTTGCTCGACGACGACGCCTGCCGACTTCGTCAGCTCATACGGGCCGGGCGTCGCGGAGACGTAGACGAGTTGATTGGTGCGATGTTCGAATTCGTCAAATGTCAGAGGACGGTTATCGAGTGCGGAGGGCATGCGAAAGCCGTATTCGACCAGCGTTTCCTTGCGCGAGCGGTCACCCGCGTACATCCCGCGCAACTGCGGGACCGTGCCGTGCGACTCGTCGATAAACATCAGATAGTCGCGCGGGAAATAGTCCAGCAGGGTCGGGGGAGGCTCGCCGGGAAGCCGTCCCGTGAAATGCCGCGAATAATTTTCGATGCCGTGGCAGAAGCCCATGGCCTTGATCATTTCTAAATCAAACATGGTGCGCTGATGGATGCGCTGCGCTTCGACGAGGCGACCTTGCTTTTCGAGTTCGGCTTCCCACCACGCAAGTTCCTGCTTGATCGATGCGACCGCCGATGCGCGGGTTTCTTCTTTCATCACGTAATGCGTCTTGGGATAAATCGGCAGGCGCATGTATTTCTGCTTGACGGTGCCGAATAGCGGATCGATCTGGGTGAGCGAAGAAATTTCGTCGCCCCACAGTTCGATGCGGTAGGCCATGTCGTCGTAGGTAGGGAAGACTTCGATGACGTCGCCGCGCACGCGAAAAGTTCCGCGGCGGAAGTCGCTGTTGGTGCGCTCGTAGAGGATTTCGACCAGTCGGCGTGTGATGTCTTCGCGCTTGATCTTCTGGCCCTTTTCGAGAAACATCATCATGCCGTAATAGGCTTCGGGCGAGCCCAGGCCGTAGATGCAGCTGACGGACGCAACGATCAGCGCGTCGCGGCGCTCGAATAAAGAGCGTGTCGCGGAGAGGCGGAGCTTGTCGAGTTCGTCATTGATGGTGGCTTCTTTTTCGATGTAAAGATCGGCGGCGGGTACGTAGGCCTCGGGCTGATAGTAATCGTAATAAGAAACGAAATATTCAACCGCGTTGTGGGGAAAGAAATTCTTGAACTCGTGATAAAGCTGGGCAGCCAGCGTTTTGTTATGGGCCATCACGAGAGCGGGGCGGTTGGCGGCCTCGATGATCTTGGCCATGGTGAAGGTCTTGCCCGATCCGGTTACGCCCAGCAAGACCTGATGTTGCTCGCGATCGTAGATGCCACGCAGGAGGGCCGCGATGGCATTGGCCTGGTCGCCTTGCGGTTTGTAGGTGGAGACGAGTTTGAAGTCCATGGGGAAGGCAGCTTCTAGCTATCAGCTCTCAGCCATCAGCTAAACCTTAGCACCGCGCAACTGGCCCCGGTGTGCTTGTGTGGGGCCGGGTCTTTGACCCGGCCAAGCCCAGCAACGCTCGGCTGGTTTCCCGGAGGCTCAACAGGAGCCGATTTCGACGACTGAGAATCTTTCCATTATAAAGGTGTAGGTGAGAGTCGGTTGGTGGTTAGCAAGCATTTGCTGAGCTAGCCGAAATTCGCTGCCAAAAGTCTTCGGCTTGAAGATTACGAATCAGCTCCGCTTTTAGCTCGCCTTTCGAGGCGCTTGAACGCACCGGCTGACCGACCATTCGGCAAAGCTCCCGTAGTTGCTTTTCTTTTAGTGGCTTCAAGGATTGCTCCAAAGCTGCTTTGTCGCTCCTCTGAGCACGAATAGTTTCTAGAAACTGTTCATCAATTGCGACTTCGCTTCCCGCCGCATTGCGTTCGACGTAGGGAGCCACGAAAGAAAAAGTTACGCGGCCCCCGAGGCGCTCCAGCTTCTGAAGTTGCTTCGGCTCAAAATAGCGTGCCAACCAATCCTTGAGATCGTCAGGCAGGCTTCGACCCGGGACTAGGTCGATGTGATGTTTGGGCATGATAGGTATCCATTCGCTTGATCGTTTCTTTCGTTATTGCCGTTAGGCATTCTTCGATGCTCGGCTGTCCGGAAGTGTGCCTGCTAAATTCGTAGCGGCTGAACTTCGCGCCTTGTTCTCCCAAGAAGCGGGCAATAGCATCTAGTCGCGGTATGACGCCAATGGTAGGCTTACCGCGGATGACATCTTTCTCTATCTGTTCAAGGTCCAGTTGAATACTTCGATCGAGTCGCGCATGGGCGGACTGTTGACTTGTAACCTTGCCTCCCGGCGGGCCTCCGGTGCGATTGATCACGTTGAGGACATATCCGAGGAAGAGAGGGCGGTCCGCTACCGGAATCTTCTTTACCCATCGCAGCAAGCGTGGCATTCCGTAGCTAGAAATAACGTCCGGTATTGTAACCGGCAGATAGAAGCTACAAGCCTGCAACATCGCTTGTGTGAGGAACATCTTGTTGGGTGGGCAGTCGACGATGATGTAGTCAAAGGTGTCGAACGCATCCATCATCTGCTTGCAGTACAGGAACAACTCGTCAACCCGGCGGGCGTTCTGGCCGGATACACTAGCCGCAATTTCCATGTCAAGCTCTTCTACATCAAATGAACCCTTGATGATCGAGAGTTTGTCCGGTGCGAGTGAGTCCGGAACCTTCGTTACATACTGGCTGAAGTTGGTTTTCCTAATCTTGGTCCACTTCGTCGGTCTCACAAGGTTGTAAATTGTAAGTTCGGTCTTGCTGACCGCTTCAGGGTCGAAGCCTAGGGCGAGAGAGAGGCTGCACTGGGGGTCAATGTCAAAGAGCAACACCCGCTTGCCCGTCAGTTCGGCTAAGTAGTAGCCGAGAAGACATGTCACCGTAGTCTTGCCTACGCCTCCCTTGTAATTCGCAACGCAGATAGACCCCGGATGTTTTGGAGTACTAAACACGTCATGCCTGAGCTTGTGCTCCGGTTTTAGGACTGGGTTAAGCGGACCTTGCAGCATCGACGAAGTGTTCACTATCACCTCCGCGCAGCGCGCTTACTGAATGGCGGATCGACGGGGCCGAGATTGCAATTATACTCGGTAAGCTTGGGCCGAACGTGACTCATAGCGCTGGCCGCAGCTCCACTTTTTTCGTCGTGATTGTGGCTTGCGCGCTCTTTAGCATCGGGCGCGGGTAGGGCTCGGTGTAGGCTTCTACTGTGATCGTTCCTGCGGTGCGCGTCGACTGGACGATTACTTGGACGAGGCCGTTGAAGAGGCTTCGCTTCGGGGCCTTGTCCGACTCCTGGCAGTTGGGGTCGCCGTTGCCGACGCCGATCAGGGCGCCGTCGCCGGTGACTTTGAAGCTGATCATGTTGGCCGCTGTTGGAATTGCGCGGCCTTGCTCGTCGAGGGTTTCAACCTTTAGTACCGCCACGTCTTCGCCGTCGGCGTTGATTTCGGTGCGGTCGGGAGTGAGGCGGATCGACACTGGGTCGCCAGTGGTTTCGCGCTTTTCCGTCAACACGACTTTGCCATCTTTCGTGCCGCGGGCTTCGAGGACTCCGGGCTCGTACTTTACTTTCCATTCGAGATGCGTGAGCGGTTCTACTTTCTTCGAGCCCTGGCTCTTGCCGTTGAGAAAGACTTCGACCGAGTCGAGATTCGAGTGCACCCAGACCGAGATCGGTTCGCCGTTGCGCTGATCCCAGTTCCAGTGCGGAAATAAGTGCAGTACTGGCTCCGATCCCCACCAGGCTTTGTAGTAGTAAAAATTATCCTTGGGAAAGCCGCACATGTCGACGATGCCGAATTGCGAGTTGATCGAGGGCCAGCCGTAGGGCGTGGGCTCGCCGCGATAGTCGAAGCCGGTCCAGGCAAAGCCGCCGGAGAGCCATTCGCGGGCGGCGTAGAATTTCCACCATTCTTCGGCGAGCTCGGACCAATCGGTGTGGTTGAGGTCGTAGGCGCTGACCCAGTTGCGCAGCGCGTCGGTCGAATAAATGCCGCGCGTGGAAACGGTGCTGGCCGTCTCCGAGCCGACGCTGGGTTGCCTGGGATGTTTGGCGTGATAGGCGTCCAGTTCTTTCAGGTTGTAGTTGAAGCCCATCACGTCGAGCACTTCGGGGAAGTGCGTATTAAAACTGCCGTTGACAGCGGCGGTGCAGAGGCGGGTGGGATCGAGTTCGTGCGTGCGCGCGATCATGTCGGAGACGACGCGCGGGCCTTGCGGTTGCGGCATCAGGGTCCACTCCTCGTTGCCCATCGACCAGAGAATGATCGAGGGAGAGTTACGGTAGCGCTTCACCATTAGTTCCAGTTGCGCCATCCCTTCGGCGTTGGAACTCATCAGGCGGGTTTCGCACATCATCATCATGCCGAGGTGGTCGCAGGCTTCCACCCATTCTGGAGTGGGCATGTTGTGCGACGTGCGGACGGCGTTGCCGCCCATGTCTTTTAATATTGCGAGGCGATACCACTGCATGCGATCGGGGAGGGCTGCTCCGACACCCGCATGGTCATGATGATTGCAGGTGCCTTTGATCTTCACGGATTTGCCGTTGAGGAAGAATCCTTTGTCGGGGTCCCACGCGATCGAGCGCACGCCGAAGGTGACGCGCTCGGCATCGAGCGTCTTGCCGTTGGACTCGACCGTGACGACGGCTGAATAAAGGCTGGGGGTTTCGGGCGACCAGAGGGCTGCATTCGTCAAATTGGCGGTCGCACTGAAAGTCGCCGAACCGTCAGTAGCAACGGATTGCGGCGCTGAGTCGGCTGCGGCCACAGCTTTGCCGGAGTGATCGAAGATCTGCCAGCGTACGCGGCAATTGTCCGGCTGCTTGCCATGATTCTGCACGATCGTTCCCAAATTCAGGATTGAAGTGTTGCCCTTCGTAGCGGTGCGGACATAGCTATCCCAATGTCCGATATGCAGCGGGTTCGTCTTGGTGAGCCACACGTGGCGGTAAATACCAGCGCCCTCGTAGAACCAGCCGTCGCCGAAGCTGGCATCCATGCGGACGACCAGATAATTCTTGCCTCCGTAGTTTAGAAAATCGCTAAGGTCGAAGCGGAAGGGGGCATAGCCGTTGTCGTTGCGTCCCATAAACGCGCCGTTGAGAAACACGAGCGCGCTGCGGAATGCGCCGTCGAACTCGATGGTGATCCAGCGACCTTCGTCTTCTTTTGGAATGTCGAACACGCGGCGGTACCAACCCACGCTGGTCTCGGGATAGCGGCGGCCGAGCGGTTTGTAGCCGTGCGAATTTTGTTCTTCGTCGTGCACGAAGGGCAATTCGACTGCCCAGTCGTGCGGCAGGTTCAGAGATCGCCATTTGGAGTCGTCGAATTTCTCGCGAGCGAAGTCGAATTCGCCGGTTTTGGCGAAATCGCCCTGGCCTTTGCCGAATCCGAGATCTCGGAGGGGATCGCAGCCGTGGCCTTGGAAGAATTTCCAACCGAAGTCGAAGAGAAGACGTTCGCGCGGAGCGAGCGCTGATAATGCCTCCGCCGAAGCTGCTTGGGGATAGGCTGACAGAAGAGCGTGGGCGCGGCGCACAGAGCCGGCGACCAGAGTTGAGGCGGAAAGAGCCAGACCGGACCGAAGCAGATCACGACGGGTGAACGACGACATTCAGTGACCTCAAGGATGAATCGTAGGGACTCAGCATTATAAGGCTGAGTCGTTCGGAACGGGGAAGTTCGCATGGACACGCGCTACGGTTTGGCTGAGAGCTGACGGCCGCCGCCGTGTTTCTCTAAGCTACGGTTTTTGGGTTGGCCTCAGCAGGATTTCACTGACAAAGGATTGCGGGGATTGCGTAACGAGCATCGCTACGGCGTGGGCAACGTCCGCGGGCTGGAGCATTTTCGCTGGATCTTTTCCGGCGTGGGGGCTGAGTTCGGTTTCGGTTGAGCCGGGGCAGATCACGCTGGCGCGGATGTTGTGGGGACGGAGTTCTTCGGCGATGGAGTAGGTAAGGCCATTCAATCCCCACTTGGAGGCGGCGTAGGCGGCGCCATTCGGGACAGCGTTTTTTCCGGCGAGGGACGAGATATTGATGATGTGTCCGGCGTAGGCACGAATCATGAGCGGAACGAAGGCGCGGATGGCGAAATAGACTCCGCGCAAGTTGGTGTTGAGGATGCGGTCCCAATCTTCGGGGAGCAGGTTGTGCAAGGGCTCGTTGAAACCGCCGACGCCGGCGTTGTTAACGAGGATGTCGAGGCGGCCGAAAGTGCTGTCGACGCGAGCCGACGCGTATTCGAGTTGATGAAGAATGGTGACGTCGCAGGGAATGACTTCGGTCTTGCCGCCAGCGGTGAGGATGGCCTGTGCGGTGGCGTCGAGCGTGGACCTGGTGCGTCCGCAGAGGACGGTGGTGGCCCCGAGCATAGCGAGTTTCTGCGCGATGGCAGCGCCGATGCCGCTGCCGGCTCCGGTGACGACGGCGACTTGCCCGGCGAGGGGCTGTCCGGTGTCCATAGAGATAGCGTCTCCTATGCGCGAGTGTAGGATACTGCCCGGGCGGATTTGGAAACATCCGTCTTGTCTACAATACGCATCTGAACGATTAATGGGGAGCAGGAATGGAAGTTACTTGCCTTCGGCGGAGGAGGTACTTATAATCCGGCCAACCGGGAAAGGGGTTCGAGGACCACTCGCGATCGAGCGAGGCAGTCGAACAAGGCCACTTTCCCCGGGGCCCCCTGCCAGGAAGCCGGCATTCCAAAGCAGGCAATGCGACCGAGTGCGGTCGCGATGGAATGCAGTTGCTGCTGCGCGGTACGAAGACGATTCCCAGAAAAGTAATTTCCTGAAGAACCAAAAGGACAAGGAGCCATACTGATGAAAAAGATTCTGCTAACGGTTGTGCTTGGAGTGGCAGTGAGCGCGGTGGGACAAGGCACTGCGGCGCCCACTCAGGGCCAACCGGCGACGCCGCCGGCCCAAGGACAAGCTGCGGCGCCGGCTGCGCAGGCGCCGGTGATCAAAGACCCGGCGGAGTACAACGCCTACGTGGCTGCCTATCAGGCTTCAGACCCCAATGCGAAGATTAGCGGACTGGAGGCGTTTCTTACGCAGTATCCCAATAGCGTAATGAAGAACCAGGCGCTGGAACTTCTGATGGCGGCGTACCAGCAGACGAACAATATGAAGAAGGCCATGGATACGGCGGCCAAGTTGGTGGCGGTGGATACGTGCAACGAAGGGGCGCTGGCGCGGCTTGCCTATTTTGACCGAGTAATGGCTCAGGGCGGGGACCCGAACGCCAAACAACTGTTGGCGGACGCCAAGAAATACGGCCAGCAGGGACTTGATTGCCTGCCTAAATTCACCCCTCCGGCGGGCACCTCGGAAGCGGATGTTCAGAAGACGAAAGATCAGATGAATGCGATATTTAATGCTGCCATCGGCATCTCGTGCTTGCAGGACAAGGATAATGCGTGCGCGACCAAGTCTTTGCGCGTCGCCGTGGACGCGAATCCGACGGATTTCAGCGTAGTGTATCCGCTGGCGCTGGCATATTTGGGGTCGACGCCGCCGGACTATCAGAACGGGATCTGGTTCGCGGCGCGGGCGGCAGCGGTGGCTCCAGCGGCGGCTCAGGCGGGAATCGAAAAGTATGCAAAGTCGCAGTATGTGAAGTTCCATGCAGGGGACGATGGCTGGGCGGAGCTACTGGCCGCGGCCAAGGCGAACGGTCCACAGATGGCGATCAAACCGGCGCCCACACCGGCGGAGCAATGCCACGCGATGGTAGCGTCCAAGGCGCCGAAAGAGATGAGCTTTGCGGAGTGGCAGTTCGTGTTCACCAATTGCGAGCAGGCAGATCAGGACACGGTCTGGAATGCGATCAAGGGCGTTGCCGTGCAGATGAATGGTACGGTGATCAGCACGACCCCCACTGAGTTCCAGATTGCCGGCAGTTCGGATGATATCGATGCGAAGAAGGCGGACATCACGCTGAAGTTCGAGGAGAAGGTTCCGGTGCGATTGATTCCAAAAGACGGGGCCAGCTTGGACTTCCAGGGTGAGCCCGCTTCCTATACACCGAATCCGTTCATGATGGTGATGGAGAAGGGGCAGCTGTTGAGGGCCAAAGCGGCTCCGGCGAAGCCGGCGGTGCATCACAAGCCGGCCGCCAGCCAATAGCGAATAGGCAAGTGAAAGCAAAGGCAGCCCGCGCGGGCTGCCTTTTCATTTGCGTTGACGTCATGGGCCGTCCACCCGGCACTTCCCTGCGGGGCTTTCACATTCCGCCGCCAAGCGGCTGAGTTAGCGGACGATTTTCTTCTCGACGATCGCGGTGCGGGTGCTGCGAGGTGGGCGCTTGACGCCGTCGCGCAGCACGCGGACGTCAATTTTGAGTTCGGTGATGGTACGGCTGAGGGTGTTGCGATGCATGCCGAGTTCGCGGGCGGCGCGGCACTGGTTGCCTTTGTTCTCCTGCAATACGGTGAGGATGAAACGCTTTTTGAATTCGCGCACGCCTTCGGAGTAAAGAATGTTGCTTCTGTACATCTGGAGAACCAGAGCTTCCAATTGATCTTTCACGATGCGTCTCTCTCTTAAATATGAATTTTCACTGCACCGCGGCCTATTGCGGCGGGGAAGCAGGGGAACTGGTTAACTTCTGCGGAGCCTGATGGAGCAAGGTAAGACCCTGCTCGAAGCGCAGCCTCAACTCGGTGGGTGCGAGCCACGCGGCGGCGTGCCCGAGCACGAGAAAGTAAGGCGCGAGCTGCGAATTCTGTAGCAGCTTTGAGGTTGGCGTGAATGCCGTCATGCCCATCAGGATCACCGCTACCATCAACCCGCCCTTTGCCAGTCCCAGGACTGCGCCGAGGAAACGGTCAAGGCCGCTGAGTCCGGACTGCTTCATCACCCACCGTGCGATTCTGGCGGCGAGGCCGAACAGGATCACGATGGCAAAAAAAATGACGAAGAAACCAAGAACCTCAGCCAACCACACATTCTTCAAAAACGATTCCAGCCACTCCGCGACGACGCGATATTTCCAGGCCGCCACGATGTAGCCTACGACCAGCCCGGCAATGGTGAGAGCTTCGGAAAAGAAGCCCTGCATGGCGGCTGTGACGACATTAATTAACAACAACGCACAAATGAACCAGTCCGCGGGGGTCATGCTGCGCTCCCGCGGGCGCAGATCGCACCAGAAGCGGGATTACACATCCAACTTGTGTCCCGTAAGCTGGAAATAAGCCTCGAGATATTTTTCGCTGGTGCGGCGAGCCACGTCGGCGGGAAGCGCGGGCGCCGGCGGGTGCTTGTTCCAGTGAATCTGCTCGAGATAATCGCGGACGTACTGCTTGTCATAAGAATCCTGCGGCCGTCCCGGAACGTACTTGTCGGCGGGCCAGAAGCGCGAGGAGTCGGGAGTGAGGACTTCGTCGGCCAGAGTGATGCCCTTGGCGGTGCGTCCAAACTCGAACTTGGTGTCGGCGATGATGATGCCGCGGTTCAGCGCGTAGGCGGCGGCTTTCTTGTAGACGCGCAGGGTCAGATCGCGCAGATGGCTGGCGGTTTCGACGCCGACGATGTGGCACATCTGGTCGAAGGAAATGTTTTCGTCGTGTCCGGTTGTGGCCTTCGTAGACGGGGTGAAGATGGGCTCAGGAAAGACATCGGATTCTTTGAGGCCGGCGGGCAACTGGATGCCCGAGACCTTGCCAGTGGCTTTGTATTCTTTCCAGGCGGAACCGGAGATGTAGCCGCGGACCACGCATTCCACGGGAAACATGGCGGCGCGCTGCACGAGCATGGAGCGGCCCTGCAACTGGTCAGCGTACTTGCGAATGGATGCTGGATACTTGTCAACGTCGGCGGTGATCAGGTGATTGGGGACGATCTCGGCCAGGTAATCGAACCAGAAGAGGGAAATCTGGCTGAGGACGCGTCCCTTGTGGGGGATGCCGGTGGCCAGGATGTAATCGAAAGCCGAGATGCGGTCGGTGGCGACGAAGAGCAGTTGCTGGTCGTTGAGGGAATAGATGTCCCGCACCTTGCCGCTGGCGTGAAGGTGGAGATCGGGAAAATTGGTTTGTAAGAGGACGGGATCGAGTAGATCGGAAGTCATGGAGAAATTTTACAGGCAAGGAGCGAGGCGTATTCTAGCTGGTCAGAAAAAAATGTCAACGATTCTGATCAGGTTTTCGTGCGTCGCAAGCGATCCGTTCCAATGAAAAATGTTGACAGCAAAGCAGATGGCGGAAAGGGCTTAGGGGACAAGGGTTATGAGTAATCGGAATTGTGGAAAAGCTGAGGATGGGAGTGGATAACTGGGACGTTACAAGTGATGAGGCAGCGTCCACTTTTTGAATGTAAGTTCAACTTCGTCGTCGCTCGCGAAATCAGCGCGGTCGGCTTCGGCTAAGGCGTTCGTGATTTCTTCGATTTGCCAGGAATCGAGAGAAGGACATTCTTCGTCGGCATGCGCAGGAGATTTCAATTTGTCGCTGCAAAACGTACTGAGACGAGTTTCGAGACCCCCGGCTCCTGCATGGTGACTCCGTAGAGAACGGGGGCGATGCTCATGGTTTTCTTGCTGTGAGTGATAAGGACGAACTGGGTTTGCACGCTCATTTCTTTGACCAGTTCGGTGAAGCGGCCGATGTTGGCTTCGTCGAGCGGGGCATCGACTTCGTCGAGAATGCAGAATGGGCTGGGGGCGTATTGGAAGATGCCGACGAGCAAAGCGAGCGCGGTGAGCGCTTTCTCGCCCCCGGAGAGCAGAAGCACGCTTTGAAGGCGCTTGCCGGGAGGCGAAGCGACAACGTCGATACCGCTCTCGGCGCTGTTCTCTTCGTCGGTTAATTTCATGAAGGCGTGCCCGCCGCCGAACAGCTTCTTGAATGTGGCCTGGAAATTTTCGTTGATCTTAGCGAAAGCTTCTTCAAATTTCTGACGCGAGATTTGATCGATCTCTTTGATGGTGGCCGTTGTGTTTTCGATCGACGAGATCAAGTCCTTGCGCTGAGTATCGAGGAAGCCGTGGCGCTCGGCGGACTCTTTGTACTCTTCGAGGGCCATCATGTTGACCGGGCCCATGGCTTCGAGTTTCGTGCGCATGTCGCGATAAAGTCGATCTTCGGCGGTGAGTTCATCGCCGGTGACGGCCACGAGTGTGGTGTCGGCCATTAATGCGGCGCGCTCGACGCCGAGTTCGTTGAGGCAGATTTCCGACATGTGCTGCGCATCCGATTGCAGCTTCGCGGCAGTGGCGGAAAGTTCGCCCCGGCGATCGCGGGCCTGGTCAAGTAGCAGGCGGCTGTTGCGCAGCAGGTCGTCGATTTCGGTGAGGCGGGCGCGGAGTTGTTCGGTCTCAAATTGCAGCAGGCCTTCGCGGGCTTGCGCGGCATTGCGTTCGGCTTCGAGATCGGCGGCATTCTGGGCGAGTTGTTGGTTCTCGGATTCGCGCTGCAATTTCTCGGCAGCGGCGGATTCGATTTGCGAAGTCAGTGCATGAACGCGTTCGCCCATCTCGGAGAATAGAGATTCGATGCGTTGCAGCACAGCAGATGCGGAACGGTGGCGCTCTTCGAGTGTGGCCACACGGGCGGCATGCTGCGAGGTGGTTTGGGCCGATTCTTCGCGACGCTGGCGAAGAGCGGTCAGAGACTCCTGCGCGGCGGCGATCTGCTGCTCAAGTTGGATGCGCTGTTCTTCTAAGGCTGCGATTTCGGACTGGCGCGCGCAGACTATGCTTTCCTGTTCGGCGCGATCGATGGCGAGGCGGCGCAATTCCATTTGCGAGACGGTGAGTCGCTCGCTGACGCGGGTCATCTCCGAGTCAAGTTGTTGGAGCATGTGGCCCGATGTCATCGCCTGATGTTCGGCTTCGCGCTTTTCACCGTCGAGACGATCGAGCAGGGAAGTGAGATCTTTGATCTCGCGGCCCAGAGTGAGCACTCGTATTTCTTCATCGCGGAGAGCGCGCTCGAGATCTTCCATCTGCCGGAGCACCTCGCGCAGTTCGCGCTTCATCGAGAGCGGGCCTTCGGCGCGCTGCTTGCCGCCGGTGACCGTGACGTTGTGGAAACACTCGCCGGCTTGAGAGAGGAAAAAAGCATCGGGATTTTCCAGAGCCAGGCCGCGGGCTACGCCTGCTTCGGGAACGATGTAGCCGTCGCGCAGCTTGGGCAGGATGACTTCCAGCGATTTGCCGAAGCCGTCGAGGACACGAATGGTGCTCTTGAGTGGAGTGATCTGGGCCGCGGGGGGCGCGCAGTGTGCGGCTTCATTGAGCACGAAAGAGAATTTGGCTTGCGCGTCTTCGGGATGGACGAGGAAGGTGGCGCGGCCATCGACGCCGGTGCGCAGCATGCGCAGGCCTTCGTCGGCAGCGTCCCAGGATTTGACGACGACGTAGTTGAGTTCGTCGCGCAGGAAATCTTCGACGACGCGTTCGTAGCGAGGTTCCACTTCGAGGAAGTCGGCGAGCACGCCAACCGGGGCAAGGCCGCTGTTCATCACGCCGGATTGGAAGAGGCGGCGAACCGATTCGGTGGAGTATCCGTGCTCGGCGATGACGGCTTCGAGCGAGCCTTTCTTGCCGAGATAGGAGGCGTATTCGGCGCGGAGCACGTCGAGATTGGTCTTGGCCCGCGTCTCTTCCAGCTTTTTCTGTTCGATCAGGCGGCGGAGTTGGCTGATTTCTTCGGCGATTCCGGTGACGCGTTGGGTGACGGTTTCAAATTCGAGAGCGAGTTGGCCGCGCTGGCCGCCGAAGGCGTCGACCTGAACGTTGGCGCTACCGATTTCGGATTCGAGGCGGCGGGCTTCGCGATCGGCGCCAGCGAGACGTTCTTCGGCTTGCGCGAGTTGATTGCGCAGGCGCGACGCGGAGGAGACCGTGTCGAAGACTGCGACGCGGGATTCTTCCTGCTGGCGCTCGATTTCGGCGAGGCTCGCGGCAGCGGCAGCGGCCTCTTGCTGGCAGAGGACGAAGTCGGATTGAGCGGCGGCCAAGTCAGCGGCGGCGGATTCGAGGATCTGGCGATTGGATTCGCGTTCGGATTCGAGCGCGGTTAGGCGATGGCGCGCCTGCGCTAGTTCGGCTTCAGAGGAAGCGGCGCGCACCAGCAACTCGGCGCAGCGTTCTTCGTTGTGACGACGGCGGGCGTGGGCGCGGTCGATTTCCAGAATGATCTGGCTGATGCGGTCGCGGTTCTCGCGCTGTTCGGCTTCGATGGAGTAACCGCGCTGGGTACGCTCGGCGTGTTCGGCATCGAGTTGGTGCACGGCGGCGGTGCGATGCTCCATCTCTTCGGCGAGGATGTTGAGTTGGGAATCTATCGCGGCGCTTTCCTGTTCGATGGCGGCGAATTTACTGGCGAGAACCACGCGCAGCTTGGCGCGCATTTCTTCGCGCAGGCGGGCGTAGCGCTCGGCCTTGCTGGCCTGGCGCTTGAGCGAATTCATCTGGCGCGTGACTTCGTCGAAGATGTCGTTGATGCGGGAAAGGTTGAGCTTGGCGTCTTCGAGGCGGGCTTCGGCGAGGCGCTTCTTGGTTTTGAATTTCGTTATGCCGGCGGCCTCTTCGAGAATAGCGCGGCGGTCGGTGGGGCGGCTGCTGAGGATCTGGCCGATGCGTCCCTGCTCGATGAGCGCGTAGGATTCAGGGCCGAGGCCGGTGCCCATGAAGAGTTCCTGAATGTCGCGGAGGCGGCAGAGTTTGCCGTTTAGCAAATACTCGCTGTCGCCGGAGCGGAACAGGCGACGGGTGACATGAATTTCACCGTGATGGAACTGCTGCTGGTTGAATTTGCGGCGGCGGATTTTGAGGACTACGTGCGGGGCAGGAGTGCCTGCGGATGCGGCGGTCAGCGGTGCAACTACCGTGTGCGCGGGCAGGGCGAACACAGGCTCGTCGTCGGGAAAAGCAACGGCGATGGTGTTGATTTTGTTGCGCGGGAGTTCTACTTCTTCGGTTCTGCCGGGCTGTGCGTCTTCCACGGCGTCTTCTGTTGCTTTAGCGGCGCGGGCGCGAATGGAGGCTTCGTCCCAGTCGTCGTTGATGTTGGCTTCAGGCAGATTGTCTTGAATGTCGATTTCGGTGGGCGCGTTTGCGTCGGCGCCGTTGTAGGCTTCGGGATCGATCAGGGTTAGCGACACTTCGGCCATGCCGGTGGGCTTGCGGTCGCGAGTGCCGGCGAAGATGACGTCTTCCATGCGGGCGCCGCGCAAGGTCTTGGCCGACTGTTCGCCGAGTACCCAGGAGATGGCGTCGGAAATATTGGACTTGCCGCAACCGTTGGGGCCGATAATGGCCGCCACCCCGTCCCCGTGGAACTTGAGTTCGGTGCGGTCGCAGAACGACTTGAACCCGAGAATCTGAAGCCTCTTCAGTTTGAGCAACGTAAACTCCTTGGAAAAAACAGTGGCGAGTTGGCAGCGGCCAGTGGAACCGAGTGCCCCATTTCTCGACTCATGGGCGAGAGGTGGCGATTTTTGCTGCTGCTTTCAACGAAGCAGACCCTGTTTACCAAGAGGATTCCTCCCCTGGAGATTCGATGCATGGCGACGCGCTCCCCGGTGCGTTTTCACCCCAGGCTGGATAGGGCGGGAACAAAGTTAAGCTACTGTAACGGGGAAATTGGGGCGGGGTCAAGGAATATAACACCATATGTGGTGTGGGTTTGCAAAGGACCGCGTTGGGTTGCACACACATTGCAGCAACTGGCCGGTTTTTCAGTGGAGACGGGAAGAGAGGTGGGAGGACCGCGAGAGCAGGATAAGGCTAGCGCAAGCTCGCGCGAAGCGCAATCGGATTTAAGATAAGGGTGGGTATGTTATGTGATCTATGTGGCTGATCGGTTAGTTTGCGGGCAAGCCTGACGCCGAAAGGAAGGCAAAGACAAATGGCAGGCCTTCAGGAACGATTGGACGAATTTAAGAAGACTTTTGATTCCGGAGCGCCGCCTTACAACGCGTCGCCTGCGGCGATTGAAAAAATGCATCGAGCGACGGCCGAGCTCAAGGCCACTGGAATCGAAGAGCGCGCGTTAAAGCCTGGGAACCGCGCTCCCACGTTTATTCTATTTAATCAGGATCATGTACAGGTATCGTCCACCGACCTGCTCCGCGAAGGGCCGCTAGTGGTCAACTTCTTCCGCGGACACTGGTGACCTTACTGCAATATGGAGCTGGAGGCTCTACAGCAAATCGTTTCCGAGGTGCGAGCCTTGGGGGCGGAGATGGTCGTCGTCACTCCTGAACTCGAGCGCTACACGCGAGCTCTGCACAAGAAACTGAACCTGACTTTTGACATATTGACCGACCTTCATCTGAAGACGGCAGAGCAGTTTGGGCTTGTCTTTACACTGCCGGATTACCTCCGCGAGCTATACAAATCATTCGGGAGTACTCTGGACCGATTTAACGACGAATCGGAATACCGCTTGCCGATGCCGTCGAGCTACGTGATCGACAAGCAAGGAGTCATTCGTGCGGCGGATGTAAACGCAGACTATACCATCCGGCCTGAGCCTTCCGAAACCCTCAAACAGCTGCGTGCGATAGTTAGTTGATCGGGCTGCCGTTGAGGAGAAGGGAAAGGGTGGTGGCGCTGCTCGCTTCGCTGCGCTTGGCGGGGCGGGGGAAGGCACCCGTCCCCGCATAACTAATTGCAAAATAAAAACTCGCTCTACAACATACTTTTATCCCAGATATTTTTAGCCTAGCTTTTCGAAGAAGCGGCAGATGGTTTCGATTCCGCGGTGGAAATTGGGAATGTGGAATTTTTCGTTGGGGGCGTGCAGATTGTCGTCGGGGAGGCCGAAGCCCATCATGACGCTGGGAATTTTCAGGACGTCCTGGAAGTCGGTGACGATGGGGATGGAGCCGCCGCTGCGAATGAAGACGGTTTCTTTCCTAAATGTGTCGTGCAGGGCTTCGGTGGCGGCTTTGATGAAGCGATTATCGGTGCCGATTACGGCGGCCGGGCCTTTGCTGTGCACTTTGATTTTCGTTTCAACTCCCTTGGGCGTGAGCTTCTTCACGAAGGCGGAGTATTTCTTGAAGACATCATCTGCGTCCTGGTTGGGGACCAGGCGCATGGAAACTTTCGCGCTCGCCTTCGCAGGAATTACGGTTTTTGCACCGGGGGCGACGAAGCCTCCGGGCATGCCGTGGACTTCCAGCGTGGGGCGCGCCCAGGTGCGGTAGAGGACCGAGTAGCCGGGTTCTCCGGTGAGGACTTTCGATCCCACTTCGGCCTTGCGGTAGTGCTCTTCGTTGAAGGGCAGGCGCTTCCAGGCTTTGAGTTCCGCTGCGGTCGGTGCCTTCACGCCTTTGTAAAAGCCGGGGATGAGAATCTTTCCCTTGGCGTCTTTCAGTTTGCCGATGATTTCGATCAGGGCGAACAGTGGATTCGGGGCCGCGCCCCCGTACATGCCGGAGTGCAAATCGGTCTTGGCGCCCTGGGCTTCAATTTCGGTGTAAACCAGGCCGCGCAACCCGACGCATAGGGTGGGAAGATCGGGCGCGAAAAGTTCGGTGTCGCAGACGAGAGCGAAATCGGCTTTGAGTTTGGCTTTCTGCTTGCGAATATATTCCGCGATGGCAGCGCCGCCGACTTCTTCTTCGCCTTCAAAAATGACTTTCACGTTAATGGGCAGCTTGCCGCCGCCGGATTGCATGAGAGATTCGAGGGCTTTGACTTCCATCCAGAGCTGGCCTTTGTCGTCGACCGCGCCACGGGCGTAGAGGTTGTTTTTGCGCTCGGTGGGCTCGAACGGCGGCGTGATCCATTCGTTGAGCGGCTCGGCGGGTTGGACGTCGTAGTGGGCGTAGCAAAGCACCGTGGGCTTGCCGGCGGCATGCAGCCAGTCGGCGTAAATGAGCGGATGGCCTTTGGTGGGGATGATTTCGACATTTTCCATGCCGATGCGGCGCAGGTTGTTGGCCACGTAGTCGGCGGCCTTTTGAATGTCGGGCTTGTGTTCTTCCAGAGTGCTGACGCTGGGAATGCGGAGGAGATCCTTGAGTTCGTTGAGGAAGCGCTGCTGATTGGTGCGGGCAAAATCGACTGCGGACGAGGCCATGGATGAGTCCTTTCTTCGACGGGTAGCTTAAAGGTGCGCGGAAACGAATCAGTATAGCGCGGCGGGGCGGCGCCGGGCTCTGCTGGATTGGCGAAAAAAATCCTTAACCACAGAGGACGCTGAGGTGCACAGAGGAACACCGGGATGGTTGCGAACTCTTTAGAACCTTGCTGGGGAGAACGGAGCTAGATCAAACTCTGGTGTTTTGCCTTCGATTACGTCGGCCATGATTTCTGCTGTGATGGGGGCGAGGAGGATGCCGTCGCGGAAGTGGCCGGTGGCGACGTAGTAGCCGGGAGTTGCGGTCTCGCCGAGGATGGGGAGGGCGTCGGGAGTGCCGGGGCGGAGACCGCCCCAGGCATCGAGGAACCGGGCTTCGATCAGTTGCGGAACGAGGGCTATTGCGGCTTTGTGCAAGCGCTGAATTGTATCGGGATCGGTGCGTTTGTCGAATCCGGCTTCTTCGACGGTGGCACCGACGAGGAGGCGTCCGTCGCTGCGAGGGATCAGATAAACGTCGGGAGCGCGGATTACGTGCTTCAGCAGCGTGCGTGAGGGCATGGCGAGGCAGAGCATTTGCCCTTTGACAGGGCGAGTGGGAAAGGGGTGCGGACCGAGTTCGCCGGACCAGGCTCCGGCGCAGTTGACGACCTTCTTGCCGTGATACTCGGTTCTGGCGCGGACGAGTGCGCGGTCGGCTCCGGCGGAAAAGATAATCGACTGCACTGCGTCGCCGGTGGAAAAATCGACGCCTCTTCGCTTCGCTGCTTCCCACGCGGCAGCGGAGAGGGCGCGCGGATCGACGCTGCGCTCTTCTAAGAAGAGCGGCAAGAAGACGGCGGAAGAATCGATTCGGGCAAGCGCGGGCTCGAGTTCCTTCAGTGGGCTAGGAAGACGGTTCGCCGAAAGGAATTCGGTATACCGCTCGGCATCCTCCGGGGATAGGAGAACGATCGTCCCTTGGTCGCGCAGATCTACTTTCATCCCCGATTCGACTTCAACTTCGTACGCGAATTCGGGATACATCCGCGCGCTCGCCGTGGCGAGAGGCTGGAGTGCCGTCGGCGTTTCGAGGCCGCAGTCGACTAGCATGCCGCCGGCGGCGTGCGAGGCTTCTCGGCCGGGTTCTCCCCGCTCGATTACGAGCACGGTTGCGCTGCGTTTGCGCAGTTCGATGGCGAGCGAGAGGCCGATGACGCCGCCGCCGACGATGATGACGTCCCAGGTCTTCACATGAGCATTGTAAAAGAGCAGGTTTCAGCGGCATCCTATTCTTATAGGTGGACGGAAGAACAGGGCGATCATAGTTCTATAGGGTCAGAGTTCTACAAATTAAGAGGCAACGCCATGAAGGAGCAAGGACGCAATCACGTCGACCGCAAGCTCAGTGAGTCCGACGGAACGCCCGACAAGCCAGCGACCGGAGTCTCGGGAGAATTTGTCACCGAGGCGTTCGAATACGGCGGTGGAAGGCTTGTTACGGTGTACGTTCCGCCTGAGCCGCCGAAAGCAATTGTCTTCGCCGGCGACGGGCAGAGAATCGCGAAGTGGGGCAGGTTGCTCGAGAAGGCCGACGTACCGTCCACAATGATCGTCGGTGTACATGGGCTGATCGATGAGATGCCGCGGATCCATGAGTATTCACCGGGCTTTGAGCCGGAGCGGTTCGCGGCACATGAGAAGTTCTTCGTCGAAGACGTTCGCCGCTGGACGGAGTTGCGGTTTGGCGTAGCGCTGCCCGCTGAACGTACCGCAGTGTTCGGCGTGTCGGCGGGTGGAGAGCTGGCCCTCGCTCTTGGGCTTCGGCATCCAGATCTCTACGGTGTGGTCTTCTGCGCCTCGCCTGGCGGCGGTTACAAGCCGACTGGCGTTATGCCGAGTCCGCTTCCGCGCACCTACCTTGTCGCTGGCACGCAGGAGCCGTTCTTCCTCGAAAACGCAAGGAGGTGGGCGGACGCGCTGCGCGATGCAGGCGCGGATGTCGTCATGAACGAGCGAGCTGGTTCGCATGGTGGCGCATTTTGGCGAGAAGAGTTCCCGCTGATGGTGGCGTGGGCATTCGGACGATGATGCATCTCGGTGTCTCATCGGCTGTGTGAGGATGACAGCCGACTCGCAGCTGCATAGAATGGCTGGCATGAGAAAGTCATGGGTTATTGGGGCAGTGCTGGCGATGCTTGCGATGTCGGGCATGGCCATGGGGCAAAAGGATAAGGACGAAGAGGCCACGTCGTTCATCTATTTTCTCGTGGTCAAGGATGACAGCGGGAAACCGGTGCGGAACGCCGCAGTCATCATGCATCCGGTGAACGACAAGGGCAAGCAGAGCCGCGGAGGCATGGAGTTGAAGACCGACGCGGAGGGAAAAGCGAGCTTTGACGGCATTCCCTTAGGCATGCTGCGAGTGCAGGTGCTGGCGCACGGATTTCAGACGTTCGGAGAAGATTACGACGTCGAGAAGGCCAAGACGGAGATCACGGTTAAGCTGAAGCGTCCCCAGGATCAGTTCACGGTGTATGGCGAGGGGGCGAAGGACCAGAATTCGCCGGCGAAGCCAGACGCACCTCCGCCGGATCCGAATAAAAAGCCCAATTAGATTCGCACCCCCGGCTGAGAGAAATGCTCGTTGAAGGAGTAAGGCGCATGGATTACTTATTGAAAACGGAACCCTCGACGTATTCGTTTGCAGATTTGCAGCGCGAGAAGACCACGATTTGGGACGGCGTGTCGAACCCCGTAGCATTGAAGAATCTGCGGGGAATGAAGCCGGGTGAGCGGCTGGTGATTTATCACACGGGCGATGAGAAGAGCGCGGTGGGAACGGCGACGGTGGTTTCGGTCGATGCCTCGGATGCGAAGAAGAATCCGCAGGTAAAAATTAAAGTTGGCAAAGCCAATGCGAAGCCAGTGACGCTGGCGGAGGCAAAGGCGAATCAGTTGTTTGCTGAATCTCCGTTGGCGCGGCAGGGAAGGTTGAGCGTGGTGCCGCTGAACGAGGCGCAGTTTAGGTTTCTGACGGGGGAGTAAAAGTCAAGAGCCCCACTTCTCACGCCAACGACGCGTGAAAAATGGGGCACCTGTTCCCGCAGGGCTTCCGCGCTTTCTTTTCGATCCCGGTGCGCTTACGACGCGCGGGCTTCGCGGCGGATCAGGTTTGAGTCGAGCAAATATCCCAGGCCAAGGGTGAAGGGGATGGCGCCGAAGGCGGCTACGATTTGGGCGTCGGGCTCGACTCTGGCAATAATGCTGAAGGTCAACATGAAGCCGACGGCGCCGGCGATCAGCAGGATTCCGGCGCGACGGGAGTGGGCGGCCTGGGAAAGATCGGGCTCCATGGGGACGGCTACTCCCCTCTGCATCGCCGCGAGACGTTCCTCCGTGCGCAGTTTGCGCACGCGGTAAAAGGTGTACATTCCTAGTACAGCCGTGGGCATACCGAAAATCATGACAATCGCTGCGAGACCGGTGATTCCGTCCATGGTAGTTCTCCCTTCTGTGGCGCTGGGCGCCGGAGATGCTGAGATGGGTTTCAACGCTTCGATGGCTGCGTTCATGGAGACATACGGTTGGTTGGGCCGGAAAGTTCCGTTGCGGGCCAACTCTGGCGAGAGCGGATGCTTCCAAACAAGGGCAAGCCTCTGCTTGGGACTTTTCGGGATCACGCTTCTGGAGACCAGATGAAAATTGGAAAGTGGAATGGAAATTTTTCGAAGGCAGCGGTCTGTCTGCTCCTACCTTTGGCCTGTGCATCGCTCGGTCCATTACTCTGTCAATCGCTCTGGGCGCAGACGACCAAGGAAAAAATCATGGTCGACGATGTGGAGCGCGGTTACGTGATCCGTCTGCCGAAGGGCTACGAAGCGCAGCAACATTATCCGGTAGTGATTCTGCTGCATGGCTTGAATCAGGATGCGGACGATATTCAGCGGCTGACGCGGTTCGATGAGCTGGCGGACAAGGATGGCGTGATTACGGTTTATCCCTTTGCGTTGCATGGGCGCTGGAATGTGGGAGTGCGGCCGACAGCGCAGCAGCGGCCGATGGGGATGGGACCGAGGCGCCGTGGTTATGGCTATCCTGGTGGCGGCGGTTACCCCGGGGGTGGTGGGGGTTATCCCGGCGGAGGGTATCCGGGCAGCGGGGGACAGCGCCGGGGCGAGGAACCGAACGAGCAGAGACAGCCGACGCCCACCGATGACATTGGATTCTTTAACCAACTGCTGGATGAGGTCGGCAAGAAGTTTTCGGCGGATCCGGCACGAATCTATGTAGCGGGATTGTCCGACGGCGGCTTCATGAGCATGCGGCTGGGATGCGCCTTGGGTGACCGTTTTGCCGCCGTGGCCGCTGTGGGTGCGGCGATGCCGAAGACCATGATTTGTGTGCCCACCCGACCGGTGCCGATGTTGATGATCAATGGCACATCGGACCCGGTGGTTCGCTATGACGGCGGCACGGAGAAGAATCGGAGCCTCTCCACGATTTCCGTGGAAGATAGCGCCAAGGCGTGGGCGAAGATTGACCGCTGCCAGGAGAAACCGGAAAAGAGCAAATTACCGCCGAAAGCAAAGGGTGGAATGGAAACCAAGGTGGACACCTACAACGGCTGCCAGCAGAATGCGCAAGTGGTGCTTTACAGCGTGAAGGGCGCGGGAAATACCTGGCCAGGCGGCGAGCAGTATGAGGCGGAGAACACGATCGGCAAGACCAGCCAGGATCTGAATGCCAACGAGGTGATCTGGAGTTTCTTTGCTACTCGGAAACTGCCGGAGGCGGAGAAGAAGTAGGGTTTATTTTGTCGTCGTGCTGAACGGAGATTGCAGTTCGCTTCGCGAACTGCAATCCGTAGTCGAAGCATCCATATATGAGTCATCTATGCGGCTGGCATTTTTTCCGGAGGCAGGGATCCTTCGACGGCGCGTGAAGTGCGCTTAGGCGCGCACTTCACGCGCCGCTCGGATGACATTCCGTAACATGACTGCTCATCCCAAAACAGGTGCGATCTACCGTTCGCGTCCGCGAAGCACGGGCGGCGTCAAGCCGGTATAGTCGCCGATCACTTTTGCGTCGTAGGGGCCGTTCAGCATGTTGAATCCATTGCCTGCGACTGCAATGATTCCCTGACTCCAGACGATGTTCTGAGCGGAGTCGATTTCAATGACTTGCATGTTGTTCTGGTCGCTGATCAGGATGTTGCCATTCTTCAGTTGCACCGCCCGGCTCGGAGCGGGATTGGAGACGCTGCCGGAGCGCGCATTCGTGTAATAGGTCCAGAGAATCTTGCCGCTGGAATCTACGTCGAGGATGCGGTTGTTGCCGCCATCGGTGATGAGCGTGCTGCCATCGGGCAGGCGACTGGCGAAGGCCGCGGCATTGAGTTCGCTGCAACTGGCGCAGCCATACTTCCAAACAATCTGCTTCTTGCGATTCACCTCGATGACGCGGTTGTTGCTTTCGTCGGCGATCAGGATGTTCCCGTTGCCGAGCAACTCGGCGCTGTTGGGATTATTGAGCTGATCGGGTCCGGCTCCGGTTACGCCCGTCTGGCCGTACTGCCAGACAATTTGCTTGTCCGGAGTTACTTCGATAACGCGCGCGTTGCCCTGATCGGTGATCAGGATGTGATGGTTAGGGAGATAGGTATTCTGCACCGGTGCGTTGAGCTCATCCGGGCCAGAGCCGGTGACGCCCGCCTTGCCGTATTGCCAGACGATGATTCCTTTGGGATTTACCAGCATCACGCGGTTGTCGGGACATCCGTTAGGGCACGTGGGCTCGGCGCCTGCGGGAACGCCGGTGCCGGCAATCAGCGTGATCGCGCCAATGCGTTGCGCGTCGTTTACGCCGACGACCGAGTGAGGTCCGGCGACACTGGAACCGTCCCCGAAGGTCCAGACCACAGCGTGATTATCGGGATTCACTTCGATCAGGCGATTGTTGTACTGGTCGGAGATGAGAACATTTCCGGGAGTGTTGAAGCCGTTTCCCTGGGCGTGGGCCGAGAGCGTGCTGGCGGCGATGAGCGAAGCTGCACAGGCCCAGATTTTCAGGCGAGACAAATTCATGACAATCCTCCGATGGCGATGCCAATCCGATTGGCCGTTACGATTTCCGCGCCGCCTCCGGCAAAACGAGCGCCAGGATAGGCATTTGCGGATGCATGCGCGGTCGGCAGAAATTCGCCGCGAACTGGAAGTGAGTGTGCAGGCATAGCGGAAAGGAATTGTCAGCGGCATGTCAAAAACGTGTCACTTCTTCGCAGTAGTCGCTCTTTGCGCACTTTGCGGCGGTGCTTGGAGTTCTTTGCGGTTAGGGGGTTGATCTTGCGGGAAGCAGAAGCGAAAGCGTGAACGCAAAGGGCGCTAAGAAATTCCGCAAAGAACGCCAAGATCTGAAGGACGCATTGCACGGACGCGATCAGCGAGACTGTCGAGTGCGATTGTCTTCAACCGATGGACTTTCGCAATTCACGGCGGAGGATTTTTCCCGATGCGGTCTTGGGAACAGAATCGACAAACCGCACTTCGCGCGGTTGCTTGTAATGCGCGAGGCGGTCGGCGACGAAGGCGCAGAGTTCGTCTTTCAGCTTCTGTTGTTCGACAAAGCCGTGGCGTAGCGCGACGAAGGCCATAGGGACTTCTCCGGCGGCATTATCAGGGCGGCCAATTACGCCGCATTCTTTTACCGCCGGATGCTCGAGCAAAACGGCCTCGACCTCGGCGGGAGCCACGGCGAAACCCTTGTACTTGATCATTTCTTTACAGCGGTCGACGACGCGGTAGAAGCCTTTCAGGTCGCGCGTAACGACATCGCCGGACCAATACCATCCGTCGCGCAAAACCGCGGCAGTGGCTTGCGGCTCGTTCCAGTAGCCGAGCATGAATTGCGGTCCGCGCATCACGAGTTCGCCGGGCTGGCCGGAGGCAGCCTCGATAAGATCGTCGGGCGTGTCGGAGAGATCGATATCGGCCTGAGTGAGCACGCGGCAATCGGTTTCGGCGAGAGGATGACCGATGGAGTCGGGATGATAAAGCTCGGGTTCGAGGAAGCCGACGTGGGTGACGGGCGAGGCTTCGGTCATGCCGTACCCCTGACACACGAGAATACCGGTGAGCGCAGTGAAGCGGCGGGCGAGTTCGGGAGCAAGAGGTGCGGCTCCGGATTTGGCCCAGCGGACTTTGTGATCGCGAGGAAACTCCGCGGCTTCGGCGGCCTGGCATAGAGCATTCATCGCAGGCGGGACGAGAGGCATCATCGTGATGGCTTCGTCAATCAGAATTTTGGTGAGCAACGGCACGCTGAAGCGCGGCACGAGGACGAGTGTCGCGCCAAGGATCAGCGCAGGATTCAGAATCACATTCAGCCCGTAGATGTGGTAAAGCGGAAGGCAGCAGAGGATGTGGTCGTTGCCGTTGAGATGCGAAGCATTCGGTCCGACGAATTGATAGACGTTGGCCACAAGATTGTAATGCGAGAGCATGACTCCTTTGGGCAGACCAGTAGTGCCGCTGGAGTAGGGAAGCGCCGCGAGAGTGATATCGGAGGGCTGACCGGGCTTGCTGAATGCAGCCGTCGTGGGGCGGAGCAGATTGGCGAAAGGCTCGGCGCCTGGCGCGCCCTGGCGCGTGGTGTAAACACGTTGGAGTTTCGGCAGGTCCGCCAGATTGATGCCTTGGATGAAGCAACCGTCGGTGATCAGCAGAATTGCGCCGGAGTTTTCCAACTGATAGCGGACTTCGCGCTCGCGGTAAGTAGGATTGAGGAGCGTGGGAATGGCTCCGGCAAGCTGCGCGGCATGAAAAGTTACACAGAACTCCCACGAGTTCGCCAGGAAGATGGCGATTACGTCGCCGGGTCTGACTCCGAGATGAACCAGGGAGCGCGCTACGGACTCGACGAGCTCTCCGTATTCGGCGTAGGTGAGACGGCGGGCGCAGGAGCTGTCCACCAGCGCGGTCTTTGGCGCATTGCGACGGCAGGATTCGAGCACGAGCTCGTGGAGAAAAAGATCGTGGGGGTCGGCGTAAAGTTGAGTGCGCAACATTCTGGAAAGATGCCGGCAGAAATTGTACTGGAAAGAGCTGAGTGCGACGTAGTTGCTTCTCGGGAGACTTCAGCTTGGCAGCTCAACTTGCCAGTCGGCGCAGGAACTCCTGCTCATCCATGTGATACTTGAAGGCTTTACGGCCATCGATAAAAATAACAGGGACTTCGTCGGTGTATTGGCGGCGGAGGTCATGGTCCGCGTCGACGTCGATTTCCTGCCAGGTGAAGCCGCCGCGGCGCGAGAGCTTGGATAGACTTTCTTTTACGACTTCGCACAGATGACATCCCTTGCGGGAGTAAACCACGACGGTGCGGGAGTCGGACATGTGGGAGATTCTAGCGCGGGGAGACCGGCTTTTCAGTAACAAAGTGTCGGCTGCGGCAAAGATTTGTATCTTGTAAGGTTGGGTGGCTGGAGTAGTGGCGAGTTCGGCCTCGGGGAATGGCGGGGGCCGTGGCGGCGCACGCCTCGCTGTGCGCGGGGGGACGGATGAAGGCGCCCGTCGCCACATACGCCTTAACGCCTTTCCCCACAGGCGCCTTAACACCTTTCCCTACACACACCCTTGGACCTTTGCCCACATACACCTTCCCCGACATACACCTGTCAGTGCAAGGCGATAGAATCCTGTGCATGCTAGAAGAATCGGGAAAACCGCTTCGGGGGAAGACCGCGCTGATTACAGGGGCGGCCAAGCGACTGGGACGGGCGTCGGCGCTGGCGCTCGCGCGGGCGGGGGCGGATGTAGCCATTACTTTCAACCACTCGGCGCGCGAGGCGCGGGAGACTGTGGTGGATTTGGCGGGGTGCGGGGTGCGGGCGTTCGCGCTGCGCTGCGATATAACCGATGAGGCCAGCGTTCGGTCGATGATCCGGGAGGCGGGCCGCGAATTGGGACGCATCGATATTCTGGTCAACAATGCCGCGAACTACGAGACTGTGGAGTTCGAGAAGTTGACGGTGCGGCAATGGGACGCCATGTTCGCGTCGAATACCCGGGGGCCGTTTCTGGTATCGCGGGAAGCGCTGAAGTGGATGCGGCGGAAGCGGGGAAAGAAGGCGGAGCACACCGAAGTGCCGGTCGAAGGAAAGATCATTAACATGGGATCGCTGGGCGGGCTGCGGCCGTGGGCTACGCATGCGCACTATTGTTCGTCGAAAGCGGCGCTGCACATGCTAACAAAAGTTATGGCGAAAGCGCTGGCGCCGGAGATTGCGGTGAACGCCGTGGCTCCGGGGATGATCGACTTGGGTGAGAAGGCCGCGGCGGCTTTCATGCGTCGCATGGCCAAGGAGACGCCGATGCAGCGCAATGGTCGCGGCGATGAGATCGCGCAGGCGGTCCTGTTCTTCGCTACAGCGCCGCAGTTTATTACCGGGCAGATTCTGGCTGTCGACGGGGGAATCGGGCTGTGATGTCCGTTAGGCCTCGGCTAAAGTCGGATCGATGACGAGCTTGATCTCAGAGACTCGGTTCGCGGGAAAGCCGCCTTGCTTGGCGTGTTCGCGCACCATTTCTTCGTGGGGCGCGATATACACGCAATAAATCTTGTCGCCCCTGACGTAGCTGTGAAGCCATTGAATCTGCGGCCCGGGGTTGTTCAGCACGCTCCACGATCTTTGCGATATGGCAAGGACCTGGTCCGGCGTTACGCCGCCAACTCAGGGGATGTCGCGTTCAATCATGTATTTGAGCATGTCTTTCTCTGGCTCTAATCGCGTGAGTGAGGCGCGAGAGTCGAGCCTCGCAGCCGTGGGACCGGCACAGATTCTAGACGATGATTCGGTAAATAGCCATTGCTCTATGGGCGCGGTATATTGGGGCGAATGAAGAAAACGAAAACAAGTTCTTCTGGACAGGCCGTCTCGGGCAAAAAAATCGGCGCCGAAACCGCCGCATTGAATCCTCCGCGGGTGGCCGTGGCAATTATGGCTGCGGGTAAGGGAACCCGGCTCAAATCGCAACTTCCTAAAGTATTACATGAGGTGGGCGGGAAGCCGCTGCTGGAGCATGTGGTCCGGGCGGCGGCTCGGATCGTCCCGCCGAACGATGTCTACGCCATCATCGGACACGAGGCCGAGCGAGTGCGGGCCGCGATGGCGCACACGGGAATAAATTTTGTGGTGCAGGCCGAGCAGCGCGGAACCGGACACGCGCTCATGGCCGCTCGGGAGGCGTTGACTGACTATGACGACCTCATCGTGCTCTCCGGCGACGCTCCGCTGATAACGCCGGATACGATTGGCCGCCTCCGCGACTTTCATAGCAAAGAAAGGGTCGCGATGACGCTGCTGACCGCGGACTTGGAAAATCCAACCGGATATGGTCGCGTGCTGCGAAAATCCGCGGGCAGTGCCGAGGTTCAGGCGATTGTTGAAGAAAAGTCGGCAAACGCCGCGCAGAAAAACATTCGCGAAATTAATTCCGGCTTCTACGTTTTTGCGGTCAAGGAACTGTATGCGAACATCGAGAAGCTTTCTACCGACAATGCCCAGCAAGAGTATTACCTGACCGACATGGCGGCGGTGCTGCGAAGGGTGCGGCAGCGCGTGGTGGCGTGGAAGACGGCGAATGCCAGCGAAGTGCTGGGCGGGAATACACGGGCGGAACTGGCGGATATAGACGAGAAGATGCGCTTCAGGAAGTGCCGGCAACTGATGGAGGCGGGAGTAACCGTGTTTTATCCGGCGACGTGCGTCTTCGATGCTGACGTAGAGATCGCGCCGGATACCGTCATCGAGCCTTACGTGCAGTTGCTGGGCAACACGAAGATTGGCACGGGATGCCGCGTGCGGTCTTACTCTGTGATTCGTGACGCCGAGATCGGAGACGGAGTTGTGGTGCGGCCGGGGTGCGTGATGGAAGGCGCGCGTGTCGGGACAGGCGCGATCATCGGGCCGTTTTCGCATCTGCGGCCGGGTAGCGAGATTGGCGAGGGCGCGCACGTGGGAAATTTTGTCGAGACGAAGAAGATCAAGCTGGGGAGGGGATCGAAGGCGAATCATCTGACGTATCTGGGCGATGCGGAAATTGGGGAAGGCGTGAACATCGGCGCCGGGACCATCACCTGCAACTATGACGGCGTGAACAAGCATAAGACCGTGATCGAGGATGGAGTGTTCATTGGCAGCGACAGCACGCTGGTGGCGCCCGTGCGCGTGGGCAAAGGGGCGTATGTGGGAGCGGCGTCGTGCATTACCGAGGACGTTCCCCAGGATGCGCTGGCGATTGGCCGCGCCCGACAGACAATCAAAGAAGGCTGGGTACGGATCAAGAAACAAGTGACCCGATAGTCAACCCTCAAGTTTTCTCCACGACGTCCGAGCGACAACGCTAAACTTGGCCGCCTAGCAGGACCACCTGTGCGGCGGAGAGCTTGGGGCCGCCCGCGGCAATAATGGCGGCGATCGCCGCCTTCACGATGTTGTTGTTGAGCCCGGTGCCTGCCGTTAGGGCGGTCTGTCCTCCGACCGTTAAGCCGCCGCTGGTCACCGCCATCCACTGCACGCTGCTTCCGGTCGCCAGGATCACGCGCACCGTCGCGGTGACTGCGCCCGGGGCAGCACCTCCTTCGGCGGAGGCCGAAGTGGGCAGCAGAGCCGCCAGGCCCACCGCTCCCGCCGCTCCGACCAGCTTCTTGAACAATTCGCGACGCGCGATTGCAAATTCGTTTTTCATTTACATCACCCCCATCAGGATGTTCACGTTCGCGCTGAGAACTGTAACGTTGAATTGAGACTGGATCTGATTGGCGACAGCCGTTTTCAAGGCGGCGAGATTATCTGAGACAGCCAGCGAAGCGTCCCAGATATAGTCTATCGACGTAGCCACGGGGACGCCGTTGCCGTCGCCGCCGCTGATGCTAAAAGTGATGTCTACCTGCGTGAGCGAGCCAATAACGTAGCTGATCTGGAAAGGTAGGGCAAATGCAAAGGCGCTCATCTTATTTTATTCTCCTTATCGTTTGTCGCACGGTTTCTCCCAAGGATGAAAACCATGCCGTTATTGAATCTGCACCGTTACTCTCGGGTTGGCGGCCGTCGAGGAACCACCCGCAGCGTCCACGATCTGGATGCCATCCCCTTGCGACACCGAGGCCGCGTCTGAGGTATCGCTGCAGTGCGACGGTGTTGTGGCCCCGGAAATCTGGCAGGTAATGGCGCGAGTCGTCGCTGCACAGCTTGCCAGCGCGGGACACTTATAGACGGTGAAGGTGTCTGTATGAGTTGCACCGGGTGCTGTTACGTAAAATACTTCAAGGTTCCTGATCGTTCCCGAAAAACTCACAGGCTGCATCGCCGTGCCGGCCGAGGCGGAACTGCACGACGTATTGACCGCGCCGGGGTATAAGTATTGAGTGCTGCCCCCTGAGACTACGCCTGCGCAGAAGAAGGTCATGAGCGCGCCGCCCTGCGGAACTGGAGCTAACGTCAGGTCCACTGCATGAGTGTTTGTGCTTGTGGCACTTGTGTCTCCGACCGCTACTCCGACGGCCTGGCCAGCGGGACATGGTGTGTTGGTTCCGGTTGGGTTATTGGGATCGACGACATATCCGTTGTTCGTCTCGTCCACGCAAACATAATCCCCGCTTTTCCATGTAGCCGCGGACCCGAAATTTTGATCTGGGCGCGTCCATAGCGAATGGGAGTAATGGTTGCGCCAGCCTGTTGAGGATTATTGTTATACACACCCACCACCTGTGCGGTAGCGGTTGAGGTGCCGCAAACCACGACGCCTTGCGCGGTCGTATTGTCGGGACAGGCGAGAAGATTGTAGTTTGACCCGCTATTGTTCGTTCCCAAATAGGTTTGCATGAGTTCGAGAGCGCCCTCGGTAGAGGTGCTGTTGGGGGTAGCGGCTGTCAATTGGCCGGGCTGGATGATCGCAGGCCCTGCTGCGGCTCCTGATGCGGTACTGCTCGTGCTGGCGCCGGTGAAGGTCGCGGGCACGTTTGCGTTTGTCCCGCCATAGGGCATCGGACCGACAGTGATCTGCCCCGCTGAAGCGGGAATACCTGTGAATGCCGCCGTGGCGAGGTTGATCGATGCGGGAAACAGCACTGTGAGGTTAGCCGTAGTATTGGTTGTCGGCAGCCGAGTCAGTTGCAAAGTGTCGGGAGGGTTAGGATTGCTCGCGCCACCACCCTGGACCTGCCAGTACCAACAGTCCGGCCCCTGGCCGCCACTGCCACCTGTGCCATATTGGTTGGCACACATGGCAAAAGCCGGCGAAGGTACACCGGGGCCGTTGGTCGCGGCAGAACCCATTTGCACAAGAGAGAGCCCGCCGAATCCCGTCCCCATAATTGTCGATAGCGTCGGCGCGGTGCCCGTGGCCGTTGTTGCCTGGCTCGTCACTTCGATGCCGAAGGTCTGCGACGTGACGCCACCGCTGACTTCAAGGATGGGAAACAAACCTGTGTTACTGCCACTGTCGACCAGCCACAGAAAAGGGTTGTTGCTGGTTGTGCTGTTGGTAAGAACCAAACCGGTAGTTGATGGAGCGACCTGACCGAACGCCGTGACGCAGAGGACTACCGGCCCGAGCAGCAGAGAGGCAATCGCGCGCGCCCCTCCCAATCTCTTTTTCATAAACGAACCCTCCATTTCGCGGACTGAATGCCGGCGCATTTGCGCGGTCTGCGGAACTGGCCTCGGGCAATGAATCGAACGGGGAAGGTATCGAGAAAAGGAAGTAGAGCTAACGTGGCCCCTCAACCGGGAACTTCTCGTCTCAATGCGGGCAATCGTACTGCGGGGCGGGAGGAAATGCAAGCGAAAAGCCCAATAAAAAAGGCCAATCCATGCTTCGGATCGGCCTTCTCGCAAACCGAGGAAATCTGCTTAGTGGGTAACGGCGGCGAACAATTCCGAGTGCATCAGCGACTGGAATTGCTGGTCGTTGGCTTTGAAATGCACTGTGACGTTCGAACCATCGGAGTCGACGGAGGTATTTTCCACCGCGACTTTCTCGGCCGCCGAAGCACTCATCTTCTTGTAGAGCATGTAGCCTTTGAGCAGCGATGAAACAGTGGCGGCGGTCGTCGTGTCGGACGTGACTACGGCCAGGTCGAAGTTGACGCCGCTGTTGAAGCTGAGCGTGTAGCGTGAGCCCTGCAGATGTTTCTTGACGGTATCGTAGTCCGCTACCTTGGAGGCGTCGCCCATGGCGGAGCGCATCATGTTCTGCGTACCCGCCTGGTCGAGGATGCTCCACACGGGGGCGGAGTCGACGCTGGACATCATGTCGGCCATATTGCCGTTAGTATCGAGGCCTAGAACCTGGCCCTCTCGGGTATCGAGCGCGACGCGGATCGAGGTTGAATCGCCGAACAGCAGCGTGCTGTCGTCTAGAAAACTCATAACGAAGCCGCCGTCCATGGGATAAATCTCAGCCGTACCGTATTTCTTGGGTACAAACTTCTGGAGCTTCATCTTTTTGAGCACGGCCTTCATGTTAAACGGACCGGCAGCCACCCCGACGGTTTTTACGCCCTGTTTGCCGGCATGGAATGAGGCAAAGGTGAGCGTGTCGACATCTTTTTCAGGATCGAGGCCGATGGCCTTGAGGGCAGCCTCAAACTGCTTGATGTTATCGGGCATCAACTGCTGCTTGAGCGCCATCGCAGTCGGTGAATCCTTGAGGGCGCGGTAATCCACCGAGATCAGTTGCAGCAAATCGCCGGGGACGCAGGCGCGGGCCGATGAATTCAACGGCATGGCGTAGGCCATGCTCACGAGCAAGAGAGAAACCAGGTAAATCTTGAAGAGTTTCATAACGCCTCGAATCGGAAATTATCGGGACTCCGTGTATTCCTGTTGGATGCACGATCCGCCCGTGTGGTTAGATCGATCCATTCTAGTTTACTTGCAACCCTCGTGAATGGAACAAAAGGACATGGCCGTTATCTGATCGAACACCCAAGAACCTATGCCTTGAAGGGACCGATCATATTTCGGTATCGGTCTACATGGGCTCACGCTCCAAGGCGGGAGATCCTTCGCTTCGCCTGAAATGCGGCTTTGCTCAGGGTGTCAGCTGCGGTTTGGCGAGCCCCGCCGCACTGTCACAGCACTCCTGTTTAATCATCGTCTTTAGTCATCGTCGGGATCGCCGGCCGGAGTCTTGTCGTTGAGGAAGTGGTCGGCCTTCATAGGCGCATCGATGGTCTTAAAAGTGAGCGGGGGCTGGCTGAAGTCGAAGCAGTCGGAAAGATCGTCGGCATGGGCATCGGCATAGCCCAGCGACTTCAAGTTGAAAGTCTCCTCAATCAGGTTCAGGATGCTGCCGAAGTCGTGGGTCGCGTGCGAAATATAAGCAGCTTTGGCGTAGGGCGAGATCACGATCAGAGGTACGCGGAAGCCATAGACGTAGCCCGAGCCCCAACTGGTGCCGTCGTTGACGACTTTAAATGGAGGAACGTGATCGTACCAGCCGCCCCAGTCGTCCCAGGTCACGACGATCGCGGTGTTAGACCAGTACGAACTATTGCCGATGGCGTTCACGATGGAAGCGACCCAGGAGGGTCCGCTGGTGTTGGTCAGGGTTCCGGCGTGATCGGAATTCTGCCCCGCCGGGATCACCCAACTCACAGCCGGAAGCTGGTTGGATGAAATATCGGTAAGGATCGGGGCGGGGTTCGCGGTAGTGTAAAGAACAACGTGATTGACCCAATCCGAACCTACGCAGGCTGTGGCGTTGGGAGGAGCAGCGTTGGGACCACACATATGCTGAATGGCATTGGGACCGGTCCAGAGCGAGCCCGCAGACGGAGCATAGTAGCGCCAAGTGATCCCGGCGGAATCGAGCTCATCGGTGAGAGTGGGATGATCGGTGCAAGGGTAGATCCTGGTAGTCTCGGCGCCGGTGGGGTCGATCAGCGAGACGTACTCGGCGGGAGGGGCGGTGCAGCCCGTGTTATCGCCAGCATTAGCTATGCCTCCCGCGTTTTCCGCGACGAACTGGTTGCTGCCCGTGCTGGGTTCGGATGTCCCCGAAATAATGAATTGATGTGCCGGGAAACTGGGACCCTGATTGGTTTGAAACATGCGATCGCCGAAGGTGTACTGTTCGGCCATCTGGAAGTACGGGCCGACATCGGAAGCTTGAACGTACAAAAACTGGGCATTGGGTGGTGGGCAGTCCGTGGTGCTGTAGCAGACGATATTGATGTTGTTGGCGCCATCCATCTTGCCGCCGTCGTACATGGCCACGAACGCCGAGTGCGCATGGCTCAGGTCATAGTCGACGCCTAGAGAGGTGGCGGTGAGCTGGATTGTGTTGCCCGTGGAATCGAGGCCACTGCTGGCGATGTCGGCTCCGTTGGCGATCAGTACTGGGTCGTGAAACAGGTTGTCGGGGGTGCGGTTCTCCTGGAAGATGATCACGATGTGCTGGATTTTTCCCTGCGTTGGCGGCGCTGTTGGAGTAGATTGCGAACCGCCCCCGCACCCGTTCAAGCTAAGCAAGACAGCGGCGGAGGAAAGCAGCAACAGCGAAAGACACAGGGAAGCGATTCGGTCCATGGGCAACGTCTCGTGTGTGGCGGCGCGACTTACTCTCGATGGTATAACCCGGGTGTAGGGATTTCCACTCGCAGGAGGCAGACTGTCCAAAAGAGGGTCCCACCGTCTCTCCGCTACCGGCCAAAAAATGCGACCAAATGTATCTATGAGAGAGCCGCGGTTCTTTGGCGCACACTTGCGATGAACGCTTGATCTTTCAGCGATGCCAGATTGATTTCTACGTTGGCCAGCGCTCCTGTAACGGCTGCCCCGGCCAAAGCGTGAGCCGTGGTTAAATCAGATTTCATGTTTGGATTGGTGATGGGTACGAGCGACTTGGCGATCCGGGCGACTTCGTGGGATTTTTCGGCAACGCTGAGCGGAACGGCGGTGGCCTCTTTGAGCGCGGATTCGATCATGGTTTCGCCTGAGGAAGCATCGCTGGATTTTTCGTCCGCGACGCCGCGAGCCGCTTTGTAAGCTTTCATGACGGAATTGTAGGAGTCGGCATCGGCTTCGACGGCGGCCTTGAGTTCCTCGCGCAACGGAGTGAGGCGGGCAATGGCGGCACTGAGTTGCGATTCGTATTGCTGGTAGGCCTTTTTGCCGCGGGACATGGAGGCGACCATCACGGCCAGGCCGGCGGCCATGGCTGCTGCCGCCGCAGAGGCGCTGCCGCCACCCGGAGTCGCAGTGGGCGCAGCCAATTGCTCGACAAAAGGTTCGATTCCGGCGCGCAGGCCGCCGACCGCCATCTTTCCGCTCATGACCGACAGCAGGCGGTTCTCGAGAATCAACGACGAATCGAACTTCTCGACTTGCAGGAACCACTCGGCTGCCTGCTCCAGAGCTTTCTTGGGGATGAGTCCGACGATCTCGCTCGAGGCGGGAATTACGCCGTAGCGGGCGGCTTCGCGCTTCACCATCTCAAAGACGCGATGGACGGGCGTCTGCTCGAAGTCGGTGAGATTCATCGAAACCTGAGCCAGCCCACGCACCAGAAAGCCGGCGCCCTTCACGAAGCGCATGCCACCGTTCGAGAAGCGCACAGCTTTCGCGATCTTCTTGGCGATGTCGACGTCGGGCGTGTTCAGGAAGACGTTATAGGCGATGAGAAATTTGCGTGCGCCAACTACGGTTGCGCCGGCGGTGGGATGCACGCAGGGCTCGCCAAAATCTGGGCAGCGCGCCGGATTGGTCGCGATCTCGGCGCGGATGCCTTCGAACTGGCCTCGTCGAATATTTTCGAGTCCCTGGCGCTCCGGACTGCGGGCGGCGGCTTCGTAGAGATAGACGGGAATTCGAAAGCGCTTCCAGATCTGCTCGCCGACGTGATTGGCCATCGCGACGCAGTCTTCGAGAGTGACGCCGTCGATGGGGATGAAAGGAACTACGTCGGCTGCACCCATCCGGGGATGGGCACCGGTGTGGGTGTTTAAGTCGATGAGTTCCAAGGCCTTGCCCACACCGCGGATGGCGGCTTCCTGAATGACTTCGCGCTCGCCGACCAGAGTAATGACGGAGCGGTTGTGGTCGGAGTCCATTTCGCGGTCGAGCAGATAGACGCCCGGCACTTTCATGGCGTCGACGATGGCATCGACTTTAGCTTTGTCGCGGCCTTCGGAGAAGTTTGGAACGCATTCGACGAGCGTGGACATAACGGGAGAAGGATAGCTGGCGATCACGGGAGTCGCAAGGTGCGGACTCAACGTGGTCACGATCACGAGGCAAGGAAAATAAAGGGCGCGTGTTCTTCTGAGTCTTGACAGGGGTCTAGCGGCACTGTAGTGTCTGCGACAAGTTTCCCCTTTTTGTTTTGCGGATGTAGGACGGAGAAAGGCTTCTCCTCGTATTCTTCACTAGGGTGCGCCAACGCGTGCGCCCGACTCCACTCTCGTTAGCTCGGTTGCGGTTGGTCGGCCAGGAATCAGGCCGACATCCACGCCATGTCCACCAAGGCTGTTTTCTGGCCTAAGGGGGATCACTGTATCCAAAAAGCAAACCTGCTGGTTTGCAAGGAGAGAATTCAATGACGGTGAAGAGACTGGTTTGCTTGAAAATGCTCATGTGTTCTGCGCTGCTCCCGATGGTTTGCGGCGCTATGTTTGCCAGCACAGTTACGGCGGGCAAAGGCACATTGAGCTACACACGTTCGTACAAGGTGGAATATTGCGATTCCGTGAACCATTCCTACGGCACCTATGACCAGTATACGGTGAATGGGATCTCATACACGGATTCGACCGGTACTTACTCGTTCCCGACCTACGAGATGTTGTACATCCTGGGCTCGACCCAATCCGGCCCCTGCCCCGACAACGGATACTTCCCTATCGATCTGACGATGTACACGACGACTGGTGATATCGTCAGCTTCAGCACGACCAACGGTTTTACGTTCAGCGCCACTGTTCAGTACCCGTCGGTGGGTTGGCTCAACCCCAAATATAAAATCATCGGCGTTATGTACGCGCCTCCCGGCTCGAAAAGCACGGCTACGTACGGAGACAACAATGTTGTGGGAAGCAGCACAATGTTTTCGAGCTCGTTTTCGACGGGAATCATGCAATCGGTATCCATCTCGGGAGGAATCAGTATCTTCGGGATTACGGACAAGGAGACCACCACGAGTTCAGCCTCGTACACGCAGGAAGCGGACTCGTCCTCCTCGGTTGCAATCAGCCAAACGACTTCTTCCAGCACGTCCATCACCGGCTATGCGGATCCGACCTACGGGATCAATCATGACTACGACTACATTAACGTTTGGCTGAATCCGCTAGCGAATTTCACGCTGTACGAGAATTCCGCGGGAACTCAAACTTCGGTTGCGTGGAACGGATTTAGCTACGACCTGAACGATACGCCGGCCTATCCGGATATGGATATGATCGGCGTCGAACTTGGCTGCCTGAACGGCGATTTCTACAACCAATATATTGCTGGCACCAACACCAACTGGCTAACCTGTGAGGACATCTTCAACAACAACTTCTCTCGCACCTGGGCTCTGAATAACGTGGACGGTTCTGGTCCGGCGCTCACTCCAACGTTGGCGAAGTCGTCGCCGCCTTACAACTTCTGCACGCAGACGGGAACTGATCTGTATAACATCTGCCAGGCGGATCCGTTCTCGAGTTCCACCTATGGATCGAAGGAATTTCCGCCCAAGTCCGGCTCCAACACCACCGCGGACGGGCGCTATACCGCCTGCAGCAACGCCAACTGCAACGTCACCATCGACTACGAGCCCAACAAGAACGTGAATTACTCGCAAGGGTATTCGACGACCTTGACCTCAGGGGAGGGGTATAAGGATACGTACGCGACGAGCTACTCGTTAGAGAACATGTTTGGAGTCGGTGGGATGGACAAGACATTTGGCGCCAGCCTCGGGGTCGACGTGAAGAACTCAACGACTTATACGTGGATTGATCAGTTCAACAAGATGACCAACACGACCCAGGCGACGACCGCGTCGTTTGCAATCGTCGGGCCTGCCGAAGGCTATACCGGACCGTTGGAGTTCGTCGTCTACCAGGACAATCTCTACGGAACGTTTCTGTTCTATCCAGGTAATTAGCGAAACAGAGGCATACGCCGCCGCCGGCCTGTAGGACTGGCGGCGTTTTTCTCAGACGGTTATTTCGATTTGAAGAAGCGCCCAATGCCCAGGCGCACTTGCACGGTGTTCACTCCTGGGTTCAAGTTCGCCAAGCCCGCGTTGGAGATGTGCATGTAGCGCAGTTCGAGGCTAACGTTGTGTTTCGCGCCGAGGAGGTGGACGCCCAACGCGGCCTGGTCCATGAAGTTTACGGTGTTGGTATCGGTTGGCACGTTATGGTTGGTGAACAGCGCGCCGCCGGTTAGTTCTAGATAGGGCGAGAGGCGGCCGTGGCGCTCGAAATTCCACTTGAGCGCGAGAGGATCGAAGCCTAAACCATAGACGGTGTTGGCGGGCTGAAAGACTAGAAATACGGGAACGGCATCGACCGCGTATTCGAAACGTCCGCGAAGAAAGTTGGGGAGATGCGCGCCGGTGAGGATCCATCCGTAGCGCAGGCCGGCGTTGAAGACGCCCGTGTCGCCGCGGCCACCGCTCACGGAGTGGCCTCCGCCAGCCCATACTTGAACTTCGTGGCCGCCCTGCTCAGGACCGGCTTGCGCCCCGCACAGGTTTGAAGTGATTGCAACAAGGCAACCCAGAAGGCAACTTATGAATAGGAAAGATCTCATGATGTGAACGAGTCGTTGCCCGTGGAACTATTTCGTTCGAAGCTGGGGCGTTGGGACATGAGTTGCATCAGGTCGTAGGCTACGCGGGTGGTGTTGTGGCGGACAAGTTCTCCTTCTTCCAGATAGTCTCCGAGAACGGGGACTACGCCGAGCGCCTCAACTTCGTCGAGATCGTTGACGATCTGGCAAGCGCCCTCCAGGGCATACTTCGCTTTCATCTGATTCGAGACCGGCGTGCGATTGATCAAGGCAAAGTCGAAGAGTTGCTTCTGCGCGTGCCGGTTCAAGGCGTGGATGTGGTCAGCCGCGGTCAGGCCGAGGCTCTCGTTGGCCTGGGTCATCAGGTTGCAGATGTAGATCTTGGTGGCCGGCGATTCGACGATGGCCTGCGCGATGCCGCGCACCAGCAGGTTTGGGATCAGGCTGGTGAACAGCGATCCGGGACCGATGGTGATCATGTCGGCGTTGGCGATGGCGTCCAGAGTTTGCGGCATTGGGCCAACGTCTGGTGGCACTAGAAACAGTTCGCGGATGCGGCCATTACTGGCGGTGATTTTGGTTTCGCCGCGAACCCGTGTGCCGTCTTCCATCAGAGCTTCAAGTTCAATGTTCGAAGTGGTAGCGGGATAGATGTGGCCGCGCGTGACGAGAATCTCAGAAGATAGTCGCACCGCTTCGGAAAAATCGGAGGTGAGGGAAGTGAGCGCCGCCAAAAATAGATTGCCGAAACTGTGGCCTTCGAGTCCCGATCCTTTCTCGAAGCGGTGACGAAACAGCCTGGAGAGCAGGGCTTCGTCTTCGCTGAGGGCGACGATGCAGTTGCGGATGTCGCCAGGCGGGAGCATGTTAAGTTCTTTGCGGAGTCGGCCGCTGGAGCCGCCATCATCGCTGACCGTCACCACGGCGCATAAATCACGGATGACGGGCGAACCGGGTCGCGCTTCAATTTCTGCGGGAGGCTGCGTTTCTACGGGAGAAAGAACGTAGCGCTTGAGGCCCTTGAGCAGAGTGGAAAGGCCGGTACCCCCTCCAATGGCGACTACGCGCAGGCCGCGCTCGCGCAGAGTCTTCTCCGGCGAGAGCGATTCGGCGGTTTTGCTTTCCATGGATGTGCTCGGGGCCGCTTAGACAGGCTCTTCTTCACCCAGTTCTCCGTCCATAGATCCAAGTTCGGCGCCCGGATCTGGGTAGAGCAACTCCGTGAAGCGCGGATCCTCCGCCAGATTCTGGAAGTCGGAGTCGTTGCGCGCCTGGAAGCGCAGTTGAGAATTCAGGCGCAGAGCTTCATCCAGACGCCGCAGCGAATCTTCGACGTGGCCGGTAAGGCAATCGAGCGCAGCCAGGCCATAGACCACATAATCCCACTTAGCATTCTGCTTGAACAGTTTCTCCAGATGCTCGCGGGCCGTCACGTAGTCGCCGACATTCATGAGCGAGACCGCGAAGTCGAAGTGCTCCTCGGGCGTCTTGAACTGGGTGGCCACGGAGCGCTCCAGATGCTGGTTGCAGATGCTGAGATGAACGTTGGCGCGGTCCACCAGTTCCCGGATGGGCCCGGCGATCACTTTCTGGAAATGAGGCTTCGCCTTGTCGAACTTGTGCTCCTGCATGGCGCGCAGTCCGAGTTCGTAGCTTTGCAGCGCCTGTGTGTAATGCGGATCGTCCGCCGCACTCTTTTTCGCGGTAGGTTTCTGAGCCATGTGCAAAACTCTTCCTGTGCTCTTGGTAATGGGGAACTCCTTAAAATTGCGCTCTCTCACCGAGCAATAAAGTATCGCCCAAACACCGGGTGCAGGTCCAGTTGCAGGGCGAATACCGAGTACCGTGTAGCGAGTCGCCGAGCGGAGGAGCCGGGGGAACTTTCTCGGTACTCAGTACTCGGAACTCAGTACTAATTCATCGTCTCGGCTTGAATCAGGTCGATCTGCTTCCACTCGCCCTTGATGATGCCGGCGCGGATTTGGGTGGCGGTCTTACCTTTCTGATGCTGCCGATAGCTGTAGTAAAGCTCCTTTAGACAGGTCGCGCACTGCGCTCCATGCGTATTTTCATAGCAGCTGTGCAGGCTCTTGTGGCCCATGCGGTCGCAATAGCAATAGCAAGGCTGCTGGTAGAGCACAGTAGGAATCTTGGCGGCAAGTTCGTAGGCGTGGGTCTGATAGGGATTCTGCGCATCGGCTCCCCAGAGGTCGGCCTTAGTCAAAAGCGGAGGCAGTTTAGCGCCTTTAGGCGGAGGGCCTGCGTTGTAGGCCGGGATGCCCCCTTCTTCCTCCTGCGGCGAGGCCCACTGCGCCGACATGGTCAGAGTTACCAGAAAGAGAAAAGCCAGCGTCAGGCTACGATGTACGATTTTGTTCTGAAGAACGTATAGCATGGGATTTTCGGAAACCTCGTATTCTCCATTCTATCCTGAGGCTGGGGAAGGCCGGAAGTGGACGAGGACGTGCGCGAGTGCCTCGGGTACCGGTTCTGTATACAATGGAATGACATGTCAGGCGCGATTTCAGAGCCCGGTGCGTCCGGCCAGACGCCTATGCCAGTCAGCGCCGAGCCGATCATCCCGGCTCCGGTGCGGCCCGCCAGCGGGATCGGCGTTTGGGTGCGCGACCTGATTATTTCGTTGGCCATTTCCGCCTTCATCATCATCTTCCTTTATCAGCCGGTAAAGGTCGAGGGAACCAGTATGATGCCCTCGCTCGAAGATCAGGAACGCATCTTCGTCAATAAGTTTGTATACCGACTGGAACCGATTGAGCGAGGCGACATTGTGGTCTTCCGTTACCCACGGGATCCCTCCAAGAGCTACATCAAGCGCGTGATTGGGATGGCGGGCGACCGCATCCGCATCGATGGCGGCCAGGTCTATGTGAACAACGAGGCGCTCGACGAGGACTACGTTCCTCCCGCCTATACCGATTCGCGATCGTATCCGGAAATTGCGGTTCCCGAGAATTCCTACTTCGTACTGGGCGATCATCGCTCGATGTCAAACGACAGCCGCGATTTCGGCCCGGTGAATCAGAGTTTTATCTACGGCAAGGCCGTGTTTGGGTATTGGCCTATGGATAAGCTGGGACGGGTGCGGTGAGGCGGCGTTCCCTCCAAGGATCGATTTTTTACGCCTTTACCTACGGGGTGCACGCTGTCCAGAGTTATTGCGTTAGCGATTGAGGGTCAAAATGCGGAAGCTTCCGTGGTCGCACTTTTCGCGGGGCAGGTGGGAGGCGCTCAAGAGGCGCCCCTCCCACTGTTGTCTGGCGCGTTATTCGCTAGAAACGGCCAACCGCAGAGAGCACACTATTGGCATCCGCGAGGATTGCCCTCGCAAATGCAGGCTTCATTACAGGCTGTAAATGCCGCTTGGCATCCAGGGTAACAGGTGGGGTTATTTATACCGCACCTCACCATGCAACTGTTTAAGGCCGAGTCGCACGCATCATAGCAGGCGCCTGTGCCTGCGTGCGCCCGTGTGGCCTCACCGAGATAACCGAGAGCTCCCATCAAAGCCAAGAGAAGAATTATCTTCTTGGCTAGTTTATTTCGACGGACGATTTCCATTGTGTTTTCCCTTCTTAAGCGTTTTTCCGATCAAAGCAATATTTGGCCTCGTCAACGCAAATCCGCAATTACCTGCTGTTCCTGATCTGGAGTCAATTTGCCCACCCATGCTTTTCTTATCTTGCCTGTCCCGTCGATCATCAGGATTGTGGGTGTCCCCGAAACCTCCACGGCAATCAACGGGCTCTGCACAACGTCCTGAACCGACACGTGAAGCTTTCCAAGATAGGAACTGGTGTCAGGGATCGGCTGAGGGAGGACCGCCACGACGCGGACTCCGGCTTTGGCGGCGGAGGGAATGAGCTGTTGGTAGAATTCGGCGCTATCTGTACAAAAGTGGCAGTTCGTGCTTAGCGCCAGCACCAGATTCCGCTCGGACTTAGACCACTGTATCCCTGGAAGAGACACCGTTTCGCCAACCGACGGGGCAGCATTAAACTGAGAGGGCTCTCTGAGCCTTTTTGCAGCGAGCGCGCCCACTAGCACGAACGCGAACAATATGGCGAGGTTAGTCGTGACCTCGATGCGTTTGCCCCATGTGCTCATTGGGAACGACATAACAATTTAGAATTGCGGAGGACTGTATATCGATTTTATCCTGCGGTCAAGGTTTATTAGGTCTCTGACTGAGTCGTGGCGAATTTCCCCACGGCGTTTTGCTGGCCCGCAGCGTGATTCCCTGATAGAGTATTTAAAATCCACTCACCGGAGCGAGAATGCAGGCTATCCTTGCGCTGGAGGACGGCAGAGTCTTCCGAGGCAAAGGCTACGGCGCCAAAAGCGAATGCTACGGCGAAGTCGTTTTTAATACTTCCATCACTGGCTACCAGGAAATTTTCACCGACCCGTCCTACTCCGGGCAGATTGTTGTCCTGACCAACCCTGAAATCGGAAATTACGGCACCAACCACGAAGATAACGAAGCCACGCGTCCGTGGATCGAAGGTCTGATCGTGCGCGAGTTCTCGCGCGTCAGCTCGAACTGGCGCTCGCAGCAGGTCGCTGAGGAATACCTCGAACAGTTCAAGGTGCCTGTGCTGTCCGACATCGACACGCGGGCGCTGGTGCGGCATCTGCGCGATCATGGGGTGATGCGCGGCGTGGTTTCGACGATTGAGAACGATGCCGACAAGCTGATCGCCAAGGCGCGGTCGATCCCCAAGATGGACGGGACCGATCTCGCCAAGGAAGTGAGCACGAAGCGGCCGTACGTTTGGGAGTTGGGCGAGCGATCGCACGAACCGGTCGCCGTAGTCGGAGTGAAAGACGAGCCGCCACGATTTCACGTAGTGGCCTACGACTTCGGCATCAAGCAGAACATTTTGCGCAAGCTACGCGGCGAGGGCTGCAAAGTGACGGTGGTACCGGCGCAGACGACGGCGGAGGATGTCCTCGCATTGAAGCCCGACGGAGTTTTCTTGTCGAATGGCCCGGGCGATCCGGAGCCGTGTACGTACGCGGTCGATTCGATTCGCAGGCTGATGGGGCGGCAGCCGATTTTTGGCATTTGCCTGGGGCACCAACTGACTGGAATCGCCTTGGGCGGCAAAACTTTCAAGCTAAAGTTTGGCCACCACGGCGGGAATCATCCCGTCAAGCAGCTGAAGACCGGGAAGATCGAGATCACGGCGCACAACCATAACTTCGCGGTCGATCCTGATTCGCTGGCCGAGAGTGAAGTCGAATTGACGCATGTCGACTTAAACGATCAGACGCTAGAAGGCCTGCGCCATCGCAACCTGCCTCTGTTCAGCGTGCAGTATCACCCAGAAGCCGCGCCGGGGCCGCATGATTCGCATTATCTGTTCAGGGAGTTTACGAAGATGATGGAGGAGTGGAAGGGGTGAAGATTCTGGATCAGCGCCGAGTTGCGAAGATCGCAGCGTGGTGCTATTTGTGTCTGATTTTTGGAACTCCCGATGCCTCGGCTTGTTCATATTCGTCGATTCCTGTGAAAGTGGGACGCAACTTCGCGGTCAGGGTGGTACATCTTGGCAAGCCACTTCCCGGTCTTCAGATCGAGTTAAGCACGGATCCGAAGAAAGCCGACGAAGATAGCCGGCCGGTTCTAACCCTCACGACAAACGAAAACGGTTTCGTTACGTTCAGAGCGATCAGGCCCGGCTCCTACTACGTGGATGTCGGACAGCCTGCATTTCCTCTTTCCGTGGAAGTGTTGGTGCTGGGTCGTCCATCGAAAAAGCCTGACAGTCCGCTCACATTCGAATGGCCTCAAGGAGAGAAGACTGTTTCGGTGCAGTCTGCTTCGGGACTACTCAACGCCCAACTCAAAACCGATCGCTCAGGATTTGAGGACCAGGTTCACCCTGTCTTCGGTCCTCTTGGCGAAGCAAGGCTGACGCTAATGCAAGCTGCGTCGGGCGAGGTTGTGGAGTCGCAGGTTTCGAGCGGATCTGGAGCGTTCAGTTTTCATCAGGTGCCTGCGGGATTATACGCGCTCCACATTGAGCTGCCTCAAGCCGGAACCCAGCGTTACCGAGCCGATGATGGCTACATTCCCATCGAAATTGATCCGTTGGCCAAAGCGCTGTCCTTGGACCTAACTCTTTCACCGGGTATATGCGGATCGCTCGCGTACGAGAATAAGGACGAGTCCGATTCAAAATAAATGCCAAAACGCACTGACATCTCGAAAATTCTGATCCTCGGCTCCGGGCCCATCATTATTGGGCAGTCGGCGGAGTTTGATTACTCGGGCACGCAGGCTTGCAAGGCGCTCAAGGCTGAGGGCTATGAAGTTGTGCTGGCGAATTCGAATCCGGCCACCATCATGACCGATCCCGAGTCGGCCGACCGGACTTATATTGAGCCGCTTACCCTGGAATATCTCGAAGAGATCATTCGCATCGAGCGGGAAATGTCGCCGGGCGCGGGATTCGCCGTGCTGCCGACCGTAGGCGGGCAGACTGCTTTAAACCTGGCGATCGAACTTTCCGACGGCGGCGTGCTGGAAAAGTACAACGCGACTTTGATCGGCGCGAACGTGGCTGCCATCAAGAAAGCGGAAGACCGGCTCTTCTTTAAAGACGCGATGCAGAAGATCGGGCTCGACGTGCCCAAGTCGGCGCTGGTCAATAACACGAAAGACGGCCTTGAGTTCGCGGGGAAGATTGGATTTCCGGTGATCATCCGGCCATCGTTCACGCTCGGCGGATCGGGCGGCGGCATTGCTTACAACCGCGAAGAAATGGTGGAAGTGCTCAGCCGCGGACTCGATTTTTCTCCTGTGCACGAAGCTCTGATTGAGGAATCGGTGCTGGGCTGGAAAGAATTCGAGCTCGAGGTGATGCGCGATACCAAAGACAACGTCATCATCATCTGCTCGATCGAAAACTTCGATCCCATGGGCGTGCACACCGGCGACTCGATTACCGTTGCGCCGATACAGACGCTCACCGACCGCGAGTATCAGGCGATGCGCGATGCCTCGATCGCCGTGATCCGCGAGATCGGCGTTGACACGGGCGGGTCCAACATTCAGTTCGGCGTAAATCCCGAAACCGGGCGCATGGTTGTGATCGAGATGAACCCGCGCGTGTCGCGCTCATCGGCGCTGGCCTCGAAGGCCACGGGATTCCCCATCGCAAAGATCGCGGCGAAACTTGCTGTGGGATACACGCTCGACGAGATTCCCAACGACATCACGCGCAAGACTCCGGCCTGTTTCGAGCCGACGCTCGACTACGTCGTGGTGAAGATTCCGAAGTGGCAGTTCGAGAAATTTCCCGGCGCCGACGACACGCTGGGGCCGCAGATGAAGTCAGTCGGCGAAGTAATGGCCATCGGCCGCACCTTCAAAGAAGCGCTGATGAAGGGCATCCGCTCGCTCGATACCGGCAAGCGCGTGGGTGCTGACAAGCTCGAACCGAAAATTCTGACAAAACGGCTGGTGACGCCGCATCCCGAGCGCCTGGCTTATGTACAGTTCGCGCTGCGCCAGGGCCATACGGTAAAGCAGATCGCGAAGATGACCTCGATGGATCCGTGGTTTCTTTATCAATTAAAGGAGATCAACGACCAGCAACTGGAGTTGGAGAAGCATCCCATGGAGTCGATTCCAACCGAAGTACTGCGCGAATCGAAGCGCATGGGATTCTCCGATGGCCGGCTGGCGGCTGCGTGGCGACTGGAAGGGCAAGAAAAAGTCCGGCATCTGCGCAAGAAACATGGCGTAATGCCGGTATATAAGCGCGTTGACACGTGCGCGGCCGAGTTCGAAAGTTTCACGCCCTATCTCTACTCGACTTACGAAGATGAAGACGAGGCAGCGCCGACCGACAAAAAGAAAGTGATTATTCTGGGCAGCGGGCCGAATCGCATCGGGCAGGGAATTGAGTTTGACTACTGCTGCTGCCACGCGTCGTTCGCGCTGCGCGATGACGGCTACGAGACGATCATGATCAATTGCAATCCTGAAACCGTCTCGACCGATTACGACACCAGCGACCGCCTGTACTTCGAGCCGCTCACGTTCGAAGATGTGTTCGCGATCTATCAGCACGAAACTTCGAAGGGCGCGGATGTCGGCTTGATCGTGCAGTTTGGCGGGCAGACGCCGCTGAACCTGGCGCTGCCCTTGAAAGCCGCAGGGGTCAGGATCATCGGCACGTCGCCCGAGTCGATCGACTTGGCCGAAGACCGCAAGCATTTCAACAAGCTCCTCGAGGAATTGCAGATTCCCCAGGCTCCCGGTGTGATGGCCACGTCCATCGAGGAAGCGGTCGAAGGCGCGGGACGCATCGGTTATCCCGTGCTGGTTCGGCCTTCGTACGTGCTCGGCGGGCGCGCCATGGTGATTGCTTACGATGAAGCGTCGATCGTTCGCTACATGAAAGAGGCGGTTGAATATTCCCACGACCGCCCGGTGCTGATCGATCACTTCCTCGAAGACGCGATTGAAGTCGATGTCGACGCGTTGTCGGACGGCGAAGATGTCGTGATTGGCGGAATCATGCAGCACATCGAAGAGGCTGGGATTCACTCCGGCGATTCGTCGTGTGTGCTGCCTGCGGTCGATATTGCGCAGGCGCTGCTCGAACGAATGCGCGACTATACGTTCAAACTGGCGCGAGCCCTGAAAGTTGTGGGGCTGATGAATATTCAGTTTGCCATTCCGCGTGGAAACGGCGGGCCGAGTGGCGAGGGCGACAAAGTCTATGTGCTCGAAGTGAATCCGCGGGCCTCGCGCACCGTGCCGTTCGTTTCCAAGGCTACCGGCGTGCCAATGGCCAAAATTGCGGCGCGGCTCATGACTGGCCGCAAGCTGCGCGAGTTCTTGCCGGAGTTCGTGGAACGGCGCGCCGATCTCGACACCGGCAGTTTCTACTATGTGAAATCCCCGGTGTTCCCGTGGAACAAGTTTCCGGGTGTCGATACCGTACTGGGGCCGGAGATGAAATCCACCGGCGAAGTGATGGGTGTGGCCGACAACTTCGGGGAAGCGTTCGCCAAAGCACAACTCGCAGCAGGACAGAAACTGCCCACGCAGGGCGCGGTCTTCATCAGCGTGACCGACCACGACAAAAAGCATGTCGCGCAACTCGCGCGTAAGTTTGTCGACATGGGATTCAAGCTGGTGGCGACAGCCGGAACAGCCGATGTGATCGAGGATGCCTACATGAACGTAGAGCGCGTCTACAAAGTGAAAGAAGGACGGCCAAACGTGGTCGATTTTATCAAGGGCCAGCGCATTCAACTCATTGTGAACACGCCTACGGGACTGGAGCCATGGTTCGACGAGAAGGCAATCCGACGAGCCGCAGTGACAGCGCGGATTCCGACCATCACAACGTTGGCAGCGGCGCGGGCCGCGGCCGAGGGTATTGCTGCCCTCCAGCGCGGTGAAGTGAATGTGAAGGCCCTACAGCATTTGCACGCGGAAAGAACGAATCTGACTCGATAATGCGACGATCAGGCCATCGATCTTTAATCTGGTTGCCGTGGAATCTGGTGTCGTGGCGGCTGGCGAGCTGTTCTCGCTGTGGGTGCGCCGGTCTCAGTTCTGGCCCCCTAAGTCCTAGTTATATCAATAGCTCTTAAGATGTGTTACAATCCTGTCACATGAGTAACACAATCACAATTCGACTTCCAGAGGAACTGCTCGACCGCCTCCGCGCTAAGGCTCGGCGTACCGGTTTGCCGCTCGGCCGGGTGGTTCGAGAGTTTGTGGAGACTGGGCTTTCACAGGAGCAACCTTCGAACAATAACGAGGCCTGGCGGAAATACGTCGGGATCATAAAGGGTGGTCCGCCGGATGTATCCAGCCGCAAAGGTTTCTCGCGCAAATGAAGGCCATCGCTGATACTGGCCTGCTCGTCGCTTTGGCGCGTAACAACGACCAATATCACCGCTGGGCGGCCGAGATCGGCGAACAAATTAACTGGCCCGTCCTGACATGTGAGGCTGTGCTGGCCGAAACCGCCTTTCACCTCCAGTCCAGCGCCGATGTGATCGGGATGCTACGCGACAACATGGTTCGCGTAGCGTTTGACTGCGCAAGCCATCAGGAGCAACTTTACGATCTGGCGTTGCGTTATTCCGATCGCGACCCCGATTTGGCCGATCTTTGCCTCATCCGGATGAGCGAACTTTATCCTCGCCACATCGTCATTACGGTCGACGAAGACGACTTTCGCATCTATCGGCGCAATAAGCGTGAAGCCATTCCGCTCCTCTGCCCACCGAAGAAGTGATACGCTGAGATTCAGGTAAACGCCATGCTTCTTCAGGGTATTCTCCCTCCCATCACGACCCCGTTCTATCCCGACGGCAACGTTTATTTCAAAAAGCTCGAATCGAACGTCGAGCGCTACTCGCGTACGCCGGTGGCGGGGGTCGTCGTGCTCGGCTCGACGGGCGAAGCGATTCTTCTCTCGGATCAGGAACGGCGTGAGGTATTTAAAGCGGCGCGCGAGGCTGCCGCTCCGCACAAAGTGCTCGTTGCCGGCACCGGCGTCGAGTCGGCGATCGAGACGCTGCGGCTCACCGAATACGCCGCCGAACTTGGCTACGACGTGGCCATGGTGCGGACGCCGCACTATTACAAGAAGCAGATGCAGACGGCGAACCTGCTTGCTTTCTACCGCACTGTCGCGGATCGTTCGCCGCTGCCGGTCATCATTTACAACTTCCCGCAGGCCACCGGATACGATATGCCTGCGGAGGTGGTGATCGAACTGGCCGGGCATCCGAATGTGATCGGCATCAAAGAATCGAGCGGCGACGTGGAGAAAGTTCGCAAGATGGTCGAGGGAACGCGGCACGTCAAGCGCAGCGCTACCGTTACGGAAACGTTCGACGCGGTCACTGCGCGCATGATCGCCGCCGCAAATGCGGGACCGGGCAATGGTGGCGGGGAACTCGTACAGGTCGGAATGCTGGCAGGTAGTTCTAACGTGAAGCCTTCTTCGTCGGCGGTCACGGTCGTGGGCAACATGAAAACGCGCCAAAAAGCGGTCGGATTCCAGGTCCTCGTAGGTGCGGCGCAAAAGCTGCAAGCCTCGCTCGACGCCGGTGCTGTAGGGGCGATACTCGCGTTTGCCTGCCCGGCGCCGACTGCGTGCTACGAAATCTATGCCGCGTGGAAAGAAGGCGATGCGGACCTCGCGCGTCTAAAGCAGGAGCGAATTGCTAAGGCGGCGCAGCGGGTGGTCAGCGATTTGGGCGTGCCGGGTGTAAAGCACGGCATGGATTTCAACGGCTACTATGGCGGCACATCCCGGCTGCCGTTTCTTCCGCTGACGGCCGAACTGAAGGCTGAGATTGAGCAGATGCTGGCGGATGTGAGGAACTGATTGTGGCCCATGCATCTTGTGATCCAGGTCACGATCGGCGTATACTTGATTCGAACGAACGTTCGAATTGAAGCGCCCGAATGGAACTTCGAAGCGAGCGTTCCGGAATCGGAACATCCGAATCACAACCGCGGACCATGGCGACTCCTTCCACCGCAACCCGAGCGAGTGCGCGACCCCATCGCGGCGCTCCTGTACCGGCGACCCGGTATGACAAACGTCTGGCTGAGATCCTGGCGCACGCCACTGAAGTTTTTTGCAAGAAGGGCTACGAAGGCGCTTCGATGCGCGACCTTTCCCGCGAGAGCGGCATGTCGCTCGCCGGACTCTATTACTACTTCGAATCCAAAGAGCGCCTGCTCTACCTGATCCAGAAGCACACATTTACCACGATCGTGCAGCGACTGAAAGCGCGGCTCGAAGGGGTCACCGACGCCGAAGAACGCATCCGGATTTTCATTCTGAATCACCTGGAATATTTTCTGGCCAATCAGGCGGCAATGAAGGTTCTGTCGCACGAGGCCGAAGCGTTGAAAAACGGCTTCGCGTCGGAAGTGGCGGCCATCAAGCGGGAGTATTACAGGATTTGCGTTGGCCTGCTCGATGATTTGAAGCGCGATCGTGTCCTGCAATTCTCCACGCGCATCGCTGTCCTGAGCCTGTTCGGCATGATGAACTGGATTTATACCTGGCACAACTCCCGCGTGGACGGCGATGCCGCGTCGATTGCCGGCGAAATGGGTGACGTCTTCCTGCGCGGAGTTATGACGAGCACAAAAGCCCGCAAAGAGCGATAACGGCGCGGCCTGAAGCTGTGCTTTAAGGGGTTCGGAAGTCTAGATGTTTGAGATCAAAAGATTAAAGATTAAGGAGTCATTCCCATGGCGACAACGGTACAACCAGCAGCGGGCGAATCCACCAAGCAACTTGTGAACTACCGCACCGACGGCGGGGTGGCGCTGATCGAAATGTGCGATCCGCCCGCCAACACCTACACCTACGAGATGAACCGCCAACTGGACGAGGCGATTCTGAAGGCTCGGATGGACAACGACGTTTATGTGATCGTGATGACTGGCGCGGGAGAGAAGTTCTTCTCCGCGGGCGCGAACATCAAGATGCTGACCAGCGTCGATCCTACCTTCAAGTATTACTTCTGCCTGCACGCCAATGAAATGCTGCTTCGCCTAGAGCACACGCCGAAACTGGTGATCGCGGCTATTAACGGACACTGCGTGGGCGGAGGACTGGAGATCGCGATGGCAGCCGATCTGCGCATTGCGCGCAAAGAGGCGGGAAAAATTGGCCTGCCCGAAGTGAATCTGGGAGTGCTGCCCGGAACCGGCGGCACGCAGCGGCTTTCGCGCATGGTAGGCAAGAGCAAGGCCATCGAACTGATGGTGACCGGTAACACGTTTTCATTCGAAGAGGCGCAGGAGTTGGGCATCGTAAACGACATCTTCGAGCGCGAAGGTTTCATGGAAAACATCATGGAATATGCCAAGCAGTTCTGCCCGCCCAACAAGGCGTCGAAGGCCGTGGGGCGCATCAAACGCGCAGTACAGACTGGCTGGGAGATTCCGATGGAGTCGGCGCTGGCGGTCGAGCGCGAGAACCAGCAGTTGCTCTTCCAAAGCGAAGATGCGAAAGAAGGCTTGGCCGCATACGTGGAAAAACGCCCTGCGACCTTCAAAGCGAAGTAAGAGTTGGAGTGGTAAATGATCGTGTGGGGACGGGCGCCGCCCAGCGAGTGGACAAAAGGAATGTTGATGATCGTACCGAAAGTGAACGTCAAACCCGGCCAATTGCTCATCGACGGGCAATGGATCGGCAGTTCAAAGAACTTCGACACCGTCAATCCCGCGACGGGTGAAGTATTGACGCAAATTGCGGAAGCATCACCCGCTGATGTCGATCGCGCGGTGGAAGCTGCGCGCCGAGCCTTCGAAGACCGCAGCGGCGCGTGGCGCAAACTCTCAGCCAGCGAACGCGGACGGCTGATCTGGAAACTCGCCGACTTGGTTGAGAAGAATATCGACGAACTGGCCGAACTGGAAACGCTCGACAACGGCAAGCCGATTTTCGAGTCGCGCTACGTCGATATGCCGATGGTGGTCGACGTGTTGCGTTACTACGCCGGCCTCGCAACCAAAATTCATGGTGAGACCGTCAACACATTCGACACCGCTTTTACCTATACATTGCGTGAACCCGTTGGCGTGGTCGGACTGATCGTTCCCTGGAACTTTCCTCTATTGCTGGCCTCCTGGAAGGTGGGTCCAGCGCTGGCTTGCGGAAATACGATTGTGTTGAAGCCCGCGGAACAGACTCCGCTGACCACGTTGAAGTTGGGAGAACTCGTCATGGAGGCCGGCTTTCCTGCCGGTGTAGTGAATATTCTCACAGGCGGGCCTGAGACGGGCAAAGTAATCGTTGCGCATCCTGGCATCGACAAGATTGCGTTCACGGGCTCAACCGCGGTGGGGAAAGAAATTATGCGTGGGGCGGCCGACACGCTGAAGCGAGTGACGCTCGAGCTTGGGGGCAAGTCACCGAACATTGTTTTTGCCGACGCCGATGTCGACAGCGCAGTGAAAGGCGCGATCAACGGCATCTTTTACGGCAAGGGCGAAGTCTGCAACGCAGGCTCGCGGCTATTTCTCGAAAGCAAACTGAAAGACGAATTTACTGAGAAATTGGTGACGCGCGCTTTGAAGATGCGGCCGGGCGATCCACTCGATCCGAAGACGAGGCTCGGGGCCATCGTCAGCCAGGAGCAGATGCAGTCGGTGCTCGGCTTTATCGAAGCGGGCAAAAAAGATGGCGCAAAGTTGGTTGCCGGCGGCAATCGCGTTGCCGTGGATGGAAACAAAGGATTTTTTCTCGAGCCCACCATCTTCGGCGACGTGAAGAATGACATGACGATTGCGCGAGAGGAAATCTTCGGTCCTGTGCTCTCAGTATTGACGTTTGACGATGTCGACGCGGTGATCGAACAGGCGAACAACAATCCGTATGGCCTCGCGGCCGCGGTTTGGACGCGCGACGTGAAGAAGGCGCACACCGTTTCGCGCAGCCTGAAGGCGGGAACCGTCTGGATCAACACCTACGGATTGATGGATGCGTCGCTGCCCTTCGGCGGGTACAAGAGTTCAGGCTTCGGCCGCGAACTGGGTGCGCACGCCGTGGAGCATTACACGGAACTGAAAACAGTTTGGCTGAATATTGCGTAAAGCAGCAATTAGCAGTCAGCATTCAGGCCGTATTGGTGGAATGCTAAATGCTAAATTTTGAGGCTAAAGCTCAGAAGAGTTGCTGCGATAGGGAGTCATAGCTCATGCCGGGAAAAGTTGCAAAAATCGGAACTTTTAGCGATTGGATCGGATTGTTCAACGACTGGCGCAAAGATATTGGCGTCAACTCCGAAGATATCGACGCCTTTCATTTCGACACGCTCTATGGCGCCATCGATACTGAAGAGATTGAATTCGGCTCGTACCAAGGCCGCCGCAAGTGGGAGAACCTGCGCCAGATTCCGACGCAGCAGATGCGCGACGCACTGATGAATATGATCGTGTATCAGGGCGATACGGAATTCGCGAGCGTCGAGCAGCAGCGCAATCTGCTCGAAAACGCTCCTACCGAGTGGGACCGCCGCGCCATCACGCGGGTGATGATCGAGGAGATGCGGCACGGTTGGCAGATGTGTGCTCTCCTCGTCGATCATTTCGGCTACTCCGGCAAAGTCGAAGCGCAGAAGATGCTGGAGCGGCGCGCCTTTGAGAATAAGCGATTGTTGGGCGCCTTTAATGTCGACGTCGACAACTGGATGGACTTTTTCACCTACACCGACTTCGTTGACCGCGATGGAAAATTTCAGTTACAGATGCTCAAGTATTCCGCATTCGCTCCGCTGGGACGATCCATGTCGTACATGCTGCGCGAAGAAGCGTTTCATATGGGCACGGGCAACGACGGCCTGCGGCGGATCGTGGAAGCGGGAGTAATTCCCGCGTGGCTGATTCAGAAATATCTGAACAAGTGGATTTCCAGTTCGTATGATCTGTTCGGCACCGACCATTCTTCGTCGGCCCACTGGGCCTATGTGTGGGGCGTGAAGGGCCGCTATGACGAACCGAAAAACGATAAAGCGCCGGACCTCGACGACCTGAACGATTACAACCGCAATCTTTATCGCGACGAAGTGGCAGGACTGATCGAACGTTTCAACAGCGCTCTGCGGGCGGGCGAGCCCAAATTGTATGCACCGGACATCAAATTCAACCGCGCTATCGGCAAATGGGCAGGACAGAAATTCCACGCGCAGACGGGCGAAGCTCTTGATGACCGTGCGAACGAAGAACACGTAAGAGAATACATGCCTTCCCCCGAAGACAAAAAGCTTCTGCTCGACATCATTAACAACGAAAAGAAATGGATCGCGGAGAAAACAGGCGCACGCGACCCGCTCTCGACCATTGGAGAAGTACGAAAGTCGGCGATCAACCTGTAGAAGGACGATTTTCAACGCAGATAACGCCGAATACGCCAAGCGATATGGGAACCACGTCGATACGTTCAGGATCCAGTCGGCTTCAGTCGGAGTTCAGCCCTCCTGTGGCGCGGATTGTGCTTCAGCATGCGCCGCTGAATGTGATCGACGTTGCGATGATGGAGGAATTGACGCAATCGCTGGCTGAGATCGAGGCGCGGCAGGATATCGCTGTGATCGTTTTCAGCGGCGCGGGGAAATGTTTTTCCGTAGGCGTGGATGTCGCCGCGCATACTCCTGATACGGTCGAAGAGATGCTGGCGAAGTTTCACACTGTGATTCGTGCTTTGCTGACGACGAAGAAAGTTACGGTTGCGTCAGTGCACGGCTATTGTCTTGGCGGAGGCGCGGAGTTGGCCATGGTTTGCGATATGGCCTACACGGCCGAATCGGCGCAATGGGGATTTCCGGAGATCAAGCTGGGATGCTATCCGCCGGTGGCATGTACGGCGCTGGCTGCGCTGGTGGGGCAAAAGTACGCTGCAGAACTGATTCTGACCGGCCGCACGATCGACGGCAACGAGGCGAGCGCGATCGGTCTGGCGAATCGGGCAGTGAACGAGCAGGATTTGGACAGCATGGTTGAGCGATCGATCGACTCATTGCGGAAAGTGAGTCCCGCAGCTCTGGCCTGTGCCAAAAAGGCTTCTTACGCCTGGGATTCAATGCACTTCGATAAGGGCCTCGCCCGCGCCGAGCGGATTTATTTCGATGAATTGATGAAGACCGAAGACGCGCAGGAAGGTATTGAGGCTTTCATGCAGAAGCGGCAGCCGCATTGGAAAGGGAAGTAGGTGGAGTTTGGCTCACGCTGAGGGCCGGTTAAGCGGAGATCTTTCGCTTCGACTGAAAGACGCCTCCGCTCAGGATGACCGCGTAGCCCCGCGGAGATTTTAGTAAAAGATGGATTACGAGATCACGCCCGAAGACGTAAAAGGCAAAGTGGATGCCGCAGAACCGTTCACTTTGCTCGACGTGCGCGAATCGTGGGAGTTTGAGACCGCCAAGATAGACGGCGCCAAACTGATGCCGATGGGCGATGTGCCGTCGCGTGCGCATCAGGAGCTTGATCCCGATGACCACATCGTGGTGGTGTGCCATCATGGCGTGCGCTCAATGAGTGTCACGGTATGGCTGAGGCAGCAAGGTTTCGACAAGGCGCAATCGATGCGTGGCGGCATCGATGCCTGGTCGCGACGCGTGGATGGGAAAGTGCCGACGTACTGAAAGCGCTTTTGGCCTTTGGCTCTTAGCTTTTAGCCAAATCGGCAAGCTAAGAGCCAAGGGCCAATAGCCTAGAGCCATTCATGAAAAAAGAACTCATAGAGCTCCGCATCAACGGCCGCAGGCACGAGGTTGCCATCGAGCCCAGCGCGCTGCTGCTCGACGTGTTGCGGCAGGAACTGCAACTCACGGGGTCCAAGCGCGGCTGCGATGATTCGTCGTGCGGCGCCTGTACTGTGCTGGTTGACGGTGTGGCCATGATGTCGTGCACGCTATTGGCAGCGAGTTGTGAAGGGCAGCAGATCACCACGGTCGAAGGAGTCAGCCAGCACGGCGCGCTGGCGGCGATCCAGAAAGCCTATGGCGACTGGGGCGGAGCGCAATGCGGCTACTGTACTCCGGGCTTCATGATGACGGTGAAGGCGCTGTTGGCGGAGAATCCTGATCCCTCCGAGGCCGACGTTCGCGCCGCGCTGAGCAGCAATCTTTGCCGGTGTACCGGCTACAGCCAGATGTACGCAGCGATCAGATCGGCAATTTTGGCAGAGCAACGAGAGATAGCGGCGCGCGACGTTGCAGCGCTGGCGACAGCGGATTCCTCGCTGCGCTCGGAATGACAAAGCTCGGGATGGACACGCAGGATCATGAAATGAGTAATGATTTTTCCATCATTGGCAAGCCCACCGCCATGGTCGATGCGGCCCAGAAAACGACTGGCGCCGGGAAATATACCGACGACCTCAGCGTGCCCGGCATGCTGGTCGGGAAGATTCTGCATTCGCCATATCCCCATGCTCGCATCAAGCGGATCGACACCAGCCGTGCAGAGCAACTCGAAGGTGTGGTTGCGGTCGTCGTGGGGAAGGACGCTCCCAATCCTTACGGCATTCTTCCCGTCGGACACGACGAATATCCGTTAGCACTCGACAAAGTTCGTTATGTCGGCGACAACATCGCCTGCGTGGCGGCCATTACGGAATCGATCGCCGAAAGAGCCCTCGAGTTGATCGAGGTTGAGTACGAAGTTCTGCCGGCTTACTTCGATCCCGAAGAGTCGATGAGGGCCCAAACCGATCTCATCCACGATTCGAAGCCGGGCAATTTGGAGAAAGACTATCACCACGTATTTGGCGATCCCGATAAAGCTTTTGCCGAGGCCGATCATATAGCAGAGGCGCGGTTCATTGCCAATGAAGTCACGCATGCGGCGATGGAGCCGCATTCCACGCTGGCATCGTTCGAACTCGATCCGCATTCCGGCAAGCCTGGACGCCTGACCGTGTGGTCTTCGACTCAAGTGCCATACTACTTGCAGCACAAGTTGTCGCTGGTGCTGGAAATGCCGATGCAGCAGATTCGCGTGATCAAGCCACTGGTGGGCGGAGGATTCGGCGGCAAGAGCGAAGTGATTCCGCTTGAGATTATTGCGGCCGTGGCTGCGCGCAAGGCTCAGGCTCCGGTGAAAATCACATACACACGCGAAGAAGTATTCTGGGCGCATCGCGGACGGCCCCGCACCATCATCGATCTCAAGACTGGCGTGAAGAAGGACGGCCGCATTACCGCTGTGAAGGCGCGCGTAGTGCAGGATGGCGGTGCTTACTGCTCTTACGGCGTGGTTACGATTCTGTATTCGGGCGCGCTGCTGGGCGCGCTCTACGACATCCCGAACATTCAGTATGACGGCTATCGCGTGCTCACGAATAAGCCCGCCTGCGGCGCCATGCGCGGCCACGGCACCGTGAATGTTCGCTTCGCCTTCGAATCGCAGTTGGACGAATTGGCGAATGCGATCGGAATGGATGCGGCGGAAATCCGGCAGCGAAATTTATTGCAGCCGCCATGCATCACGGTGAACGGCTTGCGCGTGCGAAGTTACGGGCTGCCAGAATGCATTGAGAAGACGGTCGAGCGTTCCGGCTGGAAGGAGCGCAAGGGCAAACTGCCCAGGGGACGCGGGTTGGGCATCGCGTGCAGCCATTACGTGAGCGGTGCGGCGAATTCGATTATTCGTTCGGACATGCCGCATTCCACGGTCAACATCAAGATCGATCGCGATGGCGGCGTGGTGGTCTATACGGGCGCATCGGAAATTGGCCAGGGATCCGACACGATGACGGCGCAGATCGCCGCCGAAGTGCTGGGATGTTCGCTCTCGCGGGTGCGCGTGATTGCAGCGGACACCGATCTGACGCCGATTGATATTGGTTCTTATTCGAGTCGCGTGACCTTCATGGCGGGGAATGCTACTTTGCGGGCGGCGACGGAAGTGAAGAAACTGATTGCGGCTGCGGCGGGGAAGAAGATGGGATGCTCGGTGGAAGATTTGATTTTTCGGGATGATGTGGTGAGCAAGAAAGCTCATGGTTTCATCGGCGAAAGCGAGCCCGCGCCAACTCCGCGCGGGCCGGACCCTTCGGCTTCGCTCAGGGCAGGCTCGCGAGGGCGGCCGTCCCCACATGATTCTTCTTCGTCACATCCTTCTTCGTCACTACATGATTCGTTGACCGTCCACAATACAGAGCAAGCCTCCGTCAGCGGACGCGTCGAAGGACAGATTCTTCGCGGATCGTTGCAGCAGAAGCGCAAGGAGGAAGGGCCGAAAGATCGGATGACTTTCGAAGAGGCCGTCGTCGCCGCCATCGACTTTCATGGAGCACTCACCGGCACGGGATCTTATGCGCCTCCACAGGAAGCGCGCGGCGGTAAGCACAAAGGTGCCGGAGTGGGCCCATCGCCGGCATATTCATACTCGGCGCAAGTCGCAGAGGTCAGCGTTGACGAAGATACCGGTGAAGTCACCGTGCACAAAGTCTGGGCGGCGCACGACTGTGGGCGCGCGCTTAATCCGGTTTCCGTGGAAGGGCAGATCATCGGTTCGGTTTGGATGGGCATGGGGCAGGCTCTCACCGAAGAGATGATTTGGAAGGATGGCATGCTGATGAATCCCGGGCTGCTCGAGTATCGCAGTCCATCTTCAATCGAGTCGCCAGAGGTCGAGCCGATTATTGTGGAGAGCGTCGATCCGGAAGGGCCGTTCGGCGCGAAGGAGTGCAGCGAGGGATCTCTGGCCGCGACGATCCCGGCGATTGCGAATGCCATTTACGATGCGGCGGGCATACGCTTGCACGAGGCGCCGTTCACGCCGGAAAGAGTGCTGGCTGCGCTGCGCGCCAAGAAAAATGCCAAGGCGATAAACATGACTGAGGGCGTCGACTCGACTGCGCCAATGCATTTTCGCGAACATGGTGGCGCGCTCTGCTTCAACGGTAAGGGACCGGATCGGCACGCCGGCGATCCGTCGCGACGCGAGAATGCATCGTTGGCAGGGGGCGCGGATTGAGCCTTCCCGAATTCAGACTGCTCCGCCCAGATACCATTGAGGCCGCCGTCGGATGTTTGACCGAGCATGCGGGAAATATTCGGGTGCTGGCGGGTGGAACGGATCTGATTCCTTCCATGCGGCAAAAGCTTTTCGAGCCGCAGTTTGTTCTCGATCTGCGGCGCGTTGCCGCGATGCGCGGAATCAAGCCGCTTCCCGATGGCGGCATTGAAATTGGAGCCCTGACTGCGCTGCGCGCCATTGAGCGCTCCAATTATCTGCGCCGGCATTTTCCCGTGCTGACTGAGGCGGCCGCAACCGTGGCATCGCCGGTGCTTCGCAATATGGGCACGATCGGCGGTAACATCTGCCTCGACACCCGCTGCCTGTGGTACAACCAGTCGCTGACCTGGCGAAAAGGCTGCGGCTTTTGCATTAAGAAAGACGGCGATCTTTGCCACGTGGCGCCGGGCGGGAGCAAGTGCTGGGCGGTTTTCTCCGCAGATACTCCGCCCGCATTGTTGTGCCTGAACGCGGAAATTGAAATTGCCAGCGCCGCTGAGACGCGCCGCGTTTTATTGCGCGATTTCTACACCGGGTTGGGGGACAACTATCGCAAGCTGCAACCCAACGAATTGGTCACGCGCGTTTTCCTGCCGGCATCGGCTGCGGACTATCGGGGCGTGTACCGCAAGCTGCGAGTTCGCGGATCGATCGATTATCCGCTGGCGGGAGTTGCCGTTGTGATCAAGCGATCGAACGGTCACATCGCAGATGCGCGCTTAGGCATCACCGCCGTGAATCCCGCGCCCTTGCTGGTGAAAGGCGCCAGCGAGTTACTCACAGGCCAAATGCTCGATGAAGCGCTGGCTGCGGCCGCCGGCGATTTGGCCGCCAAGACCGCGAAGCCGCTCACCACATCTGCACTGACACCCGAATATCGGCGCGAGATGATTCGCGTCTTCACCAAGCGCGCGGTGCTGGCGGCGGCAGGGAACTGAGTCCTCTGTTATTCTTCTGGCGGCTGTAAGTCGAACCGAGCAACCGCAAGCCAAAGCATGATCACCGACTGCCACATTCACATTCAGCCCATGGAAATGTTCAAGCCCCATGCGCTTGAGCTGATGAAGAAGAAACGCGCGAACTTCGACCAGATCGTCGAGTTCTGCCGTTCGCCCAAGGCATTTCTCAAGTTCATGGACGAAAGCGGCGTTGATCGCGCCATGCTTATCAATTACGTGGCCCCCGAAGTGATCGGCTTCACCAGCGGAGTGAATCAGTTCGTCGCCGACTATGTGAAGGAGAATCCGAAGCGGTTGCTCTCCTGTGGCAGCCTGCATCCGCGCCACACCACGAATGTGCTCGCCGACGTGGAGCAGATTCTGCGACTGGGATTGCAGATGATCAAGATTCATCCGCCGCACCAGTTGCTTTTTCCCAATGATTATCTGAGCGGCGCAAAAGAGCTGGAGATCATTTACCGTGCTGCCGAAGCCAATGGTGTGCCCGTCATGTTCCACACAGGTACGTCAATTTTTCCCGGCGCCCGCAACAAATACGGCGATCCGATTTACGTCGATGACGTGGCCGTCGATTTCCCCAAGTTGAAAATTCTGCTTGCCCACGGGGGTCGGCCGCTCTGGATGCAGACCGCATTCTTTCTGGTGCGCCGGCATCCGAACGTGTATCTGGACATCAGCGGCATTCCGCCGAAGACGCTATTGAAATATTTTCCGCGCCTCGAGGAAATCGCGCACAAGACTCTGTTTGGGACGGACTGGCCTGGGCCGGGCGTCCCCGATATCAAAAAGAATCTTGACGAATTCAGGGCGCTTCCGCTCAGTAAAGCCGTTCAGCAGCAGATTCTAACGAAGACCGCGCTGGCGATGTGGCCTGCCTGATTTGCTGTATAAGAGATCTTTCGCTCAGCGGCCCGCCGCTTAAACTACACTACCACCGTTTATTTTCCCGCCCTCGCCGCATCGGCCTTCGTTCCCATCAATTCATCCGCCAAGGCGGTCGCCCCGTAGATTTTTCGCAGGGCCTCCTGAATGCCGCGTGAGTCCACGGAAACGGCACGGCCCTGCCTGTCGTTGAAGGCGAAGTTCCAGGGCAGCGACTCGATGTTGCCATCGAATATGATTCCCACGACCTCGCCCGCTTTATTGACCGTGGGCGATCCTGAATTCCCTCCGATAATGTCGGGGGTTGAGACAAAGTTCAGCGGCGTCTTCAAATCCAGCTTCGCCTTCGACTGCATCCAGCTCTCAGGAAGGTTGTAAGGCGGTTGGCTGTTGTGCTCAGCCGCGTGTTGATACGCGCCACCGATGTTTGTCTCGAAGGGAATCGTCTTTCCGTTCTCCTGATATCCCTTTACCGCGCCATAACTCAGACGAAGTGTGAAAGTGGCGTCCGGCGGTTGGGCAAAGCCGCTCTGCGCGAATCGAGCCTTGGCGACGATGGTGCCATCGCGGCGGACTACCGATTCGACTTTATCTTCATATTGCTTGCGAGTGGCCCTAGCGTCGGCGTCGATGGCGCGCATCGCAACGATCAGGGCATCGGTGCTGGCGTCAATCGCGGCTTGCCCGCCTTCATAGAGCTGTTTGCGCACCGCCACATCATCCAACTTCGTGCTGGCGATCATCTCTTTCGCGGCCTCTGCGGCGGTTTTTCCTTGCAGCACCTTCTGCACGTCTGGGTCGTCTTTGCCCAGAGTATCCTGCATGTCGCTGAGAGAGTCGGTCAGGAGAGCAGTCTCCAGGCTCTTATAAATCGGTTCCGTGGAAAAGAGCTGCTGCTCGAAGGAAGGCAAGTTGGAGTCGCGGAACTCGCGCATGCGTTCCGAATTCGGTTTCGGCTTTTCTGCGGCTACGCGAACCAGAGCACGAGCGGTCTGCGCGAGATGACCGGCGAAGCCGCGCATGCGCTCAAGATAAGTCAGGTCGGGATAAATGGACTGCTGCATCTTGATCGCCTGGGCTATTTCATCCCAGGGATCGGGCGCTCCCATGTTTTTCGGATCCGACTTGAACGAGGCGCGTAGCTTAGCTTCGTCTGCGGCTTTCACGTCCATGATGCTTTTGTCGAGGAGCCCCGACTGGTAGCCGGTAATCGCCTTTTGCCCGTTCTGCATTCCAAAAATGTCTTCTTTGGCGATTCGGGCGTTTTCCTCCGACTGCTTACTGAAATCCTGTAAAACGGCGATGCGCCGCTGCAAGAACTTCAGAGTTAGCGGATATTGCACATCGCGAAGGAACTCAAGCTGCGCCATTGTGAGCATGCGGCCCGTGTTTCCGGGATGTCCCGAGACAAAGATCAGATCGCCTTCTTTTACGCCGGTGCGCGACCATTGCAGATAATTGTCGAGATGTGCCGGCTTGTCGTTTTCGTACACGCGAAAGAACGTGATGTCGAGATCGTAGCGGGGATAAGTGAAATTATCGGGATCGCCTCCGAAGAAGGCGATATCGAATTCCGGCGCGAACACCAGCCGCACATCGGTGTACTTTTTATATTTGTACAGGTTGTAAACCTGGCCAGAATAAAGTATGACCACATCGCAGCGCAGGCCGGTTGCGGTTGTGCAGTCCTTTTCGACCTGGGACATGGCAGCGCGCTGGGCCTGTCCGGCATCGGCGGCCGACATTTCCGGCTTCACGCCTGCATTTACTTTGTCGGTCACATCCTCGATGCCCACGAGTTGGTTGAGTTCCAAGTTGGGGCACTTGGCCTCTTCCGCCTGAGTCTTGGCGTAGAACCCAGTCTTGATGTAGTCATGGCCCTCGGTCGAGAGTTGCTGTACGCAAGCGGCGCCTACGTGGTGGTTGGTGAAGGTCAGTCCATCTGGCGAAACAAAAGAGCCTGAGCCGCCGTTATTGAAGCGCACCGACGATAGTCGAACGTGGTCGAGCCACTGCTGGGTAAGTTGAAAGCCGTACTTTGCCTTGATTTTGTCCTTTGGAGGCGCATTATAGAGCCACATGCCCTCGTCGGCTGTGGCCAGAGTCGAACCCACAAAGGCAAATGTAAGCAGAACAGCGAAGAATCGTTTCATTGCGGGCGGTTCCTCCCTACGGATTTTGACGAGCCAATCAGAGTCAGTAAAGAGCCGCGGAGATCTGCGACCGAACCCCCAACTATACGCCCCGGCGGAGTCGAGTGGCAAAATGCGGCCGCGACGACTGTTTCGATCGGCTACCGTTGAACGGGGCCTTGGCGTGGCGCTTTGAGCAGACTAGGGCTCGGGCGGTTGGTAAGTTCGATACGTTTCAGGTATAAAAAAAGGTTGGGCTCCCGTCGTGCTTTCCGCACGCGGTTCCGCAACGCAATCCGGCGATGGAAGCGAGAATCCAATGTCCAGTGTGACTACGAACCGGGCTCCGAGAGGACTTGAAGGCGTCGTTGCCACCATTTCCAAGATCTGTTACATCGACGGAGACGCCGGGGTTCTGGCCTATCGCGGCATTGACATCCACGAACTGGCCGAGAAATCGAACTTTGAGGAGACGTGCTACCTCCTGTGGTTCGGAAAACTACCCTCGCGCCCCGAACTGCGCGAATTGAGCGAGCGCCTGGCCCGCGAACGCAAGCTCGATTCAGCCATCATCACTCTGCTGCGGAATGCGCCCGCTCACGCGTTGCCCATGGACGTGTTGCGGACCGCCGTCTCCGCTCTATCGTTCTACGATCCTCTGGAGAAGAGCAACGTCGGCCAGGCCAACGTCGACAAGGCGATTCGCATCACCTCGCAGATCGCCATGATCGTGGCCGCCTATGACCGCATCCGTAAGGGAAAAGCTGTGGTTGATCCTGACCCCAAGCTTTCGCACGCTGCAAATTTCCTGTTGATGTTGAACGGGACGGCTCCGTCGGCGACCGCCGAGCGTGCGCTTGACATCGCGCTGATCTTGCACGCGGACCACGAACTCAACGCCTCCACTTTTGCGGCCCGGGTTACGGCGGCGACTTTGTCCGATATGCATTCGGCCATTACTTCGGCCATTGGCGCGCTGAAGGGTCCGCTGCACGGCGGCGCGAACGAGGCCGTATTTCAGATTTTGCAGGCGATCGACTCCTCCGGCTCCGATCCGGTGGACTACATCAAGGGTATCTTGGCGCAGAAGAAAAAGATTCCGGGCTTTGGGCACCGCGTGTATCACACCGAAGATCCACGGGCCACGCACCTGCGCGCCATGTCGCGGGATCTCGGCAATTCCAGCGGACAGGGCAAGTGGTTTGAGATGTCGCACAAGATCGAGGAATTTGTGAAGGCCGAAAAAAAGTTGAACGCCAACGTGGATTTTTACTCGGCTTCCACCTATCACACGCTGGGCATTGATGTAGACCTGTTCACCCCCGTCTTCGCCGTCTCACGCGTAAGTGGCTGGGCTGCCCATGTGATGGAGCAACTCAATGACAATCGCCTGATCCGTCCGCGCGCCGACTATCTGGGCCCGGAATATCCCAGCCATTATGTGGAGATGGACCGCAGGTAGCCTCTCGTCGGACCGTTGCTTGCAATATCTCCCCTTCTCCATCATTCCGAATACTGTAGGTAAGACATAGCAAAGCGCTACGGCTCCACGACTTTGCAAGGTAGAATAGAAGCGGTATGCACCGCGTCTATCTAGACAATAACGCCACCACGCCGGTCCTGCCGGAAGTGTTCGAGGCCATGCGGCCGTATTTCGGCGAGCAGTTTGGTAACGCCTCGTCGATTCACCATCACGGGCAGCAGACCCGGGCGGCGGTCGAGGATGCACGCGAGTCGGTGGCCGCGTTGCTCGGCTGCCGTGCTTCGGAGTTGGTTTTTACCAGCGGCGGCACGGAGGCCGACAATCTCATCATCGCCGGGCTGGTTGGGCCGGGCGATCATGTGATTACGTCGAGCATTGAGCATTCTGCGGTGCTGCAAACTTGCAGGCACATGGAAGAGTTGGGTGTGGAGTTGACGGTTTTGCCTGTGGATGGGCGCAGCCTTGTCGATCCTGACGATGTGCGCCGTGCGCTGCGTCCCAATACGAAGCTGATCTCGATCATGATGGCCAACAACGAGACTGGCGTTTTGCAGCCGCTTGAGGAGATTGCGAAGATCGCCGCCGAGGCCGGCGTTTGTTTTCATACCGACGCGGTGCAGGCAGCGGGCAAGGTTGCGGTTGATGTTGGGCGAATCGGTTGCCATGCGCTCTCGATCTCCGGCCATAAGATTCATGGGCCGCAGGGCGTGGGTGCGTTGTTCGTAAAGAAGGGTACTCGACTGCGGCCGATTCTCTATGGTGGCAGGCACGAGCGGTCGCTGCGGGCCGGGACCGAAAATGTCCCCGGAATTGTGGGCTTAGGCAAGGCTGCGCAACTAGCAAGAGTCGCCTTCGACCGCGGCGACGACAAGAACATGGCTGCGATGCGCGATCATTTGCAGCAGGGAATTCTTGCGCAGGTCGAGGACGCGGGCGTGAACGGCCACGGCGCCCCGCGCGTGCCGAATACCGCCAATATTCACTTCGACTACATCGACGGTGAAGCGATGGTGATTGCGCTGGACTTGAAGGGTGTTGCGGTATCGACCGGCGCAGCCTGTTCGTCGGGCGCGATTGAAGCATCGCATGTACTGCTGGCCATGGGCCTGCGTCCCGATCAGGCGCGAGCGAGTATTCGGTTCAGCCTGGGCAAGCAGACGGTCGAGGAAGATATTGATTACGCGCTGGCGTTGGTGCCGGAGGTTGTGGCGCGATTGCGAGACTTGTCCCCTGCCTACCGGAGGGTGAATGCCTGATGATGCGCGGAGCCGGATCGAGGAAATCAAGAAGCGAGCGCGGAAGAGAGGGAAAATTCTTCTTCGGTGCCCTCATTGCAGGCATTATCTAGTAGGAATCATTTCGCCGCGAGGCGACTTCAAATGCCGTACTGGGAGCGCAGCAATCTTTTCTGTTCTTGGCCGCGCTGCTCGCGTAAGGACGAACGGGTGCGTTTGCGAGAAGCGGTTCGCGGGCGCGGTCCGCGGGACGGAAGCACATGCTGCAACAACGCTCGACGTTTGCGGACCGGGAAACTGCCAAGCGCTAGAAGCTAGGAGCTAGAAGCTGACCACAGACACTATCGCCGTAGCCATGTCGGGCGGTGTGGATTCTTCCACCGTCGCGGCTATGCTGCGTGCCGAGGGGCACAACGTTATCGGGTTGACGATGCAGTTGTGGAATCAGCGCCGACTTGCGGGCAGGGATGGCATGCCTGAGACGTCGCAGGGGCGCTGCTGTTCGCTCGACGATGTTTACGACGCGCGGCGCGTGGCCCAGCAGATCGGCATTCCGTATTACGTGGTGAATCACGAGGAGCGGTTTGAGCGCGACGTGATTCGTCCGTTTGTGGAAGAGTATGTTTCGGGGCGCACGCCCATTCCGTGCAGCCTTTGCAACAATCATTTGAAGTTTGATCAGTTGCTCGTTGTGGCCCAGCAGATCGGGGCCGAGCGTGTTGCGACGGGACACTATGCTCGCGTCGCTTTCGACGAGGGGCGGGGGCGCTGGCTGCTGAAGCGTCCCGCTGACGTGAGCAAGGACCAGACTTACTTTCTGTTCGGTCTGACGCAAGACCAGCTTAGCCGGACCATCTTCCCGCTCGGCGATATGACGAAGCCCGAGGTCCGCGTGCTCGCCCACAAGCACGGACTCGCGCTGGCCGAGAAAGCAGACTCGCAGGAAATCTGCTTCGTCCCCGGCGGCGACTATAAGCGGTTTATCGACGCCTATCTATCGGAGCAGGGCGAGGCCTTGCCCGATACCGCTGGCGACCTTGTTACCACGAACGGCGAGGTGATCGGCGAGCATTCCGGCATTCACAACTTCACCGTCGGTCAGCGCAAGGGACTTGGCGTCGCCACGGGATCGCCGCTCTACGTCATCCAGATCAGCGGCGTGAACAAGCAAGTGATTGTGGGCGGGGAAGAGCATCTTTACTCGCGCACTTTGCGCGCCCGCCGCGTGAATCTGATCGCCGTCGACGATCTGCACGAGCCGATGCGCGTGACCGTAAAGATTCGCCATCGCCACGAGCCCGCAACGGCCGCGATCGAGAGAACAAGCGCCGATGAAATTCTCGTCACCTTCGACGAGCCGCAGCGCGCCATAACTCCGGGACAGGCCGCAGTTTTCTACCACGGCAACATCGTCGTTGGCGGCGGCTGGATCGGATAGCAGATCGCGAGGAATGGCAAGCCTTAGCCGATATAATCCCCCGAGAGGTGGCTTGCTACGTCTTCCCGTCGAGGGATCCTCGCGCTATCGCTGAGGCGATCCTCTGATACGAGTCTTGCTGGTTAGAGAATCGCGGGTGCGGGGCTGGCTGGAGGGGAGGTTGCCGCGAGCGCCTCGACCTGAAGCGTGAGGCCGTCGACTCGACGAACCAGCACGAGTTGACCGATCGGAAGGTGCGAGGAGGCGACCGCGTCCCAAAGTTCGCCGTGGACGAAGACTTTGCCTTGCGGCGAGAGCGAGGTTTGCGCGACTCCGGTTTCGCCGACCAGGCCCTGCGCGCCGGTCACTACTTTGTTGCGCCGGGCACGGACGGCGATGGTCATGAGGAAAGCGGTGATGAGGCCGAACGGAATGCTGACGGCCAACGCCGTCAGCAGATGCACGCGCATTTCGGGAATGGGCGAATCCACCAGAAGCAAGCCTCCTATCGTCAGCAGAACGATTCCTCCGATGGTAAAGATGCCGTGACTGGCGAACTTGGCCTCCGCTCCGAAAAGAGCAAAAGCCCCGAGGATCAGCCCCAGTGCGGCGAAACGCGTAGGCAAGAAGTTAAGCGCGAAGGCCGCCAGCAGAATGAAGACCACGCCGACGGTTCCCGGAATCACGGCGCCGGGATGATTGAATTCGACATACAAGGCGAGCGCGCCGATCGCGAGCAGCAGGAAGGCGACGTTCGGGTCCATCAGGGTATCAAGAATGTGCTCCTTCAGCGTCATGCCAAAAGGAATGACCGACTGGTCCGCAAGGTTCAACGAACCGGAGGCTCCATTGAAATGTTTGAAGCTTTTCCCCTGCATCTGGCGGAAGAGATCTTCGGGCGACGAGGCGACGTAGTCGATGAGATGTTGCGCAAGCGCTTCCTGCTCGGTAAAAGACTTGGACTCGCGCACCGCGCTTTCGGCGGCTTCGATGTTGCGTCCGCGCTTGCTGGCAACGGATCGAATCAGAGCGGCGGCATCGTTTTCGATTTTGCGGTTCATCTCCTCGTCGGGCTTGACTTGCACGGGGCCAATCAGCGTGACGGGATGGGCCGCGCCGGCGGCGGTTCCTGGAGCCATGGCCGCGACGTCAGCGGATTCGAGAATGAAAATTCCGGCAGAACCCGCATGACCACCGGTAGGCGTGACATAGACGATGACGGGTACCGGAGACGACGTGATCTTCTCGATGATGTCGCGCGTGGAACTAACGAGGCCGCCGGGAGTATTGAGCTCGATCAATACGGCTTCGGCGTTGCGACGATGCGCTTCGTCGATGGCGCGTTCGATGTACTCCGCGCTGATGGGCTGGATGGTGTCGTCGACCACGACCTTGAGGACTTCGGCGGAGGCGGGCGTCAGGAAAGCAGCGACCGCCGCCAGCGAGAGAATGAAGCGCACCATAATGAAGCGCACCATAAAGTTCGTCTTTACTGCCGGCCAGTGCAAAACTCCTTATAACAATCCAAGGGCCTACCGCTATTGTCGCTCTATTCGAGAGACTTGGCGCGGATTTCTTGGGACGCGTTCGTCGGTGCGGCTGAAACTGCCGGAGTACGAGTTAATGGTTCGGCACTCCATCCCGGTAAGTATGTGCTGCCGGTAATCAGACGCGCTCCCCGTTCATACGTGACATACGACCACGCCCATTGAATGAAAACCAAGAGCCGATTGCGAAAGCCGATCAGGAAAAGAATGTGGATGAATAGCCAGGATAACCAGGCGATAAAGCCAGAGATGTGAATCTTACCGAACTCGGCGACAGCGGCTGCGCGTCCGATAGTGGCGAGGCTGCCCTTGTCCGAGTAATGGAAGAAAGGGCGGAGGGCAAAATCCCCGCCTTCTCGCACAGAACGCGAGAAGTACGGGGCACGCTGCTTCAATGTTTCCCGCATCAATTCTTCACCGATCAATCTGGCGACGAAGTTACCTTGCTGCATCGCGACTGGAGCGACACCAGGCAACATCTTTCCGTGTTCGTCTTTCAGCGCGGCGAGATCGCCGATGACAAATACTTCCCGATGGCCAGGAACGCTAAGGTCGGGTTGGACCAGCACGCGTCCGGCGCGATCGACCGGAGTTCCGATCTTTTTGCCGAGCGGGGAGGCGGCGACTCCGGCAGCCCACAGAATCACCGTCGCCGGCAGCCGGGTGTTTCCCGCAAAGACGACGCCGGGTTCAATCTGCGTCACGGTGGCCGAGGTCCGGACTTCCACTCCGAGATGATTGAGTTGTTCCTGTGCGCTGCGGGAAAGATCTTCCGAGTACGATGGCAGGACGCGCGGTCCGCCTTCGAGGAGCAGGATATGTGTGCGCGCCGGATCGATGGAACGGAATTCATGAGTGAGCGCGTGCCGGGATATTTCGGCAAGCGTGCCGGCCAATTCGACGCCGGTGGGCCCGCCGCCGACTACCACGAAGTTGAGAGGAACGGCCGCTTCGCTCGTTGCAGCTTGCCGCTCCGCTAGTTCGAAGGCGAGCAGCACGCGACGCCTGATTTCGAGCGCGTCTTCGATGGTCTTGAGTCCGGGGGCGTAGGGTTCCCAATCATCATGGCCGAAGTAAGCGTGGCTCGCGCCCGCGGCAACGATCAGGTAGTCGTACGGAATATTCGCATTGGGAGTTTCGACGATGCGCTGGTCAAGATCGAATCCAGTAACTTCCGCCATCAGCACTTCGATGTTCTTGTGCGAGCGCAGAATGGAGCGGATGGGGGCGGCGATCTCTCCCGGCGAGAGGCCCGCGGTAGCGACCTGGTAGAGCAACGGCTGGAAGGTGTGGTAATTCGTGCGGTCGATCACCGTAATGCTGACTGGCGCTCTCGCCAGGGCGCGCGCGGCATTCAAGCCGCCGAAGCCCGCGCCGACGATCGCGACGCGAGCCAATCCGTCACTCGGAGTCTTCGTCATTTTGCCGTTCTTACCTTGCTGTTCCCGCTCCACCTCTATAAGATTCAGCGCGATGGCTGAGGGTTACAGAAGTTCTTCGGCAGACCGATCGACTCCGGCATGGGTGCGCGTGGCAATGCCATCGGTGGCGGACCTGATTTTTGTCGCGCTGCTTGGCGTGCTTGTTTTCACGCCGCTGGCAGTGAAGCTGTTGGGCGATGCGGGGATCGGCTGGCATATCCGCGACGGACAGCAGATCCTGGCCGCGCACGCGATTCCGCGCGTGGATTCATTTTCTTCGACGATGGCGGGTGAACCGTGGTTTGCCTGGGAGTGGTTATACGACGTGGTCGTCGGCAAGTTGGAAACTGCGGCCGGACTGAATGGCGTGGTGTGGTTCACTGCTGCGGCGATCGCTGCGGTATTTGCATCGTTGTTTCGGTTCGTTATAGTGCGCGGAGCGAATCTTTTTATCGCGCTGGCGCTAGTGCTGTTAGCGGTGTCAGCCTCGATGATTCACTTTCTGGCGCGGCCGCATGTGATGAGCTGGCTGTTCACGCTGGCATGGTTCTGGATTCTCGATTCGGCGGAAAGGGAAGCGATCGATAGGCCGAGTGCGCCGCCCGGTTGGAGATTGCGGGCTCTTCCGCCGCTGATGCTGATATGGGCGAATGTGCACGGGGGATTTCTAGTCGGGCTTGTATTGCTGGGGATTTTTTGGCTGGCGGCTATCTGGAACTGGTTCACGGCGAAAGAGAACCGGGTCGAAGAATCGTTACGCAAAATCGCCGCCGGAAAGTGGTCATGGGGTTTGCTGTGGGTGGGTCTGCTTTCCCTCGCGGCCAGTTTGGTGAATCCCTACGGCTGGAATTTGTACTCACACGTTTATTCATATCTGACGAACCGTTTCCTGATGAATCACATTGACGAGTTCCAATCGCCGAACTTTCATGGCGTGGCGCAGAAATGTTTTCTGGCGCTGCTCCTCGTCGCGCTGGCGATTCTGTGGCAAAAGGGCGCGAAATTGCGCGCGAGCGAAGGGCTCACAGTTTTGTTCTCTGTGTATGCGGGGCTTTTTGCATCGCGGAATATTCCCGTTTCTTCCATTCTGTTGGTGATGGTGGTTGCGCCGTTGGTTCCAGCGACTCGCCTGATCGAGCGATTCTCGCAGCGAATGCAGGCTGTCGAACTCGGGCTGCGCGGGCACGTGTGGCCGATAATTGCCGTTGTCGCCCCTCTGGCAATCGCGGCCAACGGCGGAAAAGCCGGATCCCGTGCGCTGATGGATGCGCATTTCGATCCCACGCGAATGCCGGTCGAGGCGGTGAATTATCTCGCGACGCATGACGCCAAGGGCCCGGCGCTGAGTCCGGATTATTGGGGCGGATATTTAATTTACCGGCTCTATCCGGCGACGCGCGTGGTGGTCGATGACCGGCACGATTTGTATGGCGAGCGGTTCTTCAGGAGCTATCTAAAGATGGTGCATGTGCAAGACGGGTGGGAGGAATTCCTGCGGGAGAATCACCCTGGCTACTTGCTGCTGCCCAGGGACGCGGCGCTCACCAGCATCCTGTTCCGAGCGCCGCAGTGGAAGGACGTTTACAAGGACGACGTGGCGGTGATATTCATTCCCGCTGGCACGGGACCAAATCGGTGATTGCAGGGTCTCGCCTGAAAATTCGGTTGCACTACCGCGGGATTCGACCGATGATGAGTTTCCAGTTCAGATCCTCGACTCATTCATCTGCATGCTCAATCAACTTACGCAGCAATCCTGCCAGAGAGTAACCGGCGCCTTTTCAATCGCACTGCTCACGCTCGTGCTGGGGGCGTGCTCGGGGCGCACTACGCCATTGAATGCAGTCGTGACGCAGCCCGGGAATCCCGTGGGGGCGAATCTTACACAACTGAGTTCGGATCCCTACGCGGTTGGACCGGGGCAGCATGCCACTGAAGTCGAACCCCATATGCTGGCTAATGGCAACACACTGGTGGCCGCGTTCCAAACTGGCCGTATTATTGCTGGAGGCGCGACCGACATTGGTTGGGCGACTTCGACCGATGGAGGCACGACCTGGAGCCACGGATTCTTGCCGGAGCTCACGACGGGCGAAGGCTCGGGTCGTTATGACGCGGCCAGTGATCCCGCGGTGGGCTACGATACGAAGCACGCGGTCTGGATGATCGCTTCGCTGCCAATTTCGAGTACCTTGCAGACGCCAGCAGTCATGGTCAGCCGGTCGATGGATGGACTCACCTGGCAGGCTCCGGTCGGCGTCTTTCCAACGGCGGAGAGTTCCGACAAAAACTGGATCGCCTGCGACGATTGGGCGGCGAGTCCGCATTACGGCAATTGCTATGTAGAGTGGGACGATAATCTGAATGGCGATCAGATCCTGATGAGCACATCTTCGGACGGTGGGGTGACATGGAGCGCGCCGGTGACCACCGCGAATCTGGCGCAAGGGCTGGGCGGGCAGCCGCTGGTGCAGCCCAGCGGGACGGTGGTCGTGCCGATTGAGACCTTCGCCGGGATCAATTCCGCATGTATCTCGGCGTTCAGTTCCAACGACGGCGGGGTGAGCTGGAGTTCGACTGTGACGATCGCAAGCATCCAATACCACGCTGATGCGGCGGGAATTCGTAGTGGGCCTCTGCCGTCGGCGGCGATAGATGGAGCGGGAACTGTCTGGGTCGTCTGGGAAGACTGCCGTTTTCGCGCGAACTGCTCCACCAACGATCTGGTCTACAGCACTTCGACAGACGGCGTGAGGTGGAGCGCGGTTACTCGGGTTCCTATCGATGACACATCGAGTGCGGTCGATCATTTCATTCCGGGGATCGGAATTGATCCGGCGACGTCCGGCGCGACGGCGCATGTGGCCCTGCATTATTACTACTATCCGGTGAGCGCCTGCACGCTTGCGACCTGCAACCTGATCCTGGGTTATATTTCCTCGGCCAACGGCGGTTCCACATGGAATGCGCCAGTCGTACTCACCGGGCCGATGCTGCTGAGTTGGCTGCCGAACTCACAGAACGGGTTGATGGTGGGAGATTACATTGCAACCGCGTTTACCGATGGTGTTCCGCACGGAGTATTCGCGGTGGCGACGATGAATTCCGGCGGTTCTTTCGCCGAGGCGATCTATACAGCGCAGGGATTGACCGTGACCGCGAGCGGACGGCAGTTGTCGTCGGCGGGCGACAGGCCGCTACACAAACTATCGGACAAGATCGAAAAGGAAGCGCCGGAGAAAGGCCTGAGACCGCCGCCAAGGCGCAGCCGATCTAGCCAGCGAAGCGCGAAGTAATTTGCTTTTGGGGCCCGGCTGTTAACCCAACAAGCGTTTCTTGATGGCCATGATGGCCATAATCGTGCCGGCGGACGCATTGGAGAATTCACTGCTGGCACACGGTTTCATTTCGTCTTGCACGGATTCTCCGGCGTTGGCCCGCATAACCAATTCAGCGGCTACTGCGTGGAAGCGGGCGTGTTCATATTTCAGACGCCGATACTCCGGGAGCGCGGAGTGAGCTGTACCCTCGCTATAGATCCATCGACCCATGACACACTTATGGTCGAGGCTCACCTCGGTGGAGCTCAGACTGTGATCGTGTTTAGCCAGAGTCTGGCGCAGTCTGCGCTTCCACTTGCTATGGAGGCTGATGGCTTCGTCGAAGTCCATTCCATTTCCCCTCACCCCGTTGGCCAGGCGGGCGTGGCGTGGCCCTGGTCGTCCTTGCATGGATATCGGCGACTCCGGGCCGGATGATGAGTGCCAGACGGAGAGCGGGACGTGACGAAGGTAACGATGAAAAGAGGGGACCAGAACCGAGATCCCTCGTCAGGCGCAGTTCGCCCTCGTCGGCACAAGTTCCTTTCGAACTAGAAGCGGTCGTTGGTGTCGATACCGAAACCGAGGATCGCGGTGACTTCCACGGGTTGGTCGCCGCGCATTGCGGGCTGGAACTTCCAACTGCGGAGCGCAGCCACGACTTTCGCGGTCATCTCGGCAGGGCCGGCTTCGAGGACGCGGACCCCCTTCAGATTGCCGGATGTGTCGAGGATGCAGGTCACCACCATACGGGCATGGGGCAGGCCTTCGGGAAGGCTGGTGCGAATGGATTGCGGAGGCGCAAAAGCTCCACGACCGGTGACAGACTCGGCATATTCCATGGCCGCCACTCCCAGCGAACTCGAAGTTTCGGGATAGATCGTATGCTTCTCGCCGTGCAGAAGGTTTCTGTAGGGCGCGAAGGCGCCGCCGGAATTTGCCGTTGCCACGATATCGACGTCGAAGGTCTGCGCGCGCTTGATGGAGGTACGTCCGGGAGTTTGAGCATCACTTGCCGCATCGTTAGATCCAAAAGCGGGAAGGGTGACCTGGCTGCTTCCGCCGCTGATGTCGACGCCGCGGACCGCTGGAGTGCCAGACGGGACGTTCCCCGCGCCGCCCGGGCCGGCGGCGGGAGAAATTCCGCCGTGAGCTGCGGCATCAGAACCATGTTCTGTGCCTGATTTCGCTGCGCCGGCGCCAGCGCCATTCATACCGCTGCCTGGGCCGTTTCCACGGCCAATGCCGGTACCGCCTTCAGCGCCGCCGATGCCGAGTTTATCTCCGCCGGCAGGAGCCATGGCGAGCGAACCGGTGCTGCTGTTGGGCAATGCAAGCTTCGGTCCGGGCTGGCTGGAGAGCACTGCGCCTGCATTGGCGCCGCTGCCTCCGGTATTCGGCGGGGCGAGACCTGCGCCGGGATCCAGCGGCGCTCCAAGGCCGGCGCCCCTATGGCCAAGTCCAGAGCCGGATGGAGTTGTGCTTCCTCCGACCGATGGTGGCGGCGGAACGATAGCGTTTGCCAGCAATGTGCCGCCCGGCAAGCCGCCGCCCGCACCAGTCACGGAAGGCGGCGGAGCAACGACGTTAGGCGTCCCAACCGTCGAAGCAGAAGACGATGCCAGAGAGCGTCTGCCGATGGTGCTGGAAAGTCCGGCAGTGGGCGGCGGAGCCACTACATTCGCCCCCAGCGATGTGCCATTGCCACCGCCGCGCTTATTGCCGCTCGCCATGCTGATCGCAGCCGTGGGCGGGGGTGGAACGACATTTGCCGACAGTGAACTGGCTGCGCTGCTCGGGCGATCTGACTGCACCGATGGGGGCGGCGGCACGACTTCAGCCGCGCCAAAAATCTTGCCGATCAGGCCGCTCATGAACGACGCGGTGGCAGATTGCGTTGGCGGCGGAGGCACCACCGTTTTTGTGGCATCGGGAACGCTGCCGGCCGCAAGGCGATGTACATCTTGAGAAACCTGGGACGATGGCGGCGGCGCGATCACCGAAGGTGCGGGCAGGTTGAGTTTGGAATTCCGGGCGCTTGCGCGCTCCGGCGCCGAAACCGGTGGCGGTATGACAGCGGCATTGGTCATCTGGACCGGAGAACTCGATATCTCCCGGCTGATTCCACTTGGTGCGGGAGGAATCACATTGTCGGCCAGCGCCGAAGCCGTACGCGCGTGGCCGGTGGTTGGGTTACTCACAAGGCTTGGCGCTGGCGCGATCACTGCCGGGTTGAACGATGGCGAGTGCGCGCGACCGCGGGCCACGTTCGGCGCGGGAGGAATCACGATTGGTGCGAGTGCGGGCGCAACCAGGGTGTGGTCGTTAGGAACCTGGGGCGCGGGCGGGACCAGGATCGCGCTCAGGTTGGGCATGGTCAGCGTGCGATCTGCCGCCACGTTCGGAGCGGGTGCGATGACAGCGTCGAACTGTACGCCGTTACGAGTGTAGTCGCGGATCGCATTCGGTGCCGGCGCGACAACATTGGCCGCAAGATTTGGTGCAGCCCGATTCGAGCGCAAACCCTCCGAAGGCGGAGGTCCGGGATTCGGCTTCACGGCCAGCAGGTTCGCCACTGCATCCTGCGAGGACGGAAGCTTGAGGTTAGGCGCATCAACCACCTTCGGAACCAGAGACCCGCCGCGGGCGATCTTGATAGTCTGCGTACGGTGGTGCGCTTCGTCACCGCCTGCGCGGCCGCTATTTCCAGCTTCAGTCCCGCCCAGATCCTGAGTCCGCGGAAGCTCTTCGCCGCTGTAATAAATCACGTCGTGGCTGGCAATTCGGGGCGCGACATAGGGCCGCAGTTCCGCAATTTTGACCTGTACAAAAAGCAGCGCGGCGATGGCAAACGCTTCCAAAACATAGGAAGGGATCATGATGCGCAGGGGGACTAATCCGAACGGAGCTTCCCCGGCCAATCGACGTTCCGAGCGGGCCAGCGCCGGCCCGATGGAGGCGACAAATTCCTTCCAACGCGGTGTCCACTCCACCAGCAGCTTGGGCGCGTCGGGAACCTCGACGATTTTCGTCGGTGTTTGCGTCGGCATCTCTTCGAGTTGGAGCGTTTGGGTCACGAGGGCGGTACTCTACCATCCGTTTGCATCGTAATTTCGATTTTATCGCCCACTGCGGTCCTGGTTTCGGCGGCGATTCGACTCGGTAGTTCCAGAACCGACGCGGCTTGCGATCGCACCGGGGCGAAGCGCCACGGTTGCAGGTCGTTTTGGATATGGATCACTGTCATGCCGCGATCGAGATACACCACGTCGATGGGGAATCCCATTCCGAAAGTATGAACGCCGTGGCAGGGAACGATCCAGAGGCCGGAGCCGTTACGAAAGTCACTCTGTTGAAGTCCAAGCAAGCCGCGGAGTCGCGTCCAATGGGTGTCGGCCACGGCCATGGCGGTGGCGAGGTACGCCTGGCGGGTTTGGTTGAAAGCTTGTCCCTGCCCTGAAAAAAATGCCATGACTGCGGATGCTCCCCTGTTCCGACCGGTGTCGCTTTTCTTACTTGCCGCCCGCGACCGGACCCAGTTGCCGGATCAACTCGATAATCGCCGGGCCGATCGTGACGAAAATGATCGAAGGCAGAACAAAGATCACCAGTGGGGGAACCATCTTGATGGTGGTTTTTGCAGCTTGTTCTTCGGCCCGTTGCCGGCGTTCCGTGCGGAGGGAGTCGGAATGCACCCGGAGGGCTTGGGCGACGCTGGTACCGAAGCGATCAGTTTGAATTAGTGTACCAACAAGCGAACGGATGTCGTCAACTCCGGTGCGGTCCACCAGGTTACGGAGGGCTTCAACACGCGGCTTGCCGGCGCGCATTTCCAGGTTTACGAGATGGAACTCATCGCTCAGGTCGGGGTGGGCATGATGGAGATCCTGGCCCACGCGGGTGAGAGCCTGGTCGAGCGCGAGGCCGGCTTCTACGCAAATCACGGTGAGATCGAGGGCGTCGGGCAGGCCAAGTCGAATGCGGTTCTGCCGGTCTTTGATCATGCGCTTCAGGATGAAACGCGGCAGGAAAAAGCCGAGCCCAGGAATGCCGACGATCAGAAAAAGGTTATCGAAGCCGGCAAACAACGCGACTGCGGCAAAGCCCGCGGCGGCCGCCAGCAGACGGGCTCCAAAATAGTAGTTGACGTGAATGGGGTCGCGGAAACCGGCCTGAATCAGCCAGGCCCGGGTACGGGACACATCGGCGGGAGAAAGCGGAAGGGCCTTGCTGATGGGATCCAGAGCCTGCTCGATCCGTTCCCGAATCGCGGGTTTATTTTCCGCCTGCTGCTGTTGCTGTCCGCCCAGCGCTCGCAGACGAGCGCCAAGAATAGAACTTGGGGCCACCACCGCGGCTCCAAAGGCGAATACCGCCATCACCACCGTGACGAATACGACCACGACTAATAGCAAAGGCAACATGGCTTTGTTTAAACCTGAATCCGGATAATTTTCCGGATTACGAAATATCCCACCGTTTGCAAAGTGATGCCGGCGACCAGCAGAGTGTGTCCGATCGGATCGGAAAATAACGGACGAATAAACCCGGGATTCAGCACCAGCATGACCGCCACGATGATGGGGGGCATCCCCATCAGCAGCGCCATAGTAAGCCGGCCCTGCGCAGTATAGACGCGCACCTGGCGTTGAATTTTAAAGCGCTCGCGGATGACGTACGAGAGGTTATCGAGAATCTCCGCCAGATTGCCTCCGGTCTCGCGCTGCAACATGACTGCGGTGACGAAGAACTTTACGTCGACCAATGGCATGCGCTCGGTCAGATTCATGAGCGCGTCGCGGACGGGCATGCCGAATTTCTGCTCTTCAAAGAGTTGGCGAAATTCGCTGGAGACCGGCTCCGCAACCTCATCGGTAATCATTTCGAGCGCGGTGGTGAAGGCGTGTCCGGCGCGAACCGCGCGCGCCAGAGTGTCGATGGCCTCGGGAAAGAGTTCCTCGAATTTTTCAAAGCGCTTGTTGCGGCGATAGGACGCGTAGGAGTAGGGGAGCAGGAAGCCGACCAGCATGGCGATCCACGCGATTTCGACGCGCTTGCTCAGGACATACACCACGAACGTGGCCACGATTCCGGCCAGAGCCGAAAGCGCCAGAAAGTTGCCGGCTCGCAGCGACATCCCGGCTTGCGCCAGCATTTTTTGGATGTCGGTTACCCGCGCGGATTTCCGCAGCAGGGTGTCGAGCGCCGGGATCTGGCTGAGTTGCTCGTCGCGCAGGAGCGCGAGCTCTTCTTCCGCGGCCAACTCGGGCGCTTTACGCTCGTTGGCCAGTCGCTCTTTGATGAGGCGCGCCTGAGCGTTACGCTGGTCGAAAATCGACGCCAGCATAAAAGTCGCGAGCGCGACCACGACGAATACGACGAAAGCAATCAGCGCTGTGGACATAGCGTTATGTATTCCTTAGTCGAAGCCTTCATGTTGGCGCCAATCCTAAACTTCAGTCTTCGATTCAAACAGCGCCGGCCGCAACCGCGCGCCCGATGTGGCCAGGCGGTCCGCGAACTGCGGACGAACACCAGTGGCGCGAAACGTGCCGCGAACTTTTCCGTTCTCATTGATGCCGGTTCGGTCGAAGCTGAAAATATCCTGCATGCCGATGCGATCGTTATCCATGCCGGTGATCTCCGAAATGGTTATGACTTTTCGCGTTCCGTCGGAGAGGCGCGCAATCTGCACCACGGCATGCACCGCGGACGAGATTTGGTGGCGCACGGCGCGCTCGGGAATGTTGAGGTTCGCCATCGAGACCATGTTTTCAACGCGGGCCATGGCATCGCGCGGGGAGTTGGCGTGGACGGTAGTCAGCGAGCCCTCGTGGCCCGTGTTCATGGCCTGCAACATGTCGAAGGCCTCCTCGCCGCGCACCTCGCCGACTACGATGCGGTCGGGACGCATACGCAAGCTGTTGATCACGAGTTGCCGCTGGCGGATCGCACCTTTGCCTTCGATGTTGGGCGGGCGCGTTTCCAGTCGGACCACATGCTCCTGTTTGAGTTGCAGTTCGGCGGCATCTTCGATCGTGACGATGCGGTCGGAGTTGGGAATGTAACCGGAAAGAACGTTCAGTAACGTGGTCTTGCCCGCGCCCGTTCCACCGGAGACCAAAATGTTGAGCCGCCCTTTGACCATGGTCGAAAGCAATTCCAACATCGATTCCGTCAGCGTGAGATTCTCGATCATCTGGCGTGCGGTGACGGGTTCGCGTCCAAAGCGGCGGATCGAAAGACAAGGACCATCGATGGCGAGCGGCGGAATGATGGCATTGACGCGCGAACCATCGGCCAGACGCGCGTCGACCATGGGCGACGATTCGTCGACGCGGCGGCCGATGCGCGAGACGATGCGCTCGATGATCTGCATGAGATGCGTATCGTCTTTGAAGGACAATCCGGTGCGTTCCAGTTTGCCGGCGCGTTCGACGTAAACGCGGTCGAAACGGTTGACCAGAATGTCGGAGACCGTCGGATCTTTGAGCAGCGGCTCGAGCGGGCCGAGGCCGAAAATTTCGTCGAGAATCTCGCGCGACAGGCGTTCGCGTTCGGCAAAGCTGAGCGGCACAACTTCGGTGTTGACCGCATTGCGGATCACCACCAGCACTTCATCGCGCGCCGAATCGCCCGACGACTTGCCCAGTTTTTCGAGGTCGAGGCGGTCGAGAATTTTGCGATGCAGGTCGGCCTTCACCTGCTGGAACAGGTTTTGCTCGGTGCGCTCGAAGGATTGAAGATTTGCCATTGGGTTCTAAATTTGTACGCTTTGAATCTTATACTGATTTGAACAACGACCACGCCGCCCGCTTCACATCGACGTCATTCCGCGTCAACTCCTGCGCCAGTCCGGCGAAGCACCGTGCAATTTCTGAATTTCGCTGATCCATCACCGGCGTGCCGCGATCGATGGCCCCCGACACGGCGAAATATTGGTTCGGGATACGCCACAGCAATTTCGCCCCGACCGCCGTCTCGGCGTCGGCCTCACTGAAGCCCGCCACTTTGCGAAATCGATTCAAGACGAGGCGCACGCGCTCGCGGCTGCCGGTCTCCCCCAGATATTGCTGCACGCGCGCCGCACTCCACAGAGAAGCCACATCGCTGCAAGCCACAAGCAGAACGGTCTCCGAAAGACTGGCGATCAGCCGGCTGGCGGCATCGAAGCGCGACGAGTTGTCGACTACCACATATCGAAAATGCGTGACCAGCATGTCGAACAGCTTCACAAATTCCGCAGTCGAGGGATCGACCGCAGCGGGCACGTTGGCTCCGGCCAGCAATTGCAATCCACCGCTGTGCCGCGTCATGAAGCTTTCGAGCAGGGAAGAGTCCATGCGGTGCAGGTTGCGGGTGGCGTCGGCCACGTTGAAGATTGGTTTCAGATTCATGTGCAGCGCGGCATGCCCCAGCGGCGCGAGGTCGACCAGCGCAGTTTGCCCGTAAGAGGAATGCAACGCGAGTGCAAGATTGACCGCCACTGTGGTCGCACCGTTGCCGCCCTTCGCATTGATGACCGAGAACACCTTGCCGCGAATACCTTCCTGCCGGCCACGGCGTTGTGCGGTGGTAAGGCGTACGAAGGCCTCGAGAAGATCGGTGGTGTTGGTGGGGCGCTCAATGAACTCACGGGCCCCCGCCCGCATGGCGTTGACGATGACCTGAGGCTGGTTGAGATTGCCGATCGCGAAAATCGCCGCTTCAGGCATTTCCTGGTGAAGCAGTTCAATGGCGCGCAAAGCTAGCGGAGGATTTTCGGCGGGAATGTCGACCAGAGTCACATCCGGATTGGCGGAGCGCACGCGCCGGGTGACAGGATCGGACGCCGCCACCGGGAAACTGGCGCAACTCTGCACCGTCCGTGCCACGCTGGTGCCATCGACCAGCACCTGTAGCACGGCGCGCTGCTCATTGTCTGTGGCGACGATGACGACTGACACTTCCGGCATAACGGCCTACTTGCCCTTGTCGAAATTGCTGTTATCGATGAAGGGCCGGGGATTCTTGGGCAATGCAGGAGGCTCCGTACTGGGGGAAATGCGGCGCACCGTGCACAAAACCATGAGTTCGGAATTCGTCTTCTGCAAGCTCTTGCTGCGGAAAAAATTTCCCAGGATCGGAATGTCCCCGAGGCCCGGAATTTTGTTCCAGATGTCGGTGACCCGGTTGTCGATGAGACCGGCAATCACAAAGCTTTGTCCGTCCTGCAACTCAAACTCCGTTTCCGCTTTGCGCGTGCTCAGCGCCGGCACCGTAAATCCCGAGATGGTGAGCGCATTGGAGAAATCCAGCGTGCTCACCTCCGGAGCGACTTTCAAATGGATGTTCCCATTAGGCATGATCACCGGAGTGAACTGCAGGCGCACGCCAAACTCTTTGAACGAGATGGTCACTGCCGTAAATCCATTGCCCGGTTGCACGATGGGAAAAGGGAACTGGCCGCCAGCCAGGAAACTGGATTCTTTGCCGTTCACCGCAATCAAATTGGGTTCGGCGAGTATTTGCAGCAGGCTCTTATTTTCGAGGGCTTCGATTACAGCGCCGAAATTAATGTCAGGGCGAAAAAGAAAAAGATTCAGGACGTTGTTGATAGTCGTCGTACTCGTAGCGCCGGTCGTGCCCGTGGCTGCCTGGCTACCCCCCGGGGTCAGAGTTTGCGGGCCGAAGCTGCCGTATTGTCCTGTAGTGACGGTGCCGATCGTATTCCCGCCGCCCGTGGAAATGAAGTTGATTCCCATCTGCGTCAGTGCGGTGCGGTCGACTTCGGCAAATTTTACTTGCAGCAAAACTTCCTGGGCTCCAACCGGCCCAAAGGTGAGCACGTTGACGACTTTCGGAGAATACGCGCTGGCCAATTCTCCGGCGCGCTTAGCGACATCTTCCGTGGATACGTGGCCGGAGAGCACAATGGCGGCGCGGGAAGGGGTAACGGCAATTTGCTCGTCGGGAAACACTCGCCGCTCTTCGTCGGCGCAGGCGCTCACGTCCACATCCACGCGAAGATCGAAACTGCGCGAGCGCTCCAGTTCATCCCAGATCAACAGCGAAACTTCTCCTGGAGATTTGCCGTGGACCAGAATCTGTGTTGGCGTAATGGGCTGCGCGTAGGCGATAGCGGGGTCGCTAATCGAAATGCGGCGCAACTTTTCGGTCGTATTGATGAGCAACGACTTGCCCACCATGACGCGCAAGGGAGCCGATCCCTGAGACTGCGCCGGAAGGTTCGTGGTCTGCGTGGTGTTCGGGGCAGTCTGGCTCGCGGTGTCCGGCTGTTGCATGATCTCTGAGAATGCGGGGAATGCGACGGCGGCGAACAGTACCGGGCCGAGCAGAGACGTGCGAACTTTCATTTTCAGATTTCTCTCCCTGCGAGGAAACGGGTCGAGCCTGGTTTGGCTTGGAAGATCAACACCACCGTAGCCAAATTCGCACCCTAGTTTGTGCCGCAATTCTCCTCCGAGCACTTCACGGTTTCTGGTTTCTTGTCGCCTTGGTAAACCTCAACGCTGATGCCGGTGGGTGGGGGTGGAGGAGCCGGCTGGACTGCCTTGGTCACGGCATGGCGAACCGCCACTTGCGTCGGCGCGGGCGGGGCCGCTCCCCGGTAAAGACCGCGCGAACTGGAGGGGAGCACTTCGTCCTGCTTGGTATCGAGGGGGTTGCGCATCGCCAATTGAATGTGCCCTTCCGAACTGGCCAGGGTAAGTTTCTGAGCATCGTCGGGCGAAACCAGCAGCGTAATGACGGTTGTAGTCTGGGCCTCGCCAGTGGAAGTTCGCTCGAGGGTGTGGCCGGATGCGAGGACGGCAACGTTCTGTAGCACCGTCGTGGTTTCCTGTTCGCCCCCCGAGCCTGGGGCACCCGTCAGCAGCACATCGACGCGGGTTCCGGGAGTGACGAATCCCGCCACGGATACAACTTCATTCACCCGCACCGATACAGCGCGCATGCCGGGAGGAATCAGCGAAGGCAGACCCGAGCCGGCATTTTCGCCGGCGAGCCGGTTGGGCAGGATGAACTCGCCCTTCGAAATAGGAACGATGACGCCATGGCCCAATACGTCGGCGCGGCGGCGGGGCGCGCCCGGCGGTAAATCGGAAGCGGGAATCCTGATGATTTTGATGTCCCGCTCATCTACTTTCGCGCCGACTTGCAGATCGTTGGCCGCCACGATCACGTCCACTCCGGCTTCGACGTTACCCGTCTTCGATTGCAAGTTCTTGTAGACATAGACGCTTGCAAAGAAGCCAATGGCTACCGCCAGAACCCCGATCATCAACAAACGTGTGCGGTTCATACTGCTCCCCTAGAAGCCGAAATCCTTGTCGAGCCCCCTGCTCTTGGCAATATTGGTCGGGCCGTTCGCTTATTGCATCGAACTGGCGACGTTGGAGAACACGTTATTAGCGTTGGATCCGATCAACCGGACCGTGCCAACAACGATCACCAGAATCACAGCCAGCATAACGGCGTACTCCGCAATGTCTTGCCCTTCCTGTTCGCACCAAAGCCTGCGTACAAGCTCCATAGGACCTCCTCAAAAAAGTTTTTCTTTCCTCGTTTCGCGGGAGTAGAGATGGTTTTACCAGCAGCACGCGTGGCACGTCCCCGCGACTCGTCCCACCACTCGACTAAGGGTAATCATACCTTTCAACGCGTCCAATAGTGATAATTTTTTGCATGAACCGTATATCCAATGGTAATTAGTCAGGCCGGGAATGGAAAAAGCCGCCGGAAATCGGCGACCTTTTCCGGGGCGATTTCGAATTGGACTATGGCTCCGGACGTGACAATAGTCTGCCGTGATCTCCGCACGATACAATCGCGTGGACCCACCCCGAGAACTTCCAGGACCACAGAAATTCTATCCCGACCCTATCGCGCTATTGTCCTGCTCTTCCTGGCCTGCATGGTCTGTGTCCACGCGTTCTTTATATGGAACGTGCGGGACCGCATGGCCAAGGCCGACCCGGATTTTACGGCCTTTTACACCGCCGGCTGGTTGCTGCGCGAGGGCCGCGGCGACCAGCTCTATGACGCTCGCGCGCAACTCGAAGTGCAGCAGCGGTTCGCCGGAGACTCAGACATTCGGCGTGGCCCGTTGCCTTACATCCATCCCCCGTATGAAGCCGCCCTTTTCCTGCCGCTGACGTTTCTCACCTACCGCGAGGCGCTCGCAGTATGGGAGATGTCAAAGATCGGGATGCTGCTGGCGGTCGCGCTCTTGCTGCGAGGCGCTTTAAGTTCCTTGCGAGCTATGCCACTCTGGGAATGGATGTTAGCTTTTCTGGCATTCTTTCCAGTCTTCGCCGATTTTCTTCAGGGGCAAGATGCGATTTTTCTTCTTCTTCTATTCGTCCTTTCTTTTCGCGCTTTCGCGTTCAATTCCGAATTTGCCGCAGGCTGCTGGTTAGGCCTCGGAGTTTTCCGGTTTCATCTGGTCATTCCGCTGGTTCTGATATTGGCGCTGTGGAACTATCGGAAACTAGTGGCTGGTTTTGCCGTGGCCGGGTCTGCCGCGCTGCTGCTTTCACTGGCGTTGGTAGGTTGGCGCGGGGCTCTGCAATATCCGTTTTATCTATGGCACTGGGCTTCATCTACCGGAATTGGAAACATGCCGCCTAGGCTGATGCCGAATTTGGTCGGCCTGCTGACTGGTTGGCCGCTTCCGCAAGCGGCGAAATGGACCTTGCAGGTGGCGGCGCTGGCGGCATCGGTCGCGGTGCTGGCGGAAGCGGTCCATCTGCGGACTCTGACCGGCCTTCAAAATCTGGAAAACGATCGTAGCCTGTTGAACCTGCGGCTTGCCTATGCCGTGATTGCGGCAGTTCTTGTCGGTTACAACGCAGGCTCCTACGATCTGTGTCTTTTGATTCTACCGTTGGCGTGGGTCGCGGACTATTGTTTTGCCCTCTTGCCGGAACTGCCTGCCATCGGAAGGCGGCTTCTCTTGCCCTGCCTGGCGCTGCTCATTAGTCCGCTCTGGTTTCTTCTTTGGCGGCGATGGGAGAGAATCAACTTGATGGCGATTTTTCTGCTGTGGTGGATCTACGCCCTTCGCCGCGAGACACTGCGAAGGGCGGGAACTGCGGCAGCCGGTACGTGACACATTCACCGGGCCTATTCACCATTTACCCTAACATGCCACGAAAATCCTACGCGGTTCTCGGAGCCGTGCTGCTGGCGGCAGCGATGTGGACTTGGGTTCAACGCATCGCTATTCCGCATCAGCAGACTGAATCGGCAGCGCGGAATGTACCGCGCGGCAATTTGTCGGACCTTTATCCCCGTTGGCTAGGCGCGCGGGAATTGCTGCTGCATGGGCGCGATCCCTACTCTGCCGACATCACTCGTGAAATTCAGACTGGATACTACGGCCGACCGCTCCACCCCAACCGTCCCAACGATCCCAAGGATCAGCAGGGTTTCGCCTATCCCGTGTACGTCGTGTTCGTGCTCGCTCCGACAATCGGGCTACCGTTTCCCATGGTCCAGCGAGCGTTCCTATGGCTGCTCCTCCTCATCACCGCTGCTTCCGTTCCCTTGTGGCGGCGCGCGCTCGGACTGCGCGCCTCATTCTCGACTGAACTGTTGTGGATCGTTCTCACGCTGGGCTGTTTTCCCGCCATCCAGGGCTTCAAATTGCAGCAGTTAACGCTATTGGTCGCGGCGCTCATCGCGGCCGCGATGTTCGCGCTGGCTACAGAACATTTTACGGCAACGGGTATTCTCCTCGCGTTCGCGAGCATCAAGCCGCATCTGGTCGCGATCCCGATGGCGTGGGTGTGCTTATGGGCGCTCGGCAACTGGCGGGAAAGGCAGCGTCTGCTTTGGAGTATGGGCCTCACGATGGTGGCACTAATCGGTGGCGGCGAGTTCCTGCTTCCAGGCTGGATTCACAAATTCCGCGTCGCCGCCGCCGAATACTGGCAATATACCGGCGGCGGCAAGTCGATCCTCGACGTCGAACTTACGCCGTTCTGGGGACGCCTCGCATCGGCGGCGCTGGTAGGGGTGATGCTCTATTTCATGTGGAAGCTCCGGATGGCCCCGCCCGGCAGCGGCGATTTCTGTTGGATGATGGTGCTCGTCATGGCGACCACGCTGGCCGTTATCCCGATGTTCGCGCCCTACAATCAATTGATCCTGCTGCCCGCCCTGATGCTGATTGTCCATGCGATTCGCCCGCTGTGGCGGGCTGGACCGCTGTCTTATTTCCTGGTGATCCTGACAGTGCTGGCTGTGTTCTGGCCCTGGCTCGCCGCCGCGGGGTTAGTCGCCTGCTTGTCGTTCTTGCCGGGGGCCGTGGTGCAGCGAGCCTGGGCGCTGCCGCTCTATACAAATTTTGCGATTCCGATACTAGTATTGGCGCTCCTGCTGTTCAGCGGAAACGTTATCCGGACCGCGCGGGGAAGTCTGCCATCTACCTTGCAGGACAACGCGCCCGCAGAGTAGTCTGTTGCAGCAGCACTAAACTGCTGCTACGGCGCTTCCCGTCGCTGAAAGGCGAACGGTGCGCCGATCGAGCGTTTCTTCATCCTCCATGTCCCTCGGCGCAATCAGTCATCACAGTTCCGGCTCCGGCGTGTTTCCCGCCCTGGTGTATGTGCAGGGCAGTGAGCAGAAGAACATCGTTCTCAATCGCACTCCATTCACCGTCGGCCGGAAAGTGGATAAAGATCTGGTGATCGCCGACCCGCGGGTCTCCCGCGATCATGCTCAGATCACGCAGGAGGGCCAGGAATTTTTCCTGGTCGATCTGGGCAGCAAGCACGGCACGTTCGTGAATGGAGAGCGCGTCCAACGCCAGAAACTGGAGCGCGGCGACCGCCTGGAATTTGGCGCCCGAGATTCCGCGTACATTCTGTTCAACCCGGCCCATGCCACCTCGAATACGGCGCGCGAATTTCTCAGCCAGATCTCCGGCATCCAGATCAAACAGGAAGCCACCGACCTCGAAAAACTCACGCTATTCCTGGAAGCGGCGCGCAAGCTGAACACGGCTGGGGTGCTCGACGAAATTCTGATGACCATGCTCGACGTCACACTGCAACTGACGCGAGCCGAGCGCGCGTACGTGTTTCTGAAAGACGAAGAAGGGAAGCTTCGCCTGGCGGCAGGCCGCAATTCGAAGAAAGAGCCGTTGCTCGACGATAAAACGATTTCGCACTCGATTCTGGAAGAATCGATGCGCTCAAACTCCGAGTTTCTGCTGACCGATACCAGCCAGTCGCTCGATCTCGCGGGGCGGCAGAGCATCGTCGCTTACGATCTGCGCACCGTGGTTTGCATCCCGCTGCGCAAGTTGATCGTGCAAGCCACCCGCGACGCGCAAACGCCGGTGCATGCCGCCAACGCGCCAGACGCGATGGGAGTTCTCTACGTCGATTCGCGTTTCGCCTCACGCGACATCAGCGGAGTCGGCCAGGAGATTCTGCACGTGATCGCGACCGAAGCCGCGTCGCTTATCGAAAATGCCCGCCTGGTACAGGCCGAAGAAGAAGCCCGCCGCTACCAGCAGGAGTTGAGCATCGCCGCCAGCATTCAGCAGCGGCTGATGCAGGTGAAGATTCCTGAAGTCCCCTTCGCCAGGCTGCGCGGAAAAAACCTCTCTTGTAAAGAAATCGGCGGCGATTTTTTTGACGCTGTCAATACCAAGGAAGGCCTGGCCGTGGTGCTGGCCGACGTGAGCGGCAAGGGAGTCTCAGCTGCGCTTCTGGCCTCCACCTTGCAGGGGATGATTTACTCGCATCTCAGCGCGGGCGTTCCTCTGCTCGATGTGGTGACTGCCGTCAACCGCTTCTTCACCGAGAAACTGGTAGGCGAAAAATATGCCACGGTGCTCCTGGTGCGTTTGCGGCGCGATGGCGACCTCGAGTATGTGAATTGCGGCCACGTGCCGCCGCTGCTGATTTGTGCCGGAGAAGTCATGCGTCCGCCGCATGGGAATGTTCCGGTGGGACTGCTGCCCGATGCGACTTTCGAAAGCGCCCGCTGCCAGATGAAGTCCGGAGACCGCTTTATCCTGGTGACCGACGGCGTCACCGAAGCGGAAAACGCGATGGGCGACTTTTATGAAGACTTCCGCCTGGAAGCGGCCGCCGCGAAGTCTCCCACGCTCGAAGGAATTTTCAATTCGGTGACGGAATTCTGCGCTGGCAATCCCCTAAGTGACGATTGTACGGTGGTTGAGCTCTGCTACAACAGCGTGGAAGGCTGAGCTTCGGTAGTAAAAGCCGGGGCGCCCCATTTCTCGCGCATTCTGTGCGCGGGGAAAAACTCGCATGAAAATTCTCCTCCAGAGGTGTGGTCGATGAGAGACGTTCCAACGCTCAACGGGGGATCACGGAAGATGGCCGTTCTTACCTGGGGAGCTGGGGGAATGCTGATCCAGCCGCTCGTGACCGTCAAGGTCTACTCAGGTCGGTGTCTGGGCCAGGGCCGCCTTTGAGGGCCCACGCTACCGTGACCGTATAGTCCACTCCTTCCCAACGATTCTCCAGTGGCCAGAAAAAAGTGAAGGTCACCTGCCCTCCCACCGGCAACGAAGCAGTCGGCAGGTCGAGAGTATAGATTCCGAGTCCGGTATCGCGTGTATTGGTATCGTGCGCGGTGGTCCAGCCGTCGATGCTCCAATGCACAGCCCCAGGGTTGAGCAGTACGAGGCGGAGAGTTTTGTTGCGCGGGACGGTGCGTGTCTTGTTATTAAACCTCCAGCCGAAGTGTTGCCGCCCATGCTTATCAATTAAATACCGTTTAACGGTTTGGGGCGGTTGATCGAAAATTTTGCCCTCATGAATCGAGCGCCGCAGCTTTATGTACTCCGAGTGAGCCCAGACCAGAGGGCAGGCTGAGCCGGTTGGTTTACCGCGGAAAAGCTCGAGCGCGGGAATATCCGCGGCGTCCCAGACTTGCTCGGGAAGCAGGCGGCTTTGACCTACCGTTGAGTTTTCAATGACGGATAGCAAAGCCTCGGCTTCGTCGCGATGCCCGCCAGCCAGGGCGTAATGGGCGCGCTCTCCCGCGAGCAAGGGCCACGGGCGGCCAATGCCGGTTCCGTCGAAGGCCGAACCGTCCTTATGTTCGCCATAGCCGTCGCCGTTGTAGCGATACCAGCACGGACCCTGTGGCAATTCGACCGCGAGCAGGGCGTCGATGGCAGTCAGCGTATTTAGAATGCGCGGATCGTCGGGGGCGCGCAGGCCAAAACGAACCAGCGCCAGCGCATCCGGGCTGATTATGTGATACGCGCGGTCTCCGTCCTGTCCCCCATCCTGACCCGGCGGACGGTTTTTAATCGGGACGAAACCCTGGGTCGGTGAAGCGGCGCCGTCGGTCGTGTCGGGCGGGGCGATACGAACGTAATAGCCGTCAATGCCAAGCTGTTGGGCCAGATCGCCACCCGTGGCGTAGACCCAGCGCTCGATGTTGTCGTTCCAGGCATCGGCATGGTCGCGCATCGTCTGGGCCTCTTGTGAATGTCCCGTAAGATCGGCTATGTCGGCCCCGGCCAGCAGTGCAGAAATCTCAGCCGCGAGAGTGAACGGCGAATAGCCCGCGTCTTCTTCCCAGCGGTCTTGCTGCGTCACCGGACCATTGCGCAAAATAAAACTGGCGGCCTTGCGTACCATCGGCCACCAGCGTTCCAGTTTTCCAAGTGCTGCTGGCGCTTCGCGGCGCAAAAGGTCGAGCAGCAGGATGGGGAAGGCGGTTTCGTCCATCTGAACCCCGCCCCAGTAGGGCCGCCCGTCGAGCCACAAATTTTGCGCCCAATTGCCGGCGGCCTCCTGCGTGGCTTCGAGATAACGCAGCACGCGCACGGCGTCGCTGACGGCGCCCGCAGCCAGCAGCGCCCCAGCGGTTTCTACCAGGTCCCGCGGCCAGACCAGGTGATAACCCCCGAGATCTTCGTCGCCTTTGTTGAACCCCCAGGGAATGGAAAGGCTGGCGATAATCCCGCCCAGAAAATCCTTCGACTCGTGGGTCCGCAGCACAGCCGTCGAGGAACGATACAGATCGTACTGGCGTTTCGGTTCGTCCAGCGGAAGCAACGTGGTTTGCCAGTTTTTCCACTGGGAAACATAGTGCCGGCGAATCTCGGCGTAGTCTTCAGAGAGTGTGGATCGCGCTTGTTGTCCGGCCTCGGTCCAAATCGTGCCAAAGCCAAGCGCCAGCACGAACTCGCCGCCGCAGGCCGCGAGGTCGATTTCTCCCGTGAAAGCGATGTTGCCGTTCTCTGCGCGCGTATACTCCCACTCCAACTGGAAATGCTGCGAGAGGTCCTGCCAACCATCGGAAGCGCCCACGAATCCCACAGAAGTCTTCAACCAAGGCGCCGACGAAGCCAGCGACAAGTTCATGCCGTCATTTTCGGCAAAAAACATGGGAAACCCCTTGTAGTCGCCAATCCAGCCGGTATTGCCGTTCCCGCAATTGGCCAGGTGCGGCGAGAGAAGGGCGTAGAGTCGGTAATCCGCGAGTTCTCCTAATAGCGGTTCGAATCGAACCTTCTGTAGAACCACGTTGCGGTAGGGATCCGTCAACACTTCCTTGACAATGCGGTAACGTCCGTTGATCTCGGTGTTGATCAATTCGAAGGCAGGGATGCCGGGCTCAAAAGGGCGGTTTTCAAAAGTGCAGTGGCGCTTCTCCTCGGAGAAAAAATCGCGGCCGTTAGTGACAATAAATCCCAGGTCGCGCGTGCACGCCTGGTCGACGCGAGGAAAATAAACTTCGTTCAGAATGCCATGACTGAGCGTGAACCATACTCTGCTGTGCTGATTAAGGGCTGTGCCGACGCCCGTCTTCGCGCTGGAAGTCCATCGGGGTGGAATACCGGGCCAGCCCGGGGCGTAACGTGGGGCGAAATCTGCCATTCGAGAATTCTTCCTTGGGCCGAGGCTATTTCCCCGGTGAAATGACAAACGATTTACAAGCTGGAGTTCACGATTCCGCCGCTGGCGTCATCAAACCATTCAGCAGGCTCCTGATGATGAACGGTACCCAAGTAACGATGGACGATCTGCCAATCGAAGATAATAGATCACGCGGCAAAATCATGACCAGAATCTTAGATGCACGAGCGTGGAGCATAGTAACAGTATTGGGGATCGCCTGCTCCCTTTGCATGATGCTCCTGGCCGAAGCGGCCCCGGCGGAGGAGGTACGGGCTGGAGATGGTGTCGGAAAAACCGGCGTCACTGCACTGGATCGCGGATTCTCCGGACTCTACAACCTGGACTTCGCTGGGGCACAGAAAGATTTTGAAGCATGGCAGGCGCAGCATCCCGACGACCCTGTCGGGCCGGTCAGCGAAGCGGCGGGCGTCTTATTTTCCGAGTTCAGCCGTCTGGGCGTGCTGGAGGCGCAGTTCTATGAAAACGACAGCGCATTCACCGATCGCCCTAAGCTCAGCGCCGATCCTGCCCGCAGGCAACATTTTGTGAATGCGATCGGTCGGGCCGAGACTCTTTCCCACGCTCGCCTGGTCAAAGATTCCAGGGATCGCGACGCGCTGTTCGCGCTGACTCTGTCTTCGGGATTGCAAGCCGACTACGCGGCGCTGATCGAAAAACGCAATCTGGCCTCCCTTCACTTCACCAAGCAGGCGTCGGCGTCGGCACAGGAGTTGTTGGCGGTCTGTCACGATTGTTATGACGCGTTGCTCGCCACCGGCTTCAGCAAATACATCATCGGGAGCATGGCCGCCCCGGTGCGCTGGCTCCTCCGCATGGGAGGTTTGCCCGCGGACAAACAGGGCGGAATCGAGGACCTGCAAACCACCGCAGCACATGGACACTATCTGGCGCCCTTCGCCCGCATTCTACTTGCAATCGCGTATGTGCGTGAGAAGGACAAGCCCCGGGCGGTGCAATTGCTTACCAGCCTCCAGAAAGAATTTCCAGCGAACACACTCTTCACGCGTCAGATCACGCGTCTTCAGGCGGTGCGGTAGCGTACGCTGAAATTCGTCCAGAAATTTTCCCGCCTGTACATACATCCAATTCCTGAATTCTTCGCACCTCCGGCTGCCGGCCATTCATGAGAAATTCACTGGTTTGTAACCATCCTGTAACAATGCCCCGATAGAAGGGGACTATTCGACCAAGGAGGAAATCTCTCGCAATGCGCAAAATCATGCTGCTGGTGTGTGTCCTTATCACCTTGCCGGTACTCGGCCAGGCCAAGTTGAGCGACACTGGCGCAGATGTCCCTGCTTACAACTTCCCGGGGGGCAGCGGCGAATTGAAGCTTACTTCGGATATGACCGGAATCTTCCTCGGCAAGATCACGAACTGGAATAATCCGGCCATCGGCAAGATCAATCCTGAAGTAAGGTTTCCCGATCAGGAAATTATTGTTGTGCATCGCTCCGATGGCAGTAGACAACTCAAATAAGCAAGTTCAAATATGCAAGTCAAATAAGGCTCCGCTTTCACAGAATATTTTCGAGCCGTCCGTAGGAACCAAAAGGAGAGACAAAATGAAGTCAGCGAAAGTGTGTGCAATTTTATTTCTGGCGACAGGTCTGGTCGCGCAAACCAGCACCCCGCCTAAACCGAGAAAAGCGAAGCCGGCGGCCGTTACCGCGGCTGATGTGCAGGCTTTACGCGATGCGATCGAGGCCCAAAAGGCGGCGCTCGCCCTCCAGCAACAACAGTTGCAGGAATTACGCGAGGAACTTCATCATAAGGACCAGGCGGTGCAACAGGCGCAGTCCAACGCCGCCGATGCCGCGAGCAAGGCCGACGCCGCCCAGGCGGCAACCGCTCAGCAGGAGCAGTCGGTGGTTGCTCTGAAGAGCGACGTAACCGACCTGAAGGGTAGCGTGGCCAGCTCGATCGTCAGCGTGCAGGAGGCCCAGAAGACTCTTAGCGGATTTGAATCTCCGCTCGCGCTGCATTACAAAGGCGTGACGATTACGCCCGGGGGCTTTCTGGCGGCCGAATTTGTGCGCCGTTCCCGCGCTCTCGGCGCGGACATCAATACACCCTTCAATTCGCTGACCATGCCTGGCGCGTCGCAAAGCAGCATCTCGGAATTCTTCGGTTCCGGGCGCCAGTCCCGCGTGTCGATGCTGGTGGAGGGAAAAACCGGCGCTTTGAAGATGACCGGCTACGTGGAGGCCGACTTTCTCTCAGCCGGCATAACCTCTAACAACAACGAGAGCAATAGCTACACCCTGAGGCAACGGCAGGCATGGGGCCAAGCCATGCTTGATAGCGGCTTTAGCATTACTGGGGGCCAGATGTGGAGCCTGGTGACCGAAACCAAGCACGGCGTGGACAACCGCACGGAAGCGACGCCACTGACCATCGATCCGCAATATACCATCGGCTTCAGTTGGGCGCGCCAGTATGGATTGCGCGTAGCCCAGAATTTCGGCAATAAAGTCTGGTTCGCAGTTTCCATGGAAAACGCCCAGGCCACAGTTACCAGCCACGGTAATGCTTCCAATTTCCTCATCGGATCTGCCGGGTCGGGTGGTGGACTCTACAACTCAGGAATCACCAACTGCTCCACCAACTCAACCACATTTCTCACCACCTGTTCGCCGGCTGCGAGCTATGCCTTCAATCCCTCGCCTGACGTGGTTGCCAAACTGGTCTTCGAGCCCGGATTTGGACACTACGAACTCTTCGGCGTGTATGCTCGCTTTCGCGATCGCGTCTTTCCTTGCGAAGACATCTCTTCCACCACCCTCTGCGGCACCAGCACCACGCCGGGACTGGTCAGCGCCTTCGGAGCCTATAACGCCTCGAAGAATGGCGGCGGCATGGGAGCCAACGCCCGCTGGTCCTTCGCCAATAAGCACCTCGACTTCGGCCTGCATGGTTTCGGTGGCAGCGGTGTGGGCCGCTACGGAACCGGCGGACTGGCGGACACTTCCATCCGCGCCGACGGCACCCTCGACCTGATCCGAAGTTTGCAAGGTTTGACTACCCTCGAGTGGCATGGGCCCAAGGTTGATATTTACCTGAATGCCGGTGCGGAATACGCTGCCCGCGCCGCCAGCTTCGACCCCGTGATCAACAAGAACGTTGGCTACGGAGCGCCCAGCTTCAACAATTCGGGCTGCTATTCCGAGACCGGACCGGTCATCGGCGGCGGCGGATTCATCCCAGGCGGTCTTTCCAATTGCACGGCCGATACCCGCGTGCTGATCGAAGGCACCGGCGGCTTCTGGTGGAAGCTGTACGACGGCTCCGTGAAGACCGCAGAAAACAAGCCAAATCGCGGCAAACTGCAGTGGGGAGCGCAGTACTCCTACGTGACGCGGAATGCCTGGTCGGGCTCCGGCTTTCCCAACGAGCCGCATGGCATCGACGCCATGGTCTTTACGTCGTTCCGTTATTACCTGCCGTAGGAAGAGTACGACAGGTCAAGAACTCAGGCCGGCACCCGGCAGCGAACACTGTCCGGGTGCCTTTTTGTTTTTGCAGGATGTGAAACCCAAAGGCTCTGAATCGCTTATCACCGGCGGCCTCTGGAATGTTTTATACTGATGCCCTGCGGTATCTGCGTCTATCATGGCTCGCATCTCGCTTGACGACCCTCAGTATTTCCTGAATCGCGATACTTCCTGGATCGCCTTCAACCGACGCGTCCTCGAAGAGGCGGAGGACGAAGGGAACCCCCTGCTCGAGCGCTTGAAATTTCTGGCCATCTCCGCCAGCAATCTGGACGAGTTTTTCGAAGTGCGCGTCGCCGCCATGATGCAGCAGATCGAAGACGGCTACAACGAAGCCGGTCCCGACGGGCTCACGCTTACCGAGAAACGGGATGTGCTCAACAAGCTGACCCACGAATTCGTGCATGACCAGTATGATTGTTGGAGTGCCCGGCTTCGTCCGGCGCTTTCCGAAAACGGAATTCGCGTGCTGGGCCTGCATGAACTCGATTCCGAAGCCCTGCGTTTTGTCGAAGAGTATTGCGAGAGAGAACTCGACCCGCTGTTGACGCCGGTCACGGTGGATCCCGCGCACCCTTTTCCGCGAGTCATCAACAAGGCGCTATGCCTGGGTTTCCTGTTGCGCCGGCGCCGGCGCTCGGCGCTGACCTATACTGGCGTAGTATCGGTACCGCGGGCTCTGCCGCGTCTGGTGCGGCTGCCTTCGAAGCATACCGCCGATTTCATTTTCCTCGCCGACCTCGTCGCCCATCATGCGGTTCATATGTATCACGGCTACGACATTGTTTCGTCGGCTCCTTTTCGCGTGACCCGCAACAGCAATTTGTATTTAGCCGAAGAAGAAGCGCGCAGCCTGCTCGAGTCGGTGCGCGCCGAATTGCACAACCGCCGCAAGGGCGATGCCGTGCGCATGGAGATTGAGGCCGACGCCGATCCCGAGATCATCGACCGCCTGCGCACTGTCTTCGAACTCGATCCCTGGCAGGTGTTTCCCGTGAACGGCCCCGTGAATCTTTCGCGCTTGTTCAACGTGTACGAGCAGGTGAATCGCCCGGAGCTGAAATACCGTCCCTTCTCGCCCCGCGAGTTGCGCCTGACTTCGAAATCCAAGGATTTGTTCGAGGAGTTGCGCGGCCACGACATTTTGTTGCATCACCCCTATGATTCTTACGATGCGGTAGTTTCGTTCATTGAGTCCGCGGCCAAGGACGACAATGTTCTTTCCATTAAGCAGACGCTCTACCGCACCAGCGAACATTCCGCCATTGTTCCTTCGCTGATAGAAGCCGCGTCGCGCACCGAAGTGACGGCGGTGGTCGAGTTGAAGGCGCGCTTCGATGAATCCACGAACATTCGCTGGGCACGCGATATGGAAGATGCCGGTGTGCAGGTCTTCCATGGCCTGGTGGGGTTGAAAACGCATTGCAAGCTTTCGCTGCTGGTGCGGCGCGACCCCGACGGAGTGACGCGCAGCTACGCTCATATCGGAACTGGAAATTACAACGCCACGACGGCACGGCTCTATACCGATCTGAGCCTGTTTACCGCGAATCCCCAGATTACTCGCGCGGTACACGATGTGTTCAGTTTCCTGACCGCCTACGCCGAGAATCCCAGCTACGATCCGCTCCTGGTGGCGCCGCTCGATCTGGCTGAAAAATCCATTGCTCTAATCGACCGCGAGGCCGAACATGCTGGCCGCGGCAAACCGGCTCAGATCGTCGCTAAGATGAACGCTCTGCTCGACAAGGGCGTGGTGCAGGCGCTGTACCGTGCGTCACAAGCCGGCGTGCAAATCGATCTGGTAGTGCGCGGGATCTGTGCGCTCCGGCCTGGGGTGCGCGGCGTCAGCGACAACATCCGCGTGCGCAGCATAGTGGGCAGATTTCTCGAGCACAGCCGCATTTTCTATTTCGCCAACGGCGGCGAAGAGGAAATCTACATCGGCAGTGCCGACTGGATGCCGCGCAATCTTTACGAACGCGTCGAAGTGCTGGTCCCGGTCCGCGATGTCATGTTGCGGCAGCGGATCCGTCATGAAATCCTGGAAGCCTACCTCGCCGACAACCGCAAAGCTCGGCTGTTATTGAAAGATGCCACCTACATCCGGGCATGGCAAACCTTGCAGGGTACGCGGAACCGCCGCCCCCCCACAGGCGCCGCGGCTTTTTCCGCCCAGGATTTTTTGATCGGAATTGCGGAAGGAAAGTCGCCGATTATACCTGCCGTGCCCAATTCCCCAAGAAGGCGTAAAGTAGTAGCGGCAAGAGCAAGAGAACGATAAGCCAAGTCGATAATCAAATCCGATCACCAGAACGATAACGACGATGATTCTATATTTTCTACGCCACGCCAGCGCGGGCGAGCACTTTGCCGATCCGAAGAAGGACGAGAAGCGCGCCCTCGACAAAGAGGGTATTGAGCAGTGCGGCTACATCGGCCGCGCCCTGGCCGCTCTGGATGTGCAAGTGGACGCGATCGTCTCCAGTCCGCTGAAACGTTGCACCCAGACCGCTTCGCTGGTGGGCAATGAGTTGGGCTATGAGGGCAAACTGCAACTCGACGCCGGGCTGCGGCCCGAAGCCGGACTCGCCGAATTCCGCAAATTGCTTACCAAGTATTCCGGCCAGGAAGCCATCATGGTGGTCGGCCATAATCCCAACCTGAGCCATTTCCTCGGATCGATCATCAGTGATTCCGGCTGTGAAGCTTCGCTCGAACTGAAGAAGGGCGCGATAGCCAAAGTAGAAACCCGCCGCACTTCTGGGACTTTACAGTGGTGCGTTACTCCGAAAGTCTTGCGGACCCTCTATGAGACGGCGGTGGTAAGCTCGCGGCCGAACACTTCCCGGAAATAATCCCGTTCTTTCTCGATGGCCCACAGTTCCAGGTCCACGCCCATGCGCCGCCTCGGCACCAGGGTCAGTCGGACTTCCGCCGAGCGCAAGCTGATACGTACTCTTTCTACCGCGCGGCTGCGCCCCAGGTTCAGGGCGCGGGCCAACCGCAGCAATAAAATCGCCTTCTGCGCGTCGTCGCGGTCGGCGGGATCGACCACCTTCATAGGACCGTCTTCCATCGTGGGCCGCGATTTTCCGAGATAGCGTGCAACCGCCGCGATCAGCCGTCTCTGCTGCGGCGTGTAACCCAGAATTTCTGAGTTCGAAATAATGTAATGAGTATGGCGATGGCGCCCGTTACGGTTCACATAGTCGCCTACTTCATACAGCATCGCCGCCGCCGACAGCCATTCGAGATATTCCGGCGGCAGCCGGTGCAGCGTGCGCAGCCCAGCGAACAATGTAACGGCAGCGTCCCGCACATCGAACGCGTGCTTGCGGTCCACGTGGTAATGGTCGACCGCTTTCATAATCGATTCCCAACGCTCGGATTCGATCTGCCGGCCGGAGCGCGTGCTGCGATCATAGTCCGCCGCCATCTGGGCGAGAATTCCGTCGCGCAGGCCGAGCGGCGAGTAGCGAAAACCTTTGAGGTGAAGCCGGTCGAGCAGTTCGTGATATACCGCGGCTCCAGCCACAATAATCTCCGCCCGCCGCGGGCCGATGCCCTCAATTTTGCGGCGCTCCGCCACCGGCAGTCGCGCCAGCCGCTTCGCGATCCGGCTCATTTCGGCCCGCGATACCATGTGCCGCTGCCGGCCCGCGCCCTGGCGCATATGATCGGCAACCTCCGCGAGGGCGGCCGCGGTTCCGGACGTCGCGATCACATTCCGCACCTTGGCGCTCGCAATGCGGTCGGTGATGCGATTGACTTCGCGCGTCACAAAGCCGCGCAGACGTTTCAGTTCGCCTTTGCGGGGAGGATCATGACTTAGAAATTCGTTCGTCAGCCGCACCGCGCCCAGCGGCAGGCTCACCGCGTCGCGAATGTGGCCGCCCTGCGTGACCGTCAGTTCGCAACTGCCTCCTCCAAGATCCATCATGAGAGTCGGACTGCGGTCCACCCGTGGACTCGAGATGAGTCCCAGATGAATCAGGCGCGCTTCTTCCACGCCAGAGATGATCTCGACTCGCCAACCCGTCGCCGAGCCTACCCACTCGATGAACGCCTGTGAATTACGGGCGTCGCGCAACGCGCTCGTCGCCACTACCCTCACGCTGTCGGTGACGATCTGTTGCGTGGCCCGATGGAATCGACGCAGAACTTTTACCGTCTCTGCCATCGAGTCCGGCGTCAGGAATCCAGAACTGAACACTCCTTCGCCCAGTCGCGTCACTTCGCGGTCCTCGTGCAGAGGATGGAGCCGGCCCGCTTGCAGACGCGCAATTTTTAGCCGGACAGAGTTCGAACCGATATCGACGGCGGCAAACGTGGGCATGGAGAAGCCTCACAGTGTACATGGACGGCCGGAACTTCCTCAGCTTTTTACGATTCGAATCGACGCACTGGCTAAGTTTTAACATTTTTGTAACAAGTCTCTGCTACGGTTAAATTGCATGGCCAACGCTGGCTTTCCTCGGCCTGAAACACTTGGACCGCAACCCGTTGAAGGAACGAAAGTTACATCCACATCAGCACCGCGGACGGCGGCCTTGTTGTCTTCCTCTGCCGGCGACTTTCCGGATTGGATTTTAAAATCCGCCATGCCGCCATGCGGCCTCGCGCTGCTCGGTGTGCCGCTCCAGATTTATCGGTACGCCAATTCTCCTAATAACGATTGGCATCGGCAGGCATGGGCGGGCTCGCTAGTGCTTATGGTTCTCATCGTTTCCTCTGTGACGGCGGTACGCTTCGCCGTGCATCGCGGTACCTTTGGAGCGGCATAGATTTTTAGCGGCATCAGTCGGTTATGGGAGTTGGAATCCAAGTCGACAAACTGAACGCCTGGTACGGCAAAGGCCAGGCGTTATATGAGATCAATCTCAACGTGACGGCGAACCGCGCCACCGCTCTGATTGGTCCGTCAGGATGCGGCAAGTCTACGTTCATCCGCTGCCTCAATCGCATGCATGAGACCATTCCTGAGGCGCGCATCGAAGGCAGTGTGCGCATCGGCGAAATCGACGCCTACAACGGCACCTCGGCTACGCAACTTCGCCGCCGCGTGGGCATGGTGTTCCAGAAGGCTAATCCCTTTCCCACCATGTCAATTTATGACAACGTGGCCTCTGGTTTAAAGCTCAACGGATTCCGCGACCGCCGCAAACTCGACGACGTCGTCCAGCATTCGCTCGAAGTTTCGGCACTCTGGGACGAGGTGAAGGACACGGTTCACAAAAAGTCCGGCGCCAGCCTCTCCGGCGGCCAGCAGCAGCGCCTGTGCATCGCGCGCGCCCTCGCGGTCGAGCCCGAGGTCCTGCTGATGGATGAACCCTGTTCCGCCTTGGACCCGATTTCTACAGGAAAAATCGAAGAATTGATCTTCCAGCTCAAGGAACGGTATACCATCGTAATTGTGACTCACAACATGCAGCAGGCGGCGCGCGTCGCCGAATTCACGGGATTCTTCCTGCTCGGCAAGTTGATTGAGTTCGACAAGACGGAAAAGATTTTTACCAAGCCATCCGACAAGAAGACGGAAGACTACATTACGGGAAGGTTTGGATAAGAGCAGTCGTCGGTCGTTAGTCGTCGGTCATCGGCCCTTTAGTCGGCAGCCTGTGGCAAACGATGCTGCGAAAAGATTTGGCCGACGACCAAAAGCCGACGACCGACGACTGACTTAGGGAAGGGTTCGGACAATGCGCACGCGCTTTCAGCAAGGGCTTGACGATCTGCGGCAACGGTTGCTTCGCATGGGAGGGCTGGCCGAGCAGGCAGTCGATCGCGCCCGCCAGGCCTATGTGGACCGCGACCTCACCCGCTGCCAGATGGTGCTGGAAGGCGAGAGCATGATCAACATGGCGGAGCGCGAAATCGACGAAGCCGCTTTCGATCTGCTCGCGATGCAGCAGCCCATGGCCGTCGACCTGCGCTTTATCCTCGCGGTCACCAAGATTAATTCCGACCTCGAACGCGTGGGCGATCAGGCGGTCAACATCGCCGAGCGTGTTATGGACATGGTCGAACTTCCCGCCGCCGATTTGCCGGTCGATATCGCCCGCATGGGTTCGGCGGTCAGCGCCATGGTGCGCCGCGCCCTGGAATCGTTCATCGAAGGCAAAGCCGAACTGGCGCAGGCCGTGCTCGAAATGGACAGCGTCATCGACCGCATGCGCGACGACGCCTTCATTCAGTTGGTCAAAACCATGAACGACCGCCCCGAAGTCGTGCGGCAGGCCCTCGACGCGCTACTCGTTGCCCGCAATCTGGAGCGAGTCGCCGACCACGCCACCAACATCGCCGAAGATGTCATCTTCTGGGTGCAGGGCGCTGATGTTCGCCACAACGTGCATCCCGAAGATTCCGAGAGCCCCGAGCCGCAGCGCCCAACCCAGCGGGCCTCGGGCCTATAGTCTATGGATCGAATAAATTTGTGGGCACACGGATAAACTTGTGGGGACAGCCGCCCCTTCGGCAAGCTCAGGGCAGGCTCCCGGCTGTCCGCTCGAGCGAGGCTCGACAGGCTTCTTGTTCGGAGCTCAACCGACATTTTGTTTGAGGCTTTTGACCCTACACGCCAGTTGAATTACGCTCATCATCTCTTTCTTGTTGACTCCACCGACTGCCGGAGGCGCTGTGACTCCTTCATCCGTGACTCGTTCATCCCTACATCCCCGTTCCTTGTCATTCCGAGCGCAGCGAGGAATCTGCTTTTTCTTGCTGGCTGCGACAACCTTCGTCGCCGCGCAGTCGCCTTCCGCATCCCCCGCCGATCGCCCTCCCATCATGCTCCCTACCAGCAAAATGCTGACCGTCCCCTCCCCTGGCCGCATCGGGAGCACTAACAGCTTTCCCGTGACGATGGTCGTGAGTCCCGACGGCCATTACGCGGCGTTGCTGAATGACGGCTACGGCACGCAGGAAACTCTGGCGCACCAGTCGATCGCGGTGCTCGATCTGAAAACAAATCAAATCGCCGACTATCCCGACGCGCGCCTGAGCGACCAAGCCCATCAAAGCTACTTCATCGGTCTAGCTTTCAGTTCGGACGGCAAGCACCTCTACGCCTCGATGGGTTCGCTCAGCGATCCCACGGGAGCGAAAGCGGGCAACACCGGAAATGGCATCGCGGTCTATAGCTTTTCCCGAGGCAAGGTTGCGCCTGAGCGCTTCATTCCCATTCCGTTGCAGCCACTCTCGACCGGAAAAAAACTCGCCGTCGGTCTAACCGCTCCTCCGAATATGGCGATTCCATACCCCGCAGGGATGGCCGTAATCACCGAGAAGGGCCACGATAAGCTTCTCATTGCGAATAATCTTTCCGACAACGTCGTGCTGCTCGATCCAGCTACAGGAAAAGTACTCCAGACTTTTGACCTGAGCACGAATGATCTGGTGCCATCGTCGTTCCCCTATACGTGCGTCGCAACTAAAGACGGCCGCCGCGCCTGGTGCAGCCTGTGGAATGCATCGCAGATTGCGGAACTCGATCTCACCGGCGGCAAGGTCGTCCGCTGGATCAAACTAAAACAACCGGATGATCCTTTAGCAGCAGGCTCGCATCCCACAGCGATGCTGCTGAGCCGCAACGAGACCGTATTGTATGTGGCTCTATCGAACGTCGATTTGATCGCCGCTGTATCCGCGGCGTCCGGCACTGTCCCTAGCTACTTCGCGACTGGCACATCCACTCAGAGATCCGCCGGGACGTATCCCACAGCCTTAGCGCAATCGGCCGATGCGAAACATTTGTTTGCTGCTGATTCCTCGCTAGACGCCGTCGCCGTCTTCGACACAACTCGACCGCACGCCTCTGACTCTGATATGCCCGAGCTGCCGCTGGGTTTTATCCCCACCGACTGGTATCCCAGCGCCCTCGCCGTCCTCGGCAACGATCTCCTCATTGCCACCGCCAAAGGCGAAGGTTCCCGCGCCAACAAAGAAATGGGCAAGACTTCCTACGAGATGAAACACCGCGACCATCCATACATTCCCACGCTGCTCCGAGGATCGATCGCCCGTCTCAATGTTCCATCTACAATCGAAAAACTTCCTCAACTCACCGCCGCCGTCGCGAAAGATAATCTCTTCCACAGCGATCCCGGTACGATCACCTTCGCCAGCGGACAGAATCCCATCAAGCACGTCATCTATGTGATGAAGGAAAACCGCACCTTCGACCAGATCCTCGGCGACTTGAAAGTCGGCGACGGCGATCCTTCGCTGACCATGTACGGCGCCAACATCACGCCGAACGAGCATAAGCTCGCCCTGCAATTCGGCGTGCTCGACAACTTCTATGACAGCGGAGAAGTCTCCGGCGACGGCCACGTCTGGTCAACCGCCGCTATCACCTCCGACTACAACGAGAAGACCTGGCAGATCGCCTACCGCGGCAAGGAACGAACCTATGATTTTCAGGGTCAAGTCGCTGAGGAATTCCCGCTGGAGCTCAATGAGTCCGACGTCGACGATCCCGGCACCGGATTTTTATGGGACAATCTCGCGCGCAATCACGTGAGCTATCGTATTTACGGAGAGTTCGTGAACGCACTGTGGTGTACCGGGTACCACGCAGACTCCGCGAAGCCGGGCACCACGCCACCGGAGCAGCAGGCTCGCTGCCCGCGCAAAGAAGTAAAGCCGGGCGACGCGCTTGCGCCCAACGTCGGAGACCCGCACGCTGGGCCGAGTCCGTGGCCGTGGTCGGTTCCACTCTTCAGCGGAGTCAAGCCAACCAAGGCCGTCCTGCGCGACCACTTCGATCCACTCTATCCGGATTTCAACACCGACTATCCCGATCAGCTCCGGGTTGACGAGTTTATGAACGAGTTCGGCGCCTACGTTCGCGCCCGCGACGCGCACGAGGGCGCGCAATTTGAACTGCCGTCGTTCGTCTTACTGTATCTGCCCGACGACCACACCGGGGGCACGCGTCCAAATCACGCGCGCCCAGCAGCCAATGTGGCAGATAACGACCTGGCGCTCGGCCGCGTGGTCGATGCCGTCTCGCACAGTTCCTACTGGGACGACACCGCAATCTTTGTTCTCGAAGACGACGCCCAGGACGGCGCCGATCACGTCGACGCGCACCGCTCCATCGCCTTCGTCATCAGCAAATATTCGCCGGGATCGGCCGCGCAGCCCAATGTCGAGCACCGCTTCTACACCACCGTGAACATGATCCACACGATCGAGACATTGCTCGGCCTTCCACCCATGAATCAGAACGATGCGTATGCCCCGGTGATGAGCCAAATGTTTTCGGGAGCAGGCAATCAGGAGCCTTACAAAGCGGACAATAGCAACCTGAAGAATGGATTGATCTACGAAATCAATAGGCGCGAAGCCCCGGGGGCAAGGATTTCGTCGACGATGAACTTCTCCCGTCCCGACGCCGCAGACGCGGCGACTCTGAATCGCGTGCTATGGCGAGACCAAAAAGGCGCAGCGCCAATGCCCGCGCCGAAGCATACGGTATTCCCCGCAGGAGGAGACGACTAGCTTTGCGTAGCGCCGCCGTCCCGGCGGCAGTCGGGCGGGCGTCCGCGCCCGCCGCGCAGGAAGCGCAATAACTCTCGAAAGGTTTACGTCGACCCTCGCTGCCATCTCCGAGAGCGAGACGCTCTCGGGACAGCCGGCGGGACGCCGGCGCTACAAGATGAAGAGCGTCGTCGCGATTCGTTTTATTTAAGAACCGCAGACGCCTTCAGCGGCAGACTCTGCGACGACCCGCCCACCATGAAGCCATACTCTCCCGGAAGCAACTGCCAACCATTCTGCTCCACGTTAAAGATGGAAAGATATTTTGGATCCACTTCGACCGTAACGTCTTTGCTCTCTCCGCCGTTCAGCTTGATCTTGCTCCATCCCACCAGTCGCTTCGGTGGCTCTGCCGCCGCCGCGGGCAGGGAAGCATAAACCTCGGCAATCTCCGCCCCCGCACGATTGCCGGTATTTGTGACGGTGAAACTCACCCGCGGATTCCTTCCCGGCGTCACCTTCAGATTCGAATAAGAGTAAGTCGTGTAGGAAAGTCCGTAGCCGAACGGGAACAGCGGCGCTTTATTCTCCGCGTCGTACCACTTGTATCCTACTTTCACGCCTTCGTCGTACGTGACTTGAAATACAGGCAGCCCTGCGGCGATCCTCTTCCAGCCTTGGCGATCTGCATCAATCGTCGCTTGCGGCGGTTTTACGACCGTGGGATGCGGCAGATCCGCTTCGCTCTTCGGGAATGTAATCGGCAGCTTCCCGCTGGGATTCACGTCGCCAAAAAGGATATTCGCGACCGCATCCGCCCCGCGACTGCCCGCAAACCACGCTTCGAGAATGCCGTTCACCTGACCGGCCCACGGCATCGTGACCGGCCCGCCGCTCTCGATCACAACCACAGTGCGCGGATTCGCCGCCGCCACCTTCGCGATCAACTCATCCTGGTGGTCGGGAAGCGACAGGCTGTCCAGATCCATTCCTTCGCTCTCCCATTGATGAACGAAGACGATCGCCACTTCGGAGTTCTTGGCCAAAGCCGCAGCCGCGGCCGCGTCGTCGCCAGAGTTGAACTGCACGTTCGCCGCCGGAGTCTTGGCTCGAATCGTCTTCAGCGGCGAAGTCGGAAACCAGACGTGCTCTTGCCAGTAAGTGTTGCCTTTGCCCGGAGGCATGATCGCATTTCCACCCGGGGGATCGACCTGCGCCGAACCGCCGCCGGAAATCATTCCCACATCCGCATGAGCGCCGATTACCGCGATGCTGCGAACTTTCGCCGCGTCCAGCGGCAACAGCCCGTTCTCGTTCTTCAGAAGCACGGTGCCCTGTTCCGCAATTCTCTGCGCCACTTCAAACCCACCGATCACATCCACGACACTCTTCTGCGCGGGATTATCAACCACTCCTGTCGCGAACATTGAGCGCAGGATGCGGCGCACATGGTCGTCTAGCTCTGTCGCTGGAATCTTGCCCGACTCGACTGCCGCCTTGAAAGTATCGCCATAAAAAATCTCGCCCGGTTGCTCATGATCCAGGCCGGCAGCCGAAGCCTTCTCCGTGCTATGCGTGCCGCCCCAATCCGAGACGACGAAGCCCTTGAAGTTCCAGTCTTTTTTCAGAAGATCGGTAAGCAGATATTTGTTTTCGCAGGCGTACTCACCCCAAACGCGGTTATAGGAACACATCACGGCCGCTATATCTGTCTCCTGCAATCCAATCTCAAACGCCAGCAGATCGCTCTCTCTCGCCGCGCGCTTGTCAATAGTGACGTTGACCGCATTGCGCCCGCTCTCCTGATCGTTGAGCGCGTAGTGCTTGATGTCGCCAAGCACATGCTGCGCCTGCATGCCTTTCATCACCGCTCCCACCATCTTGCCGGCCAGAACCGGATCTTCGCCCAGATATTCGAACGTCCGTCCGTCGCGCGGTTCGCGGGTGAGATTAATGCCCCCGCCCAGCGTCATGTTGTAGCCCTGGGCGCGCAGTTCGCGTCCAATCAACGCTCCATACTCGTAGCCCGCTTCCAGATCCCAACTCGCCGCTCCGGCCACATCCGCGGGCAGCGCCGTCGAGTAGCGGCCATTCTCGCCGCTACCCCGAACCCCGTAAGCCGCGTCCGACATATTGATCGCGGGAATGCCCAGCCGCGGAATCCCCGGAACATATCCCGCACCCCCGTTGGAGTGCACCGCCAGCGGGCTCATAGGACTTAGACCCTGCATACCCGTGCCGTGAAGCAAAGTGATCTTCTCATCAAGCGTCATCTCCTTCACCACCATGGCTGCGCGCTCGTCGGGAGACAGGCTGGAATTCGACCAGGGATGATTACCGCCCGATTGTGCCCAGGTTGAAAGATTGAGGCTTGCGATCAATAGCGTGAGGGTAAAAAAACGATTTCGCAGGGGACGAACGCGCAGGGGCATCGCGGCTCCTCGTGGGAATGTGGCTGCCAAATCGTTAATGTTACGCCCTTTTGCAAAATTCTTGGGGGATAATTTAGCCGAGGATTCGGTGCTAACGGTTGCGTCGAATCTAGATTGGCCGCGATCCGGTGATGAGGATATCCACCAGTCTCTTCGCGCTTTGCTGCCAGTCAGGGCTGGACGGCACGTGGGAGACGCCGATGAGCGCCCGAAGTAAATCGAAGGGTTCGATGTCCTTGCGGATGTCGCGACTCTTGATTGCGCGCTTCACCAGCGCGTCAATCGCTCCATTAATTTGAGCGCGGGAGCCTTCGTACAGCTTCGAGGGACCTCCGATAAACGTATTCAGCGCCGGGGCAATGATCTGCTTCGTCGCGATGTAATCCACGAACAATAACATCCAGGCGCGCAAGGCCTCAATTGGGGGCATGGCCTCGGCAAACTTGCGTTCCGCCGCAGCTAACTTTTCTACCTCGATGCGATAGACCGCCTCGATCAGCGCATCGCGAGTCGGGAAATGACGATACAGAGTACCCGCTCCAACCCCGGCATCTTTAGCGATTTCGTCCAGGCTCGCGTTTGCGCCTGCCCGGGTGAACGCCTGCTTGGCGACTTCCAGAATGCGTTCGCGGTTTCGCTGGGCATCGGTGCGCGGCTTCCGCGGGCTGGATTGGGATCGTTTCTTTGTCATTCAATCGGCTATCGAATCGAACCGTTAAAAATATTGCAACCGGAGACAGTCTCCGATTATCCTATCTACTGATTCGGAGACACTCTCCGTTTTAGTTGAAGGGACGGCAAGTCGTCAAGATCGAGGTCCTGGACAAACCGACGATTCAGGAGGAAAAAGAAATGGCATCTACACAGGAAATGATAAATACGTTTGGAGCGACATCCACCACGGAAGATGTTTTGGCCGGGATCAATCTGACCGGGAAGCGGATTCTAATAACCGGCGTTTCAGCCGGGCTCGGAGTTGAAACCGCGCGCTCCCTTGCGGCGCATGGCGCGCAGGTCGCAGGCGCTGCGCGAGATTTGGATAAGGCCAAAGCCGCCACAGCGCAGGTGCGAAAGGATGCTGCGGCTAATGGCGGGAGTTTCGACTTAATCGAGCTCGATCTTGCAAGCCTTAAGAGCGTGCGTGCCTGCGCTGACGAACTGATAGCAAAGGGCGAACCAATTGATGTGGTCATCGCAAATGCAGGCGTGATGGCGACACCTTTTGGCCACACGGCCGATGGCTTTGAGACGCAGTTCGGAACCAATCACCTTGGCCACTTTGTCCTGGTCAATCGGATTGCGCAGCTCATCCGGGCGGGAGGACGCCTGATCAACGTGTCTTCCGCGGGCCACCGCTACTCAAATATCGACCTTGAGGATCCGAACTTCGAACGCACTCCCTACGACCCGTACGTTGCGTATGGCAGATCCAAAACTGCAAATATTCTTTTTACCGTTGCCTTCGATGCGCGCCACCGGGACCGCAGTGTACGTTCCGCCGCTGTGCATCCCGGAGGTATTCGAACCGAGCTGGCTCGTTACCAGGATCCCGGCCGCATAGAAAAGACGATCGAGCTGATAAATCAGCAGCGCGCAGTTAAGGGGGAAGGTCCTTACCAGTGGAAGACCATCCCTCAGGGAGCCGCGACTTCGGTATGGGCTGCCGTGGTCGCTTCCGCTGACGAGATCGGCGGCCACTACTGTGAAGACTGCCACGTTGGCAGGGTTGTGCCCGATAACCTGCCTGTCGGCATAAACGAAGGCGTACGTCGATACGCGCTCGATCCAAAAAATGCCGCGGCACTCTGGAAGAAAAGCGAAGAACTCGTCGGCGAGTCTTTCTAACAAGCCTACGAGGAAACCAAATGGTCGGAGAGTTTCATCTGGAAAAATGCGAAGGAGCAAACATATGAAAGTTTTTGTTACGGGAGCAACAGGATTCATCGGTTCTGCCATCGTGCAGGAACTCATCGGCGCAGGCCATCAGGTGCTGGGTCTCGCTCGCTCGGATGCGGGCGCTAAATCGCTTGCCGCCGCCGGCGCCGAGGTGCATCGAGGTGATCTTAAAGATATCGAGAGTCTGCGCAGCGGCGCGGCCGCAGCCGACGGAGTGATCCACGCGGCTTTCATCCACGACTGGGCAAATTATGCGGCTGCCGCGGAGACCGATAGCCGCGCTATTGAGACGCTCGGAACCGCGCTCGCCGGCTCCGACCGCCCCTTGATCGTCACTTCCGGGACCTTGCTCGCTCAACGCCAGGGCCCCCTCGCAACGGAAGAGGATGCGAACGATCCCAATTTTCCACGCAAATCCGAAGACGCGGCATTGGCCGCGGCGTCGCGTGGGGTAAAGGCATCGATCCTGCGCTTGCCGCCCTCGGTACATGGCGAGGGCGATCATGGCTTCGTTCCTGCTCTCATCGGTATCGCGCGCGAAAAAGGCGCTTCGGCATATGTAGGCGACGGCCTTAACCGCTGGCCCGCGGTGCACCGCCTCGATGCGGCACGTCTCTACAGACTCATACTTGAGAAGGGCTCTGCCGGCGCCAGCTATCACGCAGTCGCCGAGGAGGGTGTTCCGACTCGAGACATCGCTGAGGTAATCGGCCGGCGCCTGAATGTGCCAGTCATTGCCAAGTCTTCGGAGGCGGCCGCCGATCATTTTGGTTGGATCGCTCGCTTCTTCAGCATCGACGGCCCAGCTTCCGGCGCGCAAACTCAGAAACAAATGGGATGGCGTCCCAACCAGCCCGCGCTCATTCCCGATCTGAATGCGGAACATTATTTCGCGATCAAACAGGCAGCCTAGACTTTAGGAGGTTTGGAATCTATGAATCAATTCGCCTTTAAAAAACCGCCGAAGAGTCATGACCCTGCTTGCGGCGACTTCATCACGATGGCCGAGCGAGAGTTGGCAGCATTCTTCACCGCAGTAACCGAATTGTTCGGGTTAGAACAGGCGGAGATCTCGACCGAAGACTGGCTGCATGAGTTGATGTCAATTGATAACCTGCCCGATTCAACTCGTCAGTGGCAACTACTCACTATCCGGGCTTCGGCACGGCTTGCAAGCCGAGTGAACGCATCATCCGTTTCAAGTCCGGCGCGGACACTTGCATATTCTGACTAAAAGGGCATTATTACGGAGACACAGAAATGACTACACAGACAATGCTGGGCGGCAGCTTCACTTTTCTACATACATCAATCACTTTGAACCGCATGGGCTATGGCGCGATGCAACTCGCCGGGCGAGATGGAAACAAGTTGGTATGGGGGCCTCCCCAGGATGTCGAGGGAGCGATGGCGATTCTGCGGGAAGTTGTCGCAAACGGCGTCAACCACATCGATACGTCCGATTATTATGGTCCTCATGTCACGAACCAGATCATACGAAAGGCGTTGTCCCCTTATCCAGACGATCTGGTAATCGTGACCAAAGTCGGCGCCCGGCGCGGTGAGGATGGATCGTGGATTCCGGCTTTCTCATCCCAAGACCTCACTGCGGCGGTTCACGACAATCTCCGCAACCTGGGTCTGGATGTGCTCACCGTGGTCAACCTGCGCGGTATGTTCAGCGCTCTTGGCCCCGCCGAGGGATCGATCGAAGCGCCGCTTACGGCGCTGGCCGAGCTCCAGCAAAAAGGTCTGATCCGCCATATCGGGCTGAGCAACGTCACGCCTGCGCAGATCGCGGAAGGCCGCAGGATTGCACCGATCGTCTGCGTGCAGAACCACTACAACCTTGCACAACGAGCCGACGATGCGCTTATCGCCGCTCTTGCCCGTGATGGCATTGCCTATGTGCCGTTCTTTCCTCTCGGCGGTTTCACGCCACTGCAATCGGGCACACTATCCGACGTGGCCGTACGCCTCGGCGCCGCTCCCATGCAGGTTGCGCTTGCCTGGCTTCTTCACAGGTCGCCCAATATTCTGGTGATCCCCGGAACCTCCTCGATGCTGCATCTTCGCGAGAATCTAAGCGCTGCAAAGCTAAAGCTTCCTCCGGAAGTGATTGCCGACCTCGACTCAATAAGCGCAGAGCCATCGTAGCGATATGTTCACGATAAGGTTGAGTATTTGGGAAGTTTCAGGCCCGGGTTAATCCACGCCGGCAAGGCGGCCAAGATCATCGATTTTTCGCGCGGCCCAAAGTTAAGGCCCGAAGAAATGAGATTCAGGCGCAAATCACCCAGGTTCCCCAAACCGGGTTCCCCCGATCTTTCTCGCCACTATCTGTATTCGGTTTAGTCACTTGCCGGCATTTCTTAAGATTCAACATCGGCACGACTGTTCTGAATCCGTAACAAATGCACTTGTGGATATTTTCCTGCTTACTCCGGGAATAAGATCGCCCCAACGCCACCATTCGGGACGTTGAGGTTTCCGCAAATCTCGGACGTTCCACCACCAATTCCTAACCCAGCTAAGATCAGGAGACTCACCCATGAAACGCGTTTTGGTTGCGTTGATCGTCCTTTACTGTGCCCTTGGGATGTATGCACAGTCGCCTCAACTGGAAATATTGAATCCGCCCACCAGCGGCCAATCCGGATACAACGACATTTTCAATACCCTGCTTAAGGAAACGCGCACCGGCGGCGGCAACGCCGTTGCCGGCATAACGGTATTCCTGACATGGGGCGCCGTCGATAACGGATGCGAAGTTACCGCCTGCGCCGGCGAAACTCCTGCCGTAGTGCTGGCGGCCGGCCAACAGATCGGCACTTGCCTTGAGCCGGATTGCTACTGGTCCGCAATCGACACCGAGTTGTTGAATTACATCAACGGCCCCAGCAGCAACGGCCTGGCGAGTCACGGTCAAAAGATTAACTTGATCATCGTGATTATTCCAGAAGGTCAGACGACCAACAACGATGTGCCAAACTATGTCTTCCAGCCGGCCAACTACACCCACAGCTGGTGCACGGGTTGCTCGACTGCGCAACCGCAAGATCTCGTGACTTGCCCCGCATGGCCGGGCGATTCGAATGTTCCGACCGGAGGCAGCGACGGCGTGTGGAATGTAAACCAATGCCGCCTGACTGGAGGTGGCTCTTGTTCGGGCACGGATCTCGCTGACGTCAGCGGCGGCTATCCCGTACTTTATGAAGCGCCCTTTATGAGCGCGTATCGAATCTTCGTGCAACGCGTGCTGAAACACTACTCGTCGGCGGGATCGGGCAGTGGTCCTACCATCGGGCAGTATCTTGGCTACATTCGCCCAGGACTCGCCGAAGGCGGCGAAAATCAGCCGCTCTGCACCACCGGAACCGTAGGCGGGACGAACTATGGGATATGGCCTAACGCAAAGGGGCTTTCCTACGATCTGTCGAACAGCATCGACCCTGACTGGTTCCAAACCACCAGTGCCTATACATATCCTTCTCCGTGCGACACCTATACTTCCTGTCAGGGTAAGGACGCCTATCTGGAAGGCGTTAACAATCCGCCGGGTTATGTAAGCACACTGTTTTCCGAAATGCAGACCGATCTAAATATGTGGAACGCAGATTACACGACCCCAATCAATATCGTGGCCAATACGCACACAGGTCCTCCGGGAAATACGGACCTGAGTTACGCCAACGTTGAGGCGTCAATTTTTGCTTCCTACGGTCCAGTCTCAGGGCACGGCGTCTCGGGCTTTGGCATGGAGTCGCTGAGTGAGTGGGACGTCGCCAATGCACCCAGCAACTGCACACAGAACTGGTGTGCCAACTTCACGACCTACAGCGACAGCGGAAGCAATCCGTATATGCTGAACCTGTATCTGCAGACCACGACTCCAAACTCCGAGCCGGTATTTTCCATTTCGTCGATCACTCACACTACAGGCGCCAGCACCGCGACCGTGAACTGCACCTCGACCTGCGCTACCACCGGCGCCAGTGGCGGCCTGCTCAAGCAGACCCAGTGGGTGAAGGTCGCGGGCAATAGCGGCACATCGGGCACATTCACCATCAGTTCGGTGAATAGCTCAACTCAATTCGTGATCGGAACCTGTGGTGTGGGAGGAAATACTTGCGGAGCCGGAAGCTCGGGCACTCTGTATACGGGCGATTATCTCCCGGACACAATTCCATTCGCCAAAAGCTACTATGCTGACACGATCGAGGTGTACTTTTGCGATTGGGAGTTCGCGTTTGCATCTCCTCCAGCCAGCCAGTGCCCCGCGACATTATCTCCTTATTCGGGAGACTACGCGTCGGTCTTAAGCAACCCGTAAACCACGAATGCACGCGGCGCGACGTGGCCGCCGCCCGCGCCGCCACATCGAACTGATGGGACCTCCCGGTCGTGTCTCACGCCGGTAGGTCCCATTTCAGAGAGCTCGAGATCACTTTTTGCAAAGAGCGCAAGAATTCGCTCCCTTGGCCTTCAGTGCCAGCGCCTTTACACTAGAAGCGTGAAGATTGCGCTCGGCCAAATCAATCCCACGGTCGGAGACTTCTCCGGCAACGCTGCGAAGATCGTTGATTTCTCTCGCCGCGCCCAAGCCGCGGGAGCCGGCCTGATTTTATTTCCCGAGTTGTCGGTGTGCGGTTATCCTCCGCGTGACCTGGTTGAACGGTCTTCTTTCGTCGCGAAGAATCGCGAGACCGTCGAGCGTATCGCCTCCGAGACCCAGGGCATCGCCGTGATCTGCGGCCTGGTTACGCCCGCGCAATCCCACACCGGCAAAGCCGCCATGAATTCCGCCGCCCTGCTCATGGACGGCAAGGTCGCTTTCCTCCAGTCGAAAATGCTCCTCCCCACTTACGACGTCTTCGACGAGATGCGCAACTTCGCTCCTGCGCAGAGTCAGGAGTTGTTTCCGTTCTGCGGCAATCGGATGGCTCTCACCATCTGCGAAGATGCCTGGAATGACAAGCGTTTCTGGCCCAGGCAGATGTACATGGTCGATCCTGTGGAGTCGCTGATTCAGGCCGGCGGAAATTTCGTTTTGAATATTTCCGCCTCGCCCTTCTGGATCGGCAAGCGTGAACTCCGCCGCGACATGCTGGCCAGCATCGCCCGCCAGCACAAGGTTCCGGTCGTGCTGGTCAACCAGGTCGGCGGCAACGATAGTCTCGTCTTCGATGGCTCCAGTATCGTGCTCGATCGTCAGGGAGAAGTCATCGCGCAGGGCCGATCGTTCGAAGAAGATCTGATTTATTTCGACTCGCAAACTTTGACTGGCGAAATGCACCAGCAAATTGCCGGGGACCAAGCCAGCGTATATTCCGCGCTGGTGCTGGGCACGCGCGACTACATGCGGAAATGCGGCTTCCGCCAGGCGATCATCGGCCTCAGCGGTGGCATCGATTCCGCTCTTACCGCGGTCGTCGCGGCCGACGCCGTCGGGCCGGAAAACGTGATCGGTGTCGGCATGCCCGGACCGTATTCTTCGCAGGGCTCTATCGATGACGCCCGCTCACTCGCAAAGAACCTAGGAATCCGCTTCGAATTGCTTTCCATCAATGCCGCCTACGAAGCCTATCGCAATACGCTGCGCGATGTGTTTGCCGGATGCAAAGAAGATGTGACCGAAGAAAACATCCAGTCGCGCGCCCGCGGCACGTTGCTCATGGCGCTGTCCAACAAATTCGGCGCCATCGTGCTCTCCACCGGCAACAAGAGCGAGTTGGGTGTCGGCTACTGCACGCTCTACGGCGACATGGTCGGAGGGCTGGCGGTCATCTCCGATGTGCCCAAAACGCTGGTGTATCGCCTCAGCCAATATGTGAATTCGCAGCACGCCGTGATTCCTCAGTCCACGCTCGATAAGCCGCCATCCGCCGAGTTACGCCCCGACCAAAAAGACAGTGACTCGCTGCCGCCCTACGAAGTTCTCGACGCCGTGCTCGAAGATTACATCGAAGATTCGCATCCCGCCGAGCAGATTGCAGCCGATCATGGCTTCGACCTTGAAGTTGTGCGTCGCGTGATCCGCATGGTCGATCGCGCCGAATACAAGCGCCAGCAGGCCGCGCCCGGCCTCAAGATCTCTCCCAAGGCCTTCGGCTACGGACGCCGTTTTCCGATTGCCGCCAAGAATGAAGAGTGAGTAATGCCCTGATTTCGAATCGCGGCGTCCTTTCCGCATTTCTTGGCGTTCTTTGCGGCATTTCTTAGCGCAGTTTGCGGTTTCGTTGTTTTCCTTCGGGCGAAAGAAATTGGCCGCTCTTGACTGGCACAGAGTGCGGAGGTGGAGGGATGCCCAACTCAGGACACCACCGAAGTCCGGGGAAAGCGGAACCGGCGAATTTCAAGTATCCTGATACTTCGCTTCCATAACGCTTCAAGATTCTAAAACGCGAAAGGAACCAATGCGCAGTCCTCTGCACTCGATTCTTATTCTTCTAATAGCGGGTGGTTTTGCCGCAGCCCAATCCACGGCACCGGCCACATCTCCGGCCACTCCCGCTAAGTCCGCGCCCGCCAAGCCGGCCGAGAAACTCGGAACTCACGCGACCGAGAATCTTCCCTCTGAGACAACGGTTGATTCCTTCCTGCATCAACAGTTCGGCTACCAAACCGATCTGACGTGGAAGATCACCGGCATCAAGCCTTCGCCGATCGAGGGATTGGCCGAGGTCAGCGTCGTGCTCGCCAGCCCGCAAGGCCAGCAGTTAACGCGCTTCTACGTTGCTCCCGATGGCACGCACGCCCTGGTCGGCGAAATCATTCCGTTCGGCGCTCATCCCTTCGATCCCGCGAAAGAAAAGCTCGAGAAGGGAATCACCGGCCCTGCGCGCGGTCCCAAAGACGCGCCCGTCACCATCGTCGAATTCGGCGATCTCCAGTGTCCGGCCTGCAAAGCCGCGCAGCCCGTTATTGAAGGCCTGGTAGCCGCCGAGCCCAACGCCCGCTTCGTATTCCAAAGTTTCCCCCTGGAGATGCACAACTGGGCCGCGAAGGGCGCAGACTATGCTGACTGCGTCGGCCGAGCCTCCAACGATGCTTTCTGGAAATTTGTTTCTAAGACTTACGAAACGCAGTCCGACATCACCGCCGAAAACGCCGACGAGAAGCTCACTGCCATCGCCGACGGCGTAGGCCTGAAGGGTGCGGATATCGCGGCTTGCGCGTCTAAGCCCGAGACCAAATCTCGCGTCGATGCCTCGATCGCCCTCGGCAAAGCCGTCGATGTGGCGGGTACACCCACGCTCTTCATCAACGGACGCCGGGTCGGCAGCTTCGATCCCCGCATGGCGGATGTTTACAAGAACTTGGTGGATTTCGCGGCGAAGGCGAACTAAATCGCGATCTGGAAATTGTCCATCGGAATACGCCCCCAATTCAATGTTCCGCTTTGTTTTCCAGGTTGCTCAGGGCGCTCCTGGCCGAGTAGGAGTTAGGATCGATCAGGAGGGCGCGTTGATAGGAAGCCCGGGCACTGGAAATAAGGGCCATCGATTGTTGCAACTGCCCGAGCTGCAAATAGGCACTCGCCGTGGGTTCAGCGGCTGCGGCATCCATTAACTCCTGGAGGCGCACGAGCCCATCCAGTCCAGCCTGAGCAATCCGATTGTGCGGTTCTTTTTCGAGCACTTGTTGGAAGGATTCGCGAGCCGCAGTCAGATTGCCGGTCTGGACATAGCAGGCGGCCAGATTCAGCAAGCTCATGGTCTTCACGTTCTGATCGCGAGCCGGTCCGTTAGCGCGCTGAAATTCCTGAATGGCTCCTTCAAATTGACCGTGACCCTGTAAATCGATGCCCATATTCAGGTGAGCGATGGCGTCATTCGGATTGATGCGAACGGCATTTTCGAGGTGTATTAAGGCTTCACCCGCATAGCGCTCCCCCCCGGGCTGGAAGCTCTGTTCGAGAAGGTCGGCTCCAATAAAATCCTCCGCCAGATAATTGTCTTTTGTAACCGCCAGAGTGTGCGTCCACAGTTCCTGGCTGCTATGCCAGAAACCGACCTGTCGCCAGCTGAGGATTGCAAGTACCGCGAGAATTAAGGCAGCGGCTGTGGTCTTCCATCGGGACGCGATCGTCCAGCCATCCACCCAATCCGCTGTGCGCCAAACGAATAGCAGAAAAATTCCGACCAGCGGCAGGTATGCGTAGCGATCCGCCATGGCCTGGTCGCCCACCTGGACGATACCGATCATTGGAACCATCGTGCCCAGAAACCACAGCCAGCCTACAGGAACGTAAGCGTACCTGCGCTGCTGCCACGCCCACACCGAGATCCCTGCCAGCAACATTCCACACGCGAAAACCTCTCCGACGCTCAGACGCAACCCCGCATAGGGATAGTACGGCGCAAGATGCAGGGGCCAAAACGCCTTCACAAGATACATGCAGTACGCGTAAAGCGCATTTACTATGCGCACGCTTAAAGTTAACCTGGGGTCGAACGCCAGCGAACCTTTCTGCGCCATCATCGTAAGCGCGCTGCTGGCCGCAATCACCAGCAAGAACGGCAGCTTTTCCAGAATTAAGCTCCGAATCGGCCGCTGTGGAACCGGCGGGGTTTCGCGCGGTGGAACCCAGCCCTCAATTCGCTGCAACGGCCAGAAATCAAGCAGCAGCAGCACGAACGGCAGCGTGATTACCATCGGCTTCGAGGCAAGTCCGAAAATAAAAAACGCGACGATGGGCAGATAGCGCGCGCTGCTGGGCCGCCGCGCGTACCATTCATAGGCGCCAAGTGCCAACAGGAAGAAAAACATGGAGAGTACGGTCTTGCGCTCCGCCACCCATGCCACGCTTTCTACATTGATGGGGTGCAGCGCAAACAGTCCGGCTACGACAAAACTGCGCATTCTTGCCCCAGTCGACTGCTGCAGCAGCAGAAATAGCAAGATCGCGTTCACTATGTGCAACAGGAGGCTGGTGAAGTGATGGCCCGGGGCCGCAAGGCCGTATAGTTGGCAATCGAGCGCATGCGACACCCAGGTCAGCGGATGCCAGTTCGATGCCCTGGTGGATAAGAGCGCCCAGCTGAGCATCTCCAGCGTGACGCCTTGTTGGATCTGGTGATTGTGAAGAACGTAGGTTGGATCATCCAGGTCGGCGAACGGATTCCTCACGCTCCTTGAGTAAGCCGCCAGGGTCGCAATCGCCAGAATGGCGCAAAGCACAATATTTTTCTTAGCTGGAATCTCGTTCTTGCCCCCGAAAATAGCACCAAGGTTATACCGATCTCGCTTGGCGGCGACTCGGCCTGAAGCGGCCATTCGACCTAATGAGGTGTGACGCCCGACGCCCGCTTTTCCCTACTTTCCACTCAGCCAGATCTCCGGCGTCGTCGGATTGATATTCGCCACCACGTGCGGCGTGATGATAATCATCAACTCGTCGGTCTCCGACTGCTTGGTATTATTCACCATCGCCTGATTGAGCACTGGCAAGAAGCCGAGACCCGGGATCCCGCTCATGGAAAGCGTGTCTGTCTGCGAGACTTCTCCGGCCACCACTGCGGGCTCGCCATCCTTCAAATTGATGCTACCCTTATATTCGCGGTTTGAGATAACCGGAACCCCGTTGTTCGATTGCCCGGTCAGCGAACGAACCTCCAATTCCAATTGCAAGGCAACCGATCCGTCGCCATGCACCGTCGGCTTGGCCTTCAGGTTCAACCCCAGATCCTCATAGCTCACGGAAGGGAAGGGCGGAACGTAGCTTTGATTTCCCAGCACCGCCGAAATCGCCGGCGAGTTGTAAATGGGCGCATAGCTGGCGTTTTGGATGGGATAGCGCTCGCCCAGATGGAACGTAGCCTCGTTGCCCTGGCTGGCCCGCATCTGCATGTTCTCCAGGCTGCGCACCCACGATTCGTTCAAAGAAAGCATCGCCGCCAACTGGTCGAGACTCACTCCGCTGAAGGTGAGTCCGCCTCCGAACGTAGCCAGAGGTTGGCTGAAAATGCCGCCGTTCTGCCCGCCAAGCTGCGCCAAAAGCCCCGACAGAGCTGAACTGCCCACCTGGTTGATGCCGCCGGATGAAATCAATTGATTGATCAACTGCTGAATATTCTGCCCACCCGCCAGCCCAATCAACGCCACGGCGGGAATGTTGTACATGTTGAAAGTGTTGGGAATGTGGAGTCCGATGTTACGCGTAAGCTGATGGTTGATCTGGTAGACGCGCACATCCAGCATCACCTGCGGCCGCTGGTTGTTGAGTTGGTCCAGCAATTCAGAGGCAGCCTCAAGCATGTGCGGCGGCCCGCGCACTTCGACCGTGCCCGCGGCCAGACCGGAGCTCACAAAGTGCAGGTCGAACATGTTCCGCATCGTGGTCACCAGGTCGGTCGTTTCCTGCGGCGTGGAATGCGCCGGCAGAATAAACGTCCGCAGCGACATGCGGTCGTACTGCTTGTGGTTCTCCGTATTGTCGGCGGCGATCAGCATCTGGTGCGCGTCCAGCGCCGCCCACATGGTCTTGCTGACCTCGCAAATCAATTTCAGCGCGGTGAAAAAATCCACATTGTCAACATTGAAAACTACTTGCCGAGTCTGCACAGAATCGTCGAACTGTGCCTTCACTCCGTAGGCCGCCGCTAATTGTGCGAATAGTCCGCGAACCTCCCCGCTATAGTGGAATGTCGCCAGGTCGTTGTTGGGAGCCAGATGGATTTCGCCGGAATCCTCGAGACCCACCGGTGCCGTTGGGGGTGGCATCGGCGTCATAACTCGTGTGGCTTCCGCGAGTCGCTCCCGGGCGTAGTCGTTGTCCGCGTCAAGTTCGAGGGCGGCTCGAAATTCCGCCGCAGCCCGCAGGCGCGCGTCCTCCAATAGCAGCAGATTTCCATGCTCCACGTGGTTGAATACCAACTGCGCTTTGGCAACTTCGCGCGCCGTCAGGAACTGCATATTCTGCGGAGCCAGTCGCGTGGCTTCATCGAAGCGGGCAAACGCCTGGTCTGGCAGTCGCTGGTTCTGCAACTTGATTCCCTGATCGAATGCCTTGCGCGCCTCTTTCAGTTCTTTTTTCGAAACCAGGCAGTTCACCCCGCCCGGAATTCCATTTCCGCAGGAGATCGGCGGCGCCGGGGAAGCATCTTCACCCGCAGCAAATGCAGGCGCAGCGGCCGGAACGATCGCGATAAAGAAGATCGCGCTGACGAAGATAAATAACTTCCGGCGCATGGCTCTGATTTTAACTTGGTTCCTACGATTTCCCCTCACGCCAATAGGACCTAGTACCTTCGGTCGCAACGACCGGGGTGAAACCTTCTCACCCAGTCGAAGAACGACGACCTCCTTCGCTCTTGCAATCCAGAAAAAAATTGAGGCCTGAAGTCCGAGGGCTAAACTCCGCCGCCTGCTTTTCCTACGACAGCATCAACCGCTCAATGCTCCGTGCCTTCCCCGTCTGCTCGTCGCAATCGATGACCACCGCACACAGCCGCGCATCGCCCGTGGCGGGCTCGAAACGCACCGGCATGCCGTTCAGGAATTTGCCCACGACCAGTTCCTTCTTCACCCCGATCACGCCGTCGTACGGCCCACTCATGCCCACGTCCGTGATGTATGCCGTCCCATTGGGTAGAACCCGCTCGTCCGCCGTAGGCACATGCGTGTGCGTTCCCACAACAGCCGTGACCCGCCCGTCCAGATACCATCCCAGCGAAATTTTTTCCGACGTAGCCTCGGCGTGGATATCCACCAGAATCACCTTGGCCCGAATCTTCTCCAGCAGACGGTCCGCGGTGCGAAACGGATCGTCGTTCGACGCCATGAACACGCGCCCCTGCAAGTTGATCACCGCATAAGGAACTTTGCCCTTAATCCCCTCGTACACGCCCGACCCCGGCATGTCCGCCGGATAATTAGCCGGACGCAGAACGCGCCGCGCCGGCCCATGCCCGTTGCCCTCCACCATATGAAAATAGTCGATGATTTCGCGCTTATCCCAAACATGGTTTCCAGTGGTGATGACGTCGATATTGAACTCGAACAGTTCCTCCGCCAGCGCCGGCGTGATGCCGAATCCAGCGGCCGAGTTCTCGCCATTGGCAATAATCAGATTAATGGCATGCTCGCGAACAATTCCCGGCAGCCGGTCCTTAACAATATTCCGCCCCGGCCGCCCAAAAATGTCGCCAATAAATAAAATTCGCATGAATGTCGGACCAAACTTCGATGGTACCACGCGTCGAGAAGGCGCTCGTCAAGTGAGCACGGGATGCCGCAATTGGCTTACTTTTAGGCGGCACTCTGCACTCCAGAGTAGGATGTCATCCTGAACGGAGCCGCCTTTCAGTCGAAGTGAAGGATCTCCCGCTTAACCGAACTGTCGCGTGAACCAAACCGCATCACGCTCTAGCATTTCAGTCCCGCGCATCCAACTCCGCCGTCCGCAGAAAATCGTAGTTTCCCGCCGGATTCAGTTTCAAATTCCGTACGCGGTTAGTATGCACCAGCACGTTGTCCAGATACCACAGATTGATGTAAGGCTCATCCTCCGCCAGAATGCGCTGCACCTCGGCATAGAGCGGCTTGCGCACATTCGGATCGATCGCCTGCCGCGCCCGATCGATCAAGGCGTCCAGCCTGGGATTCGAGTAGAAGCCGCGGTTAGCCCCATTCGGCGGAAACCGCGATGAGTCAAACGCATATTCAAAAATATCCGGGTCCTCATTGCCCCCGATCCAGCGCAGCCCATACATCTGAAACGCCCCGTGCTGCACATCTGCAAAAAACGTGGCGAACTCGAAGCTGCGAATGTCGAGTGCGATCCCCGCCTCGCGCAATTGCTGCTGCATCACGGCCACCATCAGGCGCGTGTTCTCGTCCGTCGAGGTCTTCATCGTAATGTGGAAGCGTACTCCGTTTATCGCCGGATAGCCCGCCGCATCGAGCAGTTGATTCGCCCGTTTCAAATCGTGATCATAGGCGGGCACGCTGCCGTTGAAAGCCCAACTCTGCGGCGGCAGAACGCTCCGCGCCGGTTGCGCCTCCCCCCGCAACAAGTACTCGATCATCGGCCGCCGGTCGATCGCGCACGCAATCGCCTGCCGCACCCGTGCATCGTTCAGGATCGGATCGCGCAAATTGAATCCCAGGTACGCCAACTGCGTGCCGGCAGCGCGTTCCACGGCAAGTGTAGGCTCTTGCGCCAGCGTATACACCGTATCGGGCGTAAGAGAATTGAGGGCGATATCGCCGCTGCTCTTGCGCAATTCCAGAGCCCGCGTGGTCGCGTCGGGCACCACCGCAAAACGCACGCGCGCCAGTTTCGCCCGCTCGCCCCAATAGTCGTCGTTGCGCTCGACGATCACCTCGCGGTCGGTCTCGGCGCTCACGAACTTGAACGCTCCAGAGCCGATCGGGTGCTGCGCGATTTCATCCCCGCTACCGTAAGGGACGATCCCGATCGCCCCGTCCGACACATTCCACAGCAAAGTTGAATCCTGCTTCTTCATGTGGAAAATCACTGTGAAGTCGTCGGCGGCATCGATGTGGTCCACAAAGCGGTAGGCCGCGCCCTTTATGCTGCGGACTTTGCCTTGCAACAGCGAGTCGAATGTCCACTTCACATCCCGCGAAGTCAACGGGCGCCCGTCGTGAAAGCGGACGCCGCGATGGAGATGAAAAACGTAGGTCAACGGATCGGGAATCTCCCACCTCTCGGCCAGCCCTGGAGCGACGTTCAGATCCGCGCCGCGCGACAATAGATCGTCGAAGATCAATGTATCGATGCGCTCGGAAAACCCGTCAATACCCACCCGCGGATCGAGATTTGTCGGGCTCGACTCGATGATCATCACCAGCGTATTGGCATCGGGCCTAGCCGAACAGGAGAGAAGGGGGAACAAGAATAAGCAGACAACAGCAAATCCCAAAGCAAGACGGCGTCGAAACTCGAACCTCAACCGCTCGGCGCTAATTTCAAACGCGTCAATTCCACCAATTTCAAACGTGTCAATTCGCCTAATGTTAAACCTGTCATTTCGAGCGAAGCAAAATTGCGCGATTACGCGCCATTTCGCGAAGTCGAGAAACCTGCTTTTGCGCCGGAGAACGGCACTCACCGCCTCCCGAGGACGGCCTGACGCCCGACGCCCGACGCCAAACGCCTGAGGTCCGAGGTCTGAGGTCCGACGCCTGACTTGCGACGCCCACCGCCCAACGCCCGGCGCCCGATCCTCACGCATACGAGATCTTCCCCAGCACCGCAGCTCGCTTCGCACCCGTAGCCGACGGCACATTTGAAGGCCGCCGGTGCCACGTCTCATACGCCAGCACCGCGAAAGCTACCGCCTCTTTGGCTTCCGACGGCACGCCAAACTCGTCCGCGAAGCGCAAACGGATTCCCATCGGCGCAAGCCTTTCCGCCAGCATTCCGACCAGCGCGGCATTGCGCGTGCCGCCGCCCGAAAGAATCATTTCGCGAAAAGAATTCCTGCTTGCCGCCGGTGATTTTCGTAGAACGAATCGCTGCACCGCATCGGCAATGGAATGCGCCGTCAATGCGGTCGCTGTCGCCACGACATCTTCCTTTCGCGACCGCCGACATTGTTCCAGAAACTCGCGCACAAACTCCCTTCCGAATTCTTCGCGCCCAGCAGTCTTCGGGGGTCTCGCGCGAAGGAATTTGCTCGACAGCATTTTCTGCAGAACCGCTTCTATCACCGCACCCGACGCGCCAATTTTCCCTCCCCGATCGAAAGCCCTCCCATAAAGAGTCTCGGTAACGGCATCAATGACCATATTTCCCGGCCCCGTATCGAAGGCCAACATGCGGCTCGCATTCGCTCCCGCAGGAATCGCCGTAAGATTGGCAATGCCCCCAATGTTCTGGACAATTCGCCCGACCTTGCGATGAGCAAATAAAAGGCAGTCGAGATAGGGCACCAGAGGAGCGCCCTTGCCACCGGCCGCCAGGTCCGCCGGACGAAAATCCGATACCACCGGCACGCCCACCCGCCCCGCGATCACCGCAGCCTCGCCCGTCTGCCAGGTCGCGCTGATGTTTCGACCAAGAAATCGCTGCCATGTGCCCTGATGATACAAAGTCTGACCATGGCATCCGACCAGCTCGGCTTTAATCTGAAACTGTCGTTGGGTCGCCAGCACCGCGTCCGCGTATAACTCTCCTAAAAGAAAATTGAGCCGCGCCAGATCGGCCACGCTGGCCAAAGTTGCGTTCATCGCCGAAAGCACCGCAGCCCTGACTTTCGGCGGATAAGAATATTCCGCATGACCGAGCAATGTGATGGTGTGACAAGGGCCGAAGTGACGACGAGCCATGTGGCCGCGGCCGCCTCGGCCGCGCGCTTTTGGCTCAACTGCCCGTCCACCGCTCACACGCACCAACGCAACATTAATCCCATCCGCCGAAGTCCCGCTCATCACACCCGCGACTATCATCGGTTGATTGGGCTCGTTTGCCCTTCGCTTAGGCACGCTTTCTGCGCTCATGAGCGCGCCCGCCGTTTATCCGCCCGCCGCCCAAACGGCTCCAGGCGCACCCGCTCCCCAAACTCCCACAGCTGCCGCGTCAACTTCTCCACGCTGCGCGCCGTTGGTGCGAAGCGCGCACGTGTGGCGCGGGCAGTCTCGCCCGCGACTGCCGACTTCTTCTTAAATGCCAGCACTCGCCGGGCAGCCTCCGCGCAGCGCCGCGCAAATTTCGAATCTTTCTCCGCCGTCTTAACCAACGCCTCATGCGCTTGCAGAATGTAATCCTCGCGATGACAAATCAGGCAAACGTCGCCCCCCGCCCGCACAAACTCCACCGCCGCCTCGCCGACTGGCGCCGCCGCAAGCACCCCGCCCATCTCGAGATCGTCCGACACGATCAAATTCCGGTATCCGATGCGCTTGCGCAAAATGTCCGTAATCCAAACCTTCGACAGCGATGCCGGAGTCCGGTCACGCGTAACCTGCGGATAAGCCGCATGCGAAACCATCACCATCGGCAGCTCTCGCCGCAGCGCCCGGTAAGGAACCAGATCCCCCGCCCATAGGTCCTTTAGCGATTTATCAATCACCGGCAAATCGTGATGGCTGTCCAGGGTACCCTCGCCAAGTCCAGGAAAATGTTTGCCGCATCCGAGTACTTTTGCCCCGCGCAGTCCAGCCAGAAACTCACGCCCGTAGGCGACGGCCTCACGCGGATCCGCTGACACGGCGCGCGATTCCAAGACACTCAGCGATGCCTCGAAGGCCAAATCCAGCACCGGCGCAAAGTCCACATTGAAGCCGAGGGCCCGGCAGTTCTGGCCGACGATTTCCCCATGCCTGCGATAAAGCTTCCGATCGCCCGTAGCGAACACGTCCGCCGCCGATGGTGTCGCTCCCAGCGCATCGCGAAAGCGGTCAACCGTCCCACCTTCAAGATCGACACAAGTAAACAGTGGTGTGCCAACGCATTTCTGGCAGTCCCGCAGCAACCGCCAAGTTTGCTCCGGTCTCTGAACGTTGCGGGAAAAAAGAATCACGCCGGCCGGCTGAAGCCGCGACAACAGGAAACCGACCCGCCTCGAAAGCTCAGCCCCATCAAAACCAACGACGAGAAGCTGCCCAATCTGTTCGATACCACCCGTCTTGCCGCGAATCGTCATTAGCAGTTGTGGATTCCCTCTGTGATCCCCTGTGACCTCTGTGGTTAAATTTCTTTCTTCAACTCCGCCAATAAATTCAAGGCCTCCAGCGGCGTCAGCCGGTTCAAATCCACTTCCCGCAGCTTGTCCAGCACCGGCTGGGACAGTGGCGTAAAAATCGTCAACTGCGCCGGCGGTGGTGTTGCTCCAGGAGAAAGATGCGCCGTCGCCTGCTGCTCCGCGAACTCATGCTCCACCAGAACCTCCTGCGCCCGCACGACGACTTCATTTGGCAGTCCCGCCAGCTTGGCCACTTCGATGCCGTAACTGCGATCCGCCGGCCCCGATTCCACTTTGCGCAAAAACGCGATTCCCCCGCCAGTCTCTTTCACTGACACGTGATAATTCTTCACGCCCGCCAGCTGATCGGCCAACTCCGTGAGCTCGAAATAGTGGGTCGCGAACAAAGTCTTCGCCCGCACCCTCGCATGCAAATATTCCACCGCCGCCCACGCAATCGCGAGCCCGTCATACGTCGATGTGCCGCGCCCCACTTCGTCGAGCAAGATTAAGGATCGCGCAGTTGCCGTGTGCAGAATCGCCGCCGTCTCGGTCATCTCCACCATGAACGTCGATCGCCCGCGGGCCAGGTTGTCGCTCGCTCCAATGCGCGTGAAGACGCGATCCACCACGCTCAGCCGCGCCGATCGCGCCGGCACAAACGACCCCATCTGCGCCAGTATCACAATCAGCGCGGTCTGCCGCAGATAGGTTGACTTGCCGCCCATGTTCGGCCCGGTCAGCAGCATGATGTTGTGCGTGCTGCCGTTCAAATAAAGATCGTTGGGCACGAAGCGCTCGCTGCCGCCCGCCATCTCCTGCTGCTCAATCACAGGATGGCGGCCTTCAATGATTTCAATTTCGCTGCTCTCCGCAGATTCGACAAAGGTCGGCCGGCAATAATTCCGCAGCGCCGCGACCTGCGCCAACGACGCAAGCACATCCACTTCCGCCAGCGCCAGCGCAGTCTGCCGGATGCGCTTGGCCTCGCCGGCAATCGCGGTACGCAGCTCGGTAAACCGCCGCCGCTCGATCTCGACAATCTTCTCCTGCGCGTCCAGAATCTTTACTTCATATTCCTTCAACTCAGGCGTCGTGAAGCGCTCCGCGCCCACCAGCGTTTGTTTGCGCTCGTAGTCTTGTGGAACCAGGTGCAGATTCGGCTTCGACACCTCAATGTAATAGCCAAAAATAGAATTGAACTTCACCTTCAGCGACGTTATGCCCGTGCGCCCGCGCTCGCGCTGCTCAATCTGCGCCAGCACCTGCTTGCTGTTGCGCGAAAGTTCCCGCAGTTCGTCGAGATCGCGATCCACCCCACCCGCAATCACGCCGCCATCGGCAAAACTGAGAGGCGGCTCCGGAACAATGGTTCGCTCGATCCGTTCGCGCACGTCGCTGAGTTCATCGAGCGACGTGTGCAAAGTTTGCAGCCGCGCCGCCGCCAGCCGACCCAACGCAGCCTTGACTGCGGGGATCTTCCTCAACGATGCCGCCAGTGCCAGCACATCCCGCGGATTCGCCGTCTCCAGCGTTACCCGGCTCAACAGTCGCTCCAGATCGAGCACCCCATCCAGCGCCCGACGCAATTCTTCGCGCGCGACCGTCTCTTTTACTCCCGCCTCCACTGCGTCAAGCCGCGCGTTAATCTCCTTCAAATCCAGCGACGGCCGCAGCAGCCACGCGCGCAACAGTCGCTTTCCCATCGGCGTGACCGAGCCGTCCATTGATCGTAATAAAGTGACGCCCGCATCCGCTCCCGCAAACAGCGGCTCAATCAACTCCAGATTTCGCACCGTGACCGCATCCAGCACCAGGCAATTCTGCCGCTCATACCATCCGATACGATCGACGTGGTCGAGCGTTCCTCGCTGCGTCGAACGCACGTAATACAAAATCGCGCCCGCTGCGGCCGCAGCCGCGGTGCGCCCCGCCAATCCAAAGCCTTCCAACGACAGCACGCCAAAATGATTCTCCAGCAGCGGAATCGCATGATCTGCCGCAAAAACCCAATCATCCAGCGGAGTCTCGGTGCAGATCAATGAGCCTTGTAAAGATGAAACACGTGGGGACGGACGCAGCCTGCCCTGAGCGGAGCCGAAGGGTCCGTCCGCCCGAGCGAAGCCAGGCTGCTCCTTCGCAGCCGCGCTCTCAAACAACGGCGCCGCCGATCCATACAGCAACTCCTTCGGCCGCAACTGCTCCAACTCTTCCTGTACCCGCCGCAGCGCGCCCTCGCCCGAAAATTCCGTTGCCCGAAACTCTCCCGTCGACAAGTCGAGCGCCGCAAATCCTACACGCTCTCCCACCTGCGCCAGCGCCGCCAGAAAATTGTTCTCCTCCGACCCGAGTGCGGAGTCCGCCGCGGTCCCCGGCGTCATCACCCGCGTCACTTCCCGCCGCACCAGCTTCTTCGCCTGCCGCGGATCTTCCATCTGCTCGCAAATCGCCACCTTGAAGCCCTTGCGAATCAGCTTCCCGATGTAGCCCTCCGCCGCGTGATACGGCACGCCGCACATCGGCACCGCCACACCTTTTTCCTTATTGCGGGAAGTCAGCGTGATCTGCAACTCTTGGGCAGCCACAATGGCATCATCGAAGAAGAGTTCGTAGAAATCGCCGAGGCGAAAAAACAAAAGCGCGGTGGGATGTTCCTTCTTGACGGCAGCATACTGCCGCATCAGCGGAGTGGACGGCTCGGTCATTATCTCGAAGATCTGGGCTCGTCGGATCTGGGCGGGCTTCGGCGGATTATAACAAAGCTCCGCGCGAACCTTCTGCGGCATTTCGCATCCCGTGCCCTGAAATTATCGCAACAAATCGGGTTGACTCCGCTTCTCTCCCAATGTTCTCCTTGCCTATGGAACTCCGCAAGGATCCCATCACCCGCTCCTGGGTTATTACTGGGGACGACATTACCGGCGACGATTCGGCCGAGACGAGCCCGCGACCGACCGCCTGCCGATTTTGCGATGGTGCAACGCCGTCTCTGCACTTGATCGCGAAATCTCCAAACGCCGTCGGCACTCCCTGGTCCGCTCGTTCCGTTGTCCATCCCGCGCCTCTCTACCACATCGAGGGAGAACCGGGCCGCCGCGGCGACGGCATTTATGACCGCATGCACTCCGTCGGCGCGCACGAAGTCATCGTAGAAAACCCCAGCCATGACCGTCATCTCTGGAACGCCAGCGACGATGAGATTGCTCACTTCCTTCGCCTCGCCGCCGAACGTATTCTCGACTTGAAGCGCGATCCCCGCATCAAGTACGTCAGCCTCTTCAAAGATTACGGCAAGAACGCCGGCCAGGAATTCACTCATCCCACTTCGCAGATTACCGCGACCATGTTTGTGCCGCGCCGCGTGCTCTACGAGTTGCGCGCCGGCCGCGAATATTTTGTCAGCAAAGAACGATGCGTCTTTTGCGACATTATTCAACAGGAAGAGCGCCAGGCTCAGCGCGTGCTCGAGGCTCGCGGCGATTATCTCGCGCTCTGCCCCTTCGCGCCCCGCGTTCCCTACGAGACTTGGATTCTGCCGCGCAACCACGATGCGTCATTCGAGCGCACTGGACTGAACAAGCCCGGCCTACGCACTAACCTCGCCGCCCTGATCCGCCGCACATTGCAACGAGTCCGCTCGGTCACCGAGGAGTTTCATCTGGTGCTGCACACCTCGCCGAGCAGTCTTCATCCCTCGAAGAACCTCGGTTATTGGAAGACCATTGACGATGACTACCATTGGCACATCGAGATTCTTCCCGTCGTCAGCGGATTCAAAGCGAAGTCCTACACCTTTAAAGAGGTCTACTACTCGCCTGTAAGTTCCGAAAGGGCAGTCAAGCAATTGCGCGAAGCAAAGATCGACGGCTAGAATCGACGGGTAAAATTGGAAAGATATAGAGATTAGAGACTTATGTGGGGACAGCCGCCCTCGGCTGTCCGGCCGGGCAAAGCCCGGCAGCCCCTTGGATGCGGCCGGAAATATATGTCGATCAATATGTCCGCCAAAGTCACTGGCCTCATCCCGATGGCATTCGCTGCGGACGTGCAGCGCTCCGCGGAATTCTACACATCGCTGGGGATGGAAGTTCGCGACAGCCTCCGCAACCCTGCCGGCAGCCTCCAATGGATCCACTTGGCGTGCGACGACGCTCATCTGATGTTTTCTCGCGCTTCCGAACCGGTTATTCCCAGCCAGCAGGCGGTGCTGTTTTATCTTTACTCGCCCAATCTGATCGCCTTGCGCGACCATCTGCTGGCCAGGGGCATGAAAGTCTCGTCGATCACTTACCCTGGGTACATGCCCAAAGGCGAGATCCGAATCAACGATCCCGACGGCTACGTGCTGCTCATCGGCCAATCAGATTAGTCAGGGAACCACCTGCCAGGTGTTGGGTCTTAGGCCTGACACCTGGAACTGAACAGCCAAACACCTAATACCGAAGCCCTCACCGAGCCGCTCCCTTGCTGAGCGGCGCCACCGGCTGGCGCATGAACTGCTCCGCCGCTTTCGCCTCCAGCGGTTCAGAAAAATAGTAGCCTTGGCCGTATTCGCATCCCAGTTCTTTCAATCGCTCCATTTGACGCGCCGTCTCAATGCCTTCGGCGATCACTTTCAGCTTTAGCTTCCGGCCCAGGCTGGCAATCAACTCCACGGCCTCTCCGGCATTGCGGTCCGACTGCATCTCGCGCACCAGCGAGCGGTCGATCTTCAACGCCTCCACGGGAAACTCCCTCAATCCCCGCAACGAAGTCACGCCTGTGCCGAAATGGTCGAGAATCACCCCGATGCCCAGATGCTTCAGATGCGAGAGCGCGCTCCTGGTAACTCTTGAATCCGCCGCCGCAATCTCCTCGGTCATTTCTAGTTGCAGCCGTGCGGGTTCAATGCCGGTTTGCTCCAGCGCATCCTGAATGTCATGAATCAAATGCGCGTCGGCGAACTGCCGCGCCGACACGCTCACTGTGACCGTTACCGGCTGAAAAGCCGGCTTTTGAATCGGATGGCGCCCCCAATCCTGCAATTGCCGGCAAGCCTGGAGCATCAGCCAATGCCCAACCGGCACGAGGATTCCGCTGTTCTCGGCCGCTTCGATAAAACGATATGGAGAAATCAGTCCTTCCGTGGGATGGTCCCAGCGCAGCAAAGCCTCGAAACTTACAACGGAGCGCGTCTCCAGGTGCACCACCGGCTGGTAGTAAATGCGAAACTCGTGTCGATCCATCGCCGCGCGCAGGTCGGTCTCGAGTCGCAATCTGCCGACGGCTCGGCTATGCATGGCCTCGTCCAAAACTTCGCAGCGCGATCCGCCCAGCGCTTTTGCACGGCGCATCGCGACATCGGCATCTTTGAGTACGTCCTCGGGCTGCATATGGGTCCGCGCGCTCAGGGCAATGCCAATGCTCGCCGATACGCGCACTTCGCGGGACTCCACGGCGAAAGGCTCCGCGATCGCTTCCTGAATTCTCCGCGCCACGCGCAAGGCATCGCTGGGCTCGCCGACCGCCTCCAGAAGAATCGTGAATTCATCTCCGCCCAGCCGGAAAAGAGCCGCTTCCAGCACAACTCCGGCGCCATCGTGGCGTGCGCCCGCCGCATCAATTCCCAGGCCGGCGCAAATCCGACGTCCGATTTCCACCAGGACCTGGTCGCCGGCTGCGGCGCCCATCGATTCATTAAAGACCTTGAAGTGATCCAGGTTGGCCAGCAGCAGAGCGTAAGGTTGTCCCGCGTTACCGCGGGCTCGAGCATGCGCATTGCCCAGTCGATCGAGAAACCGGCGGCGGTTGGGCAGTCCAGTCAGGGGATCGTGAAACAAGTTATGTTCCCGTTGCTCTTCCGCCCGTTTGCGGTCCGTGATGTCGCGATTCACAATGACGAGCTTCGCAACTTCGCCCTTGGCGTCGCGCACGCCGCTGGCCAGCGATTCCAGAACCCGCCAGCTTCCGTCTTTGTGCTTAATGCGATACTCCATTCGTTTTCCGACGCCAGAGGCTCGCGCCTCCCGTGCCGCTTCGAGCACCCTGAAGCGATCGTCGGGATGAATCTGCTCGAACGACGAAGTCTCCCCCAACTCCGCCGGAGAATAGCCCAGGATCCGCTTATAAGCGGGACTGTTGTACAGGCGCCGTCCCTTCACATCCACCAGGGCGATCATATCGGCGGCGTTTTCGGTGACGATCTGAAACAACTCCTCGTGTTTTTTCCCTGCGCGATGGATCTGGTAAATCCGCATCTGCTGGTACACAACCAAAAGCGCCAGCGCGCCCAGCGGAATCCAAAACCATTGCAGCGCCATTCGGAGACCTCCAGTGGAAATCTATCGGCTGGACGCCGCAAGAGTTGAATCGGCGCACGCCTCGCTGTCGTTACAAGGTTTTTGACGTGGGATGTCATCCTGAACGCAGCCGCTCTTCAGGCGGAGTGAAGGATCTCAAACTTACCGACTCGGCGCGTAAACATTCCAACGCCGCGACAACTGGACGCTCCGCGTTCATAATGTCCCCATGACAGTTCGCCGCCTGAAGACCTACACCGGAGCCCAGGGCTATGTTTACCAGTACTACTTCGTCGGCAAACGCCCCGCGTTGCCGGACGATCCTGAAGCGCCCGCCACCGAATTTATTTTCGATGTGACCTCCGACCGCAAGGTGACCTACGCCGTCAGCGTCTTTCTCCCCGGCCGCACCTGCGCCGCCTGGGCCACGAAGCATGGACGCCTTCTGAGCGATGCCGAGCAATATGCCGCCGTCAAGCTGCGACTATTCCGCGCCTTCGATGAACTCGAAGACGTAATGGCGAAAGGCCGCCGCCTGAGTATTGGCACGGCGCTGCTCGAAGAAGCTTTGTCTAGCCTGGGCGTAGAATAACCCCGTGAAAAAGTTAGTAATCATCAGCTCGATTCTCTTGGCAACAGCGCTGTCTAGCGGCGCGGCGTTTTCGCAGAGCGCGCGTTGGTCCGAACAGAAGGCCGACTCCTGGTACGCGCACCAGCCCTGGCTCGTCGGCAGCAACTACATTCCCAGGTCGGCGATCAATGAACTCGAAATGTGGCAAGCGGCCACCTTCGATCCCGCTCAAATCGATAAAGAACTCGGCTGGGCCGAAGGCCTGGGCATGAATACCATGCGCGTCTTTCTACACGACCTTCTCTGGCAGCAGGACGCCGCCGGATTTCGCAACCGCATCGACCAGTTCCTAACCATCGCGGCGCGGCATCACATCCGTCCGCTGTTCGTCCTCTTCGATTCTTGCTGGGATCCTCTCCCTCATCTCGGTCCGCAGCACGCGCCGGTTCCCGGAGTCCACAATTCAGGGTGGGTGCAGAGTCCCGGCGCCAAGGCGTTGGCCGATTCAACCGACTATCCACGGCTGAAAGAATATGTGCAGGGCCTCGTCGGTGCCTTCGCCAAAGACGACCGCATTCTTGGCTGGGACGTATGGAACGAGCCCGGCTCCGATCAAACGGAAAATTATCCGAAGACTGAGTTGAATAATAAAGAAAAAATAGCCCGCGTCACCGCGCTCTTGCCACAGGCTTTCGCCTGGGCCCGGGAGATGAATCCCACGCAGCCCCTGACCAGCGGAGTGTACGAAGTCGACATCTCCCGCGATGCAGCGGCGCAGGACGAACTGGAGCAGATTCAATTGCGGGAGTCCGACATCATCACCTTTCACAACTATAGTTGGCCGGAATCGTTCGCCGGCGAAATCGCCTGGTTGCGGCAATTCCACCGCCCGGTGGTCTGCACGGAATACATGGCGCGCTCCGTAGGCAGCACCTTCGACACGATTCTCCCCATCGCCAAGCGCGAACGCGTCGGCGCCATCAACTGGGGATTCGTCGCCGGCAAAACCCAGACCTATTATCCCTGGGAGTCGTGGCAGCATCCTTACGTGCACGACCAGCCGCCCGTGTGGTTTCACGAAGTGCTGCGCCCCGATGGCACGCCGTATCGCCAGGCAGAAGTGGATTTAATTCGTCATCTAACTGCGGCGAAAAGTCCTTAACCCTCAGTAGCACCTCTGTGGACCTCAGTGTCCTCTGTGGTTCAAGATTTTGAACCCGTCCCACATTTCCCCTGCTCCCGATTACAATCACGGTTCATGAAGATGTCCTACATTATTCTCGTTGGCGCACTCTGCTGTATGGCAGCGTGCAGTAAGCCGCCAGCTCCAGTCGAGGCATCCGCCGCAGCGCCAACTCCATCTCCGATCTCGTCGCCGATCATCCCCGACGCTGTAGAGCGGAAACTTCAAGAGTATTCCGGATCCAATGCTGCCGATTGCGGACGCCTCGACGTGAAAGTCGACCCCGACCGATCGAAGGCGGCTGCCGATTGTGCCCTGCAAAACAGCCAAAGCAAACACCCGTTCTATGTCGCCTACGATATGCCCGGCATGATCGTGGGAGTCGCCGGCAACTCCGCCGGCAGACTCTTCAGCGTGCAATCGGAAGGCGCCGGCGCCGCCGCAAAGCTGACCAGCGGCGATTGCCCCTCGGAATTGCGCGTCGCCGCCAGCGGACGCGTCACTTGCTTCGCGCCCGGCGACATGGGTTCGTTGGGCGGCGGCCACACCGCCATCCCTCCGGGCATGCCCAATCCCCACGCCTTCCCCAAGGCGAAGTAATCGACGGGCCGCCGCAAACCGGCATGTTTAAATGGCGATGTCATCGAATTGCGATGTCATCAAGTCGCGATGTCATCCCGAGCGGAGCCGTTCTTCAGGCGAAGAGAGGGATCTCGGTCTCACCCGACCCGGCGCGTGAGCCAGGTGCTCCTACCGGTTACCAGCGGACTCAAGACCCAGCCCGCGTCTTGGGGTAAACTCAGTAAATCGCGGTAACACAAGCCCTATGGCCTTGCTTTGGTTGCGCTTCGCGCTGGCTTGCTACTTCATCGGACTGGTCTACGCCTTTGTGGCGCTCACGCGCACCAGCGACCTGTTCAGCCGGATCGCCCTGCACGCCGCAAGTCTCGGCATGGTTTTCCACTTCGTCTCCCTCACCGAGTTATATCTTTCCGGCCAAGTCGTGTGGACTTCGGTGCACAACGCGGAATCGCTGCTGGCGTTTCTGTCCATGTCGTTCTTCATGATTATCTACGCCATCTACCAGACCACGTCCCCCGGTGTGGTGGTGTTCCCGGTAGTTTTCTTTCTGACTTTCGTGGCGGCCCTGGACGAGCAACCCGTCCTGCTGACAACGTTCGTTTCCAGCAAAGGATGGCTCTTTGCCCACATTATTCTGATCTTTACCGGTTATGCGGCGCTTCTGGTAAGCTTCGGCGCGAGCCTGCTTTACTTGCTTCAGGAACGCCGCCTGAAATCCAAAAAGCCGACCAGCCTCATTGCCTTCCTGCCCGCGCTCGAAGTTATCGACCAGATCGGCTATCGCTCGCTGCTGCTCGGTTTTCCCTTCATGACGCTGGGCTTGATCACAGGTTCGATCGTCGCAATTACCGCTCCGCAGATCGGCCGCGTGGATTTTCTCGACCCCAAGATTTTATTGTCGGTGCTGATGTGGGCCGTCTACATGCTCATGGTCTTCACGCGCTGGAATTCCGGATGGCGCGGACGCCGCGCCGCCGTGCTCGCAACCTTCGCTTTCGTCGCAGCCCTGGCCGCCTGGGCCGCCAACTATTTTTCGACGATCCACAGGTTCATCTCATGAAGGCTCATCTCCTGAGGTTCATATCGTGAGATTCCAGCTCATCGGCGTGAATCACATGAGCGCTCCGCTCGAGGTGCGCGAGCGCCTTGCAGTCCCCGAGTCGCGCCTGCCGGACATCTGCCGCGATCTCGCGGCGTATCCCGGAATCGAAGAGGGCATGGTAATCTCCACCTGCAACCGCGTCGAAGTCATAGCTCACACCACCAACGGCCATGCCGACCTTCGCGGATTCCTGCACGGTCATTTCCACCTGACCCCCGATGAACTGGACGCGCATCTCTACGAATTTCGCGAGAAAGATGCCGTCCGGCATTTGTTCCGCGTAGCCTCCAGCCTCGATTCGATGGTGGTGGGCGAGGCGCAGATTCTCGGCCAGGTAAAAGAAGCCTATGCGCGAGCTCGCGCGGTGGGCGCCGTTCGCGGACAACTCGACCAGCTTTTCAGCCGCGCTTTCGCCGTAGCCAAACGCGTGCGCAGCGAAACCGCCGTGGGATCTTCGTCGGTGTCGATCGCTTCCGTCGCGGTCGAACTGGCAAAAAAGATTTTCGGGACGCTGGAAGGCAAGACGGTCTTCATTGTCGGCGCCGGCAAGATGAGCGAACTCGCCGCCCGCCACCTGATGGCCCACGGCTGCGCCGCAATCTTCGTTTCCAATCGCACCTACGACCGCGCCATCGGCCTGGCCGAGAAGTTCGGCGGGCAAGCCATTAAGTTCGACGATCTGTATTCCACCTGCGACCGCGCCGACATCGTCATCACCTCCACCGGCGCGCCCCACGCCATCTTCCGCCGCGAGCACGGCGAGCAGTTCCTCTCCCGCCGCAAAAACCGGCCAATGTTCTTCATCGACATCGCCGTCCCCCGCGACGTTTCCCCGGAAATGGGCAAGCTCGATGGCATCTTCACCTACGATATCGACGACTTGCAGCAAGCCGTTTCGAGCCACGTCGCCGACCGCCGCAAAGAAGCCGAACTCGCCGAGGCGATCATTACCAGCGAAGTTGAAAAATTCGAAGCCCGGGCACATACGCTGGACGTTGTCCCGACGATCGTGTCGCTGCAAGATCATCTCGAAACTATCCGCCAAGCGGAAATCGACCGGGTCCGCGGTCGCCTCGGCCAAATGACCCCAGAACAGGAAATTGCCGTCGAAGCCCTGACCCGCGGCATCATCAACAAAGTCATGCACACGCCGATCACCACACTGAAAACCGCGGCGAAAGAATCCGAAGCGACCACAGTGATTGACGTAGTGCGCCGCCTCTTCAACCTGCGCGACAAAGAAATAAACAAAGAAGAAAAAGAAGCCCCCTCGCCGCCGGAGAAGAAAAACGAAGTGGGAACGCGCCCGTAAGTAGCGTTATGTGAGGGATCGTTCAGAACGGACGAAGCGACTGGCCTTTTAGCTAAGAACGTGGAATCATGTTCTTGGGGGACTGTGCATGAAACTCAGCGAACGAATCGATTGGGCGCCATGCCCACTGGTCGAAGTCAAAGCGGATGTGCAAAGCGGAGCCCCGGTGCTGCGCGGCACGCGCCTGCCGGTCAGCGCAATCGTGGATAACTTCGACTATGGCCTCAGCCCCGAGGAAATCGCCGAGCAATTCCAGGTCTCAGTTGACCGCGTTCAGGAAATCCTAAAATACGTCGCAGGCCACCGCGTTGCGCATCCTGCTTGACCACAACGTACCCGTGAGAGTGCGGAGATTCTTACCGAAGCACAATGTGCTAACGGTTGTCGAAATGGACTGGCCATCTCAGCTAGAGAACGGGAAACTACTAAGGGCTGCCGAAGGAGCAGGCTTTGATTTGCTCGTAACGTCCGATCAGAACATCAGATATCAACAAAATCTGACGGGCCGCAAGCTCGCGGTTCTGACACTCGGCTCGAATATCTGGCGGATTGTCGCTACGCATAAGGCGGAAATAGTCGCCGCCGTCGATGGGGCAACTTCCGGAAGCTATCGCTTCGTCGAAATGCCACTCCCTCCAAAGCCTCGGACACGCTCAAGATGAAGATGAATCAATCTTCTGCTCGTGTTCCAAATGCCACTACCCTCCGCATCGGCTCCCGCGGCTCCCAACTCGCGCTCTGGCAGGCCAACCACATCTCCGCTCTACTGCGCGGCCGCGGACGCGAAATTGAAATCGAAATCGAAGTTGAAATTGAAATCATCCACACCACCGGCGACAAGATCACCGACGTTCCGCTCGCTATGGTCGGAACGAAAGGCGGATTGGGCAAAGGAATTTTCACCAAAGAAATTGAAGAAGCCCTCGCCGCCGGACGCGTCGATCTCGCGGTCCATTCCTTAAAAGATTTGCCCACCGAACTTGCCCCAGGATTCGAAATCGCAGCCATTACAAAAAGAGAAGACCCGCGCGACGCCTTCTGCTCACGCCATTACGCGAGCTTCCAGGAATTACCGCAGAGAGCCCGCATCGGCACATCCAGCCTGCGCCGTCAGGCGCAACTCAAAGCCGTGCGCCCCGATCTCGACATCCATCCCCTGCGCGGCAACGTCGACACGCGCCTGCGCAAACTCGAACAAGGCGAGTACGACGCCATCATTCTCGCCTCAGCTGGACTGAAGCGTCTTGGCAAGACCGATCTCGTCAGGCAAATTATTCCCGTGGAAATCATGTGCCCCGCTGCCGGCCAGGGCGCGCTCGGCATCGAAATTCGCCAAGGCGACACCGCCACGTGCCAGCACTTGGAATTCTTGAACGATCCCGCCGCCCGCGCCGCGACCACTTGCGAACGCGCTCTGCTCAATAGTCTTGGCGGAGGTTGCCAGGTCCCCATCGGCGCCTTCGCAGAATTGCGGGTGGATGAAAACAAGCACAGCAGACTGCACCTCGAATCCATCGTCGCCGATCCCGACGGCTCGAAAGTGTTGCGCGACTCCCGCGACGGAGATGATCCCGAAACCCTCGGCAACGCCGCCGCCACCGCGCTACTTGCGCGTGGCGGCGACCAAATCCTCGAAGCCGTATACGGCCGCGGACTGGCCGTCCCACCGCAACCCTAGCGCTCAATAAACGGAAAAGAGGCGGGAGAAAACGGTTCGTATCAGGGCATGCCTTCAGGCATGCCGTAAAATCGACATACGGAACTCGCCTTCAGGCGCTGGGGCGTTCGCAGCATGAGTCGGAATGTTCTCCTCCAGATTCTCGGCGGCACCAAGTCGTCGCATGCCCTGCGCCGATGGATCAACCTCTGGCCGCCATTTCTTGGCGCTGGCATCCGCGTCCAACATATCTCGCCCGACATGAAGTCCGTCGTCGTCGAGATGAAGCTCCGCTGGTGGAATGCCAACTACGTCGGCACTCATTTCGGCGGATCGCTCTTTGCCATCACCGACGCTTTCTATATGCTCATGCTGATGGCCAACCTGGGCCGCGATTATATTGTCTGGGACAAAGCCGCGAGCATCCGCTACCGCAAGCCCGGTCGAGGCACGGTGCGCGCCGAATTTCGCCTCACCGACGCACAGATCGACGATATTCGTGAGAAGCTACAGACGCTTCCCAAGTACGAGCCCATTTTTACCGTCAACGTGAAAGACGACCAGGGAACTGTGGTCGCCGAAGTAGAGAAGCTGCTGCACATCCGCAAGAAAGAGGCAGTCTCGAATCCGTCGAATCAGCCGCGAAGCGGCGAAAAAATGCAGACCACCGCATAAGCCGGGGCTACTTCGCAGTTGGAACCAGCCCAGAGAGGCGAAAAAGATCACTCGTGTACATCCCCGAACACTTTCGAGTCCGCGATCATGCCGAGGCCGTGGCGTTCATGCGGGCGAATCCATTCGCGATCCTCGTCTCCTCTACTGACGACGGTCCCTTTGCCACGCACGCTCCCTTGGCCATTCGCGAAAACGGAAGGGAATCCGGTGGCCAAGGCGATGACCAGTTGATCGTCCGCGGCCACGTGGCCAAAGCGAACCCGCACTGGCGTTACCTCGAACAGCAACCGCAGTGCATGATCATCTTTCACGGTCCCCATGCGTACGTGTCTCCACAGAACTACACGACGCAAGAAACTGTGCCCACCTGGAATTACGGCGCAGTTCACGTCTACGGCAACGCGCGCGTATTCTCCGCGCCCGACGAATTGCTCGGAGTGCTCCACGAACTGATTCCGATGTTCGAGCCCGCTTACGCCGAACAGTGGGCCAGCCTGAGCGGCACCTACCGCGAACGCATGTTGAGCCACATCGTCGGCTTCGAGATCACAGCCACAAAAATTGAAGCCAAATTCAAGCTCAGTCAGAACCGCACGCGCGAAGAGCAATCGAATGTAATCGCCTCGCTGGGCGCGGACTCCAACACCGAAGTATCGGGAGTAGCGCGCCTCATGCGCGAACAAGGTTTAGGCGTGAAGAAAGAAAGCGAATGAGCGTGTTTCAAAGTTCGTGTGGGGCGGGCACTCCCTTCGGCAAGCTCAGGGCAGGCTCTGTCCGCCAACTCTAACCATGAGCAGGAAAGTTAAGTCGTCGACGAGCTCGACCCTCGCAGGCACTCGCATCCTGGTCGGCCGCGCCCGCCATCAGGCCGGCGCGCTCTCCGCCGAACTGCGCCAGCGCGGCGCAGAAGTAATCGAGATTCCCTTCATCGAGATTCGAAGGCCGAAATCCTTTCAGCCGCTCGATGCCGCCCTGAAACATCTAGCAACGTACCACTGGTTGATCCTGACCAGCGTGAATGGCGTCGAAGCCATGTGGGAGCGAATGGAGAATCTGCATTTGATTCGCGCCAGCGGAAAACTGGAAGGGAGCAATGACCGGGAAGGGCACGACCGGGAAGGGCACGACTTGAGTCGTGCCGTACGGCGCTCTACCGCGAACCCGGCTTTAGCCGCTGGGGGCCGCGTGCGCATTGCCGCCATCGGCCCCGCCACAAAAAACGCTATCGAGCAGCGCGGCGCCAAAGTCGACATCGTCCCCAGAGAATACATCGCCGAATCCGTCGTTCGCAGCTTGAAGAACAAGGTGAAAGGGAAGCGCGTGCTGCTGGTGCGCGCCAAAGTCGCGCGCGACGTGATTCCCCGCGAACTGCGAAAGGCTGGAGCGCAGGTCGACGTAGTGGAAGCTTACGAAACGGTGATACCGAAGTCTTCTCGCACGCGGCTGTGGGTTGCGCTAGAGAATCCAAAAAAGCGACCGCATGTTGTAACGTTCACGAGTTCATCGACCGTGCGCAATTTCATTGAACTCTTGCGCACCCGACCGGCCGTGCGTGCCGTACCCACAATTCTCCGACGAAAGCTTGCTGGAATCCTTATCGCCTCCATCGGTCCTGTTACTTCTGCGACCGTGCGCGAATTTGGTCTGCCAGTCGACATCGCGGCGAAGGAGTTCACCATTCCTGGCCTGGTCCAGGCGATCGTGTCGGCTCTGCGCCAGAATTCCCGTTAGCGAAGGCCGCTGCGAAATCGCTCCAATAGAATCAACACATTAGCGTTAAGTTATTGATAATAGAGTAGCGCGGCGCCGAAGCCGGAACGTCGCAGCGCGCGCAGGCCGGACGCTAGAGTGCCATTTGCGGAGCCGCTAAGGCCTCTAACGCCACGATCTCGCCACTGGCCGACCGAGAAGGTCGTCGAGAAAATGTCAACGCTAAAATCGACCGCCAGACAGAGGGGCTCTTAGCGTTATCAATAACTTAGCTCTAAGTTATTGATAACGTTGAGGCGTAGTATCGTACAATAATGTACGTACAATCGCCTCTACTCTGTCACCGAACAACTGCAATCCGCCGGCACGACGTGCGCGAGCAAAAAGTCGGCCACGCGCTTATAAGCGTCAATCTGGTTCTCCACCCGCGCAAAGCCGTGGCCTTCGTTCTCGTAAACTTTCGACTCCACCGTGCCGCCGCGTTTCTTGATGGCATCGACCACCTGCTGCGTCTCCGATTTCGGGCAGCGCGGATCGTGCCCGCCCGCCAACAGCAGCAGCGGCGCCTTGATCTGGTCGATGAAGTTGATCGGTGAACGATCCTCGTAGAGCGCCTTATTCTTCACCACATCGCCCATGGTCGCAAGATCGGACTGCCGCAGTTCCGGATCTTCGTTTTCAATTTCGGTGAACCAGTTCACGAAAGGAACAATTGGCACGCCCGCGGCCCACACGTCCGGAGCCTTGGTCACGGCCATCATGCTCAGATAGCCGCCGTAGCTTGCGCCCATGACTGCGATCTTCTTGGGATCGAGATGCCCGGTCTGCTTGATCCAATCGACGCCGGCCAGCACGTCCTGCAAATCGCCGCCGCCCATGTCGAACAGATTCGCCTGCTGAAATTCTTTCCCGTATCCCGTCGAGCCGCGGTAGTTGGGAGCGAGCACCATGTAGCCTTGATTGGCGGCGTATTGCACAAAGCGGTTGAACGAGTTCATGGTCTGCGACGTCGGGCCGCCGTGAATGTACACGATCGCCGCATTCTGCCCGTTGCGCGCCATGTTGAAGGGCACGTAGAGAAACGCCGAGATCGTCCACTTACCGTCACGGCTGGGATAATGCACGAGATACGGCTCAACCATGTCTTCCGACCGCACGCCCGCGACCAGCGAATGCGTAATCTGGTGCGACTTGCCGGTGGCCAGAGTGTAGACCCAAAGATCGCCCGGCGCGGTCGGCCCATTGTGGTAATAAAGCAGACGCGATCCATCTTTGGTAAAAGCCGATCGCCCGCCCGCCGGCTCGTTCACGCCTTTCGGAATAGGAAGCGCCGTGGACTTTCCGGTCGCGAGATCGTGCAGGTAGATATCTTCGTTGCCGTCAACATTGGCGGTGAAGGTGAGATGCTTGCCGTCGGGTGAGAACTCTCCGCCATGAATCGCCCACTTATCTTTGGTCAGCCATTTGATTTCGTTGATGCTCCCGGCCTGTGGATCGCCCCGTCTTCCCACCAACAAGAGGCCTATATTGTCGTATCCGTTCGGCGCGTTAGAGGTAAGCAATATAGTCTCAGCGTCCAACATGCCGCGCGTGGAAATGTCGTTAGCCGAGAACCGCTGCTCCCCGTCATGCGGCGTAAGCAGCGTGCTCTTTCCCGTAGCCACATCCGCGATAAAAATATTCGAATCCGTGCCCTTGGCCTGATCCTGCGTGTAGACGATGAACTTTCCGTCCTTCGTCCAGATTGGGTTGTAGTTTCCTTTATCCTGCGGCGTATCTTTTGTGATGTGCTTCACCTCGCGCATCACCATGTCGAAAATGTCGATTTCATACGCCGCCGAAGTTTTCGGCTTCACTTCATACGCAAGGTAGCGTCCATCAGGCGACCATGTAGGACTGAGTTCCGCAATCTCGCGCGTCTGCGTGAGGTTCACGACCTTGCCAGTCTTGGGCGAAACGAGAAAAATATCCCACTGCTCGTCGCCGTCGTAGTCGGACTGATACGCGATCCACTTTCCATCCGGAGACCACGCCGGCGCCGTCTGCCGCTGATCGCTGACGGTGAGCTGCACCGGCCAGCCGCCGTCGGCCGGGACGAGCCACAGATTATTCCGTCCACTCATGTTCGAGATAAAGGCAACGCTCTTGCCGTCTGGCGACCACGTCGGACGCCCAATCTGCCGCGTCATATAAAGCTTCTCAATGGTCAGGCTGCGCGGCTCAACCTCGGCATTGGGCTTGGACGCAACTTGCTTGGGATCGGTAACGGCCTGCGGCGCAGGCAAAGTCTGGGCGGAAGTTTCGGCGACGACAGTGCTCATGAATATGACGATAGCAAAGAGTGAGAATAGGCGCATGGGCGTAGTGGATTCCACGATATCGAAGAAAAGTTTAGCAGAGCCCATGCCGATGTTCTTAGCTCGGATGTCCACAGGTTCGTGATGTTCATTTGTCACAGACAAAAACTCTAAGGTTTGTCATCCTGAGCTTTGCGAAGGATCTATGCATTCGCCGGAACCCAAAACGTACTTCGTCTACATTGTGACGAACCGCTCACAGACGCTTTACACGGGTGTTACGAACAATCTGATCCGTAGGGTACGTGAACACAAACAAGGAATCGGCTGCCATTTTTCCTCGAAATATAAGCTCGACCGACTGGTTTACTTTGAGCGCTTTGAAGACATACGCAATGCCATCGAGCGCGAAAAGCAAATTAAAGGGCTGTTGAGAATCAAGAAAATAGCCCTGATCGTTTCGGTTAATCCTGACTGGAAGGATTTGAGCATCGAATGGTATGAACGCCACCAGTTTCAGCCAGAGCCGGCAAAATGCATAGATCCTTCGCAAGGCTCAGGATGACAAGGTACCTTTCACGACGACAAGGTACTCTCATGGCCACGCGCTACGCCTTCGCATCCTTGTGCATCTCCACCGTGCTCCAGGTCTTATCCTCAGCGTGGCACAGGTTTTCAAGAGCGCACTCGGCGCATTTGGGTTTGCGGGCGATGCAGAGTTTGCGGCCGTGCCAGATGATCTGGTGCGAGAACAGAATCCACTTCTCGCAGGGAAGAATGCGCATCAGATCCTGCTCGATCTTCTGCGGATCGTTCTCGCTGGTAAGTTCCAGGCGCCGCGAGATGCGGTGCACATGGGTATCGACGACGACGCCCACGGCCTTCTTAAACCACGTGCCCAGCACGACATTCGCAGTTTTGCGTGCCACTCCCGGCAAAGTCAGAAGCTTCTCGATATCGTCCGGAACCTCGCCGCCGAACTCGGCGACAATCTTTTTCGCCGCTCCGACGACCGACTTCGATTTGTTGCGGAAGAATCCGGTGGAGCGCACATCGGGCTCGAGTTGTTCGGGAGTGAGCGCGGCGAACGCCGCAACCGTGGGATATTTGCGGAAAAGTTCGGGTGTGACGCGGTTCACATTTACATCGGTCGATTGCGCCGAAAGAATCGTGGCCACCACCAGCTCCCAGGCGCTGCCGTGGGTCAGAGCGCAGGTGACATCGGGATAAAGTTGGTTCAGGCGCTGCAAGATATCGGCGACTCGTTCGGGCGCGACAGGGTTGTAGCCTTTCAGCTTGGGCGCTGCGCTCTTGCGCTCCGGTGGCGCTGACGCCGAGGCCTTGCCTCGGCCTGGACCCCTCGACTCCGCTCGGGGCAGGCTCGCGAATGCGCCCGTCCCCACGCGAGCATTTTTAGTACTGACTTTATCCTGATGGCCGGTTCGAGCGGGGCGGCGTGGAGTCACACCACGAGGCATAATATCTCCTTCGGCCCAACATCTTAACAGCGATGTGCGTCATCCTTCAGCGTCGGCTCATTAATTCGCGACCGCATGCGATTCGTGACATCATGCGCTCGGGCGTCTCCCGGCTAGTCCGTGCACTGACCGTCGGTAACCTGAGTTGGAATTGACGGTTGTTGCGAGCCCCGGTAGTCTGGAAATCATGTAGTCTGGGAATAATTCAGACAGGGAATTCAGCTAGAGTCAGGAATCCAGTGGCGGTGACTTCCATCCAACTCGGGCAAGTGTGGCGCAGTGAAGCCGACGGCCAGGATTACCTGGTCACCAAGGTTTATAGCGAGGTCTTTTCGCAGTTCGCCATGCTGCGCCCCGCCGGAATCACCGCCCCCGACGCGCCCACCGTCCGCGTAAAAGTCGTGAAAGGCCCTCAAGGCGCGACCTTGCCCGGCTACGCGTTTACCCAGGAAGAGTCGTTCTAGAACGGTCGTCGTCAGTCGTTGGTCGTCGGTCGTTGGTCATTAGCCAAATCAACTCTCAGGACAAATCCTTTACACTGATTGCAGCCCTCAGTTTGCAGGTGCGGCGATGTTTTTCGCCGACGACTGACGGCCGACGACCAACGACTGACGACCGACGACCAACGACTGACGACCAACGACTGACGACCGACGACCGAACTCATGACTGAAAAAATTCTCGCCATCTTATTCGTCTTCATCAGCAAAGTCATCGCCGTCACGGGCTACGCAGGAATCACGCTGCTGATGGCAATTGAGTCCGCATGCATCCCGCTGCCTTCGGAATTGATTATGCCGTTTGGCGGATACCTCGTATTCCAGGGCAAGTTCCAGCTTCTTTGGCTGGCCACCGCAGGCGCGATCGGCTGTAATCTGGGGTCGTTGGTCGCGTATGAGATCGGATGTTATGGCGGTCGTCCGCTGGTCGAACGCTATGGCCGCTGGATTCTCATGGGACGCCGCGAACTCGACTGGTCCGATCGCTTCTTCGCTCGCTGGGGATACCTGGCCGTATTCTTCGGGCGCTTGCTCCCCGTGGTCCGCACTTTCATCGCGCTTCCGGCCGGCATCGCGCGCATGCCCCGCGGCCGCTTTCATCTCTATACTTTTCTGGGATCATGGCCCTGGTGCCTCGCCCTTGCATACCTTGGAATGAAGCTGGGCGAAAACTGGCGCGAGTTAGGAAAATATTTCCACAAGTTCGACGCCGTGATCGGCGTGCTGCTGATCGCAGGCGCTGCTTATTTTGTCTGGAGCCACTGGCAGCATCGGATGGGGCGTCAGGCGTCGGGCGCGAGCCCTCAGTAAATTCATCCTCCTGCCCGCCGCCGTGATATAGTCCTCCCGCCCGAAATAAGATCGCAATCTTTCGGCGCTCTGTCAAATCACGCTGACCACAGAATCGGTCAATTTCCACACAAGGGGAGACCCATGCAAGGCAAGAGACGATCCACGGGAGTGAAGGCGGTTCTAGCAGCCTTTGCTCCGGCAATCTTTGCCCTGACGCTGTTTGCGGCGCACGCCGCGGCAGCGCAGGAGAAGGTGCTGTACAGCTTTTCCAACAGCAGTGGATTTACCTTACCCGTAGCGGGAGTGATTTCCGACGCCTCCGGCAATCTGTACGGGACCGCGTTCTACGGCGGCGATAACGGAGTTGGCATGGTATTTGAATTATCACCGTCGGCAAGTGGCTGGAAGCAGACCGTGCTCCATAGCTTCAACACCGATGGCATCGATGGTTATTGGGTGACTGGCGGTTTGATTCTTGATGCTTCCGGCAACCTTTACGGAACCACCGAATTTGGCGGCGCCAGTACGTGCGGCGTCTTTCTCGGTTGCGGGACGATCTTCAAGCTCACCCCTAACGTCGGCGGGGAGTGGACCGAAACCATCCTGTACGACTTTCAAGGCCCGGATGGCTGGGAAGTCCACGCTGGCTTAATTGTTGATGCCGCTGGCAATCTCTACGGCACCACGGCCAACGGCGGCGCCTACAACCAGGGCGTCGTATTTGAGCTGTCGCCCGCTGCCGGCGGTTGGACCGAGAAGACCCTTCATGACTTTACCGGCGGGGCCGACGGTGGCGTCCCCTATGGCAAAGTTCTTCTCGACGCTGCCGGCAATCTCTATGGGATGAACTCCGCTGGCGGCGGCGCCACTCCCGCGTGCAGATACGGGTGCGGCACGGTCTTCGAATTAAGTCCCCCATCCGAATTGAGTCCATCCACGAGCGGAACTTGGAGTTGGAAAGGGCTGCATGATTTCGGCAAGCGCAGCGGCGATGGGCACTATCCCCAGAACGGCCTGATCTTCGATACAAGAGGCAATCTGTACGGATCGACTCTCGAGGGCGGCGGCGGCCAAAACCGGGGAATCGTTTTCCAGTTAGCGCCGAGCGCGGGCGGAAAGTGGACCGAGAAGACCCTGCATAATTTCAACCAAATCAATCAGGACGGGATTAATCCCACCGGCGATCTGATCTTCGACGCCGCGGGTAATCTCTACGGCGAAACCCTGGTCGGTGGATCGAATGGCAAAGGGACAGTCTTTGAGTTGATCCCCACAGCCGGCGAGGGCTGGGTCGAAACCATGCTGCATAATTTCAGCAGCCAAAGCACCGACGGTTCCAACCCTACCTCCGGCGTAATCCTTGATTCCCTGGGCAGTGTTTATGGGACCACGGATTCGGGTGGGGCTTTCGGCGAAGGGACGGTGTTTGAGATCAAACGCTGAGCCGTCTCGTCTGCGGGGACATGAAAGAAGGTCTGGAAAAAAAACGGGTGCAGTTCGGTTTTCCAGACCGAGGGTGTCATCCTGAGCGAAGCCGTTTTTCAGGCGGAGCGAAGGATCTCAGGCTTAACGGGCGCGGCGCGTAAGCAAAATTGCACCACTACCGAAAAAACAGGACGCACCGAAACGCTGCCCAAGTCGGGCGGCGTTTCTTATTTGGCGGTGCTCGCGAAATCTTCAGTCCCATTCGCACCATGAGCATCTAAGAATTCTAGAAAAAAGAAATCATCTTGAAGGAGCGACAATGCAAAAGCGCAAACTTGGAAAAAGCAATCTCGAAGTCTCTGCCCTCGGTCTCGGCTGCATGGGGATGAGTTTTGGTTTTGGCCCAGCCATCGATAAGCAGGAAGGAATTTCGCTGATCCGGACGGCCGTGGACCGTGGGGTCACGTTCTTCGACACCGCCGAAGCCTACGGCCCGTTTACCAACGAAGAACTTGTCGGCGAAGCGCTTTCGCCATTCCGCGGCAAAGTCGTGATCGCCACTAAGTTCGGGTTCAAATTCGATCCGAGCACGGGCAAACAGGCCGGACTCGATAGCCGGCCCGAGCACATCAAAGAAGTCGCCGCCGCTTCGCTCAAGCGGCTCAAGATCGACGCCATCGATCTGTTCTATCAACATCGCGTCGACCCGGACGTGCCTATCGAAGACGTGGCAGGGGCGGTAAAGGATCTGATCCGCGAAGGCAAAGTGAAGCACTTCGGCCTTTCCGAGGCGGGAGTGAAAACGATCCGGCGCGCCCACGCCGTTCATCCCGTCACTGCACTGCAAAACGAATACTCGGTTTGGTTTCGAGAGCCGGAATCGGAGGTAATTCCCATGCTCGAGGAACTCGGCATCGGCTTAGTTGCATTCAGCCCCCTGGGAAAAGGCTTCCTCACCGGCAAGATCAATGCGGAAACGAAATTTGCTCAAGGTGATTTCCGCAACATCGTCCCGCGCTTCGCGCCAGAGAATCGAAAAGCCAATCAGGCGGTAGTCGACTTGCTCGGGACCATCGCCGAGAAGAAGAAGGCAACGCCCGCGCAAATCGCCCTCGCCTGGCTGCTGGCCCAGAAGCCCTGGATCGTGCCGATTCCCGGCACCACCAAGCTTCACCGACTGGAAGAAAACATTGGAGCAGCCGCGATCGAACTTACGCCCGACGATCTGAATCAAATCAACAATGCTGCTGCGAAGATTCCGGTGCAGGGTGCGAGATATCCCGAAGAGTTCCAAAAATTAGTGGGCCGCTGAGCTCTAATCGATCAGGATGGAGGTGCCTATGCCAGCGCGGAACAGTGACATAAGTGACATAACAGAGCGCCTTTCGCGGGATCTGGAAATCAACCTCAGCGTGACCGGCAGAAAGTCAGGCCGTACGATCTCGAACCCGGTCTGGTTCGTCTTCGAGGCCGATAAGCTTTACCTGCTGCCCGTACACGGATCGGACACCGAGTGGTACAAGAACGCACTCAAGAATCCGAAGATTCGGGTCGATGCGCGGGGCGCAGAGGCTGAATTCCACGCCGTTCCCATCACCGATGGCAAACAGGTATCGTCGGTAGTCGAGAAATTCCGCCACAAGTATGGGGCCGGCGATGTGAAGAAATACTATTCAAAGTTTGACGTTGCCGTAGTAGCGCAGATGCCCTCCGCATCAAGCAAATGAAAACGGGTGGCCCACTCAAGCCCGATGTTGGCTTGAGTGGGGATTTTCGCAAAAGAATGTTAAACGTTCGTAACAATCGCTACGGAATTCCTTTATCCTGCCCATCAAAATTTGGAATTAGACTTAATCTCTACAAGATCGATAATGTAGCGTATGGAAACCTTTATTTCAGTTGAGGACTCACACGTAGATGTACTGCACGAGATCGGCGAACGGCTGGGAACGGCCAACGGATTTCACGAAGTTCTGACTCGCGTTGTCGAATTCGCTTCCGCATTGGTGAAGTGCGACTCCTGCCTCATCTATATTCTCGAAGGCGATGAACTGGTGCTGCGGGCTTCGAAGAATCCGCATCCTGATGTCGTCGATCGGCTCAAACTTCGCGTGGGACAAGGCATTACCGGATGGGTCGCCGAGCATCGCGAACCCGTGGCCATTCCCGAAGAAGCGGCGCACGATCCGCGCTTCCAATTCTTCCACGAATTGCCGGAAGACAGCTTCGAGGCGTTCCTCTCCGTGCCGTTAATGTGCCGCGGGAACGTGGTCGGCGTCATCAACCTCCAACACAAGCAACATCATGTTTACCGGCGCCGCGAAATTCGTATGCTCTCAACCGTCGGATTTCTGGTGGGCGCCGAACTGGAATTGGCGCGCCTCGAGGAAGCGAACTCTTCCCTCACGGAACAGTTGCAAACGCGAAAAGTCGTCGAGCGCGCCAAAGGCATCCTACAGCGCGATCTGGGACTCAACGAAGAGCAGGCCTATCTGGCGCTGCAACGCCAAAGCCGCCAGAAGCGCAAGCCCATGAAAGAAATCGCCGAAGCCATCGTGCTGAGTGACGACGTTCGCGGAAATTCGGTCGGCGGCGCAATTTAGCGTTTAGCGTTCTAATTTTCTTAGCGGTTGTCATTCCGGAGTTTTCAACAACAAAATTAAGGGCGGATCGCCGTAACGGCTATCCGCCCTCGGTTCCGCGGTAGAGAATAAAACGGCTACTGCCCCGTCGCCGCAGCCACCGTTCCCGCGTTGGCGATCGGCTTCTCCATCGCACGCGACGGCACCGGGAAGCGGAGCGTCATGCCGAACTCCGGCAGTTGCATGGCGCTGACGTAGCTGCCCTCGGGCGTAGCTTCGAGCAGCAGACGACTCAGGTCGGTTGACTTGGTATCTTCGGTAATGGGCACCAGCATCATGAACCCGGTGCGCGATCCGCTGATCTTGCTCAGGTTCAAGACTGGCGAAATGCCGTTCGTATCGAAGGAGAACTCGTAGTCTCCCGCCGGAAGTGTCGCCGTTCCCCAATGCACCTCATGGCTGAGCGTGAACTTGCCGTGCGCCGGTTCCTGAGCCGAAGCCGGTGTGGGGGCGAAGTTCACAGTGGTTGCCGCCAACAGCGCGGCGTAGGCGAATTTGCGAATAGTGTTCATGGAATCTCCTTAGTTCTTCGCGAGCGTTGTTCGCGGGGAAGAACTCGTCTGAAGAGCACACTACCGGCGGTTAGGGCCGAATGGCGTGGGCTCAGATTTGGGTGGAGATCAACGGGGTCAAAAAGAATTGCATGCCGCAGCACGGCTGGCACGCAAACAGCAGCTTCGCGGACTGGCTGACTGAGCCGCTTGCGAAGTGATTCCACTATGCAACACGACCGGTGCCAGAGTCCAACGCAAAAAATCTATCGCCCCCATTCACACTTTTCGCGGTACTCAAGTAATTTGTCGTGTAGCCATAACCTCGTTTCGCTGCTCCCGTTTGCCAGCATGCACAAGCGTATGCGATTATGAAAATGTGTGGGTGGCGGTGTCGAGCCACCGCCACCTCGAAAGGACGACAAATGTACCAGAAACGCCCCGGCGCCTTCATGGCCGATTGGTGGGATGCGGACGGCCGCCGCCATCGCAAGCAATTCTCTACCTCAGCCGCAGCCCGCGAGCATGAACATCGCGAGACCGCTCTCGCCCACGCCGAGCGCGCCTCCCGCGAGATGAAGCTGGCCGCCCGTACCAGTGTCGCCAAGCCGTCGCGTACAAAGACGAATACCGTCACCAGTAAGCCTGCCTCCAGTGAGCCCGGCACCATTGAGCCCGCCACCGGCAAGCTCGGCATCATGATCCCCGGCATGGGCGCGGTCGCGACGACATTCGTCGCCGGCGTCGAGGCCATTCGCAAAGGCCTGGCTAAGCCCATCGGATCGCTCACCCAGATGGGAACCGTTCGTCTGGGCAAGCGCACCGACGGCCGGTCTCCTAAAGTAAAAGAGTTCGTCCCGCTCGCCGGACTCGACGATCTGGTCTTCACTGGCTGGGACATTTTTGAAGACAACATGTACGAATCTGCCACCAACGCCGGCGTGCTCGATTATCGTTTGCTCGAACAACTCAAGCCATTCCTCTCGTCGATCAAGCCGCGCGCCGCCGTCTTCGATCACAACTACGTCAAGAAGATCGACGGGCCCAACGTGAAGAAGGGCAAAACGAAGATGGACCTCGCCGAGCAGTTGCGCGACGACATCCGCGACTTCAAAAAGACCAGCGGCGCTACCCGCCTCGTCACCATGTGGTGCGGATCGACCGAGTCTTACATCGAGGCCACCGCCGCCCATCAGTCACTCAAGTCGTTCGAAAAAGCGCTGCGCGAGAACGACGAAATGATCGCGCCCTCCATGATCTACGCCTACGCCTCGCTGATGGAAGGCGTGCCCTTCGCCAACGGCGCTCCGAATCTCACCGTCGATCTGCCGGTCATGCTCGAACTCTCCCGCAAGAACGAAGCGCCCATCTGCGGCAAAGATTTCAAAACCGGCCAGACACTAATGAAGACGGTGCTCGCGCCCGCCTTCAAAGCGCGACTGCTCGGCCTCAGCGGATGGTACTCCACCAACATCCTCGGCAACCGCGACGGTGAAGTGCTCGACGATCCCGGGTCGTTCAAAACCAAAGAAGAATCCAAGCTCGGAGTCCTCGAACACATCCTGCAACCCGCGCTCTATCCCGAACTCTACGGAAATATTTTCCACAAAGTGCGGATCAACTATTACCCGCCGCGCGGCGACAACAAAGAAGGCTGGGACAACATCGACATCTTCGGATGGCTCGGCTATCCCATGCAGATCAAAGTCGACTTCCTGTGCCGCGATTCGATTCTCGCAGCGCCCATCGTGCTCGACCTCGTCCTGTTCCTCGACCTGGCCAAGCGCAGCTCCGAGCTGCGCGGCCTCGGCATTCAGGAATGGCTCAGCTTCTTCTTCAAATCGCCCATGACTCCGCCGGGACTTTATCCCGAGCACGACTTGTTCATCCAGTCGATGAAACTCAAAAACACGCTGCGCCACCTGAAAGGCGAAGGCCTGATCACACACCTGGGACTGGAGTATTACGACTGAGGGTCGAGTTCGCTATCGAGATGATTTAGATCGAGATTATTTAGATCGTAAAGCCAGGCTTCCAGCGGATCGACGGGCGACTCGATGTCGCCCACGATCTTAAACACTCCGTCGAGCCGGCCTATGAAATCGTAATCGTCGGTCCGTCCAGCAGGAACGAGTCTGTTAGCCATACAACCCATTCTACTCCGGGCTGTCCAGCGACCCAGAAGAATAGGGCCGCAGCGCCCTTGCCCTCGATTGTCATCCCAACGATTGTCGTCCGAAACGATTGTCATCCCGAGCGAAGCGAGTCGGAGAGCAAAGCGATCCGACCCGCGCAGTCGAGGGACCTTGGGTTAGCACTCGATTTTCGCAGCCGTTTGCATTCCCCGCCCCCAGTGTAAATAAGGACGCGAACTTGAGGCGGTTCATGGCGTCAGCGGTGCAACCCCTCTTGACTTGGTGGATTTTGGCCCGTAGCATCCTCTGCGCAGGTACCGAGCATGGTCGAAGAAAACAAGAAACTCGTTCCTCTTTCAAACCTGAGGCAGGCTTCTCCGCGGTACGCCTCGCCTCTGGCTCTTCAGACTCACGTTATCGACCGGCGGGTATACAAGAACAATACGATAAGTTTGGATGGGTACACATTTTCGAACTGCGTCTTCATCGATTGTCAGCTAACAACATCGAAAGCGAACTTTCGTCTGAAAGACTGTCATGTGCAGAACTGCCAACTGTTCTTCGGTGGCAATGCACTACGGGCCGTAAAGATCTCCTCTATCCTCGTTGGACATTGGATGCACTTGCCGGAAGGCCTCCGTGCAGGACAGGAGCCGGACGGTGGTATCACCGTCGAATGAATCTCGACTGGACAAAGGCGATTGCGGCACGACTGGAGGGAAGAACAGCGGTTATCTGCGCCAGCCTCGTCTTTTGCGGATTTTGCCTCTGGCTCTTTGTTACTCACCCTCTGGCAGCGCCTTGGATCTCAACCTGTCTGATTTTGCTAGTACTCGCGTTGGCGGCAGGAATCGCGCTGCACACCTTGCTCGCCAAGCCGAAGCCCTCCGAACCGGCTGCCCAATTCCTCTTACAACAGATAGGGAACCAACTGGTGTATATGGGAGGATTTCACTCACCAGGGGACCTGGTCCAAATCCTCCGGGAGGCTCACAATATTCAGCCATTGCCGCCGCCATCAGCAGTCGTTCTGGGCTCACTAACTGATACAACGCAATACAAACCACTATCACCGAGCGAGGCTATGGAGCTCCAGCGCCAGGATGAGGCAGAAGTGCAAAGGCTCTTGATTTCGGAGGCTGACAAGATTCGAGAGTCCCTTCAATCGGCTCAACTTGCTGGGGGACAAGCCGAAGACCCGAAGAATCTCGCCGAAAAAACTGAAAGCCCGACGAACTGAGGCATCGGAAGTCTAAAAATTCGCACACCCGCCCCGGTGTTTGCGATCCTCGGAGGGAAATCACGCCAAATCTCGCCTAGTCCTGCTATACAATATTCTCATGCGCAACACCAGAACCCTCTCCGTCACCCTGCCTCCGGACATGCTCAAGCGCGCGCAATCCATCGCGAAAAAGGAAAGTCGTACCATGAGCGAACTCATCCGCGAAGCCCTTCGCCACTACGAACGCCGCTCCTGGTGGGACGATATTAACGCCTACGGCCGCGCCACCGCCGACCGCCAAGGCATCCGTGAGTCAGACGTAGACCGCCTCGTCCACGAAGTACGGACCAACGCCGGAAGCCCAAGAAGCAAAAGAACAGTGAAAAAATGATGCGCATTGTCGTGGACACGAACGTGATCGTGTCGGCGCTCGTGTTCGGCGGTATCCCTAGACGCGTGCTGGAGTTGGCTGAATCCGGAGAATGCGAGCTGTTCTATTCCGAAACGATCCAAGCCGAGGTTCGCAGAGTTCTCGGGGAGAAGTTCGGTTGGGCACCGTCCGTGCTGCAAGAAGTGCTGATGCGATTATGGGATATGGGCGAACTGGTAGTGACACGCACCACAGTTAAAGTCATTCGCGATGATCCGGACGATGACCGCATCCTCGAATGCGCGCTGGCCGCTAGAGCGGATTTCATTGTTTCGGGCGACCGCCACCTTCTGGCTCTGAGCAGCCACCAATCGATCTCTATCGTCACGCCGCGACAGTTCCTTCAAAACCACCTAGCGAAGCGGGGATAGCCGTTAGGACGTTTTCCACAGCACTTTATTTTTTTCTTGTGACGAACGACCTTTACTGAGAAATCTCAAAGTCCCACACTGGGACTTCATGCCCAACACCTTCACCGAACCAATGGTCATCCCCGAGACCACACCGGGCCAGCCCACTAACGTTAGGTCCTTTGTCCGCAATATTTTCGCCCTAAACCCCTCATTCTTAAGATTTTGCCTCGACACGGTCATATCCGCGGACCCTAACTCCTTTCACGCCAAGTATTTAGCCAAAAAGTATTTTAAAAATTCTGGAGATATAAAAACGCCTATGCCGATTCACCCGAGCGTCAAAGAATGCACCCACATCAAGGTCACCGGAGTCCGCTGCGGCTCCCCCGCTCTTCGCGGAGAGCAGTTCTGTTACTTCCACCAGCGCATGATTCGCGGCGTCAAAACGCCGCCCGGCTCGCGCCTGCATCCCATCGCTCTCATCGAAAATGAAGAAGCCATCCAAGCCTCGCTGATGGAAGTCATCAACGCCCTCGCCCGCAACACCATCGATCTCCGCCGCGCCGACCTCATCCTCAAGGCCCTTTACATCGCCGTAAGAAATTCCCAGCGCGCCCGCTTCAATAACCTGACCAGCGCCGTCACCGAAGTCCCCGACTATCCCGCGGCACCCGAACCACCCAAACCCGCACCCGGCATTACAGTAATCGCAGTCTCGAACACAGCCACCGGCTACGCCGAAATCCAAACCACGCCAAAGACTGTCGAAAGCCAGGCAACAGCGGGCGCCCCACTTCTCGCCGATTTTGCGAGAAGTGGGAGTTCCGACTCCACACCCGATGGCCCACGCTGGCCAACCTCGCTGCGCTACGAGCACAATCCGACGAAAACTGACAGCGCCATCTACGATCCAGGCGACCCAACCCAACGCAAGCCTCCATCAAGCGTGAAGAGAGTTCCGGAGAGGCGAAGGAAGACACAAGCGGCGCGGAACAGATAACTGACGGGAGAGTGCTGCGGCCCGATAAACTTGGGCCGCCCGACACCGCGGGGGCGGCTGTCTCCACATGAGCCCTGCATGTCAGGCTGATATGCCTGGACGGAGACTTATCTGGCACACGGGATAACCCGAGACTCTTTTTCCCGCGTCTAAACTTGAGGATAAAGATTGGGCTTGGTGTCTTGCGGGCGGGGGTATAATCGGGGCATAGTCGTAAGGTCCAAGGAGTAGCGTTATGAAACTCAGGTGGATGGCAATCGCGGCGGCAGTGGCGGCGTTCAGCGCGGGGCCCTGCACGATGGTGGCGCAAGTTTCCGACCCAGACACAAGTCAGCCGAAAGCCGGAGAGGTGCCGACTGGTCCTTCGCAGAAGCCGGCCACGTTGCCCACCCAGGATGACAGCCAGATCAAGCATGACGGCGGCAAGACGGATGTGGATGCCGTGGGCAACCGCAATGTGGGATGCGGTCGCGGCGTGGGCAACTGGTACAGCGTTGAGAGCCAGGTGGCGCAGGGGCGGCGCTACGCCCAGATGATCGAATCGCAGATCAAGCTGGTGAACGATCCGGTGATCACCGAATACGTGAACCGGGTAGGGCAGAATATCGTGCGCAATTCCGACGCGCAAGTGCCGTTCACCATCAAAGTGATTGACTCTGACGTAGTGAACGCCATGGCGCTGCCGGGCGGATTTTTCTATGTGAACTCCGGGCTGATTCTGGCGGCGGACGAAGAAGCGGAAATGGCGGGCGTGATGGCGCACGAGATCGCCCATGTCGCGGCCTGCCACTATGGCCGTGAAATGACTCGGATGAACCTGTTGCAGTTGGCATCGCTGCCCGCGATTTTTATGGGCGGCGCGCTGGGATATGGGATTTATGAAGGCATGGGACTCGGCATTCCGCTGACCTTCCTGCACTTCTCGCGCGGCTTTGAGGCGCAGGCAGACTACCTGGGTATTCAGTACATGTACCGCGCCGGATATGATCCGTCGGCGTTCGTGTCATTCTTTGAAAAGATTCAGGCGATGGAGAAGAAGAAGCCCGGTACGTTGTCGAAAGCCTTCGAAACTCATCCTCCGACTCCGGATCGGATCCAGGCGTCCCAGGAAGAGATTCGCAAGATTCTTCCTGCCAAGCAGCAGTATGTAGTGACGACGTCGGAGTTTGATGAAGTGAAGGCGCGTCTGGCGGCGATCGAGAACAAGCATAAGGTAATCGACGAAAAAGACTCGAATAAGCCCAGCCTGCGAAGGACGTCGAACCCGACCGACAAGTCCGACGACGGCAAGAGCGATGACGATCGCCCGACGCTGAAGCGGCGGGACGATTCGTCGAACTAGGATTCGTCGAACCAGGATTCGTCGAACCAGGGATTCGTCAAGCTAACGATTCATTGAATTAGAGAACCGGCGGCCGTGGCCGCCGGTTTTGTTTGTGGTGCGGCGTTTGCCGTAGAATCAAGTTGTTGCAGCATAGCTGGAAGCAGGCGCACATTTCCATGCCAGAAAACAACAACACACTGAGTATCACCGACAATCGCACCGGCAAGGCGTATACCGTTCCGATTGAGAACGGCACGATTCGGGCGATGGATTTGCGGCAGATCAAAACGGACGCCGACGATTTCGGGTTGATGACGTACGACCCGGCGTTTATGAATACGGCCTCGTGCAAGAGCGCCATCACTTACATTGACGGCGACAAGGGGATCCTGCGCTATCGGGGATATCCCATTGAAGTTCTGGCGGAGCGGTGCACGTTTCTGGAAGTTGCCTATCTTCTATTGTTCGGCGAATTGCCGACTGAGAAAGAGCTGAAGGCCTGGGTCTACGACATCACGCACCACACCATGCTGCATGAGACGACGAAGAAATTCATGGAGGGCTTTCGCTATTCGTCGCATCCCATGTCGATGTTCGTGAGCACGATTGCGGCTTTGTCGAGCGTGTATCCCGATGCCAAGGATGTGCATGATCCGGCGAACCGGCTGCATCAGATTTCGCGGCTCATCGGCAAAGTGCCGTCGATCGCGGCCATGTCGTATCGGCACAACGTGGGTTTTCCTTATGTGTATCCCGACAACGATTTGAGCTATACCGAAAATTTCATGAACATGTTGTGGAAGATGGTTGAGCCGAAATACGTGGCCAATCCCGCGATTGCGCGCGCCCTGGACATTCTGTTTATTCTGCATGCGGATCACGAACAGAACTGCAGCACCAATGCGATGCGAGCGGTGAGCAGTTCGCAGGCCGATCCTTATTTATCGGTGGCATCGGCGGCGTCGGCGCTGGCTGGGCCGCTGCACGGCGGGGCGAATGAAGAAGTATTGAAGATGCTCGATGAGATCGGATCGAAAGACCGCGTGCCGGCCTACATCAAGCGCGTCAAAGATGGACAGATCAAGCTGATGGGTTTTGGGCACCGCGTCTACAAGAATTACGATCCCCGGGCAAAAATTATTCGCTGGAGCGCCGAGCAAGTCTTCCAGGTTACGGGGCGCAGTTCCAACCTCGACATCGCGCTCGAACTGGAGCGCATTGCCCTCGAAGACGATTATTTCGTGAAACGCAAACTGTATCCTAACGTCGATTTTTATTCCGGGATCATGTACCAGGCGATGGGATTCCGGCCGGAGATGTTCACCGTGCTGTTTGCCATTCCGCGGACCGCAGGATGGCTGGCGCAGTGGCAGGAGCTGATCACCGATCCGGAGCAGAAGATCGCGCGGCCACGCCAGGTTTATACGGGACATGGCGAACGGGAGTTTGTGCCGATCGACAAGCGGGTGGCGGCGGCGGTTCCGGCGGAGTACCCGGCGCGGTAAACCTGGCAGAACGAGAAATGCCTCGCGTTTCCGGCCGGGCATTTTTATCTGGTTTACAAAAGCCGCTAGGACCCCAAAAATAAAACCCGCAATTCCGTTTTTTTAAAGTTGCCAATTGATGGGTTCCTGCTTGTTTTTGCGCAGGTACTCGTTCGCCTTTTTAAAATGATCCTTGTCAAAGAAATCGCGACAGGAAAAAGGGGACGGGTGCGCCGATTCTAAGACCAAATGTTTACCAGTATCGATTTGCGCAGCCTTTCTTTGCGCGTCCCTGCCCCATAAAATAAATACGAGAGGTTCTGGTTTCGCAGCGAGTTTTTCGATGATCTTGTCGGTGAAATGTTTCCATTTCGATCGATGAGAGCCAGGTCTCCGTTCCTCAACCGTGAGAGCGCTGTTTAAGAGTAGCACCCCCTGCTTGGCCCACTCAGAGAGATCCCCGCTCGTTGGAATTTCATAATCGAATTCACGGCGCAGTTCTTCAAATATATTGCGAAGTGAGGGTGGAAGTTTCTCGCCCTTGCGAACGGAAAAGCAAAGCCCGTTAGCCTGAGCGGGGCGGTGATATGGATCTTGACCAATCACGACGACCTTTACCCTGTCGAAGGGCGTACGATCAAGAGCTGCGAATATTTCATGTTTAGGAGGGTAGATTGGCTTTCGGCCGGCGTACTCATTTTCTACAAATGACCACAGCTTGGCCATCTCTGGCGTTTGGAGTTCGGCGCGGAGAGCGTCTTTCCAACTTTTCTCGAGTTTAATCTTGATTCCATTCATGGGCAGGCGGCCTCGTCTCTCAGCGTCGATTTTAGCTTTCTCGGTCCGGACCTGCGACGCATCCTTTTTGAGTCTTGTGGGGCTAGGTCGCTGATTCGAAGGTGAGATTCCTGCGGAGTCAAAACCTGCGCTACGGGCAGCATAGTACCCACCCTAGCGCAAAGAGCGCGCTAGGATGGGGCACCCAGAGGATTGCTTGTGTCCGCGAGATCAAAAGCCTGGACCACCCCGCCGAGAAGCCGGGCTAGGCGGCGTGCTTGGCTAATTCTGCCAGTTGCTCGCGATGACGCTCGGGGGAAGTGATGACTTTCATGGCCTGCCAGTCATAGGGAAATTCTTTGCCGCAATCCAGGCAAGCGACGTAGGTGCCGGTCAAATCCGCGGCTTTGGGACGGCGGGTTGCTTTTCGAATGGTTACGGGGAAGCTATAGCGGGCGTGCCTGCAACCGAAAAAGGCATCCATCAGTTTTCCAATCATGACCCACCTTCCATACCTGAGCGTGTATGCCGAGTCCCTGGGTTAGGCGTTTACGGAAAATATGTCGCTGAAAAGTCCAGCGCTCCCGGCATTTCCAACTGCGGAGCGCTACTTGCTGAATACTTAGATTCACCGATTGCCAAAAGGGTTGAGGTTTTCGTAAAAGAAGCCAACAGTACGGCGCATGGTTCGGGAACTCATTGTCTTCTATATAGTTACGCGAGACGGGGAAAACATTTCATGCGCCTTCGGGACGGAATAGAACGCACGCTCAACTCCGGAAGGCTAGGGCCTAAAGCCTATGGGCTGATCTTCAGGCTCAACCTTTGGCGGAACACCACTCGATCCTGCCCGTTGAGATCGAGACGCACGTAATACAAATAGGGATGGTTGCCGATGATCGAGAAATTGAGATCGGGCGCGTCGGGATCGATCAGGGAGAAATAGGCATAGAGCCACCTGCCCTTGGGATCGATGGCGCGAACGTCGGCCAGGCTGACTACGAGTGCGGGTTTGGTCCAGTGCACGAGATCGGCCGAGGTTGTCAGATACAGGCCGGGCACGCCTAATGCGCCGTTCCAGTAATCCCAGAGCGTGGCGACCACAATATTTCCCAACTGGGACTGGTATACATTCAGGCCGTTTATGGCAAACATGTACGGGACCGGCGTGAAGACATGCTGCTGGGGATTTTGCACGGGACCGAGGTAGGGGTCGACGAACGACACGGAGAAGTCTGTGCCGTTCCAAGTGCGCCACGAGGCCGGATCGAACACGTCCTGCGTGCGAATGGGCGCGCCGCCGCTAGTCAGACACGGATTGGATCCGGTGGTGCCGGTGCAGTTCGGCGGCCAGGTCCACGAAGTTGCGATCGCGTAATACCATCCGCCATAGCTGATCACGTTGGAATCGACGCTGTAGCCGGAGGGCCCGTCGTCAACGATGTATTTGTAAGGGATTCCGGCGAGGTAATTCTTTGGCGCTGCGAAGGACTCGAAGATGTACCCGCCATCGTTTGATTGATGATAGGTGTCGGCGTCGTATTCGCACTCGCCGTAGTTCTGCGTGTCGCACTCGCCGGTGAAGGACCATCCGTGATACTCCGTATGCGAGAGCGCGGCGATTTTCTTGCCATCAAAGGTATAGAACGAGTCGAGCCAGACTTGATCGTTATAATGCGCGGGATTGCCATCGTTCGCGGAAGAGTAGGCCGGGGTGCAACTGTGTTGCAGGGTTTCGAGAGTCGGGCCAAGGCTTTGAAACATCATGGAACTTGCGGTGACGAAGTGAATCGTGCCGGCGTAATCGCGGAAGGCGCGGGCCATGGCGTCCGGGATGTCGTCCACCGAACAGGAATCATGATACGACTCGAAGACCGCGATGCGCGGGCCATCGAGAGAGGCGGTAATGGTCGGAGTTTGCGGCCCGGGTTCGGTGTCCGCAGGAGGAAGGCTCTGAGCGACGCAGACCGCAACCAGGGTCAAGGCAGGAAGAAAGGAGAGCAGGCGTCTCATGGAAATATCCGTTCTTTTTACGTGAGATGGCTCGCTTGCAATGAACCTGCCTGCAATGAACCCGGGCTGCGGCAGATCGACTCGCGGTCTGGGAATTTTTGTTTAGCTGACGCTCCAGGAGCAGTTGAGACTGAGATCGTTCGCTTCGCCTGAAGAACGGCTACGCTCAGGATGAAAGGCGTACTACCACTACTTTCGCTGTGGCTGGTTAGACGCTCTGCGGTCCGCGCTTCTTGTATTGCTGGCACTTGGTCATGATGGCCGAGCGCAGGCGTCCGCGGAGGTCTTCGGGGAGTTCGTAGAGTTGCGAGTCGCGGTAAATCTCGATAGTTTTCTTGGTTGTGTCGCAGACCACGTAGCAGTTGTGGCACCAGGAAAGATGATTTTCTAACTCGACTTTGGTTTTCTCGTCGAGCACGCCGTCCAGATAACTGGTCAGCTCAGTCAGGAATTCAGAGCATTTCACTGGTTGCCTTCTCCGCTTGGAGCATTGCCCGTTTAAACTTCGTCGCTCTCAACTTCGCCGTCCTTGTCGCCATTCTTGCCATTGCCGTCTTTGCCATTGCCAGGGCCGTTGCCAGGTTCTCTACGCTGGAAGTAGCGCCCTAGCCTGTCGCGCAGTTGCAGGCGAGCCCGCAACAGTCGCGACTTCACGGCGGGCACGCTCAACTCCAGCGCGGCCGCCGTTTCTTCCGTCGAGAGACCCTCAACGTCCCGCAGCACGAACACCGTCCGGAAGCCCGGGGGCAGGCCCTGGATGGTCTTGCTCAAAATCTCGCGCAGCTCCGACTGCGTGTATTGCTGCTCCGGATTCGGACTCCAGTCCGCGATCTCGCGGGGCAGGGAATCGTCTTCCGTCTTGATGTCTTCGTCCAGCGAAACGGTGCGCTCGGGCTTGCGCCGGCGCAACTTCATCAGCGCTTCGTTGACCGCGATGCGCACCAGCCAGGTATAAAACTTCGACTGCTCCTGGAACTGCGCCAGATTCCCGTAAGCCTTCAGGAACGCTTCCTGCACCACATCTTCCGCATCTTCGCGATTCTGAGTGATGTGCTGCGCGATCCGGAAAACGTTGCGATCGTAACGGCGGACCAATTCCTCAAACGCGGAGTCGTCGCCCTTTTTCGCCGCTTGTACGAGGGTCAACTCTTCGCTGACAGGTCCGACTACTTTGTTTTGGATGGCTCCCATTCGCTTGGCGATGCAGTATTTTCCGGGTAGTTAATCGTTAACGGTACGTCCTCACGTGATCGAAACCGCGAAACCAAAACTGTTATTCTACTTGGTAACCCGGGGGTTTGCGTAGGGGCTTTTGGCGTATCCGGCAAGAAAACTTTGCGATAAAGTTCCAACGGGGCGGAAACCCCGGATGAGCAGGTACCGAAGTACTCTAGGGGCCTCGCACAAGTACCGTATAATCAGCACTTAGGGCAGTGTTTTTGGGTGGTTCGGAGCGCAGGATATAGGAATGGTTCTCTGAGCATGGCGGAAAGCAAGGAACTCCAGCAAATCATCGAGCGGGCGGTGGCGCAAGTTTTCGAGCGGCAGCTTCCCAAATTGCAGGCGGAGGTGGTCGAGCGCGTGCTGGCATCGTTGCCTGCGGCGCCGGTGGCATCGGCTGAAAGCCTTGTTGGGAGCGCCGTTCACGGCAACCTGGCGCAGGCCATCGCCGGGATTCATGCGGGCTCGACGCAAAAAGAAATTCTGCGCGCCTTGCTGGAAGCGGGTGGCGCGTACGGTTCGCGGGTCGCGCTTTTTGTGGTGAAAGGCGGAGCGGCTACGGGATGGCAAGGCCGCGGCTTCGGCGAAGACGATTCGGTGAAGGATTTCCCGCTCGACATGAGCACCGGGCCGGCGGCTCATGCTTACCAGAACCGTACCGTGGCCCCGGCGAATATTGCCGAGATGGACCGGCGGTTCGTGAAGCAGTTTGGCGGGCCGGAGAATGAGCAAATCCTGGTGCTGCCGCTGGTTCTGAAAGATAAAGTTGCGGCATTGTTGTATGCCGATGGCGGCTCGGAGGGCGTGCTGGATGGGCCGTCGCTGGAAGTGCTGGTGATGACGGCGAGCGCGTGGTTGGAACTGGCTTCGCTGCGCAAGCAGTCGCAGCGAGAGCTCAGCGAGCCAAGTCCGGCGGTGGAACGAGTCGAGCGGGCGCCGGTTGCGTCCCCGATGCAGAGTGTGACTTCCTTCTCGGATCCCTTCGCGGCGCACGCTCCGAAACATGGGGCGCCGGTGGCCGCTCGTGAATCTGCACCCGAACCCGAACCGGCCGCGGAGGTGGTCGAAGTGGCGACCCATGCTGCGGCGGCGAGTGCCGCGGCGCCGGCTACAGCCGCCGACCCGTTTGCCGGGATGTCCGCGGAAGACGCCGATACCCATCGCAAGGCGCAACGCTTCGCGAGGCTGCTGGTGGACGAGATCAAGCTCTATAACCAGGCGAAGGTGGCGGAGGGCCGTCGCAGCAAAGACCTTTATGATCGCCTGAAGGAAGATATTGAAAAGAGCCGCTCCACGTTTCAGAAGCGCTACGGCAGTACTGCCGCGGCCGGTGGCGACTACTTTCAAAAGGAAGTTGTGCGCAGCCTGGCCGAGGACGACTATTCGGTGATGGGCGCGAACTTCCGGCGGTAGGTTTTGGGAAATTGGTTTTGGGATTGGCGCTGACAGTGTTCGCAGGCGCCATCTCAGCCTCGCCGTTTAAGCATCGAATAACGTTTAAGCATCTAATAAGACGGCGGGCTTGGTCCCGGGGTTCTGGCATGCGCGTCTCCGCGCGAAAATACTAAGGTGGCTCGATTGCGTCACAACCAATGGTGGGTGCTCGCACTAGGCGTGCTGTGCGGGTTTCTGTGCGGTACTTCGTCGATAGCGGCTTTTCCCCGACAGGCCACTCCTGCGGCTTCGGATAATGCGGACAAGCCGACGCCTCCGACGCCGCAGAAATCCGCGCCGGCTACCCCGAAAACTTCGTCACCGAAAACTTCTGCTGCATCTGGCAAAGCCGCCGTAGCACAAACTCCGGCGAAGAAGACAGGAGCCGCATCCAGTCGGGCCACTCCCTCCCATGCCTCTGCTGGTCGTACTTCTGCTAACCATGCTTCTGCCACCCACGCCGCGGTTGCGAAGAGGAGAAGGCGGGCGATGTCGCCGCGGGTACGGCGCATTCGGCAGGCGTTCGTCGCATCGACGACGCTTCGGCCCATGGCGCAGCGATTGATTCAGGATCGGTCGCCCGCCGGTTATTCCGGCGTGGAAGGCTATGCCCGGGCACACTCCAAAGAAGATGCTGGGGCTCTAGCATGGCTGGTTGTGGGATACGCGCGCGTGCTTGATCGCGATTGCGGCAAAGCTATCGATCCCTTGAATCGCGCCAAGCCTCGCGCCGGCGATCTCGGCGACTATGTCGGCTATTATCTCGGAAGCTGCTACCTGCAAACCGGGCATCAGGCCGAGGGTCTGGCGACGCTTGCCAACTTTGAGACGACTTATCCGGATTCGCTGCTGGTTCGCGACGCGCACCTGAGTTATGCCAACGCGCTGGCGGCGGAAGGGCGCTCCGCGGAAGCTGTGGAGTTGCTGGAGAAAGATCGTCTGCCGGCGCGATCGGACTTCGAATTTGCTTTAGGCAAAGCCTACGCCGGCCTGGGTGAGACGGCGAAAGCGGCCGAGGCGCTGGCGAACGTTTATTACAACATGCCGACTGCGGCAGAGGCGGATCCGGCTTACGCGGAATTGAAAAAACTGCGTCCGCTGCCGCCGGCAACTCCGACGCAACTCAAAACGCGGGCCGACTTGCTGATGAAGGCCAAGCGCTATAACGATGCCACCGACGTTTATCGCGAACTGGCCAGCCATGCGACTCCGGAGGGGCGTCCGGCGGCGGAGCTGGCGCTGGCCGATGCGCTGCATCGCAGTGGAAGAAACCGCGAAGCCAAGGCGGAATTGACGACGCTCCCGGGCGCGAGCAACGATCAGATGGCGCATCGCTTGTACATTCTCGGGGAAGTGGCGTGGTCATCGGACGAGAACGAAGCGTTCTATCGGAGCGTGGACGAGTTGCGACAGAGCGCGCCGACGAGCGCCTGGCTGGAATCGGCGCTGCTGTCGGCGGCGAATCTGCATCTGGTGCATCACGAATATGACCAGGCATTGGCCGCGTTCGGCGAACTTCAGGTGCGGTTTCCTAAGGGTTCGCATGCGTCCTATGCGCACTGGAAGGCGGCGTGGCTCACGCTGCGGTTCGGCCGCAACGATGAAGCGAAGAAACTTTTCGACGAACAGATCGCTCTGTATCCGGGAGGCAACGAGACCTCCGCGGCGCTCTATTGGCGGGCGCGTTTGGCGGAGGAAGATAAGCAGCCCGCCATGGCTCGGGCTTATTACCAGAAATTGTCTGAACGCTTCAAGAATTATTATTATGCCGAGCTGGGACGGGAGCGGTTGAAGAAACTTCCCGCCGGCGACGATCCTCCCGGCGAATATGCGCTGCTTGATCGCATTCCAGCGCTCGAGCACGGCGAGAAAATAACGCTGGCCGAACCTCCGGCGGACGATCTGCACTTGCAAAAGGCGGAGTTGCTCGGGAATGGAGGGCTGGTCGATTTTGCCGTGCGCGAGTTGCAGGCCGCTGCCAACGCCGACGGCGGCAACTGGGGGCCGGCGGAGACGGCGCAGCTTTACACCGACACCGGCCATTACGATCGCGCCATCGAGGTGATGAAGCATTCCGTCCCTAGTTATTTCGCGGTCGACATTCCAACCTTGCCGCGGGCCTATTGGGAGGCGCTGTTTCCGCGGCCTTATTGGGCCGATCTGAAAAGATTTTCGATGGCCAATGGGCTCGATCCGTATCTGGTGGCGTCGCTGATTCGCCAGGAGTCGGAGTTTAATCCGGTCGCGGTTTCGCGCGCCAATGCGGTGGGGCTGATGCAGTTACTGCCGAAAACCGGCAAGACTGTTGCTCATCAAGTCGAGCTGAAACGTTATAGCTCGACTCAGCTATTTACTCCGACCGTTAATTTGGAACTGGGCACGCGGTATTTTCGCGGAATGGTCGACCGGTTCGGCGGATCGTTCGAGCACGCACTCGCCGCCTACAACGCCGGTTCCGATCGCGTTGAGGAATGGATGGGGCAAGGGAAGTATCGCGACACGACTGAGTTTGTGGAGTCGATTCCATTCACCGAAACGCGGGATTATGTACAGGCGATTTTGCGCAATGCCGCGGTGTATAAGCAGTTGTACGGCACGCCGTGAAATATGCGCCGGTGCGCAGTCTCTTCCGGCGCGAGCTTACTAGGTTGAAGTTTTCTGTGCGTGCTGATGCTTCGCCAATAATCGTATGGCCTGAGGGTCGCCCGCAGCAGCTTCTTTGGCAGTCTGTGCGGGGGTCTCGAGAGCTTCCTGCGAGAGAGCTTTCGCGGCACTGCTGATCTGCACTGTGTCCACCGGGATGGGCTGCGCCGATGCTTTTGCGGGCGCCGGAGGGGCCGCCGCAGCAGGTTGCGCGAATGTGAGGCTGTTAATAGAACTAAGCATGAGATTATTCTCCTGCTGACCCTATCGGCAGAAAGCCTAACGGGCTTGAGTGCACGAGATACTCACTAGCGATAATCCCGGCTCCTATCACCTCCAGGTCCCTATGAGTAAGGAGCTAAGAATGTTGGGCTAAGAATGTTGGTCCAAAGGATGCGGCCTCGCCCACAGGATTTCGATCACCAGCAGCGAGGCCCCGATAACAATTGCGCTGTCCGCCAGATTGAACACCGGCCACTGATACTGCTTGTAATAGACGAGCAGAAAGTCGACGACGCTCCCGCTGGCCACGCGGTCCCAGAGGTTTCCGACGGCACCGCCCAGAATCAATGACAATGCGATGCCGGTGACGGTAATTCCGCTGGTCTGCTTCCAAAGCAGAACCGAGACGATCACCATGGCGACGGTAGAGAAGGCGATCAACATTGCGATCTTCCAGTGCGACGGAGATTCGGCGAAGAGGCTGAAGGCCGCGCCGGTGTTTTCGGTATGCGTGAGCCGGAAAAATCCGGGGATGATCTGGATGTGCGAGTACATCGCGATGTGGGCGGCGACTAGGCGCTTACTCCAGCGGTCGAGCCCAACCACGAGCAGGGCGATTACAAAGTGAGTGACGCGGGCGGAATTACGGGTCATTCGGTTCCTGAAAACATACCCCGCAACATGGCGTTGCGGATCGTCCGCAGAGCGGAGCCGGTTCGAGACGGAGCTGATGACTTCACCGAGCCGTCTCCGCGGCGATTTCTTTGAGCGCGGCGCTGCAACGCTCGCAGACGGTGGGATAGGTATGGTCTTCGCCGACGTGGGTAGAGTAATTCCAGCAGCGCTCGCACTTCGCGCCGTCGGCCTTTTTCACTTCGATGGATACGCCGCCACTCCCGTTCCCCGTGCCCTGCACGAGCGTCACTGCCGAGACGATGAATAAGTAGCGCAGCTCGCCGGCATGACGCTTCAGCACGGAATACACCGGATCGGAGGTCGTGATTACCAGCTGCGCTTCCAGGCTTTTTCCGATGCGCTTGCTGTTGCGCGCCTCTTCCAATGCTTTCAATGCCTGTTCGCGCACGGCAAGAAGCGTGGTCCAATCCTGCTGTTGCGGGTCGTCTTCAGTCGCTGAAGAACTACCGAGTACGTCGGCGGCATCCGGGAAGGCCGCGACATGTACACTCTCAGGGCGATTGGGCATCTTCGGCAGGTGCTGCCAGACCTCTTCACAAGTAAAGCTCAGAATGGGCGCCAGCAGGCGGGCCGCGGCCTCGCCGATGCGCCAGACCGCGGTTTGCGCCGATCGGCGCCCGGCTGAATTCGGAGCGTAGGTGTATAGCCGGTCTTTGATGACATCGAAGTAAAACGCGCTCAGCTCGACTACGCAAAAATGATTGACGCGATGGTAGATTTTGTGAAAGGCAAATTCGTCATACCACTTGCGGACATCCCGCACCAGCGCCGAGGTCTGGCGAAGCATGTACTGATCCAGCGGATCGAGCTTTTCGAAGGGCACGGCGTTCGACTGCGGATCAAAATCGTATAAGTTTCCCAGCGCGTTCTTGAATAGCTTGTTGCGAATCTCGCGATAGTTCTCGGCGACGCGCTGCATCAGCGCTTCGGAGCCGACGACATCTTCGCGGAAATCGACCGAGGCGACCCACAGGCGCACAACTTCTGCGCCCAGCCGGCTCGAGATGTCGACGGGATCGACATCGTTGCCGCGCGACTTCGACATGGCCTGGCCTTTTTCGTCGAGCGTCCATCCGGGCGTAACCACGCCCTTGTAGGGCGGCGTGCCGTGGGTGCCCATGGCGCAGAGCAGGGAAGACTGAAACCATCCGCGGTATTGGTCTCCGCCTTCGAGATAGAGATCGGAAGGCCAGGGATAGTCGGGTTCGTCAGCCGTCTTTTCCTCGGCAATAAGTGCCAGGTAACTCGCGCCCGATTCCAGCCACACATCGAAGATGTCGGTTTCTTTTTCGAACTTCGCGCCGCCGCAATGCGGGCATTTTGTTTCTGCGGGGAGAATTGTGTCGGACTCTGGGGTAAACCAGGCATCGGCGCCGGACTTGGCAAAAAGCTCCACAACTTTGGCGTTGACCGCGTGATTGTTGAGCGGCTTGCCGCAGGCCTCGCACAGGAAAACGGCAATGGGCACGCCCCAGACTCGTTGACGCGAGATGCACCAATCCGGGCGCGTCGCGATCATGTTCGAGAGGCGCTCTTCGCCCCACGCTGGGTCCCATTTCACTTTCTTGATTTCTTCCAGGGTGCGGGTGCGGAGGGTGTCTTCTCTTCCCCGTCCACCGGGCATGGGGGTTTCCATCGAGATGAACCACTGCTCGGTGGCACGGAAGATTACCGGATTGTGACAGCGCCAGCAGTGGGGATAGGTATGCTCGATCTTGTCCGCGTGGAGCAAGGCTCCGCGGGACCGCAACAATTCGACGATGATCGGATTGGCTTTGAAGACATACTGGCCGGTGTACTCCGGCAGGCCGTTGCGGAGGATGCCTTTTTCATCGACGTTGCTGGCGGCGTCGAGGCCATATTTCATGCCAGTGATGAAGTCCTCCGCGCCGTGCGATGGCGCGGTGTGGACGACGCCGGTGCCGGTGTCCATAGTGACGTAGTCGGCAAGCACGCCCAGAATCTTGCGATCCAGAAAGGGATGCTGGAAGTTCAGGCGCTCCATCTTTCGGCCGGGGAAGTGCGCGAGTTCTTTGGGATCGGCGAAGTCGCACTTCTGCGCAACTTCCGAGGCCAGTTTCGACGCAACGATATAAACTTCGCGGCCGGATTCCAGCGCGACGTACTCTTCGTCGGGATGAAAGGCCACGGCCATGGAGGCGGGCAGGGTCCATGGAGTGGTGGTCCAGATGATCGTCGAAATTGTTTTTCCGGCGAGCGCCGCATCAATGGTAGTCGGATCGTCGAGCAGCGCGTACTTCACCCACACGGTTGGGCTGGTGTGATTCTCGTATTCGACTTCGGCCTCGGCCAGCGCGGTTTCGTCGTGCATGCACCAGTAGACGGCGCGCAGGCCTTTGTAGACGAATCCCTTCTCATAAAAAGCGAAGAACGTCGAAAGCACCACCGACTCGTACTGCGGATTCATGGTGGCGTAGGGGCGGTCAAAACGGCCGAAGACGCCGATGCGCTTGAATTGGTTGCGCTGGAGATCAAGAAATTTCTGGGCGTATTTGCGGCACTCGGCGCGCACGTCGCTCGGGCGCATTTGCAGCTTCCTGCCGCCCAGTTCTTTATCTACTTTGATCTCGATGGGCAAGCCGTGGCAGTCCCAGCCGGGCACGTAAGGCGCGTCAAATCCCGCCATAGTCTTCGACTTGACGATGAAATCCTTGAGGCACTTATTCAGCGCCGTGCCCATATGGATGGGGCCGCTGGTGTAGGGCGGACCGTCGTGCAGGGTGTAGCGCGGCGCTCCTTTTCTGGCCTGCCGGATACGCTCGTAAATCCTCATCTGCTCCCAGCGTTCCAGCATTTTGGGCTCGTTCTGGGGCAGATTGGCCTTCATGGGGAAGGCGGTTTTCGGCAGGTTGATGGTGGCCTTCAGTTCAAGCGGCACTCAGTCGCGTCCTCTCAAATGGTTGAATCCTTTCATTATAGGGAGCAAAGCGGGGGAACGTCCATGTATGCACTGGATGGATTACGACCAAGTTCGCAGGGGTCGTTACAACCGTCAAAACCGTCCGGAACATGCACAGTACTCGGCGACCGCGACCGGAAATCCCTCGACCTGGCCCGTCCTTGCGGGAGGGAATAATTTTCTAAACTTGTTAAGCACAATGAAATGCACTGTTGAAATCACTCCGTTAGGGGTACAATTTTAAGTGGGAGAGAGAGCCGTTTGACATACTTGGACTGATGTTGGCGGGATCGGTATCTCTTTACGAAATCGACACGAGAACGAAGCAACTTGCCGCCACTGTCGCTCATCTGTGTAGAGGATAGACGAACAGAGAGAAAAGCCGGCTCAATCTGCAACTGAATTAGGGACTTCGGTCCAATATCCAAGACGTGCAAACCGGAAACATGGGATCCGAACCAATGAATTCGAACGGCCCCGGTACCGAGCCAGAGCTTCACCTACTCATCACCGACAAAGGTTTTGAAGAGCCCCTTTACAGGTCCCTGATTCGGGGATTGGACGATTTCTTCTTCCCCAAGAAGTTGCCGCCTCTCGTACTCCAATCTAAACCCGAACCTGTCAAAGATATCTGGGGTTTCTACTCGTATTGGAAGGTCGGGGCTCTGGGCGCCGCAGGCTACTACGTTCTATTGGGCGTCATTGTGGTGGTTGCAGTGTTTATCGGCCGCCGGATTGTCAACGCGGCTCCGGCGCCAAAGGCGACTGTAACCCTGGTCGATCCGGGCGATCTGCCCCCGCTGAAGGAATCGAAAACCCAGGTGGGCGGCGGCGGTGGCGGCGGCGATCGCGATGTGTTGCAGGCCAGCCGGGGCAAACTGCCGAAACTATCGATGACCCAGATTACGCCTCCCGCAGTGGTGTTGCACAACGAGCAGCCCAAGCTCGCGGTCGAGCCGACGATTGTGGTTCCTCCGCAGGTGCAATTGGCTTCCAACAACATGCCGAACCTGGGCGATCCCATGGCCCATGCCGTGTTGCCGTCGAACGGCACGGGTTCGGGCGCCGGCATTGGTTCGGGCAGTGGCGGTGGCGTGGGATCCGGCAAAGGACCTGGCTTCGGGCCTGGTGAAGGCGGCGGTACCGGCGGCGGAATCTTCCATGTCGGCGGCGGAGTCAGCCCGCCGCGGCCCATCTATAACCCCGAACCAGAATTTTCCGAGGAAGCTCGAAAAGCCAAGTATCAGGGTGTTTGCACTCTTGGATTAATCGTCGGGACCGATGGCCGCCCCAGCAACATTCGTGTGCTCAGCAGTTTGGGCATGGGCCTCGACGAAAGAGCGATCGAAGCCGTAAAGAACTGGAAGTTTGAGCCCGCCATGAAAGATGGACACCCTGTGCGTGTCGAGATCGCTGTGGAAGTCGACTTCCACCTGTACTGAGGCTGACGAGCAGACGAGTTACCCAGATTCTATTCCATTCGCAGTACCGCAAAGTGCCCGAGCTTCCGCTCGCGGAATCCCAATCTTTTATAGACCTCAATCGCGCGCACATTGTCCTGCCGTGAGTGCAGAAAAGGGGTTTCTCCGCGCTCGCGAATTCGCCGCATCACTTTGGCCATAAGGATCGCCGCATAGCCGTTGCCGGTATGATCCGGATGCGTGCACACCGCGCTCACTTCGGTGTGACCGGGAACTTTAAGGCGCTCCCCGGCCATGGCAACCAGCTTTCCACCGTCGCGGATGCCGACGTAGGCGCCCAGTTCGTGGGTGCGGGTGCTGAAAGGCCCGGGCTTGGTGAGGGCTGTAAGGGCGATCATCTCGGCCGAATCATTCGGGCCAAGTTCTTGGATCGGAGGCGCCGGTTTTCCAACCGCATGCGGGACGATGCTGTTTTCGCAAATCATCTGAAGGAGTGGCGCTCCCGCAACGAAGTCCCATCCGGCGCGCGCTTCGTAAGCGGCATCCAGGAACAAGCCAACCGTTCCGCCGGCTTCAACCAATCCTGCCAAGGCTGCGTAGCCTTCGTCGTCAGCCTCGCTGAAAGCGCCCAGGGGCCCGACCTCGCGCACGAAGCGCCGTGCCCCGCCGAAGCTCTCGGCAAATTGCGCCTGCCGCGTGGTCAGGGCCTGCCAGATCACGTTGTCGAGTGGATGCATGATCAACAGCCCATACTGAGAATAATTCCGCGCGTTTCCATTCTCTATCCGATCCTTGCGTGCAAACTATTCTTTAAGATCAATGGGCTGCACGTCTGCTATCGGACGGTTCAGGAATCGCTGTCCGAGGCGGCGGAATTTATCGACAGAGTCGGTGGCGAAGAATTTGAGGCGCGGGAGTGTGCGTCGTTCCTGTGCCTCCGAAGTTGCCGGCACCAGATGCTGCAACCGCGAAGCTACGGCGCGCGCCGTGGTCTCAGCCGAATCCACGATGCTGACGTGGCTCGGCGTCACACGATGCAGGAGCGGCTTGAGCAGCGGGTAGTGGGTGCAGCCCAGGACCAGGGTGTCGGCATCGCGAAATCCATCGGTGAATGCTTCTGTCAGATAAATGCGCGCGACCTGCTCGGTCACGGCATGGTCGATCCATCCCTCTTCCACCAGCGGAACCAGCAGAGGGCAAGCTTTCTCTTGAGCGTTCAGGCCCCGCGCCTCTAATGCCTTGCGATAGGCGTGGCTGCTGACGGTGGCCTCGGTTCCAATCACGACAATCTTCCGATTCTTCGTCGAGCGAGCTGCGGCTTCCGCGCCGGATTCGATCACGCCGACCACGGGAACATGCGCCGCGGCCGAGATGCGATCAAGCGCCAGCGCCGTCGCCGTATTACAGGCAATGACGAGAAGTTCCGCGCCCTGCGATTCGAGGTAGTGCGCCGCTTCAACGGCATAACGGGCTACGGTTTCAACCGACTTCGATCCGTAGGGCAGACGAGCAGTATCGCCAAAGTAAGCGTAATCGGCTGCGGGGATAAGCTCAAGTAAAGCTTTAAGGACGGTCAGACCGCCGAAGCCGGAGTCGAAGACGCCGATGGTGGGGTGCCTCATCCATTTGCTCCGACGACTTTGAGCGCGGCTCGGGATGCGCTTGCAGGCCACACGAAACAAGTGTACACTATTTCCGTATGAAAAATGTTACCCTCAGTGCGGATGAATCTTTGATTGAGCAGGCTCGGGTCGTCGCCAAGTCTGAGCGCAAAACGCTGAACGCCGCATTCCGCGAGTGGCTCGAGCAGTATGCCGGGCGTGCCGGACGCGGCGCCGCCTATGACGCTCTCATGCATAGGCTCGGGGATGTGCAGCCTGGACGGCACTTTACGCGCGATGAAATGAACGAGCACTAAGTAGATGAGCGATAGATATTTTATCGACACCAACATCTTCGTTTATTCTTTCGACTCGACCATGCCAGCCAAAGCTCTGCGGGCGGCAAAACTCATTCGTGACGGTCTGGACTCCGGAAAGGGCATTGTAAGCTACCAGGTTGTTCAGGAATTTTTCAATGTAGCTTTCCGACGGTTTATTCAGCCGATGTCATCCTTCGCCGCGGAAGAGTATTTGAACACGGTGTTCCGGCCTATGCTCGCGGTTCACTCCTCTCCCGCGCTGCTCGTCTCGGCACTGCAGGTCTATTCCCGACACCGTTTTTCCTGGTATGACTCATTGATCGTAGCTGCCGCGCAGGAAGCCGACTGTTCCATTCTTTACAGCGAGAATATGCAGCACGGCCAGCGGATTGACGGTTTGAAAGTTGAAAATCCGCTCGGTTAGTGCGACTCGTTAGCGGCGATTCCTGGAGACCGGCTCGGCGGAGTGGCTTCTCGCTTCATTGCCGATGGAGACGTTGCCGCAGCATGGCCCTGGCGGGATCGGCGCGCCGTGCGGGCAGGTTCGCGGATGGCCGAGGAACGTGCAGATCTTATCGGTAGCTTCGGGCGAGAGGATGTGCTCGAATTTGCAGGCCTGCTGCTCGATTTCCGACTCGCTGTCCATGGCCAGGCTGTCGGTGAAAAGGCGCTCCGCGAGGCGGTGCCGCCGGATAATGCTGCCGGCGCGCTCGCGCCCGCGTGCTGAGAGTTCGACGATCAGCGTGCCGTCGCCGGATGATGCGGACACGGGCTTCAACGCCTCGTGACAGGGATTCACGAATGGCTTGTGATCGTGCGGTTGCGGAGGGTGCGGCATCGACACGACCAAGCCCATCTCGATCATCTTTTCAATGGCCAGGCTCACGGGAAGCGCGCCGTGCACTTCCATGCGCTCGACTTCGGCGATTTCGCCATGCTCGGCCAGCACCCAGAGTTCTTCGAGAACCTCGTCGAGTTGCTCCTCGTCGGCCAGGGAAAAAATCTCCTGCGACGCGATCTTGCCATGATGCAACTCGATGCGTCGGTCCGCCAGTCGTGCGACTACGGGATCGTGCGTGACCATTACAATCGTGCGCCCTTGCTGATGAAACTCGCGCAGGAGGCGCAGTACGATTTCTTCGTTTTGGGCGTCGAGATTCCCTGTGGGCTCGTCCGCCAGAATGATTTTCGGGTCGTTAATTAGCGCGCGGGCGATGCACACGCGTTGCTGTTCGCCGCCGGATAGCTGGGAAGGGATGTGATGGGCGCGATCGCCCAGGCCAATCCGCGACAACGCCTCGACCGCTTCCTTTTCGTCGGTCATACTGTGAAAATACTGTGCCAGCATAATGTTTTCGACCGCGGTGAGGAAGGGGATCAGGTGGAACTGCTGGAAGATGAAGCCGATCTTTTCTGCCCGCACGCGATTCAGTTCGGCAGACGAAATCCCGGCCACGTTCTGCCCATCGAGCCAGATCTCGCCCGAGGAAGGCCGGTCGAGGCAGCCGATCAGATTCACCAGCGAGGATTTCCCGGACCCCGAGGGGCCCATAATCGAAAGCCATTCGCCGGGCGCGACATGCAGCGAGATATGGTCGAGGGCATGAATTGAGACGGCATCCTTGCCCGAGCCATCGCTCGATTCCTTCGCGGGATAGAGTTTGGTGACGTCTTTGATCTCGATCATTTCACTCTCCCCTCAGAATCGCCGCAGGCTGCACGCGGCGCAGTAGGGTGATCGGGAGAATCGCCGACAGCAAAGTCACCGCCATGCTACCAGCCAGAACCATCGGCAGCACACTCAAGCGGGGCGCTACGGGAGCGTGAAAGTTAACCCGCCCGATCCAGATCGCAATGCCGATGCCCACAAGGAATCCGATCAGCGCGCCGGTTGCGCCCAGCACGACAGCTTCGGCGGCAAAGAACCCATTGAGGAGCCTTCCCGAGGCGCCCAGCGCTTTCATGATGGCGAAGTCGCGGCGCCGGTCGAAGACCCATCCCATTAGAGTCGAAAGCACGCACAATGCCGCCGTCAGAATAATCAGTGCGGCCGCGGCCAACATTGTCGAGCGCGTCTTGCCCAGCACACGCGCTTCGCCTTCCATGATTTGCCTCACGGGTCGAACATCACTGGCGGGAATTGCCTGCGCCAGTCGATTCATGATGCTCGCGACTTCTTCGGGGGAGCCGGACGCAGCCACTTCTATCGTCGACGGCTGAACGCCGGTCCAGGCCACAAAATCGGACAAAGAAACATAAATACGGCTGTCTTCCGCCGCACCGGTCTGTACCGTTCCCACCGGGGTAAGATGCAAAATCTTTGCGTGAAAACTGAGATCGAACCCTTGACTCTTCGGAGAAACCGTTGGTGACGCGCGCACACCAATCAGCGCCGGATGTCCCGTTTCTTGCGCGCCTCCTGCGCGAGAAGTGGGCATCTCAGACGGCCAGTTGCTCACCGACCACCACTTATTCAACTGCCGAACGCGATCGAAATCCGTGCCCGCCACGACGATCGGTTGACCACTACTGGTGCGGGCCACGACCATCCCAAACGGCGACGCGATGCCGCGTCCGGCAAGAACCGAGTCGACCTGCGCCAGCGCATCCGAAGGCAGGGAAGCGCCATCTTTTCCGACGAGAATGAGATTCGCGCCGTAGTTGCGAAACTCGCGCCGCAATTTCGCCTGCACATCGATGTACAGATTCAGCATGGCCGTAGCCGCGGCCGCTGCGACAACCATGGCGAATAGCGCCGAGAGGGCGCGATCGCGCCGGAGCACCGCCGCCCGCACCAGCATGCGCACAAACATGGAAGTATGCCGAGCCTGTGCCCGACTGGAAGCCAAGTCGCGCGCGGAATGGGAAATCGGCGCGTTCATAATTCCCCTCGCAAAGCGAATACTGGATCGAGGCCCACCGCTCGTCGAATTGCCGCTGCGCTTCCCGCGAACGTTACGGCCACGGCCATAGCTAGGATCACCGGCAGCAACACAGGCGGAATCGAAATCTCAGAATTGAAGATGGCGCGCCCGATCTGGTGCGCGAGTAGGCCTCCCACGACAAAACCGGCCAAGCCTCCCAGGAAAGCGAGCAACGTAGCTTCCGCAAAAAAGATCGACGCGACGGCGAGCTTTCCGGCGCCCAACGCTTTCATGAGCCCCACTTCCGCGCGCCGCTCAAACATAGCCGTGGCCATCGAAGCCGAGACCGCCAACGCCGAAGCCACGAGCGCCGCCACGGTGATCAGAAAAATCAGGCCTTCGATGCGCGTCAGCACCGCTCCTTCATTTTGCGAAACTTGCCGAATCTGCTGGGCCTGCGAGTGCGGAATCGCCTCGGCCAACTGAAACGCGATCGACTGCGGGTAGGGCGAACAATACCAGCGATCGTAGACGGGGCCAGACATGCTCTTGGGATCGCGGCGGGCGAAGGCATCTTCCGGCTTAGTCAGTGCACTGACGTAAACACGTCGGACCGCGCCGGGCTTTCCCAGAATTTCCTGTGCCAGCGAAAGCGGCGCCACGATTTCATCGTCCTCCGCGCCGCCGGTCGAGAGGATTCCGCTTATATGCAATTTTCGATTGGCGATCGTGACCTCGTTTCCCGATTTGTCCCCCAGGCGGGAGGCCAGTCTTTCCCCCAACAAGACGTCCCGCGATGAATCACTGGGCCATGCGCCGGAAACTCTCCACCAGGGATGGGTCGAACGCACGCCGGTGGTAAACTGCTCTTTTCCGTATGCCACGGGCTTAGCGAAATACGTTCCCAGCAGCGTCACGTTCGGTGCCGCACCGTTCTGCGGTTCAATCGAGTCGAGCCACACGTTCACCGGGAGCATGGGCGCGAAGCCCGTGATGTTGTTGTGCCAGAAAATTCCTTTAATCTTCGGCAAGTCGGCTTCGTCGAGAAAAGCGCCGTCGGTAGGCGGCTTGAGATTCACTCCGCCAATTTCGAGGTCGAGAGAATCTTCTTGAGGAGTTACGACGAGGTTGGCGCCGATGGTGCGAAGTTCGCGATTGATCTTGTCGCCGATGTCGGTGGCCACGCCGATCATCGCTGTCGCCACGGTCACGCCCAGCGTGATGGCCGCTCCCGCCAGCAACTTGCGCCGCTTCTGGCGCCGGAACGATTCGTAGACGAGCCGCGCGAACATCGGTTACGGTTGCGCGAATATGCGGCTGCCCGCCGCCACATCCGCCTCCTCGATGATAACTGCATCGGCCGTCTGCGTGGCCTTGAGCGGTATCGGATTGCATCCCCCCTTGGCTCCAACCGATTGCGGGTTGATGGGCGCCCCGCAGTTCTTGCAGACGACTTGATTTCCTTTCTTGTAGAATCCGACGGCTCCGCAGATCTGGCATGCGTCAAACACCGTGGCGATTTTTCCATCCGGCTTCTGGTACAGCCAGAAGCGAATCTGAGTGCCATTCTCCAGCGCCTGAAAGCGATGAAGATCGCCGTCCGAGATCTGAGCCAAGGGGATGCTGACTTTTCCATTGGTAAACGTCAGCTCGGTCGCCGGCGAAAGGTTAGTGACACTCTTGGCGTACACAAACTCCGCCGTGATCAGCGCGATAAAGACGAACGAGAACGTCATCACGGCGATCATCCACAAGCGCTCGCGGCGGGCGCTCCAAGCCGCCTTGCGGCGGGCGGCGGGCGACGCGAGGGTGAGCACGGGTTCGCGGCGCTTGGCTTCGAAAAGGATCATCAATGCCGCCAGCGCAAAAATCGTGACGAAGAAAAACCAATCGTTGCTCACGATGGGCCCGATGATCGCCATCTCGCGCTTCGAGGACGCAATCACGCCGCTTTCTGAGAGTTCATGCAGGCCGGAGATCACGAGTTGCGCCGCCACCAGAAACATAATCGCGGTGGTAATGCGAAAAAACTTTTGCAGATTGATGCGGACGCTGCCCTTCACGAACATCACGCCGAAGGCAATTGCGGCCAGCAGACCCAGCAGCGTGCCCAGAAAACTCATGAGCTCGGTGGAATTCAGCGACACGGCGGAGAGGATCAGCACGGTCTCGGCGCCTTCGCGCAGCACCATCAGGAAAATGAATACGAACAGTCCGAACCGGGCGTCGTTGCCAGCCAGCAGCCCGACTTTTCCCTCGACTTCGCCTTTGAGCTTGCGGCCGGTCTTCATCATGAAAACAACCATGCTTACGACGAAGAAAGCGGCGACCAGCATGATCCAGCCCTCAAAGGCATCTTCGTTGAGACTCAGGCGGGAGATCGCCACGGCGACGCCGATGCTGCCCAGGAAGGCCGCGGCCAGTGCCGCATACACCGTCTTGCGCAGCTCCTGGCGCCCGATCTTGGTCAGGTAGGCCAGCGTGATACCCACAATGAGGGCGGCCTCAACCCCTTCCCGCAACGTAATAATGAACGCCTGAAGCATCGTATGAACTATCCTTGGTCTTCAAGAATGAATGATCTTGCGAATGAACGATCTTGAAGAACGATGATCTTGAAAATGAATTTCAATTTCAATATCAAGGATATTCCCCTTGTACCGGGGCCGTCAATCGGACGTATCACAACTGCATACGATCAGGATCACATGGTGTAAATCCGCCGTTGAATGGCCGCAGGACGCAGCGAAGGTTATGCAGGACGGACACTCTTGTCCGTCGCTCCTGGGGTTGATGTTGATCTTCACTTTGCCGCAGCTGTCGCCCTCGGGCGACGTAGAAACCAAGAGCAAGAGCAACTGCGAGGGACAAAAGTGTCCGTCCTACACACCTACCAGATGCGCACGCGATCCGCTGGCGCCAGGTAGAGCTTGTCTCCCGGTTGCACGTGGAACGCCGCATACCAGGCGTCGATGTTCCGCACCGTGTCAGCCCGGTACTCGTCGGGAGAATGCGGATCGGTCATTACCTCCTGGCGCAGCTCAGCCTCGCGCGTGACCGATCCCCAATTCTGGCCGAAGGCGATAAAGAACTGCTGCTCGCCGGAGAATCCGTTTTGCTCCGGCGCCGTCTTGCCCGCGAGTGACGCCCGATATGCGTCGTAGGCGGCGGAAATTCCTGCTACATCGGCGATATTCTCGGCTAACGTTTGTTTTCCGTTCACCGCTAGATCCGGAAACGGTTTATAGGTGTCGTACTGCGCGGCGAGTTGCGCCGTCGCGGCCTCGAAATGCTTCAGGTCTTCGGGCGTCCACCAGTTTCGCAAATGCCCCTTCGAATCGAATGTGCTGCCCTCGGTGTCGAAGGTATGGCTGATTTCGTGGCCAATGATGGTGCCGATAGCGCCATAATTTGCGGCTGCTGGAGCCTTGGGATCGAAGAAGGGCGGCTGCAGAATTGCGGCGGGAAAATTGAGGGCAATCTGTAGCGGCAGATTCACCGCATTCACCGTCTGCGGCGTCATCGACCACTCTTTCCGGTCGATCGGCTTACCCAGGCGCGCTCGTTGGCGCTGATACTCCGCCACCTCGCCCCGCCACAAGTTGCCGAAAATGTCGTCCGGTTTGACTTCGTAGTTGGAGTAGTCGTGCCAATTTTCCGGATAACCGATTCCCACATACAACGCCGAGAGCTTGGCCTCGGCTTCCGCCTTGGTCGACGGATTCATCCAGGTTAATGCTTCAATCCGCTTGCGATAGGCGGCGATCAGATTGTTCACCATGGCATTGGCCTGGGCCTTGGCTTCGGGCGAAAAATAGCGTTGCGCATAGACTTGCCCGACCACGTCGCCCAACATTCCGTCGACCACGAATACGCCGCGCTGCCAGCGCGGACGTTGTTGCGGTGTGCCTGAAAGCGCCTTGCCGAAAAACGCGAAATGCTCCTCCGCGATCGCTTTGGGCAGGACTCGGCCGTAGGCCTCGCTCACGTGATAGGCCATCCAGTCTTTCCAGGTATCGAGGGACGTTGAGGCCACCAAAGCCGACTCGCCCGTGAACGCCTCCGGTTGCCAGACCGTAAAACTCGCTTGCTGCATGAGGCCCGCGGCACGAAAATATTCCGCCCAGTCAAGCCCGGGAGCTTTGGCCGCAAAGTCCGCTTGCATCCAGGTATTGTTCGCCTTGTGGATGTCTTCGTTGTCGGCCAGGCTGCGATGAGTCTCGGCGATCGCGTGCTCGAGTTCAACGATGCGGGCCGCGCGCGCATCGGCATCCGAGAATCCCGTCAGCTTGAGCACGGCCGAAACGTGAGCCTGATACTGCTCGCGAATCTTCTTCATGCCTTCGCTGTCGGAAAGATAATATTCGCGATCCGGAAGTTGGAGTCCGCCCTGCATCAGATAGCCTACGTAGTGCTCCGAATCGTTGAAGCCCGGAGCCACCCACAGGCCGAAAAGATTGGGCGTATAAAAGTTGGTGTTATTGAGCGCGTCCACGTCGGCTCGCAAGGTTTCGCCCAGGGCGTGCGCCAGTTCGCGCTTATCGTGAATGGCGGCGATTGCGTCCAGGTGCGGACGGAGCGGCGCGAGTCCTTTCGCCTCGATCGTCGCCTCGTCCATATACGAGTTGTAAAGGTCGGCGACTTTGCGCGCGCCGGAGCCGGCCGGCGAATTCGATTTCGCAATCTCCTCGATCAAGTCGGAGGTCCGCTTATTGCTTAGATCGGCGAGCCTTGAAAAAACATCGACCTCTGCGCGATCCGCCGGAATTTCGGTCCGTTTGATCCAGTTGCCGTTCGCATAGCGATAAAAATCGTCACCCGGCTTCACCGAGGGATCCATGTTGGCGACGGAAATGCCGTGCGTATCGGGCGACGAGGCATCCTGCGCGCTAGTGGAAATCGCACAAACTGCGAGGCACACCACAACGAATTGCAGAAAATAAAGACTTCGCTTCATTCCGGGCTCCGGTGTATTCATTGATATTGTCTTCATTGGTATTGATATTGATAAAGACTCTTAGATCGAGATTTCGTATCAGTCATGAGTGTATCCCGAGTTTCGCGCGATGTTCCGGGCCTACGCCGAACAGAAATATCGTTTCCCCGTTATTGTTTACCGGCGACGCCGAGACCTATAGACGCTTCAGAAACGCGTTCGCTTCCGTCATGTGGGGAAATAGCTTTTCTTCCGCCTGGAACTCCGCGGAATGCACGCAGCGCCGGCTGCCGCGCAGTTTCACGGGATGCTTCAGATGCAACATCTCGTGGTAGACAATATATTCCAGCACATATGGGGGCATGGCGGGATGATCGAAGACGCGGCTGATCACGATGGCATTGTGCGCCGGATCGTAATGTCCGAGAATGCGGCGGGTTTTAGTCTGGCTCCAGCTCATGCGCGGCCGCGCCATCAGCCCGTAAAAAAAGCGCGTGTTCAGTCGCTCAAAGATGGAATCAAGATCATAGAAGTGCCCGCGCGCCGGGCGGAGCCGCTTGCGCCCCCGCATCTGCCGGACCAGATGCGTCTGACGCACAATGTCGCGGCTGGCTACGTATTTCCGATAGCGCGCCGCCCGCCCACGGTCGATCGGCTGGCGATACATTTTGGCCAACAGAATGTGGGCGATGGCCCGCAAAACCATCTCCGGCGCGCCTTCCAACAGATCGGAAAGCCTCACCAGCAGCCGTCCATTGCGCAGCCGAATCGTATTGTTCACATTGGCAAAGGCGAAGAACTCAATCTTTAACTCGGGAATTGAAGATACGGGACGCAGCTCCCGATAAGTTTCCTGGAAAATTTCGAGCAGTCCTTCTCGCACAGTGAGGTTAGGTTAGCATGAAGAGCGGTCGTCGGGCCTTAGGCGTTAGGCGTCGGCCGTCAGACCTTAGGGAGCAGGCGTGATCCTCAACCGCTGATGCCCTGGCACTGAGGCGATCGCAGCGATGAAAGCACATTGCCCAAAAAAACGAACTCGTTCCGCAAACTGAGAAGGTAGCGAGTCCCGACGCCTGACCGAGGCCTCAAGTCCGCTTTACTCCGGCTTGGCTGCGTTCTTCGCGTTCGAATTTAGCTTCTTATGCTTGGCCGCGTCTTCCTGGTCCGCCAGCAGCTTGCGATGGTCCTCGGCCGAACTGTCCACCGTATCGAGAATGTTATTCAGCACGAACTCGTACTGCTGTGCTTCCTCCGCCGGGACATCCGCGGCACTTTTGAGGGCCCGCAGTTTCGCCTGAAATTCCGTATCGGCCTCGACGATCGTCTTTAGGGGCTTGCGAATATCGTCCTTGCGATCGACGTAAGTATCGATGTTGTCGTTGAGTTCGTCATAGAGGAGCAGCAGATCGTCGAGCATGTCATGGGTCTGCCTGGCTCGATCTTTCACCTTCGGATCGCTGCGCATCTGCTCCAGCTTCACAAAGCGCGCTCGAGTGAACTGCACATAGAGCGTAAGCCGCTGCTTCGGCTCCCAACTGGCATCGCGAATCTGGTCGATCTCGGGTTGCGTCAGGGGCTCGCGATGACGCTGCGCCGGCGACGAAAGGGCCGCAGCAAGTAAGACAACAATGGCCATGGCAATCCGCAGACAGCCAGGCTGAAAACTCGAAGCCGTCATTTCGCTCCTTTCGGAAACATCGCCCTCAACAGATCGTCGCGCACCCGCTCCAGGCGATTCACGGCATCTGCGACCGGAGCCTGGTCATCGTGGCCGAGGGTGTGCATCAGTTCGACCAGCCGGCGAGTCATAGCGCGCACCGCTATTTCACTTTGCTTTTGATATTTATGCGATTGGATTGCATAGTCGCGCGCCAACTCCGAATAGGTCACCACATCGCCCAGCGCCGCCTGGCCCTTCTCGATCTCGGCCGCGGCATAGAGTTTGTCGACCTCCTCAAGCCGCTTCTGGGCGATCTGTACGCAAAGGTGGGGCCGCTCGCCGACGCGTGTCGACGCCAGCCGCGCCTTCAACTCCGCAATCGTGGGTTCATTCGCCGGCCGAGCGTAGGCGAACACGACCGTAAGCGCGCACAGCGCGACTGTACACCACGTCCCGACTGAGCCCCGAAATGAGTAGCGCGCCCCAAGCATGATCCAGTCCCGCCGCGATTATTTGTTCGACCGTTTGTTCGGCTACCTTTCGGTTACCTTTTCGGTTCAATCGCGATCAGCCGATGTTTCGCCTGCCATTCCTGTTCAGGATACTTCCCGCTGGCCGCTTTGAGAAAGAGATGATAATTCAGCGCAGCCCGCTTGACATCCCGCAGATGGTCATAGGCGGAAGCTCGCAGAAAATATGTGATAGGCTCCTCAGCTTGATATTTCACTCGCGCGTCCAACGCCTTCACGACCAGCGAATAATCCTTATTCTCGCTCGCAGCGAAGGCCAGGTCGCCATACGCCGGCGCGAGTGTGGGATTGATCTTCAACGCCTCCAGCAGTTCCTTCTGTGCGTCGGCGAATTTCTTTTCTTCGATCAGCGATTTGCCCAGGCTCTGATGCAGCGCGGCGTCGTTGGGATTTGCTGTCAGCAGCGCGCGATAAGCCGCTTCCGCCTGATCGTATTTCTTAGCCTCGACGTATAAGTCCGCGAGGTCGCGCTGCAGCGTCGGATCCGGAGGTGTCGGTTTTGCGCTTTGCAGTTTCGCTCCCTCCTGAAGTTCGGCGATCGCCTCGTCGTACTTGCCGTCAGCCGCCAATACGCGGCCCAGCTGAATGCGTACGTCCGCGCGGTCGGGGTGCACCGCCGCGAGTTTCCGCAACTCCACCTCGGCTTCAGACAAGCGATGGGCGCGCATGTAAATATTTGCCAGGGCGGTCACTGCGTCCGACATCGGATCGAGCGCGAGCGCCTGCTTGTACTCGTGCTCCGCGTCCGAAATCTTTTCTTTCTTTTCCAAGAGCTGTCCCGCGGCTAAGTGCGGCTCCGGATCCTTCGGCTGCAATGCCGCCGCTTGCCGGTAAGCCGCGATCGCTTCGTCGGGTTTCGTTTTCTCCAGCACATGCGCCAGCGAAAGCCACGCTCGCTCCTGGCCCTGGGCCACATGGCTGGTCGGCTTCATCCGCGTAGCAGCGCGTAGAAATGGTTCTGCGTCGGGCGCATCCGTCTTGGCCAGTTGCAACCCGAGATTCAGGTTCGACTCAAAAACATCCGGCTTTGCCGCCACAGACTTCCGATACGCCGCGATCGAATCGTTGGTCTTGCCGAGGGCATTCTCGACAAATCCTAATTCAAACCACGCCACGTAATTTTGCGGGTCATCGCCCGCGGCCCCGGCCAGAAAATTGCGCAACAGCGGTTCAGCCGCGACGTAATTTTGCTTCTGGATGAACGCTTCGGCCTTGGTAAGCTCCGGGGAAGGCGGGACTTCTTCCGCAACCGTGGTGTGGTGCGTGGCTTGCCCTGATTTGTGATGAACGCTGGAAGATGAACCGTTCGAAGAGGAGCCATCCTGCGGGGCTTGAGATTGATCAGCCTGAGCAACGGCCAGCGCGGCTATGCCCGCGAGGAGCATCGCGATACTGAGTCTACGAGCGGCCATTGGAACGCGATGCACCATTCCCGTGCAGATCATTGCCGTCCAGAATATGCCCCAGGTATTGTCCTGTGTAAGAATCGGGAAGCTTGGCGATCGCCTCCGGAGGTCCGGCTCCGACGATTTTGCCGCCACGGCTGCCACCCTCCGGGCCCAGATCAATCACCCAGTCCGCCGTCTTGATGACCTCCAGATTATGCTCGATGACGACGATTGATCCTCCCGCTTCTATAAGACGGCGAAAGGCGGCGAGGAGTTTGCTGACGTCGTCAAAATGCAGCCCGGTCGTGGGCTCGTCGAAAATATAGAGTAAGCGCCGTTTGAGCCTGGCATCGCTGCCCGACGCGCCCCTGCCGATCTCCCGCGACGCCGGCTGCAAGTGCGCAGCCAGCTTCATGCGTTGCGCCTCGCCTCCAGAAAGAGTTGTCGCCGATTGCCCCAGCCGCAAGTATCCCAGCCCAACTTCCTCGAGCGACCGCAGCTTGTCGGTGATCTTGGGCGCTTCGGCAAAGAACTTCAATGCTTCCTTCACCGTCAGATTCAGCACTTCGTGAATATTCTTGCCCCGATAGCGCACCTCCAGCACCGTTGGCTTATAGCGCGTGCCCTTGCACTCTTCGCAAATCAATTCCACGTCCGCAAGAAACTGCATCTCGACAGTGACCGTGCCATCGCCCTGGCAAGTCTCGCAGCGCCCGCCGGGAATGTTGAACGAAAAATGCCCCGCGCCGAAGCCGCGCTTCTTCGCCTCGGGCAGGGAAGCGAACAGATCCCGGATGGCGTCGAACGCCTTAATATAGGTCACCGGATTCGACCGCGGCGTGCGCCCGATCGGCGACTGATCGACCAGAACCACTTCCTCGATGAACTGATCGCCCTCCAGGCTCTCCCAACTCGCAACCGGACCGGTCGCGCCATTCCCCGCCTGCTGCTTGGCTTGGGCCAGCGCCCGGTAGAGTACCTGATGCAGCAGCGTCGACTTGCCCGACCCGGAGACGCCGGTGATCGCGACCAGCATGCCCAGCGGAATATTGATATCGACCCCCCTGAGATTATTGGCGCGCACGCCGCGAATCCCGATCTGCTGCGCCCCCGGCTTACGCCTCACGAGTGGAGGCTGAATGCGCAAATCCCCCGATAGATAGCGCCCAGTCAGCGAAACTGGATTGCGCAGAATCTCGTCATACGTCCCCTCGGCCACCAACTTGCCGCCATTCTCGCCGGCTCCGGGCCCCAGATCGAGGATGCGGTCGGCGGCTCGCATGATGTCAGGATCGTGTTCGACAACGAGTATCGTGTTTCCCAGATCGCGCAGGTCGTGCAGAATCTTGATCAACCGATGCGTATCCCGCGGATGCAGCCCGATCGACGGCTCGTCCAGCACATACAACGTGCCCACCAGCCGCGATCCGAGCGAAGTCGCCAACTGAATGCGTTGCGCCTCGCCGCCGGAAAGCGTGGACGACAGCCGATCCAGCGTCAGATATTCCAGGCCCACATTGTTCAGAAATCGCAGTCGCTCGCGAATCTCGTGCAGCAACTTGTCGGCGATCTCAGCCTGCTCGAGACTCAGCTCAACCTGCTCAAAGAATTTCAGCGCGCCTTCGACCGTGAGCCCGCATATCTCGCAGATGTTTTTCCCGTTGATCTTGACCTGCCGCGCTTCCATGCGTAGCCGCGAGCCGTTGCACTCCGGACACAGCGAATATCCGCGATAGCGGCTGAGAAATACCCGCACGTGCAACTTATATTTCTTGCGCTCCAGGTGATCGAAAAATCCGCGTACCCCCGGGAATTTACCTTCGCCGCGCAGTATCAGATTTCGGTGCTCCTCCTCAAGATCGGCCCACGGCACGTCGAGCGGAATGCCCGCCTGCTTCGCGAACCGCTTCAAATCCGTAAACAGCGGACGATACTTCGGCTTGGTCCACGGCTCAATCGGACACTCGGCCAGCGTTTTCAATTTGTCGGGGATGACCAGATCGAGATCGAAGTCAATCGTGTTGCCAAAACCCTGGCACCGCGGACAGGCCCCATAAGGATTGTTAAAGGAGAAAAGCCGCGGCTCCGGCTCCTCATAGCGCAAGTTGCATTCTTTACACTCAAACCGCTCTGCGAAGCGCAGCCGTGCAGGTCGGACACTCCTGCCCGACGCAGTTGCACTTGCAGCTGATGTCGGCGTTACATTTTCTCCCGCAACCTCAAAAATAACTTCCCCTGCCTCCCGATAAGCCGTCTCAATCGCATCGACAATCCGAGCTCGCGCCTCCGCCGAAACCACCAGCCGATCCACGAGCACAAAGACTGGCTCCGCGAAGTTGACGTCCAGCAACGACTCTGGGGTGGAGAATTCGTAAACCTCCCCGCCCTGATATAGCCGATTAAATCCCGCCCGACGCAAATCGAACAACCGCGTCTTCAACACCTCGCTCAACTCGGCTCTGCGTGACCCACTTTTCGCTTCTTTCGCTTCAAAGCCTGCCCTGAGCTTGTCGAAGGGTGGGGATTTTGCCGAAGCCTTCCTCGGTTTCGAAGTTCGATCGCCTTTGACCGCCGTGCCGTCGACCGTCCCCGGCTGCTGAAGCGGAAACAGCACCTGCAACCGCGTCTCCGGCTCCAGAGCCAGAATCGCCTCCGCGACCTCATCGACCGTATCCTTCTTCACTTCGCGCCCGCACTTCGCGCAATAAGTTCGCCCTACCCGCGCAAACAGTAGCCGTAGATAGTCGTAAATCTCGGTCGCTGTCGCTACGGTCGAGCGCGGATTCCGTGTCGTATTTTTCTGTTTGATCGCCACTGCCGGCGCGATCCCATCGATCTCGTCCACGTCCGGTTTTTCGATGCGCTCCAGAAATTGCCGGGCATACGCCGACAACGATTCCACGTAGCGCCGCTGTCCCTCGGCATAAATCGTGTCAAAGGCCAGCGACGACTTGCCCGAACCTGAAACCCCGGTTACCACCGTCAGCGAATTGTGTGGCACCTCAAAGTCAATATTTTTGAGGTTATGCACGCGCGCCCCGCGTACGACGATGCTCTCCGTGGGACTCGAAACAGACTGGGTCGAAATAGATGTGCGCGATGCAGAAGACATCAGCTCAGAGGACATTGATTCAGAAGACATCGAAATAAGGACCGCGGCGGCCAGACGACGCTCCGAGCACCAGCGCACAGAGCTCTCCGCGAGGCCTACCGAATCTTTTTATTATAAAGCAGCGAAGGGGAGGCGGTTTGGCTGCAAAAAGGCAGCGCGGAGTCTAAGCCTTTGCGTTCTTTGCGGTATTTCTTAGCGCGCTTTGCGGTCCAGGATTCTACCGACCCGGCCAGGATCGACATCTCAACCGCAAAGGACGCAAAGAACTGCCGCAAAGAACGCAAAGATTCGAAAGATAGCCGAAGAGAAGGCTGCTTCAAACGATCGAGATTCTACTGATCGACATCCGACCCGTTTTCCCGGTCGCGCCGTTTTCCATACCGGACGGCAAATCCGAAGCCAAAAACCATGATGGCCACCGGCGGCGCCAGCATCACGAAAATCGCCCGATTGATCGCGCGTTGAGCGTCTTTGGGTGTCGCCTTGGCATTGGCGTTACACATCGCGCATCCCTGGGCAAATGCCGGGGCAGTCCAGAGTGCGGCCAGCAACACCAGAAAAGCCAGACGAAATTTACTGCCACGTCTCATCTCTTGATGAGCTCCCAGCCTCTCTTAGTGAACTCCCAGTCTCAATACGCGTCCCGCGTCGGGAAAGAAAAAGAAATACATAATGATGAAGCACGCTGTAACCGAAATCACCAGCATCCAACGCATGATGGACTTCTCAAACTTCAAGTGCATGAAGTAACCGATGATCAGCGCCGACTTAATGATCGACAAAATTAGCAGCACCTCGAGCATGCGCACCGGCTCGAAGATCTGCTTATATCCCAGCACCACTTCGATTGCGGTTAGGACCAGCAACGCGCCCCACACCCAGAAATACTGTGCTTTGCTGTCGTCGTGGGAATACTCATGCGTCGCGGCGTCGTTCATTCTGTGAGTCCTCTCTTACAATTTGTCATCCCGAGGTGGACGCTCTTTGTCCGCCGAGGGATCTCATTTGAGCCCCAACAAGTCGTGCGTCGGGCTCGCTTTACGTGATCTTGGTCGACAGCAAATATACCAGCGGGAAGATGAACATCCACACCAGGTCGACGAAGTGCCAGTACAAGCCGGCGACCTCCACGTCCTGCGCGTCGTAATCCTTCGGTTTCAGAAACAGGATGATCGCCGATACCGCCAGCGCCAATCCCAAAACATGAATCCCATAGTGAAAGACATTGTCGGAAGGGATCAAGAAATATCCCCCGATCCAAAAGGCGCCCAATACCGGCAGAAACCACTTTCGAAACGCCACCACTCCCAGGTAGATCACGCCAATGGTCACGTGCAGCATGTGCATCGCGGTGAGGCCGAAAAAAGTTTGCGGGAACTGCGGGGTGTTCTTAGTAATGTCTGCGAGCTCTCCCGCGGCGGCGTGCGCTGATTTCGGGAAGATCGGCAGCGTGAGCCCTTCGTCGATCAGGTGGCTCCACTCCATGCCATGCAGCACGATGAACGCCGTGCCAAACGCCATCGTGGCCAGCAGCCAGTTGCGCGTCCAGGCGCGGTCGCCGCGCTGCGCCGCAAACACCGCCATCACCATAGTCAGCGAACTCGACAGCAGGCACGCGGTCATGATGGTCGAATTGACGATGCTTTGCACGTGAAATGGCGTCGGCCAGTTCGTGTAAATGCGTTCGTAGCAGAAGGCGAAAAGCAGCGCCCCAAACGTCAGCGAGTCCGAGGCCAGGAACAGCCACATTCCCACCTTCTTCGAATAGGCGCCAAACAGCGGCGCCTCGTACGCTCCCGGCGTCGCATGTTCGACGGCAGTATGCTGCAACGTGGCGTTAGCCATTCTTCGATTTCCCCTTTTTCGTCGAGTGGTCAGTAGTCAGAAAAAAATAACTATGGAACTGGCCACAGCCACTGGTCACCGACCGCTATCGCGCGAATCCTAACAACGCAAACACATACACCCACAGCACCAGCATGAAATGCCAATACCATGCCGTGATGTCCACCAAAATGCGCTGCGCCTCGATTGGTTTCTTCAGCAGGGAAGCGCTGGCCGCCCAGATCAGCGCGATCATTCCGCCTGCAAGATGCACCGCGTGCGCAATGGTCAGCAGGTACACGAACGAGCTGTTGGGATTGGTCGAGATAAGAAATCCCCGGGCTTTCAGTTCGCCCCACGCCAGCCATTGCCCGCCCAGGAAGCCCATCCCCAGCAGTACAGTAATTCCCAGCCACGGAAACGATCGCTCGTTGCCCAGGGACACTCCAGGAATCGACTGCACGGGAGCCAGCGCTGCTTGCATCGCCGCCTTGCGCCGCGAGAACTCAATCGTGACGCTGCTCAATAGAAGTACCGCGGTGTTGATCGCCAGCAGCAGCCAGGGCAAATCCACCCGGCCCCAATCGCGCACGTAGGAATTCGATGCGCCATCAAACGTCGGCAGTCCCTGGCGCACAATATATGCGCTGGTCAGCGAGATAAACACCATGCACACGGTCGCAATGCCGCACGCCAGTCCCAGCCGTGCCCGCCGCAACCGCGCCCCATAATCGGGAATGTCGCCGCCGCGCCCATCGTCGCCGCCACCCGCCGGGGGAACCGGCGGCTTGTGCCCGTGGCCAATTTGATCGATCGGATTGGTTGGAGTATAGGTCGCCATATCGAACAGCCTCAACCAAGATTAGTGCATCAATGCGTCGCAACGGTTGCCGGATCGGTCTGCATCACGTAATCCTTCGGCGCGCCCGGTACTCCATACTCATACGGCCCGTGATGCACTACCGGCGTTACGCCGCCAAAATTATCGTGCGGCGGCGGAGTGGCGGTCGTCCACTCCAGGGTCGTCGCCTCCCAAGGATTGTCGCTCGCCTTCGGCCCTTTGAACATGCTGTAAAACAGATTGACCACAAAAATAAATTGCGCCGCGATGGTGATGATCGCCGCGTAGGTCATGAACTGGTGCAGCGGCATCAGTTTCTGCAGGTACGCCACTTCGGTGTATTGCGAATAACGCCGCGTGCCGCCGGCCAGCCCCAGATAGTGCATCGGCATAAAGATGGCGTAGGTTCCGGCCAGCGTAATGAAGAAGTGAATGCGTCCCCAACTTTCATTCATCATGCGCCCGAACATCTTCGGGAACCAGTAATAGGTTGCCGCAAACATGCCGAAGATCGCCGCCACGCCCATAATCAGATGGAAATGCCCGACCACGAAATAAGTGTCATGCAACTGGATGTCGAGCACCGGCTGCGCCAGAAATGGCCCGCTCAGGCCGCCCGAAACGAACAGCGACACAAAGCCGATGGCATACAGCATGGGCGTGTGGAAACGAATGTGCCCCTTCCACATCGTGCCCAGCCAGTTAAATGTCTTGATAGCCGACGGTACCCCAATGCACATGGTCAGCAGCGAAAACGCGAATGCCGAGTAAGGGCTCATGCCACTCATGAACATGTGATGGCCCCAGACCATGAAGCCGAAAAATCCGATCGACAACATGGCATAGACCATTGCCCGGTAGCCAAAAATCGGCTTGCGCGAGAAGGTCGAAAGTACCTGCGACGCTACGCCCATGCCCGGCAGAATCGCGATATAGACCTCCGGGTGCCCGAAAAACCAGAACAGATGTTGCCACAGAAGCGGCGATCCGCCCTTGTGGCCCATGATCTGCCCGTTGACCACCACCAGCGGAACGTAAAAGCTGGTCCCCAGATTGCGATCCATCAAGAGCAGAATGCCCGCCGAGAGCAGCACGCCGAAGGCCAGCAATCCCAGAATCGCCGTGATAAACCACGACCAAACCGTCAGCGGCATCCGCATCAGCGTCATGCCTTTGGCGCGCAGGTCGAGCGTGGTGGTGATGAAGTTCAGCGCACCCATCAGTGAGGCGATGCAGAAAATCGCGATGCTCGTAATCCACAAATCGGCGCCCAGTCCTTCGCCCGGCCCCGTTGACTGCACCGCGCTGAGCGGCGGATATCCCGTCCAGCCATGCAACGGTGCACCGCCCGAGACGAAGAAGGCCGCCAGGATCGTGATGAACGCCACGAACGTCGTCCAGAACGACAACATGTTCAGCACCGGAAACGCCATGTCGGGCGCTCCGATCTGAATCGGCAGGAAATAATTTCCGAAGCCGCCCTGCGGCGCCGTCGTCAGGACGAAGAACACCATGATGGTGCCGTGCATGGTAAGCAGGCTGAGATATGCTTCCGGCTTAATCTCGCCCACTAGCGGCAGCACGGCGTTCGGCCACACCAGGTGAATGCGCATCAGCAGCGACAGAAACATCCCGACGAATACGGCAGTGAGCGCCAGAAAAAAATACTGAATGCCGATGACTTTGTGATCCAGGCTGAAAATGTATTTCCGGATAAATCCCTGAGGAGCGTGCGCGTGCGGGTTCTCCATGGCGACCATTTATTGTTTCTCCGCCTCTCGTGCGGCCAGCCACTTGTCGTAATCTTCCTGGCTGACCACGTGTACCATGCCGTGCATCTTGTAATGTCCCAGGCCGCACAATTCGGCGCAGGCAATTTCATATTCTCCAATCGCAGTGGGCGTGAAGTGCATGTGAATGTTCAGCCCGGGCACCGCGTCCTGCTTGAAGCGCAACTGCGGCACGAAGAAACTATGAATCACATCCACCGCCCGCAGGCTCACATCCACTTCGCGATTCACCGGCAGGAACATCGTTCCGGTCACGACGTCGTCTTTCGCCGCTGGATCATTATTGCTGAGTCCCACCGCGGCTTCGCCGCCGGCCGAAGGATCCATCAGGTTCGGGCTGGTCTTGCCGAACTTTCCATCCGGCCCCGGATAGCGGAAGTACCAGGCAAACTGCATTCCGGTGACTTCCACCTTCACGTCGTCCGCGGGAACTTCGCGGTCGAAGCGCTGGCTCGCCCACACGTTGCTGCCCATCAGATTCAGGCCGATGAATAATACCGCGGTGAGCAGAGTCCACACGCCTTCCAGCATCGTGTTCCCGTGCGAATAGGAAACCGGAGGAGAGGACGGAGTCTCGCGATATTTCCAGACAATGTAGCCCAGCCCCAGCTGCGCCGCCAGGAACACAACTCCCATAAGAATGAAGGTGAGAGCGAATTGTCCGTCGATAAATCCCGTCGACGCCGCCGCACCCACCGGCAGCCACCATGTCTTGGCGACAAAGAAATACGTGCTGACCAGAGTGATCAGCCAGATCAAAACCATCAACGCGAGGCCCATTCCCCAGCCCTCCAGGCTACTCAGGACGACAAAAACAGGACTTCCCCACGGCCATTGCCACGTCTCAGAATGCAAGCAACAGTCGGCGGCGAGTGTACCACAGCCACCCGCGCATAAAGCAACCCGCCGACTGAGGAAAATACCCCGAACCAAACCCGCCACGGATCGCACTTATTCACGCGGATCAACCCGAAGCGTATAAAAATCCAAAAGCCCGCTTCTTCGGTTTAATCCGTGAAAATCCGTGGCGAGGTTTACTTCTCGCTCCATTCCGGCACGCGCCCCGGAGTCCACGGCGCTCCCGCAGCTTCCATATCTTTTTCCAGCTTCGCCAAATCAATCTCGACCAGCGTATGCAGCTTCGCCAACTGATCGCCAAACTCCGCAGCCGCAATGTTGTAGGAATCGATATGCGACTGCGTCGGCCGGGCCAGCGAGAAGCGCTCGCCCTCCATCACTGAATTCACCCGGTCATTGATCGACGACTTCACCGGCTCACTGTGCTTAGCGATCTCGACATCGCCGCGCAGCGCGCGCAAAATATCGCGATCACGCGCCTCAATCGCATCCGCCGCCGTACCCAGTTGCTTCTCGACTGCCGGCACTTCGCGCAAAGCTTCGCGAATCGTCTTCAGCCGCGACTCCACGTCTTCCGCAGTATGCAGCGCCCCCGACATAGCGCGATACAACCGCGCCGTCTTGCGCAAAAATTCCTCCTGCGCCGCGCGATCCGAAGCGCTCATTCCCGACGCTCCCTCGGTCGCCACCTTGAACGACTGCGCCACGGCCAGTTCGGTCACTACTCCATCCACTTTCTTAAACATCCGCACCGAATAATTTCCCGAGAGGACCAGAGGACCCTGATCGGCTGCGTCCGGAAAATCCTCTTCGCCTTCGTCGCCATGCTTTTTCAACTGCGGAGCCGCATAGCGCAGATCCCATGCCACGCGCTGGAAGCCCGCATCCGTACTGCCTTCAACGCGCCGGATCGCCGCGCCGCCCTCGTCATACACCACGAAATAAACTTCCGGCTTCGCCTCCTCGGCTTCGGCGCGAAGTTCGTCGTTCGTGGGATAGGGAAGCGTCTGATTTTTCTTGGCCGCTTCTTTCTCGGCCTCCTGCCGCTTTTCCTTCTTCGTCTTGATCTTCTCTTTCATATACGCCGTGATCACCGCCCCGTACGGCGGATTCTCGGCCGCATAAAATGCATCCCCCTGAAATCCTTTCTTCGCCCCGCCCAGCGGATGCCGCTCGACATAAAGCAGCGCGTCTTTTACAGGAAATGTCGCGGCCGCCTGTTCCGTCGAATCCGCTTTTATCTGTCGCAGCGGAGTGATGTCATCGAGCACATAGAATCCGCGCCCAAAAGTCGCGATTACCAGATCGCCTTCGCGCGCCTGAATCACCATGTCGCGCACCGCAATCGTGGGCAGTCCGCCCTTCAGCCGCACCCAGTGCGCCCCGCCGTCGATCGTAAAGAACGCACCCGTCTCCGTTCCTGCAAACAGAAGATTCGGATTCACCGTGTCTTCGGCAAACGCCAGCACCGGCCCGCTCTCTGGCAGGTCGCCCGCAATCGAAGTCCAACTCTTGCCCGCATCCTTCGACTTCAGCAGATACGGTTTGAAGTCTTCGTTCTTGTGATTCTCAAACGCCGCATACACTGTATTCGCGTCGTAATGCGATGCCGCCAGTCGGCTCACATAAGTCATATCCGGCACGCCGGGAAACTTTTCATACTTCGTCCACGAGCCGCCGCCATCACTGGTCGTTTGAATCAGGCCATCGTCGGTGCCCACGTAGATCAGTCCTTCTTTCTTTGGCGACTCCGACAGCGCCACAATATTCCCGTAAAACGACGTCGACTGATTTTTTGCCACCGCATCCGGCCCCCAAACTTTGCCCATTACCGGCAGCTTGTTGCGATCGATCTGCCGCGACAAATCTCCACTGATGGCCTTCCAGGTGTCCCCGCGGTCGTCGCTGCGAAATAATTTGTTCGCCGCAAAATAAACCCGCGTATGCGAGTGCGGACTGATAATCAGCGGCGAATCCCAGTTCCAGCGCAGCGGCGGTTCGTCCTTGCCCTCCAGTGGCTGCAAGACGAGTTCCTGCCCGGTCGGCTTGTCATAGCGAATCAGCACTCCATACTGCGACTCCGAATAAATCGTGTTCGGGTCGACCGGATCGACCTGCGAATGAAATCCGTCGCCGCCCGTTGTGACAAACCAATCCGCATTCATAATCCCATTGAGATTGCGCGTCCGCGAGGGCCCGCACCACGAAAAATAATCTTGTGTCCCGCCGCACACGTTGTAGAACGGACTCGCGTTGTCCACCGCCACGTCATAGAACTGCATCGTCGGCAGATTGGCCTTGAACTCCCAGCTCTTGGCGTCGTCCCAGGTTTCATACATCCCGCCATCCGAGCCCAGCAGCCAGTGCTTGGTGTCGTCAGGATCGATCCACGCAACGTGATTGTCGCCGTGGTGATTGACTTCGTTTACTTTGTGCAGCGTCTTTCCGCCATCGAGCGACTCGCGCAGTTGCACGGCCATCACCAGAATGCGGTCAACATTCTTCGGGTCGGGAATCACGCGCGCGTAGTACATCGCGCCCTGATCGAACTCGTTGCGGCGCTCCCACGTCGCGCCTTTGTCGGACGATCGAAAAATTCCGCCCTTGCCGTCCGCCGCTTCAATCGCCGCATAAACGACGTTCGGGTCCGCCGGAGAGACCGCCAGCCCGATGCGTCCCATATCCACTGTTGGCAGCCCCGACTTGACTCTGTTCCACGTCGCTCCCGCGTCGGTCGATTTATAAATCGCGCTTTCCGGCCCGCCATCAATCAGCGTGTAAACATGCCGCCGCCGCTGATACGCCGACGCATAAAGAATGTCCGGATTCGAAGGATCGAGCGCCACATCCGCCACGCCCGTGTTTTCGCTGATCGTTAGCACCGCCTTCCAATTCTTTCCGGCGTCGGTTGTCTTATAAAGCCCGCGATCCCCACCCGCTCCCCACAGCGGGCCCTCAGTTGCCACATACACAACTTTCGAATCCCGCGGATCGATCACCACCCGCCCAATGTGCTCCGACTTTTTCAGCCCCAGATTCTGCCAACTCTTGCCGCCATCATCCGAGCGGTAAATTCCATCGCCATAGGAAACACTGCGCTGCGAATTGCTCTCGCCCGTCCCAACCCATACCACCGACGCATCGTTCGGATCGAGCGCCACCCAGCCAATCGAATACGATCCCTCGCCGTCAAACACCGGAGTCCATGTCGTCCCATCGTTCACCGTCTTCCAAACGCCGCCCGAGGCGACGCCCACGTAGTACTCGAATTTATTCTTCGGATTCACCGCCATCGACATCACGCGCCCCGAGGACGACCCCGGACCGATCAGCCGAAACTTCAACCCGGAAAAAGTATCGGCGGTCATGCCGCCCTTCTTCTGGTCGTCAGGCTGACACTCCTGTCCGCCGGCTTTGCATTTACTTGCCTCGTCCTTCTTCTGATCCTTCTTCTCCACCTTTGCGAGCGCAGGATTCTTCTTGTCGGCGTCTTTATCCGCCGGCTTGTCGGCAGTTTGTGCGAAAGAGAACGTGGCTGACAAAACCAAAACGAAGATGGCGATGAACTTCATGGCAGGCTCCAGTTCAAACTTGAAATTTGAATTGTCATCCTGAGGCAGGCGTACTTTGCCCGCCGAAGGATTTATGCACTCCGCGGTATCGCCCACGTCTCCGGGCGAAGCAACGCTAAACCCAAAACCGATATGTATACAGGAATTTGCCGCGGGTTAGAAGCGGAATTGGGATGTGATCGTCGCCAGGTCGGCGCCAGTGTTCAGCCGGGAGAGAAAATCCGAATGTGGGAAGGCGGGTATCGCGGACAACAAAAAAGCCGCAGGCCTCACAGCCTGCGGCTGCCAGCCAGCTACCACACCATCGTGACCACGCCAGACATGGCGATCGTGTTCGCGTTGTGAATCACGAAAGTGTCGGTGCTTGCGACCTGAATGTCGACGAGATGACTGTAATCGAGATAAACGATGTGGGTGCCCGCCGAGCCGCTAAAGCCGGAAGTAATCGCCGCCGAGGCCGGTGATTCGATTCCGGTCCACTCCAGAAAGCTCGACGCTACGTGCAGCATCGCCACCTGGCCGACTCCGCGATAGCCGAGGTTGTTCTGCACGCCCATGACCAGCACCGGCGTGCTTTCCGCAGGGTTGACCGCTGCGCTCGACGCACCCGCGTTCAGGTTGTAAGTAATTTTCGACGCATTGGGTGTGACAATGGTTTGGGTTGCATGAAGGCCAACGCTCAGCGCGGTCAAAGCGACGAAGCCGGTCAGCAACATGGTATAGACGCGGAAAAGTCTTGACTGATTCATCGTATTCTCCTTTGAGTTTCGATTTGCCCTGGATGCGATTCAGGGGTTAAGACGAATCGTGCCTGGCGCAGAACGCTTCGTCGAAGTTATGAATGGACAGTTCTCGCCCTTGCAGATGAGAGCTGGGTTGGTTGGTTTTTTGCGGGCTAAAACGACCCGGACTACAACGACTGAACAAGAACGATCACAGCTCGCCCCTCAACGCCACTACAAGCCTTCGCCGATAATAGAAAGCCAGCGCCAGCGAACCGCCCACGGTGAGAACGCCGGAAGCAAGTTGCATTCGGCGCTCACGCAGCACCAGTCGATCGGGCCGAATCACTGCCCCCTGCATCATGGCGGATGGCGGCATGACGAACGCATGATTCTCGATCTTGAGCCGTGGAGCGGCGGCCTGCACCAGCAGTCCCGCGGCAAAAATGGCCCATAAACAAAACGTCAGCGATTTCGCAATTTTTTTCCCATGCGCTTGCGTAAGTTCCTGTTGCTCAAAGCTCACAGCGTGCCTCCTATTTGCTGAGATAGTGCAAATGCGCCACGAACCGTTTCATAGGGGACGTACCGCTTCAGGGAACACATTTCGGGAGAAGGAATCGATTGGAAATCGGCGGCCGGCGAGAGATTGGGAAAAAGCGGGCGCTCGCGAAGATGAATCTGGATCGCGATAGAATGACCCGCATGCCCGTAAAGATCCAAGGCCACGACACCCGCTACCTCAAAATGCAAAAGAATTACTGCTTCGTCTGCGGACAAAATAATCCCGGAGGCATGCGCCTGAAGTTCACGCTCGACGAGGAGCGCCAAGCCTTCGTCAGCAAGTTTCGCCTAAGCAAGCGCTACACCGGACCGCCTGGTCACTGCCACGGCGGCATCATCGCCAGCATCCTCGACGACGCCATGGGCAAGGTCAACAAACTCCGCCACGTCGTCGCTCTTACCAGAGAGATGACCGTCGAATACCTGAAGCCCGTCCCGCTGCACAAGCCGCTGCATGTCGAGGGCAGGGAAGTGGAAGTGCGCGGCAACAAACACATCAACGCCGCCGAAATTCTGAACGAAAAAGGCGAAGTGCTCGCCCGCAGCCGCGGAATCTTCATCGCCATCGACCCCGAACAAATGTTCGCGAAATTCGTGAAGAGATAGGCTTACGCGCGGCGCCGGTTAAGCCGGGGATCCCTCCCCTTCGACTGCGCTCAGGGCTGAAGTACGGCTACGCTCAGGATGACACCACGATTTAAGAAGCAGCGATGCGTGATTTTGCAACTTCGTGACAACTTCCTCCGTCCCGGCTCCTAAACTGCAAACGCACTACGATGCCTTCCAAGAGGTTCCATGATTGCCGCAAAAATGATCCATGCCAAAAGACTTTCGCTTGCTGCCTTTTGCATCGTCATCCTTCTCCATAGCGCCACGGCCGCAGCCGCCACCAGCCCCAAAACGCTGCATGATTTCGGCGTCGGCTCCAACGACGGCAGCAGTCTTTATTCCGCCCTGATCATGGACTCAGCCGGCAACCTCTACGGCACTTCGGTCAACGGCGGCAAAGCCGGAGCCGGCACGGTCTACCGTCTTTCGCCCTCCGGCGCCAAGTGGGCCGAGACCATTCTTTACAGTTTCACCGGAGGCTCCGACGGCAGCAATCCGCACTCGACGCTTGTCCTCGACAGCGCCGGAAATCTCTATGGCGCCACCGTGGAAGGCGGCGAGACCAACAGTGCCTGCCGCCTGGGCTGCGGCGTAGTTTTCGAACTGACTCCCACCACTTCCGGAGAATGGACCGAAACCATCCTGCACTCTTTTACCGGCGCTTCCGACGGCGGAAGCCCCTTTGCCGGCGTCATCTTCGATGCAGCCGGGAATCTTTACGGCACCAGTGTGAGCGGCGGCGCAAACGGCAAGGGAGTCGCCTACGAACTGGAGAAATCATCCGGCTGGCAGGAAATTGTGCTGCACAATTTTGCCGGCGGCACCGACGGCGAAACGCCCTACGCCCCGTTGATCTTCGACCAGAAAGGCAACCTCTACGGAACCACTTACTCCGGCGGATCGCATAATTCCGGCACGGTATATCAGCTCGTCCCCTCCGCCACCTCATCATCCGCAAGCTGGGCTGAACGCATTCTTCACAGTTTCGCAGGCGGCTCCGACGGCGTGAACCCTTTCGCGGGAGTCGCGATCGATCCCTCGGGCAATCTCTATGGCGTGACCCAGGCTGGAGGCAGCGCCAGGTGCGGCGTCGCCTTCCGGCTCGCCGCAGCGCACCACTGGTCTGAGATGATTATGCACACTTTCCTTGGACTCTCCGCCGCCGACGGCTGTGACGCTACCGGCGGAGTGGTCTGGCGCAGTGGCGTGGTCTATGGCACTACTACGGGCGGCGGAAAATACAATCCCGGCACGATCTTTAAACTCAATGCCACGGCCCAGGGATGGAAGGAAACCATCCTCTACAACTTCACCGGCGGCAATGACGGAGCGTATCCCTCCGCCGCCCTCACCACCGACTCCGCCGGAAATCTCTATGGAACTACCCTCTGGGGAGGTCCAGCCGGCGACACCGTAGGCGGCGTCGCCTTCGAATTCACCCCGTAAGTCTCGCTTCAGTCATCTGATTCGCGGGCACCCCATCCGTGCGCGTTTTTTTTGCGCAGGGGTGGGGATCCCGCGGTCGTCAATCTTTTGGGGATCTGCGACCTCACAGGATATTTCATTCCCACTTCCGCGGTAACTTCATCGCCATCGAACCCCGAAAAAATATTCGCTAAATATGCGAGGAGATAGTAAAACGAATGACAAAATTCCTATAGGCCCCCGCGCGGAACAGAGAAGAGAAAGTCCTATGGCGGAAGTTGACGAATTAGCGGAGCACATCGAGCATGCCGGGCACGCCGGCAGCCTCGGCAAGTATCTAGGCATCACCATGGCGTTTCTGGGAGTGCTTCTGGCGCTTTGTGCGGCTCTGGTCGGAGGTCAGCGCACCGAACTGATTGCCACCATGGTCGAACAAACCAATGCCTCGATGAAGTACCAGGCCATCTCCACGAAGTACCGCGTGCTGGTGGCCCAGTTGCGCCAGTTGCACTCGCTGAATCCAGATCCCGAGCGCTTCAACCAGTGGGACGAGGAATCCAGAAAGCTGATCGGTCAAATTTCTTCCGCCGACGTGGCCCGCGCCGCCCGCGTCAATCGCCTCGAGAATGCCAAGAATCTGAATGCCGAGATTCCCACGCACGAAGACCTCGCCGGCTTTGCCGCGCTGATCCGCGCGCTCGATGTGGAAAAGGAAACGTCGTTGGACTGGTCGGAGTCCTACGAGCCCGCCATAAAAATCCACGGCATGGCAGCCGAGCATTACGAGTGGGCGCAGTTGGCCTGCGAAATCGGCATCGTGATCGCTTCCATCGCGCTGCTTTTCATGAGCCGTCCCGCCTGGGTCGCCGCGCTTGTTCTTTGTGTCGTCGCCGTCCTTATCGTGGGCATCACGTTCGCCTCGGTGTCCAGCCAACTGCACGGCGCCGAGCAGAAAATCCACGATGCCAGCCAACGATTTACCAGCCTGAACGGTGAACAACGCGACAAAGAGGCTGACGAAGAATTACTGAAATCCGTCGAAACCGAGAAGACGCCGGTAGTCGATCCGAAGTGAAGCTGTCAGCTGTCAGCTGTCAGCGGCCAGCCAAACCGCTGCGGGTGCCCCATCCTAACGTCGCGTTCTTTGCGGCGTTAGGGTGGGGATTTAGACTTTGGATCCGGTCCCGATCCTTGTGCCTCGTTCCCAGTCACCGTGCGATTTCGGAGTATGATCAGGGACTCTTGGAGGGATCGATGCGTCTCGCTATCGTGTCGGCAGGTCTTGCTGCCATTCTCTTAATCGGAGCAATATCCAAAGATGCCGCCACCCAGTCCACGCCCAAACGCGAGCCCACACCGCTAATCCTCGAGAAGACCGAAGGCGAACACCGCGTTCGAAGAAAGCGGGACACGCCGGCGCCCACCCCGAACTTCACGATTAAAGTGGATCGCCAGAACGGGGGCTCGCAGAAAATGTGGCTCGCCACCGAGGAGATACCTCCCGGCGGGGTTATCGCCCGGCACAAGCACATGGGACAGGACGAGATTCTTCTGCTTCAAACAGGGATGGCTCACGCCTGGCTGGGAGACCAAGAACGCGACGTTCACGCCGGAGCCGTGGTCTTCATCCCTTCCGGTACCTGGATCAGTATGAAAAACATCGGTCGCGAAAATATTAGTCTCACATTTGTCTTTTCCGAACCCGGCTTCGACGATTTCATGCGCTGCGTCTCGGTTCCCGCCGGAGAGGAATCCTCGAAACTGACACCCGAGGAGTTTAAAGCGTGCCAGCATGAAGGGCATGTCATGTTCGAGGCGCCTTCACGGAAGCCGTCGCACTGAAGCGCTGTCGAGGTGCACTCCTTGGTTCCGGATCGTTCTTTCGCGGACTTTGCGAGGGGACTCTGCCTACAAATCTCAGATCCGGGGGTACCGCGGACCCGCAAAGGCCTATAAGATAGAGTTGTAACATGGAGAAAGTCGGCCGTCTGATGTCGGCCCATCCTTCGCGCTTGCGAAAAGGTATCCACAGGTAGAAACCATGTCGCAGAATAACGGCACTAACACTTCTCTCCGCCTCAAGACCGGCCTCGCCGAAATGCTCAAAGGCGGCGTCATCATGGACGTCACCAACGCCGAGCAGGCCACCATTGCCGAACGCGCCGGCGCCGTCGCCGTCATGGCCCTCGAACGCGTGCCCGCGCAAATCCGCGCCGAAGGCGGCGTTGCCCGCATGGCGAGCCCTAAAAAGATTCGCGAGATCATGGCCGCCGTCTCCATCCCGGTCATGGCCAAGTGCCGCATCGGACATTTTGCCGAAGCCCAAATCTTGCAGGAACTCGGCGTCGACTACATCGACGAATCCGAAGTCCTCACCCCCGCCGACGAAGCCCATCACGTCGACAAGCACGCCTTCAAAGTTCCGTTCGTGTGCGGCGCGCGCAATCTCGGCGAAGCCCTGCGCCGCATCGCCGAAGGTGCAGCCATGATCCGCACCAAAGGCGAAGCCGGCACCGGCGACGTAGTCCACGCCGTGAAACACATCCGCCAGATTGTTCAAGAGATGAAAATTCTCACCGTGCTCGGCGAAGAAGAACTCTACGCCAAAGCCAAAGAGCACGCCGCGCCGTATGAACTAGTGAAGATCGTAGCCAAAGCAGGGAAGCTGCCGGTCCCAAATTTCTCGGCCGGAGGCATCGCCACCCCCGCCGACGCCGCCCTCGTCATGCAACTCGGCGCCGAAGCCGTCTTTGTCGGCAGCGGCATCTTCATGAAAGACAGCACGACGTTCGCCGACCCCATCGAAGCCGAAAAACGCGCCAAAGCCATCGTCAAAGCCGCGACGCACTTCAACGACCCTAAAGTATTACTTGAAGTTAGCGAGGACCTGACCGGAGCCATGAAAGGGCTGGCCGTGGCCGGGCTGGATGAGGCACAGATGCTGCAAACCAGAGGGTGGTAGAGGTCAGGGACAACCTTGAAATCCTATTAGCTGCGTCACCCGAGGGCGAGTGCTCATGATTAACCGAATCCGAATACAGAATTTTAAGTCCCTCAAAAACGTGGACATGGAGCTAGGGCTCACGAATGTGTTGGTAGGCCCCAACATGTCGGGCAAGAGCAACTTCATCGACGTCTTCAAGTTCATCAGGGATTTGATCGTCCCAGGTGCAGGGATTCAAGGACTCGGTAATGCTATCGCGAAGAGAAATGGATTTCAGGAGGTCGCATGGAAGGGAGAAGAGTCCAACCTGATCTCATTTACTTTGGACGGCACTGTGCCAAAAGAAGATGGGCAATTACTTAAATGGTCCTATCATCTGGAGATTCTCGGTGAGAGGCGTTACGGCTATACCAGCGTGCAGCGTGAGGAACTCACTCTTTTCAAGCCGGATGGTCCAATCCCTCTAATTACTAGTGAGCAAGGACACCGAATACTTAACGATTCGAACCACGCAAGCATAAGTCAGATTCACGACACAAGTAGACTTGCGTTGGAGTATGAGTTCCCTGATTGGGAAGGGAATACAATTCGCGCCTCGATTGCATCATGGCGTTTCTATCGTTTGATTCCGCCACTTATGCGACAGGCAAATCCATCGGCCGCTGCGCAGGTCTTGTCGGAATCCGGCGACAACCTAGCATCATGGCTGCTTTTGCTGCAGACTCGTCACGGCGAGCAATTCCGAAGGATCGTCTCGGTCTGCAGGGAAGTCTTTCCTGATCTGCAGGAGGTTTTATCTTGGCCGACGCAGCAGTCGACTGTGTACCTTGCGTCGCGCGAGAAATACCTCAAGTCTCCGATGACGGTCTGGCAGATGTCTGATGGCGAACTGTCATTCATCGCATTGCTTTCGCTGGTGTTTGCTCCTGTAGAACTAGGTTCAGCCTTGTACTGCGTGGAGGAACCAGAGAATTTCCTCCACCCACGTTTATTGACGGTCTTGGCTGAACTACTCAAGCAGGTGCAGATTGAACTTGGATCAGAAAAATCAGCCCAATTGGTAATATCCACCCATTCACCACAGCTAATCGATAGGGTTTCCATCGACAATCTTGTGTTGTTTCGTCGTGAACAGGGAGCAACCGCCTCCATGCGTCTGCGTAACAATGAACACTTCCGGAAACTCATCGAGTCCGGTGAAATAGGATTAGGCGAACTGTATTACTCGGGGGCCCTTGCCCGTGCCTAGTTATGGGCTGATCGTCGAGGGCATCTATGACATACCGGTGTACGAAGCACTGACGCTTCGATTAGATTCTCCAGACGCGCGTTTCTTTAGCCTCGAATGTGGGGGCGTGGGGAATCTAATGAAGCGTTTTCCAGGCCTTCTGAAATCCCTGGAGTTCATCGATGAAGGAAATCCGGTTGATAGGGCGTTAGTTATCCGTGACTGCGGCAGTCGACTGGCGTCCGATGTTGAAGCGGAAATGCGCTCGAAGATTGCGGGGCTAGATTACCGCTTTCCGCGTGGAGTCGATGTTTGTGCTGTAAAGCAGGAAACAGAAACCTGGCTCTTGGCCGATGAGCGAGCGATATCGACGGTAGCAGATGGTCGCCTAGCCGGAACCGTCAACGGCAATCTTGAAGACTTGATCGACCCAAAAGAACGGCTCATCAGAATCCTCTCGCGCGTAAGGCTGGATTACCTGCCGTCGACGCTCGGTTCAATCGCTCGTTGCGCGGATGTCGAGATAATGCGCTATCGACTCCCTGCGTTCAGATTGTTTGAACACAGGATCTAGAACCGTGCAGCGGCAGCGCAGCCGGGTGCCCCATCCTTTCGCGCTTTTTGCGAAAGGGTAGGATTCCACGAACCTGAATCGCGGGCTTTTGACTTTTCCAACTGGCCAGCGCGCGATGCAGAGACGACGTCCCTTGTAACTTGGCCATGTGTCCCGGCTAGCCAATACTGAGGACGGACAGAGAGCCGCACCACGGACATTGAAATGGCCCCGGATACAGAGGGCCATTCTTTTTGCACCTGTGCCAGCCTTGAACACCGTCATAAACTGTCATATTATGAAGCCATGCCCATGACCTCCCTAAACATCTCGCTTCCCGAGGCCCTGAAGGATTCGACAGAAGGGCTTGCTGGCCGCCCTCCGCGAGCGTTCTCAGCGCCGGTGAAGAAGCGTCGGCTTATCTTCAGCGATGCGGCCGTCGCCGATATTTTGGAACAGGCCGAATGGTACGTAGCGCAGTCCGGGCGTCCTCTAGCGCGGCGCTGGGAGAAGGCCGTCAGGTCTACCACATCGCGCGTTGTCAACCGTCCCGGCGCTGGTGCGCTCTGCTCTTTCCAGTTGCCCGAACTTAAGGGCGTGAGACGAACGGCGATCGCAGGATTTCCCAAGCATCTCCGCCACCTTTGAGTTTGAGTTCGCTTTTGTGACTCAAGCTGTTCCTGCCCCAATCCCTTAAAATAAAAGCTGAGGCCGCGACGCAGACGAGTAAGCAAGTATTTCCTCTGTGCTCCTTAGTGACCTCTGTGGTCAAAGGATTTTCGTATGCTCATTGGTGTCCTCGCTCTGCAAGGCGACTTCGACGCCCACCGCCGCCGACTCGAAGAGTTGGGCGCTAAAGTGGTGCTCGTCAAAAAGCCCGAGCAGCTTGACGAGATCGACGGCCTCGTCATCCCCGGAGGCGAGTCCGGCACCTTCCTTAAACTCTTAGGCGAAGCCGGGTTCGAAAAGCTCAAACAGTTCGTTCATGCCAAGCCAACCTTCGGCACCTGCGCAGGCGCGATTCTTTTGGCCGCCGAAGTGGAAAATCCTCAACAAAGGGGCCTGGGCGCTCTCAACATCCGCATCCGCCGCAACGCCTACGGACGCCAGATCGACAGCTCCATCCGCGAAGGCAGGTTCCTGGCCGCGGACCATTGCGCCTCCCCGCTGGAAATGGTTTTCATCCGCGCCCCCAAAATCGAACACGTCGGCGAAGGCGTCGAGATACTCGCCACCGAAGGCGCAGACGAAGTCCCCGTCGCCGTTCGCCAGGGCCAGACCATGGCCGCAACCTTCCACCCCGAACTCTCCGACGATCCCCGACTCCATCAAGCCTTTCTCGACCTGCTGAAGTAATCTGGCGGCCATCGCTGTCCTCCAACGTCGTTATCCGATCAAGCGTAGAAGCGGCCACGCCGAGATGATCTCGATGTTCAATCTTGACGGCCCCGACAAGCTGCTGATGACCCACTACTGTGCAGTCGGTAACCAGCCCCGCATGCAAGCCAGCGTCTCGCCGGACGGTAAGACCATCACCTTCACCTACGTCGGCGCCACTAATCTCGCGACTCCCGACGCCGGCCACATGCAGCAAATGGTGCTGACGGTTCTCGACGACAACCACCACACCGAAGATTGGATCTTCGTCGATCACGGCAAAGAGATGAAACAATTTTTTGACCTGCGCCGCAAGATGTAGATGTAGGACGGACACTCCTGCCCGTCGCCTTTGACTTTGCTCCTGACTTTGACTTTGCTTCTCTGCTAACCACGGAGACGACAACAGCAAAAGCGATGGACAAGAGTGTCCGTCCTACACTGAGGAGAACTTATGGCCACTGCAACCATCACGCCCGACCAAAACGCCGTCATCGCCGAGATCTTCATTGCCGCGCCCCCGGCCCGCGTCTTCCAGGCCATCAGCGATCCCGCGCAACTTCCCAAATGGTGGGGACATAGCGAGCTTTACACCCTCACCAAGCCCACCATGGACGTCCGCGTCGGCGGTAAATGGCGGAGCGACGGCGTCGAAGCCGACGGCAAATCCTTCTACGTCGAAGGCGAATATCTCGAAGTCGATCCGCCGCGCCTGCTGGTCCACACCTAGATCGGCAGCTATACCGGCCCGCTCAAAACCGTGGTCCACTGGGAACTCGAGCCACACAGCGTCCACGGATTGCATCCCAGCGGCCCGCGCAAATCCGGCACCGGAACGCTGGTGCGAGTCTGTCAGGAAGGCTTCGCCGGCAACGTGGAATCCGCGAAAGACCACGGCGAAGGTTGGCAGCGCGTTCTCGGCTGGCTCGACGCTTTCGTAATCGGGTAGGACCGTCACCCCTGTCCGTCCCCGTTGATGTTGATTACTGATGGTTCCGGCCAGGTTTTTCTAGGGTGATTTCCGTATGACCAGAACGAGGGAGACAAGCATCATAAGACTGCGTTGTACTGTCGCTCATCGTCCTGACGCTCAAGGAGATCTCAACCATCGTGCCTAGCAAATCCGACGAACGATTGAATGAGGACCAGGAAAACCGACTTCATCGCCTCGCGGCCTCGCGCCAAGGCCCAAATTCAGAGATGCCTGAAAAAGAGCTGTCACCACGCGAGCGGGAGGGGCAGTTTCAGTTGCTGGTGGAAGCTGTCCAAGATTACGCCATCTTTATCCTTGACCCCGCCGGAAATATTAGGACCTGGAACGCTGGAGCCGAGCGCATTAAGCAATACACCGCAGCCGAAATTATCGGCAAGCACTTTTCGATCTTCTATCCCGAAGAAGAGAAACGAAATGGAAAGCCAACCTGGGAACTGGAAGTCGCGGCCCAAAAGGGTCGGTTCGAAGACGAAGGTTGGCGCATCCGAAAAGATGGATCTCGATTTTGGGCAAATGTGATCATCACTCGACTTAGAAACAGCTCGGGCGAACTGGTCGGCTTCGGAAAGGTGACCAGAGATTTCACCGACCGGATGGAAGCAAAGGAAGCACTGGCTAATTCTGAAAAGTCTCTTCGACAACTATCACTCCACCTTCTCAGTACGCAAGACAAAGAGCGCAAGCGAATCGGACGCGACCTTCACGACAGCCTTGGGCAATCCTTGGCAATGCTGAAACTTAAGCTTGAGACTGTTGCATCGCTCGTCAGAACTGAACCGGAGGTTGCGACGCAGGACCTGGCTCAGTGTATTCGTCTGACCGACGATTCCATCAAAGAAGTGCGAACCGTTTCTTACCTGTTATATCCGCCTATGCTGGAAGAGATGGGCCTGAAGTCCGCTATTCCTTGGTATTTGGGCGGATTCTCTTCTCGCAGCGGAATCAAAACCACATTCGAAGCGGAGCCGGCTTTTGCCCGCCTGGCGCCCGAAGCCGAATTGGCAATGTTTCGTGTTTTGCAAGAGAGTCTTACGAATGTCCATCGGCATTCCGGAAGTAAGACCGCTGAAGTGCGATTGCTGACGCGGGACGGAAATGCTGTTCTTGAAGTAGAGGATCAAGGAAAAGGCTTCGATCAGACCATTTTGGGTCAAGGCGGCGAGGACTGGATGGGCGCGCTAGGTGTTGGAGTGCGTGGAATGAACGAGCGCATGCGCCAATTGAGAGGAAAACTGAAAATAATTTCACGGGCAGGCGGCACGCTCGTGAGAGCGACAATTCCCGTGAGAGGTCAACCGGATGCCAAGTAAGTTTCGACCGCCGCTGCGATGGCGAGTTGTTGGCGGAGATTTTTAAGAAAGTTGGTTACTGCAAATGCCGGCCAAGATTTTAATTGTTGACGATCACGAAGTCGTGCGCGAGGGAATCAGAACGCTGATCACTAGGGCACGCCCCCAATGGGAAATATGCGGAGAAGCCAGCAATGCTCGTGAAGCTATCGAGCTATGCCGAAGCCTCAAGCCAGACGTTACGGTGCTGGATATCACTATGCCAGGAATGAGTGGTCTGGAAGCAGCTTCGATGATTTGCGCGTTCGGATCCCGGGTGTTGATGTTTACGATGCATGAATCGGAACATCTTGCGATCGAAGTCGCCCAGGCCGGTGCTCAGGGATTTGTCTTAAAATCGCAAGCGGGGAAGGATCTGATCCGGGCAATCGAACGTCTTCTCGGCGGGGGTACGTTCTTTGGCTCGGAATCCAATCCACAACAGAGTGCACCCGGCCTGCCGCCTTCCGGAACACTCGGCGGACGTTCATCGGAAGTAGCAGTTGGTTTTCTTCGGGCACTCGTCGCAGTTTCAGTTTAATGCTGATCTTGTTCTTAACCCATCTTGATGACGATGAGCACATACGACTGAACAACATCCTGCACCTAACCCTTTTGTCATTAACCCTTTTGCCATTCCGAACCCGCTCTTTGGCCGAGGAATCTGCTTTTTCGTTGGATGACCCCAAATCTTGTCAAGCCCCCAAAAGCCTTCAATTCCCCGCAACCCACACATTCGCCGAGAGAAATAAACTCTGTATTTTTTCCGGTTTACCCCTTCTAACTTGAGATAATAGTTATAGAAACAAGAAATCAACAAAGCGCAGCCTCCGGGCCGCGCTTTTCGCCTTTCTGGACCGAACATTTTCAAGTGAAGGAGCATGAGGGCGCAGCCGAGCAGGCTGCGCCTTGTGTCTTTATGGGTAAGAACAACGGCAACCAGCAGCGGAGCGGGCCGCGAGAAACAGCAGGTTCCCCCTCGCTCCCGCCCCGCGGAATGACAAGAGCAACGGGCAGCGGAGTGACAGAGGGTGTTCGCCCCGGGATCACAAACAGTGAGAGCGAGCCTCCTACTCTACGACAACGGGAAGCGCTACGAACTGCACGCCGCGGTGGTGATGCCAGAGCACGTACACTTGCTGCTCACGCCGCTGCGCGATGAGCAGGGCTGGCCCTACGGTCTGCCTTCGTTCATGAAGAGTCTCAAAGGAACCTCCGCGTGCAGCGTGAACAAGCTTGTGAATGCCTGGGGCCCGGTTTGGCAGGAATAATCGTTCGACCACATCCCGCGATCGCAGCAGAGCTTCGATGCGGAACTCGAATACATTCGCCAGAATCCGGTGAGGAGAGGCTTAGTCGACAGGCCCGAAGATTATCGCTGGCTCTGGGTCAAAAAAGATCCAGTGTAGGACGGACACTCATGTCCGTCGCCGTTGATCTTGATTTTGGTGTTGAATTTTGTTTTTGCTGTTGATTTCGCTTTAGCGGGTCACTGAGCTGAGGTCAAAACCAAGGCAAAATCAAAACCAAGGCAAAATCAAAACCAAGGTCAACTGCGACGGACAAGAGTGTCCGTCCTACACGACCGGGTTATACTTGACGTATGTCTGGGATTCCACAACAGCGTCCGCAGAAAACGTTTTACCTCGAAACTTTCGGCTGCCAGATGAATGTGCACGACTCCGAAAAGGTCGTTGGGACGCTGCTGCACGAGGGCTACCGGCAGGTCGAGACCGTGGAAGAGGCCGACCTGGTGCTCTACAACACCTGCTCGATCCGGGATAAGGCGGAGCAGAAGGTGTTCAACCGCCTCTCCGATTACAAAAAATACAAGAAGCAGGGCAAGACATTTGGGGTGCTCGGCTGCGTTGCGCAGCAGGAGGGCGAAAAGATTTTTGAACGCGCCCCGTATGTTTCGCTGGTCGCAGGATCGGCGTCATACAACAAGTTGCCGCAAATGCTGGTGCAACTGGAAAACGCGCAACAAGAAAACGCGCGGCTCGTAAAGATTCGTTCCGAAAGCGGGGAAGTCGGCGCAGAGAAATCCGGAAGCCGGAAGCCCGAAGCTGGAAGCCCGCTCCGCGTGACCGGACTCGACGACCGCGAGACCGACGCCTGCTTCGAAACCGAGTTCACTGCCCGCACCAATCCGCATCGCGGCTATATCACCATCATCGAAGGCTGCGACAAATTCTGCGCGTATTGCGTCGTGCCCTACACGCGCGGCAAAGAACGTAGCCGGACCTCAGAGTCAGTCCTCGCCGAAGCCCGTCAGATGGCCGACCTCGGCTACACGGAAATTCAGTTGCTCGGGCAGAATGTGAATTCGTACAAGGATTCTTCGGCTGAGATTTCAAAGAGAAAAACTTTTGCCGAATTGCTCGCAGCGGTCGGGGAAGTCCTTGGCATCCGGCGCGTGCGCTTCACCACTTCGCATCCGCGCGATTTTGGCCGCGACATTGTCGACGCCCTCGACGCCGTTTCCACCCTTTGCGATCACGTTCATCTGCCCGTGCAGAGCGGATCGACGCGTATGCTCGACGCCATGCAGCGTCTCTACAATCGCGAGCAATATCTTGAGCGCATCGCCTGGATCAAGTCCGCGAAGCGCGAGATCAGCATCACCACCGATATGATCGTCGGTTTCCCGGGAGAAACCGACGCCGACTTTGCCGAGACGCTCAGCCTGCTCGATGAAGTCGGCTATGACGCAGTCTTCGCCTTCAAGTATTCCCCGCGGCCGAATACTCCGTCGCTGAAATTGGACGATGCCATTCCCGACGAAGAAAAAGCCCGCCGCTTGGAAGTTTTGATGGCGCGACAGCGCGAAATCCAAACTATCCGTTACAAAAAGTACATCGGCGCAACTTGTGAAGTAATGGTTGAAGGCCGTAATGAATCCCGCAACCAATGGATGGGCCGAACCACTCACAACAAAACGCTCAATTTCACCGCCCCACCATCCGCAAATCTTCGGCCTGGAACCTACGTTCCAGTCCGAGTGACCGCCAGTTTTCCCAACTCCCTGCTCGGCGAATTGGTGATATAAGAATGAAAATCAGTAGGAGGTCCCCATGGAAATCGAAATGACCGTCCGGGGTTTACTGCTCGATCCCGTAACGCAAATGCCGATAGTGGTGTTGAAGGATGTGGGTGGGGACACAGTGTTGCCGATCTGGGTGGGGGTCTATGAGGCGAATGCGATCGCTCAGGAGATGGAAAAGTTCAGTCCACCGCGGCCGATGACGCATGATCTGATCAAGAATGTGTTGACTGGCCTGGAGACGCAGGTGCATAAAGTCGTGGTGACGGAACTGCGCGAGGATACGTTTTATGCGGTGATCTGGCTGGAGCGCGGCGGCGAGGTGATCTCAATCGATTCGCGACCGTCGGATGCGCTGGCGCTGGCGCTGCGCGTGGATTGCCCGATCTTCGTGGATGATATAGTCCTGAAGACTTCAAAGCTGGCGGCGAGTTCGTCGGACCGGGTGACCAGCGACGAATTGCGGAAGTATCTGGAAGGGCTGGGCGACGATGATATGGGGAAGTATAAGATGTAGGGTTTTGGCGAGTGATGCTTACTCCTGCCTATTGACATCACTTAATAATTAGTGGCATCATCGCTACAGATGCGCACCACTCTCAATCTAGACGACGACGCTTTGGAGATTCTCCGCCGGTATTCGGAGGCTCGATCTGTAGCTTTAGGGAAAGCGGCTTCCGAGTTGGTGCGGAAGGGTTTTGCAAGTCCGACTCCGACTCGCATGGTGAATGGCGTCGTTGTATTCGACGTCCCCCGGGACTCCCCTAAAATTACGACGGAACGGGTAAAGGAGCTTGAGTCTGAGTTGGAATGATGGCCTATCTCCTCGATGTGAATGTGCTGTTGGCATTGTCGTGGCCGGCGCATGAATTCCATGCTAAGGTCCAGAGATGGTTTGCTGGTAATGCTGTTAAAGGATGGGCGACGTGCCCAATCGTGGAAACCGGGTTTGTAAGGATTGTTTCGAATCCCGCTTTCTCTCCCCATGCGGTTTCTCCTGCGGAGGCCCTTGCGGCGTTGCGGATTACGTTGCGACATCCTGCACATCAATTCTGGGCCGATGACATCTCCGTATCAGACGGAATGGGGAATCTGGGAATAAGAATCCTGGGGCATCAACAGATTACGGATGCGTATCTCTTGGCGTTAGCGATGCATCGCCGCGGGAAGGTCGCAACTTTGGATAAGAAGCTGGTTGGGTTGCTAGAGGGAAACAACGAGCGGTCGCATGTGGAACTGATCTAAACTGGCCTAACTTTACATAATACCTGGAATTATCAGACACGGATCCGTCTCTGCCGTATTCGACAGCGCCGCCAATTGTGGCGTGGAGTCCGCCGTTTGGAGGGCCGCCAGGGCCGCCGTTGTCGCCTCCGCCGCCGTGATGTCGAGCGCGTCGACGTCGCATTCGGATGCGGCTCGCGCACGCATTCGAGCAAAAAGTTTGGCGTGGATTGATCGGCTCGAACTCAGCCCGGCAGTCAACGGCTTTGCAAGTTCGCGTTTCCATGAGCGCAACCCTACGCGTTACGCGTAATCACGTCAAGCGCAATCTGTGCACGTCTGTGGAAAATCGGGGGGGGGGAATCCCGTTTTGGCCTAGCAGGGGCGTGCGGTATCGCAGCGAATTACTCTCTGTGTACCCCGGCAAGAAATGCTTCCGGGCAAGTTCTACTGTCGGGCAACAGATGCTGGTTTAAGCGGCAAAAATTGACCCCCGAAGTTGCTTTTAAGAATTGAATCTAGATAAAACCACCCTATAGCCCCTCCTAGAACATCGCAGACACACGACTGTCGAAGATCAAAGGCACAAGGAAGCGCGCACACCCCGCGCGCGATGCTGAAAGATCAAAATCGTTTTTTGGACGAACAACCCCAACCCCTTGCCTGTGAATGCGGCAAAGCACGCGGGTTTCCATTCAAAAAGGGGATAGAGCAGAAAAACTACGGGCGGAAAAAATCGAAGACGGTCCAGTTTCTACATCAGCGAGCCGATCGCTTTGCCGACGGCGCGGGACACTTCATCCTCGCGCGGCAATGTGTACTTTCCCGTCGATGCGAGCGATGCGTGTCCCAGGTGGACCTGAATCTTTGGTAACGGAACACCGGCATCGACGAGAAGCGTCGCAATGGTGTGTTTCGCGCAGTGCGGATGTCTCTTCCTGGGCGGAAGGCCGGCTTCGGTCGCGTAGCGTCGCCAGATCCGCCACAGTTGGCTTCGACTGATCCGAAAAACGCTCTCCGAGGCCTGGAAATGCGACAAAATCACATTTTGTTGCACTTCCGGCAAACAGCCCCGGGCCGCCCCTTTTTTGCCTCTCCGCGGCGCCTCGCGCAGCCACTGCGACCAGGCCTTGCGCTCGTTCAGGAGTTCGTTCTCGTGCTCATGCAGGTCTTGGGTGGTCTTCAGCGATCGCTTCAGTCGCTGCACTTCGACCTCACCGCCGACGACGGACCCGTAGGTCATGCCCGACCGCGTAATCGGCTGCTCGGTGGTAACCAGGAAGCAGATCCTCGGCTTTCCCTGTATCCGGCGTGTCACCTCGGTCACGGCTGCGGCCGCGCCAATCTCTGCACGTCGCCTTTCTGCTTTCTCGCGCGTGAAGAATAATCCCGCCTGGCGCGTGCTTGATTGAACGAGTTCACTCGCGCGCAGCCCGTGCCACACGAGAAACAAAAGCATGACCCAGTCGCGCAGCCGGCGCTCTCTCGCCTTCCCCAACACTGCGAGGAGTTCTTCGAATGTGAGTGAGACTGGGGCTTTCAATGTGTGGACCGTTGACTGATAAATAAATAATCGGCTCCGCGAAGAGCCGATTTCAGATCAGGTGAATTGAAACGCTGAAAAGCGCTCAGGCTGGCCTGTCGGTTCCGACCGGCTGATCGGTCTCGACCGCGGTATAGCGGATTCGAAACCACAGCCGCCGAAACCACTTCCAGATCTCGCGCTCTCGATACACTTTCGTCATCAGGCCGGTTTCTTTTTCTGCCGCACGTCCAGCGAGGGCTTCCTGTCTTTCGTCACCGAGCACTGCAACAGCAGCGCCATCAGCGTCGGAGTGAGTTGCTCGGTCTTCACGATCTCCGCGGCCGAGGCCTTCATCGTCCAGCGCGTGTCGGCCTCGAAAATCTTTTTCAACAGCCTGGTCTTCTTCGCCTTCACCAGTGCTTCGCGAAAACGCTCGATCGCGGCGCCGTCCTGTGTGGTGTATTGAGAGAACGTCGCGACCATCTCCCAAACAATGCCGTGCAGAATCTTTGATTTCTCCGCATGAGTGCTTCCGTGAGATCTCACTAGTTCGATAAACTCAAGCTCCATCTTCGCCAATGCCGCCTGCTTCGCGGTCACTTCGCGCCGCGCACTGGAGAGCCCAAGCTCTAGATCGTGGAACTGTTCTGCGAGCGGATCCAACTCCGCCGGCAGGGGAGCCTTCTCAATCGCTGCGTTTGTTGTTGCCATGTTTACTCCTCTGAGTCTGGGCTAAGTGGCTGTCTGGTAAGCTAATCGCGTTTCCAAAACCATTTCCAAAACGCTTCCCGGAGGGGAAAAATGCCAGCTCGCCAAACCGCTCCCTGCTTTCGCTGCCTTGAAGTCGTCGAGATCAACGTCGCCGCGATCGTGGTCGATATCCGCCTGCGCGTCGTCGGGGTTGACGATGCCGTTCGTTCCTCGCAGGCCTCGGTTTCAATCTGCATGACGTGCGCGGATCTGATCTCGAAAGGCGACGCCCCAAACCAGAAAACGCAACCGCTGAACTACATCGTCTACGAGCGCGCGCGCGAGATTTTCTCAGCGGACCCGAGCTTCACCTTTCTGAGCTGGATCGAGATGAGGAAAGCGCAAGGCTTGCCCGTGCCCGCAATGAGCGACACAAAAATTCTCAAAGCGTGGAACGACTTCCGCCGTGTGATGGCGCTGCCGAATGCGCCGACGCTCGATCAATCCGATCCAGAGTCGGCGCACGCGAAGCGCCTGGCCAGCTAAGAAGTTGCTTATTTCGCGGGCGCAGCGGCCGGAGTCGCCAAACCCTTGAGCGTGGGCAGCACGCCCTTCACCGCGGTGACGGTGGCCTGATCGAGCGACACGCTCAATCCGTTGGCCGAGGCTGCGGTGCCCGCGGCTTCGACTGCCTCTGCGATCTTCTCCAGCACAACGAGTCCAGCTTGTTCCACCGCGGCGGCGCCAGGGAATGCCAACTCGGTGAGCGCTTCCACTTCCGGCGCGTCCGCCTCAATCTTACCGATGACTTTAGGGGCGTCGGCCGCGGCCGACAGAATTGCGGCCTTGAATTTCTTGGCGGCCGCGATGAGATCAGTGGCAATACCTTTGAACGTCATGACTTTGTTTTCTCCTCTGCTTTCTGAATGACTTCAAAATCGGTGGCGATCTCTTTCGTGGCCTCAGCTGAGGGCAGCACGACGAGCATTCCCTTGGTGAGCCGCGAAGCTTCGCGGCGGAATAACACGGTGAGGGCGAGCGCGGCCATGATCATGCCGGCGCCGATCGCCAGCAGCTCCGGCTCTCCACTCACCAGCACCGTGCCGCAGGTGAACAGAAACGAGACGACGGCCGAGAACAATAACTCAAAGAGAAACTTGAGCCACTGCGCCCAGATGCCGTCTTTGATCTTGCCGAGGATCAGTGCGGCGATCGCGTCGAAGGGGTTCATGTCTTTAGCGCGAGTCCGCGGCTTTGATCAGGCCGACGCCGGCGGTGAGCGAGCCGAGCAGCACCGGCACGTCGACGGGTTGATGGTTGTAAACTTTCAGCGCGGTAGCGCAGAGCGCTCCCACGATCGTGGCCACGCCGGCAGCGGTGGTTTTCCAGTCCTTCATGATTGTTCTCCTCGGTTGATGTCCCACCACAGGACCATCGAAAAAAGAGACGGGGAAGGGAAGTGTTATTGCCAGAATCCAGTCTCGATTTGCAGCGCGAGGCGATCGATGCGATCCGGCTCCTGGCGCGCGGCCTCGGAGTCGAGCAACTCGGCCTTGGCCGTCGCCCAGTCGCCCGCCTGCATCGCCGCTAGAAATTTCGGGAAGCCCATCACACCCCTAATGCCCATATTGAAGACGAGGTTCAGCATCGCACCCTTGCGTGCATCGTCGAGTTCGAGCGCCCAGGGCAGATGGGCCGCGAGGTCCGCTGTGGCGTCGGCAATGTCGTTGGCCAGAAGATATGCGCGCTCTTTTTGCGATAAGCCTTTCGCGCTCAGGTTGCGGCCGACGCCGATCGTTAAATTTGCCTGGAGCCGATCGCCTTTACCCAAAGTTCTTCCCGTGGCGTCGTCGTAGGCGAATTGCCGCTCGCTCTCATCGCGGCGGAGCTGGTCTTCGAGACAGTTGATGGCCATAGCTTTCAGTTACTCCTTACTCGACTCCCGTCATGACGCCGGTCACGCCGAAGGGCGAATATTCGCCGTAGTCGGTTGAACTCGAGGGCGGCGTGAAGCTGTAGATCGATGGATCCACCTGGCGCGCGACCACATCGACGCCGACGATCGGCATGCCATCTTTGTCGCTGTCAAACGTCAGCGAGCACTGCGAGGCTTCAAATACGCCGCCATTGATGTCCCAGCGAGCGTGCGTGAAATAGAATGTGTCGCCGGCCTCGAGCTGGAATGCGGTCAGCTTGAATTGCAGGGTCAGCGTCTGCTGGAAGCGCAAACGCATCAGCGCGATCTTCGCCAGGCGCTGTGCGGTCCAAACCGACGTCGTAAATTCAAAGTGCACGTCCTGCCAAATCACCTGGCCATCGTCTTCAGTGTTCAGAAAATTCGGTTTGCCGGCGAGGCCGTTGGCCTGGTACGGAGGAAAGCTCTGCGACTGCCATGTGCCCGGAACGGAGGTCAGGCTGATGGCCGCGGCCGGACTCGCGGGAAGAAATGCGGGCGTGTAGGTGCCCTTAATGCCGTTCGCGACTTCGCGGCGCGACAAGCGAAAGTCGGCTTTGAGTCCGGCGCGCAGATCGTCGTCACCAAACGAAAGCGTGGGCGTAATGTAGGAGCCGGCGAAAATGTGCCAGAGGTCGCCGGGAGGAATCGCCCAGCCGGCCATCGAGGCGCACAGCGCCGAGAGTACATCGCCACGGGTCGAGCTGTGATCGAACATGCCATTGCAGGTGTAGAGATTTTCGTAGACCACCGTGTTATCGGCGTTCCAGATAATCAGTTCCTGCTCTTCGCAAACGTTGGCGGACGCGATCACCGAAGCCGTGTCGATAGTGGCCGCCGCCGCGCCGATGCCGTTGAAGCTGTCCTGGAGATAATCGTTGGCGCAGAGCGCATTGTTCGACGGATTGATGGCATGCGTCGAACGGCCGAGGCAAGTCCAGGTGAGCGTTCCATCGGTCGTGGTCGTTCCCCGCGTTGTGGCAAACACGGGATGCGATGCCGCTCCAGTTCCCGCGCCAGTGAGCATCTGTAAATAGCCAACCGGCGCTTCGATTACGACGAGATCCACCGCGCCGCTGCCGTAGGTTTCCCCTGCAACCCAGCCATCGTTCACGAGAATTGCCGGCGTGCCCCATGGCCCCTGCGCCAGCGAAGGCGGAGCGGTTGTCCCGTTGTAAACTGCGGCCACCGGCCAACCGGTGTTGAACCAGACGCAGGTGTTGTCTGCGAGTGTGGCGCCGGCGGTCCCAGATAACGCTTCAAAATTCGGCCGCGTCAGGCCGCTGCTGGGCGTAATGAAGGGGTTCGCCTGCTGGAACCAGATATAGCCGTTGTTGTCGATGGTGTAGTCGTAAGGCGGATAATTGGTGCTCGGCGCCCAGGCGGTAACGATGCGCGGATCGACGATCTTTTTTCCGGTCACCAGGAACTGAATGTTCGGGATCTGCCCGCTGGGATAGAGCGCGGTCAGGCCACTGTCGGCGCGCAGAATCACGTGCACCTTGGCGCAGCCTCGTTGCAGGCACGCACTGGTCCACGCAGAATCGGCGTTCGCAAGATTCGGAAAAGGCTGCGCTCCATCGGCCGGCCTGCCAGCATCGAACTCAAACATCATGTGCTGCCAGTAGAAATCGTTGATGGTGGGGAAGGCGTCAGGATGAATCTGCCAGGGCGTATCGGGAAGGGAAGAATCCTGCAAAATGTCGCTGCCGAAGTTATAGACGAAGCCATCGACTGTGACAGCGTCGAAGCTGGTGATCTCGTGGCCGGTAAGAGTGTAGACCAGGTGCAGGAATTGGCTCGTTGTCGACTGGTTTTGGCTGCCGGGAAAACTCGCATAGGTCAAAACGCCCGCGGTTTGAAATTGGCCATAGATGACGCGCCGCGGAGAGATGCCGGAGTTTACGCTGATCGAGTTCGCAGCGCCGACTGGTTGCAGCGGAGGCCGCAAAGCCAGCCCAATGCCGGAGAGCGCAGAACTCAGCCCGATGCCGAGCATCGTGGAAAACGTCGCTGGGCCGATCCCAAACGAGAGCAAGCCGTAATAGGCCAGCGCGCCCACGCCGCCGAGCGCGATTCCGCCCAGGATCAGGCCCAGTTCTTTTGCAGTTTTGCTCATCCTGTTTTGCTCATCCGATTTGCCAGGCTCGCTTCCAATGGCGAATTCTGATCATGGCGAGTCCTTTATCCGAAGCGCACGATGCGAAGCGGCCGTCGAGGCTGACAATTCCGATCGCGCCCTGCGCCGTGCCGTTGTCGATGAAGACGAGATCGCCGCGGCGCGCGAACGTCGGCGCAACTTCCGGCAAGGCCAGAGTCGCGGCGATGCCGGCGACGAATTGCTCGAGGCTCGAGCCGTAAATTGCCGCTGCGCCCGCCTCGTCGGAATAAGTTCCGCGATAACTGTGCCCTGGATCGATTGCGGTTGTGGTGATGGCGCGAATGCAATTGCAAACGTGCAGCGCACAGTCGAAGACGCCCCACTGGAACTCCAGCTCGCCGGCGCTCGCAATGATTTGGCCGAGGCGTTCGCGCCAGTTAGGGATGCGTTGAAGAGGCATGAAGGAAAAATGTTAGCTGTGCACGAAGATGCTGCAAATGGAGCGGTACTCGCCCGCGATTCCCACCGTGCTGCTTCCATAGGGAATGCGCGCCATGATGTTGCAGGCTCCCGGCGAGACTCCTGTCACATTGCCCGTCGAGGTGTACTGGAAGGTTGCTATTTTCGGATTGCTCGATGCCATCCCGAGATCGAATACTGGGCCGCTACCCGTTCCGGCCGGCCTGGTGTAGGTGCTTCCGTCCGAATAGTGCACGGTCACTTCGATCGTGATCGAAGCACCGACCGCGAGATCCACAGAAGACGGCGACACGCTCATGAAAACGGGATAGGGACTGCCGCTATCGGCCGGCGATGGCCAGAAGAGTTGAATAGTTTGCAGCGCCTGCACAAAGCTGAGACCGAGATCGCCCGGATATTCCAGTTGCTGGTCGGGATCGTCGAAGCGACGGTTGGGAGCCAAGTTGAGCGAGAGCAGGGAATTCTCGCAGGTGATCGAGAGCGTAGAAGTGTCAGCGTTGTCGGCGAGGCTGGGCACGTCGAGCGAGCCCGCGAAGACCTGAACCGGATCGGCAAGCAGCGCATCGGTGGTTGTGCTGAACAGTCCGAACCAGAGAGTGACGCTGCCGGCAATACGCACCTGCCCCACAGCTTCGCTGACCAGGTTGGCCGGAATTCCGCTCAGCGAAAGCGTGACATTTTGCGCCTGCACCTTCGTGGTCTGCGGGATCGCGGAGAACTTCGCGAGCCAGCCCAGGCCGGTAAAAGTCTCGCCATAAGGGAAAGTCGAAGCTGGATTCGCCGGCGGACCCGCGGGAGTGATCGTGCCAACGCCGCTGAACAGATACAGCGTGTTGTCGGCGAAGGCGATCTCCGCAAACATTGCGATCGTCACCGTCTTGGCAGCGATCGCGGCGAGTACAGCGGCTGAGAGTGCGCGAGGCATGTTAGTCTTTGCGCGCGGCCGCGGCCGCGGCGCGCCAGGCCTTCTTCACGACTTCGGGCAAATCGGCCCACTCCACTGTGCGCGGCAGACGATAAGGCGGATCCGGCGATTCGCAAAATGCGCGATAGGCGTGCTCAGCTGCCCGATCCAGTTGCGCCATGCGATCCCCATGCTCAGGACAGAGCCCGTTTACGCTGCAGCCAGCAATACAAAGACAGGCCATCAGATCGCTTCCTTCGCTTTGAAGCTGATGCCGTAGGTGCGGGCCTGCTTCACGTCCCATTCGGCTTTGTTCTCATCGAGGCGGAAAGTTCCTCGGGGATTCGCGGTCACGATCGAGAGGCCGCTGCTGAGCGATTCGTGCAGCATGGGCGCAACCGTGAGGCTGGAGTTGCCGGCGCCGTCTGAATTCGCATCGAGCAAGAGTTTGTAGAGCCGCTGCGATCCCCCGGTGGGAGTTACCTGAATGTAATCGCCGGCGAGAAGAATTCCAGTCACGCCCGGAATCCAACCGCTCGTGGTGATTACATTGTTGGGCGCGACCGCGCTGGTGCCGGCCGTGACCGGAGTCCCGGTGGCCACGCCTTGCGGCGCGACCCCGTTGGGATCGCCCATCAGGAATGTTCCGAATCGCCCGCCGAGAGCGGCGAGCATGCTGGCCCACAGTTCGGCGGTGAAGCGTTTGTCGGCATTGCGCTGCGCCAGGCTGATGGCGCGCTTCATCGGCGGCAGCGTAACTTCAATCTCCCACCATTGGGCCGGCCACTGCTGCTCTTGCTGACTGCCGCTGAAAGGCGATGCAGTTTCACCGACCACGCTGACCAGGCGAAACTTCACTTCCTGCGGACCGAGCGCCGTTGGCGGCGTGAGTGGATACGAGAGCGACATGGTAATCGGGGCGGTAACGGAAATCAGAATAGCTTCGTGCGTCGATCGCAGCTTGCCGCTGCTGACAATGGCGGAGGCGAGCAGCGCTTCATGCGTCGATCGGAACTTGCCGCCATTGATCGCAGAAACGAGAGTGGCTTCATGCGTGGAGCGTTGCGCCATTTAAGAAGCTGCCGAGATGATGGGTTGCGCCGCATCCGCCGCCGCCGCGGTCCAGGCCGCGCTGGTGGCAGGATCGAGCGCGTAGAAACTGTCGGTCCAGGAATAAGTCGAGAGAACGTTGACGGCCGTCGCCAGGCTATTGGTGCTGCTCGATCGCACGCCGTTCTGGAATGTATGCGCCGCGCCGTCGTCTTTGCGGAAGCGCGACTTCCTCACCACACCGTTCACGGTGCCGGTGAAACTTGCGGCACCGACGGCATAGCCTTCGGTCAGAGGGAACGAGGCCGCGGAAACGTAAGTGGTGTCGTCGTCCGGAGGAACATCGTCAACGCACTGCCAGTTGGCGGAAGCGCCATTCGGCGTGAGCGTGGTGGCGTAGCCCGCGCCATTCGGCATCTTGGTATAGATCCGCGTGCCTTCGCCGAGGACTGTGTTGGGGGCCGCGCCGGAGTTGGTGTGGCAATGAAAATCGTCGAAGTAGAGTGTCAGGTTGTTACCGCGCAACTCGCCAATCTCCACCTGGTTCGCATATGCGTTGGAATTGGCAATCGTGTTGATGTTGGTCAGAGTCAGGATCGCGGCGCCGCCCGCAGGCGTGCTGAGGTAAAGGGTCGCGCTTCCGGTCGTGGAACCGAAAGTGATGATGAGGTCGATGAAATAATAATTTCCGGACGCGATCACTCCCGGAGCGGTCGCGCCCTGGACGACGCCGGCGCTGCCATTCCGGATCGCCAGCGCCCCTGAAGCGCTGACGCCCAGCATGCACTGCATGGTGCCGTTGTCGAGGAAGCCGAGAAAATCCTCATAGCCGGTGAAGGAGAGAGAACTGATCTCGAAAGGGAAAGACAAGATCAGGCCGCTACGGTTGCCGCTGAGGTTCTTGCGCTTCCAGGTGCTGAGTCCCATGCTGACGCCCTTGCTGACGCAACCGGACGCCGCGGCGAAGCGGGCGTAGCTGGTGGAATAGCTCGGCGAGCCGTTGACCGTCTCCCACTCGTCATGAGCGGTGTCGTAGTTGTCGAATCCGTCCCAGATTTCGTAAGCCATGGAATTAGAGTCTTTCGTCTCTGGCCCGTTCGGGCCGCTTGCGGAGCTGCTCAGCGCGTGGCATCATGCTCGGCGCCGCCTGGAGGAAACGTGAAGCGAATCGCATATCTGCTGGCACTGACAGCGTTGCTCGATATTCAAGCGGTCGCGATGAAAAACCGGCAGAGGATTTTTCCCGAATCGTGCGAGACGGTATGGGCCGCCTCAGTCACGGTGGCAAAGACGCAGGACTATCGAATTGTCAGCATCTCCAAAGAGGAGCAAGTGATTTCCCTCGCCGCCGGCGGCGCGTGGAGCGGGGAACGCATGATCACGCTCAGCCTTGCTCCCGCCGCCGAGAAGGGCTGCGTCGCCACCGTCCAGAGCCGGTTTTCTGGCCTGGCTCACTCGGACGGCCCCGACCTTCTCGGTCGCATTCTGCTCGAACTGGTCGGGCAAACTGTTGATCGAGACTCAAAGCCCTTCCGCCACTTCAAGGACTGCGTAGAGAATTCACCATCGTCGGATGCAAAATGCGAATCCCGGTTTCGCAAGGCCGTGGCCAGGGCATCGAACAAAACTTCCGCCAGCTCGCAGCAGCAAAAAACCGACTGGTGGCAAAATTCGCCGGCACAACACTAGCGCGGCGTCCTTCGCTGAATCTCGCTCGCTTCGACGACTGCGCGCATGATGATGTGCGGCGCGCTCGAGGAGATGGCGCGCGCGATCTTGTCCTCGACTCCAATTTCCCCGCCGCGGGCGTCGATGTGCACATGCACGGTTGGGCTGCCTGCGCGCAGCGCGCTGTTCGGCGTGACCGAAGATCCTGTGGGCAGGTTAACCAGCTCCGGACCATCCTCGCCCACCAGGCTGATGCCGCCTGGCGCGAAGTCAGTGCCAGATGCGTACTGCTGATTTCCGATGTCGATTATCCCGCCGCCGCCAGCCGCGCCGGCAGCGCCGCCCGCGCTGGCGGAGATCAGCGCCTGCGTGTTGGCGATCAGCGCGGTGGTATTCGAGGTGACGGCCGTCGTGTTGGCGGTGGTCGTTGTCGCCTGCGACGCTCCGCCGATGTTGGGCAAGCCCAGCGACTTGCCGAAGGAACTATTCGAGAACATTTTCAGCAGGCTGGAGATCTCTTTGTTCAGCAGAAACTTCAGTGCCATCTGATCGAGTTCGAGGAAGTAACTGCGCCAGCTGGTCTTCGCGCCGGTGAGGGCTTTCACGGTCTGATCTTCGAAGCCCTGCAACCCTTTGTTCAGCAGATCGAAGGTGAATTGCGCATCGGAGCCTTTCGATCCCTGGCCCTGAAGCTGAATCATGAACGCCTTGAATCCTCCCGCGGCGCCGCCTTCTTTCAGCAGCTTCTCCATCTGGTCCGTAGCCTTGGCCATTTCCTCGCGCGCTTTCTGCATCGCGGCGGTGAAGGCATTCTGGTCGATCAATCCCTGCTTGAGCAGCAGATTCAGTTCGGATTGCGCGAGCTGATATTTCTGTTGGGGAGTGACGACCTCCTCATAAGCCTGCGCCGCCAGCTTCAGTTGCGCAGCCAGGTCTTTGGTGAAAGTGTCAAGTTGTGCGGCCGTCGATCCGCCGGCGCCGAGAGTTGGCTGCGCGTTCGCTGTAGGAAACTGTGGAGCGGCTCCGGTCGGCGCGATCTTTGTGGGGAGCTCGGCCGTCGCCTTCAGCAGATCTGCATCAGCCTTCGCCTTGGCGAAGACGCGATCGAGGTCGCTTTCAAAAGCCTTCAGTGTAGCCCTAGCCCTGGTGAGCTGAAGTGCCTGATCCGAATTATGTGCGAGCTGGCGGAAATCGTTTTCGGCACTCTCTTTCATCTGCCTGATCTCAACCCTCAGCTTGTCGAGAGGATCGGTCACGGGCTGAAGCTTTGCAATCGAGCCACTCATCGATCGATAGAGATCGGCTAGCGCCGCGGCCGCTTCCTTTTGCCGCTCTAGCGCTGCGGCTTGCGCTTCCTGCTTCTGAACACCGGCTGAGGTGGCGTCTTGAACCGTTTGGATTTTCTGTAAGGCTTCGGCGAGGGCTTTCGCGGCATCGATCTCTTTGTCGGTAAACCCAATCTTCATCAATTCCGAATGGCCCGCAGCCGCACTGAAATAGTTCATCACTTCTTGGAATGCAGTGATGTGAAGGTCCTGCATCTGCGTGACCGACTGCTTTGCCCTGTCGAATTCATCCGCGAGCAGCTTCGCAGCCGAGCGGGTCTTGTTGATCGAATCGGTCAAGCCCAGGCTGTCGTATTGCTGCTTAAACTCCCCTAGTTTCTTGTTGATCTGCTCCACTCCGAGCGTGCCGGAAAAAGAAGTTGCGACGTGGAAAAACTCGCCAACAGCACTCTCGGCCTGAGACAGCCAACCGGAGGCTTCTTGCGAGGCCTTAGCCTGTTTCATTTCCGCTTCAGCGAGACGATCTACGGCTTCGGTGGCAGCAGTGACAGCTTTATCTTTGTCCTTGTAGGCGCTCATCTCCCGTGCAAACACATTGCTCACGTTCTCACTGGCTGCTTTCAGCTCTTCCTGCGCCTTCTGTGCTTTCTCGATCGACTTGGAAATCTTCTCGAAAACGTCGAAGCCGGCAACGGCCAGAGCGCCAGCGACGCCGACTCCCAGAACGGATTGCAGCGCGCTGGCGAAGGCAGGGAACTCCTGCGTAACGATCTTGGTGAGCGGGCGCGAGATGTGGATGCCGAGCGCTTCATCGATCAGACGCCAGGACTCCGCGCCTTCGCGCGAGGTGCGCTTCATCTCCGCCGACATCAGGCCGGATTCCGAGCTGGCCAGAGCCGTCGCCTGTTTCAGGCCAGCCTGGAAGTCAGCCAGGTTGACACCCATGCGAACCGAGATTGAGCCTACATCGGGCATTTAACTTTGGTTCCTCACTGCTTCAATCACTCCGTTCAGGCCTGCCCGAACGTATTCTACAAACGTGTCGAGCGCAGCTTCCTTCGACGAGTCGAACGCCGGCCGCATGAAGGGATGCGGTGGCGTGCTAGCGCCACCGAATTCGAGTTCGTGGGCGTGCGAGTGTTTGCCGGCGCGATCGTTTCTTACGCCGTGACCTGGCGGACGGTGGCCGCGCTCGACGAAAGCCGCATAAACGCCGGGGCTTTCGGTGGTATCGACAACAGCTTCAATGCCGCCCCGTTTGTTGCGGGTGACACCCTTCACCGTGAGAGCGCCGCGCTCGTACCCTGGACCGACGATGACATAGTTGTCGGAGAGATCGCTGCCCACGCGGACTTTGGTGATAATGTCCGCTTTCAGTGCGCCGCTGCGCACGGGCGCGGTGAGTTCGATCGCCTCAGCCATGACGTCGCCGGCAGCGTGCAACGCCCCACGCATGACGCGCGTCGCCAGCACAGCCGGAATTGACTCGAGGGCGCGGCCCAACTCGTCGAGGCCGTCAACCTGAATTGTGATCGCGTCCGGCACTAGCTCTCTTGCGCAGCCTTTGAGCTGTCCGGAACTTCTGCCGGAAGCGCCAGGAGCACATCGTCGAGATGAAGCACCTCTTTCAGATTCGGGCAGGGATCGTTCGGCTTGATCGGCGCGATACGTCCATTACAAAAATCATTTCCTGCGGTCGCGTCGTAGAGAATGCCGATGACCGGCGGCCCATAGCTCGGAATCAGCACAACCTTGTCGCCGTTTTTCGCTTCACGTCCATTTTTGTAATGCATCTTTTGTTCTCCTAGTCCTTAATTCCGAAACTCTTCATCATGCGTTGTTTGAATTCTTCGAGCGCCTCTGGCGTGGGCGGCGCGTCGTCGTCTTCGTCGTCGCCGGCGCCGCGGAGGAAGTCGTCGGCCGTGAAAGGCTCTGGGCGCTTATCCCGATCGCGATGTAGTTCGAACAGCGCCGCGATGACCGAGGCAATCCGCCGTTGGCTGCGCCGCTCCTGGGCGTTGAAGCGATCGACCAACGCTTGAAACGTGCGCGGCGTCTCCCGCAGAAACTCGTCATCGCTTAGCCCGAGATCGAAGCGGGCGATGCTGCGGAACGCTTCAATTCCACCGGCATCGGCAGCGGCGGCGGCGGTTCCTGCGGTTCCTGTGCCGGAGTTTCTTCCGGCGCCGCGGCGTTTGGGCTTGCGGCCTTGGCCTTCGGAAAATGCGCCGTCACCGCCTTCGTCATCGCTTCGATCAGCGGATTCACTTCCGGACCGAACGGGATCTCCTCGCCGAGCCACGCGAGCGTGACCTCAGGATGCTTGCGTTGCAGCCCAGCCCACAGGCACGCTGCAAAACGCTCCGGATCTTCCTGCGGATTGATTTTGGCGAACGTGCCTTCCTGAAAGAGACTGTCGCCGGTTTTCTGTTTGTAGAGGATCACGGCCTGGAGATCGTAGACCAGGCTTAAATCCTTGCCGCCGATCGCGACCACCACGGCCGGCGCCAGCTCGCGCTGCAACACTTGAATTGGGTTCATAGTTCCTCATGAATCGTTATCTTTGGCTCAGAGACCTGTAACTTCATCAGCTCTTCCGACGCCACCAGGCCGCGCAGCGGAATCTTGCGCGCGGAGACGAAGAGCGTCTGATCCGAGTTCAGAATTCGCACCACGACGCCAGGCTCCGTATCTTCGACGGCTTCGACGACGCGCAGCACTTCGCACACCAGCACTGCGTCGTCGCCTGCCTTCAACGGAGATCCCGCCGCGTCGACCACGAACTACTCCTGGACGGTGAGGCCGGTGCCAGCCTGGGTGAAGGTCGACGGTCCGGAAACCTTGATCTTCGCCGTGAATTCAATCGGCTTCGACACGTCGATGTCGGCCGGAGTGAAGTCGGTCAGGTAGCCCTGAAACTTGAAATTCGAAGTGTCGGGCAGCACGAGTTTGAAGTACTCGAGTGTGGCCGTCTCCTGCAACGTCATCAGGTTGAAATAGGTCGAGTTGCCCGGATCGGTGATGCCGGTCAGATCGTAAGTGCCAGGATCCATCGTCGTGGGAATGAATTCGTCGACGACGACTCCGCCTGAGGTTGTGGGAGAGCTGAGGTTGGTAATGTCTCCCGTCTTCAGTTTCGCGCCGCTCGGCTTAATCATTTTGACTTGAGCGATCGGCGTATAGGTAACTCCGTCCGGGCTGGTCTGCAGCGAAGATCCGGCGCCGGTGTAGGCCTTGGTGGTCATGGCATTCTCCTAAGTGTTGTGTGGATGTTTTTGAACGTGTGCGAATGGAAGTTGGGTTTAATTGCCGGGCGTGCCGGCGACGAGCGGTTCGGTGTAAAAGCCTTCGATATCGAGCATGGAGCGATAGAGGTAGCCGATGCCGCCTTGCTCGAAAGCGTCGTCCTGATCGGAATGCACGTGCGTGAACGTGACCACGGTCTCGTCCGGCAGCGCTCCACTGAAATCCTGAAGAAAGGCGCGAATCGCCTGTGAGAGCTGGCGCGCGGTCGTAGCGTCGTCGGCGTAGCTGTCAAACTGAAAGCGGCCGCGGGTGAGAGAACTGGATCCGTCAAGACTTTTCTCCGCCGGCGAGCTCGTGATCAGGTGAAGCACAACGTACGGCCGCGCGGCCTGCTTCACCGCCAGGCTGAAATAAATTCCGGTGCCAGGAGCAGAATTCGGCGCCGGCGCGATCAGTGAAGCGACGCTCGGCGTCGTCGATAACAGCATGAACAATCCGTTCTTTACCGCCATCAGCGAATTCCGATTCCGAGTTCCGAGAGTCCGATGCTTCCGGTGACCGTAGATGTCGCGCCAGAAGCGAGCAGCAAAATAGGCTTCAACCCAACCGGCGCAGTGCCGCTGATGTTGTGGCTCAATCCCTGCAGGTCAAGATAGCTGCCATAGCCGGTCTCAGTTTGTGGCGATGTTGAGCATCCGGATCCACAACTTTGAGAAGTATCAAAGGTGATTCTGAAAGCGGTTCCGGACGCATTAGTGCCGCTGATTTTGTAGATCGATCCAGTCACGGTCGCCGCATTTACCGTCGAGCCGATAAGCCACTTGGCCACAGTGTCATAGGCCGTCGCAGCAACGTTTCCCTGCAGGCCCAGGCCGAGATGAGCATCCCATGTGTAATAGACAGACGTCAGAATCGGGGGGTTCGAGAATGAAGCCTGGAGGACGTATTCGATGGCAACGTAGGCGGCGAGAATGTCACTGTTTGCGGCTTCCGAAGTTGAAACCGGGCCCCACTCCCCGTTCCACAAGGCCGTAGGCAGGCTGTCGCGGGTGATTTCGCCGACGGCCGCGTTGTACTGCTGAATGATCTGCGTCGGATCGGAGTTCGGAGTTCCTCGCATGTGATCGTTGGTGACATCGAAGGTCTCTGCTCCAGTTACGGTTTGCGCGGACCAGTTGCATCCGTTGATGCTGCCGGCCGGAGCTGAGATCGAGGTATTGGCGTAGAGGTTCATCCATCCGCCGAGCCCAGAGCTGAAGCCATGGAAAGATGGGCCAATTACCTGGATGCTGGCATTCGCGCAGTGCGCGATTTTATAGAGATCCCAAGCCATGCGAACCGCGCGGCTCAGAGAAGCCGTGGTGGTGCCGCATGCCGCCACAGCTCCAGTTCCACCCGGACACCAGAAGTTCGGGGAATCTTGCTCGTTCCACGTCTCAATGGCGGCGATCTTCGTGGTGTAGCGATTCATCACCGTGCTGATGAAGCTCTGGAACTGCGCGTCGGTGCCGGTGCCGTCTGCGTTTACGTCACTCGGTGGAAGGCAGCTCCCATCGCCCGCGCTCGCGCATTGCGTCCCTCCGCCATAACCGGAGGCGGTCGGTCCAGGAAAGCAGGTTCCTGGATCCGGCTGGCCATTGCATGCCGTGGCCCAAATTGGAGTCGCGCCGACCGTGTAGAAAACCTTCATTCCCTGGCCAGGAGCGAGGGTGTTCACGACCTCATCGAGTTTCGTCCAGACAAACGTTCCGGAGGAGGGTTCGACATTCAGCCATTTCATGGCTGAGTCCCACACGCGGAAATACTTGATGGCCGCAACGCTGCCAGTGCCATCGGTCGGAGGCCAGGTTGGGGGCGGAGGCGTTGCTGAAACGCTATTCCAGTCAGCCCCAAAAAAAGACGAGCTGGGGACAGTTTGCGCCACCGCCGCTGACAGCAGCGATAGAAGCGCAGCAGCGTGTAATAGAAGCCTGAATCTCACGGCGCAACGAACCCCGTGATCAGGACGTCAGCGGTTCCCGCGGTGGTGCCGGCTTGCGTGGCGCAGATTGCGTTCGCGGCAACTGGCACGAGTGGAGAATTAAGATTCAACTGCGACACGCTGACGGCGGTGTCCGGAAACGTCGGCGTGAGGGTCGTCTGTCCAGTGGCGCAGTTTGTGCCCGTACCCTGGACCAACTGGAGAGTCGTCGCCGAGCCAGCAGTTCGGGTGTTGAATACGACGTTCGTGACGTAGAGAGTCAGCCCTGCGCCCGGCGTCGCCTCGATCTGCGTTGTCGTGTTGGTGCTGAGAGTGATGAAAGCCGAGAACGGCTGCGAACTTCCAGTGCGAACAAAGAGATTTCCGACGAGATCGGAAAGAAAGTTATTAGCCTTAGCGTTGGTCGTCGCGGCGGGAAGTGATCCGGTGCTCTGGGACTGGGTGACGGTTTCAATGCCGTGCCCAGGGAGTGCGGCTCCTGGAGCGGTATCAATGTTGTTTCCACCGTTTCCGACGATACCGACTTTCGGAATACCGCTGCTCACCCCCGCGGAAGGCCAGGCATTTCCGTTAAAGGTTGTAAAGTTCGAAGTGAGTATCGAGGTCGCTGGCAGAGAATCAAATCCCACCGAGATGGTTCCCGCAGTGGGATAGGTGCCGCAGGTGAAGACGGCGACCAGGTTGTCGCCGTATGCGTAGGCCAGCGAGGGAGCGACCGAAAAAGACTGATAACTGTTTCCTGGAGTGAAGGCAACAGTGGCGATCGCCGAACTCAGCGGCCCGCCGTTCGAACCCTGCAGATCGAGTGCAACTTGGCATCCTGACGGGGAGCCGGTGATCGACGAACCTCCTATCCACAAAGAGCCGGTCGCTGAAAACCCCGGCAATCTCACAGCCCCGCTGGTTGCGGTGCCTGTGGCGGCGACTCCGTTGAGGAGCAGGCCGTAGAGCGAAATGGCCGTGCCGCCGATCTGCGAGATATTGTCCACCCACGGAGTGGTTCCCTGAGTGACAGTCGGCCCTGAGCTGGCAGACGAGTTGCTTCTATAGCCAAAGAGAAATAGGGTGACCGTTCCGGATCCCGTGACGCTGGGAGTGATCTGGCCGAAATTCGTCGGCGTCGTGGGAGTCGAACTCGTATAGGAGCCAGCAGAAGCAAGAGATCCGATAGTGCCAGAGGTAATAATTCCGCCCGTGCTGTAATCCCCCGCAGCTCCCGTTGCCGAAGAATCGAGCGACAGCGAAGCGGCCGAAACTGTTCCTGACGGTACCCAAGTGATTTGCCAATAGGTGAGACTCCCGACGCTGAACTGATAGGGGGTTGAGACAGAAGTTAAATTGCACTTCAGTCCCAGCTGCCAGGCTGGACTACCGGGATCGGAGGCCGGTACGCAGGTTTGCGCTTCGCCGGTGGGCACGAGGCAAAGCAGCAGGAAGATGAAAATTCCTGCGATCGTGAAAACTGAATTTCGTTTTGTCATAACGGAATCTCCTGAAAAATGGTCATTGGGCGCTCTGGCCAATTTCGGCGCAGAGCATGCGCAGCTCGTAGCGGCCTTCATCGGCGTCTTCAATGGCTACGATTTGAAAGGTCCGCACCTGGCCGTCGAATGTGTTACTGACCAGCATGTCCTGGGTAACGCCTTGCATAAAGGGAATCGTTACCAGGTGCGAAACCTTCTGCTCGATCTGCTGCTGCTTGTCGACTTCCTGCGCAGAGAGCGCGCGGATCGCCGCCCAGACGCCGACCGCGAAAGGGCTGGGCAGCAGCGTCGTGCCATCGAGATTCTTCGCGCCAGGCTGCAGCAGCGTGACCACGCGATTGAAGGCCCCTAATGGCGTGGTCGCACCGGGCAGCGGCGGCAGCGAGCTTAGGCGACGAAGAGACATGCCGTACTTATTGCCAGCGAACTACGGCCACTTTCACCAGCGCCGAGCTCGTGGTCATGGTGACCAAGCCACCCGAGATCCAGCCCGGCAGGAACTTCATCTGGATCGAGATGAAGCCGTTGGCCGCAATGCTGTAGTTGGTGAGCGAGGTGTCAGTTCGGCCCAGGTTGTCGGCGACGCTGCTGATGGTGACGGTGTGTGCAGAGGTATCGGTGTTATTGAAAATCAGAACTTCCTGGCCGGTGGCCGCGTAGCTGTTTCCGTTGCTGGCATCCATGGCGGTGAAAGTGAGCGTGAGATCGCCCGCGAGCACCGCATAGTTGTTGAGCTTCAGCTGGACCGGCGTAAGAGCGGTGGGCGTGGCAAAAGCAGCTACGCTCACGATAACGACCATCAGCATAACGGCCGTGATGCGCGTGAAAAGCGAAGGCGTGGTTTTCTTCATTGCTATTCTCCTGTAGGTTGGTTGTCTTCAGCCCCGCGTGGGGGACAAGATGTAAACTTTCCAGCGATTGAGCAGGCGATCGAGCGCGGGATTTTGCGAGATCGCTCCGCTGAAAGAAATATCGCGATTGAAATAGCCGTCTGAAATCAGCAGGCGCATGGCGTGCCGCAACGTGGCCGGCACCGCTTTTCCGTTACTGCCATAGCCAGCGATGAAATGGATCTGCACCGCATTCGGAACGTAAAGCACCGGCGGCCAGTTTCCGCCGGCAAGCGGGAAGATGCGCGGAGGCACGGAATCGTAGTCGTAAATAAAGTCTCCGGAGTCGGGCACCGGTCCCATGCAGGTCCAGGTCAGCATGCCGTCCGTGGTGGTCCCATTGAGCGCCATGCTCCACGCCGGCTGGTTTGTCCCCGACATCGAGGTTGAGTCCTCATCGGCCTGAGTGACTCCGGTGACCACCTGTAAATTGCCGTTTGGATCCTCAATCTGATCGGACAGGTTGTACTCATGCAACGGCTGCCAGCTGAATAGAGCGGGATACAGCGCATCGATATTCCCGGTGACACTGTCGCTGTAGGTGATCTTGGTGATCGAGCGCAGCGGGCCACGCAGCAACTTGATCATCTGCGAATAGTTCCACAGCGTTGTCGAGTACCGCGGCAGCGAGTAGTAGCTGGGCGGATACGCCTGCTGGCTGGTGACCGAGTCGACGAAGTAGGGAAAAGAATCGAGCGATTGCCGGTAGCCTTTGTTGATCAGCGAGCGCCCGGTAAACCCTTCGACATATTCGCGCGCCGACTGAATCAACTCCGTGATGAAGCTGTCGTCGGCCGTATCGGCCGGCGACCGCTTCAGGTAGTTCTTCACGTCCGCGAGCAGCAACGGCTCGGCGATCGGCGCGATCTCTTCGACGATGTAGGGCACGGGTTAGCTGCCAGCTCCTGGCTGAACCGGCGCGGTAGCGTCCGGGCCTTCGGCAGACGTAGCAGCCGCGGGTGCAGTTTCGACCGCGGGCGCTGCGGCGACTTCAGGTGACGGGGCGATCGGCGCAACTGGCGCAGGCGCAACTGGCGCAGATGTTGGCGGCGCCGGCGGGAAGAGAGCCTGGAGTTCAGCCTCGATCACCAAACCCCAATAGTGTTTGAGGCTCTCCTGACGTTCAGGAGATAGATCGGCCAGCAGCGACTCAGTCGTGGGATCAGCCACGAGTGCAGCGACAATTAAAGCGGCAGCTTCCATGAAGTTCACCTCGATCGATTTTTGTTTTTGCGTGAGAACAATCCCGGCTTTTTGGTGGGACCGGCTTGCGCCGGCGCCACAGCTCGTTCGCCGGCGGGCGCGACGGCCGTCGATTCAGGCTTCGATTCAGGCTTTACGCGATCCCCTGAAGAAGAGGGAGAACCGACTTCTTCGGCCATGCCGCTGTTGATCATGGCGCGAGCCACATCAGGAACCATCTCCGTCACCTGGCCGGTACTTCGAACACGAATCGTTTTGTAACCGTTCATGTGAGATTGCCTTTCGTGGAAAGGTGGAAAAACGTCACTGGAAGCCGCGAGAGAAAAAAACGGGCGGCTTCCAGTGCCCAAACCTAGCTGATGGTGACGCCGCTCTGTTGTACGGGGATCCAGAAGCCGTTCCTGGCCACCAGCGTCACAAAGCTGCCCTGAGTGCCGTTAAAGGTCATCAGGTGATGAGCTGGAATGATCTTGCCGGCAGCAGTAGTCACGGTGTGGGCGTGCGCACTGTTGTCGATGATCGTGATCTCCAGGCCATCGTTACCGCCCGCAGCAGGCGACCCAGCAACCGGAGTAGCCAACGTACAAGCGTCGACGCCGGCTGTTTCGATGAAGCTGGTGCCGCAAATGGGCGGCGTAGCGCCATTGCCGAGCAGTCCGCCGCCGCCTGTGATGACGTCGGTTGTGCCGGTAAGCACTTCAAACTGAAATGGCAGGTTGCTGCTTTGGCCAACGATCGTGTCATAGTCGGGCGAGGTGGGTGCGACCATAGGGCCGGGAGTCTGCGCGGTGATGGTAGTTCCGAACAGCGCTGCGGCGCCAAGCGCGGCGAGACAGGCGATCAGGCCTTTCAATCCCACCGCGGACGTGAATGCGAAAGCGAAACAAAGAATCGGGTGCATAAGAGTCTTCTCCTCTTGCGAAATTTGGTTAGAACCTTCGGAAACAGAAGTTCCCCGCGACCGCTCCCGAAAGACGAAGCGGTCGCGGAAACCCCTGGGACGACTTAGGCCGCAGCCTGCTGCAGGAAGCACACCGGATGCGTGCCGGCGTCGAGCAGATTGCCGTCATAACGCGCGAAGCCGATGTAGGCTACCTGGCCGTAATCGGCGAAGCGTTCCTGAAGCGTGATCACGCCCAGCTCTTTTACGCGGCGGATGAGGTATTTCTTCATGTCCCCAAAGAGCACGGTCTTCGCGTTGACCGCGATCGTGGCCATGTCGTTGTTGATCCAGTACGGATAGCCGTTGAGGCGATCGGGCTCGCCGGCAGCCATCGTCTGTTTCCACAGCGGATGGCCGTACTTGTCGAGCAGTCGCTTGGCGACGCGCAGCGTCTGGTCATGGAACATGTAGGACGCCCCCAGGCGATATGCCGGATCGACGGTGTGCTCAAGATCCGTGTAATCCTGCGAGCCGATCGACGTGCCGCCCGTTTCAGCGCCTCCGGTGTTGGGCGAGCTGCCCGCGGCCAACAAGCCCGTACCGTAAAGCACGCCGGCAGAAGCCAGCTGCGCCGCGGCGCAGTTGGCGACCACCGCAGTGACCAGGCCAGTGGGTTCTACCGGATTTGCGCTGTTGCCGTTACCCAGCGTGAACTTGGTGTTCAGTATCCGTCCCAGGCGAATGGCGAACTTGTTGCGGACGTAAGGCGCGAGCGCGAAGGCCGAATCCTGCAGCTGCTCGAGAGAGGCCTTCACCATCTTGGTGGAAAACTTCTCCGCGCCGAACAGGATCTGGCCGATGGTGACGTCGGCGGCGCTCACCTGCTTGCCTTCGCCCACGATCTCGCCCACCACTGTGGTGTCGTTATCGGTGGGGTAGGGAAGAGGCTGGCCCGTGGCAGTGTCCATGATTTCGGACGACATCAACATGGACCCGTACCATTTCATCGCCTCTTCGACTTCGTAGACGAAGCCGCGAGGAACGAAATACCCGCCCAGCGTGTTGGTGCCAATGCCCATGTCGCGGCGTTCACGATCGCTCAGGTTGAACTTGCTATCGCTGGCGCCCAGCAAACGGAACTCCTCGACCTGGCCCAGGATGATGGCGCGATCCTCGGCCGGGCAGAGACCGGCGTCGCCACTCAACACCGCAATCGAATGATTGCGGAAAGCCTGCCAGTAGCGGTCGTCCAGATCCTCGATCAGCGAGCGCACTTCTGCCGCGACGTTCTCAAGTGCATGATTGCGCACCACGATCTGGCCGCGAGCGTCGCGCACGCAAGAGACGCCGTGACGCTTCAGGGCGCGATTGTAAAGAACGACGGCTGCGCGCTTGTCGCCGTTCGCCGGCCGGATTGGATCTTCGCGGCGGCCGCTGGGATCGACCAGGGCAAGACGCGATTCGCGATTCAAGTCGGCCTGCAGACCGTCGCGTTCTGCGACCATGGCATCAAGGTCATCCAGGGCTTTATCGATTTTGGTTTTCGCTTCGCGGATCTCCGTTGTGGTCTTGGCATCGCGGAGAGCCACACGCAGCGGTTGCAGATCACCTTCGTTCAGCTTGGCGATCCGCTCATTCAGTTCACGAATCTTGAGCAGACTCATAATTGTTGTCTCACCTTGGATCGAATTCGCGCCGATCAAGCGGCCACTGGCCACGGGATGCGCGTTTGCTCTCTTCTGCGCTTCGGCTATCACGCCGAGCCCCATTGGGCGCGCAGGAAAAAGCGAAACTTGTTGGGAAACTAGCTGGCCTTCAGCCCTACCTTTCGCAGACGGGCGTCAACATCGGCCTCGAGGCGCGTACGATCGAGATCGATCGCTGTCCCCGCTGAGCGGCTCGATCGATCACCCATGCAGCCGCAATTTTCTTCGTCGCCGCAGTCGACCATGTGGTCAGGGCAACCTTCACAATCGTTATCCCGAGCGCACGCCACGCAGCGACAGCTGCACTCTGGTTTGTCTTCTTTGTCTTTCTTTTTTCGCGTGGCTTCGATGCGCGACCGCACTTCCACGGGCAAGCCGTTGATCGAGAGCACACGGCTGCGCATTTCGGAGAGCTGCGCCTGCGATCGCGGCGCCACGCTGGTACCTTCATAGGCGGGATAGGTGACCGGACCGACGTCGAAGAGTTCTCCGATCTCCTCGATCTCGCGCGTGCTGATGGTCATCTTTCCATCGGCGCTGGTCTCTTCGCGCCAGACTTGCTTGCTGACCGTGAAGGCAAAGCTGCAGCCGGTAAGATCACCGCGGTCGATGAAGGCCTGCACATTTTGAGCGACCGTAGTGCGCAGATCGAGATCATTGTCGTACTTCAGACCACGATCGTCTTCCACCATGCGCAAGGTTTTGTTCGTCGTACGGCCGAGCAAATTGTCGGCGGAGTGGTTGAACAGGCAGCGCGTGTCCTGGGCCTCTTTGAGCACACGGCTGAAGGCGCCGGCCTTGATGATCTCGACGAAGCGCCAACCTGTATCTTCGTAGAGAACATATTCCTCGTTGAACACGGCGCCGTAGCCTTCGATGCCTGGTTTGTCGCCGGACTTCACGGCGCGGACTTGCGCACCTTTTACAAAACGGCGTTCCATCATGACTCCACCTCGGTTTCTAGTTTTGCCGCGGCGGTTGCGGCATTGCGGTAAGCTTCTATGGCGAGCGCCCGAATCGCCCGGCTCAGCTCGCGCACACAGATCTCATGAGCGGATCCGTTCGCTGATGCCCAGGACTCGCCCTCAAATCGATGAAACATGGTTCCCAGGTAGCCGGCGAGGAAGCGCGAGCTCTCAAGTCCGTCAGGACTCGTGACCGTGCCTAGAATCTGCGCGGCGTATTGCTCGAGCTCCTCACCGATGCTGACCAGGACCGGCAGGAAAACCTGCCGGAAAGTCGATTCATCCGCCTGCGATCGCCGGCAGATGCGACCAAAAGCATCACGGAAGACGCGGGAATAAGCGCGGGAAAGGCGTGCGACAAGAAGTTCTTCCGTGCGGGCAGTTCGCTTTTTGGATCCTGGCTTGGCGCCATCGTCGGCCGGTTCGTTATTTTCATCGTCGCCGGCGCCAGGCAGAGCAGGAGTCTCAAAAAGCTGGTCGACCGGGGCCATATTGATCTGCATCCAGGTGGAATCGGCCGCGGGCGTATCGAGAGGATTCATGTGCATGCGCTCGCGCGCATCATTCGGCTCCCACACGCCCCACTGAATCATGGCCTGGACGAAAGCGCGCAAATCGTTAGCGGATGGAGTGACCAGAGGCCATGTGTCGAAAAACACGCCGAAGCGTTTTGCCGCGTTGCGCCCGCGATCGGGAGAAGGCAACATCTTGCGCTTCACTTCCTGTTCCCAGGCGCAAAGGTCAGGAGCGAGGGAAAACGTTAAAAACTCCTGGCCAATCTGTTCGGTGTTGGCACGGCTAGTCTTTTCGGTCACTCCAACCATGTGCGGCGGCGTGGTGAAAATGCGACAAAGCTCAATCACTTCGTGCTCGCGGGTTTCGAGAAACTGAGCCTCATTGGGCTTCGTCGAAGTTGCGACATATTCCATGCCGCTATCGAGCACCATGGGACGATTGGCGTTCTCTCCGCCCCAGGCTTCCTGCACTTCCTTGCGCAGATTCGCCATGTCCTCGGGAGTCAGAGTTCCGGGAATCTTGAAAACGCCGCGGCCGATCGCGCCATTGCCAAAGAACTTTGCGCCGAACTTTTCCGTAGCCAGCGCCAGGCCCACAGCGTTGCGTGCGAGCTGGATGACGTCTTGCCCAATGCGGCCGTCGAGAGAGAGGCCGGGAATGTGCATCACGTCTTCGGGAAAGATGTAACGATCGCCATGCGGGCCGGCCGCGTCGAAAGACGGACTCTCCGGATTCATGCTTTCGGTTTCCATGCCCTCGGTAGTCACATAGACCATTTGCCCTGGACGTGCGGTCAGTACGATACCGTCCGAGGTGGTCACCGGAATCGGGGCAATCACGCGATGCGGCCGAATACGCGCCGGATTTCGCGGCCAGAGAGCAATAATTCGTCCGCTCCGATCGCGCTGTATCTCGATATAGCCATTCCCCCAAAGCATGCGGTGCACCTGCACCGTTTTCTTCATGGTGAATGCCGACATCTCGGAATTGGGCTCGTGCTCGAGGAGATCCCAGTAGTCGTGATCGTGGGCGATACGGCGCTTCAGCCGGCCACTGTCCGTCACAAGCTTCTCGAAAATCTTCAACTCAAGGGCGCCGATCGCGCCGCCCTTGATTTCGCAGCAGGCCCAGATGGTGGAAACCTGAAGAGCGGTCATCTCCGAGACGCGGATCCCGGAGTCGGTGCGACCACCGTTGAAAATATCTAACAGCCATTCGCTCGGGTAGGAGAGCGGCGTCTGCGGATTTTCCAGTGATGTGCGGGTTTCGGAGATCAGGCCCATGGTTATGCCGGCTTCTTCCGCATCTCTTTTAGAACCTGGCGTGAGATGGCGCGACGCTGTCGGCGCGAAAGCGCAGGAAACCTAATCGCCTCGGGACTCTTGATGGGCGACCCGTCCGGATTGCGATAAATCTTGCACGTGAGTCTCGCATGGCCTAACGGATTCATTTCACCGAGCTGTTCAACTATCGGTTCGTTCATCTTCGACTCCCGGAAGGGATCGACCTCAAACCCCGAATGAACCCTGTCGCGAGCTGGAGGAGAGGCAACAGCATGCAAAAAAATCCGGCAGCAATGAAGGCCCAGCTGATGCGGAGCAATCCGACGCCCGCGGTGACCAGGAGCGCTCCAGCGACGTAAAGAACATCGTCGCGGAGTTCGCTTCGCCGCTTGGCCTTGAGCAGTTTGTCCTTTTCGTTCTGCCCGCCGAGATCGCTGATGCTGACTGGTTTTGCGCTCATACGACGTGGACTCGAGGCCGCGCGGTGACGGGATGGGCATCCATGGCTGCCGTGGCTAGAATGAAAGCAACCATGCCGTCGATCTTTTTCGGAGAACTTGGATTCGAGGGCTTCACCGGTTTCTGATTTCCGGCTGCGTCGGCGACGATGACCAGGTTATCCGCCATCCAGGTCAGTACGGGGTTGTTGCCGTGCTCGAAGTCGCCATTCTTGATCATGGTAAGAACGCGACTCGTCGGGTCGTGCATCGAAATAAAGCCCTGCTGATGGCCTTCCAGTCGATTCCGGTGCGCGTTGCTCTCCACGCTGAATCCATCGCCTTGCAATTGGTTCAAAAGCAATAGGACGCGATGCGGATCGAAACGCAGTTCCTTCACATTGAAGAGCCGCGCGCAGTCGTTAATATCCTTGCGGATAAAGTCGTCGTCGCGCACCTGGCCTGGAGTGACCTTCAGAAAGCCAAGCTGTCGCCACATCTCATAAGGGATTCGATCGCGCTGCGTGCGGAGGGCTACGCTCTCTTCCGGCGCGTAAAAGAACGGCAGAACTATCGGTTTTGCCACACCAGGCTGGCGATCGAAAAAATAGACAACGGACGTCATGTCATCGGTCGATCCCAGATCCATCCCGGCGCCGCAGTTGCGTCCGCGTAGTTGCTCGAACTGGCGAGCACGCCAGGCAACAGGATCCTCTTCTCGTGCCAGACCGCTGCAGCGAGCCCAGGCAACAGCGCCGATCGCGCGCTTCTCCCCCTGCGTCCAGAAGCAAAGATTCAGACGCCGGACGATCCCTTCCTTAGAAGGCATCGCGACGGCCTCCTGTACTTGCTCGTCCAGATACTTCACCCCGATCGAGACGCCCAGATTCGGATTGGCCTTGATCCAGACGTCCTGGTCAAGCCAGCTGTCGCAGTTGTTGCAGCCTTCTTTCGGTTGGGTGTAGCCGTTCGCCTGGCATTCTTCGCAGGCATCGAGGTGGCAGACATAGGCGAAGTGCGCGTCGGCCTCGATGATCGCATCGAGGACCTTCCTCGAATACTCATGCTGGTAATAGCAGACGGTTTCGCGATCGAATCCCGAATTTGTAATCATGAAGATGAGTGCCTGCCGGCGCCCCTTAGTGCCAGCGCGCATCTTGTTCACAACAACATCGCTCGGGTGCTCATGCAGTTCGTCGATCAGAGCGCAGTGGACGCGCTTGCCATCAAGGCCGCGCTTCTCAGAAGAAATCGGCCGCGCAAATGAGGCGGTCGACGCAACGGAGAGATTATTGCGGTGGGCAGCGATCTTCTGGCGAAGCCAAGACGACGCGGTCCGCATATTTTCCGCATCGCGGAAAAGAATCTTCGCCTGGTCTTTCGTGACCGCGGCCGAGTATATCTCCGCGCTCTCTTCGCCGTCGGCGATGAGCATAAAGAGCAGAATTCCGGCCGCCAGCGGGGATTTGCCGTTCCCCTTGCCGATCTCAAGATAGGCCGTCCGGAACCTGCGAAAGCCATCGGCCGTCTTCCAGCCGAACAACATTGCAAGAACAAATTGCTGCCAGGGCGACGGAATGAACGGCTTTCCGGCGTGCTCGCCCTCCGCGAAGACCAGGAAGTTTTCAAAGAATTCGATGACATAAGCCGCGGCTGCATCGTCATAGCACAGTCCGCGCTTTTGGCCTTCAATCAGGTCGCGGACGTGGCGTTCGACCGAGAGGAAGACCAGGCGCCCGACAGGGATGTTACCGGTGAGGACGTCGAGACAATAGCGCGCCACTGCCGGCGTGCTATTGTGTGCGCGCGCTAACAGGCTTTCGGTCGATGAAGTTTTGAAGTGCGTCTTGTGCTTTAACATCTGGCTCGAGATCCCGACCTTGGCCGACGCTCAGATTTGAGCGCGCCGCTGGCGTAAGGCCGAATTCGTTTTCAAATTGACGCATGAGGCGAAGCGTATCTGCCTTCACGCGCACCGCTGGATTCTGTTTGATCTTCGCTAGGCCACTGGTCTCATCGACGTCAGCGGTGAACATGCCAAGCTTCCGAATCGCGGCCTCACACTTGACCCACTGCGAGAACAGCGCACAGTAAGCAGCCAGGCCGTCACCGTCTGCGGTTGTCAGCACGCCCATGCGATTCAAGATCGGCACCAGCTCCTTCCACTTCGCTTTTGCGACTGGGTCCTTCGCTAGGTGTGCCGGCATCAGTGGGATGCCTGGTGTAGGCTTCGGTTCGCGATGATTAATCTTGCGCTTGCCGGCGTTGCCCTGGATCGCTTTGAGCTTCGATGGCTTTTTGTTGTGACCACCGGATCCCTTAGCGCCCATATTTTTCCCCAATTGAAAAAAAATCGTTTGCTGCGGAATTGCGCGCGTGACTGCACATCGGTCGCAGGCCCTCGCCGGCTGGCGAAAATCAGCCCCCTACCCCCCACGCGCGGTCTTCGCGGTGTGGTCTGCCTTACAGACGCCCTGGAGGTTTGAGACGTCATAGAAGCGGCGCCAGTCGCCGCCGTTCTGCGCAATATAGACCGCAGCCTTGATGACATGGTCGACGTCGGTGCTGGGCTCGTTGCCGCCGCAAAGCTTCGCGATCTTGCACATCGGGTCACGCTCGAGAACGAACGGCCTGGTGCGCTCACGCCACTGCGCTGAGTCGTATAGCCGGCGAAGTCCGCTTTCGCGTCGTCGCCGCTCGCGACTGCCGTTCGCCGATTCGAACCGTGGTGGCTTTGCGATCGGTGCACGTCGAGGCATGCAGTTTCGTCTTTCACTTCAGCCCTCGCGAATAGTAGCGGGACCGGAGAGACGGCGGCATGGCATGATGAGGATCAAAATTGTCATCCAGCCAACTCCATGCGGTTCAATCGGCGATCCGCTAGGACCGACTGGATCGCTTCGAGGGCAAAGGATTCCGGAGTGCAGTCACGACGCTCGTCCTTCTGGTAGCATTCGGCCGCAGCGTCGATCAGCTCGAACCACATCTCCATCGGAACATTAAGCGCGATGTGTTTTACGCGTTTCATCGGACGAATTGAACTAGCGCCTTCAGTCCTTCCCAGCACAGGCCAGTCAGGATCGAAGTGAAGACCGCAATGATGATGCGGTCGCGCTCGACGTGGCGCCGAAGTTTGTAATTCTCGTCAAAAACCTGAAGCACATCCTCTGCTAGCTGTTCCGGTTTCCGTTCGAGGTAAGCCTTGATCCAACGTTCCGGCAGGCGACGCGGATTATTCCGGATCGCTCGATCGCGCGCTTTTTGTTCGAGTGGAGTCATGGGCGGGGAACACTTCGTAGCCGTCGAACATCACCAAAGCCATCCAGGACAGGAATTCGATCCTCTCCGGCATCATCGGCGTCCGGGCAGCCTTCAGTTGGGAAAGCAAAGTAACGCTGTCGGAAAGAGCAAGCAGTTCGATGAAGCTGGGCACGCATGGCTCAGGCTGTGCGGAGGAAGTTCGATTTAAAAGCTTTGAGCGCGAGCTTGTGCATCTCGGCAATATAGCGGCCGGCGCGCGTGGGCACGTTCGCGAAGCGGACATTTCCGACTTCCTTCGGTGCGAGAGCGAGCCTGCCCGGCGAGGGAATAGAGCCTGGCAGGCGGCGGAATGAGGAACCAGGGGCAAAAGCTCGAATGACTTTAGCCGAGATGCGTTCCGCAATCAATTCGCTGACGAGCCGATCGGCATCGATCCGATCGAGATACCCCCCGGAAGGCTTCGTAGCCCCAGGGAGTTGGGTGTGATCTAAAAAGGCGACTTTCATGGCGCTGGATACACTTCAGGTAAGGGGGTGACGGGGCTTCCCGGCGTGGTGCGGGAGTACCTGGAAACTAGGCAGGCGGCAGATCGAGCGAAGAAGTCGGGGCGTCAGAGACGCGGCGCTTAGGGTCACTGGTCCGCCGCCCGTTCAGGATGCAGGATCAACGCCGAGGGGGAGACAGCGCAAGTTACGTTCGTGCTGGAACGGGTCGCCGCGCCGAGAGGCAATACATCTATACATCCTCGCGGAGACGTTGTTTGTTACTGTCTCATATCTGTGCTAATCTAAAGTCTACTTTATGACCTACGAAATATTTGAACGCCCAAAGACGCGCTCACGCGGAGGACCAGCGCTTTCGATCACGCCAGATGGGCGAATCGTTCTAAATTCCACGGCCTCGCACCTGGCCAAAAGCGTCGGAGTGGGCGCGGTGCAATTCCTGTGGGACCGGAACAAGCGCAAGATCGCACTTCTGGCCGCGGATGAGGGCGAGAAGGACTCCTATAAACTCAGCTTCACCCGCGCCGACTCTCAGGCCAGCTGCACCGCGAGGAGGTTTCTACGCTCAATCGGGTGGAAGTCGAAGCGTCGGGAACGCCTAAATGCGACGTGGAACGCCGAACGCAAACTGCTGGAAGTTTCGCTAGGCGATGGGGTGAAAACCTCCCTGGGCTATGTCACATCAAGTCTGAGCGACGAGCCTCTTCAGATATTGTTCGCCAGTCATTCCGAAGGTTGACGCGACAGCATTCAGCGGCGTCGGTTTCTGCTCATCGCCAAGGCCAGCGTTCATCAGCGGCCTAATTTCCGGGTGCACGCGCAGGAAATACGGCTTCGAGCTGCCATCCATCTCCGGAGTTGAGTTGATCACCTTCACCATCACCAACGGCTCGTCACCATCGAGTTCGGCGCGATAGAGTTCTCCGAACTCGTCCTCGGCAATCTTCTTGGCTCCGCTGTCGATCAGATAGCGAGTCAGCCCATAGCGATCGATGAATACGCGGCGCACTTCCGCGTTCGTCTCATCGGCGATGTGTTTGAGCGTGATCCACTCCGGCTTCACCACGGCGAATGCCGGCACCATCACGCCGTGCCAGAAATAGAGGTTCTCGATGTCCGAGCGGATCGCGGCGGCCTCGGAATTATGCAGGCGTCGGCCGTTGGCAGTCTCCTCTACGTGAACCCCTGGCTTCGCAACCCAGTACAGAGTGCTTTCGGTCCAATGAAGAAACCAGGCGCCGGCGAGGAAAGCTTCAAAGATGGGTTCAGTCCAGGACTGTACTGACTTCGGAGAGTTGAGCTGTTGCGCGCCGACGTGAGTCGACGCGATCCAGCTCAACTCGAATCTCCACCAGCCCCAGCCGCCGACTTGAATACACCAGGCTGCAAGGCGATGCAGCGAAGCTGCATCGCCGCGGAACGGAATGTCGAGGGCGTCGAGGGCGGCGCGGGCGTCGAGGGCGGCGCGGGCGTCGAGGGCGGCGCGGGCGTCGCGGGCATCGAGGGCGGCGCGGGCGGCGCGGGCGTCGCGGGCGTCGAGGGCGTCGCGGGCGTCGAGGGCGTCGCGGGCGGCCGTCGAGATCCTATCCAGGATCTCGCCTACATACTTCACCAGCGGCGGATGTTCCGCGAGAGTCCAGCCTTCGCGAAGGCGCACGATTTCCCGCTTCACGCCGAGCGCCCGAAGATAGCGCCGCAGCTCCGATTCGACCGCGGATTCATCGAGCCTGCCAGGATAGTTGCAGGCTTCCACATAGCGATCGAGAACGGAGGGTGGCCTAGTCTGCGACATTGCGGATCTCCGCCGGCGTGTATTCCTTCTGGATCTCGACTTCGTAGTTGCCGGCCGGAAGAGTGATCGCAGCGTGCTCTTCATGGACGACGCGAACGCCTTCTTCTCCTACTCGCAGGTAAAGACCGTTCTCGATCTCGAGAACCTCGGCGACTTTCAGGTTCTCGATCTTGTGAGCATGTCCCGTCACTTCGCCGTAGGCGAGTATGCCGGTCAGCCGCGGTTGAGCCGTTTGCGTCGGCAGGCTCTGGATACGCCGAATCAGAACATCGCCTTGGCGATAGATTGCGTTTTTCATCTTTGAAACTCCTCCGGTCAGATTGAGCACTGTCGAGCTAAGTCCACTAACGGACTTGACGGCCGTGAAAAAACATCGGGAACAAAAAGGATAGCGCACGCCAGTGCGCATGTCTGTCAAAAAAGCTGATGTGCTGGCCTTGCAGCGCCGGCAATCACGTTCGCGGATTCGCGTTGAAAACGTCCACTCGAAATGTCGTGGCGAGTTATTAGCGCTCATTCGAGGCCCGCCCCTTTCGCAACTACCAATACCACGTATAGCCCAATCCCCGCGAAAACTCCGCCGACAAAAGCGAAGATCAGCGTTACTCCGGTTTCCATTCGCGTCACAGAGAACTCCTTTCCGGGAGAGGGCCGAAACTTCATTCACTGCATGGCGCTGACAGTCTGCGAGAACAGCATGTTGGTGTCCGATCCGACCAGACGGATCGTGCCCACGACGATGACAAGGATCACGGCCAGCATCACGGCGTATTCGGCCATGTCCTGACCAGCCTCGTCGTTCCAAAGTCTCTTCAGCATGAGAGTTTCTCCTTTCTCCGGCTAGGAATTCATCAGCCGGTATACGATCCACAAAATCCAGAGCACACCGAGCGCGCAATTGACCAGGTACTGCGTCATGCGGCCTCCAACTCGGCAGCAATCACCGCATCCATCCAGGCGCAGCGTTCGCGATAGGCTTTTTCGACGCATGCCGGCGCCGAGCAAATGTCGGGAGCGATCCAATGGCAGGGTGTGGTGAACTCCGCGACGCTTCCCGCCGGCATCAGAACGATGGGATATTCGTCGCCAAACGATTCGAGCAGGCCGGGGTCATCCGGAGTCGGCTCGTAGCGCATCGGGATCGCGCAGCTACGGCGATCGGTGCAACCGCAGAATTTGCAATGCGCGGTTCTCGCTTTCATGCAGCCACCTCGAAGGGATTGGGAAGCGCCTGATGTTCTGGGCAGAAACAGAGGCCCTGGCGCGTGATCTTCAGGTGCGCATCGCACATCGGCGTGTCGCAGTGGCCTGACTTCTTATTCGGCATCGGCCAATCGCAGAGCGCGACGGCCTGCTCTCCGCAAGCGCAGGCCTTGCGAAACGTGCGCAGAGCGTAGGCCATCAGGGAATCGTTAGCGATGAGAGTTGAGTCAGGCATCCCGCCGCCTTTCCGTGCTCGGCTCTTCGCGCAGCGACAGCATTAGCGACCAGGGCCAGCGATAGCGAAACGCGGGATTGAACGATTCACTGCGGAGTTGCGTGTGGATCGCCAGCTCGTGCGGATAGTCGCGCTGTGGGCAGCGGCACATTTGTGGAACTGGCTGCGCATCGTGGCGAGCCAGATGAAGCAAACATTCTTCCTTCCCACAGGTGCGATGCACTTCATATTTCGGGAAGTTGGGTGGAGCGTAGACGGTGAAGGGCTGTCCGCAAACGACGCAATGCTGATCGAACTTAGGCTGCACCAGGCCGGGCTTGGGAGCAGGGAACTGGTGATCGCCATCGTGAAATGCAGTCAGCGTGCAGCGCGGAAAACCGCATGGGGCAGGCGGTCCGAAGGGTTGGAGAGCGAAGGCGTTCATCGTGCCGCCCTTCCTTCCAACGTTTGCGGCTCGCCTGTGTTTAGGAAACGGTCAATCGAGTCAGCCATATCTTTTGCCGGATCGGTCGCCGCATTCCCGTACTGATAACTGCGGAGGCCATGCGATGCCGCTTCCAGCAATCGCCGCATCTCGTCCCTCTCGCCCAACTTCTTCAGCAGATCAAGCGAGTGAAGCGAGAAATAATCCATCAGCTTCAGTCCGAGTTTGTGGAACAGGTCAAAGGCTTGCCGCGTGTGCAGAAAAATTTCGAGCGGCAATCGTTCGCCCAAGTTCTCGTGCTTCGCGCGGAAAATCAGCTTGAAGCAATGCAATTCATTCTGGTCAGTCAGTTCGACCGAAATATTTTCCTCGTCTGTGCTCACGCCTGCCTCACTTTCCGGGACGCCGCCTTCGCTTTTGGCAAAAGTAATTTCGCTCCTCTTTTCTCGGCCTCACGCTGGGCGCGGCGCTCATCAAATTTGCGAAATTCTTCCAGAAGAAGCCGGTCTTTGTCCGATATGTTGTTGGCGTAGAACTCTTTGTGAGAAGTCACCGTTGTTCCTCCATTCCTTTCCGAGACGCCGCCGCCGCTGCCAACTGCGCCATAAACAGCGGATGCAGGTAGGTCTTCCACCCCATGTGCCATGCGTAGCACCAGCCGTCTTTTCGGGGACCGACGATTGAAACTGTGTCGCTCACCGTTGTTCCTCCATTCCTTTCCGTGGGGCGGGGCCAGGGTTGCCTGTAAGCATCCACGGTGTTCGGCAAAACATGCATACCCACTGATTTGCTTGCCCAAAAATAGACCATCCAGTTGCAATCCATTTGTGCGAACAAACGATAGCCGTCTGAGTTTGCATGTTCATCTGTCGTCCCTTTTCCGCTCCGGGCCTAGTTGCCCAGGACTCAGTTCCCGCCGACTTGCATTTTTTGAAGGGGAACCCCGGTTTCAAACTCAACTGCTTTTCCTTAACGCATTGCGGCTCGTCACCACCTGCAATCCGTCCGGGAATTCGACCAGGCAGGAGTTGCGTCCGCCGCGCACTAGAACTTTGCAGAACTGGCCTTTGCGCGTTCCGCCCAGCACGGGCATCCCGAGATACTTCGCCCAGCGAAACACGTAGAGCCGTACAGGCTTTGATTCCGCAATGACCATCAGCGCGATCCCCGGCCCCACTCCGGTGTAGAGCAAGACCTTGGCGAGGGCGCACAGCAAGAGCGAGAGGTTCAAGAGTTCGCGGTTCATGCCGGCAAGTTGCCTCGTCGACTTGAAAAAGTGATCGGCGCATCAGGGACTTGGCCAGCGAAAAACTTCTGCGATTTCTCTTCGCGTCCAGTCACTTCGATGTACTTCACTTCGACGCGCGCCGAGTCGATGATCGTTTGCGCGGTCGAGCAAATCGCCTTCGCGCGCTCGATCTCCATTGGCTTCTCTGCGTCAGACAGCGCTTCCAGCGTGGCAAACAGATGGTCCCGCAGATCGTTCAACGTATTCTTCGCCATTTCTCTGTTTCTCCTTGCGATTGATTTTGCGTTTAAGCGCGCCCGCCAGCTGGATGAGTTGAGGCAGCGGCGCCGGCAGCGTGTGCACCGTCGTCCGCGCCATGTGTTCCTGTGCCGAAACCAGTTCGAGATTGGACAGCGCGCAGTTCGCGTGATCGCCGTCTTTCCACCAAAGCCGCGCAATGCGCCAGTCGGGAAGCGGACCATTCGCTTGTTCCCAGATCAGCTTGTGTACAAACTCCCAGCCATCGATCGGCTTCGGGCATGGCTTGCCGGTTTTCAGCAGCAAATATCCAGGAGCCGCATCGCTGCCGCCTTGGTACCAGCGGAAGCTCCACAGCGGCATCGCATTGCGCGGAACCTGGCCTTTCTTGAACTGCGTCTCACGCATCCTGCCCGGTCCCCATCCGGGCATTCGCTTTCCCTTGTTTGCGGGGACGATGCCTTTTTTAAAACGAAAAGCCATGCCCACTTTGTCACCGCGACGCAGGCGGCACGCATCCGGACTCGCTAGATAGATCGCGCTTTTGGAGAGTCCCTGTTTCTTCGCCTGGCCATATGTCGCCGGCACCGTCCTGTTGAGTCGCCGCGCCAACACCGGCGTCGAGATGTGTGGATAAAACATTTGCAGCATCCAGTAATCCGCAGGCGTCCACGCGCGCACCATTTCAGGCAACCTCCGTCGTCGCGCGCGTGAATGGGACAAACGAAATCTCGCCGCATCCTAAGCAGGAGCCGATGCGTCCGGCAGCTCCCTCCAGAAATGCGACGAAGCACTCCTCGCGGCCGCAGGTAGCGCACCAGCGCATGTCTTCCACCGGGAGATTGAGGACGGCGACGACGGGGGAACGTTGCACGCCGTCCTCGACGCCGACCGGGCCACGATCAGTCGGCGAAGTCGAAGTCAAACTTATGCGATCGGGATTCATACGAGCTTGGCGCCCGTAGTCCGATAGCGCACGATGTTGTACTCATCGCGAAAGGCTTCCAGCAGGCCCATTTCGCAGAGCTGCTCTAAATCGCGGCAGACCTGGTGAAGCGTGGCCGGGCGCGGGTTTTGTTCGGTGTGGACTTCGAGTGTGAGCGCGGGCGCTGGTGCAATGCGACGGCAGGCTGCTGAGGCCATGACGTTGTTTCCTCCATTGGCGGTTGAGATTTACGAACAAACTTTTCAGGCGACGGTGCGGACCTCTTTCACGTTCACCTTCATGCCGGAAACGGTGCGATAGCCTTCGGTGCCTTCCTTCGTCAGGAAGCCCATTTCCGCGAGCTTATCGAGTTCGCGATACACATTCGGCTTCGCGGTCGAGAATCCGCGGCGCTGCATCTCGACGTAGGCAGCGTTTCCGGTTTTCGCGGAATCGAAAAAGTTCTGCGAGATCAGCACGGCGAGGCGTCCTTTGAGCGTGCTGTCGTCGGCCTCAATCACGTACTTGCGCACACTGACATCGATCACCGGAATTCTGCGTTCCAGAGCCATCGCGACTTCGCCGTTGATGTCGGCAGGGGAACGCTTCACGGTGTTGCCGTTGGCGGGCTCATTCGCGCGTGCGGCCGGCGCCGGAGCTTTCCGCTCTTGAGCCATGCTGTTTCGGAGCATCAGCCCTTCTAAGTCGGCGATCCTCGTCTCCAGCTCGCGAATTGTTTTCTGCGCTTCTGAGAGGCTTGCTGCTTCTTGCTCGTAGGCGGCTTTGAAGTCCATATTTTCATCCTCGCTTTTGGCCGGAGATATCCGGATAAAGTTATGCGCGTCAGCTTCGCCCATGGCGATCGAACGGGCATCGTCCGCATACATCCACGCCGGCTGTACATACACTTTTTCAACGTGCTGCCCCCAACATGCAAAGAATTCGCCCAGGCCGAGCCGCGGGATCTCGCCGGCGTCGGGACGCTTGATGCCTTTGGGAATCGACTTCAACGCGCGCTCGATCTCATTGGCTTCGCGCTGCACGCCCAGCAGCCACACCGCGGCGCCGCGCAGAATTTCTTTTTCCACGCCGGCGATGTCCTGGGAATCGATCCAGAGATAATTCTTGAGTCCAGCGCCCTCGCGCGCGATCTTGCGCACTTCGACAATTACCGGAGTATTGCGGCCTTGCGGAGCAAACTTCCAGGCCTCCGGCAGAACCGTAATTACTTCGTCTTCTCGCTGATGCACCCAGCGGACGCTGGAAGAAACGATCAGCATCTGAAGTTCTTCCGGATATTGCCGCAAGTCCATCACATTCAGCCCAGGCTGCAGATCGATGCGATCGGCCTTGGGAAGCCGCGCCAGCAGCGGCAGAATCTTATCCAGGTACTCGCCCAGCATCATGTAGACATCGGCATCCAGACCGCGCTTCGCCTTCTCCATCGCCGTGGCGACGTTGAGCCGGACGTCGGCAAGAGTGTGCGCGCCGCGCGTTGCGCGCACGATCCAGGCACGCTCGAACTTCATTTTCTGGCGCATGATCGCTTCGAGGATGGACTCGACAAACTCCCAGTCAACGCGCTCCTGAAAGTAGGGAGGAATTTTGCGGCCGCTCTCGAAGCTCTTCTCGCCACGCTTGGTGACAAAGGCGATCGCCTTTTTGCCGCTGCGCGCAATCAGCGCTTCGAGCGCCGTCGTTTTCCCGGCTTCTTGCGTTTGCCCGGTCACGCAGAGATGGCGCAGAGGAATCGTCACCGGCTCTCCGCTGCCAACTTTGTAGCCGAGCAAAACGCCATGTTCTTTGGCTGTCATGAGCCTTCCTCCGCATTCCGCTCCCACAGCTCGTTTCCGCGCTCTACGCTTATGCCGGCAAAACGGCAGGCCCGCGCAAAAATGTCTTCGCCACTAAGACCCGACCCAACCGAGGCCTCGCGCGCGTTGATGATGGCGCGGCTCAGGCGTTGCCACGCTTGCGCGTCGGTAGCCTGCATTTGTTCCCGCGCGCGTTCCTGCCGATGCTCTTGTTTCGGGCCGGCGATCTTCACTGCGAAGTCGATATCATCGCCGGAGTAGCGCCCCTTGAATTGCCGGTGCACTTCTCCGATCGCGGCATCGTGCGCCATCCCCGATTTCTTGAGAGCGATATAGGCGCTGAACAGCGCGAAGCGTTCGTCGCGCGTGATGCGGCGCTGAGATTGATCATGGGCGGCATCAGCCTCCGGCGGAGCTGCTGCTGCTGGCGGCTGGGGATCCGACGACGCGGCCTGCGACGGCTTGCGGATCGGGGTAACGTTCGTCTCGTATTGCGCTTCGCAGCGGCAGCGGCGTTTATAAGAGTGCCGGCTCTGCAATTCACAGCCGCACACGTTCGAACCTTGGTGACTATGCCCACATGCCGGACACAATCCATCATCCCGCCGCGGCCGGACGAGCCGGTCGGTGTTGAGCTTGTGAGTCGACGGCCGGCGAATCGTGTTGTGACGTCGATCCAACTGAAATAAGGCAACGCTGCGGCATTGCTCGCAATAAGGGTCAGGCCCGTCCACGTGGACCTCGCAGGTGCCGAAAAGCCGCTCCAGTTGCCGCATATGAGACCGCATGGTGCGCTCGCAGACTCCGGCGCGCTTAGCGTATGCCTTCATGGTTTTGAAGCAGCGAATCTCGGTGCCGGTTGGACTGGTCGATGCTTCCCAGACGCAAAAGGCGCTCAGCCGAAGGCGTGGTTTACAGGGCAGTGACAGCAAAAGCGCGCGAATCTTTTGCTCCGTGAAAACGTCGCGGTTTCCACTTTGCGAACTGGCCGATTTGGGATATGCTGTCGCTGTCGAGACCATGGCGGTTGAGACACTGCATCAAAGCGGCGCGGAGTGCTGATCCGCGCCGTTCGCTTTTCAGGCGGTTCGTCGCCCCCTCAGCTCTCCCAAACTGACCGATCGAACCGGCTTTTTCGGCGAAGAAACTCCGCCGAAGAAATCTTCGTATTCGCTGCCCAGAAGCGCTTTCCGGCGCGCTACGATGCGCGTCCAGACCTGATCGGGGTGAACGCCCAGCACGCGGTAGGTCGCGTCTACATGCGGCTGAGAATTGCCGCGTGAGGCTTCCAGCGTAGTGATCCAGGCGATGCGGATATCGTCACGCAGCCATGGATCGATTTCTTTTTTCTCGGCGTGTTCCAGGTACAGCAGAATTCTCTGAGTGTGTTCTTTCTCGGTTAAGTGCTGAGCCTCCACGGGCGCGCTCCTTGGGGGAAGCGCGGCAACCGTTGTACGCCCCAGGACTTCGAGTTGGAAAGAAAGCTGAGCGACCGGCGCCGGCAGCGGCGAGAGGGCAAAGACAAACAGCCAGATGGCGACGCGGACGAAGAGCGGACCGGGCAGCAGCAGGCGGCGGTTCATGCGGCCACCTGGTCGGAATTGCTGGGAACGGAGACTGAGGGTTTGCGGTCCGGAACAGGCTTAACAGAATACTTCTTATCGGACGTTAGATCCCCGGACGCAACTTTGTACTGCGTGCGGACCATTCTGGGATCATTTCTGCGATTCGGTGACAGTGTACTTCAGCAGACAGAAGAGGGCGCGTGCGCCATCCTTCCAGGTGATCTTTTTCCCTTCTTCGTAGGTGCGCCCCCAATAGCTGATGCCGACTTCGTAGACACGGAGGCGGCGTTTCGCGATTTTTACGGTGATTTCTGGTTCGAAGCCGAAGCGATCTTCTTCGAGGGGAATCGATTGCAGAATTTCGCGGCGGAAGATTTTGTAGCAGGTCTCCATATCGGTGAGGTTCATGTTGGTGAGGGCGTTGGAGATGAGCGTGAGGATCTTATTGGCGACGGAGTGCCAGAAGTAGAGAACGCGGTGCGGCCCCGAGCCGAGGAAGCGGGAGCCGTAGACGACGTCGGCTTTGCCCTCGAGCAGCGGGTGAAGGAGCGCGGGATAGTCGGAGGGATCGTACTCGAGGTCGGCATCCTGAATGATGATGAAGTCTCCGGTGGCTTGCTGAATGCCGCGGCGGAGGGCTGCGCCCTTGCCTGTGTTCTTGGGCTGAAGAAGCACCTGAAGTTGGGGATAAGTTGATTGCAGAGTGGAAAGAACTTCGCGGGAGCTGTCGGTCGAGCCGTCGTCGACGCAGATGAGTTCGATCTCCATGCTTGTCTGAAGCGGTACGGCAATGACTCGGGCAATGACTTCCCGGAGAGTTGCCTCCTCGTTGTAGACGGGCATCACCACAGAGAGTTTCATGGGATAGAGGAACAGTAAAGGGGACGGGAGTTGGGGTCAAGGGAGGGACGGCGGAGAGGCGTATCGTTTCGGAAAGAAAAAACAGGTACCCCGACTGCGCACGCCGTCGCGCTCCGCTTGCCGGCGGGCATCGCTCGGAATGACAAATCAGCGGTTGAGCGCCCCCACTTCTCGCGCAAAGAGCGCGCGAGAGAAGTGGGGCACCCGGAAGGAATTAGTGGACTGTTTGAGTGACCGAGGCGGAAGATTTCCCGATGTTTGAGTCTCCGTTGTAGGCGGCGGTGACGACGGTTGAGCCTGAGGACAGCGATGAAGTTGTGAGAGTGGCTTTCTCATTGCTGAGATTAACGGTCCCCAGAATCGTCTTCCCTGCTGAGAAAGTTACCGGCCCCGTGGGCTTGGCCGTGAGGGATGTAATGGTTGCGGTGAAGGTGACGGCTTGGCCGACGTTAGATGGATTCGGCGACGACGTCAGCATAGCGCTGCTGGTTGCCTGCTGGACAACCTGATTCACAATCGCGGATGTACTACCGAGGTTGTTGGCGTCGCCTTTGTATATGGCGGTAAGGGGATAGGTGTCGGCGTTGAGATTGGTTTTGGTGAGAGTGGCTACGCCGCTGCTGTTCAGGGTAGCGCTGCCAATGTTGTAACCGGACCAAGTGAAGATGACGGTGCCAGTGGGAGGAAGCGACCCTGTGGTGGTGACGACCGCGGTGAAGGTGACGCTTTGACCGTAGGTGGACGGGTTGAGGCTGGAGGTGAGAGTGGTTGAGGTGGCGGACTTGGTGGTGGAATTCACGACCTGGCGGAGTGCGGGCGAGGTGCTGCCGGCGAAGGTGGAATCTCCTGGGTAGGTGGCTGTGACGAAGTAGATTCCGGCGGCAAGCGATGAGGTTGCGAAGTTGGCCACTCCGCCGGCAAGTGAGCCGACGCCGAGGATGGCGGATCCGTTGTAGAAAGTGATGGACTCGCCGTTGGGCGGAGGTCCGGTGCTTGAGCTTACCGTGGCGGTGAAGGTTACGGTTTGGCCGGCCAGCGACGGGTTCGGAGACGAGGAAAGGGTGGTTGTGGTGGACGTGATGATGGTCTGGATCAGAGCGCTGGAGGCGCTGCCGGTATTGTTGGTGTCGCCCGTATATTTTGCGGTGATGGTGTAGGCGCCCGCGGTCGCGAACGATGTCGTAAGCGTGGCGCGATTGTTGCTGAGCGAGCCGGCGCCGAGGGATTGCGATCCGTTGTAGAAGGTGACTGAACCGGTGGCGAAGCCTCCGTATTGACTGGTGACGGTTGCGGTGAAGGTGATGGATTGGCCGTTTGCGGCGGGATTGAGCGATGAAGCCAATGTGGTGGAGGTGGCCGCTCGGGCGACCGTTTGAGCGACGGGAGACGAGGTGCTGGGTGCAAAAGTCGAGGAGCCCTGATATGCCGCGGTGATGGAGTGGGAGCCTGCGGGCAGCGATGAAACCGCGATTGAGGCTTTGCCGTTGGCGAGGGTGCCGCTACCGATGTTGGCTGTGCCGTTGTAGAAGATGACAGTTCCGGTGGGTGTGCCTGAAGTTGAGGTGACCGTCGCGGTGAAGATGACGGACTGACCGTAGGTGGATGGGTTAAGCGATGAGGCCACTGTGGAAGCGGTCGAGAACCGTGAGGCGTTGGTGTTATTGATCAGCACACCCAATGTGCCGCTGCTGACTGTCAGCAAGTCCGGCATGCCGTCCCCGTTCAAGTCGGCGATGGCAAATGCGGGTCCTACACCGACAAATCCGCCATCACCGGGGTTGAAACTCTCTTCTTGCTGAAGGGTTCCATCGCCATTGCCGAGCAGCACTTCCAGCGGTTCCCAGGTCAGCACAACTACGTCCGGGATATTGTCGCCATTCAGGTCTGCGACCAGAGCAGAGTTGCTGTGGTTGACGCCACCCGCTCCATAGCTTGTCACCGCTTGGAAGGTTCCGTCTCCCTTGCCCAGCAAGACGCCTATCGTCCCACTGAAGTCGGTCAGCACCAAGTCGGCAACGCCATCCTCGTTCAAATCTGCGACCAATATCGAATTGGCCCAATCCCCGCCCGAATCATAAGTCACAACTGGCTGAAAAGTTCCGTCGCCATTCCCCAAGAGCACTCCGGCCGAACCCTCACCGTTGCCATTGTCGCCGCCTTCATTTGCAACCAACAGATCAGGTTTGCCATCCCCGTTTACGTCTGCGACGGCGATCCTCGTAAAAAAGAACTCCTGGGCTCCGGAGCTGTAGTCAACGGCGGCCTGAAAAGTCCCATCGCCCTTGCCCAAGAGGACGCCAATCGTCCCGTTTCCAGTTGTTCCCGTTTCCGGTGCACAGTTGGTCGCGCCGATGCTACCGCAATTGGTTACTGCCAGGTCAGGAATGCCATCGCCATTAAAATCAGCCAGCGCCAGACCGGAAGCAAGGTAACCGCCGGATGAGTAGGAGACCGCCGGTTGGAACGTGCCGTTGCCATTGCCTAAAAGCACGCTAACCGATCCATTCATGCACGCACTGTCGGCGCACTGGTTCGTCAAAACCAAGTCCGGCTTGCCGTCGAGATTCACGTCCGCTACGAGGATTTGCGAAGGTTCGGCGTAACCGTAGCCGCCGGATGAGTAAGTGACCGCAGGTTGAAATGTTCCGTCGCCGTTGGCCAGAAGTACTGCAACCGTAATCGCCTCCTCGTCGCCGACGACGATCAAATCCGGCTTATGATCCCCATTCACATCTGCGATGGTTATCGATGAAGCCCCGCCGCCTACGCTGTAAACGACAACGTTCCGGAGCGTACCATCTCCATTACCGAGCAACACACCTACGGTGCCGTCGAACTGGTTTGTGACAACCACGTCCAGCGTGCCATCGCCGGTCAAGTCCGCCACGGCTACCGACGACGCCCCGGAGCCGCCGGTGCTGTACGATGCCGGCGCCAGGAAGCTGACGGTTCGAGGAAGGGTTGAACCGGAGTTCGGTTTCTGTTTTCGGAAGCCAGATGCGGTCACGGTTTTTGAATTTAAAGTCGCTGGAGCCGCGACGAGTTGACGCCCTGCGAGTGAGCGCGTTGCCGATGCTCGGGCTGCATCGCTTTGCTGGGCTTGCGGTGTGGGAGCCAGAATCATGATCGATGCGTGGAGTATGGTGACAATGGTGAAAATGCGGGCAGGAGCGAAAGCGTTGCAGGTCATGGCAGACCCTCCTCGGACAATTCGGACGGGGCCCGGGTCGTTCTTCCGATAAGGCGTTCGTATATTCAGGGCCAAGGGCGGCCCTGCGAACTAAAGCTGCGGACTGAAAACTTGCACGGGGAGGGTCACGAAATGGCAGGCAGAGCTTAGCATGAAAAGCTGGCCAGAGCTATACGCGCATTTGTGGCGCTTATCCGGACTCTCCTTCGAAGGCCGGACTGGGTAATCCAAGAGACGGCTAACTCTTGAGTTATCGACCCGCTGGATGCTGACAACCCCGGGAGTGCGGGTAAGTTGCGGGAAAATTATTAAGGGCTCGTGAATCGTTGAGAAAGCGAGGGCAAGGGTAGAGGCAAAGGCAAAGCAAAAAACGACGGACAGGAGTGTCCGTCGTACATTTACTTGGCTATGCCAGGACGATTTTGGGGTGGAATAACGTGCCGGCGATGCGGGTGGCGATGGCGATGATGGTGCGCTGGCCGGTAAAGACCTTAACCTGAGGAGCACGTGAGAAGTCGGGGAGGTTGACGGTGCGTCCGCTGCGGATGAAGGCGGCGGCCGAGTCGTCGGCGGTGACGGAGGGAAAGTTGGGCAGGAGTTTGCGGGGGTGGATGAAGAAAGACTCCAGCTCTGGCGAGGTTGGGTTCGAGGAGAGCAGATTTGAAGAGATCACGTTTGAGGCGGCCTCAACCGGAGGTCGTTCGACTGCGCTTTGCTCTCCCTGTGGGGGAGCAGAGCTTCGGCCGGGATGACACTGATTTGAGAGTTGGGCGAGTTCTTCGAGGGTGTGGGCATCTTCGAGGGTGAACTCGGCGACGGCGGTGCGGCGGAGGGATTCGAGGTGGGCGCCGCAGGCCAATTCCCTGCCCATGTCGTGAGCGACGGAGCGCATGTAGGTGCCGGAGGCTACTCGGGCGCGGAAATGGACGCGATCGGAGTCGACGGCGAGGATCGCGAATTCTTTGATTTCGACTTGCACCGGTTGCAGGACGACTTCTTTTTGCCGGCGTGCCAGTTTGTAGGCAGGAACGCCTTTTATTTTCTTGGCGGAAAATGGGGGTGGAATTTGTTCGATCACACCGCGGAAGCGGCCGGCGAGTGACTCAATCTGGCCCGCGTCGAGGTGAATTTCTTGCGGAGTCGTGGTGGGTTCGCCCGCGGCGTCGTAGGTGTCGGTGGCGAATCCGAAGCGGATGACGCCTTCGTAGGTTTTTTCGGACGCAGTGTAGAACTGCGCGATGCGGGTGAGATTGCCGGTAACCAGTGGAAGCACGCCGGTGGCCAGGGGATCGAGGGTGCCGAGATGGCCGATGGAGCGTTCGTGCAAAATGCGGCGAGCCCGGTTGACCACGTCGTGCGAGGTGAGTCCGGCGGGCTTGTCGATGATGAGGACGGCATTCATCAGGAAATTTGGTAATTTAGTGATTGAGTAATTTGGTAATTGAACATCCCGAAGCCTTTTCGCGAATGGCGGCGGAGACCTGTCAGGTTTTTCAATTTCCCAATTACAAATTACCAAATTACTAAATTCCCGATATGTTTCCTATCAAAGACGATCAGCCGAGCTACAGCACACCGTTTGTGAACTACTTTTTGATCGCGCTGAATATTCTGGTTTATCTGTTTCAATCCCTGCTGGACCCGCAGAGTTACGAACTGTTTGCGCGGCAGTTTGGGGTGGTGCCCAACCATCTGGCGCTGGCGCTGGCGGGGTCGCCGAAATATTCCGTGGGCGCGGTGGCCCTTACTTTTCTGACGTCGATGTTTGTGCATGCGGGCTGGATGCACGTACTGGGCAATATGTGGTTTCTGTTTATTTTTGGCGACAACGTTGAAGATTATCTGGGGCACTTTTCGTACCTGCTGTTTTACTTGTTGTGCGGATTGATTGCGATGAGCGCGCAGGTGGCGATTTATCCCCACTCGACCCTGCCGACGGTGGGGGCCAGCGGGGCGATTGCGGGGATTCTGGGAGCTTACTTTCTGGTCTATCCACGGGCCCGGGTGCTGACGTGGTTCTTTGTGTTCGTCATGTATCTGCCGGCCTGGGTGGTGTTGGGCGAGTGGTTTGTGTTGCAGTTTCTTTCCGGGGCGGAGACCCTGTCCATGGCGCATCGGGGAGATATGGGAGGCGTTGCGGTGTGGGCGCACGTTGGAGGATTTGTGGCCGGGATGGTGATGGTTAAGTTGTTTCCGGAGCGGGCGCGACGAACGCCGTATGCGTATCGGTAGCTCTTTGCCTGCACCAAGAATCCCCTTCAAACTTGGGCCTCAGGCAGAGTAGAGATCCTTCGACTGTGTTGAGGCTCCGCTTTTAGCGGAGCCTCAATCCTCGCTCAGGATGACAATCCTCTTTTTCCTGCTTCAACTTCTTACTTCTTGGGTGCTTACTTCTTCGGTCGCGACTCGGGCGGGACCAGGCCTGCCAGGCGGTAGTAGACGGCGAGTTGGCCGTAGTGCTCGCCACAGTGTTCGACGAAGCCGTAAGCCCAATCGATCACGCGGACTTGCTGATGGGCAAACGGATCGACCACAAGGTCGGACAAGCCTTTGTCGCCTTTGGCCTTGATGGCGGCGGCGCCGTCGGCGAAAGACTTTTTTACGAAGGCGACGATGTCGGCTTTGGTCTTGTATCGGTCACGGCTGGGATTTTCATCGACTTTCTCGTTGTTGCCCATCGTCGGATTCGTGAAGTAGTAGTTGGCGCCGGCCATGTGCAGCAGTTGCTGGGCAAAGCTGCGCTGCGCGGGCGTGGGCTTGAAGTCATACTTGTCTTCGGGAAAATCTTCGGCCATCGCGATGAGCTTGCGTCCGATGTCGTTCCAGGAATCGAGGACGACTTTGGACGGAGGATCGGGCGGTTTGACGGCTGTGTCTTTCTTCATGGCGTCTTGCGCATGCGCCGGGAAAGACAGGATCGCGGCGAACAGGGCTACAGCTAGAAACGGTTTCATCATTGAGATTTCCTCCAGGGGAAATGAGCGGGGTAATTGTAGCTGGAGTTGGGGTGGGAGGAAAGGCGAGCCAAGAGCAGTTGTAAAAAGCGAGGGAGGCATGCGCCTTTGCGGCCGAGGGCGAGGACGCGCTCGGGACAGCCGGCGGGACGCCGGCGCTACTTTTGAGTGCGTTGTTGATCACCTATAAGGTTCCGCCTGTGGGACGGATTTCCAGATTTTCCATCGTTGCATTTTCGGGTAGCAGGATGGCTTGGACTACCGCTTGCGCGACGGTTTCGGGATCGAGCATTTTCTTGCGGGGGGCTTGGGGCCAGAGAGTCGTCCAGATGTCGGTGTTGGTGGCGCCGGGAAGAAGGGCGATGACGCGGATGCCGCGCGGACGAAGTTCTTCGCGCAGAGTGTTGGTAAGGCCGAGGGCGGCATGCTTCGAGGCGTTATAGGCGGCGGAGCCTGGGAAAACGCGAGTGGCAGCGATAGAGAGATTGTTCACGACTGCGGATCCGCATTTCATCATCGCGAGCGCGGCCTGCGTGACCAGGAATGTGCCGTCGAGATTGGTGGCGAGGACATCTTTCCAGACGGGATATGGGAGTTTCTCGACTGGAAGATTGGGGTGCGCGATGCCGGCGTTGTTGATGAGAATATCAAGGCGCTGGAATTGGCGGCGTGCGGCGCGGAAGAGTGCCTCGACGGAGTGCGGGTCGCGGACATCGCACGCCTGAGTGCGGACTTTTATTTTCTTGCGCGCCACTTCTCTGTTGATTTTGGCGAGAGCGGCTTCATCGCGGGCGGCAAGCATCAGATTGCAGCCTTCGGCAGCGAGGGCGCGAGCGATGGCAAGTCCGATGCCGCGAGTCGCGCCGGTGATGAGGGCGACCTGGCCCCGAAGGGGCTTAGGTGGAGTGCGCTTCGTCGGAATTGTGAGCCTCCGTGGGTCGACACATCTTAACGCAGGGCCCAACATTGTCCCGACTCGGTGAGCTCAAAATCCCCATCCTCTCGCAGAGAACGCGAGAAGGATGGGGCAACCGCAGCTCAGTCAGGCAATTTCGTATTCGGTTTGTACCAGCCCGCTGGGATAGGACTGGGTGCGGATGTGGCGGAGCCTCACGTCATGCAGCAGGGTACCGAAGAGAGGGATGCCTTGGCCGATGAGAACTGGGACGCGGGTGATGATCAAGCGGTGGATGAAACCGGCGCGGAGGAATTGTTGAATGGTAACGCCTCCGTCGATGTAGACATGATGGATGCCGCTAGCGGCGAGTTTAGCTACGATCTCGGAGGGAGGCCCGGACATTTGCTCGACAACCGGTTCGACTACGCCTCCGCGCACTCCGGAAAAATTGATGGGGTTCGAGCTGAGGACTACGACGCGTTTATTACCGTAGGGCCATTCGGGAAAGGCGAGAACGGTCTCGAAGGTTCTGCGGCCGACGACGATGGCGTCGAGGCTGGCGAAGAACTCGGTATAGCCGTGCGGTTCGCCGCCGCCGGGCGGCAGAAAGTCAAGTGCGTCGTTGGGACGGGCGATGAAGCCGTCGACGCTGGTGCCGATGAAGACAGAGCAAAGCATAGGGGAATCCTTCTCCAAGTGACCCCAGGGGCTAAAGCCCGCATCATTCTATCTATTTTCTTTACGCGGCCCTAAAGGGCCGCTCTTCCACTGCTCTCGTGACGCGTCGATGGAGCTTGACCCTTCCACCGACACCATTACATGCCGTTGGGGCGCTGGCGGATCAGGGAGAGGAATTCGGAGCGGGTTTCTTCTTCATTGCGGAAACAGCCCAGCATCGAAGACGTGACGGCGGCGGAGTGCTGTTTTTCGACGCCGCGCATCATCATGCAGAGGTGGCGGGCTTCGATGACGACACCGACGCCTTGCGGTTCGATGACTTTCTGAATGGTTTCGGCGATCTGGGTAGTGAGGCGCTCCTGAATTTGCAGGCGACGCGAGAACAGTTCGATGAGGCGCGGAATTTTGCTGAGCCCGATGACGCGTCCGTTGGGAATGTAGGCGACGTGAACTTTGCCGAAAAAGGGCAGCAGGTGGTGTTCGCACAGGCTGAACATCTCGATGTCTTTGACGATGACCATTTCGTCGTAGCTCACGGTGAAGAGCGCGCCTTTGAGCAAGGTGTCGGGATCTTGTTGGTAGCCCTTGGTCAGGAACTTCATGGCTTTGTGAACGCGTTCGGGTGTGGCGTTGAGGCCTTCGCGATCGGGATCTTCGCCGAGACGGACGAGCATTTCGTGGACGAGATCTTCGAAGGTGGCGCTGGTGAGGGTGGGAGGTTCGATTGTGGGTTGAGTCGTGGCTGGCTTCATAGTTTAAGTGTGCTCAGCTTTCCGGAATTGCATAGGTCCCTTCGACTTCGCTCAGGGCAGGCTCTTCGGCGCAAAGGACGCGCCTCAGGATGACACGGCTAATGCCGCAATTTATTTTCTCCGCAGTATTCGAAGCTGTTCATCATAGTCTCTTCCAGTTTCACTCTTTCCAGATGCGCGTTGTGGAAGCCGCGCTGCAATATTTCGAAGATTTCGATGGAGAGATTTTCCGTGGTGGGCACGAGTTGGGCGAATTCTGTCTGCATGTTCAAATTCTCGAGATCATAGCGGGAGATCACTTCCCTTTCGACGAATCCGTCGAGATCGACGAGATTGCAAACCATGCCGGTGGAGCGGTCGACGGGACCGCTGACGGTGACTTCAAGTGTGTAATTGTGACCGTGTCCGTGAGGGTTGTTGCACTTGCCGTAAGTGGCGAGGTTTTCGGCGAGCGACATGGCCGCGCTGTCGAGGCGGTGGGAGGCGGAGAAGCGGTAGCGGCGGGTGAGGTGGGCTTTCATTTCGATCGTTAGTCGTTAGTCGTTAGTCGTTGGCCGTTTGCTTTCCAGTTCATCTTGTCCCTCTTCGTTTTTTCTAGCTGGCTTCTCCATAGAAATCTACGAACAGGTCTGGGGTTTCGTAGACGCGGACGCGGTGTAGTTGCGCTTGCTGGAGCTTCGGTTCCAGGCGCTGCCAGATGGCGATGGCTAGATTTTCGGTGGTCGGAATCTGCGTGAAGAATTCGGGGACTTCTTTGTTGAGGAAGCGGTGGTCCATGGCGTCGAGAACTTCGCGGTGCATGATTTCTTTGAGCTGTTTGAGATCGACGACGAAGCCGGAGCGGGGATCGACTTCGCCTTTCACCGTAACTTCCAGCGTGTAATTGTGGCCGTGACCGTAAGGGTTGTTGCATTTGCCGAAGAGTCGGAGGTTTTCTTCCGGAGTGAAGTCGGGATTGTGGTAGTAGTGCGAGGCGGAGAATTCGGCTTTGCGGGTTAGGAAGACCATAGAAAACCAGAAAGGCGATTGTCGATTGATGATTTTTGATTGTCGATTGAAAACAAAAAGCACGAAGTCTTGGAGTTTCAATCAACAATCAAAATTTGACGATTCCACAGTGGAGCTGCGCCTTCGCAAGTCCAGTGTACGAAAAACGGCAAAAAACAGTTACCCCTCACTATTGATTGGGAGCCAATTCGATTGGGGGTTCGAGCGAATAGGGGCGAATGGATTGCCACTTGGGCGAAGCGGTGGTTTCCTCCTCGGGACAGAAAGTTTTGTTAGGTTCGAAGACGACGATTTTATAGAGATAACGCTTGTGCTCTTTGGGATAGTAGGCGAAGACGAAGGCGATTCCCTTTTTCTTGTCGATCCAGAAGACGAGCGGGCGGTCGCCCAAGGCCGGGACGGGGGGTGTCAAGAGTGTGTAGGCGGTCAGGTTCTTGTAGGCTTCGGCGACTTTCTCGGCATGGTCGAAGGTGGTGATACCTTCGGCGGTGTGAAAGCGCGTGGTGGCGGATTCGATTTGAAAAACTTTGCCTTTCTTGTTGAGGCGGATGAATAGGTCGCCGCGGCCGGTGCGGTTGGTGGAGTCGACCCAGTCGAGCGTGCCGCCGCAACTGCCGGTCCACTCCTGGTCTTCGTCTTTCTTGGGGAAAAGTTCGAGGGCGCGTTCGCGGGAGTCGCCGAGTCTCAGGGGGCCGATGCTTAGGCCGGGCTCGATAGTGGTTTCGGTGAAGCCGGGCCCGGAGTTCTGCCTGGCGGCGGCTTCTGGTTTCGAGGCAAAGGGCGCGCGAGAAACGGGGCACCCGGCCTGGCTGGATGATGTGAGCAGGAAAATCACGGGAAGAACGATTAGGGCAAGTTTCATGAGAGCTGCTTTCATGACAGTCGTCCTGCGGCGATGGCCTGATCGGGGAGTTCGGCGGTGGAACGATCTTTAGCAGAATCAGAATCGATATCAATCCGATCCTTTCCTGGAGGGTCAGGCGGCCCGTAGATTCTTCCCTTCCAGGAAACTTTTCCAGTGGCATGCGCGATTTTCGAACGAAGCAGAAGGTAGGCGAACATGGGCATGCCGAAAATTGCGCCTAGAACTTCCATGTCCCAGGTGAAGCTAGCGCGGCGGAGCCTCAGAGTCAGCATAAGAATTGCGGCGACGATGGCCTCGTCCCACCAAGAAGGCCATGAATGATTCGCGACGCCGACATGAAGCATGAGGAGCGCCCACGGGATTGCCCATAAAACTAGCGTCCTCACAGCGAGCCGCCCGGGATTGGGAAAAAGGAGCGCGAGGTTCTTGGTCCAGCCTTCGCGGAGTTGTGCGAAATTGCGATACATGCGGGTGCGGACTTTGTCGGCGGCGTAGCGGAAAAGAATTTTGCGGCCTGAGTTTTTTACGGCGTGAGCCAGAGCGACGTCTTCGAGGATGTCTTTTGCAACGGCGGCATGGCCTCCTACGGCGTCATAGGTTTCGCGGCGGACGAGGATGTATTGGCCGTTGGCGGCGGCGATGGGTGAGTTTGGATCGCTTACTTTTTTCGGCGGATATCGGCGGGCGAGTTCGGCGAAGACTACCGGAAGAGTCGCCATCTCCCAGAAAGTGACGGCGATTTGTTCCGGCGAATAGGAGAGCAGTTCGGCATCGTTCTCTTGCGCTTCTTTTAGCGCGGCGGCGATCGAGCCGGGGAGATGCACGGTATCGGCGTCGGTGAACAGGAGCCACCGGCCGCGCGCGTGGCGGGCGCCGGTGTTGACGGCGTTGTTTTTGCCGGTCCAGCCGTCGGGGAGTGGGGCGGCTTCGACGACTTGGACTCCTGCGAATGATTGCGCGATTTCGCGGGTGCGGTCGGTGGAGTGGTCATCGACCACAATGATTTCAAAAGACACGCCGGACTGTGTGGTGAGCGATTGCAGGCAGTCGGCGAGCGAGGCTTCCTCGTTGCGCGCGGGCACGATGACGGATACCAGCGGTTGTTCTGGAGCGATTTCCGTTCCGGCCATAGATTGAATCGAAAATCTGTTTTCTAAGCACACAAGTCGAAACCGAGTCGGCGGAACGTGGGGGCTAAAGCCCAATCGTGTGTTGCGATTGACGCGGCGCTAAAGCGCCGCTCTTCCACGCCTCCAAGAACCGCTCTTCCAAGAACCGCTCTTCCCAAGAACCACGAATCCATTATTATAGCTGTGTGCGACGCCCTGCTCATTTCCAAACTGCTTTAGCGGCATGCCTTTTGTTCACGCTTTCGGCGTGTTACAGCGGATCGCGGCCGCCCCGGATTGGGTCGAACGCGCCGGAGTTAACGGTTCAGGATGCGACGAATAAAGTCACGTTGAGCCAGTTTCGCGGACAGGTGGTAGTGCTGAATTTCTGGGCGACGTGGTGTCCACCGTGCATCGAGGAACTGCCGTCGCTGATGGAGATGCAGCGGCGCATGAAGGCGAAAGGCGTGACTGTACTCGCGGTCAGTGTGGATGTGGATGAGGGCAAGTATCGACAGTTTGTTAAAGATCACAACGTGAATCTGCTGACTGTGCGGGATCCGAGTGGGAAGAGTAATCAGCTGTTTGGCACGAGATTATTTCCGGAGACGTACATCATCGACCGCAACGGCGTAATGCGACGTAAGTTTATTGGGGCGGTGGATTGGACGGAGCCGGAGATTACGGATTTTCTGGGCAAGTTGTAGCGGCTGGAGTTCCAGCGCCTTAAGGCGCTGATTGGTTGTGCACGGTTTTTCACCGCGGCTAGAAGCCGCGCCCTATGATGAAGCAGGATTTGAAAGAGTCAACATCAACATCAAAGGCGACGGACAGGAGTGTCCGTCCTACACGCTACAGTTTTGCATTTCGCAGGCGGAGGGCGTTGGCGATTACGCTGACGGAGCTGAAGCTCATGGCAGCGGCGGCGAAGATGGGGCTGAGCAGGATGCCGAAGAATGGGTAGAGGACGCCCGCCGCAAGCGGCACTCCGAGGGCGTTATAGATAAAGGCGAAGAAAAGATTCTGGCGAATGTTGCGCATCGTCGCCTGGCTGAGTTTGCGGGCGCGGAGGATTCCGGTGAGGTCGCCTTTGACGAGCGTGATGCCGCCGCTTTCCATGGCCACGTCGGTGCCGGTGCCCATGGCGACGCCCACGTTGGCTTGAACGAGAGCGGGAGCGTCGTTGATGCCGTCTCCAGCCATGGCGACGACTCTTCCCTGCTGCTGAAGTTTGCGGATGATCTCTAGTTTTCGTTCCGGTAGGACTTCGGCTTCGAATTCATCGATGCCGAGCCGTGAGGCAATCGTTTCGGCAACGGATTTGTTGTCGCCGGTGAGCATCACGATGCGAAGGCCCGCGGCTTTGAGATCGTGCAGCGCGGAAGGCGTAGAACCCTTCAGCTGATCAGCTACTCCGAAGTTACCGACGTATTTGCCGTCAATGGCGATGAAGAGAACCGTGCTGCCAGGCCCGGCGCCCACAATCAGAACGCCTTTTTGCTGTGCTCCGACTTCGGTCATCAGGGCCATCGTGCCGATGGCGACGCGGCGGCCGTCGACGATGCCAGTGATTCCCTTCCCCGTTATCGAGCGAAACTCCTGCGGCTGCGAAAGTTGCATTCCGCGCTCAGCTGCAGCCGCCACGATGGCGCTGCCCAGCGGATGTTCACTGGCTTGTTCGAGGCTGGCGGCGAGGCGAAGAATCTCCGGATCATTCACCACAGAATCGGGCATGCTTATGACGCGCGGCTTGCCTTCGGTGAGCGTGCCGGTTTTATCGACGACGAGCGTGTCAACTTTCTCTAACGTTTCCAAGGCTTCGGCGTTTTTGATCAGGACACCGGCGTGGGCGCCGCGTCCGGTGCCGACCATGATGGCCATAGGCGTGGCGAGGCCGAGGGCGCAGGGGCAGGCGATGATCAGGACTGCGACCGCGTTTACGAGCGCATGCGCGAGCCGTGGTTGCGGGCCGAAGAAGAACCACACGAGGAATGTGACGGCGGCGACGGCGACCACAGTCGGCACGAACCAGACGGCAACGCGATCAGCTAATTGCTGGATGGGAGCGCGGCTGCGCTGGGCCTGGCCTACAAGTTGCACGATGCGCGCGAGCAAGGTTTCAGAGCCGACTCGTTCGGCTTGCATGACGAACGATCCGGCTGAGTTGATCGTCGCCCCGATGGCTTTGCTGCCCGGCTCTTTCTCGACGGGGATGGATTCGCCCGTGATCATGGATTCGTCGACGGAGCTGCGGCCTTCGAGGACGGTGCCGTCGACGGGAATTTTCTCTCCTGGGCGGACGCGGAGGCGGTCGCCGGGCCGGACTGTTTCTAAAGAAACATCTTTTTCAGCGCCGTCGGGACCGACCAAACGCGCTGTTTTTGGGCTGAGGTCGAGCAGGGCGCGGATGGCGGCGCTGGTGCGGCTGCGGGCGCGAAGTTCCATGACCTGGCCGAGCAGAACAAGCGTGGTGATGGCGGCGGCGGCTTCGAAATAGACGTCGGGGTATCCGCCCATGCCGCGGAGTGACGCGGGAAAAATCTGCGGCGCGAGGATCGCTACTACGCTGTACACATAGGCGACTCCGCTGCCCAGGCCGATCAGGGTAAACATGTTCGGGCTGCGGTTCACAAGCGAAGTCCAGAAGCGCTGGAAGAATGGCAGGCCGCACCAGAGGACGACCGGAGTGGCAAGGACCAATTCAAGCCAGGGCAGACTCAGCCAAGGCTGGCCTAGCTTGGCGTTCACGATCGAGATGAAGTTGAGGTCGTTGAGAAGCTGAGGCCAAAGCATGCTTCCCATCGCGATCGCGAGTAGCGGTGTCGTGAGCACGACGCCGATCCAGAAACGCCGCGTCATGTCGACGAGTTCGGGATTTTCTTCTGGCGCCGCTGTGATGGTGCGAGGCTCGAGAGCCATGCCGCAGATGGGGCAGGAACCGGGGCCGGGGCGCACGATTTCAGGGTGCATGGGGCAGGTGTATTCGGTGCGCGTGGAGGCGACAGGGACGTCGGGCTCCAGGGCCATGCCGCAAGAGGGGCAGGCTCCGGGCTTCGGCTCACGGACCTCGGGGCACATGGGGCAGACGTAGGCGGGCGGGCTTCCGTCCGAAGATCGGACGTCAGACCTCGGACCTCGGACCTCGGACGTTGGCGCGATTTTCGCGGCATGCGAATGGGCGGGCTTCGCCGGCATGCCGAGCATCACCAAGTTGGACGCGGGATTGTTCAGGTATGCGGCGGGATTGGTCTTGAATTTTTCCGCGCAGCTGGCGCAGCAAAAGTAATATTTTTCCCCGGCGTGTTCGTGGAAGTGCTTGGCCGTGGCGGGATTCACGCTCATTCCGCAGACGGGGTCTCGTTCGAGAGCCGGGGATGGGTTCGTGGAGGTCAAGCGTTCAAGGTACAGCGCGAAATCAGTGCCGTCCCATACGGGACTCGATTGCTAATTTTCGTTCATACCGGCACTGCCGAGCCGGGCTATGCCATGCCGCCGTTGCGCGGCGGCGAGCGATCACCTGTGTTGTTGGATTGGCGATGCACTATATTGGATTCAGCCGGCGGATGGGCCGGGACTTCTGCAACATCATACTCAAAGGTGCAACGGCATGACTTATCTGGAAGTAGTTTTCAACTACGGGGCGATTCCGGGGGAGAATGAAATGCGGGCGATTGACGCGATGCGGGAGGTATATGGCATCCGGCGAGTGCAATTCAACGCGAAGGAGCGCACGGTGCGCGTGGAGTTTGACGCATCGCGGCTAAAACAGGACGCGGTGGCAAAGTTGTTGCGGAATGCGGGGATCGATGTGCGAGAACCGGTGGTGCTGGCCTAGCGACCAACTCTGACTGCGCAAAGGGGGTTTCGCGCTTTCGCAAAATGGCGCGCTAAAAGGCGCGTCATTATTTTTCTGCGCTCACAATGACAGACTTTGGAGGAGAGATAAATAAGGGAGGGAGTCCCTGCCGAAGAAAAAGCAAGGGGTGCTCACAGAGAACCTCTGGCCGAAGTTATTCTCTGAGCACCCCGTTGCGCGCCACTTCGTCTGGCTTTGTATAGTGCAAGCGACATGCCATCCGTAAACTATTCAAAATAAGAGTGTATAAGGTGTTTGCCCCCTGTAGGAATTGCTTGGCCGCGGGAAAGAATTACTTCGGGCGATGAAGGCAACAAAGGGGCCATAGCAGGGGCTGTTGAAAAGAGTTTTTCTTTTTCTCAATCTGCGCTTTCCGGATGCTTTTTCCCTTATGGCCAGCCATCACCGAGGGCGCGTAAAGAGGCTCCGGTCGGGGCTCCGGGTATCCACCAAGAAAACCTCGAACCGCAAAGTCGCCGAGAAATGTTATAGACGCGAAGTTTGAAGCGGAACGCGAAGGGCAGTTTCGCCTTCAGGTCGTCGTTTTCAGGCCGGAGAAACTTCGTTATAATCGAGATGCAGTTTTCTTCCGCGAGAGTCTGCGCCCTTAGCTCAGCTGGATAGAGCGTCTGGCTACGAACCAGAAGGTCGGGAGTTCGAATCTCTCAGGGCGCACCATTTCGTTGGCAGCGGTCCTATTCTTTCCCGCAGATCGCCATCGTTTTTATCACATGCGTGGCTCTTGTGAAGACTCACGGCCGCCTAATCCTGGAGCGCTTAACCCTCACGAAGACGCCGCTACAGTGCTATTTACTTGGGGGGGGCAAAGAACTTAGAATCGTGGGCAGTTTTGCGCGGAGATGAGTTTTTCTGGGGCATTCATCAGTTGTTGGCGCGCACCACTGTGGGCCACGGCATTCCTGGTCCATCAGTCTTGTCCGGATCAGTCTTGGGGCGTGCCAGTGTTGAAAGCGCACCGGTCTTGAGTAAACCCATCTTAAGCAAATCAGCAACAGTGCCCAGGATTGAGACTTGTCGAATCAGCCGGCAAAGATCGGGAAATACGACATCCTGCGCCTGATCGGGCGCGGGGGCATGGGCGTGGTGTACGAGGCGCTGGATCCGAAGCTGGAGCGGCACGTTGCGATCAAGATGATCCTGGGGGCCACCCCGGGACTGCTGGCGAGATTCGACCGGGAGGCGCGGTCGACCGGCAGCTTACAGCACCAGAATATCGTCACCATCTACGAATTTGGCGATCAGGACGGAAGCCCTTACCTGGTGATGGAGTATCTGGAGGGGATGAGTCTGGATGCCGCGCTCTCCTCGGGGCGGAAGCTAAGCCTGGCGACCAAACTCAGCATTTGCGTGGATGTGTGCAACGGGCTGAACTATGCGCACGACCGCGGCATTATTCATCGCGACATCAAGCCGGGCAACATCATGTTGCTGGAAGACGGCAACGTGAAGATCGTGGATTTTGGGATCGCGCGCATCGGGGATACCGGCGCCAGCCACACCGAGGTTGTGGGCAGCCTGCACTATATGTCGCCGGAGCAGTTTCAAAGTCAGCCGCTGGACCGGCGAACTGATATTTTTTCCACCGGGGTGGTTTTGTATCAAATGCTGACGGGCACCCTTCCGTTCCAGGCGTCGGGCGGCGAGGCGGCCGTAATGTATCGAATTATCCATGAAGACCCGGCGCCGCTGAGTTCCTACCTGCAAGATTATCCGGCGGAGTTAGATGAGATTCTGCGCAAAGTTCTGGCCAAGAACCGCGACCAGCGCTATACCAGCGCGCGCGATCTCTCGTTCGATCTGATGGCGGTGATGGAGCGGGAGAAGCACGAAGAAGTCGCCGCCTGGATGAAGCGGGCCGACCTGGCGATGCAGAGGACGGAGTGGAGCAAGGCCGAAGACTGCCTGCGGCAGGTGCTGAAGGTCGATAAGAACCATACTCCCGCGCACCAGTTGCTGAGTCATGTGCAGCTGCGGATTCGCGAGCAGAAGAAAGTCGATCAGGTTCGCCAGTTGCGGATGCAGGCGGACGAGGCGTTTCTGGAGCGGCGCTACGACGAAGCGTTGCGGACGATTGAGCAGGCCGTAGCCATCGACGAAACCAATAAGGATCTGATCAAACTTCGAGCCGCGATTCAGGAAGCGAAGTCGCGGGCGATGCGGTTCAAGCTGGCGCTGCGGCGGGCGGAAGAAGCGCACCGGGCAAGCGATCTGGAAGAAGCGAAGCTGGCGGTTCGGGAAGCGCTGGAGATCGATCCGACGGAGACGTCTGCGAAAGCGCTCCAAATGGTGATTCTGAAACAGGTGGAGGAACAGGATCGGCAGCAGCGGCTGCGAATGCTGTTTGACAATGCGAGGGACCAGATCTCGGCGCGGAATTTGACGGCCGCATTCCAAATGCTGAAAGAAGCGGAGCAGATGGACCCGGCGTCGGTGGAGTTGTATTCGCTGATGAAAGTGGTCAGCGCCGCGCGCGAAGAACAACTCCGCAAGCAGGAAATGGAAAGGTTTACTCGCGAGATCGAGGAGGCGCTGAACCGCGAGGACTATGCCGCAGCCGTCGCCGTAGCAAGTGAAGGATTGCAACGCTATCCGCGCGAACAGGGATTGTCGCGGCTGAAGGCACTGGCAGAGACGCAGCAGCAGCGGGCGCAGATGAAAGCGTATGCACGCGATCAATTTCTCGCCGCGAATGGACTGCTGGAATCCGGGAGATCGGGCGAGGCGTTGTCGGCGATTGAAAATGCGCTGCGTACGATTCCGGGGGACGCGCAACTGGAGAGGTTGCGAGGCATTGTCAAAGATCGGCTGGAGGCGGAGGAGGCGGAGGAGCGAAAGCGCCAATTGCTGGAGCACGCGCAGGAGTTGGTCGTAGCTGAACAGTTCGACCATGCGCTGCGGATTTTGGAGAGCGCGCAACGAGATTTTTCGGGCTCAGAAGAAGTTGACTTACTGCTGAACCGCGTGCGGGCCAAAGCGTCCACGGCGAAAGCGGTGCGGCACGCGCTGGAGCGGGCCCATCAACTTCTGAGTCAGGGCAACGCGGAACAGGCGGTGCAGTTTCTCGAGGACAGGACGCTGGAGCTTTCCGATGCCCGCCTTTTCGATTTGCTGGAGCAGGCGCGGGAGCAGCGGGAACAATTCCGAGCGGGATTGCAGCGAGCGATCGAGGAAGGCAAACGAATCCTCGAGACGCAGGGCGCGACGGAAGCGGCTCGACATCTGGCGGTGCAGCCGGCGAAATATCGCGAGATCACCGCTTTCCGCGCGCTGGCGGAAGTGGTTGCGCATCGCGTGGCCTGGGAGGCGTTGGATCAGGAGTTGATGGGCAAGACAGATCCGGATTCGCAAGTTCGACTGGCCGAGGCGGCGCTGCGTGCCAATCCAGGCAATGAGGAGATCAAGAAGCGGCTGGTCACGGTGCGCAGCCGCAAGGAGCAGATCGCCGCGCTTGCAGGAAAAGCGCGTGCGCTGGAGAGCTCAGGAGAATACACCGAAGCCGCGAAACAGTTGCAGTCATTGCGGCAGCTGTACTCACAGTATCCCGGGCTGGAGTCGGAGATTCGGCGGTTGGAGCGTCTGGAAGAACAGCGGGTGCTGGACAGCGTGCGGCGGCAGCAAGAGCAGTTTCGTCTGGCCGTGCAGACTGCAATTGAAGAAGGCACGCGAATCCTGCATAGGCAAGGCGTTGCGGAAGCGACGAAATATCTGGGGGCGCAACCGGTACGGTACCAGGAGACGCCGGACTTTAAGACTTTTTCTGAGATGGTGCTCAGGCGCGCCGCTTGGGAGGCGCTGGACCGCGACCTTGCCGGTAAAACGGACGCGGATGAGCAGATTCGTTTAGCCGAGGCGGCACTGCGCCAGAGCCCGGCGAACGAAGAAATCAAGAAAAAACTGGCGACGCTGCGCAGCCGCAAGGATCGAATCAATGCGATTGCCGCCAAGGCCCGGACGCTGGAAGAGGCTGGGCACTATGGGGACGCCGCGGGAGAACTAGAACAGCTGCGACAGATTCATGCTCAATATCCCAATATCGATTCCGAAATTGCCCGGCTCGGGCGACTCGAAGAGCAAAGGCGGGCGGAGGAGGCGCGGCGCGAACTAGATCTCTTCCAGTTGGGCGTGCGCAAGGCGATCGAGGAAGCCAGGGGGATTCTCGAGGGAGAGGGAGCTGTAGAGGCGGGGCGGCATCTGGCGGCGCAGCCGGCGAGATATCGCGAGGTGACGGAATTTCGGACGCTGGCAGAAATTGTGGCGGCTCGGATGGCCAGCGAAGCTCTGGAACAGGAATTGTTGCGCAAGCCTGATCCGGAGTCGCAGGTTCGTGCGGCGGAGGCGGCGCTCGGAGAAAATCCAGGGAACGAGGCGATTCAGGCGATCCTCACGGCGGCGCGGAGCCGGCGATATCGGATTCGGGCGATCACAGAGAAAGCGGGCAAACTGGAAGCCTCGCGGCAATATAGCGAAGCCGCGAAGCAACTGGAGCAGGTGCGCCAGATTCTTCCGCAGTATCCCAATCTTGAATTGGAGATTCGTCGGCTGGAACGGCTCGAAGAGCAGCGGGCGCTGGAAGTTGCCCGGCGCGAAGCGGAGGAATTTCAAGCGGCGGTGCGAAGCGCGGCGCAAGAAGGCCAGCGCATTCTGCAAGAGCGCGGAGTCGCCGAGGCTGAAACATACTTGCGAACGCAAGCGGCAAAATACCGCGAGACGCCGGAGTTGCGGGGATTGGCCGAAATAGTAGCCAGGCGCGCGGCCTGGGAAGCGCTCGACCGCGATCTGGCGGGCAATACCGACCCCGAAGCGCAGATTCGTTTAGCCGAAGGGGCGCTGCGCGAGAGTCCGGGAAATGAGGAGATCAGAAAAAGACTGGCAGCGCTGCGCGACCGCGAGGAGCAGATCAATGCAATTGCAGAAAAAGTTCGCGCTCTGGAAGAGTCGTGGCGATATGGAGATGGCGCGAAGGAGTTGCAGCGGCTGCGGCAGCTTTATCCTCAATATCGCAATATCGATTCGGAAATCCAGCGACTGGAGCGGCTGGACGAACAGCAGCGGGCGGAGGAAGCACGGCGGGCGGCCAAGCGATTCGAGGCGAGCGTGCGCGCGGTGGTGGATGAAGGCAAAAGTATCCTACAAAAACAGGGAGCATTGGAGGCGGCCCGATATTTGAGCGCGCAGCCGGCAAGCTATCGCGAGGTGGTGGAGTTCAGTGGACTCGCGGAAGTAGTTGCGCAAAGCGTCGCCAGCGCTGCGCTGGAGCAGGAACTTTTGCGCCAGCCCGATCCGGAGGCACAGGTCCGGATGGCGGAAACGGTGGTTCGAGAAAATCCGGGAAATGAGGACTTAAAGAAGAAGCTGGCGGCAACGCGCAGCCGACGGGATCGGATTCAAGCGATTGCGCAGAAGGCGCGGACGCTGGAAGGCTCGCAGCAATACGGTGAAGCCGCGAAAGAGCTGGAGCGATTGCGTGAGCTTCATCCCGGGTATCCCAATCTCGAGTCGGAGATTCGGCGGCTGGAGCGACTCGAGGAGCGGCGGGTGCTGGAGGTTGCCCGGCGCGAAGCGGAGCAGTTTCAAGCGGCGGTACGAGGCGCAATCGAGGAAGGCCAGCGAATTCTACAGACGCGCGGAGGAGCGGACGCAGCGCGTTATCTGACCACGCAAACGCAGAAGTGTCGGGAGACCCCGGAGTTCCAGGTGTTTGCCGCGGCGGTCGCCAAGCGCGCCGCCTGCGAGGCTCTCGACCATAACTTAGCGGCGAGCTTCGATCCGGAGGCGCAAGTTCGGGCGGCGGAGATCTCGTTCCGAGAGAATCCGGGCAACGAGGAGATCAAGAAAAGATTTGCTGCACTACGCAGTCGCCGGGACCAAGTGGAAGCCATTGCGGAAAAAGCGCGCGCGCTGGAAGGCTCGCAGAAATACGGAAGGGCCGCGAAGGAACTTCAGCGCATGCGCCAGGTCTATGCCGAATATCCGGGTCTGGAGTCGGAGATCCGGCGGTTGGACGGACTGGAAGAAGAATCGAAACGACCGCGGCGCAAGGTCGAAACCGCAAAGCTGAAAGCTGAGACGCCGGTGTTCGAGCCCCCCGCCCATCTTGAGACAACCGAGAAAGAACTGGGGGCCACGGTCATTATGGGCCGGCTTCCTGCGGCGAAGGCGCAGACCGATCTGGCGAAGGCGACGCCGACGGAGGAAGGGCGAGCATTTTCGGTGGTTCCGGGCGCGGCAGAAGAAGTTCTCCCGAGTCCGCGCTTTTCGCCGAAGATCTGGCTGATCGCCGCCGCGGTGGTTGTGGTGTTGGCGAGTATCGGGATCGTGTATCGAATTTCCAGCCGACCCGCCGATGTTCTGGTCGGCGTGAATCCCACTCCGGAGGACAGCACGGTGGTGATCGATGGCTCGGCGTGCCCGATTCCCTGTCAGCGGCGATTGTCGGTAGGAGAGCATAGGGTGATGGCAGACCACGCCGGCTACAAGCGCGCTATCGAAACGATTCAAGTTAAGAGTGGAGCCTCGCCGAATTTCTCCGTGAATCTCGCGCCCATCAATCTTGCCCCAGGCGAAGCATCTACCGGGAATGTTTCAACTCGGAATGGTGGGCAAACGACCGCAACGAAATCCGGCGGACAGGATCGCAATGCGAGAGTTCCGGCCTCACATGATTCCGCAACGGCGGCTGCATCTATAAGTCAAGGAAGCACAGGCGAGAGTCCGACGATCTCGGCCAGGGTAGTTTCGCCGGCAGCGAACGTTCCGGCAACGCTGTCCGCAACGCAGCCAAACCCTCCAGCGACTCCGCCGAAGGCGACGGAAGTGATTGACTCGGAAGGGCCGGAATGGGCGAAGGTCGAGTCTACGAATGATATGGCTGCGCTTCAGGGATTTCTAAACAGCTTCCCAAAAGGAAAAGATGCACAGCAAGCGCAGTCGAAGTTGGACAAACTGGTCGCCGGGAGCACATCGGAAGCGGAACTTAAAGCATTTTCCACCCGCTTTCCGAATACTCCGGCCGGGGCAGCGGCAAAAAGCCGGACGGAATCGATGGCGGCAGAAGCGGGGAAAAAAGAACAGGATCGCCAAGCCATCCTGGGAATGTTGCAGCAGTATCGAACCGCCTTTGAGAGCCTCGACTTGAAGGCTCTCAGAGGAATCTATCCAGAGTGGGCATCGCGCAAGGCGACCCAGAACAAGTTCAAGAACACCGCCTCGGTAAAGGTCACCTTAAACTATGAAGCGCCGAACATAAACGGCGAACAAGCTAATGTCAGAGTCACTCAAAAAGTGGACTGGAAACAAAAGGGCGGAGCGCAAAGCTCCGATGAAACCCCGCCGCTCACCTGGCAGTTGATTAAGAAAGATGGGCGCTGGCTGATTCAAGCCGGACCGTGAATCGGCGCGAGCGCCCCGTTTAGCCTGACGTGGCTACCTAGAACTGAATTCTGGCGGAGAACTGTAGTTGCCGCTGGAATGCTCCCGGAGCCGTAGTTGAAATCAAGCCTGCGTTCCCGCCGTCAACCACAGGATTCGGCAAACCGAGATTTACTTTGTTGAAGGCGTTGAAAGCGTCAGCGCGCAGCCGCAACGAGACGCGTTCGGTAATAGCGAAATCTTTCATGATGGAAAGATCGCTCTGGAAGAATTGCGGTCCGCGAAGCGAATTTCTGCCGGCGTTTCCGATTTGCCCGCATCCGGGACGTTGCCACGGACCGCTGGCCTGTCCGGGCTGGGGATTGCCGCTGGAATCGAGCCCACAGCTTGCAGTTGGATCCGTTCCAGTTTGCTGGTAATAGGGCAGCGGTCCGCTGGCAATCGTGTAGTAGTCCTGGCGGTTGCCGGTGATGGAGACGTGACCTACTTCGTTGGGACGACAGGGTGGGATATTGACGCCCTGATCGTTGAAGTCGGTGGGGCAGTTCGAGTACTGCGGCGTGAAAGGCAATCCGCTGTACCAGGTGGTAAGGGCTTGAATTGACCAACCGCCAAGTGCCGCATCGGCGGCACGACCTATGTCATGCAAAAAAGGGCGGCCGCGCCCAATGGGCAGGTTCCAGACGTTGGCCATGGTGAAATTGTGGCGCCGGTCGAAGGTCCCCGGGCCGTAGCCGATGGCCGGCTGAATGGCGTAGTAATTGCTGTCGAAGTCGAACACTTTGGAATAAATGTAGTTGGCGAGAATGCTATATCCACCAGCGAAACGCTTGTTGAATTTCGCTTGCAGGGATTCGTAGTGATTGGAGGCATCGTTGCCGAAATAGTTGACGGGCTGATTCCAAGGCGCGAGCGCGGTACGCTCAAATTCCTTCGCCAGGCAGTAATTGGGATTGGACGCGATGATCTTGCACGAGAAGCCAGCCGGCGTGGTCCCGTTAGAGCCTACAGTCAGGACGTTGGGCTGAACCACTCCCTGCACGGTTGCCTGGTTCAGATTGTAGTAGGACGCGGCAGCCAGACTGATGGGGCCTGTGCCCGCGGAGGGATCGGTGAGAACGTGCGTTCCCTTATTGCCAATGTAGGCGACCTCGAAATACATGTTGGGCGACAGTTGATGCTGCACGGTGAGGTTCCAGGCGTCCACGGTGGGGACCCGCAGGGTGGCCGGCAAGGCGTTCAGAGCTGTGGCGAACTCGGGTGCGGCTCCGGTTGCGGAAGTAAGGGCGCAATTGTTGGAATCGAAGAGATTGGTTTGATTGCAGAGATCTTGTACGGTAAAGGAAGCGGTTGGCCGCGATATTGAGGTCGGGAGAGCAAAGAAGTTCGTGCACGGCTGGCCGGTTCCGGTGGCCCCCAGAAAGCATCCGTTGCGGTTGATCAAGAGGGAGGACACGGGCGGGTTCTGGGTGGCGGCGATTCCGAACAAAGACCCGCTGTAGCCGACGTCGAAGGTGCGTCCGAAGCCGGCACGGATTACGGTTTTGCTCCCGGCGAGATAGGCGAAGCCGATTCGCGGTCCGAAATTCTTATATGTATTCTGGACGTTCCCTTGCAGATTTACGCCCGAAGTCCCGGCCACGTTAATGGTTGCTGCGCTAATGCCCGGCAGTGCATTGTTGTGAATCAGAAGGAAGCCTCCTGCTCCATCCTGATTCACATATTGCGGGAAGTAAATCTCCCATCGTAAACCGTAGTTGACGGTCAGACGGGAATTGATCCGCCAAGTATCCTCTCCGTAGAAAAAAGCCCGCCTTTGGCGTTCCGCGGCGTTGAACGAAACCGGATTCGCAGGATCGCTGTAGGTGCGAGAGAAGTAGTCAAGTTGGCCGCTGACGAAAGCCGAAGGACCGGCGAACTCAAGGTATCCTGAACGGCTATTGGCGCTATCCAGACGGAAATTCTGAATGTAGCGGAAATCGCCGCCCCAGCGGATGGTGTGACGCCCGGCCAGTCGGGTCCAATTGTTTACGAATTGAAGCTGCTGTTCACGCTCCCGCAGCGGACAGTTACAGTTATTCAGAGCCGAGGAGTAACCGAATTCCCAATTGGGCGTAGTCGCCGTGCTGATAACGTGAACGTCGGGCAGGTTCGACGAGTAGAGTGAGTCGTTCAGATCGGGCAGAACGCTTTGCACGGGATAGGTCCCGAAATCAAGGGCATCCAGGCTAAGGTGATAGCGGAAGAAGCCAAACCGAAAATCCGTCAGCAGATTGGGACTGAACGAATACGAGAATCCTGAGGCCAGGCTTTGGTTGTAGGTGCGAGCGCGACCGGCGAAGCTATCTGGATTTGTGCCAGGGCCACCGGCGATCCCAAAGGCGGGTGCGCCGTCCTGACGGAAGATGTCATAACTGTAGCGGGCAAACAGTTTCAACCGCTGCGCGGGATTGTAGTCCAACCGCAGATCGGAGGTATCGCTGTTCAGCCCTTCGGTTCCGCTCGTCCGGTACTGCTGCGAGCCGACGTTTGGTTCCGGCAAGAGAGTCAACAAGGCGGCGGTCGCCGGATTCGCGGTCAGGTTCGTACCGCCGCCGTAATCGGACAAGTTGCAGGTCCCGGGGGCCGCATTGGAATCACAGGAATTGTGCATGGTTTGGGTGGGCACATTGAGAAGCGTGGTGGCGCCGGAAGCGCCACGTTCTCCGCGATAGTCGCCAAAGAAAAAAAGGCGTTCCTTAATGATGGGTCCACCCAGGGATGCGCCGAACTGGTTTCGCTTCACCGTGAGATTGTTGAGCTGAGGAGAAAGAAATGGACTTGAGGCTTCGCCCACCGCAGACTCGCTATAGTCGAAGAGGCTGCCATGCAGCGAGTTCGACCCGGACTTGGTCTGAACCGTGACGACTCCGGCGGTTGCTTCGCCGAATTCCGCACTGTAATTTGAGGTGGTGATCTTCATTTCCTCGACCGCGTCTTGATTCGGATTGATGACCACGATGCCTTCTAGGGGGTCTCGGTTGTCGGTGCCGTCCAGTTGGTAAGCGGTTCCGCTGAAAAGTTGGCCATTGACATTGATGTATGTGCCCTGTTGCGGATTCTGCGCGCGGGAGAGGACCTGGGTCACAGGAATCGCGCCGGGAGCGAGTACCTCGAGATTGGACGTGTTCTGTTCATGCAGCGGCAAGTCTGCAATCTGCGTGCGATCGAGGATGGTCGCGACGTCGGTTCGGTCGATTTTCAATACGCTAACGTCGGCCGCGCTCCCGGTAACGATGTCAGACTTACTGCCCGGAACAAGTTTAGGATTTACTCCGGTCGAATTGTCGGCGTACACGGTGACTTGCGAATTTTGAAAGGTTTTGTATCCGCCCGCTTCAATTTTCAAACTGTACTCGTCAGGAGGTACGTCGTTCAAAGCGTAAAATCCCGAACTGTCGGTGACCGTGGTAAATCTGGTGCCTTTTCCAACCGATGTGATGGTTACTTTGGCGCCGCTGATCGGCTTTCCGGAGAGATCGGTGAGTGCACCCTTAACGTTTCCGTAGACAGCTTGCGCTGAGGTGAATGGGCCCGTGGCGACTACCATTGCAACCAATAGCACCGCAGTTAGGGACGGGAGTCTCATAATTCTCTCCTTGCTTCTTAGCGATGTAGGGGCCCAGACTAGGAGGACGAAATGAGCACATCGAGCATGTGCGCATTGGGGGCATTACATTAACCTGAGAACTGGATGGCAGTCAAGCCCGGGTTGAGCAAGATCCTCAGCGCCAGGGCTCGCATCTCGTGGAAGGGCGCAAAAGAAATTCACAACTCTAGAAATTGACAGATGCCAGTCACGAGGCGAAAAGCTGGGAGTGTGCTAGCCTAACAGGGCTAGCGCAGGCTGCGGCGTGCGCCAGCAGGCCGATCCGGGCAACGCGAAAAATTCTTCCGTGGTGCACTTCGTCAATCTCGATCTCGTCCATCTCGGTCTCGTCCATCTCGATTTTGCCGACCTCAGTCTCGCCAATCTGAATCCTGCCAATTTGAATCCAACCAATTTAAGACTGGCATTGTTGTCAGCGGCGGTGCTGGGCTTCCGACACGGCCTAGACTACGACCATATCGCGGCGATCACCGATATCAGCAGCGTGCAACTGAGGGCCCGCGACGCGATGCGCTACGGGCTGCTGTACGTGGCTGGACATGCAACCACGGTCGCCCTGTTGGGCTCGGCTGCCGTGATGTTCCGAATTGCTTTGCCCGCGGCCAGCGATCGCTGGGCGGAGCGCCTGGTCGGGATCACTCTGCTGGTGCTGGGGCTATACGTGCTGGGGACGTTCTTCCGTCCGTCGACTCACAGCCATGGGCATCCTCGGGCGCGCACACGCATCACGCTGCTGATGAATGGGGCGTTGTGGGTTTACTGGCGGTTGAGCCGCATTTTTGGCGGTACCCGCGTGGAAGCTCCAGAAGTATTTAAGGACGGCTATGGTACGAGTTCGACCTTTGTGGTGGGAGTAATTCATGGCCTGGGAGCGGAGACACCGACGCAAATTCTGCTGTTCTTGATGGCAGCGAATCTCGGTGGGACAGGCGCCGGGTTGCTCGGCCTGACGATGTTTATTTTGGGGCTGGTATTGATGAATACATTGATGTGCGGGATGGCGGCAGGTTTGTTCTCGATGGATAAGGTGCTGGGCTGGCTGGCGACGAACGGGGCCTCGAGCGGGCGGCTTTCGCGGGCGTTCGGTTCCCTGCTGCCGGCCTTCCGTGCACACGCCGTGAGCGGTTTCACGCTACTTACTTCGGCGTACAGCATTGTTGTGGGAGCGATTTTCTTGTTTGGGTCGGCCGGTAAACTGCCTTCGCTGACGGGATGAAGGGATCGGACGGAGCGGTGTACTGAAATCCTCTTTGCCCTTCCACTCTTGAGCCAGCGTCGGCAGCCGATACCAGATGGGACGCAAAAGGATGTTTCATGTGTGCATCGGTTTGCACTTGAAGAACCGCCGGAGTAGTCGGCAGATTAACTAACCATATATGCTGCAATGAGTTACAATGATTCCTAGTTTGGCACTCCGGGTGCTCCGAGTGAGATGGGGTTTTGTCTGTAACTCTGTTGCATTCGATTCAGGAGGAGTTTTATGAAGCGCATACTGTGGATGGCTTTGCTCATGCTGGCACTGCCAATGGCCGCTTTCGCCGCCAGTTCAGTCGATTTCACCAACGGTGGTGGCACCCTGTCTGGCAGCAGCGCCGGGTTAAGCCTTAGCGGTTCAGAGTTGATTGCCGTCAATGGCCTCAATGGTCTCGGCCTGGTTACAGGCGATTTAGGCACAGTGACGTTCTCTACCGGAGCGTTGACCTCCGGCAGCCTACAGATGGGCGGCACCTTTGCAAGCGGTGGAAGTTTTGTGATCACCGGCAACGGCATGAATGGAATTCCCAATAGTGCGATCTTCACAGGAACGTTTAACGGGCCTGTGACTTGGACGCTGGTAACGTTGGCGAACGGCACCCATAACTACACCCTGTCGGGTTCGCTCGGCGGTAGTTGGTACAACGGAAGTAGCGTTTTCGGAGCGACCGTGCAGTTGACGATCAATACCGGGAAGGGCTTTTTTGACGGCTCAACGACGATCTCGAGCGGGGACACCAATATTGTGGTTCCCGAGCCGGGTAGCCTGACTCTTCTAGGCACGGGGTTGGTCGGTCTTGCTGGACTGCTGCACCGCAAACTGAAGGTATAACTGCCAACTTTACGATCCTGAATCGAGCCCCGCCAAGGACTGGCGGGGCTTTTCTTTGTCCTTAATCTGCTTTGTTCTTTCTTACCTGTTTATCCCGAGATGGGAGCTGTCCGTTTTCTTTCCATTACCCCGGTAATCTGGCCGAGGGGATTACCGTTGACCCACCCGGCAGGCCCTCTTAGATTGCCAACAGGGGGTTGTATGAAAGATATTCATGAGGTCCTGCGGCAAAAGCAGGCGAAATACGCCCAACTTGGCAAACAGATCGAGATGCTCCAGCAGGCCGCAGAAAAGCTGCGCGAAGTAGCTCCGCTGCTGGCCGAGAATGACGATGACGACAACGGAGTTCTTGCCGAAGTTGACGATGCCGCCCTGCAAGGGGATGCGATGTCGGCGAAGGCTGGAGCTGGTTCCGGCAGTGCTACCGCGTCGAAGGCGGCGCGGCCCACAGCTCCTCGCTGGCCGTAAACGGTCGGGGCAGCGACGCTGACGAATCGTGAAGCTGACAATCGTGAATCTGAGTAACAGCGAACCCAAGCAACTATGAATCTTCAGGCATTACTGGTTTCGACCGACGATAGCGCCTCGGATGTGTTGGGCAGAGTCTTGTCCGGCTACGGCGTCATTATGGACCGATCGAGCGATCCGGAGACGACGCTGGCTCGAATCCAGGCGCAGAAGTTCGAAGCACTGATCGTCGATTTCGATAATCCTGAAATGGCGGAAGACGTGTTGCAGCAGGCGCAGAAGTTGGGCACCGACCCGTTAACCGTTGCTTTAGTGGCGGATACGGCGAAGGTGCGCGAGATTCTGAGCGACGGGGCGCACTTTGTCGTCTACAAACCTATCTCTGAGGATGCGGCGAAGGCCGGACTGCGGGCAGCGGCGGCTCTACTAAGCCGGGAGCGGCGCAGGGCGATCCGGATTCCAGTGCAGGCGCCTGTAGAAATTACGCTGCCGGATACGCGGAAAGTGGATGGCATCCTTCTCGATCTTTCGGAAACGGGTATGGACGTATTGACCGCGGAACAGCAGGTTGCGGGTTCCCTGCTGGCCTTTCACTTTCAACTGCCGGATGCCGGACTGGAAGTGGAGGCGCACGGGCAGGTGGCATGGGCTAATCCCAACGGCCAGACTGGAGTGCATTTCCTGGATGTGGCGGAGACGACCCAGACGGCTTTGAAGGCATGGTTGCAGGCGGCAGCCAACGCTGCCGGCAATAGCGCGGACGAGACCGTCCCCCACTGCAAGTTGACCGATCTGAGCCTGGGTGGTTGCTATGTGCAAACCGACGCGCCGTTTCCGGAGCGGGCATTGGTCGACCTTTGCCTGAAAGCCGAGGAGCACGAAGTTCACACCGAAGGCATGGTGCGTGTGGTGCATCCGGGACATGGCATGGGAGTAGAGTTTCCTTCCCGGACGCCGGAGCAGCGCGCCCAGGTCGGCAGCCTGATCGACTTTCTGCGCAACTGTCCGGCGACCATGCTACAACTGATTATTTCTCCGCGTGCGCTGGTGGCGGACATCGCTCAGTTTGAATCGGGCGAGAAAAAGTCGGAAGAGGTCACCGACGAAATGGAAGATCCTCTTCTCGAGCTACTGCGGCGGGGCTCTTCGTTACAGCAGGAAGCCTTTCTGTCGGAGCTTCAGCATCAGCGCAGTCCGGAAGAAGCGGCCGTCTAGATTTTTCCATACAAAAAAAACACTATGGCTGCCACTCACCCACCGTGGGCGACTGGGCAGCCTTTTTTGGCTTTGCGGTTCAAAAAAGCCTCCCGCGCGGGTTCTGGGCAGTTGAACTTCAAGGAGGAACTTGTAGGCGGGGCACTCGAGGATTACAGCATGAGGAGAGCGGGAGGCTGTTGCGGTGGCGGCTTCCGAAATCGAAGGAACCCGGACCCCGTCTATTGACCCGGGCCCCTTCCACGTTCGGTGTCTGTTCCACCCCGTTGCAACTACAGTAGTCCAAGCCGGTTACGTAATGATTTCATCCATGTTAAACCTGCGTTAAATAAGTAGGTTGAAGGTAGACTGTGTTGGGCGGCCGGAGAGACAAGTCTGGAGAAAAAGAGCACGGCGGCAGATCGTTCGACCGACAATTCGACACGACCATCCGGAAATTCTCGTCCTGGTGAGCGACTACTATGGACCCCGCTGCTTATGATCGGGACAGCGGCATTTGCGGTAGAGATTCCCTTCTTCTTTCTGGGCACGCCGTCGGGGCACGACGTGGAGTTTCATCTCTACTCGTGGCTCGAAGTTCTCGCGCAATGGAAGCAGGGCATTTTGTATCCACGTTGGGCCGCGCAGGCGAACTTTGGGTATGGCGAGCCGCGATTCTTGTTCTATCCACCGGCATCATGGACGCTGGGAGCGGCGATCACGGCAGTCTTTCCCTGGATTGTGGCGTCCGATATTTACATCTGGATCGCGCTGGTGGCAGCGGGCATGTCGATGTTTATGCTGGTCCGACAATGGCTGGACCCACGCAATGCGATCTTCGCGGGTGTGCTTTATGCGGTGAATCCTTACCATCTGGTGATTGTTTACTGGCGCAGCGCGTTCGCCGAATTGCTGGCCAGTTGCCTGCTGCCGTTGTTGCTGATGTTTGCGCTGAAGTTGGCCGATGAAAATGTGCGCGAGAGGCGACGCGCGATTTTGCCGCTGGGGCTGGGGCTGGTGCTGGCGGCGGCGTGGCTGACGAATGCGCCGGCGGCGGTGATGATTCACTATTCGGCTGCCCTGCTGCTTGTTTACTTGTCATGGCGACAGCGTTCGGTTCGTCCCGTGGTGATGGGAGCGGCTGCGGTTTTGATTGGCGCGTGCCTGGCTTCCTTCTATCTGGTTCCGGCGATCTACGAACAGAAGTGGATCAATATCGCGCAGGCGGTTGCGGTGGGATTTCGACCAGTAGATAGCTTTTTGTTTGCTCATACGCCGGACGCCGCTCACGATGCATTCAACCATCTGATTTCGTGGGTGGCAGTGTGGGAAATTGCGATTGTGTTTTTCGCGGCATGGGCGGCACACGGTTGGCGGGAAGCAAGAAGCGATGTCTGGAACATGCTGCTGGTTTGGGCAATCGGGTGCAGCCTGCTTATGTTTCCGGTGACAGTCGTGCTGTGGAAAATTCTTCCTAAGATGCAATTCATGCAGTTTCCGTGGCGCTGGCTGTTGTGCCTGAGCCTGATCTTCTCCATTTTCGTAACCTTTGGATTGCGGCGCTGGTGGTGGCGCGCGGGGGTTTGCGCAATCTCGCTTCTAGTTCTTGCCCTGGTGTGGCACCGCGAGCAGGCACCGTGGTGGGACCAGTCTGGCGACCTTTACGAGATGCAGGACAACCTGGCGAGTGGTGCGGGATACGAAGGGACCGACGAGTACACACCCGCAGGGGCGCACCCTGAGGACGCCGATAAAGACGCGCGTAACGTTACCGTCAGTGGGCCGGCGCATGGGGCGATTCATGTCTCTCGCTGGAGCCCGGAATCGAGAATGTTTACAGCGGAGATGTCGGCGCGCGATCATTTGGCGGTGAAGTTGTTGGCTTATCCTGCGTGGCGGGTGGAGGTGAATGGGCGGGAGGTGGAAACATCTGCAACGGATGCGGGGCAGATGCTCGTTCCGGTCGAGGCGGGGATGAATCGCGTACAGATTAGTTTCGCGCGTACTTGGGATCGGACGGTGGGAGGATGGATTTCGATTCTCAGCGCGCTGTTTGTGGGAGTTTGGGTAGTAAGGATACGAAAGTCGGCGGGCTCGAAGGTTAACGTCTGAGTAAATCCTCTGTGCGCTCTGTGGCCTCTGTGGTTATGCTCTTGATCTTACCATGCGAAGAATTCTGATTGCCACTTCCAATCCGGGTAAGCTGCGCGACTTTGCCGGAGCCGCGACGCCGCATGGAATCGAGATTGAAGGCATTCGCAGCTTCTCTTTCCTGCCGCTGGTGGTCGAGGATGGGCTCACGTTTGAAGACAACGCGCGCAAGAAGGCTGAGCAGTACAGCCGACACGCCGCGGGAGAGGTCGTAGTAGCCGACGACTCCGGACTCGAAGTGGATGCGTTGAACGGAGCGCCGGGCGTGCATTCGGCGCGCTATGCCGCCGATCTCCCTCACTTAGCGGAAGAAAACACCGACGACGAGGCGAATAATGCGCGCGTACTGCGCGAGCTTCGGAATGTGGCGCCCGCGAAACGTACGGGACGCTTCGTCTGCGTGTTGGCGGCGGCGCGCGATGGCAAGACGCTCGCCACTTTTCGAGGAACCGCGGAAGGCGTTATTCTCGGTGCTCCGCGAGGAACGGGCGGGTTCGGGTACGATCCGCTGTTTTATTTTCCGCAGATTCAGAAGACGTTTGCGGAGCTGAGCGCGGAGGAGAAGGCAAAATACAGCCACCGCGGAGCGGCGTTTCGGCGATTTTTAGAGTGGTGCGAACAGACGGATGATGGTTCGACGTGAGAATTTCTCTCATCGCCAATGGCCGCTAAGCAGATGCAGGGATCTTTCGACTGCATCGTCGCTCGCTTTGCGCGCGACGACTTCCTTCAGGATGACAAGACTCATAGATTGCGGCGTGGTACGTATCGCGAAATCGCGCAGCTTCCTTGACTTCACTTTCTCGCCGCCCGATAATACAGGGTTCTTTTCTCATCGTTGAACTCATAAGGAGCGTTTGTGGCGTCAGCCAGTTCTACCCCCGCAGGAACCACAGTTGCGGCGCACGGGGTGGCTCCATTGCGCGCGGGCCAGGGATCATCCTTTGTGTTGCGCCGGCTGCATTCTCTTTCGGGGATTGTTCCGGTCGGCGCATTTCTTTTCGAGCACATTCTGATTTCGAATTCGACCGCCATCGGCGCCAACGGGCCGGAGGTTTATGCGCGGCAGGTCAGTTTTCTGGCCAATCTTCCGCTGGTATTTTTTCTCGAGCTGTTCGGGATCTGGCTGCCTATCGCGTTTCATGGGCTCTATGGTTTTTATATCTGGTTCCGCGGAGATGGGAACACCATTGCGTATCCGTGGAGCGGCAACTGGATGTACACGGCCCAGCGCTGGACGGGCGGAATCGCTTTCGCCTACATCGTTTGGCATACCTATACGATGCGGTTTACCGGCGTCGACCTGCATGATAATCCGATGGCGTCGTTTGGCAAGGTGCAGTTGGAGGTGTTGCACACGCCGTTGTTTTTGTTTTACGTGCTCGGGCTGATCGCGGCTTCGTGGCACTTCGCTTACGGCATCTGGCTTTTCTCGGCGAAGTGGGGAATTGTTTCCGGAGACAAGGCGCAGAAGCGGCTGCTGACAGCGTGTTTGGTGTTCTTCTTTGTGTTGACAGCGGCGGGACTGGCGAGCTTGACTTCGTTCCGGTCGCACGCGCAACAATCGATTGAGCCGCGAGGGGCGTCGGAGGCGATTAGGCGGGGCGGTAGGTGAAATGGCGGCCTGGACGGACAAATGCGTCCGTTGCCACGTGAGCAGTGATGGACCATAAATAAAAATGGCAACTCCTAGAATTATCGTGGTGGGTGGCGGGCTGGCGGGACTGTCCGCGACGATCAAGATCGCGGAGATGGGCGCAAGTGTCGACCTGTTTTCGATCGTGCCGGTAAAGCGTTCGCACTCGGTGTGCGCGCAGGGTGGAATTAATGCCGCCAAGAATCTGAAGGGCGAAGGCGATTCCACGTGGAAGCATTTTGACGACACGGTTTACGGCGGAGATTTTCTGGGCAACCAGCCTCCGATTAAAGATATGTGCGACGCCGCGCCAGGAATTATCGATCTGCTCGATCGCATGGGCGTGCCATTTAATCGAACGCCGGAAGGGCTGCTCGATTTTCGGCGTTTCGGCGGGACCTTGTATAACCGCACAGCTTTCGCCGGCGCGACGACCGGCCAGCAGTTGCTGTATGCGTTGGATGAGCAGGTCCGGCGATATGAGTCTGAAGGCAAGGTGAAGAAGTACGAGCACTGGGAATTTTTGTCGGCGGTGCTCGACGGGAATCGCGTCTGCCGCGGCGTCTGCGCGATGGATTTGCGGTCGATGGAGGTGCGGACGTTCCCGGCCGACGCGATCATTATTGCGACCGGCGGCAACGGAGCGATCTTCGGCAAATCTACGAATTCAGTTGTATGTACGGGGTCGGCGCAGTCGGCGCTCTATCAGCAGGGCTGCTATTACGCGAACGGTGAGTTTATTCAGGTTCATCCCACGTGCATTCCGGGTGAGGATAAGTTGCGGTTGATGTCGGAATCGGCTCGCGGCGAGGGCGGACGCGTCTGGGTGCCGAAGGCGGCGGGGGACAAACGCGATCCGAAATCGATTCCGGAAAAAGAGCGATGGTATTTCCTGGAAGAGTGGTATCCGAAGTACGGCAATCTGGTGCCGCGCGATATTGCGACCCGCGCCATTTTTAAAGTTGTCTTCGAGTACAACCTCGGCATTGACGGCAAGCCGATGGTGTATCTCGACCTGACGCACATTGACCGCAAGATTCTCGACAAGAAGCTGGAAGGGATTCTCGAAATTTACGAGAAGTTTGTGGGCGACGATCCGCGCGATACGCCGATGAAGATTTTTCCCGGCATGCATTACACCATGGGCGGACTTTGGGTCGACTACAAACAGGCGACCAACGTTGCCGGAATTTTTGCGGCGGGAGAATGCGAATATCAGTATCACGGCGCGAACCGGCTGGGCGCGAATTCGCTGGTGTCGTGCATCTTCGGCGGAGCAATTGCGGGGCCGAATGCTGTGCAATATGCGCGGGGATTGCAAGCGCTGGCCGACGGGAACGGATGCTTCGACGCCGAGAAGAAGAAGCAGGAAGAAAATAACGCGCTGCTGATGAAGAATGACGGGACGGAGAATCCGGTCAAGCTGTGGCGCGAACTGGGCGAGTTGATGACCAAGGACTGCACGGTTATCCGCTATAACAAAACCTTGAAGCAGACTGATGGGAAGCTGGTCGAGCTGCTCGAACGGTATCGCAAGGTCAACCTAAGCGATCGCACGATGTGGGCGAACACGACCGTGGTATTTGCGCGGCAGCTTTATAACATGCTGCAACTGGCGCGGGTGATCGCGCAAGGCGCGGGCATGCGCGATGAATCGCGCGGCGCACATTACAAGCCGGACTTTCCCGAGCGCGACGACAAGAATTGGCTGAAGACGACGAAGGCGTATTTCGCGCCGGATGCGGACGAGCCGAAGTTCGAGTTTGAACCGGTGGATGTGTCGCTGATTCCGCCAAGAGCGAGGAAGTATTGAAAATCCCTAAACGTTGTCACCCTGGAACAAAGCGAAGGATCCATGCAGTTTGCTGGCGGCAGCAGAATGCATAGATTCTTCGCCTCGCTCAGAATGACAAGAGTTTTTTTGCTAGGAGCTAAGAGCTAGAAGCTAATGGCTGATAAATCCGTCATCATAAAGATCAAGCGACAGGCGACTCCGACTTCCAAGTCGGATTGGGAGGAGTTCTCCCTTCCCCACCGGCCGAACATGAACGTGATTTCGGCGTTGATGGATATTGCTGCCGATCCGGTCACCCGCGACGGGAAGGCGACTACGCCCATCACTTACGATTCGAATTGCCTGGAGGAAGTGTGCGGATCGTGCGCCATGCTGATCAATGGCAAGGCGCGGATGGCTTGCTCGGCGCTGATTGACAATCTCGAGCAGCCGATTCGGCTGGAGCCGTTCTCGAAGTTTCCGGTGGTGCGCGATCTGGCGACGGATCGCAGCGTGATTTTTGAAAATCTGAAAGCCGTGAAGGCCTGGGTGCCCATTGACGGTACTTACGATCTGGGCCCCGGTCCACGCATGACGGCCGAGGAACAGGAAGCCGCGTATCCCATTTCGCGATGCATTTCCTGTTGCTGTTGCATGGAGGCTTGTCCGCAATTTAATGAAAGCACGGGCTTCGTGGGCGCGGCGACCATTGCGCAGGTGCGGCTCTTCAATACGCATCCGACGGGCAAGGCGCTCGAACGGGAGCGACTGGCGGCACTGATGGGCGACGGCGGCATACAGGAATGCGGCTACGCGCAGAACTGCGTGGAGGTTTGTCCCAAGGATATTCCCCTGACCAAGTCCATCTCCGAGGTGGGCGGGCAGGTGATGAAGCAGGCGCTGAGTGACCTTTTGCGGCGCTGAATTTTGTCGTTTTTCGCACAAACTACCCAACCAGGCTGACTGAAGTCTCATCCAAATTCTGCCAAGTTGCGGCTGGCCAGGTAGATAGCCAGTCGGTGTGAAACCCGCGGAATGGCCCGTCATTTGCCGCTCAAACCGTCGGTGATTGTCACTCGAAGAACTGGGTAATCATTCGACGGCGATGTTTTGATTACTCGTTTTGGGTACTCAAGTAAGGATCCGCCAGTAGTCTTTGATTGGACCGGTTGACACGATGGCTTAGAATAACCGCTACTCACACAGACACAAACTTGTGAGGGCGCTGGGCGAGCGACACGGAAGCAGACTTCTTGAGACGCTTCATTCGATTCCAATCCGCAGCCGTATTCTTCTTGCTTCTGGCCGTGGTCTGCACGGGGATGTCGGGCAGCGCCTTCGCGGTGCATCGCGCCAATGCGCATCACAAGCATTTCCGCTGGCTGCGGTGGAATCCTATGTTCCGGCCTTCGCACGAATCTTTGCTGATTCAGAATGCCGAGATCAATCGGCTCGATCTGCCGCGCATACAGAATGAAACTGAGTTGGAGGCCCTGAAGGCGGACGGTTCCCTGCTCGAAATTCGCTCAGGGGAAATGTTGCGCTTCGATCCGCGGCTCGATCCTACGCGGCGTTATTGCCGTCCGTGGACCCTGGATTTTGTGAATGACCTGAGCCAGGCCTACTACAACCGCTTCCATGAGCAGATTCAGGTGAACTCGGCAGTGCGGACCGTGCAGGTTCAGAAGAAGCTGCGCCGTCACAACCGCAATGCCGCTCCGGCCGACGGCGACACGGCATCGTCGCACCTCGCGGGCGTGACGGTCGACCTGCAACGCCGCGGCTTGAGTAAAGATCAGATTCACTGGATGGAACACTATCTGTTTTACATGAAAGCGCTTGGACTTGTGGAACCCGAAGAAGAGCGCCGCCACTGGTGCTTCCACATCATGGTGAGCGGGCTTTATTCCGACTGGCGCGAGACGCAGACGATTGTTCCGCTGGAGCGTCGAGAGATCGAACGCCATGATCTGGAGCGACCGGAGAACGACTCCGTGCCGGCGCAGGTTGCCGTGGATAGTCAGACGAAGTAACAGCGGCAGCGCCAAGCACTAAATTCCTCCTTCGCGGTAAATCCGTTACGATTCTTTTCTTATGCTTGTATTGATGGCGGGACTTCCCGGCACCGGCAAAAGCACACTCGCGCGTGAGCTGGCGGCGCGAACGTCAGGGCGTGTCGTGAGCAAGGATGAGATTCGCCACGCGCTCTTTGCTGCCGATGAGATCGAATACTCGACGCGGCAGGATGATTGCTGCATGCAGATCATGCTGGAAACTGCGGGATATTTATTGGCGCGGAATCCGGGGCGTACGATTTTTCTCGATGGACGTCCGTTTTCGGGGCGTTATCAAATCGAAAACGTATTGTCGGCGGCGGCCGCGATGCAGCAGCCGTGGCGGATTCTTGAGTGCGTGTGCTCGGAGGATACGGCGCGGAGTAGGATCGAGACCGATGCGGACGACGGAGCGCACGTTGCGGGCAATCGTGATTGGCAGCTTTATCTTGAAGTGAAGGCGCGATTCGAAGCGATTGTGCATACAAAGACGATGATCGACACAGACCTTTCTTTGGAAGCCTGCCTAGAGCTTGCGCTTGCTGCCCTGGACCGATGATTGACCATGATGCGGGTACGGTTCTTTGCTTACGCGAGATCCGTGCTATATGCTGTGGGACCATGAAGGTTGCGTGGCTATCATTCGTAGGGGCCGTACTCACTATCCCGGTCGCTCTGCTCTTGAGCTGCGGAAGCGGAAAAAAAACTCTGACGATAGAGCCCACATCCGAGACCATCACCGTCAATCTGCAGACGGGCACCATGACGGGGCAGACGCAACTGGTGGCTCTGCTCAATAACAATCCGCTGCCGGCTGGCAGCGTTCTTTGGTACTCGAACAATGCGGCAGTTTTAACGGTTGATCAGGAAGGAAACCCAACCTGTGAGGTGACCTACGGCATTGCGGGCAACCAAGCGAATGCCGCCATCGCAGCGAGCTGGCGAGAGCTGACTGCTGCCGTCGGCATCACTTGTCAATACCAGTAACTCCAAGCGATTCGCGGCTACAGCGCCGAGGACATCAAGAAACTTCTCGGCGGAAACCTGATGCGCGTGTTTCGCGAGGTGGAGGGCGTGAGCCACGAGTTGCAGGCACAGGCGACGAGCGCGACAAAATAGCCGTGGGGACGAGTTTCTTCGGTTCCGCCGCGAGAAATGCGAGCCGCTGCTATCGTACAATGCAACGTTGTCCACAAATACGGAGACATCATCTCCGGTATCAGGAGTTTTCATGCGTAGGGTATTTGCGATCTTAATATTGATTTTGGCTGTGGGCTTGTCGGGATGGGCGCAAACTGCCCCTGCGGCTAAGCCGAGCGCCGCGGCGAAGCCAGCCACGCCGGCCGCTTCGACGAAGCCCATCGCCGTCATTGACACGACAGTTGGCAAGATGACGTGCACGCTGTTCCCTGACAAGGCGCCTATTGGCGTGGCGAACTTTATTGGCCTGGCCAATGGGACCAAGGATTGGAAGAATCCGGTCAGCGGATCGACTAAGCACGGCGTGCCGTTGTATGACGGGACAATTTTTCATCGTGTCATTCCCGACTTTATGATTCAGGGCGGAGATCCCGCGGGTAACGGCTCGGGCGATCCGGGATACAAGTTCAAGAACGAGGTGTCCGACGACTTGACGTTCGATCAGCCGGGGCGGCTGGCTTACGCCAACGCAGGGCCTGGCACGAATGGTTCGCAATTCTTTATCACCGAAGTGGCGACGCCTCATTTGAACGGAGGCTACACGATCTTCGGGCAGTGCGACGAGGCTACGGTGACGCTGGTGAAGCAGATCGCGCGCATGGCGTCCGATCCAGCGACCAACAAGCCGTTTCGTCCGGTGAAGATCAATCACATCAGTATTGTGCGCGGAGGGGCGGCGAAGACGGGAACGACAGCAACGAAGAAGCCGGCGGCGGCAACTCCGGCAACAACTCCAAAGGCTCCGACTTCACCGAACTAGGCGGAGATGCGCGGGCGAGTCGCCCTCGCGTCAGCCGGCAAGGTGCCGGCGCTACGAGACTCGACTTTCGTCTCGCGACCGACGACCAAAGACCGACGACTGACGACTTTTTAATAACGACTGAAAGGATCTCATGACGCGACAACCCGGACTCTACGCTACATTTGAAACCAGTGAAGGAACCATCGTTTGCCGGCTGTTTGAAAAGGACGCGCCCAAGACGGTCGCTAATTTCGTCGAACTCGCCGAGGGCAAGCGGGAATGGAAGCATCCGTCGACGGGCAAGAAATCAAAAGACCGTCTGTACGACGGAACGATTTTTCATCGCGTGATCCCCGATTTCATGGTGCAAGGCGGCGATCCGCAGGGCACGGGGACGGGTGGTCCTGGCTATCAGTTCGAAGATGAGACCAAGGGCTCGCCGCATAAATTTGATAAGCCGGGCAAGCTGGCCATGGCGAACGCGGGGCCGAATACGAACGGCTCGCAGTTTTTCATCACTACGGTGCCGACTACGTGGCTGACAGGCAAACATACGATTTTCGGGGAAGTCGTCGAAGGACAGGAGGTCGCGGAAAAGATTACGCGCGTTCCGCAGAATCGCCAGAACAAACCGAACAAGGATGTGGTGCTGAAGAGGGTGACGATCGAGACGGTGTAAAGTTACTTCGCTGAAAACAAGTTTTTCGCGTCGCCGTCCCAATCGTCTAGGCTGCCGGTCGGGCCGACGATGTCGCCGACAATCTTCGCTGTACCTGCCATGCCGCCGAGACGGCGCGTCGAACTCTTTGCCACCGGTGACGGAGGAATGATGTCGGCGACGATCTTGCCGAATCGGGTCACGCGAATAGGCTGACGCGTCTTACGGACGCGCTCAAGGATTGCGCAACACTTCGCCCTGAACCCGGTGATCCCGATTTCCTTCATGGGGTTCCCAGCTTACTTATCGGCAAACAACTAAACTCCGATCACTCCAACCAATTCTTTCACCGCTGCCGCGCTCTTATCCAGCCCAGCCTTCTCTTCAGGGGTCAGCTTGATTTCGATGATCTGCTCGATTCCTTTCGCGCCCAGCTTTACTGGAACACCAACGTAGAGGCCGTTAATGCCGTATTCGCCTTGCAGATAGGCAGCGCAGGGGAGGATTTTCTTTTTGTCTTTCAGGATCGCTTCCACCATTTCCGTTGCAGCCGCTGAGGGCGCGTAATACGCCGAGCCAGTCTTGAGGTGCTTCACGATTTCGGCGCCGCCATCGCGGGTGCGTTGGACGAGGGCGTCGAGGCGCGTCTTCTCGATCAACTCGGTGATCGGAATTCCAGCGACCGTGGAATAGCGCGGCAGCGGGACCATGGTGTCGCCGTGGCCTCCTAGGACGAAGGCGGTGACATTCTCCACGCTGACTTTCAATTCGTCTGCGATGAAGGCGCGGAAGCGGGCAGAGTCGAGGACGCCGGCCATCCCTATGACGCGCTCGCGAGGGAATCCGCTCAGCTTGTAAGCGGCCTGCGCCATGGCATCGAGAGGATTGGAAACGATGATCAGGATGCAGTTCGGCGAATTCTTTACGACCTCGCCGACGACAGTCTTCATGATTCCGTAATTCGTGTTGAGCAAGTCGTCGCGGCTCATGCCGGGCTTGCGCGGGATGCCGGCGGTGATCACGACGATATCCGAGTTCGCCGTCTCTTTGTAATCGTTGGTGCCGCTGACGTAGGAGTCGCGCTTCTCGATGGGCATGGCTTCGAGCAGGTCGAGGCCTTTGCCCTGCGGGACGCCTTCGACGATGTCGATAAGGACGACGTCGGCCAGCTCCTTGGAGGCGATCCAGTGAGCGGCGGTCGCGCCTACGTTGCCGGAACCTACGATGGTGACTTTCTTTCTCATGACTATGAGTCCTTTCACGAACGATTGAGTAATTGGGAAAATTTGGTAATTAGGTAAATTAAAGAGCAGCTGAGATGGGGACTGAGAATTTCCCAATTACTAGATTTCCCAATTCCCCAATCACTCCTAGGCCAGCACGCCCACGCCCATGTTCTCGATGATATGTCCGGCAAATTCGCTGGTTTTGACTTTGGTGGCGCCGGGCATCAGGCGCTCGAAATCGTAGGTAACTACTTTTTGTTCGATCGTGCGCTCCAGGCTTAGCTCGATCAGGTCGGCGGCTTCGTTCCAGCCGAGGTGACGAAACATCATGACCCCGGAGAGGATCACCGAGCCGGGATTGATGACGTCTTTGTCGGCATACTTGGGCGCGGTGCCGTGCGTGGCTTCGAAGATCGCGTAGCCATCGCCGACGTTCGCGCCGGGGGCGATGCCGAGTCCGCCGACTTGTGCGGCGCAGGCGTCAGAGATGTAATCGCCGTTGAGGTTGGGTGTGGCCAGCACCGAATATTCGTCGGCGCGAGTGACGACCTGCTGGAAGATCGAGTCGGCGATGCGGTCATTGATCATCACTTTTTTCTTCCACGCGCCGTTGCCGTGCGTCGAGTAAATCGCGTCGAGCACTTGTTTGACTTCTTTTTCGACAGCCTGGCGAAACTCCGGAGGCGCGAACTCCATGCCGGGCTCGATCATATCGGCGTTCTGCGCAACGGTCAGGCTGGGATTTTTATCTTTGTTGTCGATGATCCAGCTTTCGCGCTCGGTGACAACCTGGTCCCGGAATTCTTCGGTGGCGACTTCGTATCCCCACTTGCGGAACGCGCCTTCGGTGAATTTCTGAATGTTGCCTTTGTGCACCAGCGTCACACTTTTTCTGCCGGATTCAAGCGCGTGCTGAATGGCCATGCGCACCAGGCGTTTGGTTCCAGTTACAGAAATCGGTTTGATACCGACGCCGGAGTCGAGCCGAATTTGCTTTTTGCCGCCCTTCAGCATGTCTTTGTTGAGGAACTCGATGAGGCGGGCGCAGTCGGCAGTTCCCTGCTCCCATTCGACGCCGGCGTAGACGTCTTCGGTGTTTTCGCGGAAGATCACAACGTCCATGCGCTCGGGATGCTTCACCGGCGAAGGCACGCCCTTGTAATACTTCACGGGACGGATGCAGGCATAGAGATCGAGGATCTGGCGCAGCGCTACGTTGAGCGAGCGGATGCCGCCGCCGACGGGCGTGGTCAGCGGGCCCTTGATTGCCACTCGAAATTCGCGGACGGCTGAGACGGTGTCATCGGGCAGCCAGGTATCGAACTTGGCTTTGGCTTTTTCGCCGGCGAAGACTTCATACCAGGCCACGCGGCGCTTGCCCCTGTAGGCTTTCTCGACCGCCGCGTTGAAAACTCGCAACGAGGCCTTCCAGATGTCGCGGCCGGTGCCGTCACCTTCAATGAAAGGGATGATGGGATTGTCGGGAACCTGATACTTCCCGTCGGCATATCCAATTATTTTTCCGTCGGCAGGTGCGGCGACGCCGTTATAAGTGCCAGACATGAAGTCCTCCACCCAGGTAGTGCGAGATGCGATTTATAAAACTTTCAATTATAGAGAAAGCTCCCGGCGCGGGGTGAATATTATTGTGCTCGAGCTTGGATTCGTTTTCAGGACTTGCAGCGATGGGCGTGAGATTTCCTTCGCCTGAAGAAGCGGCTCCGCTCGGAATCGGGCCAAGAGCTTGCAGTATTGCAGGGCTATGCCATAATTCTGTGCTGAGACAGGTTTGCCGAAACAGCTTCAGTGCGCTTCCGGGAGATTTCTTATGAGCTACTCTTCTCTTTCTCGCCCGCTCATCGCGTGCCTGGTCTCGTGGATTGTGTTGGCGCCGGCGGCTTGGGCTCAGAAAGATCGCGATCGGACCCAGGTCGGACACAACATCACGATCGGGCCCAACGAACAGGTCAGCGATGCGACTTGTTTTGGTTGCGGTGTTCGCGTCCGCGGGCACGTATCGAGCGATGTGACGACGTTCGGCGGCAGCGTCGTGATTGAGGAGGGTGGGCAGGTTGACGGCGACATCACGACGTTTGGCGGTGGCATTCGGCTGGGGAAAGACGCGAATGTCAAAGGCGACGTCACAGTATTCGGAGGGCGAATTCAACGAGATCCTGAAGCCACAATTGGCGGGGACGTCACCAACATGGGTGGGCCGGGTTGGATTGCATTGATCGTCCTGGCACCGTTCATTTTTTTGGGATTAGTCGCGGCGTTGATCGTATGGGTGATTCGCAGACTGTTGCGGCCGTCAATGCCGGCTGCGGCGTAGAGCGTATGCCGGAGATCACCAGCGGCGAGTACCGAAAGTCTTGCGGACGCCCAGCGTGACGTACCGGCCCCAGGGGCTGTTGGTGCCGAGGTCGGCAGGGCCAAGGTTGGTATCACGGGCGCCGAGACGGTCGAACAGGAAGTGCTGGTTCACGCGAAACTCGAATCCTCGGTTCAGATAAATGCCGATTCCCCAGGAGTGGTCGACCCCGATGGCATCGGGCGACCAGGTGTACAGGGTCTTGGGAATCGTCTTGCCAAACAGGAAAGTCGGCGCGCCATAGACCATGAAGCGGCGCAGCGGGCCGCGGCCAAAGGGGCGGACTTCGAGAATTCCAGAAAGAATGTAGCGGGCGAATAAGCTGCACGGGGCATTGACTCCTCCGTAATTGCCGGCAGTGCCGGCACACTGGTTAGGATCAACTTCGTTGTGCGGAGGGGCGAGGTCGAGTTCGGCCCACCCCCAGAACATATCCCTGGGAAAGAACATGCGGTCCTGAGCTTTCAGATCGGATTCCGGCTCGTGGGCCTGCCTCGGCGCACTGCTGGTGGGCGCTGGGTTACTCTGGGAACTGAGCGTCGTAGAAGATACTTGCGCGCCCGCAAACGAAATCAACACAGGAACTGCCAAGAACCACGCACACCTTTTCGCTGTGCCTGTTTCCATTGCGCCTCTTTTCATTAAGCCTCCAGATTAATGCCGGTTTGGGCAGAGCGAGTCATTGTACCCCCGAGGAAAGAGTGGCGGCTAAGCGGCAAGCGTCGAGGATGGGAGAGGGCATTGGAAGCCTAAGAGATTCCTTCCAGAATTCATATTTTGGAAGGGATTTATTCCATTCATAGTACGTTCACATTAGGCCAATTTGACTAAAGTACGCCAAAACATGAGCTTCCACATTTGGTTGGCCGATTGCACAGTGAGAAGCAACCGCCGGACCAGGAACCTTATGCCCCAAGAAATTTCGGTATCGTACCAGGCAATCAAGAGCAAAGTGTATCGTTTGGTTGATTCTCTGGTTGTCGGTGAAAAGACTGAATCCGAGGTACAGGAGTCGATACGAAGGTGGTGGGCGCTCATTCATCCGGCGGACCGCCCGATTGCACAGAAGTATCTGCTGATGGTGCTGGGGCGCTCGGCCTCGGCGCTGGACTGCATGGGCGACGCATTTCTTTCCGTTGGCAGCTGCGAAGTTACTCGCCCGCAAATGACCGAGACCACGCTGCCTGCGAAGCGCATGCGACTGCTGGAGCGGATGGTGAAGGAAAGCAACGTTCGCACAGTCGTTTAGTCGATATGTGCGCGGAAACCTCTCGGCGTTAATTCTGTGGCTCACTCATCAATCGTCCAGTTTTCGAGCGTCAGATTGCAAACTCGGCGGAACTCTCTCGTATTATTCGTCACCAGGGTCAAGCCGAGGGCGCGCGCATGTGCGGCGATGAACAAGTCGTTTGCGCCAATCATCCTGCCAAGTTTTTGCAAATTCGCGCGAATCTCGGCGTAGTGAATCGAAGCCTCGTCAGGAAAGTCCAGAACTTCGACGTAGCGGAGAAATGCGCTCAAGGCTGCCTCATCCTGCTGCCGTCGCGGAGACACTTCCACGCCGAATAGAAGTTCTGACTTTGTGATTACCGAAATGCACACGTCGCTGACGGGAACTCGCTGCAATCGTTTCAACACCGCATCGCTTGAGCGCTTCATGATGTAGGAGCACGTGTCCGTGTCCAGCATGTAGCGCGGCATTACGGCTTACGCTCCTGCACGGGCAAGTCTTCCACTTCGTCCATGAAGGTCGCCGAGGCAGCGGGAGCCTCGTCCAGGTACGACTTCCAGTCCGATGGCGCTGCCGACAGGATCACGTCGCTGCCCTCCTTCCGGATGAATACCTCCGTGGTTCGAAACTGAAACTCCTTCGGCAGTCGGACCGCTTGACTGCGGTTGTTCATGAAGATTTTGGCTTTACGCTGCATGGCTTCCTCCCACAGACGAGCGTGGCATATACATTAGTATATGCCACGGGAAAACGGGATAGCAAGAGTCATCCTGAGCGCAGGGATTGGTCCGCGAAGCGGAGCAATCTCGAAGTGGAAGGATCCCTTACCTGCTTTGCAGCGCTCAAAGCACGGCGAGGAGTCCTCACTTCGGCTTGGGCCTGCCGCAGAATTCCTTGAATCAACAGGATGCGGTTTAGGGTGTAGGGATCCTTCGACTGCGTTGTCGTCAGCTTCGCGGACGACAACTTCGCTCAGGATGACAAGCCTTTGGTGCCATTGAGGATGGCTGAAACTTGGCGGCGCACTTCTGCCCACGGGATCGGCTTCACTTTGCCCGAGTCTAATTCCTCGATGCGCTTGGCGATTTCGCGGCCCCATTCCTCTTCAGCGGATGCGTCAACGGTCTCGTCGAGGCTTTCCAAAAGCGAGCCTGCAAGAGCGGCACGCGCTTCGGGCGGAAGTGCGAGAGCCTTTTCGAGCAGTTCTGAAACTTCGCGTGTCATGCCTGTCATCCCAGATGCCCTAGCGCAACGCAAACGCGCAGGTTGCAAGTCGAATCAGCAAAAACGGGCTGCCGACGCCTGCGGGACTCGGATTTCATATTCCCTGCAACCTAATCGCGGCCATTCCGCCTGCTGATTTGTTGTCTATCTCGACGAGCGCAGCGTGATACTTGTCGAAAAATTCTACGATTGCTTGCCATGAGGTCCAGTCGGGTTCCTCGCAATACTTGACGGTAACGCTGCTTGAGAGCAGATTCGTAAGGCTCTCTGTTCTGTATGCGAACAATTCTTGTGCGTCGGCGATATCGGCTACCGACGGCTGGCCAAAAGAAGTCCTAGCCCTTTCCGCTAGCGCGGCGGTTGCTGCCCGTAAATCAGTTCTGTTCATGATAGGGAAAGTGTATCATCGGGCCGCACGATCGCAACTACCTTGGTGGCTGCTGCGTAAGCCCCTCAACCGTCTTTCCGAGGATCACTCCCATGACGTTAATTCGGCATCGGTCGGCGGCCAGCGTTAGGCTTGCTTGGCCCACGTGCGGATATTTCTTGGCTGATTGCGCGGCAAAATATTCACATGCATCGCCCAGCTTCTTTTCGCCTTCCTCGGTTTCCTTCCACGGCGGGGCCAACGGCCTGGGAAAGCCATCCCGCTCACATTCAAGAAACTCGTCCGCCCCTAGCAACCGCGCCACGTCATGCCTTTCGGCCCGCTCGGGAAGCAGGATGCCGCATTCTGGTTTTCGAGGTATTAGCTCCAATGCTTTGGCTGACGTTTTCTCTTGTTGTGGATGGGCGGTGGCAACCAACAGGCCGAAGGAAACTGTCAGGGCAAACACGGATGGCTTCAACATGAGAACCAGCTCCGCCGCGGATTCTATCACCAGTTTTAGAACCCTTCGCCATGCCGGAGTAGAATAGGCCCATGAGCACAATTGAAGGCAGCCTAGACATTTTTTGGGAAAACAATGCGCAACGTACAGCCACGCCCCGGTACATGCTGGTGTTTGCCCGATATCAGAACTTCAAAAGCGGCGCGCAACCAGCCAAGCATTTGGTGGGTGCCGATGCTTTAGAATCCTACCTAGCTGAAATCGGATTCGACGCCACGGATGCGAAGGATTGGGTTAAACAGTTGCAGGCGGCAGGCAGCGTTTCGATCCCTCATATTTGGATGCCCGAAGAACAGATGGCGGCATATGAGCAGTCAGGGCCGGTTGCCGTGAAGCTAGATATGGCGTCCTAGATTTACTCGCGCCTACGCGGGCCTTTCATCCTCCGGCGGGCGGCCAGGGCCCTTCCCATTCACCGTTCCTATCGTCTTCCCGGTTCTTATCACTAGATGTCGTAGTATAGCGCGAACTCATAAGGGTGCGGGCGCTGCCGAATCGCGTCCACTTCTCTTGAGCGCTTGTAATCCACGTAGGTGCGCAGCAGCTCTTCAGTGAATACGTCGCCTTTCAGCAGAAATGCGTGGTCGCGCTCCAACTCATCTAGCGCGTCCTCCAGCGAGCCGGGCATTGAGAGGATGTTCGACAATTCTTCCGGAGCCAAGTCATAGATGTCGCGATCGAGCGGCAGTCCGGGGTCCATTTTGTTTTCGATGCCGTCGAGGCCGGCCATCAGCATCGCGGCGAAGGCCATATACGGATTGCAACTGGGGTCGGGCGGGCGGAACTCGACGCGCTTGGCTTTGGGCGCGATGGAATACATGGGAATGCGGCAGGCGGCCGAGCGATTGCGCCGCGAGTAGGCGAGATTCACGGGGGCTTCAAATCCGGGGATGAGGCGCTTGTAGGAATTCGTTGTCGGCGCAATGATCGCGGAGAGCGCGGGGCCATGCTTGATGAGGCCGCCGACATACCAGAGGGCGAGTTGCGACAGGCCGGCGTATCCGTCGCCGGCGAAGAGCGGTTCGCCGGCCTTCCACAAGCTTTGGTGGGTGTGCATGCCGTTGCCGTTATCCCCGAAGATGGGCTTGGGCATAAACGTCACCGTTTTGCCGTGGCGGTTGGCGACGTTCTTCACGACGTACTTGTAGAGCAGCATCTTGTCGGCGGAGCGCACCAGCGAATCGAACTTGAGATCGATTTCAGTTTGACCGCCGCTGGCCACTTCGTGGTGATGACATTCCACGTCGATGCCGCAGGCCTGCATGCTCAGCGTCATCTCCGAGCGCAGGTCCTGATAGTGGTCGGTGGGCGGGACGGGGAAATATCCTTCTTTGTAGCGCGGGCGGTAGCCGAGATTGTTCTCCACGCGGCCGGAGTTCCAGCGGCCCTCTTCGGCGTCGATGTGGTAAAAGCCATAGTTCGCGCGCTGATCGAAACGTACATTATCAAAAATGAAAAATTCGGCTTCGGCGCCGAAGTAGGCAGTATCGGCGACACCGGACTCCGTTAGATAAATTTCGGCTTTTCGCGCGATGTAACGGGGATCGCGATCGTACTGCTGCTTGGTCACGGGATCAACCACGTTGCAGACCAGCACGAGAGTTGGAACTTCCGTAAATGGATCGAGCAAGTGAAAGTTGGCGTCGGGCTTGAGCAGCATGTCGCTCTCGTGAATGCCAGCCCATCCGCGGATCGAGGAGCCATCGATGCCGAAGCCGTCTTCAAACGAAGATTCCGTCAGCTCGGCGATGGGATAGGAAATGTGGTGCCACAGGCCAGGAATGTCCGTAAAGCGCAGGTCCAGAATCTTGGCGTCGTGCTTCTTTGCGAAGTTAAGAACGGTCTTGGCATCGGCCATAGTGACTCTGGCTGCTACAATCGGCGGGTTCTGCAGGACGTGAGAGTTTAATTGGTGTAGGCGGAGCTGGCAATTTGATTGTTTTTATGGCGCCGATAACGCGACTTTATACTGAAGCTGTCAGCTATCGCCTCTCAGCTATCAGCCAGTGCGGAGTGGTGGTCGTTCCGGCCTGCTGGCTTTAAGCTGAGAGTTGATAGCTGACAGCTTCCTATGGATTTCGACCAGCTCGAAACATTTCTCGAAGTGGCGCGCCACGCCTCATTTTCACGGGCGGCGGAGAAGCGTTTTCGGACGCAGCCGGCGATTTCGTCGCAGATCCGTGGGCTCGAGGAAGAGATCGGGGCCAAGCTGTTCGACCGCTCCGGCGGCAAGGTTTCGCTCACGGCGGCGGGCAAGGCATTTCAGAAATACGTCGAGGAGACGCTGGACGCGCGCAAGGCAATGATGGTGGCGATCGCCGAAATGGAGCGCGTGCCCCGCGGCGAAATCATCGTGGGCGCGAACGAGGGCACCTGCCTGCACATTCTGCCCTACGTGTTTGCCGATTTTAAGAAGCAGTATCCCGATGTTTCGGTGAATATCAAACGCGCGGACTACGGCAAAATTTTCGAATCGATCATCGACAACTCGGTCGATTTCGGCGTGATGTCCCTGCCCGTCGCGGATCCCCGGCTGACGGTCGTGCTCATCCATCGCGATGAGTTGATTCTGATTGCGCCGCCGCAGCATCCTCTGGGCAAAATGAAGCTAGCAAGCATTGCGGATATCGCGAAATTTCCCCTGGTCGTGCCCAAGGCCGGACATACTCGCGATGCCATTGAGCAGCTGTTCCACGAACGCCGGCTGAAACCGAACTTCACCATGGAACTCGATTCGAGCGAACTGCTGAAGCGGTTCGTGGCCGCCGACGTGGGGATCGGATTTATCGCCCGATCGAACGTTGAGGAAGATGTTCGCGCCAGAGTTCTGGCGGCGGTCGCCCTTGCCGATGCTCAGGTTCGCCGCGACCTTGCGTTGGTTTTCCGCAAAGACAAAGCGCTCAGCCGCGCTGCGCTGGCGTTTATTGACATTGCGGTGAAACACAAATCCACGGAAGAGCTGGCGCACATTCCAAGCCGATGAGCAAGCCAAGTCGATGACCAAGTGGATGATCAAGGCAAGCCCCAGACTTCTGTTGATAGTTCTCTCGCTGCTTTCCGGCTTCTGCCGGGACGGCACGGGGCAAAGCGCACAGAAGCCGCTTTCGCAGATGCCGGCCTCGGCGCGGCAGTTGATCGCCATCAAGGTCACGGGAAGCAAACGCTTTCCGGAGGAGGCGATCGCGGCGGCGACCGGCTTGCAGATGGGCGCTCCGGTCAATGATGACGATTTCAAGAAGGCTTCGCGGCGCCTGGGCGACATGGGAGTCTTCACCGAGATTGCTTACACCTTCTCGTATTCCTCCGCGGGAACCAAAGTCGACTTTCATGTCACCGATGTCGATAAGTTTGTTCCGGCCCACTTTGAGGATTTCGTGTGGTTCTCCGACGCCGAGCTTTTGAAACGTATCAAAGAGCATGCGCCGCTTTTCGACGGATCGCTGCCGCTATCGGGACGACTGGCCGACGAGGTTTCCGACGTTCTGCAGGCGATGCTGGTCGAGAATTCGATCCCTGGGCACGTTGAATATCAGCGCGCCGGTAAGCCGGACGGCCCCGTCGAGTCGATCAACTACCGCGTAACAGACGTTTTGATTCGAGTTCGAAAGATCGAATTTATGGGCGCGGCGGAGGCTGAAGTGCCCGCACTCGAGGCGGCGGCAGAGAATCTACCTGACCACGAGTACTCGCGCACACGCCTGAATCTGCTGGTGCAGCGCCAACTACTGCCCGTCTACTACGCGCGAGGATATTTGAAGGCGCAATTCGGTGAGCCTGAACCCAAAGTCATAAAGCAGCCTGCTGCCGAAACCGAAGACGGCCCGCGCAACCTGACGGTCGTCGATGTCGCTTTCGCGGTTACGCCCGGCCAGCAGTACAAAGTGAAAAGCGTAATGTGGTCGGGCAATCGCGAGTTCCCTACCGAAACATTGCAGAAAATGGTTCGCCTCGAGCCCGGGCAACCGGCCAATACGACCCGGCTGGCCGACAATTTGAAGGACGTCCAGAAGCTCTATGGATCGCGCGGGTACGTGACCGCCGCATTGAAGTCGGACGCGGACTTTGACGACTCTGCCGCAACCGTTGTGATTCGTATCGACGTGAACGAAGGCTACGTTTACCACATGGGCGACCTCGAATACCGGGGCCTCGATAACAGTCTGACCGCAAAGCTCCGCAATGCCTGGAAGATCCGTCCCGGGGATGTGTACGACTCGACCTACCTCAGCGAGTATCTGCCCGCGGCTCAGAAACTCCTGCCTCCGGCTTTGGACTGGGAAGTCTCGCCGCACGTGACTGCGAACGTCCGTGACAAGACGGTCGATGTGGATCTTATCTACTCAGTAAGGGCGCCGAAATAGACGTTCTGCGCACCCACCCGTTCTTGTTCGGATTTTGGAACAAATTTAAAAGAGTTGTTCAAGAGTGGCCGTTCTCCGGGTAGTCTTTTCTGGCCTCCGAAGGCCGGTTTAGCGCAACCGGCATTTGTGAAATCAGGGCCGCTTGACTACACTGGCTTGCAAAGTTTTCGAGCTTTCGCGTGTTGAGCGGCATCTACTGTGTCAGGAGATTCTGAATGAAGTTTAGTTGGCGACGTTCGATCTTGATTGTGACGCTCTTGGGATGTATGTCCGCCGCGGCGCTGGCAGCGGGCAAGCAGACGCTGACCGGTGAAGTCGGCGACGCCATGTGTGGCGCGAAGCACATGGAAGGCACCGCTGCCGAGTGCACCCGCCTGTGCGTCTCGAAAGGCTCGAAGTACGCACTGGTCGTCGGCGACAAGATTTATGTGCTGAATACCAGCGACAAGGCTGTGCTGGCATTGCTCGATCAACAGGCCGGCAAGAAGGCCACGATCACCGGCACGGTGAACGGGACGGAAGTCGAAGTGAGCAAGGCCGTCGCCGCCAAGTAAGTCGCGGCGGTCGAGAGCCCGCAGATTTTAGCAGGGTGTTCAGCGATTGGATTTTTAGCATAAGGTTTTGCCCGGGCCCTCCCCCCAATAAATTCCGGGCATAAAGCGGGGACGCGCGCCAGCGCTTCCCCGTATTTTTTTCGCCCCGGAGCGCAAATTCACATTTCCTTTACCCAGCATTGTGTTAGATTGTGCTTTCTCAACCTGAAATTTCATTTTCGGAGGATCACGGAATTGGGCAAAGACATGGTTCCCAAGCGGATTTTCTTTACCAAGGGAGTGGGGAAACACCGCGAGCGGCTCACGTCATTCGAGTTGGCGTTGCGCGACGCCGGGATTGCCGCCCAGAATCTGGTGCGCGTTTCCTCCATCTTTCCGCCCAATTGCAAGCTGCTGGCCCGCAAGGAAGGGGTGAAGTATCTGCATCCCGGGGAAGTCGTTTTTGCCGTGGTCGCGGAGAACACCACGCGCGAGCCGCACCGGTTGCTGGCTTCGTCGATCGGGGTGGCCATCCCCGCCGATCGAAATACTTACGGTTATCTCAGCGAGCACCATTCTTTCGGCGAGACGGAAGACGCTGCCGGGGAATATGCCGAAGAACTCGCCGCCGAAATGCTGGCCACCACCCTCAACGTGGAATTCGATCCCGACCGTTCCTGGGATGAGAAAAAGCAGATCTACCGCCTGTCCAACAAAATTGTGCGCACGGCCAACGTCACCCAATCGGCGGTCGGCGACAAGCGCGCCCTCTGGACAACTGTGATTGCCTCGGCCGTGTTGATATTTGATTAGCGAGGCGGAGATTAACGAGACGGAGATTAGCGAGACGGACTTCCGAACTGCCGAACATACGGGTCGCCGAAGAATGTTTGCTCTTAACCTTGGCCGTGGCTAGACCCGTGGACCAATTCCAACAAACACGCCGGGGGGGGGGCAGCCCGTGCAATCATCGCCGCTCTCTATCTCGCGGCGCTGGCCCTGGTTTCGATCCACCTCTATCGCACCCCCATCTATGACATGGATTCGATCCAATACATGGGGAACGCACTATTAATGGAGCAGACCGACCCGGTCCAGATTCATCAGCGGGTGTATTCCGAATTGCGCCGGTCGGTACCGAGGGGTGCGCTTGAGCAGTTGCTCGGAAACGAGGCCGGCGCTCCGCCAGATCAAAACCGATCACGGCAGGAACGCGCCACAAACCCCTACGGCTTTGCCGAATTTCTTCCGCTGTTCGCAATTCGGCCGCTGTACAACCAAACCCTCTATTTCGTGAGCAAGACGGGGATCGGATTGGTAAGATCCGGAATTCTGATTTCGGTTGGATCGTATTTCTTACTTGGCGTATTGCTCTTCGCCTGGGTCCGCGACTATACAACGCCGCTGCTCAGTCTTTTGATCTGCCTCTTGAGCATGATGAGTCCCCCGCTGACCGCCCTGGGCCGAGACACGACGTCCGATGCCCTTGCCAGCCTGGTCGCGTTTGCCGCCTTGTACCTCCTCTTCGAGAAGCGATTACTGCTCCCCGGCATCGTCCTGCTTCTGTCATCGATTTACTTCCGCACGGACTTCATCGTTTTGGCGGGCCCGGCCATCCTGATCTGCTGGCTAGAGCGCCGCATACAATTTTGGCAAGCGGCGGTGCTCTCGATACTCGCGGTCGCCTCCGTGTTATGCATTGACCATTTCGCCGGGGATTACGGCATCAAAATGCTCTACTATCGCAATTTTGTCGGGACGCCGGTCGCGCCGGCAGAAATGGCCGTTCAGTTCTCAGCGCGGAACTACCTTGCCGCGTTCCGTTCAGGAATTACGAAGGTTTCGGAAAGCTTCTTCCTGCCTTTCCTGCTGCTCGGGACTATTGGGCTGAGATCGAGGCGGTCTCTGCCCCTGCTGGGAGTCGGCGGCCTACGTCGCGCTTCATTTCCTCATCTTGCCCAACTGGCAAGAGAGGTGGTTCGCGGTCTTTTATCTGTCCGCGGTCATAGCTGCGGTGTCGCTCAGAAAACTGCAAAAGAATGACGCGACTGCTGCTTGCGCACGGCCGTAAGCTGCTGGTGGTACTGCAATATCGAAATCTGGCGGCGCGACTAAGTTCATGAAACAACAGAATTAAATTAATCCCCACAGATTCTCTGAGGGCGTCGCATTGGAGTAATCAGGGGTGGCTTTGGCAAGATGGATTTTCAACAGGCACCCCCTGGTGTCCAGAGTTTGAATACTATAAATTCGAGTGAATTCACCGCAGTAATTGATACCAGGGAGGATCTCTTTAGGGAATGCGCGACCTTCATCTTCTTGCTGGGCGGGGTCCCTATAAAGGAATTACCGAGTTCGTGAATCGCCGAATCTTCAACGAGCTCGGATTTGGTTCAGAAGACCGTTTTGTAGACATAGGATGCGGACACGGGCTGCTGTTGCAGTTAGCTATCGAAAGCGGGATTAAAACCGCCATCGGTCTGAACGCCACCGAAGAGGAAGTTCGCCCGTTACTCGCCCTGGGCCTTGATGTAAGGGTGGGTCGTACCGATTTGATTCCCTTGCCGGATTGCTCTGCGTCGGTTGTAGTTTGCAATTCCGTACTGCTGCTCGTTCCAGAAGATAAGATGGCGAAAAGTTTGCGCGAAATAGCAAGAGTTTGTGAGCCGGGCGCACGCGTATGGCTTGGCGAGATACCTCGGATTCCGGAGATTACGAGCGTTCCCAGGCATGAGAGCATCCCGGAGATGCTCTGGTGGATACTCCGTAAGCGGGGCATTCGAAGCTTCGTTGGTATGTGCCGCCGCCTTCTGACCGGCGATCAGCGAGGTCCAGTTCTGGTGAATGACTGGGCGGCAATATTCTTCGCGGCGCCGGAAACCTTTATCAAGATGGCTGAACAAGCCGGTCTTCGGGTAGAGCGCCACTTTCCACATCAATCATTGGACCAGGGCGGGCGCCAATATTCCTCGGCAACCCGGCACGATTATCTTTTTCGTAGGGAATAATTTTGGTGTCGCGAATCGCCGATAGCGCGAACATGTGACAAAGTGCGGGCGACCAGCGCTTGACCTGAGCGACTTGGCGATTGGGAAGAACCGAACTCTCGTGCGCGACTAAGTTTATGAAAGCAATACAATTAAATGAATCGTCGAGGCACGAATTCCATCTCATACAGATAATACTTTGGTAACTCTGCTTGAGACCCAATGTAATACTCCGTTAACAGGAATCGGTTATGATTGTAGTGGTGGCAGAGGCACAAGAAAATAGATCGCAGATGACGGATCGAGGATTTGCAGTGGACATCGAAACCCGCAGAAAAAAGCAACAAACGCTCATGGTCAACCTGGTGGAGCGAAAGGTCCGGTCACGGGCCAAGCAGATCTATGAAACGCGTGGGCAGGGGGACGGCCAAGAGTTGCAGGATTGGTTCCAAGCTGAGTCGGAAGTGCTTGGAAACAGTATCCTTGCGCCTTTGTATAAGCGCATGCGAACGGGGCAGGAAACAGTCGTGAACGAGACCCAGGCCTCAGATCTTTCCTCGCAGGACGACGCCTGCGAGGTTTCCGCGTAAGTGCTCTCTTGGTCTTCTACAGAAGCGGTCTGCATCAAGTCTACTTCCGCTTTGCCAGCTCCCTCTTCCCTTTTCTCGATCCCTTGTGGGCTTTGTCGAGACGTTCAATCACCGCGGCTACGATGATGGGCAGGCCGACAGTGGCGTCGACGAACACTTCTCCGAACCTTCCGCCTTCTGACGGCGGGACGAACTTGCCCCAGGAAATCGCCTCGCTGTAAGGGCTTCCTGACAATCCGCCCCAGTGAACTGGCTCAGGACAGATTCTGAGGCCATAGTGATAGCGTTTCAAGGGCACGTTCTCGCCGAGCCGCCTGTGCCGTAATTCACAGAAGGGACCAAACTGCTGCGACCAGTTGCGTGGAACGCCGCCCCCAATCGTGAAAATTCCCAGCTTCTTTTGCCGCAGCAGCGTCGCTGCAAAATGCTCCAGATCCTCAAAGGGATCGAAGCGAATCTTGTGCCGGCCCGTGGACTCGCGCAGACGATTGTTCAACGCGGTATCGAGACCAAGTTCGGAGTCACTGAAGGCAGGCACGAACACTGGTACACCCTGCTCATAAGCCGATTTCAGAATTCCGCGCTGGTCCTTGTCGCGGTTCGCCAGATACGCGCCGATGGCATGATTCAGCTTGTAGGAGCACATGATTTCATTGTGGTCCCAGGCCTCCAGTACGGCCGACATGACTTCCTCAACGTCATCCAGATTCTGCTCGGGTTCCAGCGTATCGTAGACGCGGTTGTAGCCTTGCTCGTAGAGTTCTTCGTCTGAGACATCGGGATTGGCGCGGAAATGCGACCGGCCCGTGGCCTCGACCAGACCGTGAGCCATGAGCGCGCCGGTCGAGACGATGGCATTCACGATGCCGCGGTCGATCAACTCGGTGACAATGAGTCCCTGCTTGGCCACCGTCATCGCGCCAGCCAGCGTCATCACGATAAAGGCATCTTCGTCGAGCGCCATGGCTTCGAGCACATCGGCAGCCTCGCCGAGTTGGCGTCCAGTAAAGGCCGTCTTCGACATCGCTCGCACCAGGCCGTCGATCGAGGCGATCTTGCCAAGATCGAGCGGCTCCAGCGGGATCAATCGGTCTTCGATGGGATTGTGCAGGCTGCGGTCTTTGCCTTCGCCGCCCGCGGCATGTCCCTGCGACGGATGCGATTGGTCCTTCGTGTTGTTGGGATGATTCCCTGGTTTCACCGCGAACCTCCAAGTGGGCCGTTATTATTTCCGACTCACTACTCTACAAGAAGAGATAGCTTGGTGCCACGGGCACAACTTCCGAAGTAAGAAAATACAAAATCTTGAATCACGAAGACACGAAGAAAGGCCCGATCCTCCAGACATTCGTCTTACTTCATGTCCTTCGTGGTTTCAGATTTTGATCTTCTGAGAAAAAGCCCGGACCCACTCGGGGTCCGGGCTTTCAGCGCTCGGTACGGAAAGCAGAGAACGGCGAAACCTTCCGCTGAGACTAGTTGATGGTGACGGTAACTGTTGCGGTGTGCGTGTTGCCGCCACCGGTTCCGGTTATCGTGATGGTGCGAGTGCCGGTCTTGGCCGTCGGCGCCACCTTGACTTGCATGCCTGCCACGCCCGATCCCGGCGCTGCAATGGTGCTGGGGTTGAACGCCACAAGTACGCCTGCCCCTTGCCCGGTCGCCGTCAACGCAATCGCCGAATCAAAGCCGCCGGAGACGGCGGTGGTGATTCTGGATTTACCGCTGGAGCCCCGTGCCACGCTAATCGCTGTGGGTGCTGCCGTGATAGTGAAGTCGCCCGCATTGACTGGCGCCAGCGCGTCGATCAGAGCCTGGCCGGTCGGGCTGCCCCATCCGGTTACGAGATCGAAGCCGACGGTAGCCGAAAAGCCGTTGCTGCCACTGGTGATGTCATGGAAATCAGTGTTGTAGCTCGAGCTCAAGCCAAGAGTGTAAAGGGCCGGGTTGACGAAGCCGAGCGTGGGTTGTCCATTCGCCACGGCCTGTTGATTGACGAGAGCCAGGAAGCCCGCCCACATGGGTGTGGCAAAGCTGGTTCCACCGTAGTTGTTGGCCGTGCAACTGGTTTGGTCGGCGCAAACGTAGAATGAGAAATCCGAGTTGGCCGAGATGTCCGGTCCGTTCCGCAGTGTTTGTGAACACTTGGTACAACCGGCCGCCGTGGCTACCTGCCAGGAGGGAATGGAGATGCTGTCGGTCGAAATACCGCCACCGCTATCCGACCAGCCCGTCTCCGAGGCCCATGCGCCGCCGGCACCCGTGGTTTTTAAAGAGGTTCCACCCACGGAAGTAACGAGGCCGTCGTCTGAGGGCCACACAAAGCCGCCCGTCGCCCATTTGCCATTGTCGCCAGCCGCATTGAAGAAGTTCTGACCCTGCGTCGCGAACTCCTGGAAGAAGGGCTCGTCGGTGCTGGCGTCAGCTGGTCTCCACAACCACGAAGCGCTCAACTGAGCGTTCAGTGGACTTGCAGTAGCCATGGCGTTAAGAATGCCGGCATCGTCGAGGGTTTGTCCCGACAAGCCGCCCTTTCCAATGTACATCACGAGGCTGGAAAGACCGGGAGCCATGCCGATCGCCTGGGTCATGTCCAGAGTCTGTTCGGTGTCATCACAGCCGGACTTCTCCGTGCAGCTGGTGCTCTGGCCGTCCACAGATAGAAGGGTGATCGGCACGTTGTTGGTTTGGCCGACGTTCGTGAAGTACGTCGTCAGGTCAACCAGGTCGGTTCCAACGAACTCGAACAGGCCCAGTGACTGGCCGGCGCCAGTGAGAGTCCCGTCAGTGTAGTAGGCTGCCCGCATATCGCTGCCGCAGAATGATTTCGAAGGGCAGGAACCGGTGGTGGCTCCAGACCTCACACCCGGATCGTTGGCATCGCGGCGAACCAATGCAGGCTTTGGAATCGAATAGTTGTCCAGGCCGCCAATGCTCCACAGGCGGACCGACAAGTCCGGAGTGGGTTCGCGGTCAGGAGCAAAGAAAGTGCGGTGTTCGGTTGGATGCTGGTAGATACCGAAATTTACGTGCAGGGCCTTCTCAATGTTTTCCACCGAACCGCTGACCGGCAGGATCATCCGATTGCGGGACGTGGCCTTGATCTGGAGCCCGTTGGCTCGCGCGAAAGCCTTCACGGCTTCATAATCTTCGCGGCTGGGACCGTATTTTTCTGTGAACTGATCGACAGTGAGGAACTGGCGGTACGATGGGCTGGAAGGATCGTAAAGGTCCTTCAAAAAGTTTTCCAATTCGGCTTGGTTCTGATGCTGAAGAACGAGAACGATGCGCAGGGACTGGGTTGCGGGCAGGCGGCCTACCATGGGCGCAAGCCCGCTGGTGACCTCTTGCCGCGTGTGACGCGTCATTAGGGTCGGTGATTGCGCCTGACAGACCATACTTACGATCGATACAAGCGCAACGAGGGTCAGCAACGATGGACCGGATCTACGTAGCATGTTTCTCCTTGGAATTTTTTGGTGTCAGTGATTTATCGTTTCGTTGACGGCTGGCGGCAGGTTCCTACCGTAACCCCCTACTCCCGCCCTGGGTGTCAGCCGGTGATCAAGAGTGGAATCTTGCTTCTCGCTTATCGCTTCAAGCGAGGGCACGAGTGTACACCCATAACCTCCGATGCAACGCGTGTAATTTTTGTAAACATTTGTGCAAGCGGCTTCGTGCACAAACATTGCAGAAAGTTGCGCACCCTCGAGCCGTGCGAGGCTTCCCGTTGATGGCTGAGCTGCATCTCCGGCGCAGCATCGCGTTACACTGCGGTCATGCCGGGCAAGCGCCAGTTTGAGCAACAACTGTCGAGTCTCGACGCGTTGCGTGAGCAGTCCGCGGATGACCGTATTGATCCTCTGCGCAAAGCGCTGGCGCAACGCAACAACTTCATAGTCGCGAAGGCGGCCGATCTGGTGCGCGAATTCAAAATAGCGCAACTTCTGCCGGAACTTGAGAGCGCTTTCGCCCGGTTCTTTGACAATCCTGTAAAGACCGACCCGCAGTGCTGGGCTAAGAATGCCGTCAGCCGCACGCTGGCCGCTCTGGAACATCAGGAGGCGGAAGTTTTTCTTCGCGGCATGCGCCATATCCAGATGGAACCGGTGTGGGGCGGGCAATCGGATACGGCCGGAACTCTGCGTGCCATATGTGCGTTGGCGCTGGTGCAGTGCCGCAGTCTGAGCGAAGCGGACTTGCTCAAACACCTGCTTGACCTGATGGGCGACAAAGACAAGACCGTTCGAGTGGAGACGGCGCGGGCGATCGAGCAGGTTGGCTCCCGATCCGCGGCGCTGCTGCTGCGGTTACGGGCAGTGCTCGGAGCCGACGAGCCCGAAGTGCTGGGCGCCTGCTATGGAGGGATTTTGCGAATCGAGGGCGCGGGTGCGATTCCGTGGGTTCGTCGCTTCCTGGACGCAGGCGACGACAACTCTGCGGAAGCCGCGCTCGCCTTGGCTGGAACGCATTCCCCGGAGGCTTTCGAGGCGTTGCAGGAAGCATTGCCGAAGGCGCACGATCCGTGGTGGCGATCAGTATTGCTGTCGGCGATCTCGCTTACGCGCCAGGATGCGGCACTGGCGTTTCTGATGGAGTTGGTACGCGCTGACGCCCTCGACGCCGAGCCCGCGATCGAAGCCATCGTGCGGTCAATGCCATCCGAGGAGATTATTAAGGCGCTGCAAAAACTGGTTGCGGGCAACCCACGCCTGGCTCGCGCCTTTGCGGCGCAGCGGAGACAATCGAAGTGATTGCCGGCGGCATCTTGCACGGGTGCAGTACGGTTCTGTTTAGCTGAAAGCTGGCGGCTGAGAGCAGACAGCTCCGCCTGCTATATTTGTTCGCGGAGGTCGGAAACGCGTGCCCCCTGAAAAGTTTCGCGTGGCGCTGGTGCAGATGTCGTGCGGGCCAGAGCCGGAACAGAATCTAGAGAAAGCGCTCGGCCGAGTCGCTGACGCAGCCGGCCGCGGGGCCCAAGTCGTGTGCCTGCCCGAGCTTTTTCAGACGCAGTACTTCTGCCAGCGTGAAGACCATTCGCTTTTCGATTTAGCCGAGCCGATCCCGGGGCCGAGTTCTGAGAAACTGTCTGCCGCGGCACGGGGTAATGGCGTGGTGCTGATTGCATCGCTCTTCGAGAAGCGGGCGGCCGGGGTCTATCACAACACGGCAGCGATTTTCGACCGCGACGGCTCGCTGCGCGGCCTTTATCGCAAGATGCATATTCCCGACGATCCCCTGTATTACGAGAAGTTCTATTTCACGCCGGGGGATCTGGGATTCCGGGCGCTCGACACCAGCGCCGGACGACTGGGCACGCTGGTCTGCTGGGACCAGTGGTATCCCGAAGGCGCGCGGCTGACGGCATTGCAGGGCGCGCAGGTTTTGTTTTATCCCACTGCGATTGGATGGCATCCCGCGGAGAAAGCCGAATTTGGCGTGGCCCAGCATGATGCCTGGCGTACTATTCAGCGAGCTCACGCGATTGCCAACGGGGTTTATGTCGCGGTCGTGAACCGCGTTGGTTTTGAAACCGGCAATGTGCGCGGGAATTCGGCGCCCGGCCAGGGGCTTGAGTTCTGGGGCGGATCATTTTTCTGCGATCCCTTTGGGCGCGTGTTGGCGGAGGGCTCGCACGACCGCGAAGAGATCCTGGTCGGCGACGTTGATCTGAAAGCGCTGGAAGATATCCGGCGTAACTGGCCGTTCCTGCGCGACCGGCGGATTGACGCGTATGGCGGAATCGGGAGCCGGATGATCGATTGACGCGAGAATCAGGCTATTCAGGAGCCCATGCCATGACTCACGAAGCCGGTCGGACCATAACACGCCCTGTTCTCACTTCGATCGCCGCACAATTATTCGTTGCCGACATCAAAGCGTCGTGCGATTTCTATACCGATAAGCTCGGCTTCACGGTCGACTTCGTCTATGGCGACCCGCCATTCTATGGGCAGGTCACCCGCGACCACGCGCGGCTTGCTTTACGAGTGGTCGGGGAGTTCGTATTCGTCGGAGATATTCGAGAGCGCGAGCATCTGCTGTCCGCTTCACTCACGGTCGGTAGTGCGGACGAGATTAACCAACTTTTCTCGACTTACCAGGCGGCCGGAGTGCGCTTTCATCAGACCTTGAAGGAGGACACTTGGGGCGCCAGAACCTTCATCGTTGGGGACCTGGATGGAAACCTCATTCTCTTTGCCGGCCCGGCGGAATAATGGACTCGTAGTTCAGCCTGATTCACGTCAACTCCAGAGGTGGTTGCGAAACTGTGAAATCCCGAATGAACCTGGCAGAGACACCGGCGGCACTCGGTCAGCGCATGCCGGCCGAGTGGGAGCCGCATGCCGGGACCTGGCTGGCGTGGCCGCACTACCGCGGCGACTGGCCCGGGAAATTCGAGCCCATTCCATGGGTCTATGCCGACATCATCCGCAATCTGGCAAAGCATGAACGCGTGGAGTTGATCGTTAACGACGGGAATGCTGCCCGCCAGGCGCGAAAAGCTCTACGCCGAGCCGAGGCATTGTCGGGGAATGTGTATTTTCATCGTTGGCCTACGAACCGCGTATGGTTGCGGGACTCTGGCTGCATCTTCCTGACGGCGCAGCCGGGCGTTGCCCGGCCGGACAGTCCGGCGCGTCTGTCCCCACATGGCGCTCAAAGCTCCGAACCGTTTACCCTCAAGTTTCGCTTTAACGCGTGGGCGAAATATTCCAACTGGCGGCATGATGAAAAAATCGGCAGTCTGATGGCGAAGGCCGCGCATGCTCGCGAGATTCGACCGCTCGCCGCGGGCAATCGTATCGTTCTCGAAGGCGGCTCCATCGACGTCAACGGCGCAGGCACGATTTTGACTACTGAGGAGTGCCTGCTCAGCAAAGTACAGGAGCGCAATCCGCACATGGCGCGTGCCCACTACGAGAAGGCCTTTGCCGATTATCTGGGCGCGCCGAATACGATCTGGCTGGGACGCGGCATCTTCGGCGACGACACGCACGGTCACGTCGACGACCTCACGCGCTTCGTCTCAAAGAACACAGTCGTGACGATGGTGGAAAGAAATTCCAAAGACGTAAATCACGCTCCGCTGCAAGCCAATTTGCGCCGGCTACAGTCCGCGCGCGACCAGGACGGAAAACAACTCAACGTCGTTGAACTGCCCATGCCGCAGCCCGTCGTGTTTGAAAGCCGCCGTCTGCCCGCGAGCTACGCCAATTTTTATATTGCCAATGGAGTCGTGCTGGCGCCGGTGTTCAATCGGCCCAATGATCGCATCGCGCTGAACACGTTGGCCGAACTCTTCCCGACCCGCGAAATTGTTCCCATCTATTCGGGAGACTTCATCTGGGGACTGGGCGCAATGCACTGCATGACACAACAACAGCCAATGTGAAGAGAATTGTGAAGAGAATTCAGATTTCCGATTTCGGATTTCAGATTGAGCAGCCGCGGAACGGTCTGTCAATCTGAAATCCAAAGCGGAAAATCTGAACGGCCCCGTCACGCCTGCGTCTCTACATCGAGGGCGGAACCCCGCCTCCCGGGGGCGGAGTCGATGGCGGGCATTGTGTACCCGCAGACGCTCCAGGATTCGTCTGCGATGGGCTTCCCGGCGTTGTCGCATTCGGGTTGCCTGGATTGGCTCCGCTTGCGGCTGGATTCGTCGGTGTTGGATTCGTCGATCCTTGATTTGCGGTTCCTTGATTTGCGGTTCCTTGATTCATCGATCCTTGATTGGATGATCCTTGCATTGTTGAACCCGCGTTGGGGACCGCTCCGCCCGGTGCGTTCTGTGCGGTCACGCATGTAGTTCCAGCCGGCGGATTTGTCGGCTGCGTACCCGGCACGCCCTGAGTCGGCGAGGCGGTCGTAGGTTGGGAAGTTGGCGGCGAGCTTTGCGTACCCTGCCCCGCTGCCTTCGTCGTTATAGGCGTGGGAGGACCGATCGCGCTAGCCGGCGGCGTAGTCGCAGTACCGGTTGGGGGAGCTGCGTTAGGTGTGGAAGTCTGGCCTGCGCCCGTGGTTCTGCTCTGGGCGATCATTCCAGTCGTACAGCATAGAAGACCGAGTATTATCGTGATTCGTAATGACGTCATTTAACCTCCGACGGGACATCGGCGCCCCGTTGATTGTTCGGCGCCGTTGTTTCCTTGCTTTGCCCAGTCTCAAACCGGCCTGGACAGCCCGCTATCCGGTGGATTCTGTAGACGCGAGGGATGGAGGATTTTTAGGGGGCCTGAGCGCAGGCCGACTATGAAGGATAAAAACGGCCAAGAGAGAAGCGAACTCTCATTCCGCGTCTCGCTCGTATGCGGCATTTTCTAACGGTGATACTGGGTAGGTTGGGGGCCTTTTTCCAGTGTCTCGCGATCCCAGATGGCGCCGTCGCGCGTATAGCTGGCCAACTCGAAATCCTGCGTGAGTTCGAGCGCGTCGGTGGGGCAAGCATCTTCGCACAGGCCGCAGAACATGCAGCGGCTCAGGTCGTATGTGAAGTGGGTGAGTTCTTTACGACGGGTCTTTTCGTTGCGTTCGCTGCCGACAATAATCAGATGCTCGGGACAAGCCAGAGCACACAGGTCGCAGGCAATACACATGGTTTCGTCGGTATCGGGATTGACGTTCAGCCGCGGCGCGCCACGATAGCGTTCAGCCACCTGCGGCCGCTCCAGCGGATACTGCTCGGTGTAAATCTCCTTGGGATCCTGATAGCGGAACGTGATCTTCAGTCCCTGCAACAGGTCCACCAGGAAGACCTTGCGGAGCAAGCTTGGGATGCCCATGTCGGGGCTAGAATACCACTTGTCGGTCGCCGGTTGCCAGAGGGCGGTTTCAACGGTGCTGTCTTAAATTCACCCAGTACCGTTTCAACCGCGTTCACCCTACCGTCAATCAGCGAGAAGCCGCCTTTAGTTTTCCTCCGTGTTTCCCTGTGCGTTCCGTGGTTAAGGGGTTGATGTTCGAAGCATGACCGGCGCTGTGAACTTTTTCCAACGGCGGTGCGTACTGTTGGAAGAGGGACGTTATGAAGGCCTATTTCACAAATCTGTCGACGAGAAGCTGGATGCTTCTCCTTCTTCCAGTTGTGGTCATCGCTTACCCGGTGGTAAGAATCGTGGTTGCGGCCGTGATCCATGCCGTCGTGCCGGATGTCGTCCGCACCGTGCTGAGCGCGATCTAAGCGCGCGTCAGGAATATTCTCGCGACGAAGCCGCTAAAATACTGCGGAGTCAATTCCCGTGCCCCCACACAAAACATCTTCACCGCCCACGCGTAAAACACCTGCACCAAAGGCCGAAGAACCAAGACCCACCCCAGACGAACTCTGGATGGAAGAAGCCCTACGCTGCGCCCAGCGCGCGCTCGAAGCCGGAGAAGTCCCGGTGGGCGCGGTGGTCGTGTGCGGTGGCGCGATCGTTGGCCGCGGATGGAATCGAAATATTTCGGATTCGGACCCCACCGCCCACGCCGAGATCATCGCGCTGCGCGCAGCCGGTGCAGCCATTGGTAACCATCGCATCGAGTACTGCGAACTGTTTGTTACAATTGAGCCGTGCGCCATGTGCGCCGGGGCGATGGTGCATGCCCGTATCCGACGGCTGATATACGGCGCGGACGATCCCAAAGCCGGCGCAGTACGGTCGGTGATGCAAGTCCTGAATCATCCGCAGTTGAACCATAAGATCGAGGTTCGTGGCGGAGTGCTGGCCGGGCGCAGCGCGGAAGTGCTGCAGTCGTTCTTTAGAAAACGTCGTTAGTCGTGAAAAACAGTCGTCGGTCGTTGGTCGTTAGCCTAAACCTTTCTCATTCCGACCCTGAGGAACGCCGATGGGGAGGAATCTGGTTTTGCTGACGGCTGAAAGCTGAGGGCTGATAGCTGCTTTCCGGAGAGGTGCGTGAGTGGTTGAAACGATCCGCCTCGAAAGCGGACATACCTTAACGGGTATCGTGGGTTCAAATCCCACCCTCTCCGCCATCATTCCTCCTCATTGTGCCGGGCCCGTTGGAGCACGATCTGCTGCGTCCAGAACGGCCTTTCGCCCCATTTGCCTCAAGGTTTCCCCAGACTCGCCAGCGCCCGTATCGCCGCGTGGTAGCCGCACATTCCGTGCACGCCGCCCCCGGGTGGAGTCGATGAAGAACAGATGAACACGTCTTTCGCTGAAGTCGCATAGTGCTGCCGCGTCGGCCGAAATAGAAATTGGTGAAGATCCATCACGCCGCCTCCAATGTCTCCGCCGACAAGGTTGGCGTCCATGCTCTCCAGGTCGGCGGGCGAGAACACGCGACGGGCCAGGACACATTCCCGAAATCCTGGAGCGAAGCGCTCGATCTGGCCTTCGAGTCTCTCCAACATATCTATTTTCGAACCGTTAGGCACATGGCAATACGCCCAGGCAACGTGCTTGCCGGCGGGAGCGCGAGAGGCATCGAATATGGTCGGTTGTGCCAATAGAACGAATGGCCGGTCCGCGTGTTGCCCGCTTCGCGTTCCTTTTTCCGAGGCTGCAATCTCCTCGAAGCTTCCGCCCAGATGCACCGTCGCGGCGCGCAGGCACTCCGAAGCCTTCCACGGAATGGGCTGGCTCAAGGCATAATCCACTTTGAATACGCCGGCACCGTAGCGAAACCGTCCCAGTCGACGCTTGTAGCTCTCAGACAAGCGTGGGCCCGCGATTCTGAGAAGCTGCCACGGCGTGATATCGCATAGGATCAAGTCATAGTCCGACAAGGTTGCAAGCGATTCCACGCGCGAAGAAGTTTTGACTTGCCCCCCGAGCGTCGACAAATAACTGCACAGCGCATTGGTAAGCGACTGAGCCCCTTCCCGCGGAATCGGCCAACCCACGGCATGCACGGAGATGCCAAACAACAAGCCAAACGCGCCACTCAGCGGCTCATCGAGGCGAAGAAAAGAGTGCGCAGCCAGACCCGCGAACAATGCCCGGGTGCGCTCGCTGTGAAAACGATGCGAGATTGCCTGCGCAGAGAAGAGAGCACTCACTCCGAAGCGCGCCATCAGCCACGGATGCTTCGGAATGAAAGAAACCGGGCGCAGCACTTCCGGAGCAAAGTCGCGCCAGTTCTCGACAAACGGCCGCACCAGGCTGCCCCAGACATTTCCGTCCGCGCCCAGAGAAGCTACTGCATCTTCGAGGTTGCGCTCCAAAACTACAGCCGTACCATCGTCGAGCGGGTGGGCGAGCGGCGCGGGAGAATGAATCCATTCCAGCCCGTGATCGTGAAGTGGAAGTGAAGAGAAGAAGAGCGAGCCGGCGCCGAGCGGATGTACCGCGGATCCAAAATCGTGCACGAAACCCGGCAGCGTCAATTCCATTGAGCGGACGGCGCCACCAGGCGTCGCTTCCGCCTCCAGCACTTCTACTTGCAGTCCCGCCTGAGCCAGGACGATGGCCGCCGCCAGCCCATTGGGACCCGAGCCCACGATGCACGCCTTGCGATTCATCGCAAATCACCTGTGAGCCCGGCTTGATCGGTATATAAGTTCGCGACCATTGTGATGTTAATCCCGCGGCTGCACCGTCGGCCATTCGATGGCTTTGACGCCACCGTTAGCCGTTCGCTCAAGCGTGGGCGAATACAAACCTAGAAGTTGTCGACGCCACCACATTCCAGTTGCTCGTTTTTCTGCCATGCTGGTGAACCAGTATTGCCAAAGCAGGACTCGAATCTGGTGGGGCGGTTCAGGCGCAAAAGGATTCGCCGCAAAAAGTTCCAGCACATCTTTATCGTTCGCAAGCAACCGCACCTCCGTATTCGCCACGATCGGATATTCGCGCCATGATCCCAGCGAGGCGAACCACAAGTTCCAGTCAAATCGCGGCTGATACGGCGCGTAGATGCGCGGCGGCTGATTCAATTCTTGCGGTTTGTAGCGAAAAGGATAGGCGACCCAATGCTGGCCGTCTGTAGAACCCTGGAATTCGATCTCATATCGGCCGCGCGTCATCACGGCAAACAGCCCGTATTGATTAGCAATCCGGAATGGCTCCAGCGCAATGGCCGGCGCCATCGGAAGCTGTGCCCTCATCAACAACTGAGCCGTGGTCGCATAGAAAATCCATAGCAGCATCACCGCACTCGCGGAGAGCTTCAGAAATCTCCACAGTGGAAGAAAGCGGTTGCGCCAGTTTTCCGATTCTGTCCTTATCGCGTGTGGCGGCTCAGATTCAATCAGCAGACGATTCTTCCAGCGCGCCGGTAACAGTCTCAATAGAAAACGGTCGTCCAACAACAGAAACCCCAGCACGAGAACAAGATAGTTCAAAAACGTGTAGTTCGCGGTCAGGATCACGCCGATCTGCCACGGGGTCACGATGAAAAAGCAAATGATCCGCCATCGGCGCGGCAGGAACAGCATCCACACCAGACCTAGTTCCAAAGCCAGCGTGGCCCCCACCGTTGCCGCATGAAACCAGTGCGGCGAGTGCTCGACGTACCAGCCGATCCAGGTGGGCAGCGGACCGTTTTGGTAGTACTCATCCATGGCAGTGAAATGCCGCCACTGCGGATCTCCACTGAGAAGTTTCACCACACCGGACTGAAAATAAATGCGGAACCACTCCCATTGCAGCAGAAATAGGCTGGCCCGCGAGGCCGGATGCGTTTCGCCCAAGCCCGGACGCCAACCGGGCGGCGCGAAAAAAAGAGAGATGAATCCCGCCTCCAGCAACATGCCATCGGATTGGTAGCCGGAGAAATCCTGCGCCGCGCTGACAAATGACAGAAAACATACGAAACAAATCGCCAGCATTCCGCGCGGCCAAACATTCAGCACCAGCAGTATCGCGGCCACCATGCCCGCCCAGCACAGCGCGTTCAACGCAAATGATCCACTGGACCACCACAGCAGCGTCGGGGCATACCAGAATCGCTGCCAACCGCCGAGTGACTGAGCGATCGCACGAAGATAATCTCGCGCGGGCAGAATTCCGTTCGGCCCGATCAGGCCGCGGATTTGAAAGATGAGCGAAAAAAATGCGGAGAAATAGATACCTCCGAGAGCGCGAAGAAATAGCCACCGCGGGATCAGCCGGTTTGGCGCACCCTGTGGTGCGTCAAAGAGCCAACCGATCCAGGAGGAAGCAGCCCAGCCCATAACGGTCGCAATTATACGAAGAAGGAATTACCGCGGTTTGATGAAACTTTTACCGCTTCCGTCTGCTTCGCGACCGGCAGCGTTATTGTGCCAGCGCTTTGCGCAGATCCTTCATTAGCAACATTAGGCGCAGTTCATGGATGGGCGACGGCTCGAAGCCAAAATGTTCATAGAATCTTCGCGCTGGTTCGTCGATAGCGTGAACCAAAACCGCACGCGCGCCCACGATATCAGCCGCCTGAACGATTCGCGCCAGCGCATCTTTCAGCAGCGCTTTCCCCAGTCCGGTTCCCTGCTCGTCTTTGTCAACGGCAAGCCTGGCCAACAAAATTACAGGAATGGGATGGCGCGCCAGACCTTTTGAGATTCGCGTGGACGCTTCCTCGATCGAGACACTGCCAGCAGAGATCGAATAATATCCGACGACAGAATTACCGCGATGGACGATGTAGGTTCGGGCTGACTCATTTTTTTGGTTAACAAGAGCGAAGCGCTTCAGCCAGTCGTTCAGGGATTGATGGAGTCCGCAATCGAAGCCAGTCAGGTCGTGGGAAGCGGAGATCACCTCGACTTTCGATAACGCTGCCCTTGGATCGGACATCAGCGCTAGTCAAGAACGGTTGGCTCAGCGAACAATCGCTTAAGACGGGGCTTCAGCCGGGCAGGCCGGTCCAAAGCCGCGGTAAATTTCTGCCAGTCTTTGGAACTAAGTTCGAAGTGCCGCGCCTCGGCAATCTCTTGTTCCGCGCGGGCACACGCACTCTCAAGAATAAAGTTTGTGATGTTCACGCCCCGCTGCTCGGCACCGAGGCGAATGAGCTCTGCCTCGCGATCGCTGACTCGAACGTTAAACCTCTCGGTGCGTTTCTTGCGGGCTGCAGTCGAAGGCATGGATCACACTCCAAGTATTTGCCGCGAATTCAAACGTACGTACATTGTACGCCAATAGTGGCGCGCATGGCTACTGCTGTTTCTGCCCCGCCGTAAACACCGTCCACGGCCCCGCCTTCATATCGCGCAGCAGCGGTTTCTGCCAGGAGAACTCGGGATGATGATCCAGGAACTCCACCGCTAAAAAGTCCTCGCCGCAGGGATGCCCTGCCCTGGCTACGAAACTCATCTTCGCCGCCATTGCGCTGTCGGCGGCCTTGCCCTGCACTGCGCCGCCGGGATTATACGGAGCCCAATCCCACTCCTTGACGCCGCGCAAAGAAACGTCCACGTGTCCGCACAAGGCGCGCTCGTCCGCATGCTCTTTCTTTTCGAAGCTGTCGAAGTGGTCCGACAAGAATTGCTCTGCCATGTTGACGTCAACTTTTCCCTTGTACTGCCGCATGAGTTGCTCCCAGCGAACATGCCGCGCATTGGGCGAGGACGAAGCGTCGTTGGGGTCGAAGGTCGTCTCCTCTTTAATCAGCTTGGGATCGCGCGCAAAATTCGAGCTGACAAAATATCCATCTTTCGTGCGCCACAGCGGCGTATTCTTCAAGCCGAGTTCGAGATATGCGATCTCTCCGGTCTTTCGGTCGCCGATGAGCCAATCATTGGCATATCCGCCGTTGTTGCCTTCTTTGATGATGCGGACGTAATCGTCAATGCTGTTGGCGTACTGCAAGGCCTTGCGCGAGCGCATGAATTCCGGCTTGCCGTTCGGATCCCATCCTTCAAACTGCGTGATAGTCGTCTCGGTAATCATCATGCCGGCGGAGTTCACGCCGAAGTCATCGTCGCTGGTAATCACTCCGGGGAAGCCGTCCATCAGAATGCGATTGCCGTGTTCGGGTTGAATGTCGAAGATCACGACCCAGCGCTCGCCCGCCAGATAGCTCGTCCAATTATTGTGTGCGATCACGATCTGATGATCTTTGGTCATGCCGCCGGTGGCGATGAAGGCGCTACAGTTGCCGGGCGCGGCCAGCTTCGGCGATTTCTGAGATTTCTGCTGCTTGTTCGTCGTTTGCTTGTTCAGCCACGGCAAATAGTAATCCGGCACTTCCTCGAACGCGTTCAGCGCCACAATGTCATACACATCGACGTCGACTCCGTGCGCCGTCGCGCCATCGGCAATGCCCTGCAACTCCTGCTGATATTCGAGGTCGATGTGCGGCCAGAGCATCTGGCGCGCCGTCGTGCGGAAGAATTCCCAGTCCCGCTGCGTCTGATGCGTGTCGAAGAGCTTGATCGCCTCCAGGCCGTCGGCAATTTCCGGCGCGAGCAGATAACCATGTTGAAAGCCCATTTCCGTAGGCGAGCCTTCGAGGTGAACGTAAGTCCAGCCGCCTTGTTGGAACCGATAGGCCTTCTGCAAGCGGGCGTCGGACGAGCCTGGACCCGAGCCTGCCGCCGCTGCCGCATAACTCAAAGCCAGCGCGAAGCTGAGCACGCATCCCTTACGTACGAATCTTTTCAGCATGAGTTCCCCTCGAATCGTTCAGTAGAAATCATTCGGCAGACATCGGTCAGTGGAATCGACGGACCATTCTAGCCTGTTCCGGCCGCACTAGATATTTGTGACCTGATCCGGATGCCGGCTCAAGTACCAGCAGGGCAGAAATCCGGCATGCGGAAATAATGAATTCACGCAAGTCTGCGGTCCGGGCGGGTCAAAAATGAAATTCGTCTTGCCATTCTTCTGGAGCACGGCGTAGTAGTGATGCACCGTCACCGACCCGTACGCGCTGCGGCCAGTCGCGACACGGGTTCGAAAGACTGTGTAATCCAGACTATAAACAAGCGCCGCTGTCCCAAGCACAACGACGGCAGCAGCGACGAAAATTCGCCGCAGCCGCGTTCTGAGATTCGGCGCCGGGTTACTCACGCCGCCAGATTATATCGTCTGGCCGCCGGCGCGCCGGTGCGGAACCCGATAGCCCAATTGCATGGAGACATGCCGCGCCGCATCTTTCAGCGCTTCCACAATGCGCGGCATGGTTTGCGTGTTCACCTGATTGGTAGTTCCACTGAGGCCGATACTGGCCTCGATTGCGCCGTGCTGATTGAAGACCGGAGCTCCCACGCACCGGGCTCCCAGATTATTTTCCTCGTCATCCACCGAGTAACCCTGCGTTCGGACTTTCTCCAACTCCTTCAGCAGTCGCGGCAGAGTGGTGATGGTCTTCGGTGTGCGTTTTTCCATCGCGAGCATAGCCACCATCTTCTCCAATTGCTGCTGCGCGATATAAGCTACCAGCGCCTTGCCCACGCTGGTGGCGTGAACCCGCATCCGGCGGCCGACCCAGGTATCCATGCGGATGAATCCCGGGGGCTCTACTTTCTCGATATAGACGGCCTCGGGCCCATCCAGAATCGCCAGATGGCACGTGAGATGGGTCTTCTCGACCAGGTTGCGCATGATCGGCAGCGCCACTTCGCGCACATCGATCCCGCTCAGCGCGCCGCGGCTCAGGCTGAGAATCTTCAGCCCAACGCGGTATTTGCCGCTCGACGAATCTCGATTCAAGTAGCCGCGGGCTTCGAGGGTGCGCAGGATGTAGCTGGCGGAACTCTTAGGAATTTCAAGTTTGCGGCTGATCTCGGCGTTGCTCAGGCCTTCCGGTTCCTGGGCAACCGCCTCGAGCATCGCCAGGGCGCGTTCTACGGCCACGGAAGGCGAATCGTCTTTGTGTGAGGCCGCCAAATCGTTATGGTAGCAAAACCCTTAGACGGACAACAAAATGAATGTATGTTCTACATGTTGAACAACGACCTTGACGCGGGTTACGAGCCGTCATACGATCCGCCAGTATTACGAAGTGATGTTCAGTATTATGAACACACGAAAAGGCGCGCGAACCTCATGACACCCACCGCGATCACCCCGCCCAAGACCGATAACCTGATCAATCCCATCAGCCATACTCCCGTTGGATTCGATCCCCAACACGATCTTCCCGCTGGCTTCTTGGACTTTTTTCTTCCGCTGCACCGCCGGTTTACTCCGCGCCAGCAGGAACTCGCTGTAAAGCGGCTTGAGGCGCTCCAAGAGTCTTTGGAAGGCGAAAAGCCAACCCATCACTTCCCTTCCGACACGGTGCGCAACGGCTGGCGCATCACGCTACCGGAGTGGTGCCGCGACCAGCGCAATCAGATGACCGGCCCCGCCGACGATGCCGAACTCTGCGTCAAGATGCTCAACTCCGGCGCACCCGGCGTGATGCTTGACCTCGAAGATTCCTGCGTGAACGAGTGGTCGCATCACCAAACTGGCATAGCAAACATCACGGCCTGCCTGCGCGGCTCTTTGACTTATTACGACAAGAAGCGCGACCGCACGGTCGGCATCAAGCAAACCGGCACAGTTATCTTCACCCGCCCGCGCGGCTTGCACCTGAACCAGGCCGGAGTAATTCCGGGCGAGCTGGTTTCCGCATCGCTGATCGATGTTGCCCGCATTTTTTATGCAATCGATCCAGCCGAGTTGAAGCATCCGCTATGCATCTACATACCCAAATCCGAGTCGGCCGACGAAGCGCTATGGTGGCGCGATCTCTTTCAAGCGCTGGCGCAATCGCGCGCCCTGCCGCACGATTACATCAAATGCATGGCGCTGGTCGAATCTCATCCTCTGGCCTTTCAAATGGAAGAGTTCGCGTACAACTTGCGCGACCACATCATCGGATTGAACCTGGGCCGCTGGGATTACATGGCCAGCCTGATTCACTTCAATCTGGACGATCCAGACTGGGTTCTGCCCGATCGCAATACGATTCCGCATAACGTCGCATTCTTTCAGAACTTGCGCGAACTCATGCCCGAGATTTGCCATCATCGCGGCATTCTCGCGATCGGCGGCATGACTGCGCTGTATCCCAGCCGCGAAGATGCCGAGTTAAATGCGCGGGCGCTCGCGGTTCTGGAAAAAGACAAGAAGAACGAAGCCGACTGCCTGATGGACGGCGCGTGGACGGGACATCCCGATCAGAACGCCATCGCCGTCGCGCAGTTCCCTTATCCCAATCAACTTCAGGCGCGACCCAGGAACGCCAGCCGCTACCCAGACCTCCGGCCCACGCCGGTCGGAGTCGGCGCCCGCACCGTGAATGGAACACGCGCGGCCGTGCGCACGGTGATTCGCTATCGCCACGGCGTGCTCAGCGGCCGCGGCGCCAGCCTGCTCGACGGATACATGGAAGATCTGGCCACCGACCGCATCTATCGGCTGATGATTGCGCAGCGCGTCTTGCATCGTGATCTCGTTCGCGTGGAAAACGAACAGGGCGAGGCGGTGAAACATACTCCCGAGTTCATCACGCGCTTGTTCGATGAAGAGCTCGTGCGATTGCTGGCAAGCCTTCCGGCCAACGCGAAGCCCGAGGAGGCAGCCCGCTTCCGCCGGGCTCGCGAACTGAGTGAAGCCATGATTGTGAATGGAGAATTTGACCCGGTTTAGATAGGCACCGATTTACATACGCCGCCTCGACGAATTCTTTTCAGGAGAGATGCACATGTCGGTTAAACGAAACGGAAACGGCGCTCAGCCCTCGACCTCAGACCGTATTGAGCATCCGCTAAACCATCAGGAACGCGTCGCGCAATATGCTCTCGCGCAGGCCGCGATAAGCCAGGAGTGGTCCGCTAATCCTCGCTGGAAAGGGGTACACCGCCCTTACACTGCGGCCGACGTGCTGCGCTTGCGCGGTTCGATCCACATTGAGCACACGCTGGCACGAATGGGCGCGGAACGTTTCTGGGATCTCTTGCAGACCGACTCCTACGTCAACGCACTCGGCGCCATGACCGGCAACCAGGCCGTGCAGCAAGTGCAGGCGGGGCTCAAGGCGATTTACGTCAGCGGATGGCAGGTCGCGGCCGACGCCAATAATGCGGGCGCCATGTATCCCGACCAGAGCCTCTATCCCGCCGACAGCGTTCCGAATCTTTGCCGCCGGATCAATAACGCTCTACAACGCGCCGATCAGCTTCATCATGCGGAAGGCAAAGTCGCTCCGGGCCAGACCTGGTTTGCCCCATTGGTGGCCGATGCCGAAGCAGGATTCGGCGGAACTCTCAACGCCTTCGAGTTAATGAAGGGAATGATCGAAGCCGGAGCAGCCTGCGTTCACTTCGAAGATCAGCTTTCCTCGGCCAAAAAATGCGGTCACCTCGGCGGCAAGGTTCTGGTTTCCACCGCCGAAGCCATCCAAAAGCTGGTGGCCGCGCGACTGGCCGCGGATGTGATGGGTGTGCCGTCGCTGATCATGGCTCGTACCGACGCCGACAGCGCTCAATTGTTGACCAGCGATATCGATCCGCGCGATCGCGAATTCTGCACTGATGAGCGCACGCCGGAGGGTTTCTTCCGCATTCGTGGCGGAATTGAGTCAGCCATTGCCCGCGGCCTTGCCTATGCTCCGTACGCCGACCTCATCTGGTGCGAGACCTCGCATCCCGACCTTGAAGAAGCGCGGCGCTTCGCCGAGGCCATTCACGCGCAATTCCCCGGAAAGGCGCTTGCCTACAACTGTTCGCCCAGCTTCAACTGGAGCAAAAACCTCGACGAGGCCACGATCGCGCGCTTTCAACCCGAGTTGGCACGCATGGGATATAAGTTCCAGTTCGTGACCCTGGCGGGTTTCCACGCGCTGAATCTGAGCATGTTCGAACTGGCGCGCGCCTATAAACTCGCCGGCATGGCGGCCTATTCCCGCCTCCAGGAAAAAGAATTTCGCAGCGAGACTCAGTTCGGCTACGAGGCGGTGAAGCACCAACGCTTTGTGGGCACGGGATATTTCGATCAGGTGCAACAGGTAATCAGCGGCGGACTGGCTTCGACGACGGCCTTGACTGGGTCGACCGAGACGGAACAGTTCCTCGAACCAGAAAAGGCCCCGCCGACGCACGCGTCCAATCCTTTGGCCGCGCAACTGCGCCCGAGGCACACCAGCCTGCCACAGTCGCCAACCCCAATTGATCCAGGTCCGGAGGAGATGCTCTTGCCGTCAGGGGACTGAATTCGGCGGACGCCGCCGAGCCTCTGACAGAAAGGCGACCTGCGCCCTCCAAAAGATCCAGAGTCTTGCGAACGCCCGCGCCAGCGAACCGAACCCGCTTTGCTATAATAAAACGCTGCCTGAGACTCTGGTTCTCCTGTGCGGAAGTGGTGGAACTGGCAGACACACCATCTTGAGGGGGTGGCGCCGAAAGGCGTGGGGGTTCAAATCCCCCCTTCCGCACCATGCATTCTCATCTGCAAGTTACTGGCGTTTAGGAATACATAATCATGATCTACATTCACGGTCTAATCATTGCGGTCCACATCCTCGTCTGTTTCTTCATTATCATTGTCGTGCTGCTTCAGAGCGGCACCAGCGGCGACATTTCCGCGGCCTTCGGCGGACAGGGCAGCCAGACGGCATTCGGACCTCGCGGCGCGGCCAGCGCTCTTTCCAAAGCCACAACCTGGTCGGCCGTGGCATTCATGGTCACTTCCATCATATTGTCGGTCTATGCCTCCCGGCGTGGCGGACCGACCTCTGTGCTTTCGGGCCTGAAGTCGCAACCGGTCAAGACGCAACCTGCCCCAACGTCTCCGCCCGCAACGCCACCCACGCAACAGAAGTAGCCCCGGCGTCCTTCGTACGCGCATCGAAGCGGGAACCAACTCGCGATTGGCACCGGCATATATGCTCCGGCATCCCCCTTGCAATCCTTCCCTTCCTACACATTCTCCAGTAATTGTATTTGCCTGACAGAGCATGTAACATCCGAGGATAGACGGTTTATTTTTTGGAGGATCGTATGTCGGATTCTGACGGCAACACTTTTGTATGGTTCCTGGCTGGGCTGGGATTGGGAGCGCTGGCGGGAGTTCTGTATGCCCCGCGTTCAGGCAGCGAGACCCGGGAAGTATTGCGGGCTCGCGCCGAGGAAGGCCGCGATTATGTCCGCGATCGCGCGCGCGAGGCGCGAGAACAGGCGTCGCAGTGGGCTGACCGGGGCCGCGATGTAGTCAACACCCAAAAAGAACAATTCCGCGCCGCCTACGAAGCGGGCCGCCAGGCCTATCACGAGGCCACCACGGAGACCGGCGCCCCCAAGAATTTGTAAGTACGCGTTTGCAGTACAACGCGGTAACCTTCGCAGGGACGTGCGTTGGCGACCTGGGGGAGCACACTCTATGGAAAAACTCACACCTTTGTTCATCTTCCTGACCGGCGCGGCCGTCATGTTGCAAGCCGGCGTCTTGTTCGCCATGTATCTCGCCATGCGCAAGGCCGGCGCGCGTATGGAAGCCCTGATGACCAATGTCGAAACTAAGGTGATGCCCACGGTTGCGCAGGCCGAGGAATTTCTGAACGACATTCGTCCGAAAGTGCAAGTGATCGCCGATAATTTGCAGGAGTCGACCACGTTGCTGCGGGAGCAAGTAGAACGTGTGGATGCGACCATCTCCGACGCCGTGGATCGCGGCCGCCTGCAAATCATTCGTGCCGACGAACTGCTCACCCGCACCATGGATCGCGTGGAGCAAACTACCGATATGGTGCACAGGACTGTAGTCTCGCCTGTGCGCCAGCTTTCCGGCCTCATGCAGGGCATCACCGTTGGTCTTGAATTTCTGTTCGGAGGGCGGGCGCGGCGCAATGGCGGCAGTCGCGGCGAACGGCGTCCTGTACCGCAGGACGAGATGTTTATTTAGATAGACGCGATGTTTATTTAGATAATAGTTATCGGTCGAGTATGGTTCGGGTTGAGTAGGTTTCGCCCAATTCCTTCAATTCTAGGGCATATTGAAAATGGCTCCCTGTCTCACCGTTCGCCGCGGTCGCGGCCTCGCCTGCTCTCTGCTTGCTACGCTCATTTTCCTTTCTAGCTTTTTTTTCGCGCAGGAAAAAACTGTCTGGAGCGATCGGGAGAAACCGATCGTCGAGCAACTGCGCGGCCTGCGAAAGCTCGATGACACCGTGCGTGCCCGCACCACCAAAGAACTCGCGCTCCAGATCCGGCAACTGCCCGCCGTTCCCAACAAACTGCGGCTGGCCGGAGGTCTGGCTAATTTATCAACCGAGGGCGACTTCGGCCGCGAGACGCTACAGGAAGTTACGACCACGCTGGCTTCGGCGTTGCGCGAACAGCCGGCGCCAAGCAAGCCTGGCGAGCCGAATGACCTGTATATAGAGCTGGCTTCGCTGGTGCGTTATGAACACATGCAGGCCACATTGGACAATCCCCAATTTTCCGCGGCCATGTCAAAGTTGCAAGCGAACGACGCCAAACGCCAGAGCGCGGACTTCACGCTTACGGACTTGCAAGGCACGGTCTGGCATTTAAAGGACATGGAAGGCAAAGTCGTGCTGGTAAATTTCTGGGCGACCTGGTGCCCTCCCTGCCGCAAAGAAATGCCCGACCTCGATGCGCTGTACAAGAAGTTCAAAGATCAGGGCTTCGTCGTTCTCGCAATTTCCGACGAGGAGTCTGCCAAGGTCACACCCTTCCTCGGCGAGCATAAAGTGAGTTATCCCATAATGCTCGATCCCGGACGCAAGGTGAACGAAGCGTTCATCGTCGAAGGCATTCCCAAGAGCTTCGTGTATGACCGCTCGGGAAAAATGGTCGCTCAGTCGATCGACATGCGCACTCAAAAGCAGTTTCTGGAAATGTTGGCGCAGGCAGGGCTGCAATAGGCTCTTCATCGCGGAAGGCGTCGCGGCATCATTTCAAATTGAACAGCGCATTCACATGCGCGTTAACAATCACCTTCTGCGGCGTGAATTCCTCGGTCGGAGCAGGCGCACCCGCTGCCATCGCCGCCATGGCGCGCGGGCGCGGCGCTCCGATCCGCTGATTCTCAAACGTGTCCACCGATGCATAGGAAAGTTCTCCCAGAGTACGCCCGCTCGCTTGCGCCAGCGTGTTTGCCGAATTGCGCGCCCGCCGATAGGCATCTTCGATGGCCCTATTTTTGGCCTCATCCATATTTTCCAGAGTGTAATTGAGCGTCTGTGTCTCGCTGACATTAGCCTCGGCCAGTTGCTGCGTAATTGGGCCGACTTTGGAAAAATCTTTCAGCTTGAGCGTCACATCGGTCGTTACGCGATATCCAACGACTTTCTGTTTCGGCTTCCACTCATAGACGGGCTGCACGGAAAGGAATCCTATGTTCGCCGCCTTGGGTTCGATCCCATTGTTGCGCAGCACCTGTCGCACCTGCTCTACATTCTTCGAGGCGCGCTGAAAGGCAGCGGCCGATGTCTCCTCCTGCACCGAGACATTGAATTGAATCTGCGCCGTGTCTGGAGCGGATTCGAACTGGCCGTCGGCGCCCACGTAAACGGTGTTGGCCTGCGCCGTAAGGGCGGGATGCTCCTGGGCAATAGCTATACTCGTAAACAAAAACAATGCAAAGAACCAGCAGGCAATCTTCATAATGATCCTCTCGAGAGAATTATGCCAGACGCAAAGGAAGCCAGATATGATGGAAGAAGCCAGCCACGGAAAAGGAGATGACTCGCGGCTAGCAGCTTCTCTGTCCTACAGGAATCGCTGTATTCAGGCCATTTCCCGGCTCCCATATCGTCGTAACTTTGAGCTTCTAAGATCGAGTTGAATGTCCAATAAAATAACTGAACTGGGGCCTCCGCCGCCGGTTGACGAAAGCAGCTTTCAAACGGACGAGATATTCCGTCATTTGGTGGAGAGCGTGGAGGACTATGCCATCTTCCTGCTCAGCCCGGAAGGCAAAGTAATGACGTGGAATTCCGGCGCAGAGCGGATCAAAGGCTACTCCGCCTCCGAAATCATCGGCCGGAACTTCTCGACATTTTATGCTCAAGAGGCTCGGGAGAGCGGGTGGCCGCAGCGCGAACTGGAAATTGCGGCAGACATTGGACGCTTCGCCGATGAAGGCTGGCGGGTCAGAAAAGACGGCTCCACATTCTGGGCCTCCGTCGTCATTACCGCTCTGCGCAACCGCAACACCGGAGCGCTGCGCGGTTTCTCGAAGGTCACTCGCGACCTGAGTGAACGGCGTGCGCTCGAAGAGCGAACTCAGGAATTGAACAAAGAGCTGCGCAGCCGGATGGCGCAATTGTCGGAATCCCGCACTCAGCTCGAACTTCGCACTCTTGAATTGCAACGGCTATCCGGCCAGTTGGTGCATATTCAGGATGAGGAACGCCGTCGCATCGCCCGGGAGTTGCATGACGATCTAGGACAGATACTGGTAGCCTTGAACCTGAACCTGGCCGGCTCTCCTCAATTTGAGTCCCGCAATGAGGCTGTCGAACTGACCGAAACGGCGCTCGCCAAAGTGCGCACTCTTTCCTACGTTCTGCACCCCCCGCTCCTCGACGAATCCGGCTTGCTGCCGGCTTTGCATTTGTATATCGAAGGTTTCAAGAAAAGAAGCGATCTGCGTATTTCTTTCGACTACAAGCCGAGTCCTTTTCCGCGACTTGATCGTGACCTCGAGACCTCTATCTTCCGGGTGATTCAGGAAGCCATCACGAACATTCATCGCCACGCGCACAGTCCAGACGCTCGCGTCGAGATTCATCAGCAAACCGATCGCGTATTGCTCCGTGTCCGCGATTTTGGCGTGGGTATCCCCGTCGATAGCGCGACCGGAAATCAGATTACCAATACAGGGGTGGGAATCGGCAGCATGAAAGAGCGTATAAAGCAACTCGGCGGCGACATGTCTATCCTCCGCGCCGAGCCTGGAACCATCGTCGAAGCCAGCATTCCCTTGTTTCAGTAATTTTGTTTCAGTAATTTGTCTCGGTAATTTCTTCGGCAAACATATTCGACTCTCCTATGGGCGCCGAAGCTACTCAGGTCCCAGGGCCGGTCCGGCCACGGCCAGCAGATCGACTTGCAGTCCGCCGGAGTGCAATCCTTCGATCGTCGCAGCGGGAACTTTTCCAGTAGCCGGAAGAATGCCGACGGCTCGGTTCTTGCCCTGCGCCTTGGCCTGATGCAGACCGCGATCGGCCAGAGTGAGCACTTCCTCATAGCTAATTGCGCGCGCATCGTCGGGAAACCACGGAAATGCCGCCCATCCCAACGAGCAGGTCCGATACATCGCCTCCGTGGACGCTCCCAAATGAATCGGGCTGTCAGCTACCGCCGAAAGAACGCGCTGCGCCAGCAATTCCGCGTCGGCGCGATCGGTATAGCGGGAAACGATCAGAAATTCTTCACCGCCCCAGCGCACCAGCACATCGGAGTGTCGAATCGAAGAACTGAGCCGTCGCGCCATTTCAACCAGTACTTTATCCCCGACGTCGTGGCCGTAGCGGTCGTTCACTTCTTTGAAATTGTCGGCATCGATCAGATAAAAAACCAGATCGCGGGTATGCGGGTCTCGGCCATCGGCATGAGCACGCAGCGACTGGCTGACATCGCCATCGATGGTCGCCGAGAAAAAACGGCGATTGCGCAGACCGGTCAAGGGATCGGTAAGCGACGCTTCTTGCAGAACCAAATTGGTGCGCTGCAACTCCCGGTTCAGGCGGCGATGCTGAATGAACAGCACAAACGCCATAAGGAACATGGTCGCCAGCGTGACCAGTACCCGGAAACCCGACGCGCTGCGCGGCAGGCGCGGATCAAGCAGAGCATAGACAGCAATCACCGGCAAGGAAAGCACCGCCATCATCGCGAGCGTGCCCATCCATGAACCGTACGAATCCTCAACTGCGCTCTCCGCCCCCGGCATCAGACCCGGTCCCAGCGCACCCACCACGGTAAAGCAGGCAAACGACCCAAAGTATAGGATGTCGTACCAACTGCCGGTGTAATAAACATCCCTCTCAATGGCGTGGTTGATGCAGAAGAACCACACCCCATTGAATACGACCGCACCGCAAAAACAGCCATAAAACCTTTTCCATCGTCCCGAGCTTTCGCGCCAGAAGATCAGCAGGACGCCCGCCAGCAGAATCGCTTCTATCAGCGCCAGCAGGTCGAAGTTACGGTTGTACGAGGTTTCATTCGGGGCAATGTACTGCCAGCAGACTACGAACGAAACATAGAGATAGAGCCACCATAGCGTCAGCAGAAGAAAGTCCAGCACGCCGAGGCGCGCATTGGGTTGTGAGGGCTGTCGATGCGGCCGGAGCAACAGGCCCGCCAGCATGGGCGCGCCCGCCAGAAACAACAGAGCGTCGGCAGCGCACATAGAAGGCAGTTTCGTCTTCAAGACCAGATCGAACACAATCCAGACCATCTGGTCGGCGAACCAGAATCCCCAACCCACCCCCTGAAGCACCCAGAACCAACGCATGCGGCCTGTGCTGGTTGGAACGTGGGAAACAAAGGAGAATAGGGCGCAGAGCATGATGAGCCCGCCGACAATATCACTGACGGCCGCCACCGCCAACCCGCGTGGCAAGACTGCGCACGCAATCGCCAACAGCGCTGTCAGCGACCCGGCAGCCATGACTATGAATTTCGATGGAGTTCGGCCGTTCAACCCTTCCCGCCTTCGCGACCGGATTTACCCTTTGGCCCCAGTGGTGTATGCGGCCCTGTAGGTCTGCCCGTCTATTTCCTTACGCAGGTCTTCCCATATATTGTCCGGCATTTGCAAAAACACTTTCACGATTTCGGGATCAAACTGCCTTCCCGCCCACTTTTCGATTTCGACGCGCGCCGCCTGGAGCGACTGAGCGGGACGGTACGGCCGATCCGATGTAATGGCATCGAGCGTGTCGGCAACCGAGAAAATGCGTGCGCCCAGAGGAATCTGCCCTGCCTTGAGGCCGCGGGGATACCCGGACCCATCGAATCGCTCCTGATGCGAGTACACAATGTCGGCGGCCTCAGCCAGAAACGGAATCTTCTTGACGATCTGGTAGCCGTGGTAGGCGTGCTCCTTCATGATCGTCATTTCTTCCGGCTCGAGTTTTCCCGGCTTGTTGAGGATCCGGTCGGGGATTGCGATCTTCCCGATGTCGTGCAGAAAAGCTCCGCGAGCGATCACCGTGATTTGCTCGCGCGGCAGGCCCAGCGCCTGGGCGATGGCAATCGTGAAGAGCGTGACCCGCCGCGAATGGCCTTCGGTCTCCCGGTCTTTCAAATCCAGTGCGTCGCCCAGAGTTTCCAGGGTGATGTCGTAGGAACGCTCCAGGTTCGACATGGTCGCTTGCAGTTGATCGGTGCGGGCCTTGACCAGCGATTCCAGATTCGTCTGATAGATCCGATTTTCCACCTTGAGCCGGCGATTCTCCAGCGCGCGGCTTACCGTATTCAGCAACTGTTCGCGCTCGAAGGGCTTCAGCAGATAGTCGTATGCCCCGTTCCGAATCGCGGCCAGCGCCACAGAAATATCGTGCACCGCGGTAACCATCACCACCGGCATGTCAGGATACTTTTCCTTGGTGCGCTCCAGCAGTCCAATACCGTCCAGGTCGGCCATCATCAGGTCCGAGAGCATCAACTCAAATTCTTCCCCTGAGGTTAGAACTGCAAGGGCTTCAATGCCCGAAGCCGCTTGTTTCGAGGCATATCCGGCAGTATTCAGCATCGAGGCGACGATTTCCCGTATCGGTTCTTCGTCGTCAACCACAAGGATTCGATCAGGCATGGGGATACGTGAAAGTCTATCGTCAAATTTAGCGATGATTGTAACTTATCGGCGAGATGCCGAAAGTAATCACTCAGGTCCGGAAACACCATCGAAAAATGGCGTCAGCATGGTATTCAAAAGGAAGGAAGACGTACGTCCGCAATGCCGTAACGCAACAAAACGGCAAAGCTAAAGCCAATGAGCGCATCTCTCTGGTCGATCTGGAATTCAGTTGCCGGGCTTGGCCTGGCGCGGCCCACGGCGGCAGAGTTCGCTCTGCTGATCGTGCTGGGCGCCTCGCTGCTCGCGCTGCGTGCTTTTCGCGAGACCTATCTCAAGGTTTGGGTTGTCGGTTGGACGGCCCTGGTGGCATCGCGCCTGGCCCAACATTGCTTCGCCGCCAAGATTCCCCCACCGTTTGATCTCGTGGCGGTACAGGCGACTTTCATGCTCGCCGTGGGATTGCTGGCCGGCGGCGTCCTGCTCTACACCCGCGGCCGTGATCTGCTCCTGCCTTTAACCGTGATCACGCCGATTCTGGTGGGCTTTTCCGGAGCGCGCATCCTTTTGTGGCCCGATTCCCTGCCCTTGCGCATGGCTGTCGAAGTTGGCTACCGGCTTATTCTCCTGACCGCAACCATCGCGCTGCTCCGCGCTCGCCGTGGACGTTGGGAACCCTCCACCTGGCTTCTCGGTCTCGGCCTGCCGTTGCTTCATCTTTCCTGGCCCCCGTTCACCGACAACCTTCCGCAGGCAGCATCCTTGGCAGCGGAGATTGCGCTCGGCATCAGCATGCTCCTGGTCGTGTTTGACGAGTCCCGGGCGCTCAACCGTCGATTGCGCGCCATGCAGTCCATTACAGCAAGCATCGCCGGCGCCCAGCAATATGGCAGCGTCGTCGAATCTGCCGTTGCGGAATTGCAGCGCGTGATGCGCGTTCGCGCCACCTGGTTCCGCTTGCTCGAAGGCGGTCACCTGGTTGCCACCCACGCCGCCGGACTCTCTTCCGATTTCCTGCGGGACGCCGGCTTCGCCGAACTCAACGATGACATTTCGAAGCTGCTAAGCCGCCCCGACCCTCGAGTCACCACCCGCAACACCGGAACTCCCGAGCCCGAGCAATCTCTCGCCAACGAGAAGATTCGCCAACTCGTGATGGTGCCGGTCGTCAGCAACAAAGCGCCTATCGGACTGTTGCTGTTGGGCAACTCCCGCATTCGCTACTGGACGCCCGAAGAACTCGTTTTTCTCCAGGCTGTCGCCAAACAACTGGCGGTTGCCGTCGAAAATTTCCGCCTGCTCGAACAGGTATTGCGCTCGCAGCGCCAGTGGATCAACACTTTCGATTCCATCCACGACATTATCCTCGCCCACGACGCCGACTACCGCATCATCAAGGCCAACCAGGTTCTGCTCGAACACCTCGGCCAGGCCGCGGCGGATGTCGTCGGCAGTTCGTGCGATTCCGCGTTGCCTCATAAGTTTGGCGCCTGGACCGGCTGCCCGTATTGCGCCCTGGGCGGCGACGAAGAATTCGCCGAAGGCGCCGACCCGTGCTTCGGGGGCTTTTCGGTGGTTTCCACTTCTTCCTACACCGAGCAGGGCAGCCCGCAAAAAGGCACCATTCACGTGGTCCGCGATATTACCGATCGCCGTTCCGCGGAAGAAAAATATCGTCTGCTCTTCGAGCAAGTGCAGGAAGGCGTTTACGTTTCGAATCCGGCCGGCCGGATTCTCGACTGCAATGACGCTTTCGTGCACATGCTCGGCTACAGCAATCGCAGCGAGCTGCTCGTTCTGAATCTGAACACGGAAATCTGTGTCGACCCCAAACAGCGCGAGGCCTTCCGCCGCGAAATCGAAACTAACAATTACGTCCGCAACTTCGACGCCACCCTTCGCCGCAAGGATGGAACCTTGCTGCTGGCTGCCGAGAGCAGCTTCGCCACCCGCGATTCCTCCGGTGAAATCGAACGCTACCAGGGATTCATTCTCGATATGACCGAGAAGCGCCGCGCCGAAGATGAGATGCGGCGGCGCAATCGTGAATTGAACGCGCTCAACGCGATGGCCGTGGTCGCAGCGCAGTCTTTCGATCTCGACGAAATTCTGAATCTGACTCTGCGCCAGGTAGTCACTTTGTTTGGCGCAGAGAGCGGAACCGTCTACCTCTCCGATACCGACGCGACAACCTATCGCCGTCGCGCCGCCTGGGGCCCGCGCAGTCGCGACAAAGTGCGCACCGCTGAGATTTGTTTGACCGAAGGTCTTGGAGACCTGGTGATGCGCTCGCGTACTGAGGTAATCACGGCGGAATATCTTCCGCACTTGCCGCCCAAGGTCGCGGAATTCTTGCGCTCCGACGCCGACCGCACCTGGATCTGGGTGCTGTTCTGGGGCAAAGACTCACCCGCGGGCATCATGGGCCTGTGCAGCCAGTTGGGCTACGAATATTCCAGCAACGACGAGAATCTTTTAGTTGCCATCAGCCGCCAGCTCGCCACCACCATCGAGAAAGTCCGGCTGTACGAAGAAACCTGTCGCGCCTACGAAGATCTGCGTAAAACGCAAGAACAACTTCTTCAGAGTGAAAAAATGTCTGCCGTGGGGCAGTTGATCGCCGGCGTCGCCCACGAACTCAACAATCCTTTGACCGCGATTCTCGGCTACGCGCAGCTTCTCGAAACCGAAGGCCTGAACACCCGCGCCCAGGATTACGTCAGCAAACTGTTCAAGCAGGCGCAGCGCACACACCGCGTCGTTCAGAATCTTCTGTCATTCGCGCGCCAGCGCAAACCGCAGCGCGATGAGGTCGATCTCCGCAAAGTCCTCGACGAAACCCTGGCGCTGCGCGACTACGACCTCAAGATCAACAACATCAAAGTCGAGCGCGACCTGCCGGCCGAACCCGCCATGGTGGTCGCCGACCCGCACCAGATCGAGCAAGTATTCCTCAACATCATCAACAATTCGGTCGATGCCATCCTCGAAACCGGCCACAGCGGCAAACTCAAAATTAAAATCTCAATCGCCGGCGGCCACGTCTGCACGCAGTTCACCGACGACGGCGCCGGAATCAAAGATCCCAAGCGCATCTTCGATCCCTTTTACACGACGAAAAGCGTAGGCAAAGGCACCGGCCTGGGCCTCAGCATCTGCTATGGCATCGTGAAAGAACACGGCGGCGATATTACCGCCAACAATGCTCCCGAAGGCGGAGCGCAAATCGAAGTGCGATTGCCCGCGGTGGCTTCAGCCACAATCGAGACCGAAGCGCCCAAGCCCGCGCCGCGCCTGCATGAAGGCGCGATCCACGGCCGCGTGCTGCTGGTGGAGGAAGAAGAAGCCGTGCTCGAATTCGAGCGCGACGTGCTCGCGGGCGCCGGCGCCGACGTTGTGACCGCCCGCACCAGCCAGGACGTAAAGACTCGCCTGCTCTCCGAGCCCTTCGACGCCCTCATCATGAACGGCAAAATGCCCGGCCACTGGAACGCCACAGAATCCCATCAGTGGCTCAAAGAAAATTGCCCCGCGATGCAGGGCCACGTCCTGTTCACCTTCTCCAACACCCCCAGCGACGAGCGCGCCTTCCTCCAGGAAAACAGCGTCCCCTATCTGGTCAAGCCTTTCGAAGTCGCCGAACTGATCTCTCAGTCCCGTCGCCTGCTGCAAAAAGCCTTCGCCGTAACCGCTGGCACGGACTAATAGCCCCCGGCCCTCTATGTGACAGGTTGCCCACTGATTGTTCCGCGGGTCATCCAAAAGAAATCGTAACGGCGGGCAACGTTTGACGCGTGTGCACCATATTCGGTGCAATCTTCGCAATCACTTGAATTGAAGCCCAGTTTGGCGCGCATCGCCATGTTGAAAACAGCGCTACTAAATCCATTTGATTCAGTGACTTAAAATTAATCGTTAAACCGATTTATCTCCCCGCCAGAGAATCGCGAAAGACGCGTGTACACGTGCTCGTCCGGCGACTGCCAGCTTCGTCTACGCGTCCAGGAATCGCCGCGCGAGGCACTTGCCGAACCGACCGGCTCCGTCGATTGCAAGAATTTCAGGCAAACTGTGTGGGGCGGCCCCAGCCCCCTCACACCATGTTGTTAGCTGGGCAAAAGCGTGGTAGAAATACGATCAACGGAGCGTAGTTCGCAATGGCAACTCTCGATTGGTCACAGTGTCCCGCGGTGGAGAGCATCCCCGGCAAAGTGGGCGGAGCCTGGGTATTCAAGGATACCCGGTTGCCCGTCGCCACGGTCATTGAAAATCTTGAGGATTTGAGCGTCGAGGAAGTCATGGAGCAATTCGACGTAACCCGCGAGCAGATTGCGGCGGTTCTCGATTTCGTGGCGCAAAGCCTTGCCATGCCAGCTAATCCAGCATCCCCGGCCGATGCACATCCTCTTTAACCATGCAACGCCTCGCGGCATCGCCCGCAGCCTCTCCGGACACACCGTCAGCACGGCCTATGAGCAAGGTTGGGATCGGTTGACGAACGGCTTGCTCTTAAGTGAGGCGGAGCGGGCGAACTTTGAATTGCTCCTCACTACCGATCGAGGAATTCGGTATCAGCAAAATCTTTCACGCCGAAAGATTTCGCTTGTGGTTTTGACAGGCGCTACGAAGTGGTCTCGGGTTCGATTACATCTTGATCGCATACTGACTGCGGTCAACGCAGCGACCCCCGGCAGCTACAGTGGGGTCGAAATTCCCTACGAGTAGACTTCAGGTCACCGGCGGACCATAACGTGAGATTCAGCAAGCCAGCGCCCACCCTCCCGCAAAGAACGCGGGAAGAGTGGGGCAACCACGTTCCAAATCCTCACGTCAGGATTTGGCCTTACTTTTCCCGGAGCAGAACCACGTCGGAGACATTCTGGGCGCGCGCGACGGCGAGGGTCTTTCCATCCGGGGACCATTGAAATTCGGCAATGTGTTGAGAAGTGAAGTTGGTGATCGGATGTCCAGGCGAACCGTCGAGCGGTTGGACAAAAATGTTATCCACGCCCTGATCGCGAACGATGTAGGCCACGGATTTTCCGTCGGGAGTAAAGTTCATCGCGTTGGTAAAGCCATTCCCGCCGCCCTTGGCCATCCGTGGATCGGGTTGAAACAATACGGGAGAGGATTGCGACCCTGAGTCGAGGGTTACCAGCGCTAATTTGCTTATAGCCGTTTGCGGGCTCTCGGGGACGCTTATGTCCGCATTGAAAATCAGCCGCTTTCCGTCCGGCGAAATCGCTTCACCTGCGCCATAGCCGTACATGCTTTTCACTTCGCTCGCCGGCACGGGCTCGGGTTGCCCGCCTTGAATGGGAACTCTCCTGGTAAAAGGTGGGATAACGCTGGCATAGTAGACCCATTTTCCATCCGGGGAGCATACCGGGTATTGGTCAAAAACTCCGTTGGTGAGTTGCGTCGGGTTTGAACCATCGGCATTGGTGCGCCAGATATGAATCTGGTTCGTCCCTCCGTGAAAACCCCAGGCAAGAACGATGTAGCGATCCCCACAGCGCGCCATGTCTGTAATCCAGGAGTCGGGGTCATTGAGGATTGTGGATCGCTGCTCGCCATCGAGATTCATCCGTTGCACGCTTTGTCCGTCGGAAACGAGTAGCTTTCCGTCGGCGGTCCAAGCGACGGACTGCACATCCTGCGTTTGCGCTAACGGAGGAGCAGGGATATTTGCCTGTGAACTGGTGTTAGTAATCACGCTAAGGCTGTTCGTGGTCCTTACCTGTACCGTGGCAGCGGTCTTACCGTCGGCAGACAACGTCAGCGTGGCGTAGGTGTTGGTATCCCGGGTGATGGGTTGGATTTGACCCCCGGAGCGGGAAACCATACCGATTTGCGCACGCAGGTAACTCGGTCCCTTTTGGTCATAGGTGGCAAGAAACCATTGACCGCTTGGCAGCCACACGACCTCGGAGACCAATTCGTTCTTGAACGAGGCAAAGGGCTGCTCTTGCTTCCCGGCGAGATCAAACGATTTGATGGTGCTCAGCACATCGCCGAGCGTGTAGAGGCTGTAAGTAATCCGTTTGCCGTCCGGCGACCACGTCAGAAAACGAGGAAGAGCGCCCGGCCCATTGGCGGCGATTTGCAGGATGGTCTCGTCGCTGCCGTCAGGATTGGCGGTCAGCAGGCGATACTTGCCCACCTCGGGATCATTGGCGCGAGCATAAGCGATGCGATGGCCGTCGGGCGAGAATGCAATTCCGGCATCGAGATCGCGGAGAATAAGCTGCGGCGTGCCTCCGAGTACCGGAGTGCGATATAGATCCCACTCGCTCTGCGTGCTGATACCAGCTTTACGGAAGTAAACATAATTTCCGTCTGGCGAGAAGATAAGAGACTGGTAGACCGCCGCTGCTGGAGGAACGATCTGAGTGTCGCTGCCGGTCGGAACGTTGCGCAGCCACAGGCTCTGCTTGCCGTTATCGTCTTGCACGTTCAAGACGTACCTGCCGTCGGGCGAGATTGCGGCCTGTAGTGCCTTGCCTGTATTCGTGATCTGCGTGATGCTGAAATTTTGGAATGGGGTCGGCCCGTTGCGGCTGAGCAGGAAGTAGACACCGAAAGCGCCGACGGCGAGCAGGACCAAGCCCACTAGGACGATAGCCGCAAGGCCAAATTTGTGTTCGCGCGCTACCGCGCTCACGCTCGATCCGCTGGCCGGGACCTGAGACGCGGAAGACATTGCCGCAGAGGACTGCGCGGCCGAGCCCGTTCCGGCCACCGGAATCTGGGATGTAGCCGTTTGCTGCCCCGAGCTCGCTGCGGTTTCCTGCGTCGGGACCGCCGGTCGGCGGCCGGAACCGCTGTCCCGCTGCAGCCGCTTTAGGTCGCCGCGGATGTCCGAGGCATGCTGGTAGCGCATGTCCCGGTCTTTCTCGAGGGCCTTGTCGACGATCTCTTCCAACTTGGCTGGCAAATTGGGATTGAAGCGCAGAGGCGGTAACGGAGCGCGGTTGAGGATGGCCTCAAAAATAACGGCCGCCGTTTCTCCGTGGAATGGAATGGTGCCGGTGACCATTTCATATAACACAGCGCCGAAAGAAAACAGGTCAGTGCGCGAATCGAGTTCTTTGCCCTTCGCCTGCTCCGGCGACATGTAGGCCACGGTTCCCACGGCTGTGCCTGGGCTGGTGAGGTATTCCAGACTGGTTCCGGCGGTAGCGTCGATTTCTCCTGGACTCGCCTTTCCCGTCGCCGGCGTCAGTTTGGCAAGGCCGAAGTCGAGAACCTTGGCGTGTCCGCGTTTGGTCACGAAGATGTTGGCCGGCTTTATGTCGCGATGAATAATGCCTTCGGCGTGCGCCGCATCAAGAGCATCGGCAATTTCGATGGCCAGGGACAGGACGGTTTCGATCTCCATCGGCCGCCCGCCGATGCGATGTTTCAGTGTCAGGCCATCGAGAAACTCCATGGCAATGAATGCCTGGCCATCCTGCTCGCCGATGTCATAAATCGTGCAGATGTTCGGGTGGTTCAACGCCGACGCAGCCTGGGCCTCGCGTTGAAAGCGGGCAAGCGCCTGCGGGTCGCGGGCGACTTCCTCCGGCAGAAACTTAAGGGCGACGAAACGATGCAGCCGCGTGTCTTCGGCTTTGTAAACCACACCCATGCCGCCGCCGCCGAGCTTTTCTACGATGCGGTAGTGCGAGATGGTCTGGCCGATCATTTCGGGGACTCGTAGTTTCGGGTCCCTTCATATTACGGAGGCTCGATTCGGCAGTCAACGAAATGGGTGCTCCGACCAGGCCGCGTGAAATCCGGAGGGGGCGTTCTTCCTGGTGACTCCGACAGCAGTTAAAGCTTCTGGGCGGTCTCCCGTCGACCGATCAGTTCCCCGCACCGGAGTCGGACATTCCATCCGACCAGGCGGCGACGGGAATCAGAAACACGGTCATGCGGTCGGCGACGTCATCGTCGGCGAGAATCGGAGAGCCTGCCAGATTTGCACCCCATATCTCCGCCTTGTGGGGAGGAAGGAAAAACATCAGATGCGGATGCCAGTGGCCGTCCCGGTCACTCAAATGACTTTGTCTGGACAGCATGTAGCACATGGCGCCGGATTCGATCGCGGGCAACTCTTTCTTATCGTAGGCAGCTTTGATCGCTTCGAAAATCTGAGCCTTTGAATTCCCCGCCAATGCCAGGTTCGTCCTCATGATTGTGTTGGGAAGATACGATCTGGCGGCGGCTGCGTTCAGGCACATCGGACCGCGCCGCTTGGGATTCCAAAACTCGGGCTCGTCGGCCTTATCAGTCCACGATCGGTGTACAAGGCATACGAAACCATTGCTGCCCTTGACGGCGGTTTCGTAGCCTTTCGTTCCGAGGACGAGAACCTCTGCATTCTTCGCAATGGATTCCGGGGCGGCGCTGCGGGCCAGCGCGATCTCGGCATTGCGCTCCATCAGATATTGATCAAGCGGGGCCATGCTGGTGGGGTACTGCGGCTTGGCATCCTGGGCATGCAGCGGCAAGGCCGCGGCAAGGATGCAAAAGAACGTTGTTAATGCGGCCGTTTGGAAACCGTTTCGCGTCATTGCAGCCCTCCTGGGAGCGGACCAATTGGACCTAATCGATAAGTGTAATTTCTTCTGGTCGTATAGACAGGAACATTAGCTGTGATGGAACCACAACGAAAAAGGCTGCCCCATTCGTCGCGATGTTCAATGAAGATGTTCGACGAATGGGAACCACGACGGGCGCCTGCGCTACCGGTTTTTCAAGCCGCGCGATTTTTTTCAAGGCGCAGGATGTTTTGTTTCACTAATCTGAAAATCTGCTGCCGTCGCGCAACTTTCGCGAAGCAGCGGGTTTGGGACTGTCGAAGAACTCGCGTGGAGCGAAGACTTTCGTCGCACCGGTTCTTATTATCTCTCCGCGCGAAGGAATCCGATGAGAAACTATTTCAGACTGACTATTCTTGCAGCAACGCTCCTTAACCTGAACCTGGCCCTGGGAACCTGCGATTTATGGGGTCAGGACAACGCAGGCACACCGTCCGTCCTGAATATTCAGCATTCCGTGACCACCTCGCAAACTGGCTTTCCGCAATTTCTGTACATGTATCACCTGCTGGACGGCGCGAAATCGCCCGCCGCGGCGCAAGCCCTTACGGGAAAAATTTCCCTGAAGAACGACAGCGCGAACTTCAGCGAAGTCCTGTGGCTGCTGGTTTACTGGAAGGGCCAGTGTCCGGCGAATGACCAGAGTCTGGCGGGCGCGAATTATCTGTGGAGCGACATTCTGAAGAATCCTTCCGCGTCGGTTTCCGATCTTCGGGTCAACCTGCACTTTACGCGTGCCCTGCCCATGACGGGATGCATCGGCTTGGTTTTCGGCGGAGGGCCGCTGGTTGCAGGCTCGGTCACGATGTCGGCCGATCTTAGCCTGACTTACGAAGCCGCGAACCCACAAGCCAACACGGTGATCGATCTGTCTGGCGAATATTGTTTCGGGCAAAATTGGGGTTGCCAGAATGCCACAGTCAACGACGATGAGGGATTCGCGGTTCCCGTCACCATGCCGTCCGGGCATCTGGTGGAGTTGTATGGAGACATCAGCGACAGTACGTTCGATGGAACCGACAACTTCGGGCCGCTTCCCACCGGCGAGGCGTGGGGCGCTCACAACGATTTTTACTTGCTGCCCGGCGGTTGCGGCGAGTTTGGGGAAAATCTTGACAGCCAACGGTTTCCGAATCCAGCGCCGATCTCGACGTTGCGCAGTTGGCTTCCAGCCAACGCCCTGCACCTCGAAGGCATTCCCCTCGAATACCCGATTCCTCCCGGAGGAACGGGCAGGGCCACCCTTCAACAACCAGTCGAGAAGATTTTTTCGGCCCCCGTTCCCGTAAACGCCGGATATTGCATGATTGTGATCTACGGCAGGAAAGGCAACGGAGCCACCGATAATGAAACCCAGGTAAAAGCTGTGCTTGCGCCATAGTAAAGTTCTGTCGAGTGCGGGGCTCACCCACTTACACGGGGTCGGAAACCACTGCGACAAAGGCTGCCCCATTCGTCGCGGTGTTCGCCGAATGGGCGCTACGGATGACTGCGCCACCGTTGTTCCGTCAGCCTCCGCCGGATCACCTCATTTTCAAACAACACTACCCAAGGCCGAAACGTCTGTGGTTCCCAGCTTTGCAAAAACACCAAAGCTGGGGCAGCCCTTTGGGTGGTGACGGACAGGCATCAAAGCCGGGTCGGACTCCTCAGTTATCCTCCGCTGCGCACAGCTGTCCACACCCTTCTCCCTGGTCCCCTTGCGTTAGACTAGCCTCAGACCATGTCCCAATTCGTCCACCTGCACCTGCATACGGACTACTCCCTGCTCGACGGCGCTTGCGATGTCGAAAAGCTTTGCCAGCGCGTGAACGAGCTGGGGATGCCCGCTGTAGCCATGACCGATCACGGCAACATTTTTGGCGCTGTTCACTTCGTGAATGCGGCCAAGCATGCGGGCGTGAAGCCCATTGTCGGCTGCGAACTTTACATCTGCAAAAAGGACGACCACAATATTGAGCGCACGCCGCCCGACGGCGACACCTACAATCACTTGCTGGTGCTGGCCGAGAACGAAGAGGGCTACCGCAATCTGGTCAAGATCACGTCGGAGGCTTCGCTACATGGCTTTTATTACAAGCCGCGCGTCAGCAAAAGATTTCTCGCCGAACACTCAAAGGGACTGATTGGCCTTTCCGGATGCCTGAAAGGCGAAGTCGCCGAGCGCCTGATGGAATCGAACTACGCCGCCGCGCGTGCCGCTGCCGGCACTTTCACCGATATTTTCGGAAAAGACAATTTCTATCTCGAAATTCAGGATCAGGGCCTGGAGCAAGAGCACAAAATCCATCCCGGCCTGTTTCAGCTCGAAAAAGAGCTTGGCCTGGCGCTCGTGGCGACCAACGACAGCCACTACCTGTGCGAAGACGACGCGCACGCCCAGGACGTGATGCTCTGCATCCAGACCGGCAAATCGATTCACGACACTGCGCGGATGAAGTTCGACGGCAACCAGTTCTTCGTCAAGAGTCACGACGAGATGGCTCGCGTCTTCAAAGATTCGCCGCAGGTGGTCACGCGGACCCTCGACATTGCCGAGCGTTGCAGCATTCACCTGGACAAAATCGCGAATCCGTTTCCGCAATTCGAAGTCCCGGCCGGCTACAGCATTGACAGTTATTTCGTGCACGTCACGCGCCAGGGCTTTGCACGCCGTCTCGAGGCGCTGCGGCCGTTGCACGAGCAAGGCAGGCTGAAGCATTCCATCGCCGACTACGAGCAGCGCCTGGAGCGCGAACTCGCGATCATCCAGCAGATGCAGTTCCCTGGATATTTCCTGATCGTCTGGGACTTCATCCGCTACGCTCGCGAGCACGATATTCCCGTGGGCCCCGGGCGGGGATCGGCTGCGGGATCGCTGGTCTCCTACGCGCTGGCGATCACCAACATCGACCCGCTCCAGCACGAACTGCTGTTCGAACGCTTTCTGAATCCCGAGCGCGTTTCCATGCCAGATATCGATATCGATTTCTGCATGAACCGGCGCGGCGAAGTGATTCAATACGTTACGCAGAAATATGGCCGCGACAACGTTGCCCAGATCATCACCTTCGGCACCATGGCCGCCAAGGCCGCCATTAAAGACGTTGGCCGCGCCATGGATATTCCCTACGCCGACGTCGACCGCATTGCCAAAATGGTGCCGACGCAGCTCAACATCACGCTGGAAGATGCGATCAAAGAGTCAGCGCAATTGCGCGAGGCCATCGAGAAAGACGGCCAGATTCGCGAGCTTTTCGATACCGCGAAGAAACTCGAAGGCATGGTGCGCAACTCCGGCGTGCATGCCGCCGGAGTCGTGATCTCGCCGCGCCCGCTTACAGACCTGGTCCCGCTGCATCGCACTAAGAACGACGAAATCGTCACCGCCTTCGACATGGTCGCGATCGACAAACTCGGCCTGTTGAAGATGGACTTTCTCGGGCTGACCACGCTCACGATTCTTACCGATGCGTTGAAGCTGATCGCGCAAACCCGAGGCCCTGAGGCCGCCGCGCCACTATTGAGCACGGAAGAAGGATGGCCGCACCCGGTTCCCGCAACGCTGGAGGACGTCCCATTGGAGGACGAGAAGACCTACGAGAAGGTCTTCCACACCGGCCTAACGTCTGGCGTCTTCCAGTTCGAATCGAACGGCATGCGCGACGTGCTGCGCAAGTACCAGCCGAATTCGATAGAAGACCTCACCGCTCTGAACGCCCTCTATCGTCCGGGCCCGATTCAGGGTGGGATGATCGACGACTTCATCGAACGCAAACACGGCCGCAAGAAAGTTGAATACGAACTGCCGGAGTTGCAGGAAATTCTTCAAGAGACGCTGGGCGTGATCGTGTATCAGGAGCAGGTGATGCAGATCGCGAACCGACTGGCCGGCTACTCTCTCGGTGAAGCCGACCTGCTGCGGCGCGCCATGGGCAAGAAAAAAGCGGAAGAGATGGCGCAGCAGCGCGAGCGCTTTGTGCAGGGCGCGGCCCAGAGAAAATATCCGCCGAAGAAGATCGAAAAGATTTTCGATCTCATGGCGCAGTTCGCCGGATACGGCTTCAACAAGTCGCACTCCGCGGCCTATGCCTTGCTCGCCTATCACACGGCTTATTTGAAGACGCACTATCCGGTGGAGTTCATGGCCGCGCTGCTGACTTCGGTCACTGGCTCGACCGATGACGTGGTGAAGTACATTAACGAATGCCGCGAGATGGGCATTGCCGTTGAAGCGCCGGACATCAACGTCTCAGACGCAAATTTTACGCCGCACGGCGAGTCGATTCGCTTTGGCCTGGCCGCGGTGAAAAATGTCGGCGGCAACGCCATCGAATCGATCGTTGCCGCGCGCAAGAAGCTGGGCAGATTTAAATCGATTTTCGAATTTTGCGAGAACGTCGATCTTCGCCTGCTCAACAAGCGCGTGCTGGAATCTCTGATCAAGAGCGGCGCGATGGATTCACTCGGACGCCGCGCTCAGCTCATGGCCATCCTCGACAAGGCTATGGAACGGGCGCAGAAGGCTCAGCGCGATGTCGAATCCGGCCAGCACGGCCTGTTCGGCATCTTTCAGCAGGAAGATGCCGATTCGCATAACGACAAGTTACCCAGCACTCCCGACTGGGACGAACACACGCGCCTGACCGCCGAAAAAGAAATTCTCGGCTTCTTCATCAGCGGCCATCCGCTGCAAAAATACAAAGACAAACTCACCGACCTGAATGCAATTGGCCTCGACATGATTGCGGCCATGACGAGATCTACCGGCAAAGACGAGACTATCGTGACGGCCGGCATCATTGCCAACGTGCGCGTGCTCAAGTCGAAGCGCGGCGATTACTACGCGCAGGCCACGCTCGAAGATATGTCGGGATCGCTGGATATGATCGTCTTCCCCGACGCTTTTAAACGTATCGGAGACAAGGTGAAACTCGAAGTTCCCGTGCTGATCAAGGCCGGGGTGCGCATTGAAGAAGGCGTGAACCCTAAAGTTCTCGCCGCGGAGATTCAGCCGCTGGAAGAAGCCAAGGTGCCGCTGCCACGTGCTATCCGCATCCGCGTGCCGCTGGAGAACTCAGGCGAGACTACCGTCGACGATCTGCACGCGCTTTTCCGCGAGCGCAAAGGCGAGGCCAAGGTGTTATTTGACGTGGAACGCCAGGGCGATTTCATGGTGGTGATGGAAGCGGAAGGCTATAATGTCATGCCGGACCGCAATTTCATCGCCCGGGTCGAACAGTTGTGCGGGCGGGGCAGCGTACGCGTCATCGCTTAGACAAGTCGGCAGCGGTGTAGTTTGGCTGACGCGTCACGCCGGTTAAGCGGGAGATCCTTGGCTTCGCCTGAAAAACGGCTACGCTCGGGATGAGATCGCGATGGGATGACACGGCTGTGTAAGATAGCCCAACTGCATCGGCACCGACAAATCAGCTACTCTTAAATGGCCGCCACCGAAAAAGCGCAGCAGGAGTTGGAGCAGATCGAGCGCCAGGTCGCTGAACTGGAATCGCCCGGCGCCGATGACGCCACACGGCGGCAGATTGCAAAATTACAAGAGCGCATTGATACTCTGCGCCGCGAGATGAACGCGCCCCCTACCGCTTGGCAGCGCACCGAACTGGCGCGCCATCCGCAGCGTCCGCAGTCGCTCGACTATATCGAGCGCATCTTCACTGATTTCAGCGAAGTTCACGGCGACCGCAGCTTTGGCGACGACGCTGCCATCATTACCGGCATGGCGCGCTTCCACGGCGACGAAGTGCTCGTCGTCGCCACTCAAAAGGGCCGCGACATGAAGCAGCGTGTGCATCGCAACTTCGGCACGCCGCATCCTGAGGGATATCGCAAGGCGATCCGCGTGATGCAACTGGCGGAAAAATTCAAGCGTCCGATTTTTACTCTTGTGGATACTGACGGCGCCTATCCCGGCATTCATGCGGAAGAGCGCGGGCAGGCCGAAGCCATTGCCTACAACCTTCGTGAGATGGCGCGGCTGCAAGTTCCGATCATCGCCACCATCATTGGAGTCGGAGGTAGCGGCGGTGCTCTGGCGATCGCCGTCGCCGACCGCGTGCTGATGATGGAGAATTCGATTTACTCCGTCATCTCTCCCGAAGGCTGCGCGGCCATCATGTGGCGCGACGCCACCAAGAAAGAACTCGCCGCCGAAGCCATGCGCATCACTGCGACAGACCTCAGCGAACTCGGTGTCATCGACGGCATTATTCCCGAGCCCGAAGGCGGTGCCCACCGCGATCACGAAGCCGCCGCGAATTTGCTCGATGCCAGCCTGCAAAAACACTACACCGAACTGAAGAAGGTCCCGCCCGTCGAATTGCTCGTGTCACGATATAATAAGTTTCGTAAGATGGCCCAGTTTTACGAAACAGAAGGTTGAGACCTCGAGTGGCGGCGATGTGCAGCTCCCATGAAAAAGCTGAGTCTGACGGTTATCCTCTTCCTTTGCGGCATCCAGATGCTTTCAGCCAGTACGGATCCACGGGAGTTATTCCTCGCGGCCAGACACCAATCCAACCTCTTCGAGGACGACACTCAATTTCAGCTTGATGTCGATTTCCATGCACAAATGCAAATTCCCGCTCAAGGGCATCTGACTCTCAAATGGGCAGGAAAAGACCGCTGGTGGCGCAAAGTCGTCATGGGCAGCTTCGAGCAAGTCGACATCCGGAACGGCGATAAGCTTTACACCACCCGCAACGCAAGTTTTACTCCCGTAAGAGTTGGAGAGCTCTTTACCTTGTTGCAACTCAGCGAGCCTATTGCCCCGCAGGTTGTGAAGAAGCAGAAAGAGCGTGTTGAAAATGGAATTCAGATGACGTGCTTACGAGTACAGGAAGCGAGAGCGAGAAGTACGCCGCATGAGATCTGCATGAATTCTGCGCATGAGATTCTCTCAGATGAGTGGAAGGAATATCCCGATGACCAGCGCAGCGGGCGGTATTCCGGGTATTTCGATTTCCGAGCGCACAGATATCCGCGGACACTCGAACTGGTAGTGGATGGAAGCAAAGTAATCACCGCGAACGTGAATGAGTTAACGGCGGCGACTTTCGAGGAGAACCTGCTCGTTCCTGCGAAGGGAGCCATTGAGCGTCGCAAGTGCGCAGGTATAACACCGCCGGTGCCCGTGAGGACGCCTAACCCGACCTACCCCAGGTCCAACAGTCAGAACGGATTGATGGGTGATAGCACTGTCGCGATGACTGTGCTGGCCGATGGTTCGGTCAGTAATATTCAACTCGTTGGCACCGCTACGCACTCGATGGACGACGCAACCATGCAGACGCTGAGGGGATGGAAATTTAAGCCGGCCATGTGCGGTGCTGATCCGGTTGTGTCGGACATCGAAGTGGTCGTGAGTTTCAGGCTGCGGTGAGCATTTGTTTAGTTCCAAAACAGATTCGTCCGTGCCATCGGCGGGCGATTGCAGGCGACGCGACAGTGGCGCTCTCGATATAATAGAGTGTTTCCCGCTCAGCAATCACAAACCACCGGCAACGGGGCGAAAAGCCCGCTAATGAAGGAAGGTGTTGGGATGGCCACTACCGATGTCACGCCTCATGAATCCTCAGGGGGCGTGGGGCACAAGCGCATCGTCAACGACATGAGCATTCAGGTCGCGACGGTCAACGGCTCCGGCTCGCAGAGTTCGAACACGGTTCTGTTGCGCAGCATTTTTCAGATGGGCGTACCGGTTTCCGGGAAGAACATGTTCCCGTCGAATATCGCCGGACTGCCGACCTGGTACACGATTCGCGCCAACAAGAACGGCTACATCGGCCGCAAGAAAGAAATCGATTTCCTGGTGGCGATGAATCCTGAGACCGCGGTCGAAGACACGATGTCGCTGGCTGCCGGTGCGTCCGTTCTTTACGACGAACCGCTGGCCCTTCACAAGCTGCGCGACGATCTTCTTTTCTACGCCGTACCCTATGACAAGCTCGTCGCCGCCGTGTGTCCGGAAGCCAAGCTGCGCAAACTGGTCAAGAACATGGTGTACGTCGGCGTGGTCGCGAACCTGCTCGCCATCGAGATGGGCGAGATTGAGAAGGCGATCCGCAAGCAGTTTGCCAATAAAGTGAAGGCGGCCAATCTGAATCTGGCCGCGGCACAGGCTGGGTTCGACTATGCCAAGGCAAACCTGAAGAAGCTCGGCGTTTTCTATATCGAGCGCATGAACGCGACCGCCGGCAAAATTATCATCGACGGTAACTCCGCTGCTGCGCTCGGCTGTATGTTCGCCGGATGCACCGTCGTTACCTGGTATCCGATCACGCCTTCGTCCTCGCTTGTGGAGACGATGATTGACTACATGAAGGAATACCGCATTGGCCCCGACGGCAAAGCGACGTTCGCCATCGTGCAGGCCGAAGACGAACTGGCCGCGATCGGCATGGTCATCGGCGCAGGCTGGGCGGGCGCGCGCAGCATGACCGCAACTGCCGGCCCCGGCATCTCGCTGATGGCGGAGTTTGCCGGACTCGCGTACTACGTCGAAGTCCCCGGCGTCATCTGGGACATTCAACGCGTCGGGCCCTCCACCGGCCTGCCTACGCGTACTTCGCAGGGCGATATTCTCTCGACAGCGTTTCTCTCGCACGGCGATACCAAGAACATCATGCTATTCCCCTGCTCGGTGACCGAGTGCTTCAGCATGGCGCCCGAAGCCTTCAATCTGGCGGAGCAATTCCAGACGCTGGTGTTCGTCATGTCCGATCTTGATCTCGGGATGAATAACTGGATGTCCGATCCCTTCGAATATCCCACAACGCCGATCAATCGCGGCAAGGTGCTCAGCAAGGAAGATCTCGACCGGCTCGGCAGTTTCGCCCGCTACAAAGATATCGATGGCGACGGCATCGGCTACCGGACTTTGCCCGGGACGATTCATCCCGCGGCGGCCTACTTCGCGCGCGGCAGCGGTCACAACGAGAAAGCGCAATACAGCGAACGCGCTGACGACTTTGAAAACAACATGGAGCGCCTGAACCGCAAGTTCGAAACCGCGCGGTCGTTCGTTCCACGGCCTGAGATCACGAGAGGTAAGGACGCCGGGGGTGAACGAGTAAAGATTGGAATCATCGGCTATGGCACTTCTCATTGGGGCATCACCGAAAGCCGCGATCAATTGCGCGACGAATATCACATCGAAACCGATTACCTGCGGTTGCGCGCTTATCCTTTCACCCGCGAGGTGCATGAGTTCGTTGAGCAGCACGATGTTATCTATCTCGTCGAGCAGAATCGCGACGCGCAGATGCTCACCTTGCTCAAATTGGATCTGAAGCCGGAACTCACCACGAAACTCCGCAGCCTGGCCCACATCAACGGACTGCCGCTCGACGCCCGGTCCATCACCGACGAACTGACCAGCATGGAGGGCAAGTAAATGGGTACCACCACTGTTGAACCCGGAGCCGCACCCGGACCGAAGACGAATCGCATCGGCCTGACCGTCATGGATTACAAGGGCGGCAAGACTACGCTGTGCGCCGGTTGCGGCCACAATGCGATCTCCGAGCGCATCATTGAGTCCATGTACGAGATGGGGGTGCAGCCCGAACTGCTGATCAAGCCGAGCGGCATTGGCTGCTCCTCGAAAACGCCCGCGTATTTCATGAATCGCTCGCACAGCTTCAATGCTGTGCATGGGCGCATGCCTTCGGTCGCCACCGGAGCGCTGCTGGCCAATCGCAAACTGGTTTGCATCGGCGTCAGCGGCGACGGCGACACCGCGTCCATCGGCATAGGACAATTCATTCACCTGATGCGGCGCAATCTGCCGATCATTTACATCATCGAAGACAACGGCGTTTATGGTCTGACCAAGGGCCAGTTCTCGGCTACCGCCGATCTTGGTTCGAAGCTCAAATCGGGCGTCTTGAATGACCTGCCGCCGATCGACACCTGCGCGCTGGCGATTCAACTCGGAGCAACGCTCGTCGGCCGCTCGTTCTCGGGTGACAAGCGCCAGCTCAGCGCCATGCTGAAAGCCGCCATCGCTCACAAGGGCACGGTCATGCTCGACGTGGTTTCGCCCTGCGTCACGTTCAACGATCATGAGGGCTCGACCAAGTCTTACAAGTATGTGAAGGAGCACGAAGAGACTTTGCAGGACGTGAGCTTCGTTCCGCACTTTGAAGACATTGACGTCGAGTACGATCCAGGCACCACGGTCGAAGTCACCATGCACGACGGCTCGCGCCTGCATCTGCGAAAGCTGGAAGAAGACTTCGACCCGACCGACAAGATTCGCGCCATCAGTCGCCTCACCGAAGCCCACGATAAGGGCGAGGTGCTGACCGGCGTGTTCTATGTGAACCCGGAGGCGCCCAACTTCATGGATATGTTGAACGTGGTCGACCAGCCGCTGGCCACGCTGCCCGATTCGGTGACGCGCCCCGGAAAAGAAGTGCTGGATGCAGTGATGGAAGAGTTGCGCTAGAACTGGCAAAAAGGTGAAGGCCCTCTCACGAGGGCCTTTCCATTGTTGCGACTCCTCAACAAGCACGTCTACGCTGTTTTCGTTTCCGGCTCGCCGCTATGTTCCGGATTTTGCCCAGGTTCGGGAAAATCGGAGTCCGCATCTTTCAAGATTGGGTCCTGATCGCGATGGCCCAGTTGTTCTTGCAGGCCAACGTTGCCCGCCTCCTTGTGATCCTCAGCTTCGGTCGCACCCTTCGCCGTATCCTGATCGCGTGTAGTGTTTGGCATCTCGTACCTCTTGCATTGACTCTGACGAACCCACTCTATTACTAGACCGATTTGAATCCTATAGTGGTAAATTAGGAGAGGTTCGCCGGAGACAAGGTATATGAGGCGCTGTCTTTCCTTAACGATATTGGCTGTTTGGTGCAGCGCAACCGCCTGGGCGGCGCAGTCGCAGCCAAGGTTCATTCCAGTCAAGGCAAACCCGCACCATGTCACTCGCCATCATGCCCACAAGGCTGCAAGGCATCGCGCTCCCAAGCGGCGTCGGCGGCGCCACGCCATCTGATGAAAACCGCACGGACGAATGCGTCCGTTGCTACGCAATTATTCGCGCGCTTACCTTCCCGAGGTCGCTGCTCCAAGCTTGCGTAACCGGTCCTTGGCCTGCAACGCCTCTGGAGACCGCGGATAGCGCTGGATCACGCGCTTCAACTCGCTAACTCCATCATCCTGTTTGCCCAGTTCAATCAGGGCGAATCCCTTCTTCAACTCCGCTGACGCGGCTTTATTTCCGCTGGGAAAATTCTGCAATACCGCGTCATAGCTCTCCGCCGCCTGCTGGTAGTTGCCCTGGCGAAATTGAATCTCGCCTAGATAGAAATAGCAATTTCCCGCCAGATCGGTATTGGGATAGTACTTGATGTAGTCGGAACACTCCTGCAACGCGAGATCATTCTTGCCACCGTTGTAATCGCGCAAGGCATTGTTGTAGAGAACGTCCGGTGGGGGAGCGTTCTTGAGCGCGTCCGCCGCTGCCACCTGGGTTGCCTGTTGGGCCGCCAGACTCTGCTGCCCCGCCTGCATGTCATCGAGTTGCTTGGACACCTTTGCCAGACGGGCTTTCAGTTCGTCCATGGTGTCGTTCAGCGCCTGGATCTGGCCGGAAAGTTGGTCGGTCTTCGATCCGCCATCGGCCTGCTGCCTGGCCAGCGTTGTCTGCAACGCGTTGAGGGCAGTCGCCACTTTGTTGACGGCGTCGGTGTCCTGCTCCACCAGATTTTTCATCACGCCCATGCGCTCGTCAAAGCTGCGCTGCATGGCCGTCATCTGTTCCTGGAGTTGCTGCACTTGCGTCTGCAACTGCACCATGTCTTTGTTCGCGGGCCAAGCCGGAGTCACGCTGATTACGAACACCATCAGCACTGCGAGGAATGCGGAGTTGCGGTTTATTTTCATAGAGATTCGCTGACCTTCGCTTTTAGTACCAAAGCGTTTAGATGCCTGGATTGTCTGCTTCGATGGTCTGCTTCGATTGTCCCACAGGCGGGAAACGATTCCACGCAGAAAGGAGACCCGGAACCGAAAGTCTCAACGGTACCGCGGCGCACACGCCCACTCACTCGTGCCGAAAAAGCGGCGGGAGACGCCGCACCGGCGTCCCCCACCCACGAGCAGTTTCACTACTTCTGGTAAACCAAATGCCCACGGCGGTTCTGCTGCCAGCAAGCTTCGTTGCTTTCGGTGCAGAACGGTTTTTCCTTACCGTAGCTGATGGTCTTGATGCGGCTCGGGCTGATGCCCACGGCGGTGAGTACGTTCTTCACCGCACTGGCGCGCTGGTCGCCCAGAGCCAGGTTGTAATCGGTCGAGCCCCGTTCGTCGCAGTGTCCTTCGATGGTCACATTAATGTTGGGATGCTGATTGAGGAACGCCGCGTCAGCCTGCACCGAACTCTGCTGGTCGCTGCGAACATCGGACTTGTCGTAGTCGAAGTAAATATCCTTGATGTTCTGGCTGAACAAGTCTTCATCGGTCACCGTGGGCGCCGGCGGCGGAGGCGGCGGCGGTGCCTGCGTCACGGTGAGCCGCGCGGTCGCTTCCTGCGAACCGCCAGCTCCCTTGGCGACCAGGTGGTACGTCGTGGAATCGGTTGGCGAGACGCTTTGCGAACCGTTGGGCTGCACCGCGCCGATGCCGTCGATCGACACATCGGTCGCATTGCTGGTTTGCCACGTCAGCGAAGCGGACTGCCCCGCCTGAATGGAATTCGGATTCACTGAAATCGAAGCCGTGGGCGCCGGCGGCGGCGGGGGCGGTGGTGGCGGGGGCGGCGTCGCCTTCTTTTTGCAAGCGCCCAGCGTGAGAAGAGCTGCGAGTGCACAGATGAGAAACAGCCATTTCATACTTTGTTGCTTCACTTTTATTTCCTCCCGGGACCCCGAAGGTCGCCCTCCGAAGTCAGACGAAGTGTATTCACTATTTCCAACTCCAATTCGGCTGCGAGTTATGTCCTGTAAAAGTCAGTTGTTGAATCTTACTGCCGTCGGCAAGCATGCTCCAGAGTTGGAGAGTGCCGGAGCGATTCGATTGAAACACAATATGCCGCCCATCCGGCGACCACGAAGGAAAATCGTTGCGCCCGCCATCGTGCGTGAGCTGCACCCATTGCTTGCTGGCAATATCCATCAGATAAATATCCGATGCTCCCGGCTCGCCGGGGCCATATTTCCGCACCCAGGCAAAACAAAGAAATTGTCCGTTCGGCGCCCAACTTGGAGACACAGCGTATCCTTGATCGGTCATGCGCTGCAAGTTCGTGCCGTCGCCTTCCATGGAATAGATCTGCGGCAATCCGGTGCGCCCGCTGACAAAAGCAATTTGCCCATTGGTCTTGCGGTTCCAAACCGGCGAAACGTCCGGCCCCTTCCCCGTTGTCACACGCCGCAAGTTTCCGCCCGACGCGTCGGCCACATAAATTTCCGGTTCACCGCTGCGCGACGACGAAAGTGCCAGCTTCAACCCGTCCCCCGACCACGCCGGCGAAAGGTTCGTCCCGCCCAGGTGAGGAAAACTCACCGGCCGGTTCAGGTCGAGTGAGTACATCATGATCTCCCAGCCGGTTTTGGTCAGGCTGCTGAAGGCGACGCGCGAACCATCGGGCGAAACTCGCGGCGACAGCGAAATCGAGCCCAACCGCGTGATCTGGTGCTGGTTGGAGCCATCGTAATCCATCGCCCATATTTCCTTGTGTCCGGTTCGGTCGCTGACAAAATAAATCTGCGTCTCGGCGATGCCCTGAATGCCGCCGCCCAGCCGGAAGATGATCTCATCGGCGAACTTGTGCGCCATCAGTCGCGCCACCGCGTCGCTCGCCGTATCCGAGTACTGCTTGCCGAGAACTTGCGGCGTCTGGGCATTCTTCACGTCATAGAGCCAGCCCTGCACCGTGAGTCTTCCGCCAGCCACTCCCAGATTTCCAAACGCCAGCATGGCCGCATTGGGAGGCGGCACGTTCCAGGCCAGCAGATTAACTTCGGGGGGCTGTCCTGGAACCTGTAAGGGATAAAAACTCTTCGAAACCAGTTCGACGATGCCGGAGACGTCGAGGTCGTTCCACAGCGTATCGTTGAAAGTCTTGACCAGTGCGGCGTTCTGCGGATCGGCGTTCGCAGGTTTAAAGTCCGGCACCGCCAGCCGAACCTTCTCCACGCCCAGGCTTGTGCCGGTCTTAACCCAGTCTTGGGCAAGCATGTTAGAGGAGAGAAGGCAGCAGGCGAGCATAACCGCGAGCAGCGCGTCGCGGACAGCAATGAGCCCTCGCCGGGAAGTAGGTCTAGCGCTTTCGTCCATCCGTGTGGGGTTGAAACGTACCGGGGTAAAACATACGACGAACGACAATATCGTATCACGATATGAATTGCTTGGCAAGGTTCCTTCCCTTTTTGCACTCATTACGGGAGCCGTTCTTCAGGCGAAGCATCTCCCGCGCACTGGCTCCGTCATTTTTTCCCCGGATACAATCCTGCAACCGCATTGTGCTCTCTTTCGCAGATTGCGAAACCTACTCGATAGTGCATGCTGTTGACCGCCCAGGTTCACTTCTTGTAATCGAACCAAAATTCCACCGTGATCTTGCTGCCCGGATATTCCGCCGGCAAGGGACCGAAAGTATCAATGCGCTGCAACGCCCGCGCCGCCGAAACATCCAGCGAAGGTACGCCACTGGATTGCTCCACCTGCACGTTCGCTGGATGCCCATCGCGCATCACATCGAACGTGATGTAGACCCGTTGCGCCGTCGTGATTCGGGGATCGACTTCGTACCGCAGCCAGTTGTCCGACACCTTCTGCTGAATCACGTGCACGTAGTAAGCATATTTCGTGCCAAAGTCGCCGCCGCCGCCGGCCACTCCGAATCCGCCCTTCGCACCCGCCGCGCTAAACGTTCCATACGGGCCGCTGACCGGCCCGCCTTCACCAAACGCAACCTGATTATTCTCTTCCTCCGGCGGCGGCGCTTGCGTCTTATCTTTGGTTACCGTCTGGGGTTTCTTCTTTGGTTTTATTTTTGCGTTCTTGCCCTGAATATCGATCGCATCCGGCTCTTTTTCTTCCACCTTGGGCTGCGATTGTGTGATCCCTTTCGACTCATTCGCAAGTACATTCTGCGTTTGTGTGGGATTGGCCGGCAGCGGCACCGTGCTTACCAGCGTCGCCCCGATCGCTTCTCCACTTCCCCCCCCACCCCAGGTATCGCCTGACGTTCGTCCCGCCCAGGTCGAGTACAGGAGCAGCGCCGCCGTAATTCCGATATGGAAGCCGGCCGACCACGCCAGGGCGCGGCCCCATCGGTCATGCTCGAAATAAATCTCGGGTTCGAGAGCCCTAATGTCTGCTGCCATTTTGCTCGAGAGGCTGTGTCACGATGCTGACATTGGTAATTCCCGCATGTTTCACCGCATCCATGACGGTAGCGAAAGCGCCGAAGGGGACATTTTCGTCGGCGCGCACAAAAATAAACTGGTTCCGAGGATCGCGAATCTTCTGCCGAAGCTTGGTCGCGATCTCATTGATATTGATGGCATCGTTTCCCAGAAAGACGCGCTGATCTTTGTTGATCGTGATCACCAGCCGCTCTTCCGTGATCTCTTTCACAGTCCGCGTTTTCGGGACGCTGACATCAATGCCCGATTGCAGCACCGGCGCCGTCACCATGAAGATGATCAGCAGCACCAGCACCACATCCACCAGCGGAGTGATGTTGATGTCGGCCAGCGCCGACTGCGTGCGTCCGTTGGAAGCCGTAAACGCCATCAGCGCCTCACATCCGCCGGCATGGTGGCGGTTGCGTGCTGGCTGTGCTCCACGGCGTTCAGAAACTCGAGGGCAAAATCGTCGCTGCGCGCAGCCATCTCGCGAATCGAAGCGCCAATCAGGTTATAAGCAATCACCGCCGGAATCGCCGCCGCCAATCCCGCGGCAGTGGTGATCAGTGCTTCGGAAATTCCCGGCGCCACCGCCCGCAACGTCGCCGCTCCCGCGGTTCCCAACCCGTGAAACGCATCGATAATGCCCCAGACTGTGCCGAACAATCCGACAAACGGCGTGACCGCGGCCGTGATGGCCAGCCAGGGCACATTGCGCTCCAGTCGCGTGATTCCCTCCGACGCGCCGATCTGCATGCCGCGCTGCAACGACAACAGATTGCGCACCGTGCCCGAGGCCGCCATCTGCCGCTTGTACTCATCGTAACCGCCTTCGAACACGCCGATCAGAGGACTCGGCCGGAATTGTTCGGCCACGGCGGCAATATCCTGCAATCGTTGTGCCTTGCGGAACGCACGCACGAAGCGCCCGCTCTGCATGCGCGCCCGCCGCAGCAAGCTCCATTTAGTCAGGATAATCGCCCAGGAAATCAGGCTGAAGGCTACCAGGCCAAGTAACACCAACTTGGCCACAGGGCCACTGTTGGAAATCATGTCGACGATTTCGCCGCCGACGAACACTGCTGGCAAAGGAAAGAAATGCATCGCGTTTGAGGAGAATGCCTTTCGGGATTATAGATGAACGGCCTGCCTACTTTTTCGCAGGTATCCGATCTGCCAACGACGTCCTTCCGATGATGATCCGGGTATGAAAACCTTCGGTCAACGAATCCTCTTAGTGGCTCGATCTTGGGTCGCTGTTGGTCAATGCGAACTGCACTTCCATCGAATCCAGATACGGCGAATCGAGCGGCGTGAAGTGCAGATCCTTTACCCGAATCACTACGTAAAATCCCTCTACTTTGATGACCCTCCTGGCGCGAATCGGCACCGGGCCAAGGCGGTTGGGGTCCAGCTTCCATAGATTGTTCTTCGCATCTTCGGAAGGTTCCTGGTTCGCCATCAGCAGATTGAAAAAAATGTCGTGATGGAAGTCTTTCAACCTTACCACCCAGGACGTAATGCGGTCGTCGCCGCCGGGCATCCGCGGTGTAATGCTCAGATCGTAACGGTCTTTGCCTGTGGAGTCCTTGATGGGCTCGTGATAATACGCGTTTTCCGGAGTAAGTTTCGCCTCGAACGTCTCTTCCGTGATACGCGTCGAACCCTGCCGGTAGCTCTCCGCATACAGGGTGGGCGTTGCGCTCTGGGCGAGGGAGGGCGTCGCCATCAGTATCCATGCGAGAACTGCGAGCGCGACACGATTCATTTCCGGTTCGCTTCCTCCATCGCACGATGCGCCGAACGGGTTATCATCGACGCCGTGTTCATGTTTCGCAACCAGTCGCATAAAACGTTCGAGGCGCGATGACTGTTCCGCGCCAGCTTTGCAACCTGCGGCCATAGCCACGGCCGCCACGCGGTAAACCACGCGAATCGACCTTCCAGAAACCGTCCGCTGGAATCGACGAAGCGGGACATATCTGGAAAAGTGAAATCGAATTCGTCGGAAATCACTTTCACTACCGCGAATCGTACGCCTCGCAACTCAGCCGCGCGCGCGACCGCTGCCGCTTCCATGTCGACGGCCTGCGCGGCATACGAATTTCGCAGTCTCGCCTTCTGCTCCGGACTTGCCACCGATCCGAAGGTCACCAGTACTCCCTCTCCGCGATCCAGTTGCACGCTGCTGCCGTCGCCGGCATTCATCACTCGCCGTGGCTGTAAAATGTGTCCAACCTTCAGAGCGGAGTCAATTGCTCCCGCAAAACCCGCGGAATATACCGCCTGCGGCGCGTACAGAGCGATCACCGCTTCGGCCGCGCGGCGAGCCGCTTCCGCCCCAATTCCTCCGCAAATCAGTACTATGTCATCTTTCTCGAAAAAACGAAGGCGGCGACCGTCGACATCCTTCTCGCTCACGCGCCACTGCTTCACCAGCGGACGAACTTCCCGCTCCAGCGCGGCGACGATGGCAACTCTAGGCATATCGGACTGGAAACCTCAGCGTAAAACCGTCTGTCATTTCGTCAGCGTAAAGCCGTTTGTCATTTCGAGCGAAGCGAAATGGCAAGCGCAGCGCGCCATTTTGCGAAGTCGAGAAACCTGCTTTTGCTGGAAGTTACACATAGCCATTCGCCCGGAACCATTCCACCGCCCGGCGCAGTGCCGCTTCGACTGGAACAATTTTCCATCCCAATTCGAGCTCGGCCTTGGCGGAGCTGGCAAACATTTTCTTCCTTCCCATGCGCACCGTATCGACTGTGGCCCGAGGCTCGCGGTGCAACAGCCGCCCGGTAATCGCTTCATCCACGATGCCGGTAGCGAACGCGAAGAAGTACGGCAACTTCACTCTCGGCGACGGCAGCCCGGTGATTTTGCCGAGCGTGTCGAGAATCTGCTTGAGCGTGAGGTCTTCTCCGCCCAAGATATACCGCTTACCGGACTTCCCTTTTTCCAGCGCTGCCACATGCCCCTGCGCGCAGACCTTCACATCAACGAGATTCAATCCGGTCTCGACGTACGCTGGAAACTTGCGCTTCATGAAATCGACCACAATCCGGCCCGTCGGCGTCGGCTTCACATCCTGCTCTCCCACCGGCGTCGTCGGATTCACCGTCACTACATGCATCCCGCTGCGCCCGGCCTCCAGCGCTAGCTGCTCCGCCATAAATTTCGACCGCTTGTAATGCCCGATCATATCGGCCAGCGACACCGGAGAATCTTCGTCCGCAGGCTGCCCGTTGCTATTGAACCCAATGGTCGCCACGCTCGACGTATAGACTACGCGCCGCACGCAATTCTTCCGCGCGGCGTCAAGAATCGCGCGGGTGCCCTCGACGTTGGAGCGGTACATTTCGTCTGGGTCGCGCACCCAGAGCCGGTAGTCGGCAGCCACGTGAAAAACCGTCTCGCATCCCGCCATCGCTTTTTCGAGGGAACCAGGGTCGCGCAGATCTCCGACCGCGGTCTCAGCCTTGAGCCCGCCTTTGTCCAGGCCCTCAAGGTTGCGCAGATTGCTGGTAGGTCGCACCAGCAGCCGCAGCTCCGCGCCCTGATCGGCGAGCGCACGCGCAACGTGCGAGCCGAGGAATCCGGTGGCGCCGGTGACGAAAGCGAGCATTCAGCATTCAGCATTCAGCACCCAGCGCACATTGTCAACACCGGGAAGGATTCGGTGGAAGTCTTGTTTGTTCGGCTTACGTAACAAAATAGGTTTCGCGGCGATCAAGGCATTCCCGCAGCGTCGTCAACACCACTGAGCATTCCCCGCAGTGGTTGAATCAGGGTTTTCGGCTTTCGTAACAAAATAGCCGATGACTGATCACACGGTAATTCTGGCCTATAGTGCGTTCGCAGGCTTACTATCGGAGCCACATGAAACCACCTTGGTCTTGGAGGAAGAAAACCTTGCATCGAAAAATTGATTCCCTCGTTCTGACGATACTTCTGTCGGCAGCCGTTCTGGCCTCGGGGCAGCGCGTTTCAGAGCCGATCCCAGATAACGTCAAGGCTCAACACAGAACCCTCTTCTCGCGCTATTTCTCCGGCACCAAGAATATCGAACAGGAAACGCTAGACGGGCATGATGTCAACACCACTGTGGAGCTAGATTCCTACTCCATAACCGACCCGGAGGCGATAAAGGAAGCCAGACGCAATCCCTATCCAAACATGAACCTACGGGGTGTCTCCTGCGACGCCGATGCGGTGGTAGTAGCAACACCAACGTCGGCGGAGGCAAATACGACTGCCGATGGGGGCGGGCTTTTCACCGATTACCGTTTTCAGGTCGAGTCTGTACTGAAGAACACGGGCGCGACCAAGCTTGAAAATTCCTCGATCATCGTAACCCGTCCTGGCGGACAAGCGACAATCAATGGCCGCAGCGTTCGGGTCAAGATTAACGATTTTCCTTTGTTTGTGATTGGCCGTCGGTATCTACTGTTTCTCGGACACCTGAAGGCCACTGACACGTTCGAAGCTTTTGGGGTTGGCTCGTTCGAGTTGACAAATGGGAGCGTCGCTCCCTTTAAGGCCAATACGTTTGGCCAATCTTCTATTCCCAGCCTCAGCAACGAGTCCGCGTTTCTGGCCGAAGTCAGGGCCGCCATTGCAGCATCTTGCAAGCGTCATTTCTCTCCCGTCCTAGGAAAGCAACCGGAGGGAATATGAAGAAAGCGTGGCTGCTTCTTGTGCTGTTTTTCCCAGCGTCGATCATGGCGCAATGCCCTTCGAACACCTCCGCTCATTTTGCCAAAAATACAACAATCTACTATTCCATAAATGCCAATATAGCTTCCAATGCGACCGAGAATAGCCAGATTCTAGCCGGTATAGACACGTGGAACTCGGCAAATGCCACTAATGGCTCCGGGATACAATTCGCTCCCGCAGCGGGCGTAATTCCACCTACTTGGTCTTTTACGAATGGAACCACGCCTGTAGGGGTTGTCGCTCAGACACAATTTAATACGTCCAATGGATTGACGACAAGTGCTACGACAACTATTGGTATCAAACACCCTAATTAGTGTCGGAGGGAGCCCCATCTTTAGCTCAACCTCGCCGGGATACTCAACGGCCTTCCAGAAAAATACCGAACATGAAATCGGCCACGGCATGGGCTTGAATGATGTTACATCCGCATGGGTGGCGGGTGACACTGTGATGAACCCGTTCGTGAACACCAACGACTCGGGAAACGACGTTGCCCTGAACCCAAGCACAGATCCCTGCGGCGACGCGAGGCTCGCTGGCGCCGCCATTGGCGGCACTGGTGGGGGCGGCGGAGGTGGAGGTGGAGGTGGCAGCGGCGGCGGGGGCGGAAGCGGCCAATGCAGCAATAGTCAGACTCAGTGCCCCAGCAATGAAACCTGGCAGGGCTATCCAATCTGTAGCTGCTCGACCTGTATGCCGCCTGAATCGGGCTGCCCGGCCGGTCAGGATTGGAACCCATTTCCCGCCTGCGCTTGCGTGATCGAAACTTCTCCCATCGTCATCGATACCACAGGCAATGGATTTCACTTCACGTCGGCGGAGGATGGGGTCATGTTTGACATCAGCGGCGACGGTTTCAAGATCAAGCTAGGCTGGCCGGCAGCCGATTCAGGAAATGGATGGCTTGCGCTGCCGCGCAATGGCCAGGTAACGACTGGGAAAGAACTGTTCGGCAATTTCACCCCTCAGCCCCCGTCGCTTCATCCCAACGGATTCTTGGCTCTGGCCGTCTATGACACGCCAGAAAATGGAGGAAACGGGGACGGCGTGATCGATGGGCGCGACTCCGTCTGGGAAAACCTCCGAATCTGGATTGACGAAAACTACGACGGAATCGCGCAACCTAATGAGTTGCACACGTTGCCATCGCTGGGTATCTACTCCATAAGCCTGGCGTATATCGATGTGGAATTCGCAGATGCGTTTGGTAACCGGTTTCGCTACAGGGGAACGGTAAATCCAAACGGTAGTCCGTTTGGAGACAACGTAAATCGAACCATCTATGATGTGGTCTTGGACACCCTGAAGACGGACGCGCAACGAGCATCTCAGCCTAGCTGCTCCCTGGCGCAGTCGAGGCCCGAGAAACGGCAAAACCCTTTCAAGTTGCTGGACTAACGGATGCCACGATTTGGGGAGGGAATTAAACTCCCTCCTCAGTCTTTTCGTTATTTCGCAGTTCTTTGGCTCAACACTAATTGCTGCTACCTTCCCGCCTTCTCCATCACCTTCCCATACGTGGTCAGCGCCAGCAGCGGGAAATAATCGCGGTAGAGGTGGTACATCAGATAGAACACGCGCGGGAAGCCGGTGCCGGTGAAGAACGGCTCGTCCCACGAGCCATCTTTTCTCTGCGTGCGCAGCAGGTAGGCCACGCCGCGCGCCACCGAGTCGCTGCGAATGTCGTTGGCCGCGAGCAGGCCCAGGACTGCCCACGCGGTCTGTGACGGCGTGCTCTCGCCCACTCCGCGCAGATTCGGATCGTCATACGATCCAACGGTTTCGCCCCAGCCGCCGTCGGCGTTCTGCACCATGCGCAGCCATTCCGCGCCCTGCTGAATGCAGGGCTCGTGCAAATCCATGCCAATCGCTTCCAGGCCGCGCAGCACCAGCGCCGTGCCGTAAATGTAATTCACGCCCCAACGCCCGAACCAACTGCCGTCCGGCTCCTGGGCTTTTTTCACGAAGGAGATCGCACGCTGCACCGCCGGATGCGTCTGGCTATAGCCGTAAGTCGCGAGCATCTCGAGGATGCGCCCTGTAATATCGACGGTCGGCGGATCGAGCATGGCGTTGTGATCGGCGAACGGGATGTACTGAAACACCATCTTGTCGTTATCTTTGTCGAACGACGCCCAGCCGCCGTTTTTGCACTGCATGGAAAAAATCCAGTCGATGGCGCGCTGCACCGACTCGCGCTGGTACCGTCCATTGGGATGTTCCACGCGGCTCAGCCCAAGGCAAACCATCGCGCTATCATCGACATCCGGATAAAACTCGTTGTTAAACTCGAAGTACCAGCCGCCCGGCTGCCCCGCCTTATTTTTGACTTTCCAGTCGCCGACGTTGCGGACTTGCTTCTGTAGAATCCAGTCGGCGCTTTTCACCATCCGCGGATCGTTCGTCGGCACGCCCGCCTCCCCCAACGCAAACAGCGCGTATGCCGTATCCCAGACCGGCGACATGCAGGGCTGCATGCGGAACGTATCTTCCTCTTCGATTCCCAGCCTCTCAAATTCATCCAGAGCGCGAATCACCTGCGGATCGTCCAGCGAATATCCCAGGCAGCGCAGCGCAATAATCGCGTTCATCATCGAGGGATAAATCGCGCCCAGGCCGTCGCTCATCTCGAAGCGCGCCAGCATCCACTTCTCGGCACTCTTCAACGCAATCGAGCGCAGGGGACGCACATGCACGCGCTCAAACCAATGCGTCATACGATCCAGCACCAGAAAGAAGTTCCGCCATGAAACCAGCTTCTTCGCCCAGTGCAGATGCATGCGCGACTTCTGCATCCCGCCGACAAATAATTCCTCTACACCCATCTCGCGCGGAATTTTCTTAAACGGCTTCTTGGCATAGCAGATCGAAAGCGGCACCAGAATGGCGCGCGACCACGAGGAAATTTCGTAAATATTGAACCAGAACCAGTTGGGAAACAGCACGATCTCCGGCGGAATCGCCGGCACCGCATCGTAATCATACTGCCCGAAGAAACAAAGATAGATCTTGGTGAATGTATTGACTTCGGTGACGCCGCCCATCTCCAGAATCTTCTTGCGGGCCCGCGCCAGCGCCGGATGGTCGGCCGCGTACCCGGCCAGCTTCAATCCGAAATAGGCCTTCACCGAAGCCGAAATATTCGAGGGCCCGGCCGCATAAATGCTCCAGCCGCCGTCTTCGTTTTGATGACGCAGAATCCAGTTCGCCGCCTTTTGAAATCTCTCCAGATTGCCGGTGCCGAGCAGAGTGTGCAGCAGAATGTAGTCCGACTCGAGCGTCGTGTCCGCTTCGAGTTCGCCGCACCAGTACCCTTCTTCGTGCCGCTGCGAGAACAAAAACTTGCGCGCCGCCGCCACGGCCGCGCTCACGCGCGCGCCGAGTCCCTCAATTTTTCCGAACGTAAGTTTGGGATTAGAACCCAGAGGTGCCGCAGCTATATGAGAATCGGGGGAGTTCGTGTCCATCAGTTCCTCAATTTCCGTTGCTCATTATTACGATCAATGCGCATTCAATGTGGACAGTGCGGCCTCTAGAAACGCTTCATTGCCCGCCTTCAAGTCGCTGGATGCGTTGTTCGTGGATTTCGGCGATGTGTAACAACCGTGCAGTACCCTCCGCGATGTCTTTCGTAAAGCCAGCTAAATTTTTTGTAACCCCGCCTAAATCTTTCGTAAAAGAGCCCAAATCCTTAAACGCGCTCCGAAGCTCAGCGATATCCTGGGTGAGAAGCTCAATACTTTGCGCCAAAGCCTCGTGGCGCTCCGTAAGCCGGTCAAGACGCTCATCAATGTTCATTTCCTAGCCTCCGAACCCAGCCTCTGAGTCACGTTCTCGACTCGCACTTTAATCCGCGGTTGCCACAGCCGGGGCCGCCGCGATCGCCTCAACAATCTCTGGCGGCAGCCCGAAGCGTACGTTTTCCGGCATCACTTCGAGTTCCTGCAAGTTGCCGAATCCCTTGTTGCGCAGAAACGCGACGGTCTCTTCCACCAGGCATTCGGGCGCCGAGGCCCCGGCCGTGAGCGCGATCGTCTTCACACCCTTTAACCACTCAGCCTCAATGTCATTGCAGCTATCGATGAGATGAGCGTTCGTGCCCAGATTCCGCGCCACCTCGACCAGCCGGTTCGAATTCGAACTATTCTCAGAACCTACGACGAGCAGCAAGTCGGCTTCAGAAGCCACCTGCTTCACGGCGACCTGCCGATTTTCCGTGGCATAACAGATATCCTGCGCCGCCGGACCCTTAATGTTGGGAAACTTTTTCTTCAGCGCCGCAATAATATCTTTGGTCTCATCCAGGCTCAGCGTCGTCTGAGTCAGATACGCGACGTGATCTGGATCGGGCACGGAAAGATGCTTCACCTGCTCCGGCGATCCCACCACCTGTGTCACCAGCGGCGCCTCGCCCAGCGTTCCGACCACCTCATCGTGATCCTTGTGCCCAATCAGGATGAGCGAATATCCTTCCTTGGCAAATTTCACCGCCTCGACGTGCACCTTCGTCACCAGAGGACAAGTCGCATCAATCACCCGCAAGCCGCGCCGCGCGCTATGCTCGCGCACCTCGGGCGAAACTCCGTGCGCGCTGTAGATAATGCGCTCCCCGTTCGGAACTTCGTCCTCACTGTCGACAAAAATCGCGCCCTTGCCGCGCAGCTCCTCGACCACAAAGCTGTTGTGGACGATCTCCTTACGCACATAAATCGGCGGCCCAAACGCCTCCAGCGCAATGCGGACCACATCAATTGCCCGCACCACCCCCGCGCAGAATCCACGCGGCTTGAGCAGCAGTAAAGTCTTTCCGTTACTCTTCGCTAGAACGCCTGTCATTGAACCCCTACTTATCGCTTTATAGACCTGTCGGTTAGATGCACCGGGATGCGCGAATCGGCGCAAAATTGCTACGTTTAGGATACACGATCCCCATTGTGATGATAGTTAATAAACTATCGGAAAGTACCGGGATGGTCAACGTAAGCCACAGAAACAGCGGGGATTAGCAGTGAATGGTGAAATCCGCACGGTGAAAGGTAAGGCTTGACGAGGCAGAGAAAGTCTTACGAGATACGGCGCAGTCCATAATCATCCAGCGCCCGATCATTGCTGACGATGGCGATCCCCTCGGCTTGCGCTTGCGCGATGAGCATGCGGTCGAAAGGATCTTTGTGCGGCCCGGGCAGCAGGCCCGCCCGGACGCCATGTTCGGCGCTGATCTCGAGAATCTCGATTCGCTGCAACGCCAAGTCCGCGACAAAATCCTGAACCAAGTCCACCGATGCCGGCAAGCGACCCAGGCGGACCTTAATCGCGATTCCCCAAGCCGACGCCGCACTTACTAGCGATGCGTTTGCCTCCCGCGCAATAGCGGTTCGTGCATTCTTCGAAAGCTGAGGATCGTCGGTCATCCACCAGATCAAAGTCTGAGTGTCCAACAGGAAGCGCATGCAGGCTTACCCCCAATGTTCCAACTCGTCCTGCGGCAGAGGTTCGAAGAACTCTGGTCCCAGCTTCACGCGTCCCTTCCAGGCTCCCGGTTTCCGGTTCCCATCCTGGCCTTCGATGGCTACCAACCGAACAACGGGTTTTGATCCGCGCGCAATCACGATCTCCTCGCCCTGGCATGCCTTTTCGATCAGACGCGAAAGATTGGTCTTGGCTTTGTGGATGGTGACTGTTTGCATATTAGCTAATATTTTTTAGCTAATCGTAGCGGTACGCGGGATGCCCGTCAATCGATTGCGCACCGCGCGGCGGCGCCGCGAACCGCCTGCTCTACAGCAAAATCCTCTCCAACTCGGGGATTCAAACCAGTCTCTAATTCCGGCGGAGGAGCTTACCGCTCAAAGCTTTTGAATACAAATGAGTCAAACAGTTCGCGCTTGCCTTGGCCTGAGTTCGGTTCTACTCCTGGCTGCATCGGCCTTTGCCACTACCCCCGTCGTTACCGTAACCAGCCCCGCCAATAACTCAACGGTCAGCGCCCCCACACATTTCGTCGCCACTGCTACCAGCTCTGGATGCTCGAAAGGGATCTCCGCCATCCGCATCTATTCGGCTCCGGGAGTTTCCGCGTACACCGTATCCGGTGGCAAGCTCAATGGTTACATCTCACTCGCCAATGGCACCTACAATACGGTCGTCCAGGCCTGGGATAACTGCGGAGGCGTCGCCAAGGCTAACGTCACCATCACCGTCAATGCTCAGTCCGCTCCCGCAGGATTCTTTTATCTGACTATGAGCAACTGGGTGCCCAATGGCGCCAACAACATCAACAACGTGATTGGCTACACAATCGTGGCGGGCGGAGATGGCGCTCTTGCGCAGACTCTGCAGGGCCCGGTAAACACGAACATATTCCCGATAGGTGCTGCGACGGATAAAGGTGGATACCGACTCTACGTCGCGGATTGGGACTCCGGCGACGTCTTCGCTTACTACATTTACGGGAATGACGGATATATCTATCCCGTGCCCGGATCGCCGTTTCCGGTGGGCCGCTCGGTGCAAGCTGTGGCGGTCTCTCCATCCGGGGATTATGTTTTCGCCGCCCGCAGCGAAAATGCGCCTGGCGATGGAATCGAAGTCTTCCAGGTTCAGTCCAACGGATCGCTGGTTCAGGCGCCGGGATCTCCTTATGCAACACAAAACGGTCCCTACGCCATGGTTGTGGATCCTAGCGGAAAGTTCTTGTACGTGGGCGATACCTCGAACTACATCGAAGCGTTTGCAATCAGCTCCAGCGGATATCTGACGCCGCTAGCAGGCTCGCCCTACCCGATGCCCCTGCCCAAGAATGGGTGCGGGGTTAACCCGAATGACACCATCGATTGGGCCGGCAAGTATCTGTATACGGCAGATCGCGGCGACAACTCCATATCCGGGTATGACATTAACAGCAGCAGCGGCGTCCCGACTGCGATTTCCGGCTCTCCGTGGTCCGCCGAGGGCGGCTGTATAGGAGGCATAAACCAATCAAACTTCAACCCCGATTCCCTTGCTATCGATGGAACGGGCAAATTCATGTACGCACACAATGGGGATAGCTTCTCTATTTCCATCTTCAGCATCAATCAATCCACCGGCGCTCTGACCTGGATTAAAGACACGGCGAATACAAGCGCCGGCGCTCTAGGGCCGATTCGTACCGATCCGACGGGCAATTATCTCTACACGTCTAGTTTTCAGGGAGGCATCGATGTGTATGTGATCAATCACACCACCGGGGATTTGACCGCAAGCCCCAGTTCGCCCATACCGATTCCTCCGGACGGAAACGCGTACTGGACCTCGTTTGCCGTAGCTCCCCCGCAATAAGCAACATCGCCGCGCCGCGTAGGACTTTTTTCCGCAAGTCCTACGCGCTGCGGCGACCGGACATGTAGAGCGCACACTCCTGTCCGCTGCTGTTGGTATTGCTCTTGACGTTGTCGGTCGTTCTTGCTTTTGATCTTCCGATCATTTGATCTTCCGATCAGAGGTCCAGCACCGCCCATTCGTGCCCCCTCCCCCCATCCCCGTGCCATTGCGATAAGCGCCCCGCTGACGCAACATGTTGACGCAACAAATACAAGACTCCCTCATGTTAGAGCTGAGACCAAGACCGACGTTCAGACCGATAACCGGGAACTCTCAAGCGAGAGTGGTCTCCGCGAACACGCAATCCCGCCGTTTGTTTCTGGCGCTGGTCCTGCTCCTGATCGCGCTCGCCGGAGTAGTGCTGAACGATCGGCAATTCTGGTTTGGTTCAGCGCCCGCGGGGCTTAACGACAGTTCGGCCACATTGGCAACGCCGGCGGTCATGGCGCCCGCCGTCGCAACAAAGAGAGCCGCAGCGCCAGTCACTGGAAGGCCAGTTTCCGCGCCTCCCACGCCAACAAAATCTGCCGTCGTTAACAGGAACCGCAGTACCGCTCCTGCGTCATCTGAGCCGCAGCCAGTCGACGCGGCGCCCGCCGTCACCCGCACGGTCCTGCCTCCGCTTGAAGTTGAAGTGGTAGCCGGGGACAAACACAGCACCATTCGCCCCGGCAGCAACGCGACTAAAGTTGAGATCACCCGTCCGGGGTCGGAGCCCCTCGCAGCCGCTACCAAGGCTGCCGAGCGCGAGCACCTCTCCGCCGACGTTTCCCAGACCGGCTCCCAGACTTCCTACCCGCTGCTGGCGCAGCACATGAACGTGCAGGGATCGGTGGTATTGCAAGCTCTCATCGGCGCCGACGGCGTAATTCAGCACATTAAGGTTGTTAACGGCCCCGCGATTCTCACCTCGGCAGCTGAACAAGCCGTACGCGAGTGGCGATTCAAACCCGTCCTTCAAAATGGCCAGGCAGTCGAGACTCAGGCCCGCATCACGGTCAATTTCAACATCAAAGTAGCCGATGGCTCCGCCAAAACTACGGTCGCCGAAAACGAACCCGGCCGCATTCAAGTCCTCTCTCGCTAATCGAAAAAACTCATGTGGCAGCGGACGCATTCGTCGCTCGCGCCAGCTTCGCAAAAAGGCCGGCCCCGGACGAATGCGTCCGGGGCCACGTGATTCGGCCTATTCCAGGGCCATGGAACTTGCAGGCCTCAGGCGTTGGCCCGGATCATCTGTTCCGCATGCTTGCGCGAAGTCTCGGTGAGTTTCGCTCCGCTGAGCATGCGCGCCACTTCCTCGGTTCGCTCCTCGCCCGCGACCTCGCGAATGCTGGTCCGCGCGCGCCCACTCGATTCCTTCTTCTCAATTACGTAATGGTGATCGCCAAACGTCGCGATCTGCGGCAGATGCGTCACGCACAATACCTGATTCGCGCGCGACAAAGCCTTCAACTTCTTCCCCACCGCCTCGGCCGCCCGCCCGCCGATCCCGGTATCAATCTCATCAAACACCAAAGTTCGCTGCGCGGCCGATTTCTCATGACCTTTGCGAGATAAATCCTGGGTACGAGACGAATTTTGGGTACTCCATTTTTCGCGCGTTCTGTGCGCGAGAAAGCCTGCCCTGAGCTTGTCGAAGGGTGGGAATTTCCCGGCCTCCACACTGGCCTTCAGCGCCAGCATAACCCGCGACAATTCCCCGCCCGACGCGATATGCTCCAATTGCCGCAACGGCTCGCCTGGATTGGTCGAGATCATATACAGCACTTGATCGATCCCCGATTCGCTCCAATTCCCTTCTTCCTCCGACGAAGTCATCTCTACCCGAAATGCCGACTTCATCGCCAGATCGTTGATCTCCGCCTCTACCAGCTTCTCCAGTCGCCGCGCCGCCTCCGCCCGCTTCTTCGAGAGCGTCCGCGCCGCGCGCAGATATTCCCCCGCCGCCTTCATCCACTCGCTGCGCAACTCCCGCAGAATTTCGTCTTTGTTCTCGACCTCCGACAACTTCCGCGAAACGTCGGCGCCGAAGGAAATAACGCCGTCGAGCGTCGGCCCATACTTCCGCTTCAGCCGATCGAGCAGCGCCAGCCGATCCTGCACTTGCGCCAGGTGTTCCGGCGAAGCCTGAATTCCTCCCGCATAATCGCGAACGGTCGCGCCTACGTCCTCTACGCTGATGCGTGCCGTCTCCAGCGCCGCGAGCGCTTCCTGAAATTTCGGCTCGTACCGCACCAACTCCTCGACCTGCTTCTGCGCCGCGCGCAGCGATGAGGCGGTCGATCCATTGCCTTCGTAGAGCAGATCGAACGCATTCATCGCTGCATTGTAAATTTTTTCCGCGTTGGCCAAGACGCGCTTTTCGGTCTCCAGGCTCTCGTCTTCCCCACTCTGCAAGCGCCCGTCATCGATCTCTTTTTTCTGGAAATTCCACAGGTCGACCAGTCGAAGCCGGTCTTGTTCTCCGTGCTCAAGTTGTTGGATGCGCGTGCGAATCTCCTTCCACGCCCCGAATACCGTCTCCACGGCCTCAAGTTGGCTGCCGGCAAACGCATCCAGCAGCGCCAATCGCGTGGGTCCGTCCGATGATGCCAGCGATTCGTTCTGGGCATGAATCGTCGCCAGATGCGGCGCCAGGAACCGCAACACCGCCACCGTCGCCGGCTGATTATTCACAAATACGCGCCCTTTGCCTCCGCTGGCAATTTCGCGCCGCAGTATTAAAGACCCGTCATCCGACTCGTCCAAACCGTTCGATTCGAGAATTTTCGCCAGCGGCCTTTCCGCAGCTCCTTCAATTTCAAACACCGCCGAGACCACCGCCCGCTCCGCCCCCATGCGAATCACATCGCTCGACGCCTTGTCGCCCAACAGCAACGCGAGCGCATCCACCAGAATCGACTTCCCCGCCCCGGTCTCACCCGTCAGCAGATTCAGGCCCTGGCCAAACTCCACCACAAGGTTGTCGATGACCGCATAGTTCTCCAGCCGCATTTCGATCAGCACAGTCGAGATCCTAAAGACCAAAAAGCATTGCGCAGCATACCACACCCATGTGGCGAGGGCCGCGTCGCCGTCCCGCGAGAGCTTCCCCTGAGCTTGTCGAAGGGGAGAAGCCGAGCGGCAGGCATGAAAAATCCCAGCCCAGAACAACGCATCGCTACTCCCCAATTGGCCGCCCGAAGAACAACACGTAGCCATCCGGATCGCTAATCTCGAAGCCGCGCAGCCCGGAACTCGTATCTTTCAACGGTGCACTGAACTCTGCGCCATGCTCGGCAAATTCGGCGGCGAGAGCGTCGGGGTCCGGGGCATAGACGAAGGCATCCCACAACATGTTCGGATGACGCTTGGGGTTCGGAAGCGGCGAGACATCCTTGTCGGCCTTAACGAAGATCTGCGCTCCGTCGCGGCCGACGATGGCGAAAAAAGGGTTCCGCTTCGGCTCCTTGAATCGCGTCTCAAACCCAAGCCGGTCGCAGTAAAATGCGATGCTTTGATCGACATCGCTGACGATAAAGAATGGCGAAATCGCCGTCGTTGTTGCTCGTGTCATAGGTTCTCCTGCCGCCGATCAATCGTAATCTACTCGTAGCGCTGGCGTCCCGGCGGCTGTCGCGGAGGCGTCCTCGCCCCCGCGCCCGGACAGCTCATTGAAAGCCGCCATACCCGACGCCAAGGTGCCACCCCCCCCCGCATTCCCCTCGCCAACGCATCCCATTGATTTGAAACAAACTCCGCAATACCATCATCTAAGATACTCGATGGCGCACGCCGGACAACTCGCGGTTGAAGCTTCCCCGCAATCCATCCCCGCGACGATGCAGGCCGCCGTCTACCGCGGCGTCAACGACGTCCGTCTCGAATCGGTTCCTGTCCCCGAAATCGGACCAGGCGAAATTCTCCTCCGCGTGCATTCCTGCGGTGTGTGCGGTACCGATCTTAAGAAAATCTTCACGGGCTCGCACTCAGCTCCCCGCATCTTCGGCCACGAAACTTCCGGCCAAGTCGCCGCCGTAGGCGAAGCCGTCCGCGACTTCCGCCCCGGCGACCGTGTCATGGTCTTCCATCACATTCCGTGCCAGCAGTGTTTCTACTGTCAGAATAGGACCTTCGCCCAATGCGCCACCTACAAGAAAGTCGGCTGCACGGCTGGCTTCGAGCCTTCCGGCGGCGGCTTCGCCGAATACGTCCGCGTCATGGATTGGATCGTCGAACGCGGCACGGTCCGCATTCCGGACGCCACCTCCTACGAACAGGCAGCGTTCGTCGAGCCCGTAAACACCTGTATGAAGGGCATCCAGGCCCTGCGCCTGCGCCAGGGCGAAACCGTGCTTACCATCGGACAGGGCCCGATTGGCATCATATTGAGTATCCTGGCCAGGCGCGCGGGGGTCACCTTAATTACTTCCGATTTGTATCCCGAGAGGCTTAGAATAGGATCAAGTTACGGATTAGACCTTACAATTAATGCTTCGCGGATAAATGTAGTCGAGCATGTCCGTGAGCTGACCGAGGGACGTGGCGCCGATGCGGTAATCCTCGCCGTCGGCGGCAACTCCCTGATTCGCACTGCGATGGATGTGGCCCGTCCCGGTGGACGGGTATTGCTTTTTGCGCAAACGCAGCATGGAGAAACATTGATCGATCCTGCGGCCGTCTGTGTCGAGGAGAAAACTCTGGTTGGGTCCTACAGTGCATCGGTCGATCTGCAACCCGAGTCGGTACGTTTTGTGATGAACCGTGAAATGGATCTGGAACGGCTGATCAGTCACCGCTTCCCGCTCTCCGAGAGCCCGCAAGCTCTGGATCTGGCCGCTCATCCGCAGCCTTCATCGATGAAGATCATGATTCAGCCCGGCGCAGGTTGGGGAGGTTAGCAAGAACCGCGTAACGTGATTGTGGAAGAGTGTGATGGTGGAAGAGCGGCCCTTTAGGGCCGCGTAACAACAGCAAGGGTGACGGGCTTCAGCCCCTGTGCTCCGTACGAACTGGAAGGAAACGAGCAGTGAACGGAAAAATGACCGCCGCCGTCCTGTACGGCAAAGAAGACCTCAAGATTGAAAAAGTACCGATCCCACGCGTGGGAGACGGAGAGGTTCTGGTCAAAGTCCAAGTCGCATTGACCTGCGGCACGGATCTGAAGGTATACCAGCGCGGGTACCATGCCCGCATGATCGTCCCTCCCGCGCTCTTCGGCCACGAACTCGCCGGAGTCATCGAGGAAGTCGGGGCCGGCGTCAACGGCTTCAAGAAGGGGATGCGCGTCGTCGCCCTCAACTCGGCTCCCTGCCAGATGTGCTTCTACTGCTCCAAGCATCAAGAAAACCTCTGCGAAGATCTGCTCTTTAATAACGGAGCTTACGCGGAATATATTCGTGTTCCGAAGCGCATCGTTGAAGCCAACATGCTGATTATTCCGCCCAACGTCAGCGTCGAAGAGGCCGCAATGACCGAGCCTCTGGCCTGCGTTTTACGTGGGCTGCATGAAACCGGCGTCGAGATCGGTGACACCGTCACTATTCTGGGTGGCGGTCCCATCGGCCTGATGTTTGTGCAGGTCGCCCGCGCCATCGGCTGCAATGTGATCTCCGTGGTCAAGCGCGACAGCCAGGTCGAAGCCGCCAAGCATATGGGCGCTCATGAAATTATTCAGACCACCAAAGTTCCGAATGTAGTCGAAGCGGTCCGCGCGTTGTCGCCGCAGAAGCGCGGCTGCGACGTGGTCGTCGAAGCCGTCGGCCGCACCGAAGCCTGGGAGTGGGCGGTCGACATGGTCCGTAAGGGGGGTACCGTAAACTTTTTCGGCGGCTGCGCCAGCGGGACGAAAGTGCAGCTCGAAACCAACCGCCTGCACTATTCCGAAATCACGCTGAAAGCCACGTTCCACCACACGCCGGAAACCGTTCGCCGGGCCTTCGGATTGATTGCGGCCAAAAAGATTCGCCCCACCGACTACATCACCGGTGAGGCGCCCTTGTCGCGCCTGCAGCAGGTTCTGCGCCATATGCTGAACCGCGGCAGCGACATCAAAACCGCCATCATTCCCGGCCACTAGAGGAAATGTTGATTGATGATTTTTGATTGTTGATTGAAACTCGTGACCTCTATGCGTTGCGTCTTTCAATCAAAAATCAACAATCATCAATCCGTTGCCACCCGTGACCCAACTTGCTACCAACAATACGTCCATCGCGCTCGGCTGGAGTCGCCTGCCCGCGAACTATGCAATCCCCCAGACCCCGCCCACGCTGGCCGAAGCCCGCGCGTACTGCGCCCATCTCGCCCGCACCCACTACGAAAACTTCTCGGTCGCCAGTTGGTTTCTTCCCGCCCGCCTGCGCCAGCATTTTTTCAATGTTTATGCCTACTGCCGCATCTCCGACGACCTCGGCGATGAAGTCGGCGACCCGGCCGCCTCGCTCGAACTGCTCGAGCAATGGGAGCGGCAACTTGACGCCTGCTACGATGCTACTCCTCGCCATCCCGTATTCGTGGCTCTCGCCGAAACCGTCCTCGAATTCGACATCCCCAAATATGAATTCTCCGACCTGCTGCGCGCCTTCCGCCAGGATCAAACAGTTACTCGCTTCGAAACTTTCAATGATGTCCTGGCCTACTGCCGCTACTCCGCCAATCCCGTCGGCCACCTCGTGCTCTATCTCTGCGGATATCGCGACCCAGAGCGCCAACAACTTTCCGATTTCACCTGCACCGCCCTGCAACTCGCCAACTTCTGGCAAGACGTAAGCACCGACTACGCCAAAGGCCGCGTCTATCTCCCTCTCGAAGACCTGCGGCGTTTCAACGTTAGCGAAAATGACATCGCGCGCAACCAGAACACGCCAGCTTTTCGCACCCTGATGAAGTTCGAAGTCGAGCGCGCCCGCGACTGGTTCAGGCAGGGCCTGCCCCTTATCAGCAAAGTCGAGCGCGAACTTGCCATTGATCTGGATCTCTTCACCAGCGGCGGCCAGGAAATTCTCAATGCCATCGAGAAACAGGACTACGCTGTGCTGGCCAATCGTCCCTCCATCTCGAAGTCTCGCAAACTGTGGCTAGTCACCAGCGCCGCGATGAGCAAACTCTTTGGCGGCCTCGGAGCCAAGTCGTGAGCGTGGGCACCCAGCAGGTTCCCATTCCCTGGACGCCCGCTCCGCCGCAGCTCGTCATGGCGTACTCCGTCTGCAAAGGCATCACCCGTACGGCGGCGAAAAACTTCTACTACGCCTTCCTCGTTCTCCCGCGCCGCAAACGCGAAGCCCTCTGTGCCGTCTATGCCTTCATGCGCCGCTGCGACGATATCGCCGACGATCCTGCGATACCTCTACAGGATCGACGCCAGAAACTTGACGCGTGGCTCGACGCCCTGCACCGCGCCCAGCAAGGGCAACCCACCGACGACGCTATTCTGCTCGCCCTCACCGACGCCCAGCGCCGTTTCTCCATCCCCGCCGGATTGCTCGACGAACTTGCCGTGGGCACCGCCATGGACGTTCCCATGCACGTCGTCTCGGACAACGATGAAGCTGAAACCCCAAACGCCGCTGCTCCCGGCCTCGCCGTTCAATACAAAACTTTCGAAGATCTTCGTCTGTATTGCTATCGCGTTGCGTCGGTCGTCGGCCTGGTGTGCATTCACGTTTTCGGATATCGCGATCCCGCCGCCGAACCTCTCGCCGAACGCTGCGGACTCGCTTTCCAGCTCACCAACATCATTCGCGACGTAAAAGAAGATGCCGCCATGGGCCGCGTCTATCTGCCTGAAGAAGATCTATCGAAATTCAAGCTTACCGCCGCCGAGCTTTTTGCCGCGCCCGATCCCGCGCGCTTCCGGCCCGTGCTCGCGCTCGAAGCCAATCGCGCTCGCGAGTTCTACGCCTCCGGTATCGATCTGATCCCCTATATTTCCGAAGACAGCCAGCCCGCGCTCTGGGTGTTAGTAACCATTTACAGCCGGCTGCTCGAACGCATCGCCGAAAAACAATACGACGTCTTCACCGCCAAAGTAACTCTCAGCACCTGGGAAAAATCCCGTATCCTAGCGAAAGGCTTCGTGAAGCGCTTGTTGTGATTGAGAACGAGATTGTCCAGAAACAACCCCAACTCCGGCTGCCCCATTTCTCGCCGTTCGTTGAGCGAGAAGCGGGGATTTTCCAGATGCGGAATCGGTTCGTGAGAATCGCCCCGATCCTCGCGTGTATTCTCGCTGCCGCCACGTTTGCAACAGCTCAGGACGTGGTCGGTGATTTCACTAAGTCCCCCAACGAACACATCATCAACGAAATTGATCGCCCCTTCATGGTCAGCTCAGTTAAAGGCTATCTCTTCTTTGATGACAACAAGACGCCCGCTCCCAAAGTCCTGTTCGAAATTCAGGGCCCCGGTAACAGCAAGAAGATCAGAAAGGCGACCACCGATGACTCCGGACGATTTAGCATTCGCGCCCCCGAAGGAACGTACCGCTTCAAAACTACTCTAATGTCATTTCAATCTGAGGTGGGAACGGTCATAGTCTCGAAGAAGTATCCAAAGACGAATGTCATCACGATAACAACTCGTCCAGGTGTGTAATTTGCAGCGCTCTCAAGCCGCGAAAATCAAACACAATTCTGACCTGATGCCCACCCAACCCACAGTCGCCATCGCCGGAGGCGGACTAGCCGGACTCGCCGCCGCCTGCGCCTTGTCTGATTCCGGTTTCCGCGTCACGCTCTTTGAGAAGCGCCCTTTTCTCGGTGGCCGCGCTTCGTCGTGGGAGCATCCCGGCACCGGCGAAGTCGTGGACAACTGCCAGCACGTCCTGTTCCGCGTCTGCACAAATCTGATCGAGTTCTACGAGCGCATCGGCGTCGCCGACCAAATCCGCTGGTATGACCAGATGACGTTCATCGAACCCGGCGGCCGCATTTCAGTAATGAAATCCTCGCCGCTCCCCGCCCCGCTGCACACTGCTCCGTCATTCCTGCGATTTCAATTCCTCAGCGCCGTCGACAAGCTCGCCATCGCCCGCGCCCTCATCCCGCTCACGCGCACCGCTCAACGCGACACCGGGCAATCCTTCCAGCACTGGCTCGATCATCACGGCCAAACCAAGCGAGCCGTCGAGCGCTTCTGGCGCCCCATCCTGGTCAGCGCCCTGAGCGAAGAACTCGATCTGATTTCTATCTCCGCCGCGGCCCAGGTCGTCCGCGAGTCCATGAAATCTCCCGCCGCTCGCCAGATGGGCGTGCCCACCGTCCCCCTCACCGACCTCTACAACCGCGCCGGAGACTACATCCGCGCCCGCGGCGGTACACTGCACTTCCGCCAACCAGTGGAAGGATTCTGGACAGACGGATCCCGCATCCAGCTACAACTCCGAAATGAAGTAGAGGCTGAAAGAAAAAAAAGTACCGAGGGTGCCCCGTCCTCGCCGCGTTCTTTGCGGGAGGGCGCGGATTTTGACTTCCTCGTTCTAGCGCTCCCTTTCGATGCGCTAGAGAAAGTTCTTCCGAAAACATCCGAGGCCGCACCCCTCCGCGAGCAACTCAGCCATTTCGAAACCGCGCCCATCACCGGCATCCACCTCTGGTTCGACCGCCAGATCACAGATCTCGACCATGCCGTCCTCCTCGATCGCACCATCCAATGGATGTTCCACAAATCCCGTCTGCAACCCATGCGCGCGCAATCGGGCGACGAACGCGATGGGAGCTATATCGAACTCGTCGTCAGCTCCTCAAAAACGCTGATCGACAAATCCCGTACCGAAATCGTCGACCTTGCGCTCGCCGAAGTCCGCGAATTCTTCCCTGGCGCACGCGATGCCAGGCTCATAAAATCTACCGTCATCAAAGAAGTCAACGCCACGTTCTCTCCGCGTCCTGGCATCGACGCCCACCGCCCCGCCGCCACGGCCTGGCCGCGCATCTTCCTGGCCGGCGACTGGACCGCCACCGGCTGGCCCGCCACCATGGAAGGCGCCGTCCGCAGCGGCTATCTCGCCGCCGAAGCTATTGCCCACGCCGCCGGTCGGAACGATTCCCGTTTCCTTTCCCCGGATATGCCCGCGACGGGTTTCATGCGCCTGTTCTCTTGACATCGGCACCCCGTGGAGGCACGGGCGCCTCGCCCGTCCGGCCGAGTGAAGCTCGGCCGGGGTCTCGCATCGCTCCCCGAGAAACCGGGCAACACCATTCCCGCTCTCCGAATCGAATACCAGGCAACCAGCTCGCGCGAGGCCTCAAATGAAAGCTCCATTCCTGATCGGTCGCATCCTCTTCGGCGGCTACTTCCTTTATAACGGCATCAATCACCTGCGCCAAGCTAAGTCCATGGCGCCCTACGCCGAGTCCAAGGGCGTGCCCCAAGGTGAACTGGCGGTAAAACTTTCGGCGATCCCGCTGATCGCCGGCGGCGCCAGCCTTTTGCTCGGCGTGAAACCGCGGCTCGGTGCAATCGCCATCCTCGGCTTCCTCGCCGGAGTTTCTCCCGTGATGCACGATTTCTGGCACAGCGAAGACCCCGAGCAGCGCATGAACGACATGATCAATTTCACCAAGAACCTGGCTTTGGCCGGAGGAGCACTCGCCCTGCTCGGCGTCGACGAACCATGGGAGGCCAGTGTTCCTCTGAGCCAGCCGACCATTGCAGACAAGGCCCGCAAGCTCGGGCGCAAATTTGCCGCCTAAATTGGCTTGAAATGCACACTATTTATGGGGAATTGACTCGAGGCGCAATGGATTTGAAAGAGCGGCATCGCCACTAAAGATCGGACACACCAAGATGGACGAAGAAATCCTCAAGCAGATCTTCGACGAGTTATTCGCTTCACTCGAGCCCTTGGAGACACAAAACGCCGCCCTGCTTCAATTTCTCAAAGCCAAAGGGATCGCCACCGACGAGAAGCTGGCGCCGTTTCTCGAAGCCGCCGGAAACGCCAGCAACGTCCGCTGGCGCGCCGTGCGAGTAAGAACCGACGCGCTTATTTCTTCCGCTCTCAAGCCCGCCGAGAAGCCGGTTGAAGCTCCAGCGCCGGACAGCAAAGAGACTGCGGCCCAACCTTCCGGCGAGGCGGACAAAGCGGACAACAACAAGGCTCAGTCGGAACCCGAGAAACCCGACGCCGCAGTCAGCGACAGCGCCCCTCAGCAAGAAGCCTCCCAGCAAGAAGCTTCGCAGAAAGAATCGCCGCCAGAAGAGATCTCCCGGAAAGAAGTTCCCGATAACGACCGGCCCTCTCAGAAAAAAGAGGCTGCCTAAGAAAATGCGCGGTCAGCGACGAGACGACCACAGTTGGTTCGGGTCGTCAGCGGGCCGGCGAGTCGTGCGCTCGAATTTAGGTGGCAACAACGCACCTGAAGGTGGCATCCAACTCCGTCGCCGCCACTTTCCTGTTCCTCTCATTCGGCAGTAGCCAGCTACCCGCTGGAGACACGAGAACGGTTTATGAATCATCACTCCGACTTTAGTCCCGGACCTTTTCAGCGTCTTTCGGCCAAAGCATTTGAGGTTCAGGAGTTCAGAGACTTGGCCGCCCGGCGTTCGGCCCCGCCCGCACTAAGACAAAACCTCGCATCGGAGCCTTCCGTTCCTGAAGCTCGCGGAGAAATCACAAATTCCGGAGTGAACGATTCCGGCGTGAACGAAGAACAGAACTCTGTTCCCGTATTCTCGATGCTCCCGCAAAATCAGTATTCGTTTTATGCACGTTGCCGATTTGTCCTGGTGGACATGATCAACTTGCCGGGACTCAGGCAACTAGCGCGCATGGCTACAATGCTCGCGAGGCGGGCAGGAGCCGTCACCCCGCGCGACCGTGAGCCGGATTTCGTTCCAGCCCCCCTTCCTTCTGTAGCCTCGCAACCAGCGCGGCGGTGGCGGCGAAACATCGCGCCGGCAACCGTTGCGACCGGGATTGTACGGCGAGCTCAATCCTTTCACTGGCCCAACGCCTGGCGCAACTTCACGCTGAAGGAATTCGCTGACGGGCTCATGCGACGAGCCAGGAATCTGAACGGGGCGATTCGCCGGCCAAACCTAAGCTGGAAATCCGTTGCTGCGAGTCCCGCCCGACCGACTGCGCAACGAAAGCAGCGAAAAAAGATTATTGGGTTACCCAACTGGCGCCTGAAATTAAGTCGGGCAACCCTCGTTTCGGGTTTCGCACGACGAACCCGGAACCTAAACTGGCCCAACCTGCACTGGCCTAGCTTGAACAGACCTAACCTGAACCGGTCTAATCTGTTGCGTCAATCCGCCCCGGCTGCGGTGATTGCCGTAGTACTCGCTTTGACTCTCCAGTTGATCTACAAGCGGCCCAATCCCATCCGGCGCTCCTCTGCCAGATCGACTCCCTCTGAGATGGTCCCATCCCCGAAGTTACCGGCTGCCAACATCACAAACGCGATCGAGCTTCAGTCATCCATCGTGAAACCACCCGCGGGAAAGGCCATGCTCGCCGCCGCGACTGCGTCGGTCTCGTCGAACCCTGTTGGACCTGCGCAGACTTCTGCGCAGACCCAGCCGAGGAAAGTGCGGACAGCGCCGACTCAAGCCGACGATGTCGGCAATGACGTCACCGTGCGAACATTCGTCGACCGATATCCGGATGGACGCCTCACCAAGCGCAGCGGGCAGCGTACTCGAATCTCACACATCGGGGATGATGTAACAGTTCGCTATTTTGCGCCGTCCGGAACGGTCACGCGATAACTCGCACGTCGCAAACCCTACCCCGCCAGTAGCACAACTCCCGCCGCCACAAGCAGGGCGGCAATCCAGCGCCGCCGGTCCACCCTCTCATGCAAGAAGATTTTAGCCGCGAAGGCGTTTCCAATAAACGTGAGCGATGCAGCCGCAGGCGCGACCAGGCTCACCTCGCCCCATGACAATGCAAACAGCAGGCTGAAGAACGCCAACGCCATGGCAGTTACACCCATAAAGAAATTAGAGTTGCCCAACGTGCGCCGGATCACCGCCCACAAACCTGACTGGCTCCACAACGCATGGACGTCTCCAACCTGCTTCATGGCCCGCGCCAGTAGAATATCCCCCACCACCGAAGCCGAAGCCACCGCCACGATCGCAGCCCAGGTATAGAGATGCTTCATCGCTTCACCCCGGAAATCGTCGGCACGTCAACCCTGGGGGCATCACTACTCGCCTCTTTTGCAAGAAGTGGGGAAGGCGAAGATGCGCCCGCTTCCGGCTCGGTGAGCGCCGGGCCGCCGGCGACAAATCCAACTCCGCCGGAAATGAGCACAATCCCGATCCACCGCATGGGGCTAACCTGCTCATGCAGCGCAAACTTTGCCAACAGCGCCAGCAGGACATAGCCCAGCGACGTCGCCGGCAATACATATGTGAGGTCTGCCCACGACAGCGCATTCATGTAGGAAGCGAAAAAGGCAAGCAGTAAAACAATGCCGACGGCGACCCAGGGATTGAGCACTGCCAGCACGACACCTTGGAGGTGATCGAGGGAAATGTTGCCGGCCTGTTTCATTCCATGCGAAAGCATGGAGTCGCCAGCCGCTGCAAAGACGGTCACGCCAGCCAGCACCAGATACTTACGCAGGCTCACTGAAGATATAGATAGTTTTCAAGTGGCAAAGTTGCAACGTTTCACAGTCTCAAGGTCCATACTCCGGGGTTCCCGCTTGGCAAAACCTTGAAACATCGAAAACGCTGCAACTTGAGACCTTGCCTCTATGCCTTTACCGGCTCCGCCGCTCCGGCCGCGTCGTGGTTTTTCTTCACCATTTTGTTGCGGGCATGCCGCAGCTTCAGAAACGTCTTGGCCTCTTTGTACAGGCGCTTGCGGTCATTGCTGTCGAACGCCGCCTTCCGCAAAATGCGGAATACCGCCTTCGGTCGGAAATAATACTCGTCATAGAAGCGATGCACGGCCGACAAAATGTCGTCGGCGGGCAGCCCCGGGTATTGAATGTGCGCCAACTGATGTCCGCCTTCGTCCACCATTTTGTTGTCGCCCACCATGAAGCCATTCTTCACCGCGTAGTCGTAAAGCTCCGTACCGGGATAGGCGTGCGCCACAGAAACCTGAATGGTTTCCACGTCCAGTTCTTTGGCAAATGCAATCGTGTTGTTGATCGTCTCATGCGTCTCGCCCGGCAGACCCATGATGAAGTCGCCGTGGACGACCAGGCCAAGCTTGTGGCAGTCCTTGGTAAACTGGCGCGCACGCTCAATGGTCGCGCCTTTCTTGATGTTCTTCAGAATCTGCTGGTCTCCCGACTCGTACCCGACAATCAGCAGCCGGCATCCCGCTTCTTTCATCGCCTTCAGCGTTTCGAAGTCGGTGGTGACGCGCGAAGTGCACGACCATGTCAGCCCCAGCGGCTTCAACTTGGCGCAAAGTTCAATGGTGCGCGCCTTCTGAATATTGAAAGTGTCGTCGTCGAAGAAAAACTCCTTCACGTCCGGCCACATCTGCTTGGCCTTGGCCATTTCAGCCACCACGTCATCGGTCGAGCGCTTCCGCCACGGATGGCCCATCAGCGTCTGTGGCCACAAGCAGAACGTACACTGCGCCGGACAGCCGCGCGTAGTGTACAAGGACACATAAGGATGAAGCAGGAACGGTACGTTATATTTCGTTACATCCAGATCCCGCTTGTAGACTTCGGTCACGTTTGGCAGCGCATCCAGATCCTGAATCTGCGGCGCGTCGGGATTGTGCACGATCTTGTCGTCCTGTAGATAAGAAATGCCGGGAATCTCCGCCAGCGGTTTGCCCTTGGCGAAGTCGACCACCGAGTAATCGAATTCCTTGCGGCAAATGAAATCAAGCTCGGGACAATCGCGCAACGATTTCTCCGGCAGCACGGTAACGTGCGGTCCCACGAACGCAATCTTGATTTTAGGGTTCGCCTGCTTGATCGCCCGCGCCAAAAGAATGTCACCCGGATATCCTGGCGTCGAAGTAAACAGCACAAGGAACTCGTACTCCTTGGCGATATTGATCGTCTCTTCGCCCGACACGTGGTGCGGCGGCGCATCCAGCAACCGCGCCCCCTCCAGCATCCCCGCCGGATAAGCCAGCCACACTGGGTACCAAAAGCTTTCAATCTCGCGGGTGGCGGGCCATCGCGAGCCGGCGCCTCCGTCGAAGTTTTCAAAAGATGGAGGATTCAGAAACAGTGTTTTTAAAGGCATAGTTGAGTATTCATTTATTTTAGCATTCGGGCACGGTTCTTCCGCATTCGACCCCGTATTGCACCAGGTTCCCCATAGCCCATAGAACATGACCTAAAACGCTTGATTCCAACGTACTAGCTCGACGGCGAAAAGAGAATGTTGATGGTGTCAATGGCCTATTCGATGCAGCGAACGGGGAAACGGCGCGGTAAACGGCGCAGTCATGTAGGGCGTCCACTCCTGTCCGCCGCCCTTCACTTTGCTTTTTCGGTGCGCGATCCTAAGGTTGGTACGTCAGGTTGATACTTCAATGGTCCGTGCGACGCAACACTCGCGCATTGCTCCTCGTCCCTATTGCCCTTCGCCCGCGGACCCCGGCACGCGAAACGTCACGCCCGCATCCTGATTCGCCTTGGTCGTCGCCGGCAGGTCGAGATCGCTCAACGGAATTTTTTGGGTATGTCCCGGAGCGAAGTTCCACAAGGTCTGCCCGACAATCGCGTAGTTACTGACTTCCTGTTTATGCTGATCACGAAATACTAGGACGGTGTCGGACATCATTGCCGCGCCCGCCGGTTGACTATTACCGGGTTGCGCGTTTCCAGGTCGAAACGCGCGGGGCGCGCGCGGCGCAATCGCGTAAGCATCCTGGTCGCCGTCGGATTCTTCCTGGCGCAGCATCTGCTGCTCTTCCAGATTGTCGCGGTTCATCTGAGCAGCCGCCGCTACATCCTGATCGTAGCTGTCGTCGTCAGAACCCGAATCCCACCACCAGTAAGGATCGTAGTATCCACCATAGACCCACGGATAATAACTTCCGCGGCAGGGAAATCCGTAGCAGTAATTGTTGAATCCGTATGTGCGAATGCGAAAGCGGTTGCCCCGGAATCCGTCATGCCGGAAGCCGCGGCTGGTAATTCCTCGATTGGAGAATCCACGGTTCGAGAATCCGCGTTGCGAATAAGCGCGGGAAGAAGAAGGAGGAGTGAAGGCGCGCGCCGCGCCGGAACCGGAGTGTACCCCTGGGGAAACGTGCCCGCCACCGCCGCTAAACCCGCCACGCCCGCCGAATCCGCCGGCGTGGCCGCCGCCACCGCCGCCATGACCTCCGCCATGCTGTGCCCACAAGGGTAGAGCCAGCACAAGGGCGAACGCCGCGATGGGGGCCAAGCGACGCATACAACCCTAGTATAGGCCTGTTTGACCGACTTCTAGGAATTTATAATCGGCGATATCTCTATGACATAGGCCGGTAATCGCGCAATAGTTACCGTGTCAAACAACAAGCGAACGAGAGCGTAGTGGACGGAACCTGCTTTTCCTCGCAGCGCGATCTAAACGCTCTGCTCTAAAGGAAAGCCCCGAGTTCCTCGAAGGGTCCCCCTGTATTCAGGTTAAGATTTTATGAATACGAGCCACCGGAACAACCCCTAATTGCACGGCCCTCATCGAAACTACGCTCCATCTGAAACTCCAACTGAGGTATTTCCCCGATGAAAAAGTTAGTTCTGTGGTCCTTGGCAGTCGCACTCGCAGCGGTGTTTGCAGGCGGCACTGCCTATGCATCCGCCAACCAAGTCAACGGCACGTCGGCCACGACGATGACCTGTACCACCAATTGTTCAAGCAGTCTCTATCTGATCCTCTACAGCAATCAGAGTGGCGGCACCACAACGTGGATGGTCACCTTCGGACTCTTCGGCACTGATAGCTCCGGCAATCCCACCTCAATCTCGGCCTCGGGCACCGTTCCGGCAAGCATGATTTCAGGCAATCAACAGAACACTCTGACCCTCGCTCTCGACACCAACGCGGCCGGCTTACAGGTGCAGTATTGTGTCGCCGACCAGTATTACAACTACACCTGCAATCCCTACCAGGGCGGAACCATCACCGCGACCTTTAACACTACCAGCAACTACTCCAACCACTCGGTCGAACAGAACCAAACGACTTTCGGTAACTTCACGGTCCACTTGAATCTGCAAAGCGACACTTCCTCGGCGACTGCGCAAACCAACGCATTCGGGACGCAGTTCGTCGACGGAAATGCGCAATTCGGGACCTCGCACTCAGGCACGGTGGAGATCACCAATCCGTAGGTCGGAATCCGACAATGCCGCTTCGGTTTAATTTCATTTGTAAATATTTTTCGTAGAGAGGGCATGTTCCATGAAGAAATCAGTCTTGCTATCCTCGCTGGCTGCGCTGGTAATGCTGATCGCCACAGCCAACGCTCATGCTTCTACCACATATAAGTTCGAAGTGAGTGGAGTAGACGCCTATTCCACTACCTGCCTGAACAATTGTTCGAGCCTCGCGCTGATAACGTTGTCGTCTGGTAAGGACCAGGGGACGACCACCTGGTTTGTTTACATCACAATTTACGGTCAGGACAGTCAGGGCAATCAAACGATGATCGGAGGGGTTGGGCAAGTTCCGTCAAGCATGGTCTCGGGAAACGGACAAACCAGTCTAGGCCTCAACCTCGATACCAATGCCGCCGGGTTGCAGTTGCAGTATTGCGTCGCCGATGCCTTCCTGAACTACACTTGCAATCCTTATGCGGGCGGAGTCATTACGGTCACCTGGACCCCGACCAAAACTTACAGCGAATCAGGGACGACAGAAAGCAACTCCACTTCTGCGACCTATAGCTCTCAGTACCACGTTAGTGGCGACACTTCGTCGGCCACTGTTCAGGCCACATATTTTGGTCAGCAGTACACTGACGATGGTTCGCAGATAGGATCCGACCATGTCGGCACCATTTCGGTCACGACCCCCTAAAGAGTTCGTTTGTAAGAGTTTGTTCGAACAAGTATTGGCAAGAAATCGCGCGTGGAGCCCTGGACGCCCCGGTCCGGGGTTGCGCGCGAATGCGCGCAATCGGCAGCGCTGACCCAGAGCCCGCGAGCTAAGTCCCGGTTCCCGCCAAACTAACCTTCTGGGGACTCCCACCGCCATTGTCGACAATCGAAACCGACGCCGAGCGGCTTCCCTTCGCCGAAGGCGTGAAGGTTACAGTAATGGCACAACTTGCTCCCCCCGCTACACTCTTGCCGCAAGTATTGGTTTCTGCGAAATCACCGGCATCCGCTCCGATGATCGAAATGCTCGTAACGCTAATCGCCACGCTCGCCTTGTTGCTCAGTGTGATCTTCTTTGGCAAACTCCTCGTACCCACCGGCTGATTGCCGAAATTTAGGCTCGCAGGCGTGAGTTGCACATCTGTTCCCGTGCCCTTCAGCGGAACCTTTTGCGGACTCAGCGAAGCATTGTCAGTAATGGACAGAGAACCGGTCAGTACACCCGATGTTTTGGGCTTGAAGGTTACATTCAGCGTGCAACCACTGCCGGAGTTCACAGTCGAACCGCAATTGTTCGTCTCGGTGAACGGTCCCGTAATGGCAATCTTCGAGATGTTGAGGATTCCGAGTCCGGTATTGTTGAGCGTGACGGTCTGAGCCTTGCTGCTCGTAAACACAACCTGCGTCGCGAATGTCAGGCTCGTAGGAGAGAGCGTCACTGCGGGCAGCACGCCAATTCCGCTTAGAGCAATCGATTGCGGACTATTGGAAGCGTTGTCCGTAAAAGTCAGCGTTGCGGTTCGCGTACCTGTCGCGGTGGGCGTAAAGGTCACGCTGTATGAACAAATTTGACCCGGCACAAGCGTGTTCCCACAAGTGCCGCTCTCAGCAAAGTCGGCGCTATTCGCCCCCGTAATGCCAATGGATGTGATGACCAGGTTCGTGTTTCCAGCGTTCGTGAGCGTAAAGCCCGCAGGAAGGCTCGTCATCCCCACGGTCTCGTTGCCAAAGGTGAGAGTCGTCGTCGAAAGCTGCGCAATCGCTCCCTGCACGACCTGGCTTAAGACCGAGGAAGTGCTCGAGGAAAAATTCGAGTCTCCACTGTAAGATGCTGTAATGCTGTGCGTTCCGATCGTGAGAGCCGCAGTCGAGAGTGTCGCGACTCCGCTGGAGTTCAGAGAGGAGCTGCCCAGGCTTGTGGTGCCGTCGAAGAGGGTTACCGTGCCCGTCGGCGTGATTTTGAACCCGAGCGAGGAAATAGAGGCGGTAAAAATCACGGTCTGGCCGTTGTTAGATGGATTCGGAGAGGACCAGACTTCCGCTGTTGTAGTCCCGAGGCTGGCGTTAATCAGAACTGCTGCCGAACCATTAGCGCAGCTGCTGCTGCTGTAACAGATGTTCGCTACCACGATGTCCGGCTTGCTATCTCCGTTCACGTCTACCGCCGCTATCGAAAAATCATAGTATCCGCCGGAGCTAAATGTAACGACGGTCTGGAAGGTTCCGTCACCGTTGCCCAGCAGAACGCCAACGACGCTATCCGAATTGTTCTCGACATTACAGCTGCTGTCCGCGCAGTAGTTTGCCACCACGAGGTCAGGCTTACCGTCTCCATTCACATCCGCCGCAGCGACAGACCAAGCATCGAATCCGCCCGAGCCGTAACTCACTACCGGCTGAAAAGTTCCGTTGCCATTGCCCAGTAGGACGCCTACCGAACTAGCTCCGGCCACCAGGAGGTCGGCATTGCCATCACCGTTTACATCCGCCACAGCCACCGACTGGACCGCCGCGTTGTAGGTAGCCGCTGTCTGGAAGGTTCCATCGCCGTTGCCCAATAGGACCCCTACCAATCCCGTTCCCGTACAAGCATTAAGCTGGCAGTAATTTGCCACGAGCAAGTCGGGTTTGCCATCGCCGTTTACATCTGCCACGGCTACCGACTCAGCGTCGTTTCCACCGGACCCATAGGTGACCGCGGATTGGAAGGTTCCATCGCCGTTGCTTATAAGCACGCCGACCGTGCCATTGCAGCTGGTACTGCTCTGGCATTGGTTCGCCACGATGATGTCGGGCTTGCCATCGCCGTTAACATCTGCCACGGCCACTGACTCAGCCATCTGTCCGCCCGAACTGTAGGCCGCCGCGGTCTGAAAAGTTCCATCGCCGTTGCCTATAAGCACACTGACACCGCCCTCTAGCCCAATGCACCCGCCAGTGCCAATACCGCAGTTCGCCACTATTATGTCGGGCTTTCCATCGCCGTTGATATCAGCGACAGCCACAGAAAGAGGCTGAAAGCCGCCCGAGTCAAATGTCACCGCCGCCGCGAAGGTTCCGTCGCCGTTGTTCAAAAATACAGCCACTAAGCCGTCGCCGTTGTCCCCGCCGAAACCGTTCGCCACAACTAGGTCAGGCTTGCCGTCGCCATTCACATCCGCTATCGCTAGCGCATAGGCATTTTCGCCGTTCGAGCCGTAGACGGCAGCGTTCGCAAAGCCTAACCCCGACATTTGCGGCCGTAGTGCGGGGGTCGATGAAACGCGGGAGATCCCGTTCGATGAGGAAAGCAACATCCGCGACGCGCCCGAGAAAATCGGCGCCCCTTGCGGTGGGCTGGCTGACGGAATCGCTTTCGATTGCGCGAAAAGCGCAGTAGGCAGAAGCAACAGGCAGACGAAGCTGCTGAACTTCATGTGAGGTGGCCTCGAGTTGGAAACAGCATGGCCCGGGTTGACTGCCGGTGGGGACGGATGGCTCGGCAGCCAGGAACGTGACATTGTCATTCCGTCTGCCCAGCGAGTCAAGATGCAGAATGTTGCAGTCTGAAACCTAGGTGCTCGCGACAGATTCTCGTTCGAAATCTATCGAAGATTTAGCGCTTCTTCTTCCCCTTCGTTTTGAGCGCTGCCTTCTTCGGCGCAGGTTTGGCTGCGGGCTTGTGAGCCGGCTTCGGAGCAGCTTTCGCCGGGGCAGGCGACGTTTTTGTTTTCACCGCCTTCCCTTTCGGTTCCGCTTTCACTGCTGGAACCGGTGCAGGCGCCGGAGCAACAACCGCAGCCGCCTTCCCCTTCTTCCCTTTCGGCCCCGGCTTCCCCGGCGTTGCTGCGGCAGCTTCCGCAGCTGCCTTCGCGGCACGTCCGCGCCTCGGCGCCGGGGGCGGAGGCGGCGGAGGCGGTGCGAACGGCTTCAGATATTTCAGCGTCTCGGTGCGCGAACGCAGCTTCCCATCGAGCAGCAGCAGAAACACATCATGCGCCAGCTTCGGATACACCGGCAACTGCGGCGTGATCAGCAACTCCGTCATCTCCGGCAACGGAAGTTTCTGCTGCACCTGCCGCCACTTGGTCAGATAATTCTTAATCTTCTGCTCCACTGACTGCTGCTTCGCCGTCACCGCCAGAAATAGCACCATCTCCGGACGCGCCGACGACAGCAACTGCCACGTCCGCGACGGCGTCGCCGCTTCTTTCCCCATCAGCCGCTTGGCTAATTCCTTGGCGTGATCTTCGATGTCGCGCCACGCCTCCACCAGATCCTTGCGTGGAATCAGCCGCTGAATATCGGCAACGTCTTTATCCGAAAAATGCGCCGTCAGAAAATACATCACCGCCGGCCCGGCATCGGGAGCGTATCCCAGATCGACCATCTGCTGCCGCGTCTTCATCAACTGCGTAATGCCGTTGGCGTCGACCTTGGCAGCCGTCCAGTGATCGTGAAACACCTCGAGCCAGCCCTCCTTCTCGAGCATCTTCACGACGTGCAGCGGATCGTCCTCATGCGCCAGCGCCGCAATCTCATGACCGATTGACGAGCGTAGAATGTGGTCGATGTACTTGCCTTCTTTCGCGGCGTCGTAGCGTGCCTGAGTCCGCTCTTCCAGCGGCCAGTGAAAGCGCGCCGCAAAGCGCGTCGCCCGAATCAGCCGCGACGGGTCTTCCAGAAAAGAATAATTATGCAGAATGCGGATCACCTTGCCTTCGATGTCCGCAACACCGTTGAAGGGATCGAGCAGTAGCCCGCGCGAGCCTTCATTCAGCGAGAGCGCCATCGCGTTGACCGTAAAGTCGCGCCGCCGCAAGTCGTCATGAATCGTCGCTGGCGTCACAATCGGAGGCTTGCCCGTCTTCTCAAACTTCTCGGTGCGCGCCATGCTGATTTCCGCGCGCGCGTTTCCCGGCAGCGAAATAAAAATCGTGCGGATGTCTTCCTCGACCGCAGTGATCTTCGCCCCGGCCTTCTCCAGGTCTTTTTGCAGCTTGAGAGGATTTCCCTGAACTGTGAAATCCAGATCGCGGATGGTAAACCCGCTGATGATGTCGCGGATGGCTCCGCCGGTGAGGTAGAGATTCAATCCCGCGGCGCGGGCTACATCCTGTACCAGCCCCACGCCCTTCAGTTGATCCGGCGTCAGCCGGATTTCCATCGTATAAATGTAGTCAGCCATTCGCTTTCAAGCGGCTGTCCAGGAACTTTCCGACGAGGCGATCGCCTGATGATCGCGCCCGGGGGAGGGCCGAACCAGCCTAACCATACAACGCCTAACTCCACCAGCCAAGTTCAGCCCAACTAGATCAGCCTAGGCCAAACCCCCGCTTTCCACAAGATTTCCACAGCCTTGAGGACGATCTGATCCGCCCCCTAAGCCACTCGAATGCAAGTGGCTTAATATAAAGTACTTATGCCGAACTGAAACTTGGTGGCAAGCTTAAGAAAATAACACAACGTTTACATTTTGGCTACTGCCAAGGCAGATTCCGTCAGTTTTCGCAGAAAAAGGTGCGAGAATCAGGATCGGCTTCCGCTGTCCGGCTTCCGGCTTCCGGTCCTAATAGGAAACCGTATCCTTCCAGCACAAATTTGATTCTGGCTGTCCGCGCACGATCTAATCGACCTGTTTCAGAAGGCTAAAGCCGGATAGCGGAAGCCGGAAGCTGTCTTTTATGCCGTCGACCCACAAAAAAGTGATCGTCCGCAAGATGGACCGCGACAGCGTCTCCGGCTACGTCTCTCCATCGCAGTTCGTGAACGAGGGCAAACTCGAACTCCTGAACACCGCCGGCACGGTCATCTCGATCGACCTGCGCGAAATCAAAGGAGTCTATTTTGTCCGCGAATTCGGCGAAGCCGAATCCCTCACCCGCAAGACTTTCACCACGCGCCCACGCTCCGAAGGCCTCTGGGTCCGCCTTCGCTTCAAAGATAGCGAAATCCTCGAAGCCCTAATGCCCGCCGACCTCACCCAAACGACGCCAGAAGGATTCCTGGTAAACCCGCCCGATCAGCGCGCGAACACGCAGCGTATCTTCGTCCCAAGAACTGCCCTGGAGTCGCTGACAGTGCTGGCGGTAATTGGCGCCACCCGCCGCCAACGCCGCGCCTCCGAAGACCAGCGCCAGGTCCCCATGTTCGAGGAATAATTAGGTCGACGACTAAGAATACCCGCGTAGCGGCGGACGCATTCGTCCGCCCGGCTCTTGGAAGATCCGGTGCAAGCACCGACCAATGTGGCACACAGTCGCTCTCCTCGCACAGCCAATATTTTAGATTTTTTCGAGATACAAAATGGCCGGCGTCAGAGCAGAGTGGAGCCGGTACACCCGGGCCGCCGGACAGTCGAAGGCCGCTGTCCCCATATTGTCATTGCTGAATGCCAAGTATTGAATGCTAAGTGCTGAATGTCGACCGACGTCCCTACTTCGGCGTCAGCAGAAAGGCATGATTCTTGCCGCCTTTAGTCCCGTAGCCGGTGATCTGGCCCGAACTGTTGATGGCGTTGGCGCTGGCCAGCACCCATCCCGAACCGGAGGAGATGAGATCGTTCAGGTCCTGCATGCCACCGGTGGACGTCCAGATCATGGCGTGCGCGGCGTTGTCCCAGATGTTGCCGTATCCGACCACGACGCTGGAGTCATTCACGGCAAAGGCGATGCTGTAGGTGCCGCCAGGCAGCGTGCCGAGGTCCTGAATCTGATCGGAAGCGTTCCACAGCACAGCATGCCACAGGCCTCGGGTACTGTTGCCATCAGACTGGCCGACGATCACACTCGACGTATTGATGCCGTTGGCCATGCTGGTGACGCCGCCCGGGAGCGTGCCGAGATCCTTGCGAACGGAATTTTGCCAGAGGAAGCCATGTGAGGTAAACGGCGGCCCGTAGCCAAAGACGGATTCGCCGACAACCTCGCCGCTCTTATTGATGGCGAGTCCCGCGCTGAAGATCGCGGCCGACAAGGCGCCGATGTTTTGGATCTTCTTGCTGGTCCATGTGGTGGCGTCGACCAGGCCGCTGCTGAGGAAGGAATCTCCGGCCACTTCGCCTGCGGAATTGATGGCGAAGGCGGCGCTGGAAGCGCCTCCCCAAAGCGTGCCTAGATTCGTCATAGCGCCGGTCGACGACCACTGCACCGCGACAAAGTTGGTGGACAGTTGGCCCTCCACGTTGGAATACCCGACGACCGTGCCGGAGTCGTTAATGCCGACCGCGCCGCTGACTGTGGCGCCGGAGAGCGTCCCGAGATCTTTGATGCCGCCGCTCTTGGTCCACGAGAAAGCGTGCTGCCCCGCGACCAGGCCGGTGCAAGGATAGCCGTAGGTGGTTTCGGTGTCCGAACAGCCGACAACCTCGCCGGAATTATTGATCCAAAAGCCGCTGCTTTCGTTGTCGCCCTTAAGCACGCCGATGTCGGTGATGGTGTAAGACGACTGCGCCGTTGCGAAGGCGGCAGCCAGCAGAACGAAGGTCGCCCAAAGGCTTGCAATCCTGCTCGTCATAAACCCTCCATTCGTGTTTTGGATTTCGGTCAGTATGCCATTCGACTCGGATTTCCGACAGACACACTAGTACGTACCGGAATAGCACCTCCAAAAGGTGAGGCGGGCTCGCGTCGGCCGGCATCTTCAAGTCGCTAGTGTACGATCTATCCGTCGTCGCTTATTTTCCATGAAACTTTCTGTCATCGCCTCTGCCCTCAATGCTCGTCTGGAAAACGGTTCTTCGGACACGGAAATCACCCGTCTTAGCGGGATTGAACAGGCCGGGCCTGGGGACCTTACGTTTGTGTCCAACCCGAAGTATGCGGGGGCGGCCCGGACTACGCGGGCTTCGGCCGTCATCGTGGGGGAGGACTTCCCTGCCATACCGGCGGCCATGTTGCGGGCGAAGGATCCTTACCTGGCGTTTGCGCGAGCCCTGGGGATGTTTCATGAGCCTCTGCGTTATGCGCCCGGGGTACATCCGACGGCGGTTGTTCATGCGAATGTGCGGATTGGGGTCGGAGCGCATATTGGGCCCTATGTGGTGATCGACGAAAACGTCGAGATTGGGGCGAATGCGGTGCTTCTGGCGCATGTGGTGATTTATCGCGGGGTGAAGATTGGGGACGATTTTTGGGCGCACGCTCATGCCGTTGTGCGCGAGGACTGCCGCATCGGAAACAATGTCCTGCTGCAGAACGGCGTGGTGATCGGCGCGGACGGCTTTGGGTTCGCGAAAACGGCGGAGGGACGCTGGCACAAGATTCCGCAGCCGGCGCCGGTCGTGATAGAGGATGACGTCGAAGTCCAGGCGAATTCCTGCATTGACCGGGCGAGCCTGGGGGAGACGCGTATTGGGCGCGGAGTAAAAGTCGACAATCTGGTGCAGGTGGGTCATGGGTCTACTGTGGGTGAGGATGCGCTGCTGTGCTCCCAGGTCGGCCTCGCTGGGTCGACGGAGATCGGGAACCGGGTGATTCTTACGGGACAGGTTGGCGTCGTGGGGCACTGCAAAGTCGGCGACGACGCCATTGTGACGCCGCAGAGCGGAGTGGCGCAGGACGTCCCGGCGAAGGCGCTGGTGAGCGGCGCTCCTGCGGTGGATCATAAGTTGTGGCTAAAATATTCGGCGATCCTGCCGCGGCTGCCGGAGATTGCCCGAGCGGTGCGGGAGAAGAAGAAAGAACAATAACCACAGCGGGCACGAGGATCAAGGAGTAGAACTTGGCAAAAGACTTTTAGACGTAGGCCGGGCCTCCACGTTCCTGGTTATTATTCTCGCCATTGTTTTCGATGGGTGGAGGAACTGCGGACGATCCCTGGCGGCATTCTTTCGATAATCCGCTGTCGATGGCGGCTCTCACTTTTTCCATGAGGCACTCGCGACTGCCGAAATCTTTGGGCTCGATGGGCGGATGGAAAATCACTGTTACCAGGCCCGGCTTGATAGCGAATCTGGCTTTGGGCATGGAGGAGTGCGTGCCGACGATCGTCATGGGGATTACGGGAACTCCGCATTCCTCCGCCAAATAGAACGGGCCCTTCTTAAAGGGGAGAAGTTTGCCGTCGAAGGAGCGCTTGCCTTCGACGTAGATGGTCATGTTGATGCCCCGATCGACGACGGCCTTCGCGGCGCGCACGGCTTCAATGCCGGCGTCGCGATTGCCGCGATCGACGGGGACGAGCGATCCCATGCGCATGGCGCGGCCAAGGATGGGAACTTTGAACAATTCCTTTTTCACCATGACCGAGGTGCGGCGGGGGATCAGCGGAATTTGAATGGGCGGGTCGAGGTTGGAAACATGATTCGTCATGAAGACGTAGCTGCGGGAGTGGTCGAATCCATCGAGTCCGATAGTCTGGACGCGAACCCCCGTGATCCAGACGCCAGCCCATGCGCCCCACATGAAGAGGCGATACAAGACGCGGACGTCGCCCATGATGAAGCTGGCCGGGAATCCGATGAGCGCGGCCAAGGGAGCGGCCAACGCCCAGAAGACCAGCATCAAGATCGTGCGGATCATTTATTACTAACCCCTCTTGTATTACTAGCCCCTCTTGCTTCTGCGCCTGCTATGGACCCTTTTGCTTCGGCGCCGGGCGCGGTTCCGCGCTCGATGGCTTCGGACTGTGCTTCGCCTTTCAGCCAGGCGGCGCGGCGCGCTCCCTGAACGGGCGAAACTTGATTAAGGTCCTTCACCGCGTAGGAAATTTCCTGGCGGCTGGCGATTTTCCATCTGAGTTCGCGCTCAGCTCCACGGCGCGATCTAGCTTTGACGACTAGCCTATCGCCAGGACTCATGCGAGATAATTCCTGGCGCGACTCCTGTCCCGCGGGCTTGCCTTGCAACTCGACGATGGTGTCTCCAACCTGTAACCCGGCGTGTTCGGCATCGCTGCCCGGCGTGACCGCGGCCACTGTCATGGGACCGTCGAAGTTCCGGGAGGCGATAAAACCGGCGTCGGGCAAGGCGTTTGGAACGGCTTCCACGCGCAGACCGACTTGACGAAAAAAATCGTCCCAGGGAATCTCTTCGGTTCCGGCGACGTACTTCGCGAAGAACGAAGCGAGGTCGGCGTGGCTGACAGCCTCGGCGGCTTCGCGCACCCCGGCGGAATCGTTGAAGAAGCGGCCTTTCTTAGCATAGTTATCGTTCATCCATTGCAGCACTTCGCGCAGAGACGCGCGCCCGTGGCTGGCGTCGCGCACCGCGAGGTCGAGCACGACTCCGAGTAACTCTCCCTTGTTGTAGTAAGAAATGCTGCGTTCGGGCCGGCGGTAATATCCGTCGCCCTCGAGCCAGGCGTCGAGGCTCGATTCTTCAGCAGACTGAGTAAGGCGCGCAGGGCGGCGTTCGAGTTCGGTAATCAGTTCGCCGAGGCGATTGAGATATTGCTTTTCGTCGAGCAGTCCGGCGCGCAGTTGAATAATGCCTTCCGCAGTGCTGGTAACGCCTTCGCAGAACCAGAGAGCCCGCGTGTAATTCTCTTTGGTGTAATCGACGGGTTCAAGGGTTTGCGGGCGAATGCGCTTGACGTTCCAGAGATGGAAGAATTCGTGCGCAGTTACGCCGGTGAGAGAATCGAGCGAATTCTTCATCGAATTCGCGTTCAGCTCGATGGCCGTCGAATAGGCGTGTTCCATGCCGCCTCCGGCAGGGCCGCGGGGAAAGTGATAGAGGAACGTGTAGGTGTCAAAGGGGCGGTCGTTCATCCAACTGGTGGCAGCCGCGACAATCTTATGTAAGTCGGCAACGATTCTTGCCATGTCGTAGTCGGCGGGGTCGGCGTCGACGACTATGCGGAAATGGCCGCCAACTTCATCGAAGTCCGATTCCTGAAAGTTCCCGATCTCCAGGGGAGAATCAACGGCGCGGTCGTAATTTGCGGCGGTGAATTCGCTGGCATTCGAAGATTCCAGTGGAGTGGCGATTTTCCATCCCTCGGGAATGTGAGCGAAGCGCGCGGTCAGCGGAGTCGAGCGTGCGTCCACGGCATACATGAGAATTTGCGCGAGATTGAGGAATGCGTGATGCGGGTTTAGTTGCGCGCCGAAGGGTCCGGGGGAATCGACGTAGATCTGGTATTCGACGATTGCGCCGCCGGCAGCGCCATTGATCTGCCAGCGACTCTTGTCGAGTTCGACGACCGAGAGAGGACGACCGGAGCGATCTTTGGCGCGCACCCAGTTCACGTATTGAGCGAAATCGCGAATCTGATAAAGAGCGTTCCAAACCGGAAGCTGAAGTTCGCGCTCGGCGAGGCCCGCGGGGAGGATGATCTGGACCTCTATTAAATGCTGCTCGGGCGAGGCCAGAGTTATCGTGTATCTGGTTGGGGAAACCGATTGCGCGACCGCAACCGACGATATGGCGAACAGCGCCGCACCAACCAGGGTCAACAATCTACGGCGCAAAAGGAATATCCTCATCGCTTCCCTGCCAGTTCGCGCAGGCGGGCCGGAAGCTTTTCGTAGATTCCTCCGAAGCCGCCGTTGGAAAGGATAGCCACGACATCGCCGCTGCGCATCTCGGGCGCGATGGCCTCGACGATTGAATCCGCGTCGGCGACGAGACGTGCGCGGCGGCCGTTGCGTTCGACCTCGGCCGCGAGCGCGGGTAATTCCAGGCGCTCATTTTCTGGGATGGCTTCGGAGCGGAAGACTCCCGCGACGATCACTTCGTCGGCTTGGGCCAGGCTGTGTGCGAGATCCGATTGCAGCACGCGGCGGCGCAAGGTGTTCGAACGGGGCTCGAGAATGGCCCACAACCGCGAGCCCGCATAACGCGCGCGCAGCGCTTTCAGAGTGCCCGCAATCGCCGTGGGATGATGCGCAAAGTCGTCGATGATAATGATGCCGTTTACTTGCGCCTTCACTTCAAGGCGGCGCTTCACGCTCTTGAAAGTTTTCAAGGCGGCGGCGATGGCTGCCCTCGGAATGCCACATGACGCCGCCAGTGCGGCAGCCGCGGTTGCGTTCCAAACGTTATATTCGCCGGCCAGTGCGAATTCGAAGTCGGCCCAAGACTGGCCGTCGCGGAGCAGGGTCCACGTGGTGCGCGTGGATTCAAGTCGGAGGTTCGTGATTTTCCAATTGGCGCGGAGCCCGGCGCCGTAACGTTCGACGGGACAGAAGGCGTTGGCCAGGCAGCGCTCCAGGCTGGAACTCTCGTTATTCGATCTGGCTTGGTTCGATCCCGCTTCAGCCTCGCCCACGAATCCGTCGAAACCTATGATGCGTCCGCGGCGCGGAATCAGATTCACCAGGCGCCTGAAGGCCGTCTCCACAGCGTCGAGATCTTTATAGATGTCGGCATGATCGAATTCGATAGAGGTCAGGATGACGGAATCGGGAAAATAATGGAGGAATTTTGGACCTTTGTCGAAGAAAGCAGTGTCGTATTCGTCGCCCTCCAAAATGAAATGCTTGCCGGAGCCGAGCTGAAAGCTGGAGCCAAAATTCTCGGCGATGCCTCCGATGAGGAACGAGGGCTGCAATCCGGCGGAGTGAAAGATCCAGGCCAGCATCGAAGTCGTCGTGGTCTTGCCATGGGTTCCGGCGACAACCAGAACTTCTTTACCGCGCAGGAATTCGTCGTGCAGCAACTGCGGCATGGAAACGAAGGGAATGCGCGCGTCGAGGACGTGCTCGAGTTCGACATTGCCGCGAGACATGGCGTTGCCGACAACAATGAGGTCGGGACGAGGATCGAGATTCGCGGCGGCAAACGGCTGCGCTACAGGAATGTCCAAGCCGCGAAGAAAATCTGACATCGGAGGATAGGCCGCGGCGTCAGAACCGGTGACGTGAAAACCGCGATGCTTAAGCATTCCGGCCAACGAGGCCATGGCCGTACCGCAGATGCCGATCAGGTGAATGTGTTTTTTGTCGTTCATTTCTTTCGCTTGCTTGCAACCGCGCCTGAAGGCGCAAGCGATTCTTTGGACGCGTCGGTATGCCTGAAGGCATACCGTGATACGAATCCTGCTTCCTCCGCATCGTGAATGCTCTTCCGCATCGCGGGTATCTCGGGACTCATCACAGGCTGACTGCGGATTCCGTTATTCTCAAAGCCACCTGCCCGCCGCGCACCGACAATCTTGCATGCACTCCGAAAGGAAGGGTGATGTTGCCCGAAGTGACATGGCCCGACTTTATGCCGAAGGCGACCGGTATTCCCAAGTCACCGACGATTCGCATGATGACCTCCTGCAAAGTGTAACCTTGATTTCCAGTTTGAAGATTTGGGCCCTGCACGCAGTCCAGCATTTCTCCGAAGACGATGCCGCGCACGGCATTGAGATGCGCCCCCAACTTTAACTGTACGAGCATGCGGTCGATCTGAAATGGTTTGGCAGCGACGTCTTCGATAAAGAGAATTGTGCCGGCAGTTTTAATTTCGTAGGGGGTGCCGAGAGATGCGACGAGGATAGAAAGGCAGCCGCCGTATAAAATGCCTTCGGCTTCTCCGTCGGATAAGCCGCTGGCTTCCGGGTTGAGAGGAACGTCCCAGGGCGTTGCGCCGGAGAGCGCCGCCTGCCAAGAGGCCATATCGACTCCGCCTTGGTGAGCCCAGTCTTTCGCGAGCATGGGGCCATGAAAAGTTACGAGACGGGCGCCGTCGTAAAAATGAGTCAACAGGCTTGTGATGTCACTGTAGCCGACGAAACTTTTGGGATGGGTCTTTATCTTCTCAACATCAAGCTCTCGCAGCAGATAATTCGAGCCGTATCCCCCGCGCGCGCAGATGATTGCTTTGACATCATCGTTCAAAAACATCTCCTGGAGTTCGTGAACACGACGGATAAGCGAGCCTGCGAAGTAAAGGTCTTTCTCGAGAATGGAATCGAAGTAGAACGGCTTGTATCCAGCTTGCCGGAGAGCTTCGCATCCCGCTTCCAGTTCAGACGCCTTAACATTGCTGGCCGGCGCAATGATGCCCACGGTATCTCCGGGGCGAAGCGCTGGCGGTTTCACGCGCTGAATTTGCGAAGAAGACATGAGTGGCGAGCGGTTAACCGATCAGTTCAAAAAGAATTCGCCTCGGCACACGAGCCGGGCCGGGCCGCGCAAGAACACTTTACTCCCCATGGTGCGTACGGTTTGCGTGCCGCCGGGGGCGTGCACTTTGACTGGCGAGTCGGCTCGTGCGGTTGCCATGGCCGCGACTGCCGCCGCGCACGAACCGGTGCCGGAGGATCGGGTTTCGCCGACGCCTCGCTCGAAGAAGCGAGATCTCACGTCATGATTGCCATCGACGGCGACAAATTCGACATTCACCCCCTGCTGGAAGTGCGGCTGCCGCTGGATTTCCGCGGCATGCGCCGGCCAATTCGCCGCGAACTCGCGAACGAAAACTACGTAATGCGGATTGCCCATCGATACTGGGAGGCCGCGGACTTCTCGTTGCGGCCCCCCCCGCACCTCGCCGCTATCGAATTTAAGAACGAGTTCATTCGCTACCACGGCCTCGCCCATCTCGACTTCAAATTCGTATTCAGAATCTCGCCGAGCGGTCAGCGCGCAGATCTTCAGTCCCGCTCCGGTCAGGATCGAAATGCGTTCCTTGCTCAGTTGTGCGCACACATAGGCCGCCACGCAGCGCGTTCCGTTGCCGGAAATCTCGGCGGGCGATCCGTCGGCGTTGATCAGGCGGATCTCCACATCGGCAGTAAAGTGAGGAACCATCCACTCGACCCCGTCGGCGCCCACGCCTTCATGGCGGTCACAAATGCGTTTCGTGAAAGCGCCAATATCTTCCGGCGCCAGCGCGCCATCGATCAGCAGGAAATCGTTGCCGCAGGCGGAGGCTTTTACAAATGGAATCGTGCGGACGGTCGCGTTCACTCGTGATCCACCCGGCCGAGAAAGGTCACACCCAGCAGTACCGTCGAAGCTTTGAGTTGCTGAAATAATAGTTTTTGCTCGCGGTTACAACCGTCAACATCAAACTGGAGGCGGACATGCTGGGGGGTGTTGCCGGTGAGCACGTTCTGCATCATGCGGTGGTGAGTTTCAAGTATGCGATTGACCTCATTGCTGATCTCGTCGACCGTCGCGCCCGTTACCTCATAGCTTGTCTGCAATAACTTGATATTGAAAGTTTCTTCGAGATGGCCAAGGGAAAAAAGCGCCAGCAGGGCGAGGCCGGTGGCGAATATGGCGGTGAGATAGAGGCCACCGCCGGCAGCCATTCCGACTGCGGCGACCACGAACAACGTGGAGGCGGTAGTGAGTCCGGTAGTGAGTCCGCGAGTGTGGAGAATGGAACCGGCGCCGATGAAGCCGATGCCGGGAATGATCTGGGCGGCGATGCGCGCCGCATCGGACGGCATGCCCGCCAATCTTTGCGACAGAAGCGTAAACATGGCTGCGCCGAAACAGATGAACATGTTGGTACGCAAGCCCGCGGCGCGATGCTTGAACTCGCGTTCCAGGCCGATGAGGCCGCCGAGAATTGCAGCCAAAATGAGCCGCGTCAGCGAGCTTTCGACCATGCCGCTGGCCATCTCACTGTGCAATCGGCCGATCAAGTCTTGCCAGTTCATGGTGTCATTGCGACGCCGAAGCGCGTTTCCAATGGCCGGATTCTATCATTGCAGCAGGGCGCCGGTGCGTTAACCGGCGTGATTACCGCGCTCGGTAGAGGATACCGCGAGCTTGCCCGGTAACATGAATTTCGACAAGCTCGGGAAGATGGCGCGACTGCATGGCTTGCCAAACGCGATCGCCCTCGAAGGCGATGACGTAATCGGCATAGCGCGCTGGATCGGCCAGGGCCCGCTCCCAGAGACCGTCGGGATCGGAGGGTTGTTTCCATGGACGATGATTGCCTTCGTTGATCACTCGCTTGAGCGGGATGCCTGCCTGCTGAACCGCGCCGACGTGATCGCCCAGATACATCAGCAGAGTGGAATCGGGGGGGAGCTTTTCGAGCCAGGATGCGAGTTGAGTTTCCAGTTGATGGCGCGAGCGCATATTGATCTGCGCTTCTTCCAACGAAATTGGACCGCTATGCCAAATTGTCGCATAGCAGGCGATGACGAATGCAAGCAAAACCATAACGCATGCGAGACGAAAGCGATACCTCCAGTGCTCATACACTATGACTCGATAAACCAGGATGCCCAGAGCGGCCGCGAAAGCGGGAAGCAATTGCAATCCGTAGCGAACGTTGTAATGGGCAAAGGGCCACCAGGCAGGGACGAAAATTGGAACTCCCCCATAGGCCACCGATAACGCGTAGAAGGGCACCGGGACAAGCAAGAGGAGCAGCGGCCAAGGGCCGGGAGAGGCAGCATCTCGCGATTTGCGGCGATCGCTCAAAACCGCCGCCATTCCGCCCGCGACTGCGACTAAAATCCAGCCGCGACCCAGCCATTCGTTCGCGGCTGCGTCGGCTTCCGCCGATTTCAGAAAATACATTCCCGCTAGTAACGGGTTGCCGCCGCCGGGATGTCCTTGATAGCCGGCGGTCTGCGTCCGTCGTTCGATCGCTCTGGCGGAGTAGGGGCCGTTGGCGAATTCGAGCGGATTGCGATAGACAATTCCGTTGTAGGCGAGCCAAAGCACCGGGCCTGCGGCTGCGAGCAATACGAACCTGGTGATCGCCGCTCGCGGAATTTGCAGGGTGGGCCTGTTCGCGAATACGTTATGCGAAAACACGGCAAACATAGTACCTGCAACGACCGCGGCTAAGAACCATCCGTCATAGCGGGTCAGGCAAGCCGCTGCCAGACAGAGGCCGCACTTTGTCAGAGCCTTGGCGTCGCCGCGAACAAACTCGCTGAGATAAACAATCGCCCAAACAAAGAATGCAAGATACAGAGACTCGCCCATGGCCGTAGTCTGCATGTAGATCAGATTGGGATTCGCGGCGTACATCAGTGCACCGATCCAAGCGGCCAAGCGCGGGGACGCGTTCAGTGCCTGGCTGTCGGGAAGCGGGCTGTGGGAGAACGAATTGCGGGACAGCGTGGCGCGAAGTAGGCGGAACATTCCGATTACGCCGAAGACGTACGCTGCCATGGAGGGAATGGAGCCGCCGAGTCCACGCCGCCACATCTCGTCGGAGAGCAGAAAAGGAATCATCAGCAGGTGCGGCAGCGGAAGCCATACGGTTCCAAGTTGCAGCAGACCCGGCGTTTTTGAGTCGAAGACGCGGCGCGCGATGTTGATGTGGGCGACGGCGTCGCCGTAGAGCAGGACATCGCCGTACTTGAAATAAAACAGGAACGAAAAAACAGAAACGCACGTCGCTAGCCAGGCCAGCAGCCGGGTCTCGGAATCCCAGGGAGACGCGGGTGGTGCGATTTTTGCCGGCTTAGGCATGAAGATCGGCGTTGCGAGTCTTCGGTCTTAAATAAGCAAAGACGCCGTGGCGCCTAAAACCGACGACCGACGACTGACGACTGACGATCTAAGACCCTACTCCAGGTGAGTGAGATCCCGAAAGACCCCAAAGCGCGCGTCGATCTCCTCGCGGGTCAAGGACTGCAAGCGCTCGGTGCCGAAGCGCTCGACGGCGAACGATCCCATGACGCCGCCGTAAAACAGGGCGCGCTTCAGGACTTCGCGATTCAATTCTTCTTGGGACGCGAGATAGCCCATGAATCCGCCGGCGAAGGAATCGCCTGCGCCGGTGGGATCTTTCACCTCTTCGATCGGCAACGCGGGCGCTCGAAAAGCGTGATGGCCAATGCCGAACGCGCCGTCGCGAAAGAAAATGGTCGCACCGTATTCGCCGTGCTTGATAACCAGCGCCTGCGGACCCATGGCCAGCACTTTATTCGCGGCGCGCGGCAGGTTGGTTTCGCCGGCTAGCATCTTAGCTTCAGTGTCGTTGATCAGCAACACGTTCACTAGTTTCAATGTCTCTTTGAGTTCGGCGAGCGCGCCTTTGATCCAATAATTCATGGTGTCGCAGCCGGTCAGGCGCACGCCATTCATCTTGCGGCGCACGTCGGCTTGCAACGTCGGTTGAATATTCGCCAGAAAAAGGAATCCGGTGTCTTCATATTGCTCGGGGATGCGCGGCTGAAAAGTCTCGAAGACGTTCAGGTCGGTGAACGTGGTTTTGGCTTCGTTGAGGTTCTCGGTATAGGTCCCTCCCCAGCGGAAGGTCTTGCCCTTGGCCCGTTCCAGGCCGCCGATATCGATGCCGTGCTGATGGAATACCTGCTCGTGCTCGGGACCGAAGTCCTCGCCGACGACGGCCACGACGCGCACTTTCGTGAAATAACTGGCCGCCAGCGCGAAGTACGTGGCCGCGCCGCCCAGAATATTCTTGACAGCGCCCGAGGGCGACGAGACATCATCGAAAGCAACCGAACCGACTACGAGAATGCTCATGGAACTCCAGAATAGTGGTCAGCGACTCGGGGCAGCAGTTTGCAGCTTGTTCTGGCCACTGATCACTATCCACTTGTTTTTACGTACTTACCCAGAATCAGTTTCAACTTTTTCTTCGTTGCGGCAGGAATCTTCTTAGGATCGGTCAATATCGCGTGGGCCAGAGCCGAAGCGCATTTGCACGAGCGACCATGCGGCATGGCGGCGACGGACTCGCGAACAACTTGTGTCGCATTCTCAGCGTTCTTCAGCAACACAGCGACGATCTGATCGACGGTGACGGAATCGTGATGCGGATGCCAACAGTCGTAATCGGTCACCATGGCGACGGTGACGTAACAGAGTTCGGCTTCGCGCGCGAGTTTGGCCTCCTGCAAGTTCGTCATGCCGATCACGTCCGCGCCCATGCTGCGATAGACGTTCGACTCGGCTCGGGTGGAAAACTGAGGGCCCTCCATGCACACGTAAGTGCCGCCGCGCTTGGCGACCACACCGGCTTTTTTGCACGCAGACTCGACTACGGCCGCGAGCTCTCCGCAAACCGGATCTGCGAACGCGATGTGCGCCACCACGCCGCCTCCAAAAAAAGTATCGATGCGATGGCGGGTGCGGTCGAAGAATTGGTCGGGGATGACGAAGTCGAGCGGCCGATGCTCTTCCTTTAGCGAACCGACTGCGGAAACTGAAACGATGCGCTCGACGCCGAGTTGCTTGAAACCGTGAATGTTAGCGCGGAAGTTTAATTCGCTCGGCAGGATGCGATGTCCGCGTCCGTGACGCGCGAGAAATGCGACTTTGCGGCCTTCGAGCGCCCCGCAGACGTAGGCGTCGGAAGGCGCGCCGAACGGAGTCTTCAGCCGCACCTCCTTCACTTTGGTCAGTCCAGGCATGGAGTACAGCCCGCTGCCGCCGATGATTCCGAGTTCCGCCTGCGCCAATCGTTTCTCCAGAACGCTCACGCGACGCGCGAGTCAAACTCGTGATTATACAGGAGAAGAAACGTCGGTCTTCGCCGGCGAAAAATCAGCTCCCTTAGGATGGCTCCGGCTCGCAAACGGGCGCTCGCGTCGCGTTACAATCCGAAGATGAGGTTTGCAGCGGCTTCCTTCGCACTCTTCTTGCTTTGTACATTCGGTTTTGCGCAAACCAATCCCACCTCGCTGCTTGAGCCTAAGTCAGTCACGATTCCAGCTGTTATCGACCACAATCGCGTGATCATTGACGTTCAGGTTCCCTTGCATGACGGCTCTATGCAGACGGTTCATGCCTGGGTGGACAATGGCAATCCCGATCTCTATATGTCGGAGCACATTGCAGATCTTGTGGGAGGCTACAGCTGCGACGGACAGAAATGTTTCGCGTCGCCGCCGCGCGAGGTCGTAATTGGCGGGATGGAAATTTCGTTCGCCGCAGTGAAGCAAGCCCGAGTCCCGCTCAGGTCGCATGGCACGGAATCTGTCATGGCTGCGGGTATGAGCGTCGAGATCAATCTGCCGTCGAGCATTCTGCGCCACTACGATGTACTCATTGATTTTCCCGGCCACAAATTTTCGATCGGCGCTCCCGGGACGATTCATTTTCGAGGGCAGAACTGCAAAGCGTTGATCAATGCGGAGAACGGGCTGATACAGGTTCCAAGCCAGATCGAAAAAAAGAAATACACTTTGGCGCTCGACCTGGGCGCAGGCGTCAGTTTTCTTTCCGATGATCTGTTCGACAAGCTCGCCGCTGCTCACGCCGACTGGCCGCACATGACGGGTACGGTGGGTTCGGCCAACATTTGGGGCGCCGACGATGAAACGAAATGGAAATTGATGCGCCTGGATCGCGTGCAGTTTGGTCCGCTGTTTCTTACCGGAGTCCCGGTCGTCGCGATGCCCACAACGTACATCGATTTTCTCGAAAAGCCAGCGGGCGCTTCTGACGCGGGGCTGCTCGGGTCAAACGCGCTGCTCAACTATCGAATCGGCCTCGACTACGCGCACTCGACCGTTTATTTCGAGTTCGGAAGGATGTTTAGTTTTCCGGAGTTTGACGTCATTGGCCTGACGTTGCGGCCGGAGGACGATGGGCGATTCACGATACTCGGCGCACCGGAGTATGAGGGCCAGCCCTCGGTGCCGCAAGAGCCGGACGGCGTGCAGGCGGGCGATCATCTCATCGCGGTTGATGGCATTCCGGTAGGCGGGTCGACCCTGGGACAGGTATGGAACACGCTAGGAGGAACGCCAGGGCAGGAGCGCAAGTTGACGATTGAGCGCGGAGCGAAACAATTCGTGGTAGCAGCGAGAGTGCAGCACTTTCTGGCGGAGTTGCCCGAAAAGGAAAAGAAGAAAAAGAAATAGCCTACAGAGGTGAATACGGCGGCACACTGGAACTGGCTCCCGGACGAATGCGCCTGGGGCTACATGATTTATTTGGCTACGAATACTTCTTTCTCCAGCATGGCGGTCGTGGCTGCGTCAAGACTTTCGCTTACAAAGACCGTGTCACCCTGTTCCTCGATCACCACCGCGCCTTCTTCCGTAGTCCATGAATGGCGGCCTTTCAGCTCTGCAGTGGACTCTGAACTCTGCGCGCCCGTTGCGTTCACCGCAGGATCGCCAACCGCTTCCGCTTTTGTGTAGCGCTGTTGAAGCGAGCGCGCGTAAATTTCGGCAAACTCGGCCGCCTTGTCGGCGCTCGACCACCGCGAAACGTAGAGCAGCCCCAGCGGCGCGGCGGGATCGGCTTTGGATTTGGCGGCGTAGTAATATCCGCCGCGCCATTCCGGATACATCTCCTTCGACGCGGGCTTGCCCTCATACTGCTCGACCAGCACCGCCACGTCGAATTCTCCCATCGCGCCGACATCGAACTTCTGATAATCCTTGAAATCGTGCCTGAAATCGGGCACCGGCATGGGTTCGATTTTTTCCCCCGACAAGTACGTTTCTGGCTGCATGATCTGGCGCGTAGTATGCGGCGGATTTTGTAGCGCGCCGGCGAATGCTTTCTGCGTGCCGGCCTTTCGCATCACCTCGACGACGAAATTCAACCCGTAACCATAGGGAAATGTGAGCGACTCTTTCATGAAGATAGGAGCTGAGTTGAACACCTTGGTGCTGGCCGATCCGGTTAGGGTCTCATCGACCAATGCGTCGACCAATTCCGGAGAGGTCACGATCGAGCGGCCCGTCGGGGCAATGGCGTATTGGAACATCATGGCCTGGGCCTGGCCCTCGATGACGGCTTCGCGCACGTCATTGATTTCATCGTTTTCAATGTCGGTGGACGTGGGGTCTTTCTTGATTTCGCCCAGGTCCTTGTCGCCTTTTTTCAGCCACTTATTCAACCCCACCGATTGGTCCTGTAACGCGTGCGTCAACTCGTGAGCCATCACCGGCTCCTGCTCTTCCATGGGCACCCAGTCGAGCAGGTTCACGGTTTTGGTTTTGGGATCGTAGTACCCGGCGACCTCCTCGCGCAGCAGAGCGACCATGAAGGTTTCCAGTTTGAAATCGCGCGGGAGTAAGCCGAACTTTTTCAGCACCAGCTCCGACCGCTTCAGACGCTTGGTGTCTTCATCGTCCATGTGCTTGGTGAGAAAGGCAACGACCTCGTCGCGGCTGGTGAGCTTGCGCTTTACTTCTTTCTTGATGGGCAGCCCGGTCTGCTTGCTGTCGAAGGTGAGAATCTCATCGACCGAGTGAAATAGTTCCTCCGCCTGTCGCGGAGTGATCTTAACTTCCTCTTTCTCGTTCGGTGGGGAGGGCTTGGCTGGCTGATCTTGTGTGGGCGGATCCTGTATGGACGGATCCTGTGTGGAGCGGACATTCTTGTCCGCCTGCTTTTGATCTTGACTTTGATTTTGCTGCTGCCGAGCGGGAGATTGCGGGCTTTGATCTTGTGCTTCCAAGCAAAGCCCGGAAGTCAGCAACGCGAACAAGCCGACCGCAAAAACTAACCGATGAATCCTCGACGAGCTCGCTTTAGCCGTATTCATTAAGATTGAGTTTATACGTTTTCTTATACTCTTCCGTCATGGACGCGACCAATCCCGTCAATCTATGGATATCGATGCAACTCTTTCAGTGATCCATTCGCCTGCTTCTTTCGTTCCCAGCGATCCGCCGATATCCTGCGTTGTCTTCTTCTGGCGAATGCCTTCGAGCATCGCGGCTTCGATTTTTGCGGCCTCTGTGACCAGCCCCAAGTGAGCCAGCATCATCGCCGCGGTCAGAATCGCGCCGAAGGGATTCGCCATATTCTTGCCGGCGATTGGCGGGGCGGAGCCGTGTACTGGCTCGAACATCGAAGTCTTGCCGGGATGAATGTTGCCGCTGGCGGCCAAGCCGAGGCCGCCCTGCAAGCCCGCGGCGAGGTCGGTGATGATGTCGCCGAACATATTATTCGTGACGATCACGTCGAACTGGCGCGGATCGCGCACCATCTGCATGCAGAGGGCATCGACGTACATGTGCTGCGCCGCGATTCGAGGATATTCGCTGCTGACTTCCTTGAACACGCGCTGCCACAGGCCTCCGGCGTGGGTCATGGCGTTCGACTTATCGCACATCAGAACTTTGCTGCGCTTCGAACCATCGAGCTTGGTGTGGCGTTCGCAATATTGAAACGCATAGCGGATGATACGCTCGACTCCCTTCCGTGTGTTGATGTCTTCCTGGGTCGCGATCTCATCCGGCGTTCCCTGTTTGAAAACGCCGCCCGCGTCGGTGTAGACGCCTTCCGTATTCTCGCGCAGCACGACGAAGTCAACATCTTTGGGCTCGATTCCCTTCAACGGGCAGAGCGCCGCATCGAGCAGGCGGACCGGACGGACGTTGGCGTAGAGGTCCATTTTGAAGCGCATGCCGAGCAGAATTTCCTTGGCATGGATGTTGGTTTTGACCCGCGGATCGCCGAACGCGCCCACCAGAACCGCATCGAACTCGCGGGCCAGCGTGGCAAAGCCGTCCGGCGGCACGGTGACCCCGTCGCGGAGGTAGCGGTCGGCGCCCCAGTCAAAGTCGGTCAATTCAACGGCGGCTCCGGAGGCTTGAATGACCCTCACGGCCTGGGGAATCACTTCCTGGCCAATGCCGTCTCCGGGGATGACGGCTACCCGCTTCTTCTTAGGCTGATCGGTTTCGTTTTTTGAGTCCACGGCAGGAAAGTTAACACAATCGCTATAATCGAAACTACGGGAATGGTTATAGCTATGGGGCTGACTGCACTCCAGAATCACGCGGAAGGATTAGGCGCGGCGAGCGTAGCCGAGTATCGCGGAGCAACCACTGCGGCGCGCTTCGGCGATCCGCAGGCCGAGTTCGGAGCGCTACGTAGCCGTTGTGGCGTCTACGATTTGGGGTTCCGCACCAAGATTTCGCTGACCGGCGACGACCGCGTGCGCTGGCTGAACGGTATGGTCACGAATAATATTCGCGACTTGAGCACGGACCAGGGCGTCTATTCCTTTCTGCTGAATCCGCAGGGGCACATTCTCGGAGATCTGTATGCCTATAACCGCGGAGACTCTATTACGGTTGACATGGACTGTAGCCAGGCCGAGAAAATTCTGGCGACCTTCGACCACTACATCATTATGGATGACGTTGAGGTTACGAATCTGAGTGATCGACTGACCGCGCTGGGCGTTGCCGGGCCGAGATGCCGCGCCGTATTGCAGGCTGCTGGCCTGAACTTTCCGGAATTGCAGCCGCTGCAGCTTCACATCCTAGAGTGCGATTGCGATTGCGGCTGCCCGACGTGCATGATCGTAAGAAGCGACGATGCGAGCAACGAATCCTATGAAGTATGGATGGCGCCTGCCCACGTGAGGCCAGTTTGGGATGCATTATTGAAAGCTGGAGCCGTGCCCGTCGGTTCCGAAGCGTTAGAGATGCAACGCATCGTCTCAGGAATTCCGCGCAATGGCGTGGACATTCGCGAGCGCGATCTGCCGCAGGAGACCGAGCAGGCGCGCGCCTTGAACTTCAACAAGGGATGCTACGTGGGGCAGGAGATCGTGGAGCGCATTCGCTCGCGCGGGGCCGTGCATCGCAAGTTTACGGGATTTCTCTCAGACGCACGCGGAATCGCTCCGGGAGTCAAAGTTGTCTCCGGCGGGAAGGACGTGGGAGAAGTTACGAGCGCGGCTTCGATTCAAGTTGGCGATCGAACCAAGACTTTGGCTCTCGGATACATCCGACGCGAGATTGGGGTGCCGGGGCGAGAGGTCTTGATTGGCGAGGCCAAGGCGATGGTGGTGCAGTTGCCGCTGGCAGAGAGTCATCTTTTGCGGGAAGAGAATTCGCTCGAACAGCGCCAGGCATGACTCGGTTTACGCGGAATGCGGCAGATCATCGCGGTGCAGCGCACGCACGTCGATGATGCGCCCGAGATCCCTCGCTTCGCCTGAAGAACGGCTTCGTCCGGGAGGACATCGGCTTAAACGACATCGATTTCTAAATGGCATCGTTTTTTGGAGAGAGGAATTATGGCTGAGAAGAGACAAGAACAATCTGGATTTAAAGTAACGGACCGCCGGCTGTTCACGGCGGATGGCGAATTACGCAGCGAGGTCGCGGAAGAGGTGGAACCACCCAAGCCTGCGCCTGCACCTTCGCCGGCCAGCGCGGCGACGGCGGCTCCCGCTGAAAATGCTCCCACTCCTTCGTCTGGGGATGGCGCCGCTTCGCTCGATCGCGATATGCCAGTACCCCCGAGCAGCGTAGAACAAGAGGCCCAGGCGGCGGCGTATCGGCAGTCGTCCAAAGAACTCGACTCGCAAGTCGAAATGAGCGGGCATTCCGCAAAAGATTTCGAGATCACGTTTGAGCGCTTTCTGGCTTCGCTCTATATGACCTCGATGATGCAACTGGGATTAATGCGTCAACAGGGCGGGCAGCCTCAGGTTGACATTATTGGCGCGCGCCAGACCATCGACACGCTCAGCCTGATCGCGGAAAAAACCAAAGGCAATCTCACTCCGGCGGAAGAAAATTTCCTACAGAACAGTCTCTACGAACTGCGCATGGCGTACGTCGAAGTCACCAATGCGCTCGCACGCCCGCCGCAGGCGGGGCCTGCCACCGGGACCGGAGGCAGAACCGGAACCGGAGGAAGATGAGAGCGACCCTGACCGTGCTCGGCAGTGGGACGTCAATGGGCGTGCCCACGCTGGGCTGCGACTGCGACGTTTGCCGTTCGCGCGATCCGCACGATCGCCGCACGCGGCCCTCGATCATGCTCGAGTTCGAGGGCAAGGTCGTATTAATCGATACCACTCCCGACTTTTATACGCAGGCCGTGCGCGAGAAGATTACTCGTGTCGATGCCGTGTTCTATACGCATACTCATGCCGATCACATTCTGGGCATCGACGATCTGCGCCCTTTCAGCTATCGGCACAAGCCGGAGAAATTGCCGCTTTACGCGCGGCCCGACGCGGCCGCGTTTCTGCGCCGTATGTTCAGCTACATCTTCGACGCAGACTATAAGTTTGGCGGGCTTCCCCTGCTCGAACTGCGTCCGATCGACGGCCCCGTCGAAGTGTTCGGAGTGAACTTCGAGCCGGTCGTTTTGATTCACGGCGAAACCCAGATTTACGGCTACCGTTTTGCCTCGGCCGCATATTTGACCGATCACAGCGAGATTCCGGAATCTTCGCTGCATCAACTGGAAGGTCTGGATATTTTGTTTCTCGACGCGCTGCGCCACAAGCCGCATCCCACGCACTCGACGGTGAAGAATTCTCTGGCGATTGTGGACCGGCTGAAGCCGAAGCGCGCGTTTTTCACGCACATTTGCCACGATCTTGCGCACGAAGCCACGAATGCGACGCTGCCGCGGCATGTGCGCTTGGCGCATGACGGAATGAAGTTGGAATTTGAAATCTAAAAAGCGGGCGTCGGGCGATCAGACCTCGGACCTTAGCGAGGACGATTCGGTTACTGCGGAATCTTTGGCTTGACAACGAGTAAATACCGTCCGCATCCCTGAGCTTGACTGACGCTAGAGGTCTGACGTCTGAGGTCCGACGCCGTTTTTCTTATGCGTATCTTCCGCACACTCGATGAAGTTCCCGCCGACTTCGGCCCAACGCTAGTCAGCGTGGGAAACTTTGACGGCGTCCATCGCGCCCACGCGCACGTGCTGGGCGAGATCGTTTCGCGTGCGCGACCAATCGGAGCCAAGTCCGTCGCGGTGACTTTCGAGCCGCATCCGACGCGAATCCTGCGGCCCGAGGCGGAATTGAAGCTGCTCACGCCGACTCCTGAAAAACTGCGACTGCTCGAAGCTACCGGCGTCGACGCCGTTCTGCTGCTTCCCTTTGGGCGCGATCTCTCGCTGATGACGCCGCGGCAGTTTGCCGAGCGGATTCTCAAGAAGAAGCTTCATGCGCGCGAAGTACACGAAGGATTTAATTTCCGCTTCGGGCACAAGGCCTCGGGAGATATGAATCTACTGGCCGAGTTCGGCCGCGAGATGGGATTTGAAGTCAAGATTTATCCTGAGATGAGATTACGCGGCGAAACCGTATCGAGCAGCCAGATTCGCAAGCTGCTCACCGCCGGGAGCGTTAGTCGAGCGCGGCATCTGTTGTCACGTCCGTTCTGCATTCTCGGCACGCCCGGACGCGGACGCGGCTATGGATCGAAATATACCGTTCCGACCATCAACCTGGCCCGCTACGAAGAACTGGTGCCGCAAGATGGCGTGTACGTCACCTGCACGCGCGTCGGCAAAGGAACGTTTGATTCGGTCACGAACGTGGGCAATCGTCCGACGTTTGGCGCGGAATTGTTCGCCATCGAAACTCACTTGCTGAATTTCCATCCCATTGAACTGCTGCCGGAGACGGAGGTGGAGATTTGTTTCCTGGAGCGACTGCGGGATGAGATTAAATTTCCATCGGTCGACGCTCTGCGGGAGCAGATTGCCCGCGACGTGAAAAAGGCTCGGCGCTATTTTCGTTTGCTAAGAAGGGCGATCGGCGTAAGCAGCGCAAGCTAACGTCACGCCGAACGGCTGCCGCCCCAGCGTCGCTGCTCACGGACTAATGAGGCAGATAGCCGAACTCCATCGGGAGTTTGCCGTCTACGCTGACAACCTTAATGCTGTTATCGATGGAGTGAACTTCAACCAATCCCACCGCCCCCGGCTCAGCCTGAACCTCTTTGAGGACATCGGCGTCGCTGTCAACGAACAAGATAGAATCTTTGTGTGCGGCCAGAAAGCTTCTCCATTCGGCGGGTGTCATTTTGTTCAGCCGCTCCAGGGTCCCGGCTTCTCCGGCAGAATCTCTGTGGAGTACAAGGGTGATGTTCTTGCCGTCAGGCCACTTTTTGACCTCGCCGCGAATAATTTTCGCGAGGTGAGCAGAGGTTACATTTTCAACCACATTTTCTTTATTGACCACAACGGCGGTGTGGTGGGCAAAACAGGGCGTCAGGCAAGCTGCTAGAAACGCCGGCACGAAGATCGCGGAGCGGACTCTCATACTGATGACCTCGCGGATTGACCTCGAAACGATGACCTCGAAAAGCTTGACTGGATGGTTACAGCGTAGCCAAGAACTTCTCGTTAAGTTGTAAAAAGCTTGTCATACGGCGCACGAAAGTAACCGCGAAGTAAACATCCTCTTAGGACTCACTCTATCGGGTCGATCACCACCGATTCCTGGCTGCCTCTTCCTGGCAATTGCACGATCAGAATTGCCGACAGCACCAGCACAATTCCCAACGTCTGAATGGGACGTAGCACTTCGCCTAACAGCGCCGCGGCTAGCACGATCGAGAAGACTGGCTCCAGGCAGCTGGCGATGATGGCGCGCGTAGGTTCGAGATGTTGGAGGCCGCGGAAGTAGAGCGAGAACGGTCCCAGCACCGAGATCACCGAGAAGGCGAACAGAAAGGCCCACTGCGCGGCAGCGTAATGCGTGGCCGCGATTTTCCACGGAGGATTGACGAAGAGCCAGAAGACGGACGCCGATGTCAGCGTCCAGACCAGCACGCGCCAACGGTCGTGGCGGGCGAGGATGCGGTGTCCGCCGACGTTGTAGAACGCGAACGAGAAGGACGCGAACAGCGCGGCGATGAAACCGTAGGAGTCGAGGCGAAGAGTCGACACTGACCTTGCGTTGACAATGCCGATGGTCAACGCGATTCCGGCAACGGCGACCGCCACGGCGGCAACTTTTTGCAGCGAAAGCTTTTGCTGGCCGCGAGCGACCACGTAGAGCAGCACCCAGACCGGCGCGGTGTATTGCACGATGATGGCGACCGCGACGCTCATCTTTTGTATGGCGACGTAATAGCAATAGTTAGAGGCGGCCACGCCCACTATGCCGAGCACGAGGCAGTGGATAAGATCGGACGTGGGCAGCTTGATGCGTCGCCATCCGCGCCGACAGACGAGAAGAGGCAGCAATACGAGAAGCGAGAACGATGTCCGGGTTTGCGACAGAATGATCGGGTTGATCGGATGCACAGCCTCGCCAGTCAGCGAGAGTTTTCCCGTAAAAACAGCGCGTCCGAGCACGGCGGAAACTCCCCAAAGAAATGCGGCACTGCCGATAAAGAAATATCCGCGCAGAGGATGAGAAATGCTTCGACTGGAATTTGCGGAGTTCAGGATTCAGTCACCGAATCCGATGATGGGGCGGGGTCGAGGAACTGGTCAAGGCGCACAGGATCGAAGCCGACAATAACGTCCACTTCTTCGCCCGAAAAGACGACGAGAGTTGGGGTCTCGGTGCTGTCGTGTTCGTCAGTCATGATGCGGCGGGCCTCCAGGTCCTTGCTGATGTCGTGCTCCTCGAAGGGAATTTCCTTGGCTTCGAGCACCATTCGCATCAGCTCGCAGGAGAGGCAACCGGGTTGGAAGTAGAACAAGGCGCGGACGGTCATTGAGATGTGCTCAAGCTTTTGATGCCGTCGCTCCGGGACTCGCTTCTTTTTGGGGGGCGGACCCGACGCAAGTCTTGACGTGATTTGTTTTCGCTCTTTCCGAAGCTGAGCATTCAAGCTAATCTACGATTTCAATCTTCGACGTAATCTTCGCAGTCTTTTCCAGCATCGCCGAGACGGAGCAATATTTTTCTTTTGAGAGACGTACCGCATCTTCCAGCGCCTTGCGAGAAACTTTACCAGTGATGCGATACAACAGGCTGATTTCAGTAAAGACGGCCGGATAGCCCGATGAGCGCTCGCCGCTGGCGCTAACCTCCAGGCTCGCAAACGACTCGCGCTTCTTGCGCAAAATGCCGACCACATCCGATGCGGTGCAGCCGCACAAAGCGATCAGCACCAGTTCCATCGGGCTGTTGGCAGTCTTCTCGGTCGCGGTGTCCATCACGATCGCATGTCGCGACGTGGCTTCGGCGACGTAACGTTCGTTGTCGGTCCAGATTGCCTTGGCGGATATCACTTTCTATCTCCGGTTATCCGTGCTGGGTTCGGGGTGGATCAGGACGCGGAACAACTCGGGAGCGTCCTGCTTGAAACGGATTTCGAGTTCCGTCTGAATATCGTGCACGCGCGCCAGAGAAAGATCGTCCGGCAGCGTGCAGTGGCACGAGATATATAGGCGCCCGCGCACACGCTTGACGATGAAGTCGTGGACATCGAGAACTTCCGGGAACTGTGAGGCCACGGCTTTGAGGCGATATTCGAGTTCGGCGTCGCTCACCACTTCTTCCGGCTTTTCGATCGTAGCCGGCTCGCTCTCGATGTGCGTAAGGATGTCGGCAATTTCGGAAACGTCGCGGCGCATGTCGGCCTCGAGTTCGGTGACCTGGTCGTGCGCGTCTTTGAGCGACATGCGCTCATCGAGTTCGATGTGCTGTTCTACGTGCAGGCGGCCGGCGAAATCCTGCACGCTGATGTCATGCACATTAAGATTATTGCGCGTGGCCACGGCGCGAACCTGGTCGAAAATATTCTCCGAACGCTGGGCGCGTGGCAGCGGCTGAACGGTGACATCGGCGTCAGGTAGAACTCTGCGCACGGCTTCGGTGACCGATGCGGCCACTTGGCCCGAGCGCTGAAAGGTCACAGTGCGCGCCAGCCCGACGGCGAGATCGGCGAAATAACGATTCCCCGCCCGCCGGATGCGTACGCGATCGACTTCGATGACGCCCTCTACGCGCAGAACGGCGTCATAAATCTTAGAGCGCACTCCCGGCGGAGCAGCGTCGAGTAAAGCGTCGACGGTGCGGCGGGCCAGCCGCCAGCTCACCGAAACTACCACTCCCGCCACGAACAATGCCGCGATCGGATCGGATGCGCGCAGCCACTCCACCCGATAGGCCCGCCCCATCAGAACTAAAATCAACCCGAGCACGACCACCCCCGCCGACCAGATATCGGTGGAAAAATGCAACGCGTCGGCTTCGAGGGCCTGGCTGTCGTACTTCGCCGCGATGCGGCCGAGCGCGCGGGAGCGCCACCAGTCGAGTCCCATCGAACACAGCATCACCGCAAAAGCTGCGATCGAAGGTTCAATGTCAATGCGTCGGAAGAACAGGCGCAACCCAGCTTCGTAGATGATCCAGGCGCAGGTCAGCAGCAGCAGTCCGGTTTCGACGAACGCGGAGAAATTCTCGATCTTGCCGTGGCCATACTGGTGATCGGCGTCGGCGGGCTTGTCGGAAACACCGACGGAAAAGAAGGTGAGGAGCGAGGCGATTAAGTCGAGTCCGGAGTGCGCCGCCTCCGAAAGAATGCCCAAGCTTCCGGTGCTGACGCCCACTGCGATCTTCAGGCTCGTGATGAGAACCGAGGCCAGAACAGATGTCCCCGCCGCTCCGCGCTTCTCCGAGCGCATCAAGTCCGCCGAAGAAATGGCCGGGCTACCCGACATGCACGAATTATCGCCGCTGCGAGCGGAAAGCGCCATGCGAATTTCGATTCGTGAAGGCCATGAAGTCATGCCAAGGATATCCTGTATCAAATACCGTCGCGGTACTTCGTGGTTTAGCCCCCATTCTCGGGTTAAATGCACACTCGTTGAGCGGAAAACGGAAGGCAACTGTGCTAGGATTTACTGCTCGGCATTTTCAATTTTCTGAAGTACCAATCCTGGAGGGAATATTTATGCATAAGAGTTGGCTGATGTGTGTTTTGCTGGGTACGTTGGCCTGGGGACAAGCCGCCCCGAGCGCGCCGACCAGCGCACCGTCGAACCCGCCGATGAAAATGGGCAATCCGATGGCGCCAGGAGCCGCGGCGCAGAACGCGGGGCCCGATACCTCGGCCTCGGTTCCGGAAAATGCCGCGGTGATCACGGTGATCGGCGTGTGTCCGCCACAACCCAAGCCCGCAGCCGCCAAGGGCACTGCCGCAAAGCCAGTAGTCAAGGCAAAGACCGCTGAAGCCGATTGCAAAACGGTCATCACCAAGGCCCAGTTTGAAGAACTGGCCAAGGCCTTGATTCCCAATGTGACGCCCCAGACGAAAAAGCAACTGGCGGGCGTCCTGCCCCGCTTCATTGGGATGTCCGGCGAAGCGAAGAAAGAAGGCCTGGAAAAAACCAAACAGTTTGATGAGACCGTTAAGTTCGCCAAGATGCAAATCCTGACCAGCGAACTACAACGCAAGATCCAGGAAGACGCGGCCAAGATTCCTCCCGAGGATATCGAGAAGTATTACAACGAACACGCCGAAACCTTCGAGCAATTTAACCTGGACCGGCTCTATGTTCCGCGCAATAAACAGCCGGAGGCGGAAGCCAACGAGGAGCAGAAAGACGAAAAGCTAAGCGACGACGAGAAGAGGGTCAAAGAAGCCGCCGAAAAAACCAAGTCCGACCAAGGCGAACAGGACATGACCAAACTCGCCGAGAGCTTGCAGGCCCGCGCCGCGGCGGGAGAGGACTTCGCCAAGCTTCAGAAAGAGGCCTACGAAGCGGCAGGAATGAAAATGGAATCACCGTCGGTGAATCTGCCCAATGTGCGCCGCACCGGCCTGCCCCCGGCACATGCAGCGGTGTTCGACTTGAAGACGGCTGAAGTATCGCAAGTCATCAGCGATTCCGGCGGACACTATGTCTACAAATTGGTTAGCACGACTCATATCCCACTCGATCAGGCGACCAATGAAATCCACAGCAAATTGCAAAACGATCGCACGCGCGAAATGATGGACAAAGTCACCAACTCGTTCAAGGTGGAAACGAATGACGCCTACTTCCCAGGCGGAGTAGGGACGGCACCGCCTCCGCGCATGCCGCGGCCGCGTCCTGTGCCGTCCGGACCGACCGCACCGCCGCAAGCCGCTCCTTCGCAAACGGCTCCTCCGCAAACCCAGCCTCCGGCGCAACCGCCGGCGGCAAAACCGAACTGATGCCCAAACCTGTCGTCGTAGTAACCGGTGTGTCGGGCAATCTGGGCTCCAGGCTACTGCCGCTGCTGGGAAGTTATTCGGTGATTGGGGTGGACCTGATTCCACCCCAAACCGACACCGAGATGCAGTTCGAGAGCCTGGACCTGGGTCAGGAATCGTCTACTCGCATTTTGTATGAATTGCTGCGCGACACACATGCCTACGCGGTGGTTCATCTCGCATTCGTGATCGATCCTGTCCGCACCGGCGTGCTCGATGTCGAACGTATGTGGCAGATCAACGTTGCGGGTACGGCGCGTGTGATGGAAGCCATCACCGAAGCCAATCGCAGTACCGACGATGGCGTTAAGCAGTTCCTCTTTGCAAGCAGCGTGTCCGCTTATGGATCCGATCTGCCTGCCCCTGTTACCGAGGAGTCGGCGCTCGGCGCGCATACTCTGCCGTACGCAATTCACAAGAGGCAATCCGATGAGGTTGTGCAGACACGCTCCCACGCGCTGCGCGGCTGTAGCGCCTATATTTTGCGGCCCCACATTTTTGCCGGGGCCAGCGTCGAGAATTATCTGATGGGAGCGTTCCGGGGCACTCCCAACGGCAAAGGCCTCCGTGCCGAGAAAATGCGCGGCGAGGGCAAACGCCTGTCCTGCATGCTTCCGCGCGGTCAGCAGTATCTCGATAACAAGATTCAATTCATTCATATCGACGACATGGCGCGGCTCATCCAGCACATCCTGCAGCGCGAACCGGAAATGCAACGCCTGACCGTGCTCAACGTGGCCGGCCGCGGCGATCCACTCACCTTCGGCCAATGCGTCGAGATGGCGCAGGCTAAACTTGTGCGCGTGCCCGGCCGGTGGGCGATGCAGCAGGTGCTGCAATTCCTATGGAAAAATAAAATTTCCGCCATTCCCCCCGAAGCAGTTCCCTATATGACCAGCGAGTACATTATGAACACGGATCGCCTCCGCCGCTTCCTCGGTCCGGAATACGAGCACGTGATTCGCTACACCATCGCCGATGCATTCGCGGATTCCTTTCGCCGCGACGCGGCCGCCACGACCTGATTCGAGTTCTCTCTTCGTCTGGCGAGCAGAGCATCCCTGATAACCCGAGTTGCGCGGTTTATACCCGCAACTATTTGCCGCCGGCGAGGGAATAAATTAGCGTGGGACAGGTTTACCTATGAAGGTGCCGAACCAGCCCGTATCTGCCGCGAGCTTTGAAGAACTGGCCATGCCCTTATTCGACCAGCTCTACAATTTCGCGCGCTGGCTCGCCCAGGACACCGCAGAGGCCGAAGATCTGGTGCAGGAAACCTATGCCAAGGCGTTACGAGGATTCTCCTCATTTCAAGCCGGCACAAACTTCCGCGCCTGGATGTATCGAATTCTGCGAAATTCGTTTCTGACTTCACGAACTGGGCTGAAGACGACGATCGCGCTCGGCGAGGAAATCGACGAAAGTCTCTTGCCTGCCGAGACAAATACACCGGAGAGCATCTTGCTCGGTCAAGCTGATTGCGAAATGATGCAGCGGGCGCTGACCGATCTGCCAATTCCCTTCCGCGAGATTCTGCTGCTGTGTGAGGTGGAGGAAATGTCGTATCACGAGATTGCGGAAACGCTGGCTGTTCCCGTCGGCACCGTGATGTCGCGCCTGTCCCGGGCACGGAAGGCACTGCGCGATTTGTTGCGGACCAGGATCGAAGGAGGACGTCATGCCTGATGAACACGGACCCTGTGAGCAATGGCGCGAAAAGCGGGATGCCTACGTTGACGGCGAACTCGACTCGGCTGACGCTGCTGGGCTGGCAGCGCATATAAGGGTATGCGCAAGATGCGCCAATGACGTGCTGGAACGCGTGCAGATGAAGCGGTCCGTTCAATTGGCTGGGAAGCGCTTCGCCCCGAGCGCGGAATTCCGGAATCGAATTTCGAAAAATGTCGCCGTGAGACCGGCCCGGAAAAGCGCGTGGCTCTCGATCGTCGCTGTGCCGGCGCTCTCGGTGATCATTCTCTCGGCCGGAGTGAATCTTTATGCGCGGAAGCAAAGCGAACATCGGCAGCTTGTGTATAGCGAACTCGCCGACCTGCATGTCGCCGCTCTGGCCGGCGCGTCGCCGGTTGACGTCGTTTCCAGCGACCGCCACACGGTAAAGCCGTGGTTTCAGGGAAGGATTCCTTTCACCTTCAATTTGCCGGAGTTGCAGGGATCGGAGTTCACGTTGCTCGGAGGGCGCGTGACGTATCTTGCCCAGACTCCGGGCGCGCATTTGATTTATCAGCTGCGCAAGCATGAGATTTCGGTTTTTATTTTTCAGGATCGCGGCGAGCCAACCGCTGATTTGCCCGCTGGGACTTTGCACACACTGTCTTTTAATGCGGAGAACTGGCGGCAGAACGGTTTGCGATATTTTGTGCTGGGGGAGGTCGGCGCGGCAGATATTAAGGCCTTGAGCAAATTGCTCCGGGATGCGGCGTAGCCCGGTTCAAAGTTCGCAGAGCAGTTGGAACCGATTCCGCTCGGCTTCGCATTCGGGGAGCAGCCGAGGACGGCTGTCGCTACGTGGGCAGGGTTACTTCCTTGCTCGATACAGGCCCGCGATTCCCAGTGTGTACGGCGTCCATGTGGGTTCCACCAGACCCGCGCGTTTCATCCGATCCACCATTTCCTCCGGCGGTGGAAAGCGCTCAACCGACGCGGGAAGATAAGCATACGGGCCGCGGACGCCAGAAATCATTGTGCCTAGTCGGGGCAGCACTTGCTTGAAATAAATTCGATAGACTGCGCCTATCAATCCGTTGGGCTCGCCGAAATCGAGAATGCCGCACTCGCCTCCGGGCCGCAGCACGCGCACGATTTCACTCAATCCCGCGTCGTAGTCGGCGAGATTGCGAAAGCCGAAAGCCGAGGTCACGAGATCGAAATGCGCGCTGGGAAACGGCAGATTAAGAGCGTCGGCTTCGATCCAATGCGGCATCGGGCTACTCGACGACTTGTGCGCGGTTGACTTCGCCGTGGCCCGCTGCAACATAGCGTGGGAAAAATCCGCGCCCAAAATCTCCGCAGACGACCGCTCTGCTTGCCGCCGTAGTGCAAACGCCATGTCCCCAGTTCCGCAGCACAGGTCAAGAATCCGCGCGCCGGGTCGATTCAAGATGTCGCGAAAGACGCGCGACGCGCGACGCCACCACATACGGTCGATGTTGAACGACAATACGTGGTTCAGCAGGTCATAGCGCGGAGCGATCGAGGTGAACATCTCGCGCACCGCGGTCGCGGCGGCGCGGGGATCGCTTGCCCCCTCCGGAGCTGCCCCCACTATGGTTACCTTGTTGATTCCCTGCTCCATGACCGCCATTACTATGGCCTACTTCCGCGTTCTCTTCGGTCGAGACGTGAGTTGCGAGACAATGCCCTCGATCTGCCGCACATGGTTCGTATCGTGCCCGGCGAACATGCGCGTCATGTGCGCGATGGTTTCCTTTCCGCGCTCCAGATGCATCCCAAACTTGTCCCAGTCTTCCGGGCGAAGAGCCTTCAGCATTGCGAGGTTATTCTCGCGGAGTACGCGGAAAACTTCGACCGAGTTTCTTGCGTCGCGCTTGGCATATTGAAAGGCCGCGGCCCATGCGTCCTGATCGAAAGGATGAACCTCGGTTCCGCTGGCTCCAACGATCAAACGCATACGCCAACTGCCGGCAATCTCCGCGTCCGCCAGATGGGCCAGGATTTCGGCAATCGACCATTTCCCCGGCTCCGGCTTCCACTTCAGTTGTTTGGCACTCAACCCGCGAATTAGTTTCTTGAGCCTGGCCGGCGTTGCCTGTTGAACAGTGAGCGCCTCTCGTCCGTCGACGTTGCTCAAGATTCGTTGCGTGTATTGCTGCGCGGTTTCTTGCATTTTCATTTCTCCTTCGATTTCGCCCAAACCCAGCCGCCCCGCGACAGGCGCCGCAATTCTTCCACTGCATCGACGACAGCTGCAGACGGCACGTCGCTGGCGACTTCCACCTTGCCGATCTCCCGCGGCAGAATGAAGTGCACGACTCCATTCTGCGTTTTCTTGTCAGACTGCAGCCGCGCCAGAATCTTCCGCGAGCTGACATTCACTTCCGGCAGCCGCCCGAGGCTCAACACCGCGTCCGCAATGCGCCCCGCAGTTACGCTGTCGGTGCGGCCGACGCTGAGCGCAATATTGGTGGCAGCGATCATCCCCCAGGCGACGGCCTCGCCATGAAGCAGTCTCCGATAGCCGGTTTCAGCCTCCAGCGCGTGGCCGATCGTGTGCCCAAGATTCAGCACGCGCCGCAGGCCCTCTTCGCGCTCGTCTGCGGATACCACTTCGGCTTTCAGCTTTACCGATTGCGCGATCAGCCACTCCAATTCGATCGCATCGCGCTTCAGAATGCGCGCTCGATTCTGCTCGAAGCGCAGAAATAGTTCGACGTTTCCGATCACGCCACACTTGAGCGCCTCATAAAGTCCGGCGCGAAATTCGCGATCGGGCAAAGTCTTCAGCACCGTGGGATCGATCAGCACAACCCGCGGATGGTGAAACGTTCCCACCATATTTTTTCCGGCCACCAGATTGACCGCGGTTTTTCCGCCGATGGAAGCGTCCACCTGCGCCAGCACAGTCGTCGGAATCTGCACCAATTCGATTCCACGCATGTAGAGGGAAGCCAGCAATCCGGCGACATCACCCACCACTCCGCCGCCGAGCGCGATCACCACCGCCTTGCGGTCGGCGCCCAGTCGCGCCAGTTTGTCGGCGAGAGCTTCCACGGTCGCCAGGCGCTTGGTCGGCTCGCCATCCGGCATGGGAATTACCTGCGGGGCAAAACCGCTGGACCTCAGAGAACTCACCAGTTTCGATCCCCAACGCTTGCGCACCGGAGGCACAGTGACCACAAAAATGCGGCTCGCCTGCGGCAACAGTTCGCTCAACACCGACCCCGCCCGGGTGAGCAGGCCGTTCTCAATCCAGGCCTGATAGGGCCTCGGAAGCACGTGGATAGTCGCTTGCGCCATGCGGTTCAATAATAGCGTATGCACCGGAAAAGCCCCTGATCGCCGCGTCTGCCGGAAAAACCTTTTACCTTTTTCGGGCCGATGGAATAGCAACCGACATCGCGATCGAGAGCAGAATTATCCCCGCGACAACGCCTAGAGTCGTGGTAACCGGCACCGTAAAATACTCCGCCGCCAGCATCTTCGCGCCTACCAGAATCAGCACCAGCGCCAATCCGTAATGCAGAAAGCGAAAAACCTTCATCAGTCCCGAGACGGCGAAGTACATAGAGCGCAAACCCAGAATCGCAAAGACATTTGACGTATAGACGATGAAAGCGTTAAGCGTGACTGCAAGTACCGCGGGGATCGAGTCGACGGCAAACAGCACGTCAGTGGTTTCGATTACCAGCAGCACCAGCAGCAGCGGAGTCGCGTAGAGACGCGAGTGATCCTGCGGGTTGCGGACAAAGAATTTTCCCCCGCGATAGTCGCTGGTCACCGGCATGATGCGGCGCAGCGCTTTCACCACCGGATTCCTTGCAGGATCGACCTTGTGATCCCCCATCGCCAGGAACCGAATTCCGCTGATAATAAGCAGGCCCCCAAAAATGTAAAGCACCCAATGAAAGCGGGAAATGAGCCCGACCCCAGCGACGATAAAAATGCCGCGCATAACCAGCGCACCCAGAATGCCCCAGAACAAAACGCGATGCTGCTGCTCCTCTCGAACCGCGAAAAAGTTGAAGATCAGAAGAAAGACGAAAAGATTATCGGCACTGAGAGAAATCTCCAGCACATAGCCCGTGACGAACTCCAGCGCGGCCTGGTGCCCCTGCCAGAAATACAAAAGTGCGCCGAACGCCGCGGCCAGCACTAGGTAGACAACGCTCCAGCACAACGCGTTGCGAAAACTGATGACTCGGCCCGCCCGATGAAAAACGCGCAGATCGAGCACCAGCATGCCCAGCGCGAAAAGATTGAAGAGGATCCAGAAATAGAGCAATGGCATTCCTGGCGTCAGGCTTCCGGCTCTCGGGCTTCCGGATGTCCTTATTGAGAGAACGTTCTAGATTACCAATACAGTAGGCGCCCAGACGGGCTGCGGAAGGCGGAAGCCCGAGGCCGGAAGCCGCATTTACTTCTGCCTTCCCCGCTGTCCGCTGGCCCAGTCATCCCAAATGCCGAAGGCCTTGAACATCCCCACGCTTTTAGTGTCGCGCATGGTCTGCTCAATCTGATCGTGGGTGAGGCGCGGACCGATCTTCGCATATAGATCTGCCAACTCAGTGCTGAGGGCGGCAGCCTCCGCTACGTTCTTCTTCAATTGCGCAAAATCAACTTTGTCATAAGTGTCGGAGACGGCGTGATAGTTTTCCAGATAGTTGGCTTCCTCCTGATCGGCGACGAACGTGGGCACGCCCTCCATCATGAAATCAAAGTGGTCAGTTCCCCACTCCATGTCGGGCTTCACCTCTTTCGTGCCAAATTGCGCCAGTGGCCCCATCAGCTCTTTCGCAGCGGCGACGGTATCTTTGCGCCCCACGGAAAATCCGGTAGTCTTTCCCGTGCCGGAATCGTAAATAATTACTCCCGCCGCTTTGTCGAGTTCAGCGCGATGGTTGTAGGCATACAGATGCGAGCCGATGAGCCCTTCCTCTTCGCCGGAGAAAAGAATAAAGCGAATGGTGCGCCGCGGCTTCACGCCCGAGGCCTTGATGGCCCGCAGCGCATCGATCACCAGTGCGGCGTTGCACCCATTATCCAGCGCGCCCGTCCCCAATTCCCACGAATCGAGATGCGCGCCCAGGATTACGAACTCGTCGGGCTTTTCGCTGCCGCGGATTTCCGCCACCACATTCGATGACTTGATTGGCCCGCCAATCTGATTGGGAATGGAGAGGTCGCCCCATACCAGATTTCCCGCGGCCAGCAGGCGTGCGATTCGCTCGCCGTCCTCGCGGGCAACGATCACCATCGGCAGGCGGTCAATTTCTCCTGCTGACGAATTCGTGTGCCGGTAGAGGATGTCGTGCTCGCGCGTCGCCATGAAGGCGACCGCCTTCGCCTTGCCCTTTACCGCGAGATCGACTACCGGTAGCGCTTTCTCGTACTCCGCAAACAGATCGTCCCAGGTTTTCAACACGACGGTATGAACCAGAATGATCTTGCCGGAGATGTCTCCCGCTTTCGCGAAATCCGCAGTCGCGCCATCGCCGACATCGACGATCGGCACGTGCTTCACCGGAGCCAGCGCGGGAGCCCACGCCACCGAAACCGCCCGCACGCGAAACGGCGACAGTACCGTTCCGCCGCCCACCTTCGCGGGATCGACCTGGTAGGCAGTAGTCGCGGTCATTTCCGTGGCGCCCTCCGTCCAGGATGCCGGAATGGTGAAACCTTCGGTATGAACGCTGTCAGCGCCGGCGGCTGTGAACGCTTGCACGCCCCAGTTAATTGCGTGTTGCATTGCCGGAGTTCCCGGAACGCGGCCGCCAATCTCATCGGTCAGGCGATGCAGATTCACTTCCAGCGGCGACGGCTGAAGCGCGGCCTGAATCACCCGATTAACATCACTCGGCTCAGCAGGAGTGGCAGCGAGACATTGAAAGCACAAGATGCATGCAGAAAAAAATACCAGGGCCTTGGCAGTTCGCATAAGTGGGTGCATTAGAAATGAATTTCCAGAAAAGCGCAAAAATAGCGAGCAATGGAGCTTACGCAAACAGCCTTTGACCGCAAAGATCGCTGCGCCACGGACGCAAAGAAAGCCAAGATTTTCCCCGCGACTTTGCGTTTCCTTCGCGATCTTTGCGGTTAAGTTTGACGCTGGCGCCGCAGTTATTTCGGCGGCAGCGGTTCCATGCTGTCGAGAATGCGGACGGTTTCCAGAATTACTGTGCCGACGATTTCCAGGCTCTTAGGACTCAGCTTGTCGATCGTATCCTGCGTAGTGTGCCAGAAAACGTTGTTGTAGCCATACTGAAAATCGATGAGGTCAGCGCTCGGAACGCCGCGCTTCACAAAAGGCACGTGGTCGTCGCCAACCTGGTTGTTGCGCGTGAAGAAGTGCGATTGATAGCCCGCGCGGGTCGCCGCTTCGTACACGACATTTTCCAGCCACGGAGTTGAATTGGAGTCGCGTTCCACGCTGAGGTCGGCGTCGCCGATCATATCGGCCAACAGAAATGCTTTGACTTTTTTCAAAGTTCCGTCAGCCTGCCACTTCTCGGCCAAATGGGTAATGCCGTAGAGACTGTCTTGATCGAAAGGCATTACCTGAGGCAAGCCGCCGGAACCGTCCGGTTTCATCGCCTCTTCCGCGTCGTCCCACACCAGCCAGACGCTGTAGCCGTCGCGCGGTTTGCCGCGCAACTGGTTGGCGAGTTCAAGCAGCAAAGCACTCGACGACGCGCCGTCGTTCGCTCCAACGTACGAAGTATTGCGCAACGGATAATTCGTATCGTAATGGCTGGCCACTACGATGATGCCGTCCTTGTTGCCGGGAAACTTGGCGATGATATTGTGGACGGGAAATTTTCCTTCCGGCGTATCGGCCGTGAAAAGATCGTCTTCCACCTGATCGCCCTTCAAGCGCGACGCTATATATTCCTCAACCTTCTTATGATTGGCGCTCCCCAGCGGCCGCGGTCCGAATCTCACGATGTCTTTCACATATTGCATGGCGCGATCGCCATCGAATTTAGGCGGAGGCCCCGAATCCGGTGGAAGATTCAAGGGCGACGTACGAGCGTCCTGAATATTCTGCGCATCTGCGGTCGGAGCGTGGCTGCTGGCGGTTTCCTTGTCGCGATCGCAGGCGAGTACCACAGCCAGGCCTATCAGCACGATCCACCGCAAAGTTGTTCTGTCCCTCCTGCTGAGCTTCATGCTTGCGCCTGCTTTTCTTTCTTCAGCTCTTCCCTCGCCCTGCGCTGCGTGGGATGCACCAGCCACGCCACCCCAATGCTTACTCCATAGAGCGCGATCATCGGAGAAGCAAAAATGCACATACTTAGGATGTCAGTGGTCGGCGTGACGATGGCCGCGACGATGAAAATTACCATGATGGCGTAGCGGAAATTCTTCACCATGAACCCGGCACTGAGAATCCCCATGAACGACAGGAAGAACACGAGAATTGGCATCTCAAAAATAATTCCCATGCCGAGAATGATGGTCAGAAAAAGCTGCGTATACTCGCTGATCGTAATCATTGGCATGAACTGTTTGCCGAAACCGATCAGAAAATCGAGCGCCATCGGATAGGCGATCTTATAGCCAAAGTATCCGCCGGTCGTGAACAACGCAATCGTCGAGATCATGAACGGCACCACGTAGCGCTTCTCGTTCCGGTAAAGGCCGGGCGAGATGAACATCCATACCTGATAAAGCACGAACGGCGAAGTAAGAAACAATCCGGCCAGCGCGGCGATTTTTATATAAAGATTGAAGGGATCGGTTGGATTCAAATAGACCAGCTTCTCCGGCATGTGGTTCTTGCGCAGCACATCGATGATGGGCCGCTGCATCACGTCGTAGATGCGCTCCACCTTCCACCAGCAGGCAAAGAATCCGACGGCCACCGCCATCAGGGAATAGACGATCCGCTTGCGCAGCTCTTCGAGGTGGTCGAGAAAGCCCATCGTGGTCATGGGCTCAGTTTCGCCTTCGCCGCCGGCGCGCGCGGCTCCGAAATCAAACATGCGATTCCTGCGAACTCTCAGACTTTACGTCGGTGGGGGATGATCTGGTAGAAGCTGATCCGGCGTCGGCGGCGAAAAGCGGTTCGTCGTCGGAAGGCGTGGAAGTCGCAGACGTTTCGGTGGCGGGAACGTCGTTAGCGGAAGCAAGCGTGGCGTTTTCCGCCGTGCTGGAACTCAGGGTTTGATTGGCTGCGCTGCGGCTCGTCACGCCGGTCACCGGCGGACTGGGGGGCAGAATCGTCTGCCGCTTCTCCACCTCAAGATTCGATATCTCCTGCTCGATCTGCGCCTTGAATTCATTCGAAGCGCGTTTGAATTCGTTCATGTACTTCCCGATCGTGCGCGCGATCTCCGGCAGTTTCTTGGGCCCAAAGAGCACGAGGGCCAGCACAAACAGGAAGATCGTGTCCGCAATGCTCATGCGCTTCATCATACTGCCGATAAAGGAAATGCGGCAATGCGGCACGAGACATGGCTTTGACAATGTGCCGCATCTCGCTCCTGCCTAACGATCACGCTGGAAACCGTAGCTTATCAGCGTTAATGGCTGGGCAAGATCTTCATTGTCATGAGTGGGCAATTGTTGCCGCGCTTTCATTCGCATTCTCCTCCGCGACGTGGCTTCAGTCACAAATCCTCTTTAAATCTGACGTTTCGGCGGCCATAAACGGAAACTTCTGTTTGGCAAAGGACGTGCCACTCTCGAGTGGTCCGGCGGCAATGAACCCCGGCAGTCAGAACACGCCGGCATCAGTCGGCATCTCGCCGACAGCATCCGGACCCAACCGTTCCCATCGAGGAGAGCCTATGTCCGTAGCAGGTATTTCCAGTAGCAGCACTTTCAACAACGCCAGCAACCCGGCCATTCACAATAACCTCCAGAAGTTTCAGCAGGAGTTCCAGCAACTCGGCACCGACCTCCAGAGCGGCAATATTTCCGCCGCGCAGCAGGAGTTCGCGCAACTGGGAGTCACGCCCCAGTCCAACCCGGCAGCTTCCCCACTGCAAAGCACCGACCCCATCCTGCAAACCTTGCAGCAGCTCGGTCAGGATCTTCAGTCGGGAAACTTGGCCGGCGCGCAACAGGAATACGGCGCGGCCAAGCAGGATTTTCAGAAAATAGAACAAACCCATCTTCATCATCGCCACTTGCACGTGCAGACTGACCCGCCGGGAAGCCAACCCGGGCAAAACTTGCAGACGGGGGACGTCTCCGCCGCGCAATCCGCTTACAGCAGTCTGTTGGGCGATTTGCAGCAGGTCGGGCTCAGCTTCGATCCGGCCGCCGCATTGACGCCAGCTGGTTCAGCCGGAGTCTCGGTCAGCGCGTAGCCGAGAGACGGTGGACAGGTAATCGACGAACTGCGCCAGCACAAGCGGGGCCGCGTTATCATGTTGCCGCCATGCAATTCTGGTTTGCCCGCGGCAGCAGACGCGTGGACCGATCACGTACAAAAGCTATCCGTCGATCTGCGCCGAGTGCGGCTGCGACTCGGATTGAACTGTTTCGGCGCGCGCGCGGGAACCAATTCCGCTTCCGCCGCATCAGATAAGAGACGCGATTCCGGGACTGGTGCCGATGGTAACCTTCCCGGTCCGGCGCAGTCTAAGTTGGTGATATACTGCGGTTAATCAGCTCCGCAGCTGGGGTGGAAGTCAGCCCTCAACGAAGGAAATTTCACGATGGCTCGTAGTTCACGCCGCTCACTTTACCTTGTAGTTTTTTTCCTGGTTGCCTGTGGCTTTCTGGGCATTCTGTTCGCCCAGCGTTCCGGCCAACAGTCGTCGATGACGGGCGACTCCGAAGTCAAGGACAGCCTCAAGCAGTTCACCGACGTCTACTCTCTCGTTGAGGACAACTACGCCGAGCCGGTCAACGCGGACAAGGCCATCTACAATGGCGCAATTCCCGGCATGCTACACGCACTCGATCCGCACTCCAATTTCTTCGATCCGAAGTCCTACGCGCTCATGCGCGAAGACCAGCGCGGCAAATATTACGGCGTGGGTATGACCGTCGGCCCGCGCAATAACAAAGTCATCGTCATTTATCCCTTCACCGGCACGCCCGCCTACAAGGCCGGCATTCATCCCGGGGACGTAATCATCGCCGTCGACGGCAAATCGACCGAGAACATGAGCACCGGCGATGTCGCCGATCTGCTCAAAGGACCCAAAGGGACCACGGTTCACATCAGCATCGCGCGCGAAGGCGTCGAGAAGCCGATGGAGTTTACCCTCGTCCGCGACGAAATTCCGCGCTACAGCGTCGACGTTCATTTCCTCATCAAGCCCGGCATCGGCTACATGCATGTGAATGGCTTCAACGAAACCACCGAGCATGAAGTCTCGGATGCGCTCGATTCCTTCGGCGATCTTAAGGGACTCATTCTCGACCTGCGCGGCAATCCGGGTGGATTGCTCAGCGAGGGCGTCGGCGTCGCCGACAAGTTCCTGAAGAAAGGCCAACTCATCGTTTCGCACCACGGCCGCGCTTCAGCCGAGAAGCGTTACATCGCGCAGCATGGTAACGGCGGCAAAGACTATCCTGTGGTCGTGCTGGTCAATCGGCTCACAGCATCGGCGGCGGAAATTGTCTCCGGCGCCATCCAGGATCACGACCGCGGCTTGATCGTCGGTGAAGTCACATTCGGTAAAGGCTTGGTGCAGACGGTCTATCCGCTGTCTGAAAATACTGGCCTGGCCCTGACCACCGCTCACTACTACACGCCCAGCGGCCGCCTCATCCAGCGCGACTACAGCAACATTTCTCTCTACGACTATTATTACAATCGCGATCAGGCCGACAATCCAAACAACGCAACCCGCGAAGTGAAGCTCACCGACAGCGGACGCACCGTCTACGGCGGCGGCGGTATTACTCCCGACGTGAACGTTCCTCCCGTGAAGAGCAACCACTTTCAGGATACGCTCCTTCAACACTACGCTTTCTTCAACTTTGCCAAACGCTACGTGGTCAACCATAAACCCACGAAGAGCTTTGAAGTCGACGAAGCGACCATGCAGGAATTCCGCAAATCGCTTGACGAGGCCAGCATTTCCTACACGCAGGCGGATCTCCTCGACAACAGCGACTGGATCAAATCCAACATCAAGTCGGAGATTTTTGTCGATGCCTTCGGGCAGGATGAAGGCATGAAAGTTCGCGCCGAATCCGATCCCGAAGTGGTCAAGGGCCTCGAGCTTCTGCCGCAGGCAAAAGCTCTCGCCGACAACGCCAAGAAAATCGTCGCCGAGCACAACGCGGCCCCAGCGTTCAACCGCCAGTGATCCAATGGTGGATGCGAGGTCGCACGAAGGCCCGGACAAGTTCCGGGCCTTTCTTTTGTTCGCGCTTTTGATTTATGTGGGGACAGCCGCCCCCGGCTGTCCGGTCGAGCCTAGCTCGACGGTTGCCTGCGCAAACCATCCCCCCCGCCCGCAACTCCAGGTTCATTGACTTCGCCCACCCGCCATGTGAAAATCCGCATAAGAACCACGCTTTCCGAACTATCTCAACATGGATTTTTTTCGATATAAGCAGGACAGCGCCAGTGGCGAAGCGTGGCCCGGCCTGGAGTCGGTTTGAGGCCGATCATCCTCGCGGGGGCTATAGTTCTGGCGATGATCGCAGGCTGGACCGACCTGCGTAGCCGACGCATTCCGAACTGGCTGACGGTTCCGGGGCTAGTGATCGGAATAGTTTCGAACACCGCACTCAACGGCTGGAGCGGGCTCAAGACTTCCCTGTTGGGCGCGGCGGTCGGCCTGGCGTTGCTGCTGCCGTTCGTGCTGCTGCGCAGTCTGGGTGCGGGCGACTGGAAGCTGGCCGGCGCACTCGGAGCTTTCACCGGCCCCGGATTGCTGATCGATGTTCTGTTAGGTTCAGTCTTTGTGGCAGGAGTAATGGCGGTCGCGCTCATCATCTACAAGAGACGCATGCGGCAAACTTTGCGCAATATCGGGCATATCCTGATTTCGCTGGTAACTTTCCGGCTGCCGGGTTCGCGGGTTACGCTGGATAATCCGGATTCGCTGAAAGTCCCTTACGGCGTGGCGCTGGCGCTCTCGGTGGTGCTCTATGGAATTCTCTGGAAACTCAAAATCGCGGCCTGATTATGCCAATCCTCGAGAGTGCCGAAAACATTTACAGATTGTCGTCCCGACTACAGATTGGACTTGTGATCCCGGCTATAGATTGTATTGTCGTCCCGGCTTAGATTGTATTGTCATCCCGACCGAAGCATCCCATTCCCGAAGGGCAGGGGATGCGCAGTGGAGGGACCCGCTATTTGCATACGCGGCCGACCCTGAAAGCGATTTCCGATGAAACCTGACATTCTTATCCACGCCCGCCGCCTCGCTACTGAAATCCGCGGCGCCGAGATCGCCGAAGCCGCCGCCGTCCTCCCATTGATGTTCATGATGCTGCTGGGAATTTTCTGGTTCGGGCAGGCCTTCAGCATCTATGGCGCCATCACCCGCGCCGCCCAGGAAGGCGCGCGCGCCGGAGCCCTGCCCTACTGCGCCACCTGCAACGGCAGCAACACGCTGACGCAGTATGCCACCAATGCAGTCACGGCCACGCAAACCGCCCTGACTGCCTCCAAGCTCGACATCAACCAAGTGCCGCCGTATTCCTCGACGCCGCCAGCGTTCAACTCTTGCATCGGCAGCAGTGGTTCGACGGGGTGCGCCAACGTAAGCAGCAACGTCTGCGTGCAACTCCCGGTTCAATTGACGAATCAGTCCGGATCGGGCGCCGGGGGTGCTGGCGTCTGCGGCATCTCCGTCACCTTCCAATATCCCTTCCAGTTCTGGCTGCCGTTCACTTCGCTGAACAAACAAAAAATTTATCTGCAAGCTTCCGCGCGGGTGCGTCTGGAGACCCATTGATGCGAGGTATGTCGATTCGCTCGCCTCGAATTTTTGCCTCCTCCAAAAGAAAGCCGGGGAAACGAGAGACGCAGAAAACGTTGCAGGACGAAGTCGGCGCGCAATTAGTGGAATTCGCCGTGGCTCTGCCCCTGCTGGTTTTGTTCGTCGTGGGCATCTTCGACTTCAGCAATGCCTTCACGTTCAAACAAAAACTCACCAACATCGCGCGTGATGCCGCCCGCATCGCCGCCGCCGATCCCGCGGGCGATGTACGAACAGCCGCGACTCCTCCGCCCGCCTCGGTCATCGATGCATTCGCCACAGTCGACGGCTACCTGCTGGCCAATAACATAAATGATTGCGCTCCCGCCCTCAGCAGCACTGTCGGCCTGACGTGGACTTACACAGGGACAAGCAACGGCTGCCCTTCAGGTGGCCTCACCATTGTCATCAACCGCGGCTACTACTTCATTCCTGGCACGTCTACCCAGACGGCCAATGCGACCTGTACCCAAGTCCAGGCCGTGGGCGGAACGCAAACCGCTATCGTCTCGACCTGCGTAAGTATTTCGTATGCCTATCAGTGGCGCTTCGGCAAGGTGGCCAGTATTCTTGGATCAACCATGGCGCTGCCCATGGCGGTCACCGTGTCTTCTGTAGCCATGAACGAGAATTAACCGCATGAAGCCGCCCATCGTTCAAAAAAACGTCCTTAATAGAACCCGCAAATCGCGAACTGCTGTTCCATCTCGCCGCCGCGAGCAAGGCATCACCATGGTGCTGGTAGCGATTGCCATGGTCGCCATTATTGCCATGGCCGCCCTTTCGATTGATGTGATTACGCTCTACCTGGCGCGCGAAGAGGCGCAACGCGCCGCCGACGCCGCGGCCCTGGCCGCCGCCCGTGTCATCTCGCTTTCCGGCATGACCGGCGACACCAACAACTCAGATCTCTCGTGGCAGGCGGTTTGCGGCGGGCCCAGCAGTCCCGCTAGTCAGGCCGCCATTGCAGTCGGAACGCAAAGCGCCGTCGGAGGCACCGTAGCCACTTCCACTAGCGTGACCTACTCCGCCGCCGGAGGCTCGGGAGCCGACTGTTCCGCCATGCCCCCAGCCTTCGCTGTGAATCCCCAGGTAACCGTGGTCCTCACCCGCGCCAGCCTGCCCACTTTTTTCTCCCGCATCTGGGGAAGCACCGGAAACTCGGTCAGCGCCACCGCCGTGGCCGAGGCCTACAATCCCTCCAATTCCGGAACGTTTGCCGGCGGTACCATCATCCCTGTGCAACCAAGCTGCGTGAAGCCCTGGATGGTTCCTAATCAAGATCCTCGCTTCCCTTTCCTCGGGATAGGAACCTTCTGCACTCCTACAGGCACCGCGTGCAACAAACTTGTCGGCCTTGCGGACGGCTCGATCCAGAACCCAGGAATTACCTTGAATGGCATCACGGCGGCAGGAAATACGGGTGTGATCGGAGAAACATTCTGGCTGGTGCCCGATTGCAGTTATTCCGGAGCGCCGTCAGGGGCGTGCTCTCCATTACCAATAGGCAATCCTCAGGCAAATCTTCCTCCCCCGGGCGTGCAATTCAAGCCTCAACCCAATCTCTTGTACGTTCCCGGGCAAGCTGCGTACTCTCCGGTCGCAGTCCCGTCTTGCGCCAACGTCGGAGCAGGCGGCAGTCCCGACTACGAACCCGCGATCGGTGGTTGCGATCAGTCCACTCAATATCAATGCGGCGTGCAAAACACCGCTGGCAATGCGCCCATGATTGACCTCAGCGAAAATCTTGGCGTTTCGCAGGATGTCACGAACGGCGTGCAGTGCCTGATTGGCGAAGGAGACCCCGGCGACTCGCCCCCTAATGGCCAGGACACATTCGTTAATTACGCGGCGCCTCCAGTCTTTCCATTCCAGATCAATGCCGGAATCAACAATCCGCTGGGAATCAGTGGCGCCCCAGTCACCAGCAGCAATTCGATTGTATCGCTCCCGATTTTTGACGACTCTCCACCTTTTGCTCTTAATCCGGCGGGAACGACCAGCGTCACCATCGTGGGCTTCCTACAGGTATTCATCAACGCGGTGGACCCGTACGGAAACATCCAGGTTACTGTCTTGAACGTAGCTGGGTGCGGAAATAGCGGAAGCGGCGCGATCGTGAGCGCCAGCCCCATCACCGGAACGTCTCCCGTGCCGATCCGCCTGATCACGCCACCATAGCGGCAGCGCAGCGAATTCCCTCTGCTCTGGTTTCCTGGAAAGTAAGACTTACTAATCGGGCGTAGTTTCCTCAGTCGCTTTGGCTTCCGGCGAGGGAGGAGTCCCAACCTGCTCGGACGCAGGCGGGCGGGCGCCCGGTTGACTCATCGGCGCTTGCTCATCCTCGCGGTTTTCGTTTTGATTTTGTTGTTGGTTTTGCGCGAGTACTGGAGCAGGCGGCGGCACGTACCCGCCGTCCGGCCGAGCGCTCAGAATCACGCGATCCAGTTTCGCCGGATCGTCCACCGCGCTCAGAATCAGAAAGTTAAATTTCGAGCCATTCAGCAGACGCGCCAGAACTTCCGGCGCAGGCGCGGGCTCGATCTCGGCCACAACTTTTTCCTGCTCCGCACCGGCCGCAATCGAAACCTCGGCTCCCGTGCGCTGCTGCACCGCATATAAAACCTGCGCCAGCGTCACCTTGTTCGCCCTGATCCCGAGCATCCCGTCGCGATACGTAATATCCACCACCGGCTCAACCGAATTCAGAACGCTGACCGGCTCCGCCCGCGTGGTGTAGTTCGCCGTCACCAGGCTGGGACGCCGCGCCCCGTCCGCTGATATCCCGTCCGCAGACGCCCCGTCCGCAGGAAAGTTGCCGGCTCCCGCCGAGGCGTCCAGCACTGCGCCGCCCATAACTTTAATGATGACCGTGCGCCCGTTCGGAAACACTTGATACGACTGCGCGGTTTTTAAGTCCAACACTACCCGCGTCACCGGAGGCTTCGCCTGAAACAACCCAACGCGCAGGTCTTTCACTTCGCCGCGATCCACCGACTGACTGCGCAACTGCTTTCCGGGAACGGCATTGGGAAAATCGACAACCAAGCGATCCGGCCCAGTCAGCACCCGCGTCTCCGGGACGATTCTGTCACTGGCGTCCACTTCAATTTCAACCACGTCTTTAGCGCCCAGCACTTTGACTGCACGAACTGAACTCTGCGCCATCGCCAAAGACGCCGCGAGCAGAGACACTCCCGCCAGCATCAGTCGACTCCGAGTAATTCGCGAAACGATATGCATGAAATGCCTGCTCGCGGGCTTGTTTTTCGTGGGTTCTAGCGCGATTGTAGCGCGATTATTACCGCGATGATCAGAGGGGGGACTTACGTTGGTACTAGAACTACAGGATTAAGCAGATCTCATCGTCTCATCGAAAACGCGCTCGAAGTAGAATCGCTGAAACACAGGCTGAAACCAAGAAGGACACAAACACGAAGGCGCCAGGTTTCCCGTTTTATCTTCCATGTCCTTTGTGCTTGAGCTTTCCAGAGTCTACATTCGGGCCAGTCTTTGCCGACTCGTCCATAACATCACGGCCAAGCCGGAAGCGACCAGCAGCCAGGTCGAGGGCTCAGGAACCTCTCCTCCACCGCCCTCGCCGTTGCCACAAGGATTCCCTTTTTTCTTATTCTTCGTGATGGTCACGCTACCGTTCTTGTTCTTCCCGATTCCGCAGATCCCAGGAAGCGGCGGCGGAGTTAGTGGAATCATCGTTCCCATTCCAAACGGATCCACCAAACTTAAGGGTGCGGCAGGTCCTAGTCCCGCTGCGGGCCGGCGATTCAGCAATGCGGATTGGAATGGGACCGGCGGACCCGCGATCGCGGTGCCGGTATTGGAGTGAATCGGTTCCTCGAACTTTGCCGCGGGTGGCTCCGACTCGCTCGTCGCCTGCTGGGGCATTTCTTGCACGCGATTCGCACAGCGCGTGCGTGCGATCATCTGGCCATCCGTAATAATGGTTTCGCCCTTCTTCAGCGTAATCCGGTGCCGCATCCAATAAATCTTATTGCCGATGCGATACGAAACATAGACGGTGCGGGCCAGAACCAGACGCACCACGCGAGCGTGGTCGTAGTCGAATCCGGCATAATGGGCCGCGACCACTGGGTCATGAGCTGCCGCCCACTTCAACTCCTTCGCATCTTTCACTCCGCCCGGAACCACGGAATAGGGATATACCGGACGATTCTCCGCCATCCCATTCTCCGCCATCCCATCCGATTCCTGTTCGGCTTGCAACCAGAGAGTCCGGTCGGCTTCGTCCACCCGGTGAACTGCTTTCACAGGACGCGATGCCCGGAAGTGCGAGGGACTTAAATAGGGACTTAAATATGGCAGCGCGAGAGAGGAAAACCCGATGGCGAGGCCCACGACGAAGACTATCAACAGAACACGCCGCACCGCACGATTCCGGCGATGCCGACTGGTCGGACGCCGCCGGACCATCCTCCGAACGTTTCCTGCTTCCCCTTGATTCAACAACTGCTACCCACCTTCGCGCCCGGTCACCTGGGATATGGACCGATGTACACTTACCCTTGCCTTTCGAGATGCAGTTTGAATGCCACTGCGAACGGTTCAACTCCCCGCCAAACCCACGGAAAGTCTGTGTGATTTTTGCGAGAATGCTACCAGATAGTGCAAGCATTTGCACAAAATATGTTCGCCTGAGGAGTACCACAACCCCAAACAGTACCAAATAGGGAATGGCTCGAATCCGATTTCAACTCGCTTTCCGGATTTCGTCCTACGCCACTCACCCGAAAGCCTACACAATATCGATTACCAAGGTAACACCACGAATGGGCCATTCCCCTTGAAATCCAAACCTTGGTACTATCGCCTCGGTTACGGTAGTAAAACCTCCGTGCCATTGTTTTCCGCCGTTCCCCTAAAACGGCGCTACCAGAAAGCTGGGCCGAACCCCTACGGTCTTCAGCAAATTCTCCCCCAGGTAAAAAAAAACGAGCATTCCGCTGTCGAAATGCCTGGGGAGACAGCCACTTTGTTCTACTGGAGGCAAATTCTATGCGATCTTCTCTGGCCCTGTTTGTGGCGCTCATGACGCTGGTTCTGACCGACGCCGCTTTCGCGAAGTCCGTGACCCTGACCTACGAATATCAGAATCAAGCCTATTATTTCTCGGTCAACGGCAGCCACAACTATACGACGCTGATGTGCGACAGCTTCGACAACAGCATTTATCGCGGCGAGACCTGGACCGCGACCGCCACTCCGTTCTTGCAAGGCATTGCCAACAGTATGTTCGGCCCGTCGATGACGCTGGACTACAAAGCCGCTGGCCTGATCTTCAAGAGCATGCTGGCCGGCAATCTGACTACGCTGCAGGCGCAGTGGGCGGTATGGGGACTGTTCTCCACGAACGCGCAGAATAACGCGCTCTTCACCACTTACGGCGGCGCGGCCACCGACTCCACTTATCTGGCCTTGGCCGGAACCGCCTCGAACGGCCAGTTCAGCGGACTGGTGCTTTACACCCCGGCGGGCGGCAAACCCGGCTCCGGGCCCCAGGAGTTCATCGGCTACAGCCCGGTTCCGGAACCCGGCAGCATGACTCTGCTCGGCACCGGCTTGCTCGGCCTGGCCGGGATGATGCGCCGCAAATTCGCCAAAGCGTAAGCCACAGTTTTTTATTTCGTTTCACCCTTTTGGAACCCCATCTCACCGCACAGCGCCATGCTGTGCGGTTTTTTTTCTTGCTTCTGCTGGACAACAACGCAACACCGTAGGAAAGGTATGGATTCGGCAGTATAATCAACTTATGGATCGAGAATTAAAGGAAGCGCTTGATGGCATGGAAGCACGACTCCTTGAGCGGATACATAACGTCGAAACTCATCTTTTACGAGGCTTCGAGGGCTGGTCGAATGCCATTAACCTGCGGTTGAAAGCGATCCCGCTCATCGACGAACGCGTGTCTCAGTTGGAACGGCGCGTTACCGAACTGGAATTCGGGACCAAACCACCCCTGCAGGACAATTCACAATCGCAATAACAGCATTCTTGAGCAGTGCTTGAGCACACATCTCTTCTGTTGAGAAATCGCCAGTGTTTATGCGGGATTTTGAATGGTGGAGCTAGTCGGGCTCGAACCGACGGCCTCGTCGTTGCGAACGACGCGCTCTCCCAACTGAGCTATAGCCCCACGTGCAGGATGGATTGTCGAACTGCTCGACTATTTTATCAGCGATCCAGAATCGGCACCAACCGCATCCGGCGTAACCGCTGCGCCAAGTGCTGGCATTCCGCAAAATCCGCTTGACGAAATCCCGCCACTTACGTCTAACTAACACTAAGCAACGCCAGAAAGTGGCGGATCAATAAAGTTCGTTCCGCGACTAAAAAAATCGCAACTCAGAGCACAGTTCGGAAATCGCAGCCCGGAAAGAATGTTTGCCCAGCTCAATCCCGCGACCGCCCGCCGGCAGCGCTGGCTGCGAGTCGGTTCGCTTGGTCTTCACGCTTTGGTCCTGGCCTGGTTGCTGCATAGTCCCGAGCCTAGGCTACTCACGGCGACGTCCGTCGCATCCGGTCAGAACGGCAAATCCGTCACGCGGCTGTATTGGTCCAGCAAATTTCCCGACGACAGCACCCACAGCTCTCCCGACAGCGCGATCGAGCATTTCCGCCATCAACGCCTGAGCCACGAGAAATTGACGTTCAAAGCTCCGGCACAGCAGGCGAAACTGGCGACGCCGCAAAATCCGCTGGCCCGCACTCCTGCTGCCGACAATTCCCAAACTCAAACGCTTTCCGCGCTCGGTCACGGCGCGCAGGCCGGCTCAACCTACGGAACCCTGAATCGCGGATCGTTCTTCGGCGACGAAGTCCGTCCCGCGCTTCCCATCGCCACCTCCGATCCCGTGGTCTATCCGTGGCAGTTGCCCGACTCCCCCGGTAACGAAGTGATCGAAATAACCATCGACCAACGCGGTGAAATCGTCCGCAAGACCGTGCTGCAAAGCCTGGGCCCGGACATTGACACCAAATGTCTAGCCGCCCTCGACAACTGGCACTTTCAACCCGCCACACGCAACGGCGCCCCCATCTCATCGAAGCAGGACGCGATCTTTCCCTTCCACGCCCGCGGCTAGCAAATTCCGCAATGCGCCGCATCGTAAGGCACCGGTTTCGAACCCAAACGCCTTCGCGTCCTTTGCGACCTTTGCTTGGCATGCTTTGCGCTTAAAGCTTTGTTCTCGCTCCATAAAATTAAGAGCCCTAATAATCCCCTTATAATCAATATCGGAGTGAGAGAAAACAAAATCCAACAGGTCGCGTCCGCCGACTTCCCCACCCGCTGGGGCAAGTTCCGTATTTACGGCTTCCGCGGCGTAGCAGGCGGCAACGCCGCGGGAAATCCCGAAGAGGCCGTCGCTCTAGTGATGGGCGACGTCAAGTCGCAGCCCGCCTTGGTGCGCATCCACTCTCAATGCCTCACCGGCGACGTCTTTCACTCCCTGCGCTGCGATTGCCGCCAGCAGCTTGAACTGTCGCTCTCCATGATTGCCGAGGAAGGCGCCGGCATCCTGATTTACGAGCAGCAGGAGGGCCGCGGCATCGGCCTGATGGCCAAACTGCAAGCTTACGAGTTGCAGGACGCCGGTCTCGATACCGTTGAAGCCAACGAACGCCTCGGCTTCAAAAACGACTACCGCGACTTCACTCTCCCGGCCGAAATTCTGAAATCGCTCGGAGTCACGCGCGTGCGCTTGCTTTCGAATAATCCAGAAAAAGTCGAAGCCCTCGAACGCGCCGGAGTGCAAGTAGTCGAGCGCGTCCCCTGCGAAGTTACTCCCAGCCCCCACGCCGAAGAATATCTGAAGACAAAGAAAGAAAAACTCGGCCACCTGTTCACCTAGCCTACCCTTGATGTCGAATTTCATAGAAAGATTTATGTGGAGAACCCACCGAGGATTATGTGGGGACAGCCGCCCCCGGCTGTCCAGTCGAGCCAAGCTCGACCATCTTCCACCTTATCGAGCCCTACTTTTTTGCGCGAATCCTCCCGCCATGCTCTAATTCGCTGACTCCCTTTCACGAATGCCCAACTCTAAAAATCGTTGGTCCTCGCCTTCCGCGCTTCTCCTCGCCCTGATCGGCGCCGCGTCCATGCTCTACTATCATCAGGGACTCTTCATGCCCCGCGTCGTCGCAGTGCGCACCGCGGAGGGCCTAGGCCAGGGATATTCCTTCGGCAACGACTTCTATCAGGTCTGGCTCACTTCCCGCGAACTGCTGCGGGGAAGACGCGATCTCTATAGCCCAGAAATGACCCGCGAAATCCAGGTCGGCCTCTATGGCCGCCCGCTCGATATCGCGCGTCCCGGCGATCCCATCGACCGCCGCGTATTTCCCTACCCCGCATTCGCCGATTTATTGTTCTGGCCGGCTGCGGAGTTGCCCTTTGAAATCATCCGCGCGGCGATCGTCTGCGTTCTCGCCGCCCTCACGATCGCCAGTGTAATGCTCTGGCTGCGCGTCCTCGACTGGCCCCTCACCTGGAACTGGATCGCCGTCGTTCTTCTTCTCACGCTATGCAGCTATCCCGCGCTCGAAGCCCTGTTCGCCTCTCAGTTGGGACTATTGGTCTCGTTCCTGCTTGCCGCTTCCATCCTCGCGCTCCAGCGAAACCGTTTTCTGCTCTCCGGAATCCTCATGGCGATCACCACCATCAAGCCGCAAGTGACTCTGCTTGCGATCGTCTATCTTCTCTTGTGGACTCTCAATAACTGGCAAGCCCGCAACCGCTTCGCGACCGGATTCTTCTCTACGCTGACTCTCTTGGTCGGCGCATCTCTGGCCGTGATGCCTCACTGGATCGAAGCCTGGGCCCGTACCGTTCTCGCGTACCGCCACTACACCCGCCCGCCTCTGGTCACGGAAGTTCTCACTTCCCCATTAGGACCACACTGGTCCTCGGTTGCAACGCTTTTGTTAACCGCGGCGTCTATCGTCATCGCGATAATTCTGGCGTGGCGCTATCGTGCGGCGGCTGCTAATTCTTTTGCATTCGTTCTCACCCTCAGCCTCTTGCTCTCGATCACAACCATCACGATCCTCCCCGGCCAGGCGGTCTATGATCACCTGATTCTTCTCCCGGGAATTCTGCTGCTGGCGCGCCAAAGCGGATTGTGCAGGGCGAACGCTCCTGTCCCGAGCCTCCTGCTATTGGTCGGCGGCCTGGTTCTGTTCTGGCCGTGGCTCGCGGCATTCGCGCTGATCCTTCTGCGACCGTTCATACCGCCCGCGATCTTCGATTCCACTCCAGTTTTCTCGCTGCCTATCCGCACCGCCGCGTCGCTTCCCTTTGCCGTGCTGGCGCTGCTCGCCTGGACACTCCGAACCGCGTCCCGCCAAGTCACTCCCGCGCCGAATCCAGAATCCGCTTCAGCGACTTCTTATTCTTGACCGGAAGATATTCCAAGGCTGCGCCAGCCAATGCCACATACACTTCGCGAGCAGGAGGCATTCCGCGCAGCACTTTCAGATGCCGCTTTACCGTATTTACATCGCCGCGCACCATCGGCCCGCTGAACCCGTCCGCCGCGCCGAACGCCGCATAATTCGCCAACGTCTGCCGCAGGATCGGAAGCATCCGTTGCTTCACCGCCCTGCGATTCACTCCCGCCAATGCCGCCACGTGCTCGGTCGTAGCCAGTAGGGCCGTGAGCAAGGGCGAGGCAAACGTCCCCCACGCGTGATACGCCGCCTTGTCGTCCTTGCGAATCGCGTACGCAATTCCGCCCAGGTCTTTCACCAGTCTCCGCGCCATCCGCACCGCGCTTGCGTCACCTTCGATCGCGAATGGAACTCCGGCCAGCGCGCGCGACTCTCGCATAGATGATCGTCGCCCTGTCGCCCCTCGCACAAACGTCATCAACGGATGCACCGACGCTACCGCCGCTCCGCGCTCGCGCAGCACGCTGAGTTCGTCACTGCTAAGCGCCCCGCTCGAATGCAGCGCCACAGTTCCCTTCCAATCGAACTTATCCCACTCAAACTCCGGTTGCCCCGTTCTTCTCGCGTTCTTTGCGAAAGAGCCTACCCTGAGCTTGTCGAAGCGGCGGGGAGTTTGACTCAATGCAAGTGCCGCAGCTCGAATCTCGCCATCCGGCACACAAAACCAGATCACATCAGCGGAAACTCCCGAGAGATCGTATGACGCGTGAGCGCCAACCATCGCGGCCAGCCTCTGCGCCTTTGTTGACGATGCCGTCCGAGGCGACCTTTCCGAGGACCGCGCAATCACCGCCGCAATCGAATATGCCGCCCGCAGTAGGGCCGGAGCCAGCGCCGTCCCAAAACTTCCCGCCCCCACAATCGCGATCCGCGGCCTCGCCATGCCGGGCAGCATAGCAGGAAAAACGGGCGTCAGGGATCGGCCCTCAGGTTTCGGACTCCGGGGTCTAGGCGTCCACCGCCCCCGCTCCAAAATCCAAGAACCCAAGGCGTGAGGCCCGATATCTGAAGTCCGAGGTCAAAGGTCCGAGGTCTGACGCCAGCGCTTAACCTCCGACGCCTGCTTTATATTATTTCCATGCCGAAATCGTCTTCCCCCAAAGCCCGCATCGTCTCCTCCCGCACCGTATATCGCGGTCCAGTCTTCTCGGTCAGCACCGACTACGTTCAGGAGCCCGGCGGCGTAAGCGTTCGCCGCGACATCATTCATCACTCTGGCTCAGTCGTGGTATTGGCAGTCGACGATTCCGCCCCAGCCCCTCGCATCCTTCTAGAGCGCCAATATCGCCACGCCGCCAACGAATATCTATGGGAGCTGCCCGCTGGGCGCATCGATCCTGGCGAAAAAGAACTCGCCGCCGCCAAGCGCGAACTCCTGGAAGAAACTGGATATAACGCCCGCAAGTGGAAGCGCATCCTGAAGTTCTATGCCAGCCCCGGCTTCGTCGCCGAAACCATGTCGGTCTTCCTGGCCACCGGCCTTCGAGCCGGCGAAGCGCAGCCCGAAGAAGACGAAATCATCCACATTCGCATGGTCCCGCTGCCGAAAGCGGTAAGCATGGTCCTCCGCGGCACTATTCAGGATGCCAAGACCATCGCCTCCGTCCTCTGGCTCGATCACATGTCTCGCTGACTCGGGCGTTCGGACCCTCAGACTTCGGACTTCGGACCTCGGACCTCAGACCTCGGCCACCTCGGCACTGTGTGTGTTTGTCATTCCCAGCAACGCGAGTAACCTGCGTTTTGCCGTCGATTCGCCATGAACCAGTCGACTTCCGTGGAGAGTCCTTTAGGTCGTGCAGAGCAAACCGCCGACGGCGGATGCCGTTGCCCCACTCCTGACGCCTGACGCAAGATTTCGATTCTCTTATGTCCTATTGCGTACTTTTTTGCCGTACGTTCGTCCTTGACAGCCTACCCTTAGCCTTCCAAAATGCATCTTATTGTCCGTAATTATTGCGGGCACGCCTTCGACCCCCAAGGTAGGACGTGCAGAAAGATAGGGGTTGTTACGTGGAACGTATGAAAGGAACTGTGAAGTGGTTTAATAACGCTAAAGGCTACGGCTTCATTGGCCGCGCGGATGGACCGGACGTATTTGTTCACTACAGCGCAATCACCTCCGAGGGATACAAAAGCCTGCAGGAAGGCGACACGGTGGAGTTCGAAATCACCGAGGGTCAGAAGGGTCCGCAAGCAGCGAACGTAACCAAAGCTGCGTAGCGCGCGACTCGGATCCGATGGCACGAGCGCGTCGTCGTGTGTAGCACGAAACGCCGCGTAGCATGCACAGTCCTGTCCCCTAAATCTATTCGTTGGCAAATATCCCACCTAAGCATAAGGTCGAAGGTCCGAGGCCGAAGCTTTAGACCCAACGCCCAACGCCGGCTCTCTAGCCCTGCGTCGCAATCTTGTTTATCTTTATCGCGTGGACAACAAGGCCATCGCCAACATCCTCTACGAAACCGCCGACCTGCTCGAAATCGATGGGCAGGATTCCTTCCGCATCCGTTCCTACCGCAATGCCGCGCAGGCCATCGAAAACCACTCGCAACAAATCCACAGCCTGATCGCCGACCCCAAGCAGGTTCTCGCTATCCCCGGCATCGGGAAAGGCATGCTCAACAATCTGAAGGAGCTTTTCGACACGGGCAAGCTCGCCATGCAGACTGAACTGCTCGAGAAATATCACTCCTCGATGCTCCAGTTGCTGAAAATTCAAGGCCTCGGCCCCAAGACCATCGCCCTGATCTGGAGCGCCTACAAAGTCAGCGACGTCGACGGCGTCGAGAAACTGGCGCAGGAAGGAAAAATCCGCGAACTGCCGCGCATGGGCGAGAAGCACGAAGCCAAGCTGCTGAAGGCCATAGCCGACTATCGCCGCATCAGCGGCCGCTTCCTCATCGACGCCGCCGAAATCGAGGCCGAAAAACTCACCGAATATATCCAGCGCTTCCCTGGCATCGAGAAGATTACGCCCGCCGGATCGCTGCGCCGCGGCCGCGATACTGTCGGCGATCTCGATATCCTCGTGACTGGCAAGGCTACCACCACCGAAGAAGGCCGCCAGCAGGCCATCGCCCACGTCGCAAAATATCCGCCGCTCATGGACATCATCGCCAGCGGCGACAACAAAATCAGCTTTCACCTGCGCAGCGGCCTCCAGGTCGACGTGCGCCTGCTGCCGCCGGAATCTTTCGGCGCAGCCATGCAGTATTTCACCGGATCGAAGGCCCACAACGTGGCCCTCCGCCAGCGCGCCCTGAAAATGGGCTACACGCTAAACGAATACAGCTTGGCAACATTGGAAGATGAGAAGCCGGTCGCGGGAAAAACCGAAGAAGAAATTTATTCCAAGCTCAAGCTCGACTACATTCCGCCCGAGATGCGCGAGAATCTAGGCGAAATCGATCTCGCCCAGAATCACGCCCTGCCGGAGTTGATCATTCAATCCGATCTCAAAGGCGATGTCCACATGCACACCGTCGAAACCGACGGCCGCAACACGATCGCCGAGATGGCCGAAGCCGCCAAAGCCCGCGGCTATCAGTACATGGCCATCACCGACCACTCCAAAAATCTCGCCTTCGCCAACGGCCTCGACGACACCCGCGCCCTCGCCCACATCCAGCGCATCCGCGAAGCTGGCCAGCAGATCGACGGCATCACCATCTTCGCCGGCATTGAAGTCGACATCCTCGCCGACGGCGACCTCGACCTTTCCGACGACGTACTGGCGCAAATGGATCTCGTCATCGCCAGCGTGCACTCGGTCTTCAATCAGGAGCCGGCCAAGATGACCGAGCGCCTCTTGAAAGCGATCGCGAATCCAAACACTTCCATCCTCGGACATCCCACCGGCCGCATCCAGCTTCGCCGCGATGCCTACGGCTTCGACATGCACGCCGTCCTCACCGCGGCGGCGAAACACAGAGTCGCCATGGAGTTGAATGCCTATCCCGACCGCCTCGACCTGAACGACGTTCATCTCCGCCAGGCCAAGCAGCAAGGCGTAAAGATCGTCATCAATACCGACGCCCATCACACCTCGCACATGGAAAAAATTCGCTACGGCGTCCTGCAAGCAAGACGCGCGTGGCTGACGAAAGACGACGTGCTGAACACGCTGCCCACAAAAGAATTCGCCAGAGCCATGAAGCATGCCCGGTGAGAAAGTTCCCTGGCGTCCTGTGCGGTTCAAGTTCTTGCTTTTGCGCGAATGGAAGGAAATCAAAGACGTTTACCGCACTCGAAGTCGCGTCTGCTGCAGAGCAAGCGTAGAATCACCGCATAACTGTAGAATCACCGCATAACTTATGACTGACCCGACTCCCGGCCCCGTACCGAAACCTCCCGCACGGCCCGCCGGGCCAACCATCAACATCGGCGAAGAATATGGCACGGCAAAGAAGAATCTGCCGCCCGCCAGAATCGTCATGCTTGCCGTTCTCGCCGTCATGATCGTGGTCTTCATCGCTTCATTCTTAAAACGAGCCCGGCCGCAGGCCTCGGGAACGCTCGACAATGTGGCCGCCGTCGAAATTCCCGGGCAGGATTCCACCATGGTGGCGCTCACCTTCACCCTGCGTAATACCAGCGACAAAACCCTCTACGTGCGCAGCCTGGAGAGCGCAATTAAAATGCCCAGCGGAGATTCCGTGGCCGACGCCGTCTCGGCTGTCGATTTCGATCGCTATTTCCAGGCCTTCCCCACCCTGAAGGTCGGCTCGCAGCCGCCACTCTCGCCAGAAGCCAAGGTGCAACCCGGCGAGACTGTCATGCGCACGATCATCGTGGTCTTTCCCCTCACCCTCGATAAATTCAGCCGGCGCACCCTCACCAGCGTAGTGGTCTGGCCCTACAACGAGACCGTGCCGGTTGTATGCAGCAAGTGATCGGAGTCCGCACCCAGAAAATGCTCCGCACGTTTTTGGCGAAATGTTTTTCTATAATGTCTCGCTGCATAATGTCTCGCAGCCCCTATGCTGACCCTATGAAAATCACTCGCGTTTCTTTTCATGCACTGACGCTGCTGCTCAGTCTCAACCTGTTAACCGTTGCCGCTGCCGCGGCCACTGCACCGGGCAAGTATTTTTTCTACGTCGGCACCTACACCGAAGAGGGCAGCAAGAGCAAGGGCATCTACGCCTACCGCTATGATGCCGCGACCGGCGACATCGCTCCGCTCGGCCTGGCCGCGGAAACGACAAACCCATCTTTTGTCGCGCTGCACCCCAACGGCCGATTTCTCTATGCGGTGAATGAAGTTGGAAACTACAAGGGACCCAACAGCGGAGGCGTAAGCGCGTTCGCGATCGATCGCTCCACCGGCAAACTGACTTTTTTGAATGAAATGGCATCGCACGGCGCCGATCCTTGCTACATCACCGTCGACAAAACGGGAACGTATGTGCTGGTCGCGAACTACACCGGGGGCAGCGTCGCCGTATTCCCCGTGCTCGCCGATGGCAAACTCGGCGAGGCGTCCGCTTTCGTGCAACACACGGGCCACGGCCCCAACGCGCAGCGCCAGGAGGGACCTCACGCCCACTCGATCGACCTCTCGCCCGACAACCGCTTCGCCATGGTCGACGATCTCGGCCTTGACGAACTGCTGGTCTACAAGTTTGACAACGCCAAGGGAGCGCTCACGCCGAACGATCCCCCATTCGCCAGGCTCGACCCCGGCGTGGGTCCACGCCATTTTGCGCTCCATCCCAACGGGAAATTCGCATACGTAGTCGCCGAAATGGGACGCACAGTCACGGCATTTTCGTACGATCCCGCAACTGGAACGTTGAAATCCTTGCAGACCGTCACGACTCTGCCCAAAAACTTTAGCGGGCGAAACGACGACGCGGAAATTCAAGTGCATCCTTCGGGCAAGTTTCTTTACGCTTCCAATCGTGGTGACGACAGCATCGCCGTCTTCGCCATCGACCAGGCGACCGGAAAACTCACACAGCAGGAAATCGTTTCTACCCAGGGAAAGGAACCCCGCCACTTTGAGATTGACCCGACCGGAGCTTTGCTGTTCGCGGAGAATCAGAAGTCGGACAACGTCGTAGTCTTCCGCATCGACCAGACGACGGGTAACCTGACGCCCACGGAAAAGACTTTCGATGTGGCATCACCGGTATGCATTAAGTTTTTGAAAATTCAGTGAGCGGGTCGCTTCGGCAAATGGCCCGCCCCGCGATTCCTGGACGCGTAGTCGCGGTTGCAGGTTCCGGGACGCACTGCGGTGCATGGCTTTTTCGCCACTCGAGAATGGAGAGATAAATCGGTTTAACGATCGTTTTTAAGTCATTGATTTAACTGTAGTTACTAGACTTATTTTCAACAGAGCGAGCACCCCTGAACGGCGCACTGGGTCGGTTTCTTGCGGCGATTGCACCAGATTGGGTGCATCTAAGACAAACGTTGCCCGATCCCTAAAATTTGTTTCCCCGGGTTTCTCTCCGTTGCAATGGCCTTAGATACCCATTGCCCTTAGTTCGCCGTCACCGGAACCGGCGCGCTCTTGGGCGTACTGAGGTAGCCTGTGGCTTTGTTCTTGTCCACCGTCCACACCACCAACTCGAATAGCAGGTGATCGCGGCCGGAGTAGAACTGGATGGGCTCGGCGACGTTGCGATCTTTCTTCTCGATGGTCTTGTCGTCGGAGGTCACATTCATCGTGAACTTACCTCGCTTGGTGTCTGCCTTCTTCAGTTGCAGGCTGACCGTCGACACCGGCTGCGGCCTGGCGCCGCGCAGTAGAGTGAACTCGTAGTAGTTGCGGTCGCCCTTATGCTTCAGCACTTCCAGGTCGCTGGCGGTATGGGCGACTAATCCGCTTTGCACGCCGAGATCGCCAATCGTGCTCTGGAGCTTGGCTTTCGTGGCTTCCAGGTCGGCCTTGGTGGAAGCGACATCGGTCTTCACTCCGCCGACATCCGTTCTTACACCGGTTATTTCTCCGCTCACCGCACTGATCTGCGCCTTCTGTTCCTGTTCCAGGCGGATGGAGGCTGCCTTCTGTTCGGCTTGTAACTCAGCAGCGCGCTGCGCCAGTTCCCTCTTAGTCATGCCGGCCTGTTTCGCCAGCGTCTCTTCCTGGGCTTCCGCAGTTTGCATCCGATTTTGCAGTTCCTTTACCTGGAGTTGGCTGATGCCGAAATCTTGGGTCAGTTTGGCCACGTCCTGGTGCTGCGCGTACTGCGCATACCCGAAGCCCGCCACCACCAGAACCGCCAGGACCATCAGAATCCACTTTCCGGCATTTGACTGCTGTACGGGTACTTCATAGCCTTCATCGGCCATACGCTCTTCCTCCTCAGGAAGCTTCAATAGATTGCAGGGATCTATTCATTGTTGAGCAGGATCAATCGCAGTGTCAATTGCCTTGCGCGATGCCGAATTCGGCGCAGAATGAGTAACCTCTCATGCCTAGCGGCGCAGCGCCATGACCTCTCGGAGAGTTGGCTCTGGATCGCGACGAATGGCTGCGGCTTCGACGCCCAACCGCTTCTCGATTTCCTGCCGACTCGCGGCGAGAGAGTCCGCGAGCGACGTCGGAACTGAAGCCGGCGGAAGTTTTTTGCCCACCGCGTCCGATTTCATTAAGCACGCGTAAACGAGCCGCGCGGGAAAGCCCGCGTCGTCGAGAAAGCGGCCATAGGCAAACCAGTCCTGCGCGCTGGCACTGTCATCGCCGGTCGATTGATCCAATTGCAGCGCGTTTTGATAGAGCACGAGCGCCTGATCCAGTTTGCCGGTCTTAGCTTGCAATTCCGCCTCATTCAGGTCGGCTACGCTCTCCAGTTTGAGCTGGCCGGTCCGGCCCGCAAGAATTTTCGCCATGCGATACGATTTCAAGGCCGCGTCGGTTTGCGAAGATCGCGACTGGCAATCGGCCATGCGCAACACGATTGCGATCACGCGCTCCGGCGCGGGACGATTCTGCGCCGGTTGCTGCGCAATTCTCTCCAGAACAGCGGCATAGTGCTGCGCCGCGGCTTGTGCTTTGCCCTCGCGATCGAGTTCATCGGCGAGATACAGGTGCGCCAGCGTTTGAGTCGGATCGACTGCCAGCGCGGCATTCCAGTTGGCGATTGCTTCGTCCGCGTGACCGCGCCGCAAGGCCAGCAGTCCGCGGTCGACCAGCAAGTTGGCATCCTTCGGCGTGTATTTGAGCGACGCTTCGGTCAGAGTGAAGGCTTCGTCGAAGCGATTCTGATCCACCAGAAATTGCAGCAGCGCCTGGCGCGGCGCGGGATCGGCGGGATTGGCCTGCATCGCGCGGCGCCAGGCTGCTTCCGCCAGTTGCGGATGACCTTCTTGCAACTCTCGGTGCGCCAGCCGCATCTGCACCGCACTGTCAAACGAATCGAGCGCGGCGGCTCGCTCAAGAGCATGCAGATCGTCGGTGCGCAAGGCCAGATAGTAACGCGCCTGATCGAGCGTGCCCCAGATCAGCAGCAACAGCGCGGCGCCGATGCGCATGGAGCGTGCGCCGGAAGCAGAACCGACCAGCCATCGCAAAGCGGCAGCGAACTGGCCGCCCGCTTCGGATGCGGCGCCGGAAATGCGTTCGCGCGAATTGAGCAGCAGCGAGGCGATGCGGCCATCGCGCAACTTCCAGATGGCGCCATCCAGAATGAAGTGGTGAATATTGATCAGCGCCGTGAAAATCAGGAAGCTGGCCGTGAAGTCGTGATGAAAAGCGCGGCTCGCCACCCACGGTCCGGGCACGAACAACGCGATGCCGCCGACGACGAGCACGCCAAAATAGGCCAGCGGACGCCAGTTTCGGCCTGCATTCTCCGCAGCACCTGCTTCACTCGAAGCTTCGCGGCGCGCGTAGTAACTTGTAATCCAGAGATATTGCGCCGAGTGCATCACCGCCAGCACGCCCGAGCTGTAGCGGTTCTGCGGAATCTCCAGGCCCTTGATCAAAGAAATCGCCGCCGGCAACAGGAACCATAAAAACTGCGAAGAAAAAAGCGTGAGCGACGGAATTAGTTTTCGCCAGCCCGTGTCGCGTGCCAGCCGCGTAAGACCGTACGCCGACAGAACGACGAACGCTATGCCGAGGATGATCTGCTCCCAGCGGCTGACTACCGCCGGAATTCCCAGCGACAGGAAGAGCGGATCGGACGACGCTCCGGTGTGGAAGCCGAGGAACAAAATTAGATACGAGACAACGAAAGCACCATATAACGCGCGGCGCGTATTCTTGTCGGGATCGGCGCCCGCGCGGCGCGCGAACATCATGAACAGGCCGTAGTTTTGCCCGCTGTAATGCCAGGGGCTCCAGGTCAGATAGATCGTGAAGATCCAGGGCAGAAGCCGCAGCCAGTAATGCGACAGCAGCAGCGTTGCGATGACTAAAGCTGTGATGTGAACTGTGAAAATGCGATATTTTTCGAAATCTTCGGCGCGATGATAGGCGCGGTAAATCGTCGCCATATAGTGCGGATAATTGAAGAACAGCGCCAGCGCGTAGAACACCACCGACCACATCCGCGCGCTGGAGGCCAGCGAGAAATACGAGATCAGTAGCAGGGGCGCCGACCACGCACCGCAGCCCACGATCAAGTCGAGCGCCGGATTGTAAATCCAGGGCGCGGAAGGTGCGTTCGAGATTTGCCGTTTTGCCATGAGTCGCAGGAGCGGTTGAATGAAACCACAGTTCTGGCTGCACCAAATTATAGGGGCGCAAATCGCTGGAAAGCGTGACTGGATGGGCTCATTGGGGAAACGAAAGTAACAGGAACGGCCTTCCGGCTTACGCCCAGCGGCAGTTAAGCCTGACCTTCGCTCCGCCTGAAGAACGGCCGCGCTCAGGATGACAACCGCGGATTAGAAAACGGAATAACACCACTACTGACTATTCAAATTTCCAGCGGGTCGACTTGCTTTGGAAATATTTCTCCCACAGGCCGAATACGACTTTCGGGCGCACGGCGAAGACCGGTTCTTTCATGGAGAGGATGTCGTCTTTCATCTTGCCCATGTCGAACTTGTATTTGCGCTCGTAGGCAGGCAGAAATTTGCGGCGCGCAGTGACCTCGGCGATCTCTGCGACGCCTTCGACGATCACCGCTTCGTGGGCGTGCTCATTGCAAACGATGCAGTTCGGATTGCCCGCCAGGTTGCGCGCTTTGCGTGACTTGCTGCCCGTGCTGAAAAGAAATCGTCCGTCTTGCCACAAGCCCCAGACCACCATCGTATGAGGCGCGCCGTCCGGCTTGACGGTCGTGATCCAGTAGTTATGCGATTTCTTCAGGCGCTGCTCGGCCCAGGACCAGGGCAGGAGGCCCTTCTTACCTTCTGGAAAGCCATAGCCGGTCGCGTGCGGGCGGCTGGATTTGGGTTTGCTTCGTGTTTTCTTATTCACCGGCATCGTCTCCCGATTCGTTTGCGTCGCCATCAACATTTCATCCTGAGCTCGGTGCAAAGCGAGCGAGGGACCGTAGGCTGCTGCGAGGCTTGCATTTCAGTCGATGGAAACGACCTCGCCGGATGTGCTGCGAATATTCCTGTCGATTGCCTCTTATGCTTCATGCCGACGTAGGGTCCTTCACCCGGGCTTCGCCCGCGCTCAGGATGACATCAGTGCTACTTACAAATTTTTCTGCGTCCACTGGTCGATGCGGTCGAGCGCCGACTGCAAGTTTTCCAGCGAATTGGCTACGCTGAAGCGGAGGTAGCCTTCGCCGAACTCGCCGAAAGCGGTGCCGGAGAGCGCGGCTACTCCGGCCTGCTCCAGCAGCGCGTCGGCCAGGGGCTTCGACTTCCATCCTGTTTTCGTAATGTTGGGGAAGACGTAGAATGCGCCTTTGGGCATGCGGCAGGAGAAGCCTTTGATCTTGTTTAGACCAGCGACGAAAACATCGCGGCGGCTTTGAAATTGGCCGCGCATGTGGTCGACGGAGCTCTGATCGCCGCGAATTGCTTCGATGCCTGCGACCTGCGTGAAGCTTGCGGTACAGGAATTCGAGTTGGTCATCAATCGTGTCATGTGGGAGGCCAGGTCGGGGCGCATCACGCCGTAGCCCATGCGCCATCCCGTCATGGCGTAGGTTTTAGAGAATCCGTCGAGCAGGATGGTGCGCTCCTGCATTCCCGGCACCGACATGATGGAAAAATGCTGCCCGCCGTCGAATAGCAGACGGCTGTAGATCTCGTCCGATAAGACCATGATGTTGCGGTCGCCGATGATTTGGGCTATCTGCTCGATGTCGCGACGCTCGAGCACGCCGCCGGTAGGATTCTGCGGCGAATTCAAAATGATAAGACGGGTGCGGTCGTTAATCAGCGACGCCAGTTCGTTCACGTCGAGCGAGAAATCGCGCTCCTCGCGCAGATGAATGGGCACGGCTTTTCCGCCGACGTAGTGAATCATCGACTCGTAGATCGGAAAGCCGGGGTTGGGATAGATGACTTCATCGCCTTCATCAACGAGCGCCAGGATAGTGAAGAAAATAATCGGCTTGCCGCCGGGGACGACGACGACTTCATCGCTCGAAACTTTCACGCCGCGGGTGCGGCCGACGTATTCGGCCAAGGCCTGACGCAAATCGGGCAGGCCGGCGGCGGGGCCGTAATGGGTCCAGCCTTTGCGCAGGGCGTTGATGCCGGCGTCTACGACGTTGAGGGGCGTGTCGAAGTCGGGCTCGCCAATTTCCAGGTGGACGATGCTCTTGCCCTGGCGCTCGAGCGCGCGCGCCTTGTTCAAAACTTCAAAGGCAGTCTCGGTTCCCAGGCGCGACATACGGCGGGCGAGCTGCAATTCATGTTGAGTTTGAGTGGCTTTCTCCATTGCGAAAACTCCTGAAGGCGCAAACGGGCCATTATACCGCCCCCGATGATTTGCCTTAAACTACTGCCAACCTACGATGGAGGGATGGATGGCTTCCTATCTCGACGAACTTTACGCGCATCAGGAGTGGGCCGATGGCGAGCACTGGCGGGCGTTTGAGGCGCATCCGGCGGCGCTGGCGGACAAGGCGATCCGCGAACGGCTGTTCCACATTCACATCGTGCAGCATGGATTCTTGTGGGTGACGAGTCCGGTGAAGGCAGACTTCGTATTCAAAAAGCTGGAAGATTTCCCGGCCATGACTGATTTGAAGAACTATGGGCGCGAGGGGCTGCAAGCGATGCGAGAGTTAGTGCGGAAGACCGATGAGTCGCGCATGGAAGAGACGATTGAGGTGCCGTGGTTCAAACCGCCGGTGAAGATTTGCGTGCGGCAGGCTTTGATGCAGGCGGCGCTGCACAGCCACTATCATCGGGGACAGAACGCGACGCGCTTGCGCGAATTGGGCGGCGCGCCACCGATGATAGATTTCATCGTCTGGCTGAGGGGTGGGCAGCCGGCGGCAAGGTGGGAGTAGCTACAGGCAGTAGCACTACCCACCCTCGCAAAGAACGCGAGGATGGGGCACCGCTGTGCTGCTAGTTCTGACGACGCCAAAAGCTGCCCGCCCGCCATAACTCGCCGGAACAAAAGGAACGAGATTACTCCGAGACGCTGTGCTCTTCGCTTTGCGCGCGCAGGACGCGGTCGACGGAATACGGGGCGCGGCGGCTGGGTTCGTGGTAGTGGCGGACCTGCATTTCGCCGAGCAGGCCGATGGCGAGCAGATTCAATCCGCCGAGCAGCAGGCCGAGAGCGGTCATCATGAGCGGGCCATGTTCGGCGCCGACCGGGATGTGGCGCAGGAATTTTTCCACGCCGAGCCACAGCACGATGGCGCTGCCGCCGAAGATGCTCATCATGCCGAAGCTGCCGAAAAAATGCAGCGGACGAGAGAGATAGCGCAGCAGGAATCGAATGGTAAGCAGATCGAAGAATACGCGGAAGGTCCGCGTGATGCCGTAATGCGAGACGCCGCGTTCGCGGTTCACATTGCGGATGGGGACTTCACAGATCGACGCGCCATGCCAGGAGGCCAGCGCCGGAATGAAGCGGTGCAGTTCGCCGTAGAGCGGGACTTGTTCCAGAATGTCGCGGCGGTAAGCTTTGAACGTGGTGCCGAAGTCGTGGATGTCGACGCCGCTGATCCTGGCCATCATCCAGTTCGCGATGCGGCTGGGAATGCGGCGCATCCAGAAATTGTCGACGCGATTCTTGCGCCAGCCGCTGACAATGTCGTAACCGGCGGCGATTTTCTCGAGGAAGACCGGAATGTCGTTGGGATCGTGCTGCAAGTCGCCATCCATGGCGATGATGTACTCGCCGCGAGCATGGTCGAAACCGGCGGCCAGGCCTGCGGTCTGACCGAAGTTGCGGCGCAGCTTAACCACCGTTACGCGGCTGTCGACGGCCGCGATCTCGCGCAGCATGGCAAACGTATGGTCGCTGGAGCCGTCGTCCACCAGAACGATTTCGAAAGTTTCGCCGTGTGTCTCCATCACCGCTTTCAGGCGGTCGTAGAGGTCGGTAACGTTCTCCTGCTCGTTGTGCAGGGGGACAACTATAGAGTACTTGGGCACGGTGTTCTCATTATAGACCGAAAAGCGTTCTCAGTTCCGAGTTCTCGGTTCTCAATTGGGTACCTTCGGTCTTGCACGGCTGAAAGCGGGCTTCTTACGAAGCTTTGCGAGGCGGCTTTATCGGTGCGCTGGTGGCTGCCTCGTCATGGGCTGCAATGCTGGGTTCTTTCGTATTTTTTATCGCTTCATTACTTGTCGGATCGAGGCTTATCGGATCGAGATTGGCGGGCGACGCAAACCCGACGCGAACGCGCCGCTCGATGACCGGGAAGGCAGCCACGCGAGCGCGCAATTGCTGAATGTGCTCATGCAAGAGCCTCCGGAGCTCGACGATGATGGGGGCCTGGACTTTGTCATCCGTCTGAGCGAAAAGTTGATTGCAAAGTTCGCGGATCTTATCTTCGGTGCGGCGAAAATGCTCCGGGATCGCTGAATCCAGCGGTGGCGATGCCGCGGAAGGCGTCGAGGGCTTGGGACCCAGAATGTCTTGAATCGCCGAGACCAGCACGCTGCTTTCAGACTTGGGAACGACCTTGCGCACGCCAACCTTTCCCGCTTCCAATTCGACCTCCGGAGAGGAATAGAGTGTATGCATCAGAATAGGAACATCCGGCAGCAGCTTCGCCAGCGCGCGGGAGGCGGTCAGGCCGTCGGCCTGTGGCATCGCAAGGTCGAGAATGACGAGGTTGGGGCGGGATTCTTGCGCTTTGGCGACGGCGTCCAGCCCGTCTTCAGCTTCAATCACTTCCCAACACTCGTCCAGTCCTTCCAGCACGTGACGCATTGCGGCGCGAATTGACGGATTGTCGTCAGCAATTAAGATTCGATTCGGCACGGCACAGGGTTTCAATCACCTTTTAGACGGCGGCGCGCTGTCAGGGGCACCCTGCGGAGTGTTGGGTACCCAACCGAGTAGAGCAGGGCGTACTTAAGGTTGAAATAGGGGGAATACTGTACTTGCAATAGTCGATGATTGACGCGAGGAAGACTAGCCGTGTGCGAGATTGTTTGAAGACGGTCGCGTCGGAGTCAGGGACGTCTCCGGGTATGGCTGGCGGGTAACCACAAGAAGTCGGCGTGACGATATTGTTCAAACTCTGTTACTGGCTTGCCCGCAATCGCCGTGTGGCATCGGTAGCCTAATTCGGAGAGCAGTTGCCAGGTTGCCTGACGGCCCGATTCGGAACATTCCAAAAAAACCACGGGCGTGGCGGCGGCGAGCGTGCGCCGCATGCCGAGCAAGACCAAGCCTTCGGCGCCTTCGACATCGATTTTGATGAAACTGGGATGGGGCAGATCGCCGGCGTCGACCAAGTCGTCGACGAGGACGGTATTGATGACAATTTCAATCGCCGAAGGATCGTTTTTGTGCCAGATCAGGCTGGCCGTGGACAGATTATCGGCAATCCGAATCACCGCCTCGCCGCGGCGGTCTGAGGCCGCAAGGGCGAAGGCGCGCACATTGGGCAGACGATTGCGCTCGAGGTTGGCTTGAAGCAGGTCGAAATTTCGCGGGACCGGTTCGAAGGCGATCACGCGACCGGTCGCTCCCACTTGTTTTGCCAGCGAGAGGGTGACGTAGCCGATGTTGGCGCCGATGTCGTACACCGTATCGCCCGGAGCGACAAACTTTCGAATCACTTGTTGCAGGTGAGGCTCCGCGGTTCCGACTAAATAGCCGAGATTATCCACGGGAGAAACGGAGATGCGATAACCGGACGCGAGTCCGCGAAGTATTTTCCGGGGCCTGGTTTCGCGCCCTAGAAGCAGTACGACGCACGACTTTGCGATGCTTCGAATTGCCGGCATGATGAGATACGGCGTATCGCCGCCGAAGAAAGTGAGGCCTCCTCGGAAACCTGGTGGGGAAATCCCCACCCTTCGACAAAGCTCAGGGCAAGCTTTCTCGCAAAAGGCGCGAGAAATGGGGTGCGCGGGCGGAGGAAGTTCGCAGCGCTAGCCTTGTTCTTTGAGTTTGAGCTTGGACTTATTTTCTTCCATGAAGTTCTTGATGTCGTTGGCGGCGCCGAGCAGGCGATTCCATTGCTCGTAGTAGAGAGTGACAGGGAAACGACCGAGGCCGTAGACGCTGACGCCGCCCTTTTCTCCGACTTTAAAAATCAGGTCGCCGCTACGCTTTTTTGTTTCGACTTCTTTTTCAAGCTGGGCGAGTTTGGCTTTGAGTTCTTCGTAGCTTGGTTCGGTCATGCTTTGCCTCGGGTTTTGGTATGAGTGCATTGCGCGCGCGCCCTTACAGGAGCGACCGCTTTTTAATATAGTACTCTGTAAGACATTGCACTGAGTTCGATAACCGTTATAAGCTCAGAGAGTCTAATCCCGAAGCAGGAAAGTCCTCGGTAAGCGATGCGCTGGAGCGTGCGATGGTTGGCGTGGATGTGCCTGTCCCTGATGTTGGGGATGGCGGTGGGGGAGTCGACTCACAATCACGCCACGCAGGCAGAGGCTGCTTCGTGTTCGATTTGCGTGGCTGCGCACAGCGCCAGCCCGTCAGTCAGTTCTGTTCAAGCTATCCCGTTGTTTGCCGCAGTCGACCTGCTGCGAGAAAAAGATGAGGTCGCAAAGATCCGGTTTGACTTTTGTGAGGCCGGCATCCGCGGTCCTCCCGCCGTTCTGTAGGGAATCCTCAGAAGTATAGAGCACCGGCTCTCCGCTCCAGTGTTCAGGGGGCGTTCGAGTCTGCCCAATTCCCTATTTCTCCCAGGAGGGCTCATGCCTAGTCATTCACGTCGTTTTTGTGGTTTGAAGTGGCGCTTCGCAGCCATTGCCGCCGTAACAATTTTTCTGGCCAGCACGGTCACTCATGCGCAGTCCATCGGTGGCACTGTAGTCGATCCGACGGGTGCCGTCGTTCCCGGTGCAACAATCGAGATTCATAATCCGGTCAGCCATTTCGACCAATCGACTACCACGGATAAGTCGGGGAATTTTAATTTCCCGAACGTACCGATGAATCCGTATCACATGACTGTGAGCGCGACTGGATTCGCGCAGTACGCCCAGGATGTGGAAATTCGGTCGGCAGTGCCAGTGAGTGTCAAAGTCGCTCTCCAAGTTTCATCTTCTACCACCACGGTCACTGTCGAAGCGGGAGAGGACCTGGTAGAGAACGATCCGACCGGTCATACCGACGTTGATCGCGGACTGTTCGATAAGATGCCGCTTGAAAGCCAGTCTTCGTCGGTGAGTGCGCTGGTTACGCAGGCGTCGCCGGGAGTATCGGCAGATTCCAACGGTCTGTTTCATGGACTGGGCGACCATGCCTCGAATTCGTTCTCGGTGGACGGCCAAGCCATCACGGATCAGCAGAGCAAAGTTTTTTCGAACCAGATTCCTCTGGATTCGATTGAATCGCTCGAAGTGATTCCGGGAGCGCCGCCGGCGGAGTACGGCGGCAAGACCAGCCTGGTGATCGTGGCCACGACGCGCTCGGGACAGGGCATGAAAACGCCGCACGGCAGTGTCAACCTCTCTTACGGATCGTTTGGTTCGTCGAATATTGGATTCGATCTGGGGTACGGCGGCGATAAGTGGGGAAATTTCATTTCGGCGAATGGCCTGAACAGTGGCCGGTTCCTGGACCCTCCGGAATTCGCCGTGATGCACGATAAAGGCAATGAGGAAAACATCTTCGACCGGATCGACTATCAACTCTCCAGCAAGGATTCGATTCGCTTGAATCTGGGTTTCAGCCGCTCCTGGTTTCAGACGCCGAACTCGTACGATTCGCAGAATGCGACGCCGTGGAACGGAGTCTCCGTCAGCAATAATGGCCTCGGCCCGAACGGGGTTGTGGTCGGTCCCGCCGACCAGCGCTCGAAGATCGATAGCTTTAACATCGCGCCGACCTGGACGCGTGTGATCAGTCCGACAACGGTGACGACACTTGGCGCCTTCATACGACGGGACGCTTATAACTATTACCCGAGCAAAGATCCCTTTGCCGATCTTGGCCCGCCAAATCTACAGCAACAAACGATCGCGCAAAATCGAACGCTGGCCAATACTGGATTGCATGGGGATATCACGCACATAAGAGGCATCAACAACATCAAAGCGGGAGTTACGTATCAACAGACGTTTTTAACCGAGAACTTCAATCTGGGCATCGTCGACCCAAATTACAACGCGCCGTGCCTCGATAGTAATGGCGTGCCTGTGTTTGTGGGGAATCCGGGGGTGAACGATCCTGGCAATTGTGCGGGCGCGAGTTCGACGAATCCTGTACTTTATCCGACGCCATTTGTAGCGAACCCTGGCTTCAATCCCCTGCTGGGTTGTTACGACCTGACGCGGCCAACTCCCTCGTCGGCTGACGGCTGTCTCTCTTCTACCACTGGCCTGTACCCTTTCCACGGGCATACCGACATCAAAGAACTTGCCCTTTACATCCAGGACTCAATCACTAAGGGCAACTGGGCTCTTAACCTGGGGCTGCGTGGCGACCTCTACAACGGGCTTGTGGTGGCGCACCAAGCCGAGCCAAGGCTCGGCGTCGCTTATAACATCAAGCAGAGCAACACGGTTCTTCGTGTTTCTTACGCGCGAACACTGGAAACTCCTTTTAACGAAAACCTCATCCTGTCGAGCACAGGATGCGCCAATCCGGTCTTGAACCCGCTGCTTGCATGTTCTCTGCCGGCTTCCGCAGGTGCGACCCCGTTCGAGCCTGGCTACCGAAACGAGTTCCATGCCGGGCTGCAACAGGCCTTCGGAAAGTATGCGGTCGTCAGCGGAGATTACATTTGGAAATACACGCACAACGCCTATGACTTCAGCGTATTGGGCGCGACGCCGATCACTTTCCCCATCGATTGGCACAATTCCAAAATCCCAGGATATGCCGTGCGCGTAAGCGTGCCGGATTTCCATGGATTCACAGCTCTGGTCGTTTTCTCCAGCGTTGCGGCTCGTTTCTTCACCCCGCAGATTGGCGGCGCGGGTTCAGTTCCGGCGGTGGCCTTCAATAGCGGAAGCACGCCGTTCCGCATTGACCATGACGAGAAGTTCAACCAGACAACGCACATTCAGTACCAGCCGTGGAAGAATGGGCCCTGGCTGGGATTCAACTGGCGTTATGACAGCGGTCTGGTGGCGGGCCAGACACCGTGTTTTGGCGGGAACTGCGCACAAGGATTCATGGTAGGGAGTACCGACTATATCAGCCTGACCGACTCTTTCGGAACTCCGTTAACCGCCGATCAAGAGTTCCAGTCTGGGCTCTTCTGTGGTACGCAGCGGGCCACCCCGACTACCTTGATTGGAGTAAGCCTTCCGGGTCAGGCGGCACTCGCATGCCCGGTGTCACAATTCGGATCGTCTCTTTTGAATGTGCCAGCTCCGAATACCGAGAACGACGACCACAACCCGCCGCGCATTGCATCGCGGAATCTGTTTGACGTTGCTCTCGGAGACGACAATCTCTTCCACGGGGAGAAGTACAAATGGAGTCTCACGCTTACGGCCATCAACCTGACGAACAAGTACGCGCTGTATAACTTTCTTTCCACCTTCAGCGGAACCCACTATGTGACGCCGCGCGCGTTAACGGCGCAACTCGGTTTCCACTTCTAGCGGTTGGTAACATCGGACACAACAGGCGGCTCGAAAGAGCCGCCTGTTTTTTGTGCGCGTTCAGGCTCTTCTTGAGTTTGCGGCAGCTTAGTTTGCGACAGGGAGAATCAGTACTTCCCGCGAAATATTTTTTGATTGATGTCGGGCCAGAACTCTTTGACCACATTGAACACGCCGTCCAAGCCCACCTGCGTTCCCCAGCGTTGGTACGTCTTCACCCACGGGTTAGACTCTGCGGGGTAATAGGCATTGCCGATGCCTGCGGCGGCTCCGGCGCCCACGATCTCCGAGAGATTGAAAGTGTTCGTCCCCGAATTGGTCCTGGTGATGAAGAGCCGGCCGAACGCATAAACGGTCCGCTTGGAGAATCCGCCTTTGCCCAAGGTGTAGTATCTGGGGTCTTCCTTCGTCGCCGTTGGGACGATCGATTCGGCCAAGTAGTTCTCAATGGTGCTATCGACGAACACATGCCAATAGTACTTGCCGAAGCCCTCAGCGCCTTGCCCGAAGGTAGGCTGCGACTTGCCCGCCATATCGACTCCCGCGAGTGCTCCCACGAAAATGAAAGAGGAGTAGTCGAAGCTATCCTGCGTTGCCAGCCAGAGTGAACTCTTGAAAGTCAGTGGAGGCAAGTGGGTATTGGCACTGACGGCACGGTAATTGGGGACGATCCCGAGAATTCTCTTGCCTTGTTTCCCATAGACATCTTGATCGCTGGGAGCGTCGGGCAGGGAGGACTGTCCGGCGGCGGTTGTGGGGGTTGGTGTCGGGGCCTGCTCTTGGGAAACCTGCTCTTGCGAAATGGAGGTCAACTCAACGCAGGGCGCAATGCAGTTCAAATCCGATGAGGCCGTTGCTTCTGGCGGCTTCGTTTCTTCCAGGGTTCGAATCGACTGAGCTTGAACACCGGCCGCGTCAAATATCCCGGCCAGCGCGGCCGCCATGCAAAACAAACGAATCGCTTTCAAATATCCTCCCAACCGCATATTTTTCCGACCGCGCATTTCGCGCTCGGGCTTGTTTGCGTTGCTTTTCAGGATTGGATTGTTCGAACCGGCGTTTGGATGCACGCACAGCAAGGGGAAACTGAGTGAAATCCGAATTGGGAGGAGTTATTCGGAAGCTTTCTGCTGCTGTTTCTGCAAGTGGCGCTCGTGTCTGTGCTGCAAATACTGGTGAATATCGGGCCAAAACTCCTTCAATTCGTTTCCGAGGGCGTCGAGTCCCATTTGCGTTCCCCAACTTGTGACGCTCGCCCCAAAACTGCGATCGGAATCGGGATAATAGAGGGTGGAAATACCAATCGCGGCTGCGTTGCCGGCAAACTCGGGAATGTTGACCATGCGAGCCCCAGAGTCGGTTCGAGCGATCATGATACGGTCGAAGGCATAGGCAAAGCGGCCGATAAACGAGCCTCTGCCCAATCGATAATATCGAGGATCGATTTTCAGGACCGTGGGGAACACGCCGCCCACCATAATGTTGCCATCCACCTGGTCGACGAAAGCCGCTCCATAGCGCTTGGCATAGCCCTCCATTCCCTGTCCGAATCCGGGAGAGGAATTATTGGCTTGCCGGATACCGGCGACAATACCCACGATCATGAATTCATAAGGGTCGAAGGAGCCCTCGGCCGAGATGGCGAACTTCTCCTTCCACGAGATGGGCGGCACTTGGGACTGACCATCGACCGTCAAGTGGTTCGGCATCACGTAAAACATCCGGTCGTCTTTTTTCTTTGCATCGTCTTTTTTCTTTGCATCTTCTTTTTTCTTTGTGTCCTCCGGCACCGGGCTGTTTTGATTCGGAGAATTCTGGGCCGGCGGTTGGTCCGCGGATTTATCCTGACTCGAAGAACTCGCGGCCGGAGACTGGTCGGATTGGGCGGGATCGGAGGGTTTCGGTTGTGGAGCGGTTTGACCTGCACAAAAAGCCGCGAAGGATAAGATCGACACGCTCAGTAGGCCAACACGCGCTGAGTTGCTCAGTTTCAATTGATGATGTCTCCAGGTTCAGTCGGTCCAGGTCGAGTCGGTCGAGGTCGAGTCGATCAAGATGTTGCCGAGGCGATGTTGGTGGTCTAGTGTTGGCGCTCCGTTCTCGACAAAACAGATTCTCCGGTCCTGCGAGCCTGCCATAGTGTCGAGATCAACGTGTAGTCCGCCCCCTGCCATCCACTCCCCAGCCGCTTGTGCCGATGACTGCCCCCATCACCATTGAAGCGCGAACACTTCTCTCCACTTTACCAGAATCGCGTCAGCGTTTACGGGGATTCCCCTTCCCTGCTAACATCATTCGTTTACAACTCAACCGTCTACCGAATCAGATTAGCGCCTTCATAAATCAAACGGAGGAACCATGGCAGTTAAAGTTGGCATTAACGGCTTTGGGCGAATTGGACGCAATGTGCTGCGCGCTTCGCTCAGAGATCCGAATCTGGAATTCGTCGCAGTGAACGATCTGACGGACCCGAATACTCTGGCCCATCTTTTGAAGTACGACTCGGTTCTAGGCAATCTGCCCAACCAGGTTTCCGCCGGCGCCGACAGCATCACCGTCGATGGCAAGACCATCAAGGTGTTCAAAGAAAAGGACCCGGCGGCGCTGCCCTGGGAGTCTGTGGGAGCGCAGGTTGTGATCGAGTCGACCGGCCGTTTCACCGATGCGGCCGATGCCAGGAAGCACATGCGGGGGCCGGTAAAGAAAGTTATCATCTCGGCTCCGGCGAAGAACGAAGATGTGACCGTGGTGCTGGGCGTGAATCATGACAAGTACGATGCGGGCAAGCATCACATCGTTTCGAATGCTTCGTGCACCACGAACTGCCTTGCGCCTGTTGCGAAAGTGATCAACGATGAGTTCAAGATTGTCAGCGGGACGATGACGACGATTCACTCCTACACCAACGATCAGGTGATTCTCGATTTTCCGCACAAGGACTTGCGCCGCGCCCGCGCCGCCGCTCTCAACATGATTCCGACTACGACTGGCGCAGCCAAGGCGCTGAAGTTGGTCATTCCAGAGCTTGGTGGCAAGCTCGACGGATTCTCCATGCGCGTGCCTACTCCGAACGTTTCTGTAGTTGACCTGGTGGCATGGGTCGAGAAAAAGACGAGCAAGGAAGAAGTGAATGCTGCGCTGAAAAAGGCGTCGCAGTCGGGTCCGCTGAAGGGCTATCTCGGCTACGAAGAGCAGGAATTGGTTTCCTCGGATTTCAAAGGCAATGCGCTCTCGTCGATCGTGGACGCGCCCATGACGCTGGTGGTGGGCGGCAATTGCGTCAAGATTATCTCCTGGTATGACAATGAATGGGGATACTCGAGCCGCGTGCGCGACCTGATTAACTTCATGGCCAGCAAGGGCCTGTAGATTTTTGTAGCGCCGCCGTTACGGCGACTGTGGTGGCGGCGACTCGCCGCCACCGGCGAGGGCGCCCTCGCGACAGCCGGCAAGATGCCGGCGCTACATTCCGAAATTTCGTAAGAAGGACGACCAGCCATGTCCAAGCTTTCCATTCGCGATCTCCCGCTCCATGGCAACCGGATATTCATGCGCGTCGACTTCAACGTGCCGCTCGAAGACGGCCGCGTCATGGACGACACCCGCATCCGCGAAACGCTGCCCAGCATTGAATACGCACTGCGGCACGGGGCGCGGCTGATTCTGGCCTCGCACCTGGGCCGGCCCAAAGGCAAACCGAATCTGAAGATGAGCCTGAAGCCTGTAGCGGAACGGCTGCGGATGCTGCTCGATAAGGAATTGTCGCGCGGTGAGAACGTCGGGTTCTGTCCCGAGTGCGTGGGACCGGAGGCGGAGGAAGTCGCGACCCAACTCGAAATGGGTCAGGCGTTGCTGCTGGAGAACCTGCGCTTTCATGCCGAGGAAGAAGCCAACGACGAAAAGTTCTCCAGGCAACTCGCCAAACTCGCCGAATACTACGTGAACGACGCGTTCGGCGCGGCGCATCGCGCGCATGCATCGACCGTGGGCATGACGAAGTTCGTAAAGCAATCGGCTTGCGGATTGCTGATGGAAAAAGAACTGAAGTACCTGGGCAAGGCGCTGGAGAATCCGGAGCAGCCTTTCGTGGCGATTTTGGGTGGCGCTAAAGTCAGCGACAAGATTGAAGTGATTCGCAACCTCATGCCGAAAGTTGATGCCCTCATCATCGGCGGCGGCATGGCCTACACCTTCCTCAAGGCGCAGGGGCAAGAGATCGGAAAATCGCTGCTTGAGGCCGACAAGGTTGATCTGGCGAAGCAGTTGCTGGCAGAAGCGAAGAAGCGGGGTCTGAAGTTCCTGTTGCCCATCGATCACGTGGTCGCGATGAAGCCGGAGGCGAATGCCGTCGTGCAGCAGATCGGCGAAGGGCAGCCCATCCCGGCAGATAAGATGGCGCTCGATGTCGGGCCGAAGACGATTGAACTATTCTCCGAGGAAATTTCGACGGCGCGCACGATCGTGTGGAACGGGCCCATGGGGGTGTTTGAGGTTCCAGGATTTTCGCGTGGGACTTTCAAGATTGCGCATGCGATCGCCGACAACGGCGGCGCGGTTTCGATTGTTGGCGGTGGAGATTCGGTCGCGGCCGTGCACGCCGCCGAAGTCGCCGACAAGATTACGCACATCTCAACCGGAGGCGGCGCGTCGCTGGAATTTCTGGAGGGCAAGAAGCTGCCGGGAGTGGAAGCGTTGACGGAAAAGAAATAAGCGCTAGAGACGATCCATGGTCATTTCATCGGGCGCTCCGTTGAAGTACTTTTGTAGTGCCGTGACGAAAATGTGATCGTCAGGCGAGACCTGGGCAAACAGAGTGAGGGATGACCGGAATTTCATGTCGTCAGGAGACCCGAAGATCTCAAGCGCCGATCGGCCTTCGACCTCTAAGACCAACCGCGTGCAGTCCTTCAGTCGAGGACCAAGAATTGGATGAAGGAGGTAGGCCCGGGCCTCATCGCGGCCGGAGATTGCGAATTCGATCGAGTTCGGGCTCCGTCCCAGCCCTCTGATTTGCGGAAATATGAACCACATCCAATGGCCCATTTTGCTTCCGGACTGAAGCTCTTTACGGACTTGCTCGAAGTAAGCCTTTTGCGCACGCACAAAGCGCTCCAGATTATATTGATCTCCCACACTAACTCCTCGATATTCGGGAGGAAATATAGCGGTCTACAGCTTAGCTGGTGATCCCACGAGAGCCAACGTACGACGGACGACAGTCTCGTCGACCTCTGCAGGAGTTTCCTCATTTTTTCTGAACACCACAATCGTCACGTTTTTCAGGCGCTGGCTACCCTGGCCGTAGCGTGCCGCCTCTGCAACTGCCAAGATGAGCGCGACCAATGTAAGGGGTGGATCAAGTTGCCCGTGACCAGCGCCTAGTAGTGGCATTACCACTGAATTCAGACGCTCGTCAGCGAGGCACGACGCCAGGTTTCGCACCGCTTCGAAGAGATAGGTTATGCGCGACGAAAGCCCCTGGCCTGCGGCCTGCGTGGATGTGGAGACGAGCGCAATCGGAGCCGAGCGGCCAAGGGGTTTGAGAAGTAGTAAGCATCGGCCAATACCGAAACTGGCTGCGCGTTCTTTCTCCGTCTTTTGTTTCTCGCTTCCAGGACCGAGCTTCTTACTGCACTCGTCTTTGATGAGCGCAACGAAGTCGTCCACTCTCCCCTCGAAGGCCCGGCTTGCATAGGCCCCAAGAGCGCTCCGTATATCGTTGACGCATAGATCGTCGAAATATTCGTTACAAGGCAGAACGATCGCAGATCCTGGTGGTGCCTCGTAATCCTCTATTCGTCCGCTCACAACTCGAATCTCGCAGCCTGATACGGTTGTCCAAAATTCACCCTTGCTTCCGCTGACCCGCCTCAGATCAAGGCCGCCTGCGTCATTTGCAGAACGTTCAGATGTTGTAATGATTGTAAAAGCAAAGGCGGCGGAAGAAAGCAGGAGCAAAGCTATGCCAGTTGCAGCAAGGAGGTACGTATTCGGAGGATGCGTGGTCCAACGGTAATCTTTATCGACTGTTACGCATGGTAGAGCTACGAACACTGCGCCTAGGACTAGCGCAATGATCCACCAAGGTTGTTTGGCCAGCGCTTTGAGCACGTCCATCTTTTTCGGCTCGTAATTTTGCGTAAACAACTTACCACGACAAGAGCATCCGTGTAACAATCTTGGGTTCGCGCACATACCCGTCGAAAAGGCTCATTCATGAGAAAAAAAGTACTGGCCGCCAACTGGAAGATGTACAAAACGCCCGACGACGCTCGCGCATTTTTTCGCGAATTTTTGCCCCTGGTGGCTGGCCACACTCGCGATGAAATCGTAGTATGCCCCACTTATATTGCGGTGGCCGCAGCCGTCGAAGCCGCCAAAGGATCGAACGTGGCGATCGGCGTGCAAAATGTTCATTGGAAGGCCGAAGGGGCCTACACCGGCGAAATTTCTGCTCCCATGCTGCTGTGCCTGGGCGTGACTCATGTGATCGTCGGCCACTCGGAGCGGCGGCAATATTTTGGCGAGACCGATGACACTGTGAACCTGCGGCTGAAAACCGCGCTGGAAGCCGGACTGACGCCGATCTGCTGCGTCGGCGAAGTGCTGGAAGAGCGCGAGGCTGGGCTGACGGGAGATGTTCTGCGCCGCCAGTGCGTGCGGGCGTTTCATGCCATCTCCGCGAAGAAGGCTGAGAAGCTTATTGTTGCCTACGAGCCAGTGTGGGCCATTGGCACCGGGAAAACGGCAACTCCGGAGCTTGCGGCTGAAGCCCACAGCGTAATTCGTCACGAGGCGGCTGAGATTTTCGGCGAAGAGTTCGCCACCAAGCTGCGCATTCTTTACGGGGGATCGGTCAAGCCGGACAACGTGTCGGCCCTCATGGCTCAGGAAGAGATCGACGGCGCGCTGGTCGGCGGAGCGTCGCTGGATCCGAAGTCATTCGCGGCGATTGTGAAGTATTAATGCGGCAGCGATTGCCCGACGTGTCATCCCGAAGATCGGCCCACATCGGAGGGGCGAGGGATCTCCCGCGAGATGCGTTCCCGCCATTGCCGATGCACGCAAGATCCCTCACTCCGCCTGAAGAACGGCTACGTTCGGGATGACGCCATCCGGGCAGAGTCGGCCTCAACATTCGATTAACGCACTTGTCCCGACGCATCCTCCATTGACAATTCGGCCATCCGACAGGCAAACTACCCCATCCGCCGCGAATCGCATCGGGCGAGTGCCTGCTGCGGGGAAAGCCGGAATAGTCCTTGCAGGCTTTATAATCGCTGCGACACTTCGTCCATGGCCATGACCGAGCAACGGGTCTCTTACACGCTCGACTCCTCATTGGAGACGATCGACAATGCGGAGGAGAAGGCCACACGAATTGCCACCGAGCTTGGCTTTCCCGACGATGAGATTATGCAGATTTCCATGGCCGTGCGCGAGGGCGCGGTCAACGCCGTGTTGCATGGCAACGCCTATGCGCCGGACAAGAAAGTTATTCTCGCCTTCGAGCGCACGGGCAGCGACCTGATCATTACGATTCAGGACCAGGGCGCGGGGATGGACCTGAGCAAGATTCCCAATCCGCTGGCGCCGGAGAATCTGCTTAAAACCTCCGGACGCGGAATTTTTCTTATGCGCTCGTTTATGGATGTGGTGGAAATTCGCCCCACTCAGACGGGCACCGAACTTAAATTAATCAAGCACGTCCACGGACCAACCGCGGGCGGCAAGGAGGCTTCCCAGTGAGCATGAAGGTTGGTAGTCGGCAGGTGGATGGGGTCACAATTGTGGATTGCAGCGGTCGCATTACCCTAGGCGAAGGCAGCGTCATTCTCCGCGACACCGTGCGCGATCTGCTGGCCAAGGGCAATAAGAAAATCGTCCTGAATTTGCAGGACGTCAACTATATCGACAGCTCGGGCATCGGAGAACTGGTCAGCGCCTTCACCACCACCAAGAATCAGGGCGGCGAACTCAAGCTGTTGAACCTCACCAAGAAGGTGAACGACCTGCTCCAGATCACCAAGCTCTACACCGTCTTCGACGTGAAAGACGACGAAGCGTCCGCGGTCAAGTCGTTCAAGTAACCGGTCCAGTAGTCTGAATTCTCCCCGAATCATGGCGCCCCATTTCTCGCGTTTCGTGCGGGAAGTGGGGACGTTGGTTTTCCGTTCCATTCTGGAACTTTTCGAGAATTTATTTCCGTCCCCCACTGACTCATTCTCTTTCCCGCTCATAGAATCACGGCATGTTCGGATTTGGCGATGCACATGTGGGGACAGGCGCCCCTTCGACAGGCTCCGGGCAGGCTCTCGGCTGTCCCGCCAGGCGGAGCCCGGCTGCGCTGTTCGTGTTGCCGATAATTTTTCTGGTCGCTCCGCTGCTTCGCGCCACCGACTGCATTCCTATCCAGGAGGCCGGGCAACATGTCGGCGAAACAAAATGCATCGAAGGCAAAGTCGTCCGAATAAGAGTAGGCGCAAAGGGCGTTCACTTTCTCGACTTCTGTGAAGAGCAAATGGCTTGCCCCTTCACGGTCGTGGTCTTCCCTTCCGGCCTGAAGGATGTGGGCGACGTCCGCCGCCTGGCGGGCCGCACCATTGAGATTCACGGACCGGTCAAGCTCTACGACGGCCGCGCGGAAATCATCCTCAATCGCATCGGTCAAATCACCGGAGGCGCGAGCATGATCCCTCCGCTGCCCAAGAGCTACGATGTCGAAAACCGCGGCCACTACAGCGCCGGCCACCTACGGCCCACTAAGAAGCCGGCCAAAGTCAAAGCTACGCCCAACCCGACACAGACTTTCGGAGATGTTGAGGGCGAAGAACCGCCAAACTGAATTGTCTCTCAGGCTTATCGATCTCTAAACGTTAAGATCTTTTGGCTTTGAGATGTTGCGAGCAACTGTGACCTTCGCCGAGACATCCATTACGCGCATGTCCTGCGAGATCCGCATCGGGACGTCGGGCTTCCACTATAAACACTGGAAAGGTCCGTTCTATCCGCAGACGTTGCGAGAGTCCGCGATGCTTGAGTTTTATACGCGGCACTTCGACACCGTTGAATTGAATAACAGCTTCTATCGCCTGCCTACGGCTGCGGCTTTTGAAGCTTGGCGCGAGGCAACTCCCGAGAATTTTCTTTTCGCGGTGAAGGCCAGTCGCTTTATCACGCACAACAAGAAGTTGAAGGACCCCGAGAATGCCCTCGACAATCTGCTGCCGCGAGCAGCGCACCTCGGCCACAAACTTGGCCCGATCCTATTTCAGCTCCCACCGAAATGGCGCATAAATCCGGAGCGTCTGCAAAACCTTCTTGCGATATTACCTACCGACCTCCGTTATGCGTTCGAGTTTCGCGAAGCGTCGTGGATTACCGAGGAAATATTCAGCACCCTGGGGAAGTTTAATGCTGCGTTGTGCATCTACCAACTCGCCGGCTACCAGTCGCCGCTCGCTATCACTGCCGATTTCACTTATGTCCGGCTGCATGGACCGGAAAGCGGAAAGTATCAGGGCAGCTACAGCGAACAGCAATTATCGCAATGGGCGCGACAGATCGAAGCGTGGGCGAAAGAACTCAGAGCGGTCTATTTTTATTTCGACAACGATCAGGCCGGATTCGCCGCCGCCAACGCGATGCGGTTGCGGGAGATGGTGCTCGGGCGCGGCATGTCGGGACAAGCTATCGGGCGAGCAGGTTAGCTCCATCCTTTACACCAACCCTTTCCGCAACTCCTCCAGCGGATACTTTGTCCCACGCCACTCGATGCCGTCATTCCACAGGGTCAGCAGCATCGAGCGCAGCAGCGTGTAGACAAATAGCGTTGTGCTGACCGGGTGCAGCAGAAAATAATACGGAGGCACCGCCGAGCGCGACGACATTCCAACGTAGATCGTGAACATCGATGCCAGTGCTATGGCATACGGCAAACGCGCCCAGCCCGGCGCCAGGAACACGCCCAGAAACGGGCCCAGATTCAGGAATGCCAGTCCGAGGGCCGAGATCACGGTGCGCCACCACTGAAACGACAGCACCGCAAAAAAGTTTTTGGTCAAATTGTTGACTACGCCCATCGCGCCCTGCGCCCAGCGGATGGAAATCAGGTCTCCGCCAAAGACGTTGCGCTGTGCGAAACCGGCTTTCTTAACGACTTTGCCCAATTTCATATCGTCGACCACTTCCATGCGCAGCGCTGCATAGGTTCCGACCGCGTCGTACACTCGCCGCCGCACCAGGTTGAAGGCGCCCACGCCCATGTGATCGTCGGTGCCGGGGTCGGCCACTTTCCATGGCCGATGGCCGAACAGGAACAGCGTTTGAAAAAATGCGATCATCATGTATTCGCCCGGCTGCTTCATGATCATCCGCGGAAACATCACGACATGATCCGCGGCAACGCTTTCCGCATAGGCCAGTGCACGCCGCAGCGACTCCGGCTTGAAGAGCACATCACCATCGGTGAACAGCAACCAGTCGCCGGTAGCCTGATTCGCCGCCGTCCACATGGCATGAGTTTTGCCTAACCATCCGGCAGGCAATTCGCGATGATGAATGACATGCAGGGTTGGCGAGAACCGTGGGCGCCCCACTTCTCGTTTCTTTTGCGAGAAAGCCTGCCCCTTCGACAAGCTCAGGGCAGGCTCTGAGCTTGTCGAAGGGTGGGGATTTTGAACGACTCGCTCCATGATCGCGCCGGTCGAATCCGTCGAGCGGTCGTTCACCGCGATTACTTCAAAGTTGTCGTAGTCGAGTGCCAGCAACATATTCAGCGCCTGCTCGATAGTCTCTTCTTCATTGCGGGCAGGAACGATGATCGACACGCGCGGATTTCCAGCGGGCAAGACGGGATTCCGATCCCACTCCGGACGGGAAACGTCGGCTACGCTGGGCATGCCAAGAGCGGCGTCCACGATGCGGGAAACCCACGCCAGCGCGAGAATGATTCCCGCAATCCAATGAAAGTAAGACATTCGGGGGAAAGCTAGAGATTTCCTTCGCCTACCTTAGCGTCCTTTAGCGTCCTTCGCGGTTCAACCTTTGCCGTCGACTGCGACCGCAGGGGCAAACTTCGTCCCATAGAACAGTATGGCAGAGGAAATCCCCATCGCGATCACCGGCAGAATAAAAGCCGTTTGCAGAGAGCGACGGTCGGCGACCCATCCCATCATGGTCGGGGACGGAACATCGCCCAGAATATGGATGATGAAAATATTCACCGCCAGTGCGGTGGCGCGAATGTGAGCCCCCACCGAATTGATCACTGCGGCGTTGAGCGGCGCGGTATTGAAAAGCAGAAAGAACGCCGCCACGGCGATCATCGGAATCATGAGTGGCCCGTGTACGAACAACGCCCCAATCATGAATGGCATCCCCAGCAGCATGCTGGCGGCTGATACCAGGTAGTAGGAACTCTTCATGCGCGGCAGCAGATAATCGCCCAGCCATCCCCCTGCCAGCGATGCCAGAATGCCATCGACAACAATGATGATGCCGAAGGCAAAGTTAGCGGCCTCGAGCGTATAGCCACGTTCGCTAAAAAGAAACTTAGGCATCCACACCTGAATGCCGCCCAGGGAAAACGTCATGGCCGCCATGCCCAGCGTTGCAGCAAGAAATGCCGGGTTGAGTACTACGCCAAACCACAACTTTCTCGAAAAGTAGTACTGCCGGAAAACGAACTGTTTCAGGCCAGCGCCCTTGAAACCTGGCGGCAGCAGATCCGCGTCGTCCTTGAGCGAGTCAAACTGACCACGTTCCGGTTCCTTCAGAAAGAGGACCGTCAGCGCCAGCAGAAACCCGGGAGCCGCTGCAATGTAAAACGGAAATCGCCACCCGTGATGCGGCGCCAAATTTCCACCCAGCAAATATCCCGCGGCCGACCCAACCGGAATCGCCAAGTAAAAAATTCCCAGAATACGCCCGCGCTTTTCTTCCGCAAAAAGATCCGCCACGAACGTCGGCGCAATCGTGACGAAGGTGGCCTCGCCCACCCCCACAAGCGTGTGGCGGATCAACAATTCCGTGTATGTGTGTGTGACCGCGGTCATCAGCGTGAGGCCGCTCCAGAATAGCGCGCCGAGCACGATGATTAGTTTGCGCGAATAGCGGTCCGCCAGCGGCCCCACGAATGGCGCGGCAATCATATAGAAGCCCAGGAAGGCACTGGTCAAATATCCGATCTGCGCGTTGCTGAGGTGAAACTCTTCCTGCACCAGCGGTTGCACCGCAAACAGCACGTTGCGATCCACATAATTGAGCAGATTGAGCGCCGTTAGAACGATTAGCGCAGTGCGGGGCTGGAGATCGGTCTGGGCCACGGGGTTGAGCAAATACAGATCGAGCAAAGGTGGATCGAGCGAATATAGCATGGCGAAATCATTCGAGCACGCACGTTGACCATGACGACAATTGTCGCTATCATAGATGACAAATGCCGATGACAAATGCCGATCCGAATTGGGTCTAATTTATGAACAGCGACTGGCAAGCCGTAGTGAAGCAATTGGGTGGCCCTCGAACTCTGGGCCGATCCCTCACCACCGACTCCGACCTGCGCGACGCCATCCGCGAGGGCTTCCCTCCGGCGGTTCTCGAAAAGTTGATGAATTTTTCGGGACTTACTCTCAAAGAGTTGGCGGATGCTCTCGATCTTTCTCCTCGCAGCCTGCAGCGCAGGCGCCGCAGCGGACGCCTGGCGCGTTTTGAATCCGATCGTCTTTATCGACTGGCCCGCATTGTTGCTTTGGCACAGCGGAGCCTGGGCAGCCACGAACGCGCCATGCGTTGGCTTAAGCGCAGCAATCGCGCCTTGGGCGGGGTTGCGCCGATCGGGGCTCTCGACACCGAACTCGGATCGCGCCAGGTCGAGAATGTGTTGGGACGCATTGCCTACGGCGGAATTAGTTGACCATTGGACCCGTTCGATCGAGCCCGGTGAAATTCACAAAAGTCTATCGTGTGCTCCGACGGGCCTACGCCCGCACTCCTTTTGATGGCGAAGGCGCCTACCTTTATGGCGGTCGATGGTCGAGTCCAGGAACCCGACTCACCTATACTTCGGAGCATCAGTCTCTCGCCATGCTGGAATATTTCGTCCACCTCGATCCGGATGATCCCCCGGATGACCTCGTTCTAGCCACTGCCGAGGTCCCAACTGACCTGCTGCGCGACCACGTCGATGACCGCGAACTTCCTCCGAACTGGCAAGAAACCCCGGCCCCGCCCGAACTGGCCCGATTCGGCGATGAATTCGTTCAACGCTCCACATCCTGCCTGCTCGTGGTGCCTTCGGTATTGGCGCGGAGTGAAAATAACTGGCTGCTCAATCCGGAGCATTTGGACTTCCACAAGATCGTGGTGGGCGGGACCGAGCTTCTGAGTTACGACGCGCGTATGTTCGCGGGCAAAAAGCGTCGCTCGAAACACAAAGCGAAATAGATTTTCTGTTGCCAGTAACTGCATCCGGCTAGAGCGCGACCCGCCGCCTCTTCGGCCTCGGCCATCGCGCCACGATGGTCGTCGAGATTCCGCCGCGCGGGCGGAACTCGCCTCGCACTTCTGCCCATACCGGCTTGGCCCATTTCACTACATGTTCCAGAATCTGGTTGACTACGTTCTCCTGAAAAATTCCCAGGTTGCGGTAGCAGTGCAAATATTCCTTAAGCGACTTCAACTCGAGGCAACTCTTATCTGGCATATAGCGGATGACCAGCACGCCAAAATCCGGCAGCCCGGTCTTGGGGCAGACGGAGGTGAACTCGGGATCGTCGACCACAATTTCGTACCCGGGAAACTGGTTGGGCCAGATCTCAATCTCGGGAAACTTCGCGTCGAGTCCGGCGGCTGCGTGCTGGGGCGTGTAGCGAGGCGATTTAGCCATGCCGCTTATTGTAGCGTTCGGCCTTCTGGATTTGCATTTTCGGATCGCCGCCGCCCCAGCCCGCATCCAATCAGATACTGTGGGCGTAACGGCCGCTGGTACTGTGCGGCCGCGGGAATGGTAAATTACCTAGTTACGGTTATACCCGCCGCACCCTGAAAGCTAACTGGTTGGCATCGACCGACAATTCGAACCCGCCGTCGCGCAGCCGGTGGATAGGGCTCATGCTCGTCCTGCTCGCGGTGCTGGCCGTCCTGTATTCCTATCTTCATCAGTCTCCACTCAAAGTTCGCGAGGTCACGGTGCAGCGCGGATCTATTCGCAGCGTGGTTTCGACCAACGGCAAGATTGAACCGATGCAGAATTTTGAGGCACACGCTCCCATTGCGACCACGGTAAAACGCCTCGTGGTTAAAGAAGGCGACCATGTGCGCAAGGGCCAACTGCTGCTACAACTCGACGATGCCGACATTCGCACGCTGGCCGCCCGGGCCCAAGCTCAAATCAAAACGGCGCAGTCGGATCAGGCGTCGCTCAAGAGTGGAGGCACTCAGGAAGAAGTTCTCACCTTGAATGCCCAACTGATTAAAGCCCGCAGCGCGCTCGATGTAGCCCAGCACAATCTCGACGCCCTGCGCCGCCTGGAGCAGGAAGGCGCCGCATCGCCGGGCGAAGTGCAGCAGAGCGAAGACGCGCTGAAACGCGCCCAGGCCGACGTCACATTGCTCGAGCAAAAACAGAAAGACCGATATTCCAAACCGGAAACGGCGCGCATCGAGGCGCAGGCCGAGGAAGCGCAAGCCGCTTATGACGCCGCCGAAGATGCGCTGCGCAAATCCAGCGTGCGCGCACCCTTCGACGGAACCGTTTATTCGCTTCCTGTGAAGCTGGGAGCGTTCGTGCAGGCGGGCGATCTACTGGTTCAGGAAGCCGACCTCTCGCACGTTCTGGTTCGTGCCTTCGTCGATGAACCCGATATCGGACGGCTCCAAGCCGGGCAGAAAGTTGAAATTACCTGGGACGCGATTCCTGGCCGAACCTGGACCGGCACCGTCAACACTGTGCCCTCGACGGTCAAGCTGCGCGTCTCCAGAAATGTGGGTGAGACAACCTGTGTGGTCGAGAACCAAGATCTTCGCCTGCTTCCCAATGTCAACGTCGGCGTAACCATCGTTGTGGCCGAGCACAGCGGCGTTCTTACCTTGCAGCGCGACGCTCTGCGCATCGATGAGAGCCATCCTTACGTCTATCGCATCGTAGACAATCACCTGAAGCACCAGACCATTGAGTATTCGCTTCAGAATCTCACCCATGTCGAGATTACGGCAGGACTTGCTCAAGGAGATGCCGTGGCCTTGCCCGCGGAAGATAAACCCTTCGTCGATGGGACCGCCGTCAAGGTGGTTCCGTAGGACATGGAGGGAGAGCGCGGGTGAGATATTTTCTTCGGCATGGGTTGCTTCGATTTGGGCGCTGGATAATTTTGTCCTTCGCGCTGGCGGGCTTCCTCCTGCCCGCGTTTGCGGACGCTTCTGCCAAAGAACTTCTAGCCATGGGCCGGGCTGACGAGGCCATTCAGACTTTGGAACAGCAGATCCGCCACTCTACGACCGGATACTCTGTTGCCGATGCGGAGTCGTACAACCTGCTCTGCCGTTCCTACTACATGATTGACGAGTGGGACCGGGGCATCAGCGCCTGCGAACGCGCACGCAGCCTGGATCCACAGAACAGTTTGTACTATTTGTGGCTGGGCCGAGTTTATGGCGAGAAGGCGGACCGAGTCGGCTTCATGTCGGCGGCGGGCCTGGCCAAGAAAGTCCGCACATCGTTTGAACGCGCGGTCCAGTTGGATCCACGGAGTTGGGAAGCGCGCAGCGATCTCGCCGAATTCTACATTCAGGCTCCGGGGATGGTGGGCGGGGGCAAGGAAAAAGCCCGTGAGCAGGCTGACGCCCTGATGCCAATCAATCCAGGGATAGCGCACTGGGTTCTGGCAAGAATCGCCAGTAAAGAGAAAGACGCGGCGGCCGCTGAGCGCGAATACCGCGCCGCGATCACAATGAGCCACTCCGGAACCCGCGCCTGGTTTGAGCTGGCTTATTTTCTATTTCATGCCAACCGTCTCGACGAGATGGAACAGGCTCTCCACAGTCTGGAATCCAGCCCCGTCGACGGGCCAGAGTCGCTGATGGACGCGGCCAGTCTTTTGGTGCGCACGAGCCGCGACTATCCTCTGGCGGCGCGACTGCTGCGGCGTTATCTGTCCGCTCCCGTGGAAGAAGGCCCGGCGTTCAAGGCCCATGATCTGCTCGGCCACGTACTCGAAAAACAGGGAGATCGCAGCGCTGCCGCCGGGGAATTCCGTGCTGCCCTGGCTCTGTCTCATACCTATACGCGAGCCGCCGAAGATCTAAAGCGAGTCGAAGACTTGAAACGAGTCGAACGCTGAGGTGAACAGCGCAGCAGGAATTTCTCCATGCTTCCCTGTGCCCTGTGTGGTTAAGATTTTGTTCGTTGCCAGCGGCGTCGAAATCGCAGCCGCCCTCGCCGCCGGACATTTAAAATCTCGCAGGCATCCAATTTCTCATGAACTCAGTTCCAGATCACTGTGAAAGGGACACAATGAACATCTCGTGCCGCGGTGCGCAGGCCGCAAAGTGGATTCTGGCAGCCTTACTCCTCCCTACATCTCTGCTGGCCGAATCGATCCCTTTCAAGCGGGTGGTGGAACTAGCTTTGGTTCATGCCACCGGAACGGCCATCTCGGCCGCCGAGAAGGAACGCTCCGATGCCAGCTACCGCGAGCTGCGCAATAACTATATTCCTCAGCTCAACACCGGAGCAGGGCTGGGGTTCTCGTATGGCTTCCCGCTGACCCTCGAGGGAGCCGCGCCGTCTCTGTTTAATGTCACGACTCAATCCGCGTTGCTGAATCCGGCGCTGCGCGACTTCGTACGGGCCGCCAAGGTCGACTCAGAAGTAGCCTCCCTGAAAAATAAAGACGAGCGCAACCAGATCATTCAGGACGCGGCCCTGAGCTATGCCGAACTCGCCAAGTGGGAGCAGCGCCTGATCAAGCTGCAAGAAACAGAAGCGGCTGCCGCCAAAATGCAGGCCGCGATCGCCGAGCGAGTGAAAGAAGGTATCGACAGCGAACTCGACGGCACTCGCGCGCGCCTGTCTGAGGCACGCGTCCGCCTGCGCATCGCCGAAGCACAAGGCGCAGCGGACGTACTGCGCGAGCACCTTGCCAAACTTACGGGACTAACAGCGGCCGGCATTCAGACCGATGCCGATTCGATTCCCGCGGCTCCAGCCGCGCCTCCACACGAAATGCCCGCAAAAGACCTTACGCCTTCCAATCCCTCGGTGGAAGCTGCCGTCGAGCACGCTCGCGCCCAGTATCTACGGGCTCAGGGCGAACACAAAGGCCTGTGGCCCAGCGTTGATTTCGCGGCGCAGTATGCTCTGTTTTCAAAATTCAACAACTTTCAGAATTACTACATTCCCTCGAAGCCTTGTCCGGTGGACGGCATCAGCGTTCTGTGCGAGACGAACAATTTCCAGCAGAACAACGCCACCATCGGAGTAAGCGTCCGATTTCCCCTGTTTAACGCGTCGCAGCGCTCCCGCGCCCAGGCCGCCGATGCCGATGCACGCAAAGCGACCAAACAAGCCGAAGCCGCCAAGAATCAGGCATCGGAAGAAACTTTGCGTCTGGAGCGCACCGTTACCCAGATGCAAGCCGCCCGCGACGTTGCGCAACTGGAATACGAAATCGCCGAGAAGATCGCATCTTCGGTCGGAACCCGCGCAGACGCCGGCACGGCGACGCCGCGCGATCTCAACGACGCTCACTCGCAGGCCAGCGAACGTTTCATCGCTCTCCAGGATGTAACCTTCGAATTGGAGCGCGCGGAAGTAGGTCTTCTGCGCTCGACGGGAGATTTGGAGAAGTGGGCTCTAGGCACGCCGTAGTATGGCGCCGCGAATCCAATCCATATTGACCGCAGCTTTAAAGCTTCCCGCGCAGCGTCTTCAGGACTTGCCGAATCGCCTTCTCGTTGCGCCGGTACCAACGCCACTGCCCCTTCTTGACGGCCTCCACCAGTCCCGCCTTGGTCAGAATTCCCATGTGATGAGAAATCGTGGGTTGCGAAAGCTGAACGCGCTCTTCGATATCTCCCGCGCATAAAGACGATTCGCGCGTGCTGTCTTTCCTGGCCTTAGTCTGAGCCACGCCATCTTTAAGAGCCAGCAGAATGCGCCGCCGGGTGGGATCGGCAATGGCATGCAACGCGCGATCGAGAAAGGAGTCATGGGGGGGCGCTGAGCCGGTCATCAGTTACAAGAAATAGCGCGAGAATCGATGGCTGTCAATCTGAGGCTTCGCCCGTGGCGAGCCAGGGGTCTGCCGTCGCTACTTTTTCAGAATTGGGCTGTAGCCGTCGGCGATCAGTCGCGCTCGCATCGTCTCTGCGTCCTTGATATCGGAGAACGGTCCCACCTGCACGCGGAACAATTTGTCGGCCTGAATTGGCTGGGCAACAAACGCCGGATACTGTTTCTTCTTGAGGGCATCCACCAGCGAATTGGCGTCTTCGTCTTTGCTGACCGCCGCAACCTGCACGAAGTATGCCGCCGTGGGCAGGACCGTTGGATCCGGAGCGTTGGAGGCTTGGGTTGACGAGGATGTCGAAGAAGATGCCGCGGAAGGGGTGGGCACCGTTTGCGGCGGAGCGGCCGAGGCAGTGTCGGACTTTGTATCGGCCTTGGTATCAGTTTTTGGGTCGGCGACCGGGGTCAATTCCGGATTGGCATCCTTCTGCTCGACTGATTTGTAGAACGTCATCGGCGGCGTCGCTGCTCCGCTCGTCTTGCTCGGCCCCGTCGTTTGTGGCGCGACCGCCGCGCTCGCGGTGGTAAGCGCTGGTTCGGATTTCCGTCCCAGAGAATAGCCCAACGCGAAGAACAACGCGCAGATCGCGACCAAACCGAAGAACAGGACCAGGAGTTTGCCTGTGCCCAGCGTTATTTCCGTATCGTCTGTCGATGCCATAGTTCAGCTCCGCCCGACAACTATAACTTGTAGCTCGGCCTACGGTCTCGGCGGGGCGACGCGCCCGCCGCGTCGAGAGCGGCGACAAATCCAAAACCTTCAGCTTTCTTGCTACGCTGCCGTTCCAGGCGTCGCGTCGCCCTTGCCCAACAACTTCTGTAGTCCCGAGAAGAAATCCACCGGAACCGGGAAGATCACCGTGGTATTTTTTTCCACGCCAATTTCGGTCAGAGTCTGTAAGTAGCGCAACTGCACGCTGACCGGTTCGGTGGCCAGCAAATGCGCGGCATCCACCAGCCGTTGCGCGGCCGAGAACTCGCCTTCGGCATGAATAATCTTCGATCGCTTCTCGCGCTCAGCCTCGGCTTGCTTGGCCATGGCGCGCAGCATCGACTCTGGCATATCGACCTGCTTCACCTCGACGTTGGTGACTTTCACTCCCCAGGGCGAGGTATGAGTGTCGAGAATGCTCTGGAGGCGCAGATTAATCTTCTCGCGATGCGAGAGCAGTTCGTCGAGTTCCTGCTCGCCCAGCACCGAACGCAAAGTGGTCTGCGCGAACTGCGATGTCTGATAGACGTAGTTCGAAACCTCGACCACGGCCTTGTTCGGATCAATGACTCGCAGGAAGATGACGGCGTTCACCTTCAAAGTCACGTTGTCGCGGGTAATGATGTCCTGCGGCGGCACTTCCAGCGCCTCCTGCCGCAAGGAGACACGCACGATTCGATCCACCGGCGCGAAAACCAAAGTGACCCCAGGCCCCTTAGCGTTGGGCAGCAGTCGCCCCAGTCGAAAAATGACACCCCGCTCGTACTCGGCCAGGATCTTGATAGAACTTAGAACGTAAATGATTACGACGACTACTGCGATGGTACCGAATCCGCCAAGAATTTCAGGCATCATGCCTCCAGACAAGGAGCCCAGCGCTCCTAACCGGATTGTATCGCAGGCGATTCCTGGGAACGGGTAAATCGCGGCGGCGAAGGTTGCTTGGCTTGATGCGCCGCAAGCCCCGCATGCTGCATTCAACTCCGGTCCGGGTCGACTCCCTGGTCCAGATAAATCCACAACACACGCGCCATCCAGGTGAGCACCGGCGCCAGCGGCACAAACAACACTATGCCCGCAATCGCACTCTTCATAAACGGCCAGCGCAGCAGAGCCCATACCAACGCCGCAAGCACCGCGATAGCCGCAATCCCCAGACCGTAACCGATATACATCGCTCCCAGAAAGTATCCGTCCTCGCGCTCAAACTTGAGCCCGCACGACGGACAGCGCTCATGCATCCTGGGAAACAGCCAGACCGATTGGCGAAAGATTTTTCCGGCACGGCAGCGCGGACAAAGCTGCCGCAGAATTCCCTGCAAAGCGGAAACATCAGTCCTCTGCATGGACGAAGAGGAATTTTCTGGGTCTTCAACCACAAAGGTCACGAAGGCCCACGAAGGGAAGCTTTGTTGGACGGCCTTCGTGATACTTCGTGCCCTTCATGGTTGAGGTATTATGGTTTAGGCATTTTCATCGCAGTGATCTACGATCCTGCCCGCGCCACTTGAATCCGGCTGGCATCGATCGGCACTGGCCGTTGAATTTCCATTTCGATGGAAGTTCCCACCTCGAGCTTCACGTCCGGACCATGCTTCAGCAGAGCCCACGCTACCCCGCCGGCGATTCCGATGAGGCCGCCGTAACGTGCGCCGTTCAGGCCGCCAGCCGCCACGCCGCCGATGCTGCCCACGGTACCACCCACGGCGGCGCCTTTGGCCGCATCCTCAACCCGCTTCATGGTGTCTTTGTCGGCCTGGATCGTTCCTTCTTTGTCCTTAACGCCCTTATCGTCTGCTCCTGGCGTGTTGTCCACCGAGCCCGGAAGCATCACGGTATAGCCGCTGGGATAAATCATCGAAGTAAAATGCAGCAGCAACTCCGCCCGCTTCTTCGACCGGCCCGCATGCTCCACATGCATGATCTTTCCCTGGATATAAGTTCCGGCCGGCACCAGCACGCGCTCGTTCACCACAAACGGAAACGCAACCTCGGCGTAAACCGCGTCACCCTCGCGCGCATTCTTGGTCGAGATCGCCTGCTTGAGCAGCAGCGGAATCTTGGCCCCGGCGGGAATGACGGCCGCGTTCGGATTGGCGGCTTGCGCCGGTACCGGCGCAGCCGGAGCGGCATTCGGCTCCTGCGCCTGAGTCTCATTATTTGCTGGAGTCGGGGCCGGAGTCGTATCCTGCGCCGCATTTGAAGTCTGCGCTGCACCGGAAGCCTGTGCTGAAGTTAAAGATTGGAACGAAGAATCCGCCGCCTTCGCCGAATCCGCCGCTTGCCCAAAAGCCATTCCAGAAATGAGCAAAACCGTAAGCAGTCCCCGCATACACACCTCCAGGCGACCGGCACCTGTTGTCAGCCCGAGATTACCACGATTGGTAGGGTGAGATGCGAGGATCGTTGTCGGCGCTGCCCCGGCCCCCGGCTGACAGAGATCATTGGACCGGAAGCCCCTGAGCGCTCGCACCAAGCAGCCATGGCTGTTCCTACAAGTCATGCATGCGATGAACCATAATGTCTGGCTTGTACGCGTCGTCGCTCATTGCGGCGTCGCAGCCATTGCCCAGGTTATTCGACGCTTCTTCGATGGCATCGACTTGACTCTGCGCATAGCCTGACGGATCTTCGACCGCCTGAACGCTTCCGCCGCCCGACTGGGTCGCGCGATCATATTCGTCCCACTGTCGACGCTCCTGCATGCTGTAGTAGGCGACAGTCCCGATGCTTCCTCCCGTGGCCAGCGCCTTCATTTTTTCATCGAACTTCTGCATCGCGGCTTTGGTGGCCTGCAGTTCCACCTCTGCCATAGCGAGGAGTCCCACACTATCGAGATATAAGTCGCACCAGTTGGCACGCCATTCATAAATATTTTGGCCGGTCGTAGCCTGCAATGACTCCGGCGTCTGGCCTGCATCACGAATATCCTTGGCCGCTTCCGGATCCGTCGCCCGGTCGCGCAGAAGCAAGAGCGACCCCGAGATGAATACGGTGTAGGTAAACTTCAGTCCGTTCTTGCGATGTTCGTAATCGTCCAGGGCCTTTCTGAGCGATGCTGACGCATCGGCGGAGCGAATCGCGCTATTCAATGCAGCTTCGGCTTTATCAAGATTGCTGGAAGCATTCAGGGCCTGCGCCAGAGCCTCCAGGTGTGCCTTGTGATACGTGAAATATGGGTGCGAAGTCAGAGATGTGCCAATAGCCTTACCCGCCAGGTCGAGCATAGCTCGGATCCCCAGCTTCATCAGGGCGCCGGTTCGCGTGTCCTCGTCGATCGATTGCTTGACCAGTTTTCCGTAGGTGTAAATCTTCTTGGTTCTCTTGAAGAGCGTGTATGCGTCAGCAGCTTTTTGCGTAACCCCCATGGAAGACCTCCAAGGGAAGGGATTCCCTCAACCTCAGGCCGGAACTTATATCCCAAACCGCCCGTGATCGCAAGTACGATTTTCCCACAAGTGCGGGGACGGACGCGTTGTCCGCCCGTGTTTCTCTCACTTGTAAATCAAATATTTCTCCCTAATCTTCATAAATGCCTGCAACCCCTCCTGCCAATCCTGCGCAATTCGCCGCGGATCCTGCCCCGCCAGCAGCGCATCGTAAACGCTCTGATTCATCAACAACTCGGGCAGCCGGTCGATCTTATAATCCGCCGGATACAGCTTCCGCAGCGCCGCCGCCAGTTCAATCCCCAGTTCCGAAGCGTCAAATCCATTGCGATCGGTCACCACAAAGTTGACTCCTTCGCACAGCTTCCCGGCATAGTTACTTGAGGTCGGCGTGAACGTAACGGGTACAAAACGCACTCCGGCAATTCCGCGCCCATTCAAGTATGCCGCCAGTTCCTTGCCCTTAACCCAGGGCGCGCCCAGCAACTCGAACGGAGTATCCGTGCCGCGCCCGACTGAAACATTCGTGTACTCGACTATCGCCACGCCGGGATACAGCGAGGCCTCGTATACGCTGCGCAAGTTCGGTGATGGATTCACCCACACGAGACCTGTGGAATCAAACCAGTCGCCGCGCTGCCATCCTTCCATCGGGACCACGGTCAGCTTGGCGTTAATATTTCGCTCGGCGTTAAACATCCTGGCCAGCTCGCCCATCGTCATTCCCGGGCGGACCGGTACGACCCAGTAATCTGTGAAATTCTCATGCCCGGCATCCGACACCGGACCTTGCACAAAAGATCCTGTCGCTGGGTCGGGCCGGTCGAGCACAATCAACTCCACGCCCGCCTTAGCCGCGCCTTCCAGAAAGTATCCCAGTGTTGTTTCGTAGGTGAAGTAGCGCACTCCGGCATCCTGAATGTCGAACACTACGGCATCGAGATTCTTCATCACCTCCGGCGGTGGCCGCCGCGCGGCATCGGTGCCGCCGTAAACGCTGTAAACCCGGACACCGGTTGCCGCGTCCACGGTATTGCCGACGTGGGTTGTGTCCAACTCACCCGTCACGCCATGCTCCGGACTGAAAATCGCATCGAGCGAAACGCCGGGCACTTTCGCCAGCACATCAATTGTGCGAAGCCCCTGACTGTCGATGCCGGTCTGATTCGTGACCACCCCGACTCGCATCTTTGTTTGAACGGTCTTTCCTTCAGAAGCTTGCAGTTGAGAAGCCGGGCTCTCCGCCGTCTTCAGCACATCAAACCCATGCTCTTCAAGCACGTCGATGCCAGTCTTCACGCTCCCATTCCGCGCATTCATACGCCGCGCGGCGCTCTGCGCTTCGTTGTAACCGGTGATGCTCTTCCAGCGCAGCGCGTCTTTCTCGCTCACAGTCAACTTCAGCGCTGCAGCTATTTCCGTCGCGACCTTCGAGCGTAGCGCAACCGCGTTCGACTTCCCGCGCGGATGCACCGCATTGGTCAGCAAAATGATGTAACTCTGCGTGGTCGGATCGATCCACATCGACGTTCCGGTAAACCCGGTGTGCCCAAACGAGCCCACCGGCAGCAGATCGCCGCGATTCGACGAGAACGGAGAATCGATATCCCAGCCAAACCCGCGCAGCACGGGCGCCGCCGGAGGCTGTTCCGGTGAAGTCATCTTCTCGACCGCCGCCGCCGATAAAATTCCGTCACCCCCGTTCAGCAAAGCCTGGGCGAACTTTGCCAGATCGTCCGCCGTCGAGAACAGCCCCGCATGCCCGGCCACGCCGCCCATCCGCCGGGCCGTGGGATCATGCACCAGCCCCCGCAGCATCTTCTCATTCTCGTCATACTGCGTCGGCGCAATTTTCGCGCGCCATGCCGCCGGAGGCACGAACCGCGTATGCGTCATCTTCAGACGCACGAAAATATGCCGCGCCGCATATTCATCCAGCGGCTCACCCGTGACCCGCTCCACCAGCGCCCCCAGTACAATGAAATTAATATCGCTATAAGTGAACGACGAACCTGGCGACTGGGCAGGTGTCTCGGCATATGCCATGCTGTACGCCGTGTCCTTCCCTTCCCACGCCGCTTTCAAATCCAGATCCGGCTCCAGCCCCGAGTAGTGCGTCAGCAACTGCCGCACCGTGATGTCGCCCTTCTCATTCTGCGCAAACTCCGGCAGATATTTCGCCACCGGATCGTTCATACGCACCTTGCCCTGTTCGACCAACTGCATCACCGATGTTGTCGTGGCAATCACCTTGGTCAGCGACGCCAGATCGAACACCGTGTCGAGCGTCATCGGCTCGCGCTTCGGCTCGAGCGCCCGCTCGCCATACGCCTTGCGATAAATCACGGAGCCGTCATGCCCCACCACGAGCACCGCGCCCGGAATGGTGCCGTCTGCAATGGCTTGCTGAATGACCGCATCGACCCCGCTTAACTTCACCGCTGCCGATGTATGAGACGCTGCTTCGGCAGAGGTTGGGGAAGAGAAAGATGAGGATGACGATGAAGAAGAGCCAGATGAAGGAAAGGACCACGTGGGGACGGACGCATTCGTCCGTCCAGTCGGGCGAAGCCCGGCAATCGCGCCACTCCTGCCGCAAAGCAGCGCACCATAAGCCCCCATGAGCATCACGTTCAAAGTGGCCCTCCCCACTCGACGCAGAGCCACCCTTGGTCGACTACAAGCACACCCACTTCCGCGAATCTCAACCATCTCTCGACTCTACACAACGCCGCAGCGTCGCTCAAGAAACTCCCGTAATAGGTGCCGTCCTCGCCACATGCGGGATGCCTCTCGCTCCGTGCTACGATCAGTAAATCAGCGATCGCTGCATCAACGATCATTGCATCATCCGCTGTTTCCGAGGCCTCGTCGCACCTTGAATACGCGCCCCTCAACTGCCCTGATCCCGTCGTTCGACCATCAGGACGTAGTCTTCGCGTCGGCCTTCTCCGTTCTGCGCGAAGCGATCGCGGAGCGAGCCTTCCCCGCCGCCTCCATCGCCGTCACGCAGCAAGATCGCCTGGTAGCCCTGAAATCGCTCGGTCACTTTACTTACGACGCGGATGCCCCGCCCTTCCCCAATTTCGAAGTCACCTCCTCCACCCTTTTCGACATCGCCTCCGTCACCAAGCCCATCGCCACAACCACTATGGCCGCAATCCTGCACGAACGCGGCCTCCTCGAACTTGACGCACCCATCGTCGGAACGCTTCCGGAATTTCTGGCGGACGCTTGCGAAGAAGTCGACGCTCGCCGCCGCAATGTCACTTTCCGCATGCTGCTCGACCACTCCTCCGGCCTGCCATCCTATGAAAAGTTATTCCTGAAAGCGCATTCACGCGACGAACTGCTCTTCGCCGCTTTCAGCACTTCCTTAAGCGCCGATCCCGGCACGCGCGGCGAATACAGTGACATTGGATTCATCATTCTTGGCGCGGCGCTCGAACGCATTGCGCAAGAGTCTCTCGACCTTTTCTGCCAGCGCGAAATTTTCGGTCCGCTCGCCATGACGAACACAACCTTCGATCCGGGCAAAGAATTGCGTTCGTCCATTCCTGCAACTGCCGACGACCGCATCTTCCGCAAGCGAATTATCCAGGGCGAAGTCCAGGATGAAAACGCCTACGTCCTCGGCGGAGTCGCCGGACACGCGGGACTATTCTCCACCGCCGAAGATCTCGCCCGCTTCGCCCATGCCATGCTCCAATATCAAAATTGTCACTTCGAGGAAGCCGAAGCCAATACGACGGTGGGTCGAGACACCCCGAGTTTTTCGCAAGCGCATAACGACGCGAACTCAAGAGAGGCGATCTCAAAGCCCATTCTGCGGCCCGAAACTTTGGCGCTCTTCACACGCCGCGAAGTCTTGCCGCCCGGCACAACCCGCGCCCTGGGATGGGACACGCCGGCCACTCCTTCGCAATCCGGAAAATATTTCGGTCCCCGTTCCTACGGTCACCTCGGCTATACCGGCACTTCGTTATGGATCGATCCCGACCGCGAACTCTCGATCACTTTATTGACGAACCGCACCTGGCCCGACTGTTCCAATCAAGCCATCAAACTAGTGCGTCCCAAATTTCACGACGCGGTTGTCGAAGCACTGACATAAGTTTGTGGAGGGGCGAACGCCTCGCCCCACGCGCGACCGGTGTCCACTATGCCGCAAAGGTGTTAAGCAACACGATTGCACGCATTCGTCATTCCCCGATACGGCCTCGCAGCACGGTGATCGATGCTCTGGGCAGCTGATAGAGCGCGTCGGGGCCGCCATCTACGGTGGACTTCGACGGCGGACCGTCGGGATCGGCGTGGCCGCGCGTTCCCTCTGGGTGCCATTGATATTCGTTGGAGCCGAAGGTGACGCAATCGACCTTGCCTGAAAAAAATCGATCTTTTCTTGCTCTCGGACCTTTCCCCGCCGCGCCCGCGAATGCCACTTTCACCGCGTGGTCGTTGGATTGGTCGCGATTGACCAGCATCACCGACCACTGACCATCGGGCCGCTCAACCGCATAGGCCGTGACCAGCACATTTCCGGCGGCGTCGTTCACATCGCTTACGGCCTTGAACTGCTTGTGGGGCGCGTCGATGGGTTGCACCCATTCTTTGGTGATGATCTGCGAGGCCATATATTGCGGCGGATAGCCAATGACGTTGTAATTTTCGTCGATCAGAAGCAGGGGATACGCACCGAAGTGGCCGGGGGTCGGCATGTAATGGAAATAGTACGTCGCGCCGGCGCCTTCGCTCATCATTGTGCCGACGTAGTCTGCCAGCCATAGCGCGCCCTTCACCGTCGTAGTGCCGGCGCCACCGCCGATATTACCTTCCGTCATGAAGAACGGGATGTTCGGGGGCAGGCCGTTGTCTTTCCAGACTTGCACGATGTGGCTGACGTATCCCGGCTCGGGATAAAGATCGGCCCACGAATATGTAGGCTTGTCCTGATAGGGATAATGTTCGAACGAGAAAAACGTGAAGTCTCCGAGGCGGCCGTGAGCTTTCAGATAATCGAGGAAGCGTCCGAGCCAGGAAACTTTCCCGTTCGCGTCGGGCCAGACTTCGACGTCGCCGAACGTGCCCTCGAAGGGCGGCCCTCCAAGCTTTGACTCAGGGACGAGTTTGTGAATTGCTGTCGCGAACTGGATGTAGAGAGCGCCATAGTCTTCCGGCAGCATGTGCTGGCCGTCGGCTTCCTCGCCCATCTCGATCCAGGAGATGGGATAGTGGCGTTTGTAGAGATACGCGATTTCGTTGGCCGCATCTTCGGGGTTCGAGTAGAGCATGGCGATCGGCACCATAGTCGGCAGACCGCGCGTGACACCGCTGTTGAAGAAGAAATCGAAGCCGACTTGATCTCCGCGCGATTGATCGAGGTCAGTGGAAGCAACCCACGGATCAACTGAAGATGGCCATGTTATCGTCTGATCGCGGCTGGGGAAATGCGTGATGTAATCGTTGAAAGCGCCGTCGGCCGAGAGCGCTCCGGCATAGAGTTCGTTGATGGCATAGCCCACGCAGTTGCGCTTGTCGGCGGAGCCGTGAGTGTCGCAGGTGTTGGAGGACTCGGTCATCCAGATGCGAATGTAGCGGACGGGGATCATCCAGGAGACGAGTTTCAGAGTAACGGTGCCGCCCTTGCCGTCGGTGATGTTGCCCAGGGGAAAAGTCTGCCAGGTGCCTTTGGTGGTGCCGTCGTAAAAAGGCTCGAGCTCGCCAGTCCAGAATTGGACGGAATATTTCTTGGCGTAGGGATCGGCCCATGCGATGCGGATCGCGTTTAGGTCAATCTTGCTGCCAAGGTCGATCATCACCCACTGCGGATGCAGCGAGTCATCCTCTCCGGTGAAAGCTTTGGTCAAATATGGATTGGACTTCCAGTAAGAATTAAGATCGCCGTCGGTGAGGCGCGACCAGCCGTTGCCGTCGCCGCGGCTGAAGCCGCGATGCGGCAGCGGGTATGCCCACGAGTTATGAATTTCTTCACCGGGCTCGGCACTGCCGACGAAGTAGCCTTCCTGCTTGTCGGCATTGCTCCACTTCCCCGCCGGATTCCAATGCCAGGCCTCGACCATCAGTTCGGTGTTCTGGCGATAGGTCACCGTCTGCCATCCCGCGCCGAGGATTTCTTTCAGCAAGGGGTCTTTGAGCAGGTGATCGGGAGTTCCAGTGCGCAGGCGGTCGATGGCCGCGCCCAGAGAGCGCACGGGGCTGAACGTGTTGGCCACGTGGGCGGGATCGGCATCGACGGTAACCTGCTGGGCGAGGGCGGGATTCGCGGTTAGCAACGTTGCGGCCATCAGTATTGCGACCGCAAAATGACAGTTGATGCGAAATGGCATTATGCTCTCCCGATTCGATCAGGCAGACCGTGCAATGTCTGCTGGATGCTATTGAATCGATTTATTAGAAGGAAACAACGCCATTAGCATACACTGTAATTTCCTTTTCGCACTGATTCGCTGCAATCACATCTGGACGGTTTGACCCCGCCTGCTCGCCCTGCTACCGTCGTATGTTTGCCTTGCGCAGGGTTCGGGTAAAGTCGGAACTACGGAGACTGCTTATGTCTGCCATCAAATTTCGAGGGGTCGATTTTATTCAGTACGATTCGCTGCTGACCGAAGAAGAGCGGCTGGTGCGCGACACTACGCGCCAGTTCATTGAAGATAATCTGATTCCGATCATCGAGGAGTGCAACCGCGCCGGGCGCTTTCCGCGCGAACTGGTCAAGCCTATGGCCGAACTTGGGTTCTTCGGCGCGTCGCTCAAGGGGTATGGCTGCGCCGGCATGGGCAACGTCGAGTATGGGCTGATGACGCAAGAGCTGGAACGCGGCGACTCGGGCGTGCGCAGTTTTGTGAGCGTACAGTCGGGGCTGTGCATGTATCCGATTTATGAATTCGGCAGCGACGAGCAGAAAGAAAAATGGCTGCCTCCGATGCAGAAAGGCGAAAAGCTCGGCTGCTTCGGGCTCACCGAGCCCGACTTCGGTTCGAACCCTGGCGGCATGCGCACGCGCGCGAAGAAAGTGGGCAACGAATATGTGATCAACGGCGAGAAGATGTGGATCACGTCGGGCACGATTGCCGATGTCGCCATCATCTGGGCGAAGGTGGAAGGCGAGAACGATCGCATCCGCGGATTTCTGGTCGAGACCAACCGCCCCGGCTTCAAGGCTGACGATATTCATGGCAAGTGGTCGCTGCGCGCGTCGGTGACTTCGGGGCTTTCGTTGCAGGATGTGCACGTGCCCGCGTCGAATCTGCTGCCGAAGTCGGGCGGGCTGAAGTCTCCGCTGATGTGCCTGAATCAAGCCCGCTACGGCATCGCGTGGGGGGCGCTGGGCGCGGCCATGTCGTGCTACGACTGCGCGCTGCAATATTCGCTCCTGCGCAAACAGTGGCGCGATCAGCCGATTGCTTCACATCAACTCGTGCAAGACAAGCTGACGTGGATGATCAGCGAAATCACGAAGGCCCAGTTGCTGGTGTTACAGGTCGGCCGCTTGAAAGATGCGGGCAAGATTGAGCATCAGCATATCTCGATGGCGAAGCGCAACAATGTATGGATGGCCCTGGAGTGCGCCCGCCTGTCGCGGGACATCCTCGGTGCGAACGGCGTGGCCGACGATTATCCAATAATGCGCCACATGATGAACCTGGAGTCAGTGAAAACCTACGAAGGCACGCACGACGTGCACTCGCTGATCATCGGGCAGAGCGTCACGGGGATAGATGCGTTCTAGCTTCGCATTCATCGAAGAAGGTCAAGGAAATCGGCAGTCAACTTAGGAGTCTCAGATGAGCAGACAGATCATTCGAACCTCCGACGCACCCACCTCCGCTCTGTTCAGCCAGGCAATCAAAGTGGGCTCGACGATATATCTGTCGGGTATTGTGGGGATGGATCCGAAGACGAATCAACAGGCCGGTTCGACGATCCAGGCGCAAACGCGGCAGGCGCTGGTCAACTGCGAGAGCATTCTGCGCGCCGCCGGCGCAAAGCTTGAGCATGTCGTCGAGGTTCAAGTGCTGCTGGCCAGGCCCGACGACTTCGGCGGGCTCAACGAAGAGTATGCGAAGTTCTTTCCGGCTGCGCCGCCGGCGCGCTCTGTCGCGAAGCTCGGCGTTGAGCTTCCGAACATCTTGGTGTCGATAAAGATGACTGCGGTCCTATCGGAATAGACAGGCGAGATGACTTCGGAGAAACAGCGTCGAGTTGCAACCGCAGTAGGGTTTCTCTCTGGTGTGTACGCGTGCCTCGATGCCCTGCGAGACGCCAAAATCTTCTGGCCGCCCGATGTGGTATGGGAAGCGTTGCGCAGTCCGCAGCGGCTTGAACTGGGCGGAGGGATCGCGCTAATCGTGATCGCCCTCATTATGTCTGCGCTGCAGCGAAGATCGGGAGCAAGAGTGGAGCCGTAATGGCCTGGCCGGGCTCCGCGAGGCGGACAGCCGAGGGCGGCTGTCCCCACATCATTCACATTCAGGGCTTCTTCACCGCAACCTCACCCGTACATCTCCTCCAGCAACTCGTAGGCCCGCCGCAGGTGGGGGACTACGATGCTGCCGCCTACGACCAGGGCTACATTGAGCGATTCTTCTTGCTCGGCGCGGGTTACGCCCAGGCGGTAGGCCTGGATGGCGTGGAAATAGACGCAGTCGTCGCAACGCAGGCAGGCTGAGGCTACCAGGCCCATCAACTCTTTCGTCTTCGCGGGCAATGCGCCTTCCAGATAAGTGTTATGGTCGATGTTGTAGAAGCGCTTGACCAGAAAATTATTGACCTTGTCGACGTTAACATTGAGGCGGGCCCGGGTCTCGATGAAGCGGCGCGCGATCTCGCTCTTGTCGGCTACATATTTTTCAGTGAAAAGATAGGTCGGCTCCTTGCGCTCGGGGCGATCTGGCGTGGAATGTTCCTGCGCGGAATTCTCGGTTGTGGTTGGGCTCATGGGCTGATGTTAGCAGAGCCACGCGTTGAGTTGCGGTAAAACTCAGATCAAAATCTTCACCGCAGAGGGCGCTGAGGTCACAGAAGAAGTCGCTGAGAACGGGCTAGGCGGTGGGCTTGTCGCGGGCTGGTTCTACTGCGAGAAATTCGTCGGCGAAGCGGCGGGCGTAGCTTTCCAGTAGTTCAGGAATGCGATCCGGATCGGTTGAACGCAACACCAGGCCGGCATGATGATGCTTCTTGATGCGGTAGTACACTTCCGGATCGTTGTAGGCGGAAGTGTCGGGATTCTCTTGCCGGGCGAGAGAAAGAATCACGCCGGCATATTCCTCGCGCACCGGAGGTAATTTGTAGGCGCCGTCGTCGCCGGCGATTTCGATGCGCGCCCACTCCCGCCAGAGGTTGATTCCGGAGGAGGCCTCGACCATCTCATTGATGTAGGCTCCGCCGACGCGGGCCGCGCATTCGAGAAAATAAAAATTGCCGTCGGCTTGGGCCCGAATGAATTCGGCATGGGCCACGCCCCGCACCAGGCCGAGCGCCGCAATCAGTTTGCGGTTGATCGCCCGCAGTCCCGCATCTTCGTCGCTTCCCCGCGCCACCGTAAACGTCGTGAACACACCGCCGCCCTGAGCGACGTTCATGGGGGGCTTGCCGTATTTACTGACGTTGGCGAAGACAACTTCGTTCTCAGAGACGACGGAGTCGACGTGGTACACATCGCCGGGAAGAAATTTCTCCAGTAAATATCCCGACTGCTTATCGCCAAGTTGATCGAGCAACGGCCATAACTCTGCCGCGGCGTGGATTTTCTTGATCCCGATCGCCGACGCCTCTTGCCGCGGCTTGACTACCCACGGACCGGGCACGTGATCGAGGTAATAGCGAATATCGCCGTGGTTTACGATCGGGACGAAATCGGGCACCCGCACATCACGATCGAGCGCGCGCATGCGCATGGCCAGCTTGTCGCGGAAATAGCGCATAGTGGTGAGGCCCATGCCCGGAATACGCAGATGCTCGCGCAGGGTCGCGGCGGTTTCCATGTCATACTCGTCAAGGGCAACGATGCGATGGAGCTTGCGGGTGCGAGCGAGGTGAGTCACGGCGGCGACAATGTCGGTGAGCGCAATTTCAGCCGGTAAATAGAAGGTGTCATCCAAGCTTTCGCGCGGCCAATCGGCGTCGCGCAATTTTTCCCCGGTCAGCAGGATTACTGAGCAGCCCTGACGCTTGCACTCGCGCATGAACTCCTGCCCCTTCTCGTACGTGGTGATGCAGAGAAAAGTCAGGGGGCGGGCGTCGGGCATGTGGCCGTTTCCGAATCGAGGTTCAAGTTTAGGGATAGGAGAATACCACGGCCAGCGCCCGGCGTGTATCCGGGAATGCACGAACAATAACGATACTGCGAATCGCATCTTCGCTTCCTTGCTTTAGCTTCTTTCCATTGGCGTCGCAGTTGCGTTATAGTCTCAACCCGGCGCGTAACCGCCGCATCCAAGCGCGCCGGAGAAACTATTATGGCTACGCAGACTCGTCCAGAGGGCAAGGCCCGAATTTTCGGGGAGAACATCGAGAGCGACCTGGCGTCGCGATTCCTGCGGGTGGTGGAAGTGGCAGCGATTGCCTCCGCCCGCACCATGGGACAAGGCGAGCGCAAACTCAGCGATCAGGTTGCCACCGAAGCCATGCGCCGAACTATGGACTCGATCCCCATGCGGGGGACGATTGTGATTGGGGAGGGCGAGCGCGACGAGGCGCCGATGCTTTACATCGGGGAGAAAGTTGGCGCCGAATTCCCCGACGGCATGGAGGTTCCTGAGGTCGACATCGCGGTCGATCCGCTTGAAGGGACCAACCTATGCGCTACGGGCGCGCCCGGGGCGATTACCGTGCTCGCGGCCTCGGAGCGCGGAGGCCTGCTCAACGCTCCAGATTGCTACATGGAGAAAATTGTCGTTGGGCCGTCATGCAAGGATGCGGTCGAACTGGATGCGCCGGTATCCGACAATCTGAAAAATATCGCCAAGCGGCTTGACCGCGACGTGGAAGACCTGGTGGTGATCGTGCTCGACCGGCCGCGTCACGAGCAACTGATTGCGGATATTCGGGCGGCGGGAGCGCGAATTCGGCTGATCGGCGACGGCGATTTGTCCGCCGGAATTGCCGCGGCTGTGATTGGTACCGGCGTTCACGCGGTAATGGGCTCGGGCGGCGCGCCGGAGGGAGTGATCACAGCCGCGGCCATCCGCTGCCTCAATGGATACATGCTCGGCCGGTTGGTGGTGAAGCCCGACCAGGAAGAGCGGCTCGCCAGGATGGGCATCAAGGACAAAAACAGAATTTACGAGGCCGAAGACCTCGCTCCCGGAAAGCAATTGATTTTCGCGGCTACGGGCGTTACCGACGGCGCGCTGCTCAAAGGCGTACGTTTTTTTGGCGAAGGGACGCGAACATCGTCGGTCATCATGACGTTGCGTACTGCCAAGGTGCGGTTTGTGGAGAGCATTCACCTGGAGAAAGGGCCGGATGTGAAGGTGAGGTTCTTGTAGGGAGGTCGTCATTGGTCTTTGGTCGTTTGCCGATACTATGTGGCGGAGGATATGCCAGTGGCAACGAAAGCAACGAAACGTCCCAACACTCCTAAATCCAAACAAGTGAAAACAATTGCGACAAAAAACGAGCGGCCCACCAAAACCGTGGATGTTGCTGGACTGCCCGACGAGCGAACCGTCGCGGAGGCGTTCGCGAGCATTGAGGAAATTCGAAAAAGCGTCAAACCTCTGCCTGAGGGTATGACGGTTAAGGATTTGATCGAAGAAGGCCGACGCTGAAGTAGGCTCCGCAGGGCAGCCAGGAGCCTACTTCAGATACTCCGAGTCCTTCTTCAAATCCTCGGGCACCTTCGGCATGGGCGGCCAGTCCTGAGAATATCCTTTGAGCAGCGGAGTCGCAACTTCCTCGCGCAGCGTTCCGTCATGCACGCAGAATCGGTGCGGATTGCCTGCGGAATAACCTTCCCAGAGGCAGACTCCCGCATACGCCCCGTCTTTACGCAGAACGTAATACGTCATATCCATGTAGCGGAGTTTGGTCATGTCGCCGTTGTAATTGCGTACGATGCGTTTGAGCGCGTCCATACCGGCTTCGTGCGGAGACAAGCCGTGGCGCATGTTCTCGACGATGGTGTGAGCGCCCGCCACTTTGATGTTCTCTTCTCCGGCGCCGGTCGCACCGGCGGACCCCACGTCCTGATCGGTGTAGCAGCCGGCGCCGATGATCGGCGAATCGCCGCAACGGCCGGGCAGTTTGAAGGCCAAGCCGCTCGTCGTTGTAATGCCCGACATTTCGCCTTTCTCGTTTAACACCGAGCAGTGAATGGTGCCTGAGGGCGGAAACAGCACGCGCCGCACAGCCGCGAGTTGAAACTCCGGCTCAATGCCCAGTTCGGCTGCGCGCTGCTGTAGTTGTTGAATGCGCTCGGGTAATACATCCTGATGCAACGAGGCCTGCGGCTTCGATTCCTGCGCGGGAGGACGCCAGTGCGGGTCGGCGATGCCCGGTCCCCACCAGTCGCGATCGGAATTGAATTCCTTCCACAGCAGCCAGATTTTACGCGAACGGTCGGTCAGCAGGTTCTCGCGGGGTTGCCCCATCGCCACGGCGAATCGTTCGGCGCCCTCTCCCACCAGCATGACGTGCCCGGTACGTTCCATGACGGCCTTCGCCGCCATGGAAACATTCTTGATATTGCGCACGCCGCCGACCGACCCGGCGCGCCGCGTCGGGCCGTGCATGCAGCAGGAATCGAGTTCGACCACGCCTTCCTCGTTGGGCAGGCCGCCCAGTCCGACGGAATCGTCCTTGGGATCGTCCTCGGGTCCTTTCACTACTTGAACCGCCGCATCGAGCGTATCTCCGCCAGCCTTGAGGAAGGTGTATGCGGCCTCGACGTAGGCATAGCCATTGTGAGCGCAGATGATCATCGGGCGCTTGGGCGCGTCGCTCTGCGATACTTGCCCTTGCTGCCCGGCTTTCGCAAGCGCTTCCGGAATCGCCGCATGTGTTCCCACTCCGGTGGCGACGGCTCCGACAATTGAGGTCTTTACAAACTCGCGGCGCGAGAATGTCATGGAAACTCCTTAGGTTAGCCTTCAACCGATCGCGTTCTACATTTCTCCTATTGCACTGGACGCGATCATGCGAGCAGAACCCGGAAGGATATCACGGGTTGAAAGTAGAGATTCATGAATCGCATGCTGGCTTCCGCGCCAGGCCGCTTGAGCGTGAGATCCCTTCGACTGGCTCAGGGCAGAATCTCGCTCGCCCGAAGAACGGCTACTCCGGATGACAACGTACTGCGGGAGATTTGGTGAGAAGCGCTTCGCATATTTGCATGCAAAGCAATCAGCGAGACGGACTATATTTCCTGCTCGCTCATAAGTGTCTGCCTTCTCAGCGGCTGGCGAAGCGGCGCAGCCGGCCGGGGTAGGCCGCGCCTGCTCGGCTCAGTTCATCGGCCGCGGTCGTGGAAATCGGCTGCACATTTTCTGTACGGTAACGTAGCAGGGCGGCAATGTTGCCGACCTTGTCGAACTCCGGATCGTCCTTCACGTAAAGCGTTTCGATGTCGCGGCGAATCACCCAGGGCAGGATGGCCTCGCCGACGTCGACAATCTCTTGGGTGGCATGACCGCAGGCCGGACAGAAGCTGACGAGATGAGCATCGATGTGTCCGCACGAGGAACACTCGATGGCGTGCGATTGTAGATTTTCTCCCACCAGCAACGTCTGAACCTCTCCCAGCTCCAGCGAGCGCAACACGCGGCGTAGTCCAGTTACACCTCGTCCATTGCTGCGCGCCTGGCTCACAGCCTGCTCGACTAACTCGCGCCGCCGATGGCTTTGCCAACGCTCGACGATCGGCTGCGCGAGAGTACGAATCTCATCGCGAGTCACGTGCGCCAGGTCCGCATGGAAGCGGCCAATCAGCGCATGGCTTACTGAGGAATGAAGTTGCGGTTCCACTTGAGAGAGATGAGCTTCCTGGCAGGCCAGAATCCATTTCTCAAACACATTTCTCTCCAAAAGATCTTTCAACGTTTCGGCTACATTTTTGAAGTGCTGGCGGGCCTCGTCTTCCACGCGGCGCTGGGCGTGCCCGCCGTCATAGCCGGCAAAGCCGTCGCTGCGGCCCCGGCGCGGCAGCGGATGAAACAAGTCTTCGCGTTCGGTCAACTCGCCCAGACGAAGATCGAAAATGCGGGCGCGATGGCGATCGATTAGCACCACCCCCAGAAGCGGAGACGCGCCCAGAAGATACGCAATTGGTTTTAAATGAAAATGCCGGTCGACGAAAAGTTGTGTGCCGGGAAGGCTGGCGGGTAAATCGTATTCACGCCAGATGTTTTGCCCAGCGCACGCAAACACGGCTTTGCCATGGGTTCCATTGCTGCGCAGTTCAGCCGATAGTCGCAGGATGCGGTCTAAGTCGCCGCGAGCGAATTCTCTTTGGCCTTTGCTCTCGCCTTTACTCTCCAAGTTGTGCAGCGCTTCGCGGGTCAGATCCTTGATCAGAATCGTATCTTCCTTGTGCGCCTTGTTACGCGGCGTCGTGGGTTGGAAATAAAAACTGACGGCACAGGATTTTTCATCTTGAAATTCAGTTAACTCTCGGATTTGTTCGCGAGTGATCGACATAGATAATCCTCTAATAAAATTAAGATTGAAATTAGGCGGTGCCGGTCGGAGCTAGCCGGCCCCGGAACTCCTGGGCCAGCCCGGGCGCCTTGCGTAAATGGTCGCGGGCAGCGGAAACAAACGTGAGCACGCGCTCCGGCGGGAGGCCGGTAATGGCCGCAATTTCTTCGACGCCGAAGCCTTCAATTGCATGCAGGATGAAGGTCTCGCGCGGACCCGACCCGAGATCGCGCAAGGCAGACGCGATCACGCGCAGCAATTCGTCGGAAACCATGATCTGCTCCGGGGTAGCCACGCGAGCGTCTGCGATTACGCTCGCGCCGGTCATGGATTCGTCGGGCTGATGAAATTGCAGCTCCGGTTCATCGCTGCCCCGCACGTTCCGCGCTCGAGCGGAGTCTTCCAGAGGCCGGGCGTTGCCATTGCTCTCGTCGGTACGCGAAAGTTCATCGAGCGCGCGCAGCGCCAGGCGATACAGCCAGGGCTCCAGCGCCAGGCGTTCCGGCTTTTCCTGACCGTCGCCAAGCGCGGCCGCAATGGTCTCGTCAATTACTTCATCCTTCGAGAGACTGTCGGGCGCGATGGATTCCTGCGCCTCGCGGAAATAGATCTCCCGTTCGACGAAGCGCTCTAAGCGGCCGAGGTTCACGTTGACATAGGAGCGGATGTCGTCTGCGGAAATGGTGGGCGGAAACACGGCGGCGATGGTTTGCTCAAAGGGAACTTCCCGCATCGTGGCACGGGACCGGGCGCTGGTTCCGCGCTTGCCGCGCTGCCACCTGTGCGATGCCCGCAGAACATCTTTGTGCTTGTTCACCTGCTGCAGCAAATCTTCAAACGCACCCTTCACCGCAGTCGCGGCGTTGGCAGCGGAAACCTGCACAGCCATTTGGCCCGATGGCAAGCGCAGATTCAGGGAAACGCTGGTGCCCTCGCGCGGCGAGATTTCCTCGACGACGCCCTTGAGATGGATCAGTTCGGGACGGAAAACCTGTAGTCGTTTTTGCAGTTTTTCGATCTGATGTTGGATATCTTTTTCGACGGCGGGAATTTTATGAAGACGGTAACTGACGTGAACATTCATGAGCGCCTCGGCCTTGCACAACGAAGTAGCGCAACCAAGTGCTATCTAAGTCGAATTGTACACCTGGTGGGAAAGTGGAAATCCAGGAATCTGCACCCGGTCGCAGCTTTTTGATTCAGTTTCGGGAATCGTAACGAATCCAAAGAATGTGCCAAATATTCTTACGTGCGGGTTAAAATATCGCGCTCGAGTTTGCCGTTGGCATCGCATGATTGATTTCCAATCCCGACCGTTTGTTTTCGAAGACTGAATTAGGGAAAACCTATGCCTCCTCCGTTCCTGGCTGACGAGTTGTTCGACGGCACCAAGAGACCGGCTGAGTTTGGGCAGGTAACGATCGAGTTTGACGAGATTCGGGGCAAGGACCGGCAGATCGTGCGTCCGACTCGCGTCTGCGGAATTGTCTGCCCGACCGTTACGGGGGAGCGCGGAGACGCTCCCAAATGGATCTGTGACGTAGATTTCAGCGGGAAACAAGACGTGAACCGAGGGCACATCATGGGGCTTCGGCTGGGCGGTCCTGAGGACTCCAGGAACATTGTCCCGCAGTGGGCAAGATGGCAAGGATCCGGCGTGTGGGCGCGGATGGAGGACCAGGTCAGAAAGCTCGCAGAACAGCAGCTCAAGCGCGGGCGCTATGTGATGTTCGACTGTTTTGTCCGCTACCTGAACTACGGAAGTGATCGGCGTAAATCGTTTCCCACCGGCTTCTTTGTGACCGCTACGATGCTCCACGGCAATCATAAGGTGGATCGCTCAACTCCGCGATTGCAATGGTCCTTCGATCAGGAGCAGAACGTCACTGATGACATGCTGTTTCTGCGCACCGAAGTTGCAAATTTCGGCAATCCGGGATGGTCGGATTGGGAGGCCAAGGTAAAGGTCAACAAGAAGACCGGAGAAGTACGAGATGCGAGCCGTTTTATCAAGACTGGGCAGGATTCCCGCTATGCAGCAACCGCGAGTTCCTCCAGTTCGTCCGTCCCATTCAGCTCATCAAGTTCCTCCAGTTCGTCTTCCTCAAGTTCGTCCTCCAGTTCGCTATCCAATTCCTCTCTCTCTAGTCCGTCTTTTTCCATTCCGTCGAGTTCGTCGAGTCTGTCGGTCCAGGGAAAGAACAAGCGAAAACAGGTGATCTCCCCCTTAATCTATTCGCGCAAAGGCAGCGGCAATGACGACTACATGAAGACGGTCGGACAGAAACTCGCTGCCAATGAGCTGGCGAGGAAGAAGTTGAAACAAGCGCCTCCGGCAAATCCGAACGATATCGATTATCAGACCGAGTCGGACGATGACGAGTTCATTCCCAGTAGCGAGTCGGAGGAAAGCGACAGCAGCGAGTCCGATCCGAGCGAAAGTAACTAGTCCGGCACCCTGCGAAAGCAAATTGCATTCTGCGCAACGCGGAAGTCGTTCCGGGTAGCGGACATTCGGCGATCTATTTGCGATTCGGTCACCATAGCAGCTATGATCCGTCACCGTGAACTGCACCCATTCTATGCTCGCTGCACTGCTGGCTTTGTCTGCCGTTGCGCAGACTACTTTGCCTAAAGAAGTTGAAAGCGTCTATCCCGATGCGCACGCGCTTTACCTTGATGTACACGAGAATCCCGAACTGTCGTCGCACGAGACTCGAACGGCAGAAAAACTGGCGGCGCGCTTACGCAGCGCCGGATATGACGTGACCGAGCACGTCGGCGGCACAGGTGTGGTCGCTATCCTGAAAAATGGCGCGGGCCCGACCATTATGCTGCGCACGGAACTGGACGCGCTTCCCGTCGAAGAGAAGACCGGGCTACCCTACGCCAGCAAAGTGCACACCAAAGACGACGCTGGGCACGACGTTCCAGTTATGCACGCCTGCGGGCACGATCTGCACATGGCAGCCATTCTCGGCACCGCCGAAATCATGGCGCGCAGCAAGAACACCTGGCATGGAACCCTAATGCTGATCGGCCAGCCGGCCGAGGAGACGATCAGCGGCGCTGAAGCCATGATCCACGATGGTCTGTTCACACGCTTCCCCAAACCAGACGTGGCCGTAGCGCTGCACGTCGGCAACGTGCTGCCTGCGGGCATGGCCTCGATCACGCCCGGCATCTACAACACGAATGCAGATTCGCTGCGCATCACAATTTATGGCAAGGGCGGGCACGGGGCGATGCCGAACACGGCGATCGACCCGATTGTGATCGCCGCGCGCACGGTTCTTGCCTTGCAGACAATCGTGTCGCGCGAAGTCAAACCGGGTGAAATGGCGGTCGTAACCGTCGGTTACCTCCAGGCGGGGACCAAGAACAATATTATTCCCGACCACGCCGACCTCGGTCTAACGGTACGCACGTTCAAGCAGGATGTGCGCAAGCAAGTGTTGGCGGCGATTGAGCGCATTGCCAAAGCAGAAGCGGCCGCCGCGGGCGCGCCGCGCGAACCTTCAGTAGAGCGCTATGAGGGAAGCGATCTGGTTTACAACAATCCCGCTCTGGCCGAGCGCCTGCGCGCACCTCTTGAGGCCGCGCTAGGAAAAGATAAAGTGGTGACCGCCGAGCCGATCGCGCCGTCGGAAGACTTTTCCTATTTCGTGGAGCAGGGCGTGCCCGGCTTCTATTTCAGTCTTGGCGGCGCCGACCCGGAGAAACTTGCGCAGGCCAAAGCCTCGGGAACTCAGCTTCCTTCCAATCACTCTCCGTTGTTTGCTCCCGACGTGGACCCGGCTCTGCATGCGGGAATCGCGGCCGAAGTCGCGGTGCTGCGGAACTTGCTGAATGCGTCGCCGGAAGAGTTGCGTGCGTTAGCCAATGAGCGGCCGGCTCACTAGAATAAGCCGCGTATAGAGGGAGCGACGAGTATGTGTTGTATGTACAACTGACAATAGAGCTCGCCTTTATTTAGCATAAATTCGGTTGCGGGACGGCCGCAGATGCGTTTTGAGTGGGACGAAGCCAAGAACCAGCGGAATTTCTTAAAGCACGACATTCGCTTCGAGACCGCCCAACTTGCATTCGGTGTCCGTACGCTTTGACGCAACGCGACGAGTCGACGGTCGACGAAGAACGCTGGATTACACTGGGATCGGTCGGTCCAGGGGCTGTGCTTTTTGTCGTCCATACGAGTTTTGAAAGGCAGGGCGAGGAGGCGGTGAGGATCATCTCGGCCCGAGCCGCCACGCCTCGTGAAAGGGGATGGTATGAGGAAACTAAGCAGGGAACAAAGACGAGACATCGCCGCCCTCACGGCGAAGAAAGGCGAAGACATTGATCTCTCGGACATGCCGGAAGTTTTGGACTGGAGCAAGGCCGAAATTGGTAAGTTCTACCGTCCACCGAAGAAATCGGTGACGATGCGCCTGGACGCCGACATCATTGAGTGGCTGAAGAGTTTTGGTGACGGCTATCAGACAAGGCTGAACTTGCTGCTCAGACACGCCATGGCGAATTCTCAAGAGAATTCCCGAGATAAGATGAGCGGAAGACGCGCAACTCGAAGGCAGCGAACCAGAAGTCGCAAGGCCGCCGTTTAGGGCCCTTTTACACGGCGACCGTAACCGCGCAGTCCTGAAAAAAGCTTGGAAACCTTTTCGTAGTCACTGCACCGCCGGCCCGAACAGCGCGACCGCCGAGGCCGGGACGCCTGGGACACTGATGCTCAGCGATGGATAAACGTCCCCGGCAGCCGTCGGGGCGAAGACGAGTTGAATCTGACAGCTCTTTCCCGGTGCCAGCGAACTGCCACATTGGTTGGTCATCAAGAATTCCTGCGCTCCTGTCCCTGTAAGTTGGACACTCTCAATAGTCATAGTCTTGTTGCTGACATTCGAAAGGGTCGCAGTCTGTGGCGGGCTCTGGGAATTCACGGTCGTATCGTTAAAGCTCAGATAGGTTGGCGACACGCCGGCCGCGGTCGAAAGGTAAATTCCTCCTTCGGTCAGCAAATCGAGTTGGCCGTCGCCATTGAAGTCCGCTGCCTGCATCACCCGGCCGCCCTCCACTGTATCCATCTGGAATGTCCCGTCGTTGTTGCTCAAGAAAACTAAACTGCTGTACGGTGAGGTGTAATTGCCTCCAATGGCAAAGTCGATTTTGCCGTCTCCGTTGAAATCGCCGACTGCGACACCTCCGAAATAGTTGGTTGTGATGTTCACATTGTTATCGTTGGTGAAAGTTCCGTCTCCATTGTTGAGCAATACCTGAGCTCCGTCGGTAATAATGTCCAGCTTGCCATCGCCGTTCAGGTCTGCCACAGCGGCGGTAAATGCGAAATTCTCGGTCACCGATGCGTACTGTGCCGGAGTGGCGAAAGTCCCGTCGCCGTTGCCCAGATAGACAGAAGTGATCGGCGAGCCCTGAAAAGTGTCGAGATCTGGCATGGCAATGTCGAGTTTTCCGTCGCTATTAAAGTCGCCGACCGCAGGGTAGGAGAACTGGTTCATATACACCAGGCTAGCTCCTTTCTGAAAGGTGCCATCGCCGCTGCCGAGCGCAATCGAGGGATACCAGTTGTCGCCGTAGTAGTCGGTGCTGGTGACAATCAGATCGAGCTTCCCGTCCCCGTTGAAATCTCCCGCCGCAAGCGGCAGGCCGTAGAATATCTTTTTGGGGCTCGCTACTTTATCGAAGGTACCGTCGCCGGCGCCCAGAAATACTGTCAGTATGTACCTGGGATAGCCGCCGCAGCCGCCACACAAAAAGGGCTTCGAGACCGCAAGATCAAGGTTTCCGTCGCCATTAAAGTCGCCCACAACGAGGCCAGTGAAGTAATTGCCGGGACGATAAGTCCGGGCTGGCAGGAACGTGCCGTCGCCCTTCCCGAGACGTATAGTCAGTCCGCCATCCGTGCCATTTACTGTCGCGAGGTCGATCTTGCCGTCGCCGTTGAAGTCGGCAGCCACAGTTGCAATGCCAGGATTCGTCACGGCCGTATCGAGCGCCATCGCGACAGAGTTCCATCTCTGACGAATAGGAAAGCTCACAGCGGTCGAGATCCCTCCGCCCGGTGCCGGATTCGATACCGCCACCAATGCGGTGCCGGCCTTCGCCACATCGGCCGCGTTAATCGTTGCTTCCACTGTGTTCGCGGAGAGCACTTGAGTCGTCCGTGGCGAGCCATTCCAGTACACGACCGCGCCGGTCGCAAAGCCTGATCCTTCCACTTGAAGCGTAAAGCCACTCTGCCCCGGCCGCGCACTCGGGGGAACCAGTTGGTTCGCCACGGGCACGGCATGATTTTGCGCCAAGGCCGTTACGCACGGGAAAAGGATGGATAGACATATCAGCCGGAAAGATTTCATGTCGCTGCTCCTTAATTGTCGTCTGGCCTGGGCTTCCTAACGCTGGGTTAAGACTTTGAGATTACGCTCGAACGAAGGGTCAGCACCGAGCACGGGCAGGAGATGGCAGCGGAGCCATCGGCATATTAGGTCGCCCAATTGTGGAAGGTCAAGATGCAGATTCTTGCATAGCCTCAGACAGCGACCGTAACCGACGTCTCCGTCCGCGTGACCGGCCGATAGAGCGTGTCGCGCTCGATGGGTTCGCGGCCGGCGGCGCGGATCAGGCGCTGCAATTCTTCGCGGCGCATGCCTTGCGGCGTGGTCGCGCCGGCGTCGTGATAGATCTTTTCTTCGATCACGGTGCCGTCCATGTCATCGGCGCCGAAACGCAGAGATATCTGCGCCATCTTCGCCGTCACCATCTGCCAGTACGATTTAATGTGCGGGAAGTTGTCGAGGACCAGGCGGCTGACCGCGATCTGCTTGATATCGAGCATGCCGGTGGTTTTCGGCAAATGCTGCAACGGTGTGTTGTCAGGATGGAACGCCAGCGGAATAAATGTCTGGAAGCCGCCGGTTTCGTCCTGCAAGACGCGCAGCTTCATCAGATGATCGACACGGTCTTCGTCGTTTTCGACATGCCCGTAGAGCATGGTCGCATTCGACTTTAAACCGATCTGATGCGCTAGCTTGGCGGTCTCGAGCCATTCGCTGCCGTCGATTTTGTGGTCGCAAATTATGTGGCGCACGCGATCGGCAAAAATTTCGGCTCCGCCTCCGGGCAGCGAATCCACTCCGGCGGCTTTCAGTTGTTCCAGCGTCTCGCGTATCGACAACTTCGCCCGCCTCGACAAATATGCCACCTCGACCATGGTAAAGGCCTTCAAATGCACCTGAGGAAAACGCTGCTTTAGTCCGGAGCAGAGATCGAGAAAGTATTGAAACGGCAGGTCGGGATGTAGTCCGCCGACGATATGAAACTCTGTGACGGCCTCGGTGTAGCCGGAAGCGGCGGTTTCGAAAGCTTCGTCCAGCGCCATGGTGTAAGCGCCGGGCGTATCTTTCTTGCGGCCAAAGGCGCATAGCCGACACGCCGCCACACAAACATTCGTAGGATTGATATGGCGATTAACGTTGAAATAGGTCTTGTCGCCGTGCATGCGCTCGCGCACCGCATTGGCCATCCAGCCCACGGCGAGAATGTCGCCGGTGCGATAAAGCGCAAGAGCATCGTCCACGTCAAGACGTTCGCGCGCCTGAACTTTATCGTGAATCGGCCGGAGCCGCGCGTCGTCAGTTTGGAAGGCGTGGGGCTGAAAAGCGTGCGATGGGCGTGGGGCAGACATCAACTTGATGATATCGCAGGACGAGGCGGTCTGCCATTGCGAAGGCGACGGGCGATGCACCTGGCTTCCGCACCGGAGCCGTTATGCGGGAGCCTCCGCACATTCAGGATGACACGGCTGTGCTAATCTCACCAATCACCAAATGTAACGGGGCTAGCGGGTGACGGTTACGCGGTCCTGAATCTGCCCATATTCGTCTTCCGACAGCACGTGCCGTGTCACAAGTTGGCGAGTGTTTGCGTAAGGACGCTCGGCGAGAATGCGATCCGCACGTGGCGAGGTGATGCCCGGCAGCGAGGTCAAATCGTCTTTGGAAGCTTTATTGAGGTCGACGACTTTCTTGTTGCTTAGCCCCTCTTTAACCCCCTCGGCCACAGCCTTGGTATCGCGCTTGAGACTCGCGGTTTCTTCGGCAGTCTTTTCACGGAGTTGATCGGGTGATTGATTGGGCGAACAAGCCGCGCAAGCCGCGAGCAACAAACTAAGCAGTGCCATAGGGATGGATCGGAGGGACATGTCATTCCGATGCTATAAAGCGCCTGACGGTTGGCGATGTCCAGATTAGCGCCCACCACCTGCCCGAAAATTGCATCTACCAATAGACGCCACCAAGGAGACGGTTGATGAAAAGAATAACTATTGCGACAGCAATCATGGCAGCGGCAGTGGCGAGCGGAGCCTTGCTGGCACAAAGCTCAGGTGATCCTGGTACTCCCGCGCAGACACCGCAGACTCAAGCCACTCCTCCGTCTGAGGAACAACCACAGCAGCAGCCTGCGGCACGACCAGCCGCTCCGTCGTCCACGAATCAAGCGCAGCCCTCGGGCAGCCCGCGCATCGCCCCGGGAAGCGTGATCCCGGTGCAGCTGACGAAAACCATCGACGCGAAGAAGGCGAAGCCCGGCGACGAGGTTGTGGCTAAGGTCACCATGGACTTGAAAACCACCAGCGGTGAGGTGGTCGTGCCCAAAGACACGAAAGTCGTCGGACACGTCACCGAGGCGCAGGCTCGCAGCAAGGAGCAGAAAGAATCTCAATTGGCCATCGCCTTTGATCACGCAGCTTTGAAAACCGGCGATATGAATTTGCCGATGTCGATTCAGGCCGTCATTGCTCCTCCCAGCAACAACACGAACACCGGCGGAGCTAACGCAGCCGGGACCGACCAGGGCGGAGCCCCCAGTGCTGCCGGTGGAACCACGTCGCCTACGGGCGGGGGACGCGGCTCCATGGGAACTTCCGGGCAGACCCAGCCTCCAGCCGCGCCTACTAATTCCGAGCCTACTGCCGGAAGCGAGGGTCAACAGCAATCCAGCAACGCGCGCCCGCAAATCACCGGCAATACCAAGGGCGTAGTTGGAATTTCCAATTTGACGCTTAGCGACGGCCAAAATGCGACGCAAGGGTCGGTCTTGAGTTCGGATAAAAACAACGTCAAGGTGGAGAGCGGCACCATGCTGCTACTCAAGGTGAATCAGTAGAAACCAATCCAGTGCGGAGACGCGAAGCCAACACGTCTGCGCATATCGAGTTATGACAATATTGGCCGAACCTACCGACCGGACTTGAGAAGCGTTAGGCCGTCACTCCGGCAGCGGCGCCCCGAGAGCGCACTGGCAGTTCTTCGGTTCCGGCTTCGATCAAGCGATTCCACAGCAAGATCGATGGGCCCACGGTGGCGAGAATCATTGCCCACGGCAGCACCGGCGAAATCCAGAACAGCCTGGTGCTGAAGCTCAGCAGAGCCAGCCAGATTAATGTCACAAAGGCGCCGAATAGAAATCCGCTCCGCCGCGGGCTGCCGCGGAACGGCAGTGAGTAAGAGCACAGGGCCTGCACCATCAGAGAAAACGGGAACGCGACCACCAGATCGATGAAGTAATGTTCTCCCGTACCTAATGTCGCCATCACGGTGAGGATTACGAACACCAACGCAATCGCCCGTATCCAGCGCGCCAGTCCCTTTGAGTTCCACCACACCAGCAGAACCCAGGCCATATGCAGTGAAGGAATGGCATTGCGCGCTCCTTTGATCAGAACAGGGACGACGTTCATGCCCATCGCTTCTGCAATGGATGGTGGGTGAAAGGGAAACGCCGCGCCAAAGAGGTGCACCGGGCCGCAGGCTGGCAGCATGTTATAGAAAAGAACCCCTAGTGGACCCGTGACCAGAAACGCCAGCATCACCGCCAGCGCATTCTGCCTCTTACAGCGCAGATGCGCCGCGTACACCAAAGCCAAAGGCAGCGGAAGCGCGATATAGATCACGAGGCACACGAATCGAACCCACAGCCAGGTCCAGAAGAATTGCCCCATCAGGAAACTGAACTGCACCCGCAAGCTGCAATCAAACGAGTACAGGAACAGGTCGAACGCCTTCGGATGGAGCTTCTCCGTGACATCAAGAAGGGTGCTTGCCATGTATTCTGACCCGACAAAAAGAACCGAGGGAAGAAATCCGTAGACCAGAAGTTTCCGCTCATCCCCTTCCGCCCAAATCGTGTGCGTACCCAAGACCGCCAAGGCGGCCATGCCCACGAAAGAAAAACCAGCCATAAATGCGGGCCGGAATCCCATGACCCGATAATCGAGCACGGCCAGAAACAGACTGCCGATCAGCACCCACAGCAGATCGAACCAAGAGCGCCGAATCATCCCCAAAACAATCAGGGCGCCGGCCAAGGCCAGCGACAGAAAGGCCGAGGTCATCGAATCTTCATAAAAATCGCGATTGAGAGAAAGGGCGAGAATTATCCCAAACAGCAGCACGGTCAGGCTCACCTTGAGAGCAAGCTTGCGGTCGACCATGTCGCTCTTCGATGGGATCGGCTTATTGCGCACGAGCGGACGCGAGCGCACCATCGAATATTACTTCAAACAAATGGCTCGCACTTAAGAGTTTAGGGTGCCAAAGGAGAATAGGGCAACCCAGCTTACCGCAGCCGGGTTACAACGGTAATCCCTGGCAACGGCACGCGAATACGTTCCTTCGATCCGTCCGAATCTGCCTTCCGGGTCGCGGCCGCTCCGGATCTAACCTCCACCGCATCTAGCCTCCGCTGTTTAGTTTCTTCGTCGCCAGCGGCCGCGCAAACGCGTTCGCGGGATTGTGAGCATATGCCTCGAGAACTTTCTGGTAATAGGTCTTCGCCTGGGCGGCGTCTCCCAACTTCTCATAGGCCTCGCCCAGCAACGCCAGCGTCGCGGGATCATGCTGGTCGGCTTTCTGTAATTCGGCAATGGCAGTCTTATAGTCTCCGGTGTAAAACGCGACGTAGCCCGTGAGATAGGGATAGAACCTCATCTGGTCGGGGTTGTTGGCTTTGTCGAGAGCGTCCTTGGCGGCGGCGACGTGCTGCCGCGCTTCGTCGGCTTTTCCTCGGCGCGCGGCAATCCGCGCCTGCGCATTTTCCCAGCGGAACAGCCAAAGATTCTTGTCCGCGTCGTTCAGGTCGGATTTGTGCGCGATGGTGTTGTAGGCCATCTTGTACCACTTCTCGGCGTGGTCGGGGTCGCCTGCTTCCAGATAAATGCGGCCCAGTTCGTTGCAAAGCTCGGCTGCACCCACAGAATCATTCTTCGCCAGCCGAGCGTTGAGAACCTGCGTCTCGAATCCCGCGGCCTTGAATGTGTCGCCCTCGAAAGCGTACGAGATGGCCATTGCACGCAACGCCTGCGGCTTGGAATCGGCGGGCGCAACTTCGATGGCCTTGGCCAAGTGCTCGCGCGCGTCGCTGTAGTTTCCTTTCAGGTCGAGAGCTATACCCGAGGATAGGTGTGCTTCGTAGAGGTCCGGCGACTTGTCGAGCGCGCGGCCGTAGAGAGCGAGAGCGTCATCAAGCTTGCCCTCGCGCTCCAGTTTATCGCCCTGCTGCACCAGATCCTGCGGACTGCCAGGGGCGAGCGGCTGCTTTTCGGCAGGCTGTTGGGCAATGCTAAAGGCAGCAAGCAGACAAAAGACGGCGGCTGCGCGCAATACAATATTTCCGATCACGAAACCGTTTTTAAGCATGGAGTCCTCCAAAAGGGCGCAAAGATTATGCCACGGGATGCGGAACGATGTAAGAGCACCGGGCGCGGGAGCCGCCCACCTACCTCCGCAGCAGCACATCGGCCGCGACGAACACAAAGAACAAAACCGAGATCACGCCGTTCATGGTGAAGAATGCGGCATTGAGTTTCGACAAGTCATTGGGCCGAACCAAGGAGTGCTCGTAGAGGAGGAGGAGAATTACTGCCAGCACTCCACAGGCCGCCAACTTTCCCATTCCAAACACGATCAGCAGCGCCACGAGCAGGCCGATCATTACCAGGTGAAAACCGCGGGCGATCCACAGCGAAGACGAAATACCAAGATATCGCGGAATGGAGTGCAGTCCCGCCCGGCGATCGAACTCAAAATCCTGGCAGGCATAGAGCACATCGAAACCTGCGACCCAGAAAGTTACGGCAGCCGTCAGCAGCAAGATGCCCGGATCGAGCGAACCCCGTACAGCGATCCATGCTGCCGCAGGAGCGATCCCAAGTGCGAATCCCAATACCAGATGCGACCACCGCGTCATTCGCTTGGTGTAGGAATAAAGCAGCAGCACGGCCAGAGCAACTGGGGACAGCAACAATGTTAGCCGATTCAGCTGCGACGCAGCCAGAACAAATATGGCGCTGGCAACAACTACGAAGGTGATGACAAATGTAGAGGTAAGATGTCCGGCCGGCAAAGCGCGCGTACTGGTGCGCGGGTTGGCAGCGTCGATGGCGGCATCGGCCCAGCGGTTGAATGCCATCGCCGCGGAGCGCGCCGCGACCATCGCGACGACAATCCACAGCAGTTGGTGCGCGGAAGGAAATCCTCCGGCGGCGAGCACGGCCCCGCATAGCGCAAACGGAAGCGCAAACACGGAGTGCTCCCATTTGATCATCTCCAGCGTAACGCGCAGGTTGTGCAGGACCGGCACCAGTTGATTCTAAATCAGGTCTTTGGTCTTCGGTCGTCGTCGGTCTTCGGTCGTCGGCTTAGAACCAAGGCTTCATGAATCACGTTCGGAATGTCGCTGACGGCCACCAACTGTCCCGAAAGGCCGAGGACCGACGACCGACGACCCGACAAAGACCTAAGACCCTTCCGAGACCAGTGGCACAAAGCGGCACAAATCGCGCAGTGTGATTCGCGGCACGCCGTTTTCCAAGCGGACTAACTGTAGCTGCTGCGAATCCGACGTCCCTACGGGGATGATCATGCGGGCGCCTTCTGCGAGTTGCGCGACCAGGGCCGGCGGGACTTCCTTAGCAGCGGCAGAAACGATGATGGCGTTGTAGGGCGCAGCCTCCGCGTATCCCTGGCTGCCGTCGCCGATTATTACTTTCACGTTGGCGTAGCCCATGCGGGCGAGCAGTTCTCTTGCCGCATCCGCCAACACCGCGTGGCGCTCCACCGAAAAAACTTGTGCCGTAAGTTCTGCGAGCAATGCTGTCACGTAGCCCGATCCGGTGCCGATCTCAAGAACCCGGTCGGCAGGAGAGAGAGCCAAAGCTTCCAGCATGGTCGCGACGATGTACGGCTGGGAGATGGTCTGCCCCTCGCCAATGGGTAAAGGATGATCTTCATGCGCTTGGTTGCGATAGTGCTCTGGAGCGAACTCGTGGCGCGGCACACGCGACATGGCATCGAGCACCCGCTGGTCGCTCACACCGCGCGCCCGCAGTTGAGAGTCGACCATCTGTTGGCGCGAGGCCGCGAAGGAAGAAGTGTCGCTGGAGAAAGTCATTAGCTTGAAAACTCTTTACGTAAGCCGGCCGAACTCCGTGTATACTTTTTCCGCCTGTCCCCCAAAGGCCAGCCTGAACCTCTGGGCTGCGGGCCCTTCACGTTTTCCACTTCCATTCCAGAGGGCATCTCAATGACACGCCGAAGCGCCGCGTACGTCTATAGTCTAGTGGCTGTAGCTATTCTGATTCTGGCAATCAGCGCAACGCCAGCCGCTGCACAGGCTTTCAGTACCCTACACAATTTCTGCACCGTCACCAACTGCACTGACGGCTACTATTCCTCCTCGGGCCTGATTCAGGGCACGGACGGGAACTACTACGGCACAGCCTACTACGGCGGCGACTTCGGCGCAGGTTCGGTCTACAACATCACGGCCGACGGCGACTTAACCACCTTCTACAGCTTTTGCGGCCAAGCCAATTGCGCCGATGGATACCATCCCTGGCCAGCCCTGGTCTTGGGCAGCGATGGCAGGTTCTACGGGACCACCACCGACGGCGGCGCCAATGGCAACGGCACGATCTTCAGCCTGACCGGCGACGGCACTCTGACCACGCTCTACAACTTCTGCTCGCAGGCCAATTGCGCCGACGGATACTACTCCGGGGGAGCACTGCTCCAAGGCACAGACGGAAATTACTACGGACTGAATTCGTTCGGAGGACTCAACGGCGCAGGGACGATCTTCCGCATTACTCCGTCAGGCACTTACACGACGCTTCACACTTTCTGCTCGCAAACCAACTGCCCCGACGGCATCTACCCCCGTGGCGCGCTGGTGCAGGGCGCAAACGGAAACTTCTACGGCGTCACGAGTGGCGACGGCGGCTACACATCGTACGGCACTGTCTTTAGCATCACTCCATCGGATACGTTCACGATTCTCCACACCTTCTGCTCTCAAGGTGGTGTTTGCAAGGATGGCTTCGATCCCTGGGGAGGTCTTGCCCAAGGCAACGACGGCAACTTGTACGGAACCACGGAAGATGGGGGAACCGAATACTGTGAACGCCGACTGAACCACTCCGGACCCGGTTGTGGCACAGTCTTTAAAATCACCCCAGGCGGCAGGCTAACCACGATCCTCGCCCTCCCCGGCCCGAAGGCTGGCGAGAATCCCACAGCCCAGCTGATCCTGGCAAGCGACGGGAAATTCTACGGCGCTACTATGTACGGCGGGACGCACACCAACGTCGGCTGTGCTCCTGCCGGTTGCGGCACGCTCTTCTCTATCACCTCTGATGGCGCGCTCAGGACCGTTCACAACTTCCGCGGTTACTTGGATGACGGCTACATTTCAGCCCAGTTGCTGCAAGGCACGGACGGAAACTTCTATGGCAGCACCATTTACGGCGGCACCATCGGCTACTGCGAATTCGGTTGCGGCACGGTCTTCAGCCTGTCCCAGGGCCTAAGCCCGTTCGTGAAGCCGATTCCCCCCTCAACGCGCGTCGGGACCAGTGTCATAATCCTGGGCAACAATCTCACCGGCTCCAGCAGCGTCACCTTCAACGGCACCGCGGCTATTTTCACGGTGGTATCAAATACCGAAATCACGGCAACGGTCCCATCGGGCGCCAGCACGGGCGAAATTCAAGTGGTCACTCCGACCGGAACTCTCACCAGTAACGTTTCCTTTGGAGTCACGAACTAAAAGCGTTCGCAGAGACGCAATCCCGGATGGGGACGGAAGGCAAAAGCACGTTATTTCTTTCGCTGCCGCACGCGCACATCGAAGCTGACCACACCGTTTTGATCGCGCGTGCCCACGATCGAAACATTGCGATTTACATAGTATTCACCCTGAATAATCTGCTCTGTACTCTGGGAAACGTTCGTGCTGTAGGTGAGGGTAACGTTATTGGCGAACTGTTGTTCAATGGTGACCTGCGGGCCGCGGGCGGTGGGATTGGTTTCCGTGGTCAGGCCCTGCGGATCAATCTTGATCCGGCTCACTCCGAAGAGCTTCTGCATGCGGCTGCTCATCGTCGAGTTGATGGCCTGATTGATGATCAAATTGGTGGCCTCGTCGGTGAACATGCCTCCTCCCGACTCCTGCTGCAACTGCTGAGACTCTTCGCTCGTGCGCCCCAGCGCCAGCAGCGCGATGATGTCCGACTTGGGCAGCGGCGGTTCGGAACGGTAGTTCACGTTCAAGCGATCCGGCGTTCCCGTGACGGTAACGTCAAGATCGTAGTTGCGCACGTGCGTCGTTGCTTGCAGATTGAGCTGGGGCTCGATCGCCACGGGATTCGCAAACGTGATATCGCCCCGCTCCAGCCGGAATTTGATGCCGTTGAACGTGGCATCGCCTTCCAGAATGTCGGCCCGGCCGAGCACGCTGGGACGCGCCACTGACCCACGCAGCCGAAGATCGGCGTCGCCCGAAAGTCGCGCAACGGCGGTCTTCATTTGTAACTCAGGCGCCGTCCGGACGGCAACGTCCAACTTGACGTTGTACAGCGGTGAATTGGCTGGAGCAATCGCCACCGCCTGACGGCTGCGTTCAAGATATGAGCCAAAATCAAAGCCAGGCGTCACTGCCAGCTTGGTGACCAGCACGTCCCCGGAAACCGTAGACGACGAGCGGTTCCCAACCCAGTGCAATTCCGCGGTCGCCGTGGAACTCACCCCTGGCGGATAGCGAAGCCTCACTTCTCGCCCGATTGCCGAGAGGTTGAAATTGAGCTGCCCGTTGTAGGTGTTAGCGTCGCCCTTCAGGTCGAGCGTGCCGCCGCCGGTGCGCGCCGTCAGTTGGTCGATATGCACGGTTTCGCGGGTGAAGGTGAGCGAGCCATTCATCTCGCTCAGGCCGCTGGGCAAGCCGGCATAGTTGGCGCTGCCATTCTTGATGTCCACGCGGCCTTGCGGCAACGGTTCGCTGAGCGTCCCCCCTACCGTCATGTGGACCTCAGTAAGCCCGGAGGTGGTGAGATCGGGAACAAGACTGCTCAAAGGCTTAAGGTCAAATTGTCCGTCGGCCGCCAGATCGAGTTCCCGTGCTCCGGCAAAGTGGATGGAGCCGTGCCCCACCACGTCGGTTCCCTCCCCTACAAAGTGCGCCGTTTCGATGTGTGCGGTCTGGTTGGCATACGTGAATCGTATAGGCCCCTGATTATGCAGTTTGGCGTGCTCCACATCCAAGGCCACATCACTCGCATTGCCCTCTAGCTTCCAGCGCTGGGGATAACGCAGCGGACCGGTCATGGTGATGGTGCCGGCAACGGCCGAGTGGCCCGTAAGTTGGCCGCCCAGGTAGGCTCGCCAGAGCGCATCCAGATCGACATGATCGGTGCGTACCGAAATGTTCGCGGGATAATCTCCACGCATTGCGACCGTACCATCCAGCGCGAGCGAGCCCTTGGAAAATTCCGAGCGCCCAGTCAATCGCATTTCGGCGCCCTTGGTCACGGCTTCGAAATCCAGCCCACCCTGAAGTTCGTGATCGAGCGCCAGACCGCGCAAATGGACGGCGGCGCTGATCTCGGGGTTCTCGAGTGTTCCCGACCCCTGGAGAGTGAAGTCAGCATGGCCCTCCACGGGCAGGCGGTCGAGACGGATCTGGCGAATTCGCGCGAGCTCGAAATTCTTTCCACCCAGGTCAAACCGGAAACCCTGCGTTGCCGGCGAATAGGCAGCGCTGCCGGAAATCTGAACCCCCTGGTAGGTGAGGAGAACATTGTTGAGAGAGTTCTCGCCGCCGGAAATTCGAACATCGGCGTCGAACTTTTCGATGGATTCTCCGTAGATGCTGGCATTGGCGGCGTGGATGTATCCTTGCGCCTGAGGATGCGCCCGTGTTCCCGCGATCTGCAGAGAAGCATCGGCGGTGCCCGTAACCGGGTATTCGAATCCGGCAAAAGCCGCGGTGGAGGCAACATCCACATGCTGAAGGGTCACGTGCGCCCGCAAGGGAGTGTTCGCGGTGAATTCGCCATTTTGCAGAAGGGCGTTGACATCGAAATATGCGCTGGTGTCCCCACGGCGCAGACTCCCTTCCCGCAGTGAAAGGTCGTGTGAGGAGAATTGAATATCGACGGAAAGAGAATCCCAATGCACCACCTGCTCCGGCGTGCGCGCGGTCGCAGGGACGGTGAATTCGAAATCGTGCGCGACCAGGGTTCCGGCCAGAGTCTGCGCTGAGAACGTGCCTCCAGCGACGCCGTTGAACGTGGCATTGCCATCCACGCGGAAGGGCAGATTGGCTGGCCCTCCCAGCGCCGTCACTACCGGCCGCCATTCTTCCAGGTTGGTGGTCGAAGCGGAAATGTGCAGGGTGGAAGGTTGGGCGAGTATTCCGGATGCTTGAACTCGCGATGCGGGCGTGGTCAGAATGAACTGCGCCAGTTCAAGGGAATCGTTTCCGGCTCGATATTTTCCCTGAATGTGCGCGGTTACAGGTAGTTCGCCGGCAGATGGATGCAGCGGCGGACTCACTTCGAGCGCAAGACCGACCTCAGCATCCCTATACGATCCCTTCCAGGAAACGTCCACGGTTCCCGAGGCCAATCCTGCCGGGTGAAAATGATTGAGTTTATGCCGAGGCTCATCCAACGCCAGCTTCAGCTCTCCAGCGGAAACGTCGCGCAGGCGAAGCCGCACCGCGCCGATCTGCACGCCCGGCAGTTTCGCCTTCTCGCCCTTCTTTACAGCCGGCCGAGCAGCCGAAATCACCGGGAAATTTTCGCCGCCTTTCTTAGCCTTGTAGACTGTGGGCGGCAGTATGCTGTGCAGCCAGTTGTCTACCTGCGCGTCACCCGCGAAACTTCCCGCGAATATCTTGCCCTGCAATTTCGATAACTTGATCTGAGCATCGGTGACGGAATAGTCCGCAGTGACGCCGGCCTTCTCGAGCGCAATCTGATTGTCCTGAAAACTTAGGTCGCGCAGCCTCACCGCTCCTGAGGTCGTGAACTCATTCGTTGTATTCGCGGTCCGTTCGTTGAATGCCCAGCGACCGCTGCCCCTGAACTCGGCGACGCCTTCACGCAGATCGTGGCGGCGGGCAATGGCGGATGCTTCCGCCAGGTCGAGGCAAACATCGTAGCTTATGTCGACGTGAGGCTCACGGAAATCGCTGATGCGTCCGCTGGCTTGCACCGAGGAGCGCGCGGAGTTCCACTTCAATGATTTGATGTCAACAAAGGTCGGACCCAGGCTGAAGTCCATGGTCGTGCTCCAGGCAAAGGGGCGGAAATCCTGGAACGTGCTGTCCACCTTGCCAATCGAGAGATGGCTCTCGTAGCGACTGCGCAGGAAGGAATAGTCCATCTCTGAGGCAGCGTCATGGACCGAGAAATCCAAGGGAACCTTCCGATCGGCCCAGAGCAATTCGCCGTTGCGCAGGGTGAGATGATCAATCGACAGCGCGAACAACTGCTCAACGGGAGTTTTCTTTGAAGTGTCCTGGGAAGTGTCCTGCAAAGTCGGATGGGAAGTATCGCGCGACACTTTGCGTCCGGGGATATTCGTTGTGCCGTCCGGAGCAATGGCAACGTGAACTATTGGGTGATCGAGAACGACCGAGTAGAAACCGAACTCGGTGCGCAGAAACGAAATCACCTTTACCTGCGCCAGCAAGCGATCGGCATGAGCGAGCGGAACATCCGTTGGAGGCTCCGTTCCATGAACCGTGATGTTGCGGACTTCGACTCGCAGCCGGAACGGGACAACGTGGAAGCTACCGATCTCGGCGCGGCCTCCTGTAATGCGCTCCACTTCGGAAACCATGCGTCGGCGCACATAGGACTGAAAGGAATCAGTCGTGACGTACCACAGAAGGGCCAGGACTCCGATGACGCCCACGACGGCGGCGATCAGGAGATATTTCCACCAGCGACGCGGCCTGGCGGCAGGCTCATTCACCTCGTCTGCACCCCATCCTGGGGCTCCGACGCGCCCGGGACGCTGACTTTACTCTCCGATCGCAATGAGTGTAGCCAGGAAACCATCATTTCGTTTACTTTCTCCTGGGTCAGCAACTCCCGGATCTTCGCCGAGACGTCGGCCAACGGAACGTCGCTCGCGCCGGATTGCTTTAATTGCGGCACAAATTTCTCCCGATAATAGGCTTCGATACTTTTGGAATCAATCTGCACGGCGGGTCGAAGGTGGGCGTCCACTAACCGCATGAGATCGATCTGCTGCTGCACATGCGCCACCAGGTCCTGCTCGGCCAGCCGAAACCGCGCTAACACCGACTGCCAGCCTTCTTCTGTCGCCGCTTCCGGATATTGCTTTCGGGCTTCGGCAAGACGCGCCGCCGCTTCTGCTCCCGTAGCATGCTGGAAGTAGGCCGACTTCATCTGTTCAGCCAGCAATTCCTGATCGATCAGGCGATCCAGGACGCCACGCCGGTCGTCGTCAGTGAACTGGTCGAGCGTGCGCCCATTGAGCAGCGCCTCGTAGCACAGCGCTTCGTCCCAATCGCTTTGCAGAATAATGTGTCCGTTCACGGTGGCAACGATGCGGTCAATGACTTCGACTTCGCCGGCCTGAACCGCCGGGACAGCGAAGACGCCGGCGCGCCCATCTGCCGCGCACAAACTGAGCACGCACCAGCTGAGCGCGCACCCGAACGCGACCAAGCCAATCGTCTTCGATTTCCTTCTACGTGCTCTATTCATCAGAATGGCTGGCCTATGCTGAAAAATACGTTGAAGTGCCGCAGGTGCTGCGACGCGATTGTGGTTACCGGAGGCCCGGTGCTCGGCGTGGTCGTGAACGCCTGGAAATAACGGGTCGGATTCAGACTGTACCCGAAATCAAAACGCAAGGGACCGATCGGTGTCTTGTAGCGTACTCCCAACCCTACGGCGTGTGAAGTGTAATCATATCCTGAATTATCGAATTGGGTAATGCACTGAGTGTCCGTTGTACTACTGGGCAGGCATAGATTGGGATCGGGCTGGTGCCAGCGCAGCAATCCTTTCAACATGTCGTGCGGCGCTGTAAAAACGTTCCCCATATCGTGAAAGATGGCGAATCCGAATCCTTCCCCCAGCAAAGGCAGCGAGACGGGAGGAAGACGGAGCTCCATGTTGTTGACGAACTGCGCCGTACCCCCAACCGGGAAGCCGGAATTTGGATCGCGAGGTCCTGCCTGATTTAACCCGAATCCGCGATGCGAGTTGCCGCCACCGGCAAAGAATTGCTCAGGCAACGGAATCAGCGAAATCCCCTCGCACACGGATTCGTTGGTGTTGGGATTTGTGGGACACGCCCCCGGCGGCCGGACGACGGTTCCGTGAAATGGCTGCTGCAGGCCGAGGCTGGTGGAACGGGCAAACACAAACTGATGTCCGGGCTTGCCCTTTCCCAGAACGTAGTACGTGGAGTGCTGGGCCAGTGCGCGGCCAAAATCGGCTTCCGAGGCGAAGTAGCTGGATGAAACAAAAGCATCGAGCGTGAAATAGTCTCCTTTGGTGCTTTCCAGTGGATTATCCCGCCTGTCGTGAATAAACGTGAATCCCGGGCCACCCACGCGCGCCGGGAGGGAGAGAATCGAAATTTCACCAGCGGAGAATCCGTCGGCAAAGTGGTAGGCCTTGACTAGCCGGAAGTCCATTCGATAGGTCAGCGAGTTGGGTCCGGGGCGAGTCCCAGGCTCGACCCCGGAGTTGCCAAACTGTTGCCGCAAGTCGATCTTCCCCTCGAGGCGCTCCGACGTGAACGTGGCCACGTCCAGGCTATTGTCGTAGAAAATTGTGTAAGTCAGCTTGAACTTGTCGTTGTCCAACAGCTTCGGAACGGCGTAGCTGATCAGCCCGCGCTGTTGCAGTCGGCCCACATGGGACTGGAAGGTCAGAGTCTGGTCTCGCCCGCCGAGGTTCAGACGCGTCACGTCAAATTCAACTCTAGGACTCACGCCGCCCGTGCCCGCGCGCTGGCCGGTCTGGAACTCCAAACCAGCGCCATAGGTGAACGTGTACCGCTGGGCTTCCTGTAACTGGACCAGAACATTTTTCTCCGGATCGGTACCCTCCGGATTCTGCACCGCTGTGTCCACCTGGCTGAAAATGCCCAGATCGTAGAGCCGGGTCTGGGTGTTGAGCAGATCCTGCTGGCTAAGCGGATCTCTCGGTTTTACCTGCAATTCGCGCTGCACCACATAGTCGCGGGTGTGTTCGGTTCCCGCCACCATCACCTTATTCACCGTGAAGCGCTCGCCCTCCTGGATGGTATAGGTAACGTCTTCGCGATTGGCCTCTTGCTCCGAGGGCTTGGTCGTGACCTCCAGCGAGGCATTGGGAAACCCGTGATCGAAGTAGTAGGTGAGGATTCTCTCCCGGTCGTTCGCCAGATCCTGCTCCGAATAAGGCTGCCCCGCCTGCGTACTCAATTCAGGCAGCGCGCTGGGGGCGACCTTGTCCGTACCCAGCACATGCACCTCGCCGACCCGGGTGCGAACTCCTTCATCAATTTGAATGTGAACGGCCAGCCGGTTGGGCCCGTGATACTCGTCTTCCACTTTGGTTTCGATCTTGACCTGTCGGAATCCGCTTGACCGATAAAGGCCTTCCAGCGTGGCGACGTCGTTCTTCAGCAAAGTTTCGCTATACCGCCCGTGATTGTCGAGGCGGGTCGCCGCCTGAATCTGCAAATACGAACGCAGCTTTGCCGAATCCATGAAATCCTTATTGCCTTTGATCTCCACCAGTACCAGTTTGTGCACCGGACCGGGGTCGATCTGGTAAATCACCTTCAAGGTCTTCGCATCGCTTACTTTCTTAATTTCGACTTTGGCGTCGAAGTGGCCGCGCGTCTGAAGGTAGTCCAGCAAATTCCGCTTGCCCTCGTTCAGCAGGTCATCGTCCACGGCGTTCTCTTCATAGACGGGGATCTGCCGCTTCAGGGTGCTTTTGCTGACGGGATAGCCGAGGGCAAAAATTACGACCACCGGCCCGGGATCGATCTGAAAGGTAAAGTCCACCGCATTGCTCGCGGGGTGATACAACTGCTGGGCAATCGAAACCTGCGCCAATGCACGTTTCTGCTTCTGAAATCTCTTGCGCAGTCGTTGCAGGGAGCCGGTCACGCGGGCCAATGTGATTTGGTCTCCACGACTGAAGTGCGCGATATTTTGAATATCCGCCGATGACAAACCCGACGAGCCTGTCACTTTCACGTCACCAACATGCGCCTGCTCACCCCGCGTAATGTGGAATAGCACGTCCACCTGCTGTGTGGGGGCCGCCGAGATGCTCTCGGCGGTAACTCGCGCCCGGTAGTAGCCGCCCTCCTGCATGAGTTGGCGGATGTTTTCGAGCGCGCGATCCAGTTTCTCCTGGGTATAAAGTTCGCCAAGTTGCAGCTTCGAAGCGTTGACAATCTGGTTTGGCGTCGGTCGCGTGGGAGCGCCTTCCACGTTGACCGCCCCAATAAAAAAGTTCGGCGAGGTGGCGAAAGTTAATCTGACGCCATTCCCAGACGGCGCGATTTCCGCTTGGATGTCGGCGAATCGGCCAGTACCGTAGAGCACCCGAATGCTGTCGCGGATGTGCCCTCGATCCAGCGGCGCTCCAGCTTTCTGCGGCACTAGTTTCAGGATGTGTTCTCGATCCGGCTCCGCTACTCCGGGAATCTCGATCGATTGCACGATTTTGCCCTCGTAGGCGCCGGCCACGGACTGTGTTGCCGGCGCACGCTTGGCCTCCGATGAGTTCGCCTGGCTTTCTGTCCCGGACGCGAGGACCGCCGGCCACAGCAGGATCATCGCGGTCAGAAGTGTCGCGTACCGTTTCAGCAAACAGGTGTCCTTGGATTTAGGTGCTACGACTCGACGCTCATGACCTCGATGCTCATGACCTGGACGCTCATGACCTGGACGCTCAATGACTTCGATGGAATGGGCGCGTCTGTCGTTGTACGAACTGCGATACCAGTTCTTCAGCTCAAGCTTTCCGGCTAATCCGGCATTGAAATCGTTCGGCGCTATGTCGCGCACCTATAATAAAGGGTACGCCGCCCCGGACCGATGATCTCTTTGGCACAGCAACCCAAACCCGCCCAAGCAATCGCGAATTCGCAGCCGGATTCCAAAGTCGAACAACGTGACGAACGTTATTCACGGCAGATTTTATTCCGCGGCATCGGGGCCCAAGGCCAGCGCAAACTGGCAGCCGCACGGGTGGCGATCGTAGGATGTGGCGCTACGGGCTCCGCTCTGGCCGTACTGCTGGCACGGGCCGGAGTCGGCACTCTGCGTGTCATCGATCGGGATTATGTCGAGCCCAGTAACTTGCAGCGCCAGTCGCTATTCAGCGAGAAAGATGCGGCCGACTCTCTGCCCAAGGCGATTGCCGCCGCCCGCCAGATTGCCGCCTTCAATTCTCAAATCCTGGTTCAACCCAAAGTGGAAGACTTGGTTCCGGCAAATATTGAAGCATTGCTCGAAGAAATGTCGCTAGTTCTGGATGGCACCGATAATTTCGAAACTCGCTACCTGATTAACGACTTTGCCATCGATCGGTCGATTCCGTGGATTTACTCCGCGGCCGTTGGCAGCTATGGCGTAACTTTAAATGTCTTGCCTGGGCAAACGGCATGCATGGCCTGCATCTTTCCGGATTCTCCCCGCGGCATGGTCGAGACTTGCGAGACATCCGGAATCCTCAATTCGGCGGTAAATCTGGTGGCTTCGATTGCCGCGACCGAGGCGCTCAAACTGCTGGTAAGCGCGCCCAGCCCTGAGACTAAGACCGAATTGCACGAAGAGCCCCTCGCAGCATGGAAGCGTTGCGCCCTTCTGAGCCATCTCCGGCAGACGCTGCTGTCGTTCGATGTTTGGACCAATGAACACGCCGAAATCTCTGCCGCCAAGCCACGTCTTGGTTGTCGCGCCTGCGGAGAGCGCAAGCTGATTCATCTCGCCGGCGAAGGCCGTCCTCACATCACCCTTTGCGGAAGAAATTCTGTCCAAATTCATGAGCGCCAGCGCCCCATCGATTTCGCCGAAATGAACCGGCGCCTTGCGCCTCACGGCAAGGTTCGGCACAACGATTTCGTGCTGAAATTCTGGCACGACCCGTATGAAATGACTCTCTTCCCCGACGGCCGCGCCATCATCAAAGGCACCACGGACACGGCTGTAGCACGAAGTTTGTACGCGAAGTTTGTGGGAAGCTAAGAAAAACCCGTTGTCATGCTGAGCGGAGTAGGGACGAAAGCGAAAACGATTTTGCCCCGCCGCCGGCAGCTTATGTCACCCGTGGTACCACACTTTAAGACGCCCGAGAAGGCAGTAGCTTAAGAGCTAGAAGCTAGTCGCTGGCTTCTGCTACTCTTTTGTGCTCGTGATGCCGAAAGTGCTCGTCAGCCAGTGACAAAGAAATTACCGAAATATGAAGAATGCGACTCTAAATTTGGAATAGGGTTCCTAGTTAGCAAGGGCCCGGAGCTCCAAGCCTGCGCAGACAAAGGATTTCTGGCGCAAGAGCGCATGAGAACGGAATCCCAAGTTCGGTAGAAATGCTCTAATAATCAGAATACAGGCATTACCTTAGGTCCGCAGTAACGGCCCGCAAGCCATACAACGTAAAGATAGTTAGCCGCATCTGACGAGGTGCGGCCGGAAAAGGCAACTTGACCGTCCGAGACCCAAAAGAAGCGCAGCGACAGGGCAACGACTCGAACGAAGCCGAACTCATCGAGAGGGCCAAGCACGGGGATGCCGAGGCATTCCAGGCTCTTTACGACAAGCATAAGCGGCGCGTTTACTCTCTGTGTCTGCGTATGACGGCGAATACAGCCGAAGCCGAAGACTTGACCCAGGAGGCGTTCCTCCAGCTTTATCGTAAGATTGGAACGTTTCGCGGCGAATCGGCGTTTTCGACCTGGCTGCACCGGCTCTCGGTCAACGTTGTGCTGATGCAGTTGCGCAAGAAGAGCTTGCCGGTGGTTTCGCTCGAAGAAACCACGCAAAGCGGCGAAGACGATACGCCGAAGAAGGATTTCGGGGCAGAAGACCTGGCGTTGGCCGGATCCATCGACCGGCTGCAGTTACAAAAAGCAGTCGACGATCTCCCGCCCGGCTACCGCACGATTTTTGTGCTGCACGACGTTGAAGGTTACGAACATAATGAGATCGCGACGATCGTGGGTTGCTCGATCGGCAACAGCAAGTCGCAACTCCATAAAGCACGCATGAAGCTGCGGGATTTGCTCAGGATGAATCGTGCAGAAAAGGCCGCGACCCCTGAGCCACACGAAAGGTGAGACGAGAGTTCGCGAATGAGAGTTCGCGAATGAAAGTTCGACGAGTCAGAAGAGTGAAAGTCAGTCGCGTAAACAGGCTACACGAGTAGAGTGATCTGGCGCAGACCGGACACAGCCGCATCCTTAGGTAGAGGCGTAACAAGCGAATAGGAATCAGCGTTACACTATTCAGCCAAAGGCTGGTTCGAAAAGGCTTGGGGAGAGCAGTATGAATTGCGTTGAGTTGCAAGCGAGTCTGGCGGAGAGCGAAGACGCGCGTAGTGCGGACCAGCGGGCTCATCTGAAAACTTGCCCGGACTGCTCGTCTCTGGTCGCCGAGTTATATCTGATTGCTGCGACGGCTGTCGAACTACGCGGCGCTCAGGATCCTAGCCCTCGAGTGTGGAATTCTATTGAAATCGCATTGCGGCAGGAGGGACTGATTCGCCCTGCGCGGTCAAATCGCTCTCTGCTGCCTTCCTTGGGTAGCCGATGGACATGGGCGCAATGGATGGTTCCTGTGGCCGCGCTTTTGCTGGTCACTGTGGGCATCTACCTTCGGCAGCACTCCCCGATTCCCGAATTGAACGTACATGAATTGAAGAACGATCAGCCAATGGTCGCGCCCGTTTCCGATCTGGCGATTGCGGGCTTAAACGACGACGACCTTTTACAGGAAGTCGCTCAACTATCGCCCGACATCCAGGCACAATACACCGACAATCTCCGGCACGTGAACGAGTATATTCGCGACGCCAAAAGCGTCGTAGCCGACAATCCCAACGACGACGAAGCTCGCCGCTCGCTGTTGGACGCATATCAGCAAAAGGCCATGCTTTTCGATCTGGCGATGGATCGGTCTTTGCCGTGACCCCAGGCTTCGCGATCTGCGAACCTGGCCGGCACGACTCTGGGCGGTGCGCAGATCGACTCGAGGGAGACTTATGAGCGGGCGCATTATCGAAGTTGTAGCTGTCGCCGCGATGCTGGCCGGATCGCTGGCTTCCCAGACCCACATCACTCCGACGAACCCCGCTGCCACTCATAAGGATTATCGCTTCAATGTCCAGCCGATGGCCCGAGTCTCGGTCAACAATCCTTATGGCTCGATCTCGGTCAAGCCCTCGACCGGCAATGTGGTAGTGATCAGCGCTGCGCTCGCTTCCGATAAAGTCGAGGTCGACAACAACCTGGTCGGCAATCACGTGGATGTCCGGTCCCACCTGCTGCCGGGCGCAGATGCCCAGTCGGGACGTGTGGACTACGAAATCCAGGTACCCGCCGACGCCGGCATTACGCTGCATTCCACCACCGGCCCGCTGCGCGCCGAAAGACTTCACGGGGATGTGACTCTGGAAGGCGCAGCCGCCACCGTCGAGATTCGCGACATCGTGGGCGGACATGTACACGTGAAAACCCTCAACGGCCCGGTTACCCTTACCAACGTGCAGGACGGCCACATCGAAATCGACTCTTTGAGTGGCGAGGTCACACTCAATGGCGTCACCGGCCCCCTGGTGCAGGTGATTTCGACCAGCGGCAACATCAATTACATTGGCGATTTCGGCGACGGCGGCGACTATCGCTTCACCAGCCACAGCGGCGATATCGAAGCCACCGTACCGGATTCCACCTCGGCCGACGTAAGCGCACGCTCCGTTCGCGGCGAGGTCCACGATGACATTCCTCTCCAACCCAAGGCCCACACCTGGTTCGTCATTAAAGAGGGAAGTGCCTTCTGGGGTACCATCGGTCGAGCCGCTGTGTCATCGACCGTGGTGTTGCGCAGCTTCAATGGTAAAATCCACCTCAGAAAACGCACCGGAAAATAAAACACCAGCTTCTAGCTTCTAGCCCAAACCACGGCGGCTGGCTTCTGGGAGCTAGCGGCTCACTCTTGAAGAAGCGTTTCGGCCAAACCGTGCCTGCGAAGCGACGGAAGAGTATTCAGCCGAAACGGCCGATTGCGCTGCCGGCCAGGGTTCCGGGGAATTCAGTTTTCCTGGTGGGCTTCATGGGGGCTGGGAAAAGCAGCATAGGCCGCGCCCTCGGGCAGCGGCTGAATTGGATCTTTGAGGATCTTGACGACCGCATCGAGACCTGCGAAGGGCGTACCGTGGCGGAGATTTTTCGGAGCTCCGGCGAGCCCGGGTTCCGGCAAGCGGAACACGCCGCGCTCCAGCAGGCGTTGCGGGAACTAGATGGCGGCGGCGCGAGAATCGTAGCCCTCGGTGGCGGGGCCTTTGCGCAGAAAGAAAATGCCGCGCTGCTGAAGGCCTCAGGCGTGCCCACTGTTTTTCTGGTGGCCCCGGTCGAGGAGTTATGGCGGCGCTGTTGCACCCAGGCGAGTGAACTTGCAGTTGAACGTCCGTTGCTCCGAAGTCTAGAGCAGTTTCAAGAACTCTACGAGACCCGTCGCAAAGACTACATGAAGGCTTCGGTGAAGGTTCAAACCGGGAATCGATCCGTGGACGCAATCGTAGACGAGATCGCGGAGACGCTGGGCCTGAAAGCAATCGCGCTACGCACCGAAGAAGGAGAAGTCGAGTGAAGCTTGACAATGCAGTGCGGCGCGCCGCAATCATCACATTGGCATTCACTGCCTTCGCCTCTGCACACGCGATTGGCAAGGCAGACAAAGATAAAAAGGATAAGGTCAAGGCGTCCGCCAATCAAACCGTCGACTCCGGCTCGTTCGGCATATTCGTCAACGGCAAGCGCGTTGCCACCGAGAGTTTCAAAATCGAACAACAAAATGGCAGCAGCATTATCAAATCACAACTTAAAGGAATGGACGCCGAAGATTCCTCGAGCCAGAAATCAGATCTGGAAATCACCTCCAGCGGCGAACTGCTCAGGTATGAGTGGAGCCAGTCGTCCGGAGGCTCCATAACCGTTTTTCCGGAGAACGATTTTCTAAAGGAGCGGATTTTCACTTCAGCTGCCGCCAAACCTGCGGAGCAGGCATTCCTATTGCCCGGCACCTCTCCCATCCTCGACAATAACTTTTTCATTCAACGCGAAGTGTTGGCCTGGAAATACCTCGCGATTGCCCCCTGCAAAGACGAGAGCGGCCATCGCCATTGCGAACCCGCAGACTTCGGTACGCTTGTGCCCCAGGACCGCACTTCGATGAGCGTCCGCGTCGAACTCGTGGGAAAAGGAAAAGTCACAATCCGCGGCGCTGAGCGCGAACTGCTGCGCCTGAACCTCCATGGCGATCAGTTCGATTGGGCCCTGTGGGTAGACGAGAATGATCATTTCAAGCTGATGCGTGTGGCGATCCCTGCCGATAACACCGTAGTAGACCGGGACTAGCGCGGTGCCAGCCCGGCGGCGGAATCGAGATCGCCCTGGAACATTTATTGCTGCTGACTGACTCACGTACGGCGCGGGCCATTGTCACGGTGCTGCTGTTCGCGCTGGGGCTGGGCTTCCTCTACGTAGCTCGCGACACTCTCATCGCCTTCCTGTTCGCGATCTTCTTCGCCTATCTGATGAGTCCACTGGTCGGCCGCCTGGAGACCGTGCTGCGCGGGCGTGACCGGGCCATCGCCGTGCTCTACGCTTTGCTCCTCGTCCTGGTGGTGCTGTTTTTCGTTGTCGTGGGTCCGAAGGTGACACGCGAAGGCGCACACTTGGGACAATCACTACCCACTCTGCTGGGCCAACTGAGTTCTGGTCAAATCGCCGAGCAACTCGGCAAAGAGCACGGCTGGAATCAAAAAAGCACCGAAATGGTGCAATCGTTCCTGGTGAGCCACAAGGATGAGATCACGCAAATCGCGCAGCGTGTCGGATTGCGTGTAGCCGATGTCGCCAAGCAGGCGTGGCTGTTCTTAGTCGTACCGCTGTTGTCGATCTTCTTCCTGAGAGATGGCCGCTCTTTCAGCGACTTCCTGCTCTCTACCATCAGCTCCCGCCCGCAGCGCGAGTTTCTGGAGAATGTGCTGAACGATCTCAACCGCATGCTGGCGCATTTCATCCGCGCTCAACTCACCCTGGCCGCGCTCACACTGGTCATGTACTCCGCCTTTCTTGGCATCATGCGCGTTCCCTATGCTCTCGTACTGGGCACGATCGGCGGTGTGTTGGAGTTCGTTCCCGTGGTCGGTCCGCTGGCGGGAGCCCTCATCATTGTGGGCGTGGCGCTGCTGAACAGCTACCCCCACTGGCTCATCCTGATCATTTTTCTCGGCGCCTGGCGACTGGTGCAGGATTACGTCTCTTCCCCCCACATCATGGGCGAAAGCATGGAACTGCATCCCCTTGCCGCCATCTTCGGCGTCATGGCCGGAGGTGAAGTCGCCGGCATCCTCGGCATTTATCTCTCGATTCCCGTGATGGCCAGCCTGCGCATCGTATTCCGCCGCTGGCGCCTGTACGCCGAAAAGAAAAAGTTCGGCCCGCTTACCGAGATTCCCTTCCGAAGCCAGGAAACTCACCGGCAGTAGTTGGAGGAAGGGACGCTCGCCCTCTGCGTTTGGTATCACCCTGAGATCATCGAACTCCTGAACCTCGCCTTTCGCCTCGTCACAAAATCGGCCCCGCGCTCCCCATGCTATAGTGCGGTTTCCCATGGGATCGTTCCTCTTCTTTGCGTTTTCTTGGTGGGCCATCGTGTTGCGCGTTGTGGCCATTGTCCACTTCATTCGGCGGCGGCCGGATTGGTTTTGGATATGGGTCATCCTGTTTCACTGGGTGGGGGCGCTGGTTTACATCGTCGTAGAAGTGATTCCCGACGCGGGGTTGCTGCGATCGTCGTTTCAGGTTTTTCCGCGGCGAAGGAGGATTCAGGAGCTGGAGCGAACGATCCTCGATAATCCTTCGGCGGGAAATTACGAAGAGCTAGGGCAGTTATATCTCGACGACGGAAACTACATCCGCGCCCGCGCCGCCTATGACAATGCGATTTCATCGCGGACAGACCACGCCGATCCGTTCTACCGCCGCGGCGTAGCGGAAATCGAACTGGGGGACTTCGCGGCCGCCGTGCCGGACCTGGAGCGGGCGATCAGGGCCGATCCGGATTACGACTTCCATCGCGGCAAGGGCCTGCTGGCTTGGGCCTACGCGCAGACTGACCAGCCTGAAAAGGCAGACGCCATGTTTCGCGAGGCCACGCGCATCTCGACGATTTCGGAAACTTACTACTACTACGCGTTATTCCTCCAGTCGCAAGGACGCGTCGCCGAAGCCCGCCAATGGTCGCAAAAGATTCTCGACAAGAAGCCAACCATGCCCGGATATCTGCGGCGGCGCGAGCGGCCGTGGTTCCGCAAGGCGAGTTCCCTGCTCTCACGGCTACCAGCCTAGACGGCGGAGGAAAGAGAACACGTGGCCCCGGGCGCATTCGCCCGGGCCGAGCATCGCGGATTGGGCCTTGACCGCTGGCGGACGAATGCGTCCGCCGCTATGTGTGCGACGTTGAATGCTAAAATTAGTGGTGAAGTTTTCTCGACCTTCCATTCGGCTGCTGGCGACCGATATCGACGGCACGCTGCTCAATCCACAGTTTCAGGTTTCTGACGGCGATCTTACCGCGCTCCGGAGGGCGCACGCGGCCGGCATTGAGATTGTGCTGGTGACCGGACGTCGGCATACGTTTGCCCTGCCGATCGCGCAGAAACTTGGGTTCAATTTATGGCTGATCAGTTCGAATGGCGCGGTCACGCGTTCGCTCAGCGGGGAGACGTTTCATCGCGAGATGATGCCGGCTGCGACCTGTCGGCGTCTGGTCGGAGCGATGCAAGAATTCCGGGGGCATACCGTTCTTACTTTTGACAAAGAAACCAAGGGCGCGATTGTGCTCGAACACATGAACCAACTCGGCTTGAGCATTCGGCGGTGGCTCGAAAAGAATATGGAATACATCGAATTCATCGTGCCCATTGAGGACGCGCTGGTAAGCGATCCGGTGCAGGCGATGTTTTGTGGATCAATGGAGCGGATGAGCGAGGCGCTGGCGGCGTTGCAGGCTACCGGGATGGAGGGTGGCGTCACGGTGCTGCGAACGGAGTATCCTGAGCGCGATTTGTCGATGATTGATGTGCTGGCTGCGGGTTGTTCGAAGGGACACGCGCTGGAGCGCTGGGCGGCCCATCGCGGCTATGGTCGCGAAGAGGTCATGGCCGTCGGTGACAACCACAATGACATTGAGATGCTTGAGTTTGCCGGGCATCCGGTTATCATGGGGAATGCCTGCGAGGAGTTGCGCAACCGCGGGTGGACGGTGACCCGCGGGAACGATGCGTGCGGGATTGCGGCGGCTGTGGAGTTGGCGTTGGGCGAGACTGCGGTCGTGGGTTAGTCGTCGGGCGTCGCTCGTCGGTCGTTGGTCGATACGAATGCAAGCTTTGACTTTATTTCGACGGTTTGCCCTCGTCGTCGCATTCGCGATGGCGGGGCTCCCCTGCTTTGCCGGAGAGGTTGCCGTGCTGCGGAATGGGTTTTCTATTCGGCACGAGCGGCGGGAGATCGTGGGAGACGTGACGCGGCTGTATGTGACCGCCGATGGATCTAGTTTTGTCGATGTGCCTACGGTGGAGATTGAGCATTATGAAGGGGCGCCTGAAGGGACGGCGTCCGGCTCTCGGCTTCCCGCTTCCGGGTTAACATCGGCTTCAAGATCGGCTTCAACGTCTTCTTCACCCTTTGCGCGGACTCCACAAACTGGAACCGCAGTACTGAATCTGGATGAAGTGGTGAACTCGGCGAGCGGCCGGTACCGGCTTGATCCAGACTTGGTGAACAGTGTGATCAAGGCGGAGAGCGGGTTCAACATACGCGCCGTATCGCCGAAGGGCGCACAGGGGCTGATGCAGTTGATGCCTGGGACGGCATCGAACATGGGTGTGCAGAACGCATTCGACCCAGAGGCGAATGTTGAAGGTGGAACGAAATATCTGCGGGAGTTGCTGGAGCGCTACAACTTCGACCTCGTGAAAGCGTTGGCGGCTTACAATGCGGGCCCCCAGAGAGTGGAACAGTTCGGGGGAGTGCCCCCGTATTATGAGACGCGGGTTTATGTCGCCAAGGTGGTCAGGGATTTCAATAAGAAGAAGGCGGCTCAGGGGAAGGTGGCGTTGGCCGCGAAGAAAGCGGCTGTAAAGACGACTGGCTCTCCTGTCGCGTCGGGCAAAGTGAAAAATTCCGGCGCGGTGACTTCGGCCAAGACTGGCGCGGGGCCGCCTAGTGAATAGTGGGGCTACGCAACAAGAACAAAAGCAAAGTCAAAAGCAACATCAAAAGCAGCCGGCTAGAGTGCCCGCTCCACAGAGGCTCAGGACAACATCAAAAGGCGGCGGACAGGAGTGTCCGCTTCATCTTGGTAAACCTTGTTTGACCCCTTAACTCCAGTCATTTACCTTGGGTGGTGCCGTTTCCCCTCGCATTGCTGGGCTGCGGCGCATAGTTCCCCCTTCATGGATAAGAAGCGAATTCTGGCCAGCGTCGTAGTGTTTCTCATACTGGCCGTTCTCCTTTACCTGCAATACCGACACTGGCGGACCTTCGACTGGGGGACGTTCTGGAGCCAGACGCACCGCATCCGGAAGATACATGTCCTGCACGGTATAGCGCTGATCTATCTCGGCTACGGCTTGCGGGCGTGGCGCTGGAAGATTTTCTTGAAGCCGGTTCGGCCGAAGACGACGATTCTCTCCATGGTTTCGCCGACGCTAGTGGGGTTCACGGGACTCGCCTTGCTGGGGCGAGCGGGAGAATTTATTCGTCCCTATCTGGTTGCCAGGCGGACAGATTTGCCCTTTTCCTCGCAACTGGCGGTGTGGGGCGTGGAGCGCATTTTTGATCTGGGAGCATTCACGATCCTGATGATGCTGGCGATCTTTCTGCCCAGCGCGCTGCAATCCATCCCCCATCCCGAATACTACACACGTTTCAAAGAGGCAGGGTTTTTGCTGACCGCGCTGGTGACCGCAACAACCGTCGCGGCGGTTTTGATTCGGCGAAATGGCGAAAAGGCGGCTTTGTGGGTGGAACAAAGATTCTCCCATCTTTCTTCGGGCTTCGGACACAGATTGGGCCAAAAGGTGCGCGATTTCGGCACGGGATTGAACACGATTGACGGCCCGCTCGCGCTCTTGTGGCTGACGCTGGTATCGGTCGGGATGTGGTACGTAATCGCCCTGGCCTACAAGGAAGTTACCCACTCGTATGGGATCGACGCGTTGGAGATTCCGGTCGCGCAGCTTTTGATTCTGATGTTTGCCAGCATGCTGGGGTCGATGCTGCAACTGCCGGCGGTGGGCGGAGGGTCGCAGATGGCGACGATTGCGACCCTTTCAAGCGTGTTCGATGTGCCTCCGGAGATGGCGGCAAGTTGCGGCATTCTGCTCTGGCTGGTGACGTTTGCGGCCGTGGTGCCGGTGGGGCTGCTGCTCGCGCACCGGGAGCGACTGTCGCTGCGGAAGTTGTCGTTGGAGAGTCATCACGCGGAGGAGTCGCGAGATTCGCCGGGAGGTTGAGTCTTGACCCGTCAACTAGACCGCCGACGCGTTGATTGCAGCGAGAAGCCCCACTTCTCGCAAGAGACGCGAGAAATGGGCACCCGCTGGTTCGTCCAACACCTTCCAACAGCAGTATGAAAAACTCTGCATCTTGACAAGGCATTACGATAGGTCCACAATTGCGGCGCCTTGGAGTGGTATGTTTGGCGTGCCTTTAGAGCGTCGCCCCCCAAAGACGACGACGAAAGGTAGTGCGGAGAAGTTAAAAGAAAGCAGTCGGAAGTACGTTCCAGTGTAGCAAACGCAAGTTCCAATAAGTTTTTCGGCCCCGTAACTCAACTTAGAAAAGTGTTCCTCTGCCGAGGAAGTGCCGCGCGCTGCGCGGCTGAATTGGTGTGGGAACGTAACCCGTCCGAATCAAGGAGGAAGTCTATGCAGTCACCGCGCCCTTCGCGAGCATGGCTTGTAGCGATCCTGCTCGCCGCCCTATCTCTGGCAACAGTTGCCGCTAGCACCAGGAGCGGACGTGAATTTTCCGGATACTTCGATGTAAGCGGAGTGCAGGAACAGGGAGATCTCGTTCAAGTCACGCTTCATGTGAAGCTATTCAACCACAGCGATGCCGACGCCAAGAGTGTAATCGTCACTTTGGTGGACTCGTCTCCGGCGATGACGTTGCGGGGAAATTTCCGGCCGGTAAAAGTATGGAAGAGCCAGCAGTTCATCGATTTGACTCAGGAATTTTCCGTGAGCAAGCGCGAATTTAACGAATGGATGGCGCCTCCGGCCCAGCCGAATCTGCTCATCCTGTTCCAGGACAGCACCGGAAAGAGTTGGCAGAAGAGCGCGCAAGTCAGCCGCCGCCCGTTGGTACAAAAGTCGGGTCAATAAGCAGAACCGATTTCTCATGGGCTGATTTTGCCGAAACTGATGTTGCCGGACCGATCTTGACGAAGCATCAACAACGATTTCTTAGGAGAAAATTCATGCGTCGCTTCCTCTCGTTTGCTTTCCTGGCCGCCCTACTGGTGAGTATTCCCGGGCAGGCGCAAGATATCATCACGACTTCCATCGGCGGTGGGCCTAACGGCATTCCTGCCCTCGATGCCAATCTTTACAACCCATATGGCGTTGCCGTGGATAGCAGCGGCAACTATTACATCGCGAGTTTCAATCAGAATCGTGTCTTCAAAGTGACGGCCAGCACTGGAGTCATCAGTGTTGTGGCGGGCAGCGGAGCCCAGGGCTACGCGGGCGACGGAGTCGTAGGCGGCGCCGGAAATGCAAGCCTGGATCGCCCCTTCGCGGTTGCTGTCGACAGTTCCAACAACGTCTACATCGCTGACCAATACAATTGCGTCATCCGCAAAGTAACCACGGCGAATACGATCACGACTATTGCTGGGCAGGCCGGCCTTTGCGGTTACTCGGGCGACGGCGGCAAGGGAACGTCGGCGGAACTCTATTATCCGCAAGGCGTGGGAGTGGACAGCTCCGGCGATCTGTACATCGGCGACTACAACAATTGCGTCGTGCGCAAAGTGGTTCTTTCGACCAATACGATTACCACTTACGCCGGCAACCACACCTGCGGCTACACCGGGGACGGCGGATCGGCCACCAGTGCGGAACTGTACACAGTGTCAGGAGTCGCGGCAGACAGTTCCGGGAACCTGTTCATTGCCGACACTGCCAATTGCGTGATTCGTGAGGTCACGAAGTCCACTGGAAAGATCAGCACCGTCGCCGGCAACCATACCTGCGGATTTTCCGGAGATGGAGGCTTAGCCACCAGCGCAGAAATGAACCAGGCCTACGGAGTTACAGTGAACGGCACGACGGTGACTTTCTCCGACTACTATAACCAGCGAATCCGCCAGTTCACGATTGGAGGCAACATCAACACGGTGGCCGGGAATGGCACGGCTTGCAGCGGGACCTGCGGTGAAGGTGGTTCCGCGATCAGCGCCGAACTCTATTACCCAATAGGCGTGGCCACCACCACAGCAGGCCTTATCTACATCGGGGATAATGACAATTACGCGGTCGACAGCTTCACCGTCGGCGGAAACTTGAATCGGGTTGCTGGCAACCACAGTGCCACCACCGAGACCCTGATTACGGGCGCTCCTGCGGATGGCGTGGTTCTGAACTATCCCTATGGCTTGGCGAATGACTCCACGAACAATGTCTATGTCAATGACAGCCATAACTTCATGGTGCGCGAGGACGTGCATTCCACTGGATTGGTCAACTTCTTCGCTGGAGACGGGGCCCCGGGCTATGCGGGGGATGGCGGAGCAGCCACCAGCGCAGAACTCAGTTACAACTACGGCGTTGCTAAGGACAGCAGTGGCAACGTCTATATTGCCGACACCAACAACTGCCTGGTTCGCAAGGTGAATACGGCGGGAACGATCAGCACTTTTGCCGGCCTGGTGATCAGCAACAGCCCGCGTTGCGGCTACACCGGCGATGGTGGCGCGGCCACCAGCGCGGAACTGTACTATCCGTACGGAGTCGCTACGGATAGCAAAAACAACGTTTACATCACCGATTTCCAGGAACACGTCGTACGGAAAGTATCTACGACCGGAACCATCACCACAATTGCCGGCATTGGCGGGATCAACGGCTACTCCGGTGATGGCGGTCCGGCGACGAACGCGTTGCTTTACGGCCCAACGGCTGTAGCCGTCGATCCAGCCGGTAACGTGTTCATTGCCGACTACTATAACTGCCGGGTACGCGAGATCACAGTGGCGACCGGCGTCATCAATACCGTCGCGGGAACGGGCTACTGCGGTTTCACCGGCGACGGACTGGCGATTGCCAATGGCGTGGGTTATCCCCAAGGCGTGGCCGTCGACGCCAATGACAACCTGTTCATCGGCGACTACAACCAACGTGTTCGCTGGGTCAGCCCCAACGGGATTATGACCACGATCGCTGGTACCGGCGCGGGGGGTTACAACGGAGACGGCGGCTCGGCCACTGCCGCCGAGTTGTACGAACCGACCGGAGTTGCGCTAGATTCCGCGGGCGACATTCTGGTCTCGGACTATAACAACCTTCGGGTGCGCAGCATTACGGCCTTCCCGGCTGTGGGTACGAGCACCGGCAGCTTGTCGTTTGGTTTGACTGCGGTAGGGCAAACCAGTTCGCCGGAAACCGTGATCGTGAGCGCTCTGGGGCCGGTGACCATCAGCAACGTTTCAACCGGCGCCAACTTCAGCGAGGCGGACGATTGCCCGTCGAGCATGGCAAATGGCACGATTTGCACAATGTACGTGTACTTCGTACCGACAGCCTCCGGAAGTCTGAACGGGGCCGTCACGGTCAACTCCAACGGCTTCTTCAACCAGACGAATACGGTGAACCTGACGGGGCTGGGCAGTTCGATATCGCTGACGGGCGCTCCGCTGGCCTTTGGCAACCAACTGGTCAAAACCACGAGCGCGGCCAAGTCCGTAACGGTTAAGAACACGGGCACAGCCACCATCACGATGGGAGCTATCACGTTGACCGATACAACGGATTACACCATCTCGGCGAACACCTGCCCGGCATCGGGAAAAACGCTGGCGGGCGGCGCTAGTTGCAGCATCAGCGTAACCTTCGGGCCGAAGTCGACGGGCGCGAAGCGAGGTTCGGTGGTCATCAATGACAGCGATCCTTCGACGCCGCAACTCATCGGATTGAGTGGCACGGGAACCAGCAATGTGTCGCTCAGCGTGACCTCGGTCACTTTCGCCACCACGGCCGTGGGTGTGACGAGCGCGCCTACCAAAATCACGCTTACCAACAACACCGGAGCGTCCATCACGCTGAGCAACCCTGCTATTACCGTGACCGGACCATTCGTCAACGCCACCAGCACCACCTGCACCAACAGTCTGGTGATCGCGGCAAGCGGAACGTGCGTGATCAACGCTGAGTTCAAGCCTACAGTGGTTGGTTTCGCTCAGGGCACGCTCAACGTGAACGACAGCGACGTCACCAGCCCGCAATCGGTTGCCCTACAGGGATACGGGACCGGCATTAAGTTCACGCCGACCTCGATCAACTTCGGAACGGTCACGCGTGGAACCCAGGTTTCGTCAACTCTAACCATCACCAACGTGGGGACCACCAACGTGTTCTTCACCGGCGCTGAAATCTCCGGCACGCAAAGCGCGGACTTCAGCGATAACTATGGCGACAGCGCACCGTGTGGCAACAACTCCGGCAACCCGCTTAAACCGGGCGGCACGTGCAACATCACGGTGTATTTCGATCCCAGCATTGTCGGCACTGAGAACGCTAGCTATAAGGTGTTCGACAACAGCATTGGCAGTCCGCAAAGCATGACGCTGACTGGCAAAGGACAGTAATCGGAATGTTTCACTCAGCCGCCGGGGTAAAACCCGGCGGCTTTTCTTGTTGCCAGGAATTTGGTCTAGAACGGTATCTGAGACAGCGTAACTGCCAGCAGATAAACTGAAGAAGGGGCGGAAGGATATGGTGGCCCCGGGCAGGGTCGAACTGCCGACCTTCGGTTTAGGAAACCGCTGCTCTATCCATCTGAGCTACGGGGCCCATTCCTAACCAGTTTACAACAGCCTGGCATCAATCTTTTTGTCCCTTCACCGATTGAAGAATGAACGCTGTCGGTGATTGAACAAGTAGGTTCGCAGAATATTCGTGAGCACCTCCCGATAAGGCGCTGTGGGATAAGATTGCATCAGGAACACGATGCCCGACGAATTGAAACCATCGGTAGAAAATCAAGTACCAGAAGATCGACTGGCAAACCTGCAACGCGACTTGGACCGGCTCACCGCCGGGGTGAGCCTGTTAGGAATAAAGCCTTGCCATTCGTGCGGGAAGTTCTTTCGCAGCGCTAACCCCGCAACTCTGTTCGAGAGCCGTGGCAACACGATCTGTTATGACTGCCTTCCGGAGTGGTGGGAGAACTACTGTGGCCGGCTTAACGCCACCGACAGGGAAATCGCCGAGCACACGCTCAAGATCTGGCTGGTAACCCATCATGGCGCCGAAGTGATTAATCGCCCCGAGAAACTCAGGAAAGATCCGCCGCCTCGGCTGCAAATCGCGGTCTCGTGTTTTGAGTGTCACGCCAGCGGACACTTGGGCGAAGATCGCTGTCATTTTTGCGACGGGCGCGGATCGATGTGGGTTGTCGTGATCGAATAGGCTGGGCAGCGTTGCGGAAGGGCGCCGCAGTCACTCTCCTGGCTCGAAGCGATAACCTACCCAGGGCTCCGTAACGATATAGCGCGGCGAGGATGCGTCGGGTTCCAACTTCTTGCGCAACTGGCCTACGAACACGCGCAGATATTCCACCTGCTCGGTACTCTGCCCACCCCAAATAGCTCCAAGCAAAGTACGGTGGTTCACGACCTTGCCCGGACGGCGCGCCAGAAAAATCAGGAGATCGAACTCTTTCGGAGTGAGGCGCACTTCGCTGCCCCGAACCAGGACCTTGTGAGCTCCCGGATCGATCCGGAAATCGCCAATCTCGATAACCCCGTCATCCGGTTCGCTTTCTGTAGGAACGCGACGCAGATTCGCGCGAACGCGCGCCAGCAGTTCGTTCATTCCAAACGGCTTGGTAACATAATCGTCAGCGCCGGCGTCGAGCGCTTCGACCTTCTGTTGCTCCTTGTCGCGAACCGATAACACGACAATCGGGACCTGCGAAACCGCGCGAACCGTCCGGCAAAGCTGCACACCGTCGATGGCAGGCATCGACAGATCGGTGATAATCAGGCTGGGCGGCCAGTCCTTCATGATTTCCAGCGCCATTTCGCCGCTGTTGGCGATGCGGATGTCGTATCCCTGAGCCGAAAGACTGGTGCGCAGAACGCGGGTGATCTGCGCTTCGTCATCGACCACCAGAATGTGTGGGCGTTCGTTCGTCAATGAACTCATCAGCGCGCCTCCTGGGTGACAATATGGACGTCGACCGAAGGCGCATCCCGCAGGAAGCGCTGAATAGCTGATAGATATAAATATCGCTGCCAACCCGTACGGGCCGAGCGGCCGAAGATCACCTGCGTAATGTGGTTCTCGCGCACCAGTTGCGCGACTCCGTTGGCGATACTTCGACCCGCGCCGCGGACCACTTTCGCGCCGAGATTCTCGGCAAACCGGATATTCTCCGCCAGCGTCTTCTGATCTTCGGGCCGCGCATCGCGGCCGACGTCGATATAAAAAACATAGAACTCGCCATCCATGGCTCGCGCCATGCGCGATCCGCGGGCGATTAGGTATTGAGCGGCTGGATTAGAACTGACGCAAACCCCAATGCGCTCGCGCACGGTGTGCGCCGGTTGCGTCCCATCCTTGTCCAGGAAGGCATCGAGGCTGCGGTCCACTACGCCCGTCACCTGGCGCAGAGCAAGTTCCCTCAGTGCGATCAGGTTTCCGGGCCGGAAAAAATGCGACAACGCGCGCTGGGCGCGGTCAACGGGATAGATATCGCCGCGCTCCATTCGCTTCTGAAGCGCTTGCGGTGTCAAGTCGGCCAGAACGATTTCATCCACCCGCTGCATCACCCAATCCGGAACTGTTTCCCGCACTTGGACTCCTGTGATCTGCTGTACGGTCGGTCCAATACTCTCGACATGCTGCACGTTCATGGTAGAGAGCACGTCGATCTTGGCTTCCAACAGCTCCATCACGTCTTCGTAGCGCTTCGCATGCTTGCTGCCTTCAATGTTGGTGTGCGCCAACTCGTCGACCACCACCACGGAAGGGTTGCGCGCGAGGATCGCGTCAACGTCCATTTCGTCAAAGGTCGTGCCCTTGTATCCTAGTTTACGAGGGGGGATGCGATCGAGTTTCCCGGCTAATTCAGCAGTTGCTTTGCGGCCATGGCTCTCGACCACGCCGACAGCCACGTCTTCGCCGCGACTGGCGCGCCGGATGGCCTCGCTCAACATCGCGTAAGTCTTGCCCACGCCCGGCGCGTAACCGAGAAACAGCTTGAAGATTCCGCGCGGCTTTTCCGTCGAAACTTCATCGAGCCACTCCTCGGGCGTTTTGGTCATCGCAGCCATTGTCTTGCGCGGCGCTGAAATTGTCATCTGCGGCGCGATCGCGCGTTGCTATTGCAGATCCATCGTACAATGCGGGAGGTGAAAACCGCTGCTAAGACGCAAGCTGTGCGTTACGTGTGCGTGGCGGCGGCGATTGGCGTGATTACCGCGGTCGATTTCCGGCTGCACGTCAATCACACGACCGTCGCACTGATGTTCCTGGTGACGGTTCTGCTCACCTCAGCTTACTGGGGCTTGCGCTACGCAGTGGTGATGGCGGTAGGCGCGGCATCCGCTTTCAATTTTTTCTTTCTGCCTCCGGTTGGAACGTTTAGCATTGCCGACCCACAGAATTGGGTAGCCCTATTCGCCTTCCTCGTGACCGCTCTCGTGGCGAGCAATCTGGCGGAGCGCGCCCGTCGCGAGGCCGAGGGAGCCAAGCGGCGGCGCCGCGAAGTCGAGCGCCTGTTTGGTCTCAGCCAGCGCTTGCTGGCTTCGGACAATGTCCTCGAACTCCTGAATGCCTTACCTCAGTACGTGCAGGAAACATTTTCAGTGGGCAGCGCGGTGGTGATGGCGGCGGACCAGCCGACCGTGTATCGTTCTTCGCTCGATGCCAAATTCGAAGAGAGCGTACTGCGGTCAACGCTGTTGCGCGGGGAGCCGATCACGCAGGGTGGCATTTCGTATGTTCCTCTGCGCCTGGGAATGCGCACGGTGGGGGCCCTGGGGGTCGGGGGTGCGGAACTTTCGGGAGCAACGCTCGACGCCCTGGGAAGTCTTGCAGGGCTCGCGATTGAACGCGCCCGCGCTCTTGAAGCCTTGAGCAAGAACCGCGCCGAGCAGGAACATGAGCGGCTGCGAAGCGCGTTGCTCGATTCCGTGACGCACGAGTTCCGCACTCCGCTGACGTCGATCAAGGCCAGCGTCACGACTTTATTGTCGGGCGCGACTCTCGACGAACCCGGTCGACGCGAACTACTGACTGTCATCGACGAGGAGACCGACCGCTTAAACCGCCTGGTGGGCGAGGCCGCTGAGATGGCGCAACTTGACTCGGGCATGTTCAAACTTGACTTGCAGCCGCATTCGATCAAGGACGCGCTAACGCCCGCATTGGAGGACGCTAGGGCATCGCTTGAAAATCATCCAATAGAAATCGTAATGGCGCCGGACCTACCCACGGTTCGCATGGATGTGCAGCGTATCCGCGAAGTCCTGAAGCATTTGCTGGAGAATGCGGGGAAGTATTCCGATCCCGGAGTAGCGATCAACATCACCAGCGAAGTAAAGGATGACAAACTGGTGATCAGCGTGGCTGACCGTGGACCTGGTATCGACTCCTTCGAGCAGTCGCTGATTTTTGAGAAATTTTATCGCGGACAGCACCAGCGCTACACCGCTCCGGGGACAGGCATGGGACTGGCGATCGCAAAGGTGATCGTAGAAGCCCACGGCGGCACGATCGGCCTGGTCAGCCAGTTGGGGCATGGATCGGTTTTCTCTTTTACGCTTCCGATTGAGAAGAGCGTGAGGTTTTAGCGCCGGTTATTTCTTGATGTAGTACGCGGCTTCTTCGGGCCGGACTACACGCGGAATCCACAACGGGCGCCGTAAACCGCCCGGGCCGGGCGCAGAACGCGCCAGTGCCTTCCATCTTTGATACACGGCGAACGACAAATTTGTATCGACAAATATGTCACCATAGCGATCGTCCGCGTCCGCCTTCTCCACGCGCACCATCTGATGCCAACAGTGCATTCCGCTGATCGGGTCGGGATGAACGGGGAAGGTAATATCCTGATGCACCCCGGCATCGCTCCACCACACGCGCTTGGTCTCCGGGTCGGCGCTCTCCCACGGGGAAACGTTTTCTAGTTGTCGCATCTTCCACTGGCCTTTGCCGACTTCTTTCAGATCGACCCATGCGCTCGACATACGTTCGACCTGATCGTCTTTATTTATTCGCCACCGGCCGAGGTGATGCGAACAGGCGACCACACCGGGAGCCAGCCCTTCGGTCACCCATGCATGCAGAACGAAGAAACCAATCTCGGTGTGAACTTTCATCAAGTCGCCGGTGCGGATGCCGGCAAGTTTCTTCGCGTCCACCGGATTCACCCAGAGCGGATTCTTGTGCGAAATTTCATATAGAAACTTGGCATTGCCCGATCGCGTATGAATCAAATTCGGCAATCGAAAAATCGGCAGTAGCGTAAAAATCTCGCCCTGCGCGTCTTTTGGCCACTCGACCTTGGGCATATACTTCGGATCGAAATCTTCTCCGGGCTCGCCTGGCTCAGTCTGACCCATCGACGCCGCTTGCGCCGAGCGATGAATGTGGCTGCGATAGTATTCGGGCAGCGTGAACTCCGGCCACTTCCAGTCGGCCATGGTCTTGGAAAATAGTTCGAGCTTGCGCGAAGGCGTGTTGTAACCGACGACCGGCTTGTCCTCCACCATCACGCCGACGGCCTTGCCAGCCTTCGTAACTACTCCGTTCGGCTCGATCTTTGAGTCCGCCAGATCAGCCGCCGCTACCGGCTTTTCGTTCTGTTTGTAAACATCGCGCGTGATTTCGAATGCGCCGTACTTGCGCATGTACTGCAACGGCGTGAGTCCCTCTTTCGCCGCGGTCTCAGGCAGGCCGGGCACCGAGTTTTCAAAAATCCAGCCGTAATAATCGTCGACCGTAAGCTTCTGCCCAGGCCGGTACGGCGATTCGAAATATTGCCGGATGCCCATCGAACCGTCGGGGTCGATGGCCCATGAGAGGTTGATCCAGAACTCGTCTTCTTCCCAGACCTCGCCGGGATTCGCCTGATAGGTGTAGTCGAATTTCTCACCGGCGCGCTCACGCAGCACGCGATTCACAGGCTGCCGGAAGCCGATCCATTTTCCAGCATAGGACTCCTGACTCATCAGGTCATGACGCTCCGAGCTGAATCCCATGGGCAGGACGTAATCAGCGAACCACGCGGTCTCGCTCCAAGTGGGCGTCAGAGCGGCATGCAGGCCAAGTTTTTCTTCGTCGCGCAGCATCTCGATCCACGAGAAGCCGTCGGGATAAGTCCAAACTGGATTGAATACGCGCGTGAAATACGCCTCAATGCGCCCACGTCCTTCTTTTAGAAAATGCGGCAACAAAAATGACATTTCATGCGTGCACAGCGGCCACTCCTGGGGATAGAGCAATTCATTCCAGCGCTTCTGTGGCGGCGGCACTTTGAAAGTCTTCGGAACGAATTTGTTCCACGCATTTAGATTGTGTCCGCCTTCGGTACCCACCGAACCGGTAAGAACGTGCAGGAGCATCAAGGCGCGCGCTGGCTGCCATCCGCCGAGATTGCCGGAGGCGCTTCCGCGCCACAGATGCGACGCGAAACGGCTTCCCGCCGTGGCGATCTCGCGCGCGGTCTTTACGATGACATCGGCCTTGACTCCGCTTTCTTTCTCGGCAAACTGCGGCGTGAACTTGGCGTAATGTTTTTTCAGGGCTTCAATCAGCGCCTCAAAACTCTGGCCTTGGGCTTTGAAGCCGTCGACCTCCAGTTCTTCCCAGTTGGTCCAGTTTTTAACGAATTTAACGTCGAAGCGGTTCTCGTCAAGAATTATCTTGGCCATCGCCAGCAAGACCGCGGCTTCGGTTCCGGGATAAGTCGGCATCCAGTAGTCAGCCATGCTCGCGGTATTCGAGAGCCGGGGATCCATCACGGCCAGCTTCGCCCCCGCCATTTTGCCGTCGATGATGCGCTGCGCATGCGGATTAAAATAGTGCCCCGACTCGAGGTGCGCCGACAGCAAGAGAATGAAGCGCGCATTGGCATGGTCGGGCGAGGGCCGGTCGGCGTAATGCCACAGCAGATAGCCGAGTCGCGCCGAGGATGAACATACATTCGTGTGCGAGTTATGGCCGTCGATGCCCCAGGCCTGCAATGTGCGCTCCATGATGAAATCGTGTCCCGGACGCCCGACGTGGTACATCACCTCTTCGCCGCGGCCCTCGAGAATTGCCTTGCGAATGCGAGTGCCAAACGTTTCTAGTACTTCATCCCACGAAGTGCGCGTCCACTTCCCTGCTCCGCGTGCGCCGCTGCGCTTCATGGGATAGAGCACGCGATCGGGATCGTGAATCTGATTAATGGTCGCCGGTCCTTTGGCGCAAAGCCGCCCGCGGCTCGCCGGATGCATAGGGTTGCCTTCGAACTTCTCGACCTTGCCGGTTTTCTTATCGACGTATGCCAGAAGACCGCAGGCGGATTCACAGTTGAAACAAATCGTGGGGACGAGATCGTAGTGGCGTTCGATGCGCCGCGGCCAAGCCTCGGGGTCGAGTTCAACCCAGTCATCCCACTTCTCCACCGGCGGACAGTACGCCAGATGGCTGCCGTCGCGTTTGAACTCGTTACTCATTTCAAAAATCTCCCGACAACCTGAGGAACCAAGGTGAGCGACTCAAGAACCTCGCTGCGCTGGGCGGACGGGCGAGCGCGCCCGTCGCTACACGTTTTCTTAAGCGCCCTAGCTATTTGGCACGCTCTGCCCTGCCATCACGAAACACCATTCAAAGATCAGCAAGCCGAGCAGCGCCAATGCTCCGGCTACGGCGACGTTATGAAAATCGAACGGAGCCCACAGAATGGACAGAGGCAAAAACCCGCCAACTATAACCGTCCCGCCCCAGAACCACTTCGCGAACGGACCGTGGGTGATGAGTCGCGCCGCGTAAGAAGCATTGTCTGTCGCGTGCGGCATCATGAACTCCGCCGCCACAATCAGCAGATGCAGAATCAAAGCGAACCCGAGCGCGACTTTTGCGACCTCGAGAAGCTGAGGCGATCCTCCTGCTTGCGAGGGCAGCAGCGGCAGAACGGCCGCTCCGCACATTAGCGCCTGCACGACTAAATGCACCGGCAGCAGCGGAGTCTGCCACAAGTCGCGGCCTTCACATTGGCCAAACAAAAACGCGGTGTATACCGCGGCTGCAAACCCAGCGAGCACCGTCGGCCACAACAGAAACGAGGCTACAAGGGAGAATCCCAGCAGCGAGGCCAACCAGAACAGTCCGGCCAGCCCGCTGTAACCAATCAGAATGAACGCCCCCCGCGCCAGCCAGGATTTGCTCTGCGGAGTGAACACGACTCGCAGGAAGCGCGCTTTATGTTCGAGATCCCAAACCAGCAGCACCGTCGTCAGCGCCGTAAAGATTAACGCGATTGTCGAAAGTGTTATGTCCCGCAGTCGGTCCAGTCCCAACCGCCCGAACAGCATGGCGATCGCCGGAATCGCCAGAGCGCCCGAGCCGATCGCCTTGGTCCAACAATAAGCCGGAACCTGCCAGCCCCAGGGGCGCGCATGCGACACGTCATACGCCGCGAGCGCATTTTTCTGTAGCAGCGGACTATCTGGGGGGTACAACGCCCCCCCGCCGTGTACGCTCTCATTGCGTTGCGCCCACATGTAGATCGACTCATGCCGCGCCGCAGTGGGCACGATCGCGCTCTCGTCTCCGTCGATGTAATAAAGCTTCGGACGTGTTCCCTGCTCCGGTTTACGGACGCGCACCGGCTCCCGTGCCAGGAGTTGCGCGATCTCGCCATCGCAGGCGTCGAGGTCTCCGGCGATAATCGCGTGCTCGGGACAAACCACGACGCAGGAGGGCTCCAGGCCGACTTCGGTGCGATGGGCGCAGAAGTGACACTTCGCCGCCGTGCCCTCGTCGGGATCGATATAAATGGAATCGTATGGGCACGCCTGCATGCAAGCCTTGCATCCGATGCAGCGCTCGGAGCTGAAATCGACGATGCCGTCCTTGCGCTGGTACATCGCCGTCACTGGGCAGATAGTTACACACGGAGGGTTTTCACAGTGATTGCAGCGCGTCACTTGAAATACGCGCCGGGTGTTGGGATAAGTTCCCTTCTCCACGTACTTCACCCATGTACGATTCACGGTGAGCGGAACATGGTTTTCCGTCTTGCACGCCACCGTGCAGGCGTGGCAGCCGATGCACTTGCGGTTATCGATGATGAATCCGTATCTCATCCGGCTTTTTTCCATACGCGGAACCGGCATCCCGCGCGGCTTTGGTATTGTAGCTGACGGTCAAGCACGTGGCGTTGATGGACTTGAGACCGCAAAAGCCTGGGCGTGAAGGCCAAATTCATTTCGCGCCGATTACGGCATCGCTTCAAGGGATGCCCTGATACGAACCTTCTCGGCCCAAGATCACTCTCCGACGTGCTGCCTTCGATAATCCGGGGCTTTCTTCAAAAAACCGGGCACGGCATGTCTCCTAAGCTACAATTCATCTGCATTTTTGCAGCCCGGTGAACATGACCCTATGACCGCTGAGATCGCGACCAGCACGCTCGTGCTCGACGACAAAAAGATTTTCTACAACCGTTTTCTTCTGATCGTGGCCGGCCTGGGTGGCCTGCTTTACGGAGTGGACGTCGGCATTATTGCGGGCGCGCTGCCGTACTTGCAGGCGACGTCGGGCTTTACCGGACAGCAGCTTTCCTTCGTTGTGGCTGCCGTGCTTCTCGGGAGCGTGATCTCAACCCTTTTCGCGGGCCTGCTCGCCGACTGGATGGGTCGCAAATCGCTGATGGCGCTCAGCGGGCTCATGTTTGTGATCAGCATTCCGATGATTGCCCTCTCCCACGGCTATGGACCGTTGGTCTTTGGCCGTCTGTTGCAGGGTGTGAGCGCGGGCTTAATCGGCGTGGTGGTTCCTCTCTATCTTGCCGAGTGCCTGACGGCAGCCAACCGCGGCAAGGGGACGGGGATCTTTCAGTGGTTGCTGACTCTCGGTATTGTGATCGCCGCGCTGGTGGGCGCGTACTTTAGCTTCCGCGTTGATCAGGTGGCCAAGCTGGGCGATGCAGCTCGACTGCTGGCATTCAAGAGTACGGCGTGGCGGGGAATTTTCTGGGTGTCATTGCCGCCGGGAATTCTGTTCGTGATCGGCAGCTTCATGGTGGCAGAGTCGCCGCGCTGGCTTTTGCGGCGGGGCAAAAAAGATGCGGCCTATAGCGCTCTGATGCGCTCGCGATCGACGGCGCAGGCCGATCTCGAACTTAAGGAAATGCTCGACGTCAGTGCCACCGAGCTGGTGAAAACCGCAGGCGGCGCCAAGGCCAACGAATCGCTGTTGCGACGGAAGTACGTGATCCCGTTCGTGCTCGCCTGCATCATCCTCGCCTGCAATCAGGCGACTGGGATCAACTCGATCATCGCCTACAACACGAATATTCTTTTGCAGAGCGGGCTTTCCGACATTGCCGCGCACTGGGGATATGTCGTATTCACGATCATCAACTTCGCCGTGACTTTCGGCGGCGTCGTCCTGGTGGATCGCAAAGGTCGCAAATTTCTCCTGGGCATCGGCACCGCTGGAATTATCGTCTCGCTGATTTGCACGGGAGTGCTTTTCCTCCGGACCGAGTTGCACCGTGTGGATATCAAGAGCACCGTTCAATCCATGGTTGCTCCCGACCAGCGACTCACGCTTTTGTACGACCATGAGGTCGCCGCGAAGTTGTTGAACGCGACCTCGGCCTCGCTCGGTCCCGCAAGCGATCGTCCGACATCGCTGGTCGTGATTTATTCCTACGGAGATTTTCGGGCCGCCAGCCAGGTGGTGCGCTCCGACGATCCCGCGGCGAAGCCGATCGAAATCACTCGCGAAAGTTGTGTGCCAACGAATAAGGTGGTCGCGTTTTTCTCTACTCCGTTCGGCGATCTCGATGCCGCGCGTTCGGCGCCACTCCGGATTGACAATGCGCTGATCACGCCGGTGCCCGAGCCGCGCAATGGCTGGATGGTAGCCATCACTCTTTTCGTTTTTATGGCATTCTTCGCGATTGGTCCCGGCGTGTGCGTGTGGCTGGCGCTCTCCGAACTGATGCCCACCCGCATCCGTTCGAATGGGATGAGCATTGCGCTGGTGCTGAATCAGGCCGTATCGACGACGATTGCAGCCATCTTTCTACCTACAGTCGGCAAGTACGGTTACTCGACCATGTTCTTCGGGTTCGCGGCTTGCACGGTAATTTATTTTGTCACCGCAATCTGGTTCTTGCCGGAGACAAAAGGCAAAACGCTGGAAGAAATTGAAGCACACTTTGAGGGCGCGGGCGCGAAGTAGCGGTTTGCCCGGTAGCCGCAAAATGATTTACTCTCAGCAGTCCCATGACTCCTACAAACCAGAAGGAAAACTCCGCAAATCCAAAGCGCTCTCACGCCATGCTACGGGAGATTTACGAGCAGCCTGCGGCCATTGCCAAGACCATTGCGAAGCACCTGAAAGACGACATCATCTTTCCCGGCGAACTCGACTCGATCGAAAGCGCGCTCCTGACTTTTGAGAAGCTGATCATCGCCGCCAGTGGCTCAAGCCGCCACGCAGGCCTGGCGGGCGAAATCATGATCGAGGATCTTTCCGGTGTCGCCGTCGACGTAGAATACGCCAGCGAATATTGTTATCGCTCGACTCACGCTGCGGTCGATCCGATCGTGATGGTGATTACGCAGTCCGGCGAAACGGCGGACACGATCGCTGCGCAGCGCGAAGCCCTGACACGTGGCGTTAAGACCATCGCAATCTCGAACGTGCCCGAGACTACCATCGTACGCGAAGCCGGGGCCGCCCTGATCTCGGGAGCCGGGGCGGAGCTGTCCATTCCCGCGACGAAAAGTTTTACGACGCAGCTCACCATTCTCTATCTCATGGCTTTGTTCCTGGCGCGGAAGCGCGGCCGCATGACTTCGGAAGTTACGCGCTCGTACTTGCAGCGCCTGATGCGGCTTCCCGATGCGATCGAAAAGGGACTGGCAAGCTGGGATGAGCTCGCCGCGGAATTTGGCGGCGTCCACTTCAAGGCGGAAAAGTTTCTCTACCTCGGCCGGGGCGTGCATTATGCGATCGCTCGCGAAGGCGCGCTCAAGCTCAAGGAAATTTCCTACGCCCATGCCGAAGGCTATCCCGCGGGTGAGCTGAAACATGGCCCCAACGCGCTAGTCGATGACAAGCTGCCCGTGGTAGTTCTGGCGACTTGCGATCACCGCGATCCCGACTCCGTGTTGCGCTACCGGCGAACTCTGGACGTAATGAAGGAAGTGCGATCCCGCCGCGGACCGCTGGTGACCGTCGCGACCGAAGGAGACAAGGATGTCGCAGGAACCGCAGATCACGTTTTCTATGTGCCCGCGGCTCCAGAGTTGCTTTTGCCCATCGTCGAAGTCATCCCATTACAACTGTTCGCCTATCACATCGCCGTGAACAAAGGCTACGACGTAGATCATCCGCGAAATCTGGTGAAGGCAGTGGTAACCGAGTAGCTCTCGCGGACAAAGACGGAGACACCGAGTCACCGAGAAAAGCACCAGTTGGTTTCTCTGTGATTCGGTCTCTTCGTGGTGAAAGATGTTTATGGAATGTGCCCGGATAGCTAGGCGCGGGCGAAGTCGATATATCCCTTTTGCACATCGGTGCGGATGAGCTTCACGCGCAGCTTATCCCCCACGTCGAGTCCCTGCTCGCCTTGCGCCAGCAGGCCGTCGATGCGGGGTTGTAGAGCGCGAACGAAAGTTCCGTGGTCGGTCGCGCCGGTAACAATGGCGTCGAAGACTTCGCCGATTCTGTTTCGCATGGCTACCGCCGCCAGGCGCTTGGACATGTCGCGTTCGACCTTCTTGGCGGCGTCTTCTTTTTGGGTACAGTTGGCGGCGATCGCCGTGAGTTCCTCGTCAGAGTAAGGATTTTTCTGACCTGCCAACATGGCTTTGATCAGCCGCTGCGTGACCATGTCGGCGAAGCGGCGGTTGGGTGCCGTGGAGTGAGTGTAGTCCTGCACCGCTAGGCCGAAGTGCCCGGGAGCAACGTCGCCGGCACGCTCCAGCACATATTCTCCCGGTCCGATGAGTTTGATGACGGCGAGCGAGAGATCGGCGAAGTGGTCGGGATCGGCGGCCTTACGCTTCAACAAAAAGTCGTTAAGAGCTTTTGAATCAGGCTCAGCGGGCAACTTTTCATTCTTGGTTCCCGCCAGTTGCACGATTCGGTCCCAGCGCTTGGGCGTACGCACGATTCGGCGGAGGGACGACACTTTCTCAAGCATACGCGCGACCACGCCATTGGCCGCAACCATAAAATCTTCGATTAGTTCGGTGGCGTGGTTCTTCTGTTGCTTCACAACCTCGATAACTTGATCGTTGAGCATCAGCGGCTGGAGTTCGTCAGTTTGCAGGCTGAGGGCGCCGTGCTGAAAGCGCTGCGCTTTCAGCTTCTGCGCTACCTCATTTTGCAGTTTCAGTTGTGCCTGTAGATCATTGGATGCAGTAACCTTGGTCGGAGCAGCAGCTGTCCCTTCGAGCCATGCCCCGAGCGAGTTGTATTGCAGTTGAGCTTTGTTGCGGACCACCGCGCGATATACTGCGGGCGAATTCACGATCCCGGCAGAATCGACGACGAACTCGATTACGACGCTGAGGCAATCCTGATTTTCCAAAAGCGAAGTCTTGCCGGTGGAAAGTTCTTCCGGGAGCATAGGGAAGTTACGGACTCCGGCGTACACGGTGGTCGTTTCTCTCGCGGCGTGCTGGTCGATGGGAGTATTCTTTGCCACGAAGGCATCGACGTCGGCGATGCCAACCATCACTTTCACATCGCCATTCGCGCCTGCTTCGACAACTTCAATTTGGTCGAGATCGCGGGAAGTGTCGTTGTCGATCGAGGACCAGAGTAGATTCCTCAGGTCGCGGATCTCGCCCGCAGCCGCGATTTGCGGCGGGTGGGCTTTCAGGTCGGCCAGTTGCAGGGGAACCTGAGGAGGAAAATCCGGCTGGAAGCCGCGCTGTTGCGTGATCTGTTTGGCGACGGCCTGTAGGTCGAGATGGCTGGGATTAGCGTCTGTCATGAACTCCCCGTGTCGAGATGAGATCGACACAGGCTAACACGGACAGCGATGTGCAAACGGATCGCGGAGGATCTTACCCCGACTCGGATTATGGAAATCTCACCGCAACGAGCAGGATCCTCACGACTTCGGTGGCCCTAACTAGCTTGAACCCAGCCGCTCAATATCGGCATTGGTATAAATGTGAGGAGCGTGCGGCCTGTGCGTCTTCCAGAAGTCAGCCGTTTCGCCGAGGGTGACGCCGAATCCGAGTTCGTGCAAAGACTGCGCGGTCGTCATACCCGTGACACCGGTATTCAAAATGCTCCCGGGCAAGGGTCTCGGAAGGGGCGCCGAACTAATCTCGATTTCGGTGGCGTTTCCGCCGACGTTCTCATTCTCATTGCCGTTTTCGGACCTGACCTTCTCGGACTTTTGCGGCTCACCCCAAAAAATGCGAGTGAGATCGGGCTGAGGCGGAGGTCCCGCGAACGGAGAGGGTGGTTCCGGCAAGGCCTCGTTGCCGGGGCCCGTGTAGCTCGGCAATGGGGCGGAAAGCGATAACGACGGAGTGGCAATCGGCTGAAGGAACGTCGAATTATTGGTGATCAGGTATTGCGGACCTGCGGCGAAATTCGTGTCCTGGGCGGCGCTGATTGTCGCGACAGCCAACAGAAAGAGAAAGGTTGCGGAGCGCATGGCTACCTCCGGAAATCGACTATCTTCTCCGCCGATTATTACCCCAAGGCCGGAAAACCGCCAGAGTCCTAAGGCTCCAATCATGCGCCTGGCGCGGGTTTCAGTCGCACTAGACTTCCGCACCCATGGCGGGCTGTTCGCGTTCGCGCCGGTTGGCGCGGATGACGTAGAGCATGTAGATAACGACCCCCAGATTGACGACCAGCAAAGCGCCGCGAGTCCAGCTCAAGCCGCGCATAAGTTCGCGAATCTCCAGTGGAAGAAGCAAGGTGCCGGAAACCAAGGCGACCCACTCGGCCCAGGTGCGCCCCTTCCACAGACCATAACCCTCGGTAAAGCGCAGGGCGGCATAGGCGAATGCGATGCGGGCGGCGGCCCAAAGGCGCGCGTCAGTAACACTGTCCGCGAAGTCGAGAAAGACTTGGGCGAACTGTCGATCCGTATTGATGTGCAACAGAGCGAGCAGGCTTTCGGCATACAACCATACATCTTTGTGCACCAGGGCAAGCGCACAAAGCCCCATCAGCACAACGAAGATGCCTTTGATGAGTTCGACCAGGGCTACTGCCCGCAGCACGCGCCGCTGGCGGCGGTGCCGTTCCTGCATGGTGGCGAGATGGCGCATGAATGCGAGGGATGTCACTGGCAGAGTATCACGGAGCCCGCAGAATGGTCGCGGCAGGGACTGCCGAAGCAGACGGTCGAGCTGCGCTTGATCGACAGCCCCAGAAGGTGGCCGCTTCCAGGTGAGTCATGTCTGAGGATTCTTACCTCGGTAACTGGAGTTGACCGACAAACAGTGTGACGATGGCAGAGGGAGAACACCATGCGAAGACTGATTCTAGCTCTATGTTTTGGGGCGTTCGGTACCGCCGCTTTGCAGGCACAACAAAACGCTGCTCCAGAAACCGCACCCCCGCAAACGGCGCGGCAGGCGCTAATGGAAATGTTTTTCGGCAAGACGCAGGGGACATTCGCAAAACACCTGCCGGCAGCGACGTTGGCGGCGCTGGAGAAGTCGGGTGCCACCGCCTCTCTGCAACAGTATTCGGTAATGGCAAGCCAACTCCAGACACAGGGCAAGAATGTGCAGACGTTCGAAACCGGTTCGCTGTTAATGTCTGCGGAAGATCCCAAGCTGGGGCAGAAATTCGAAGTCACGGTGGTGAACGACGCATTGCGCGGCGATCAGGATGACCTTGAACTGTCGTTTCAGGTCTATAAGGATGGCAAGCTCCAGTTGTCGCCCTTCATGCCACAGATGACCTTCTCGATGAAACAGGAATCGCAGGTTTGGAAACTGAACGAAATTTCGATCACACTGCACCTGCCGCTGGCCGATCCGGAGTTTTTGAAGGCGATCACGGAGAAGATGGCGCCGAAGTCCGCGGCGACAGCGGTCTTCGTGCCGCACACGGAAGGGACTACGCCGCAGGTCGGGGGCAGCGACGCAATGGTGCTGGCGGCGATGCGAACCATTCTCACCGCGGAAATCGCGTACGCCAGCAGTTATCCAGCGGTCGGGTTTACTTGTTCGCTTTCGAGCCTGGATGGCTTTGGTGGGGGAGCTCCGAACGAGCATCAGGCGATGTTGATCAACAGCGGATTGGCGAGCGGGAAGAAGTATGGATTTGTTTTCACTCTGTCGGAGTGCAGCGCAGCACCGGCCACGGGCTTTCATCTTACGGCAGCGCCGAATGCGAATTCGTTTGGACGGAAAGCATATTGCGCGGATCAGTCGGGCGTAATTCGTTCTTCGAGCGACGCGAATGCGGCGAGTTGTCTGGCGAGTGGGACGCCCGTGCAGTAACCGCGAGGGTTCTTGCACGTTAACAATGCGAAGGCGAGAGGCCCCTCCCGACAGCCGGCGGGGACGCCGGCGCTACTTTGCCTTTTTCTGCCGGATGGCGCCGCGCAGTTCCGCCACGATTTCCTGTGATGCTTTAATGGCCGCGGCGTGCTGGTTCACATTGAACGAGATGGCGCCGACGCGGGCATGGCCGCCGCCGCCATAGCGCTCACAGATGCGCGCCAGGTTCACTTCCGGTTCCTGCGGCGCCCAGGGATTCGATCCCACCGAAACTTTCACCCGAAAACTGCTCTTGCTGAGGCCCACGCTATAGACCGATTCAGGATGCAGGTAATAGGGAATAAATTTGTTGTAGCCTTCGAGATCGTGATCGGTGACGTCGAAGAAGATGGTCGCGTCTTTGCATTCCGTGCGCTGCTCGAGAATGCCGATAGACAGTTCATGGCGTTTGAGGAGCGGCGGAAGCAAGGGGGCGACGAAAGGCTCCTCGAGAATTTCGGCCAGAGATTTCGTGGCCAGCAGCGGAATGAGGTTGGGGACGAAGCCGTGATCGGGCGCCGATTCGATGACCATGGTGAGCTTCATGGCGGGAGCTTCCATGCCGACGGCAGTCTTGGCGTCAGGATAGAGGGCGCCGTCGATGATGTCGGTCCAGTGCACGAGATCGGCCACGGGCGCGGGATCAAAGCCGAAACGCTGTTGCCCGATCATGGCGATGAAACTGGTGCAGGACTTGAAATCGGGATCGTAGAACTTGCGATTGCTCTGGTCGCGCTCGAAATGCTCGGCGTCGGCGGGCGAGAGGAACGCGCTCTCATGATGGTCGAACCACCAGGTTATTCTTGGCGAACTGGAGTACTTGAAATCGACGATGGCGTTTTCGTCGCCGTCGAATTCTTTCTCGTCGAATAGCGCCCCGGCGCGATGCACGAGGCCAGTAAAGACGAAGTTGACGTCGCTGCGAATGCGCTCGCGATAGAAGCGTGAAAAGAGTGCGGCGGAAGAAGCTCCGTCAAAGCATTTGTCGTGGTAAAAAACCCGTACGCGCAATGAAATCCCCATTCGCCTCACAGTTCCCGCCAGCGCGACCACGCAGCAGGCGTGGGATGGCGACGCGGGTAAAAGCTACTAGGATTGATAGCTTACAGGAAGAAAGTCAAGGGCGGGAGATTGAGGCGCTAAGTCAGGGTCGAGTCGCGAGTTCGTCCCAGGTCGGTACGAACTCGCGAAATTCGACGAAGTAGTAGCGCTACGGCACCCACTAGATCGCGTTCGCCTGCTTTTCCGCCATGTCGCCGATCACGGGCAGTTTGTACATCTGTCCCTGGTTCGCTTTCATCAGCAGGATGATCCAAAAAACAAATCCGCCCAAGCTGACCACAAGGTGCAGGGGCAAGGTGATCAGCGCCATGAAGGGGACAAAGGTAAAAATCGACAGGCCGATGTGTAGCGCCAGCAAGGCTCCCGCGAAGAACAGACACTGCCAGGCGTGGAAACGGATAAAGCGATTCCGGTTATACGGTTCCATCACCAGAAAAATAATGGCTGGAATGATGGTGATATAAGCCAGCATTCCGGCCACATTGTCGGTCATGCCGCCCGCGGCGGCGGTGGTAGGCGTTGGGGGCACCGTGGCAACTCTTCCCGCGCACACCGAACACGTCGTGGTGCCGTCTGCGATTTGTGCGCCGCACATATTGCAAAAAGCCATGGGGATGTTCCTCCTTGAGTCGGTTGGAATTGGGGGGAGCGGTTCTTGCAGACTGAGCCAGACCGCCGCCAAGCGACGCAGCGGCACGTTATCAAAAAGACATTCGCAATGCAATCAACATTTTGACGGGTAGGACAGAATCAGGGGGCACCGGCGTAGTGCGCCGCAAATTCACCGAGCAGGGGCAGTTGAAACATTTCTCCCTGAAAAGCCTTGACCAGCAGGACCAACCAGATCACAAACAGTCCGAGCGCGACCACGATCGAGACCAGCACCACGATCGGCGGGCCGAGCAACGGGATGATGAACAGTACAACGCTGGCAAGTTTAAGGGCTATGGCCAGCAGGATTCCACCCATCCACAGCACCAGGCATTGGGCGGAATGAAAGCGCACGAAGCGATTCTTTTTATACGGCTCGAGGACCAGGAAAAGAATGGCCGGGACGAACGTAAGGTAGGCGATCGCTCCAGCAACGTTTTCCGGCAGGGATCCGACCTTACCGTGCGTGTCGGACATGGCAGACTTCCCGTCGGCCCGCTGATCGGCCATAGACCGTCCGCAACCGGGACAGAATGCAGCCGTCGCAGGCATTTGAGCCGCGCAGTGCGGACACGAGGTCGGCGGGACGGGGGCAGCATCCATTGTGGCGACAATATCAAAGCGCGCGATGGGCGGCAAATGTCTAACCCGCGTTCCGGCAATCTTCGCAGACGCCGTAGATCTGGAACGTGTGCCGGGTGGTGACGTAGTTATATTTGTGGCCGATTTCCTGTTCGAGCTGGCCGACTTCCTGGGAAAAGAACTCGACGGAACTGCCGCATCCGGTGCAGACCATGTGGTGATGGCTGCGGCGATTGTACTGGTGTTCGAAGCGGGCGATGCCGTCGTGGAAGGCGACTTCGCTGGCTAATCCGCACTCGGCCAGCAGCTTCAGGGTGCGATATACAGTGGTGTAGCCGATACGTGCGTCCTTTTTCTGGACGAGGCGATGCAGTTCGTCGGTAGAAAGGTGGTCGCGGGTTTCGAGGAAGGCCCGGAGAATGGCGTCGCGTTGCGCGGTCTGCTTCAGGCCGACGCCCTTCAGGTGCTTGTGCAGGATCTCCTGGGCTTCGCGGACCATCTGGCGCGAGATGGTGGGCTGGTCATCAATGCGCTTCTGAAGCATGGGGAGGGATTAAGTCAGCATAGTCAGGATACCATCCGTCATCTTGAAAATGAAATTCATTTTCAGCGTGAGCGGTCCGCAGCCACGTGGAATACAATCAGAGATTCTCATTTCTCATGAGCACCTTCGCCGAAATCCGTACGCCAAGCACTCGACGATCGCCCTTGCTCCGCAGTCTACTGTGGCTGCTACTGGCGGCGCTGCTGCTTCTAGCGGGGCTGGTGGGCTATGCCTATCATGTCGCGTACTCGGCCCTCCCCCAACTCGACGGACAATTGCTGGTCAGCGGACTCTCATCCCCAGTCACGGTCACGCGCGAGGCGCACGGCGTGCCGACGATTGAAGCGGCGAGCCTCGCCGATCTTTTCTTCGCTCAAGGCTATGTCACCGCGCAGGACCGGCTGTGGCAGATGGACATCATGCGTCGCTACGGCAGTGGCGAGCTGTCGGAGATTCTCGGAGAGGACACGCTGAAGATCGACCGCGAACAGAGAATACTAGGCCTGCGGGCAGCGGCAAAGAAGTCCCTGGGGATGGCCAGCGAACGCGATCGCAGCTACTACGAGGCTTACGCGCGCGGCGTAAACGCCTACATTGGGACCCATGGCGATCGGCTGCCCATTGAGTTTCGCATTCTGCGTTACACGCCGAAGCCGTGGCAGTCGGAAGATTCGGTCGTGGTGGCCAACTCGATGGTGAAGGATTTGAACTTTCACTATTTTTTCGACGCGCTGGCCCGGGAGAAAATTCTGGCCAAACTTGGGCCGGAATTGACCGCGGACTTGTATGTGAATCGCTCATGGCACGATCATCCGCCGACCGTGATGCGCGAGGATCTGACCCAGCCCGACAGCAATTCTGACTCAGACGACGAAGATGACGACGACTCGCCCGACAATTCGGTCACGCAGCGAAGCGCGCCGACGGTTTCACCGGTCGGCCTGATGGCGGAAGAGGGCTTACCGGTCAATGGATCCAACAATTGGGTCGTTTCCGGGGCCCACACAGTGACGGGCAAGCCGCTGCTTTCGAATGATATGCATCTCGGCCATCAGATGCCTAACCTGTGGTACGAGGCGCATCTGCACTCCGGCACTTTTGATGTTGTGGGCGTGACTCTGCCGGGCATGCCGTATGTAATCGTGGGCCACAATCAGCGCGTCGCGTGGGGATTTACAAACGTCGGACCGACTGTAACCGATGTCTTCATTGAGAATTTCGACGCGCAGGGTGCGTACCAGGCTCCAGGCGAATGGGTGCAGCCCGAACATCGCGCCGAAACAATTCACGTCAAAGGTAAGCCGGACGTGAACGTGGATGTGAAAATTACGCGGCATGGGCCGATCATCACCGAACTCGTTCCGGGGGAAACCAGGCCACTGGCGCTGCGCTGGACGCTCTATGACGGATTGCACATTCCCTTCTTCGATGTGAACGCCGCTCAGAACTGGGACGAATTCTGCCGCGCATTTTCGCAATTGGATGCGCCCGGGCAGAACGTCGTGTATGCCGATGTGGACGGCAACATTGGATATCACGCGACGGGCAAGGTGCCGATCCGCGCCGCTGGCGACGGCAGCCTGCCGCAGAGCGGCGCCGACAACATGCACGAGTGGACTTCTTACATTCCGTTCGAGAAGTTGCCCAGCATTTATAACCCGCCGTCCGGAATCATTGCGACGGCGAACGGAAGAATTACTCCAGACAATTATCCCAATTCGATCAGCATGGAGTGGGAGGCGCCGTGGCGCACGGCGCGCATTTATCACGTGCTGGAATCGGGACGCAAATTCTCCGCGACGGACATGCTGGCGCTACAAACCGACGTTCACTCGGAGGCAGACTTGTTCGCGGCGGAGCGCTTTGTCTATGCCGTCGATCATGCTTCCAAGCCATCGCCGCGGGTGAAACAAGCAGCGGACCTGATGCGCGGCTGGGACGGGCGCATGCAGGCTTCATCCGCAGTGCCGACGATCGCTGAGAATTCAATGCTGCAACTGCGGCGTTTGCTGCTGGAGCCGAAGCTCGGTAGCGCACCAGCGGATTCCGGAAAGCAAGACGAAAGTCTAAGCTGGAAAACCTATTCGTGGGAGATGCGCTCGGTTTGGATGGAAAATATTATGCTGCACCGGCCAAAGCGCTGGCTGCCGGAGAAATATCCCAACTATGAGGAACTGCTTACCGCCGCAGTGGAGGCGGCAGTGAATGGTCCGGAAGTGCCGAAAGACTTGGCCTCGTGGCGCTGGGGTACGTTCAATGCCGTGCAGATCGAACATCCGATTCTGGGAAAGATTCCATTGATCCAACAATGGTCCGGGCCGGGAGTCCAGGAGCAGTCTGGCAGCGGATATACGGTAAAGGCGGTGTCGCGGCATCACGGCCCGTCAGAGCGATTCACGGCAAACCTGGCCGACCTGGACCAGTCGACGCTCAACATTGTGACCGGGCAGGGCGGGAATTTTCTTAGCCCCTATTACATGGATCAATGGAAGGCATGGTATGGGGGCACGACATTCGCTCTGCCGTTCAGCGCAAAGGCGGTGGACGCGGCGAAGGCGCACAGGATCCTGCTGGGACCGGTCAGCCCAAGCGCGCAACCATGAATCGCGTGGGCCCGGACGCATTCTACGGGCAAAAATCTTTTGGGTATTTGTTGCCGGCGGACGAATGCGTCCGCCGCTACATGTCTCAAAAGAAGTCGATAGCCTTTACATCGCCAACGTAGCCGATGATATTGATGGTGCCTTGCTGCAGGAAATCGTTGATCAGCAGAATATCTTTGGTGGTGTCATAGACGCGGAGATTGCCGCCTTCTGCTACGTACTCGACAGTACGGGAGTTAAAGCCTTGCAAGCCGTTCACGTCGCCGTTGTCGGGCGGGATGAGCACCGAATTGTCAGCAGTGTGAAAGATCGACAAGCAACCGCGGACTTCCCCGCTGGGATTATTGACGTTGCCGATGTTAGTGCAGTCATAAGATCCGATGAAGAGCTGGCCGTTGGTGGTCAAGTCCATGCGGTCATGAAAGCCGTCAGTGATTATGGCGCTACCGGTCACTGTTCCTGAGCCGAGATTAACAATGTCGAGCCGTCCGCAGATCGTGGCCGCGGTCTGCTGGCCGGTGTTGCTCAACTGTCCAGTGCAGGTGTTATTGGAAGGCGAAGTGCCGGCGACGTAGAGCGTGGATCCGCTGAGCAGCGCCATGGTGGCGGCATCGACGGGAATTGTGCTGGTGATCTTGAGGCTGGGCAGATCGAAAACCGCGACGCTGGCCTGCACGCCGCCGCACTGTGGACCGCAGTTCATGATGTAAGCGGTGCTTCCGCTGACCACGCCAAAAACTGGACGGTCGAAGCCGGGAACAATCGTACATACGGAACTGGGAAGATTGGTGGAGAGGCAACTGGTGTCGACCGGAGGCACAGCGTTGCCCGGAGTCAGCACGGTCACCGAGTTGGAATCGTTACTCAGAACGACAAGTTGGGTCCCGGTCGAATCTGAGATAACCGTTTGCGCATTTGGAACCGCGATGGTGGTGAGCCCTCCACTGGAGAAATTCATCACGTCAATCGCGCCGATGAAGGAAAAGCCGGGGACGGTAGCCGTAGGAACCGCGGCGTATCCGATGCCCTGTGCAGTCGGGACCACCATGCTGTTGGTAGGCCCCTGCAACTGGATGTGGCCGATGCTGCTTTCCTTGACCGTGTCTACGGCATAAACCGAATTGCTGCCGGCGTCGAAGGCTGCCGCGAGATTGAGGGTAGGCGTCACAACCATCAGCCCCGGAGAAGTCCCCGCGCTCAGTGGAGCAAGCCGTGGGATCGTATCGTTATAGGCATCGAGAATCACCAGGCTGCCAGAAGTGACAGCCGAAGTCACTCCCTGAGATGCCAACACACGATACGGCAACCCACTGGGTGGATCCGTCTTGGAGCTACCGCCGCAGGAAACAAGGGTGAGGCTGCCCCACACTCCAAGCACAACAACGAAGATGCGTCTCTTCAAACGGCAGGCTCCTAACGACATGAAAAAGGAAGATTTAATTGCGAAATGCTGGATTATAGCAGACCCGGAACTACTCCTCCGGAGCGACGCGCCCGGAATGAAACCGAGTCTAAACGACGTTTTCCGCTCCCTCCTTAGAATCGTCGAAAACAGTGACTTCTGCATCAGTGCTGCGGCATAGCTCGGGAGGTGCACGAACTGATTTGATCCTGTATTCTCAAAAGACTATATGGCGGCTGACTTTCGCTCCCGGATCAAGCAGTCTCCCGTCTTGTGCGACGGGGCCATGGGAACCCTGCTTTACGCCAAGGGCATCTTCATCAACCGGTCCTACGACGAACTGAATCTCTCCCAGCCCGACCTGATTCGCGGCATCCACCACGATTACCTGCAAGCTGGTGCCGAGATTATTGAAACCAATACTTTCGGCGGTAACTCTTTCCGCCTGGGACGACATAGCTTAGCGGACAAAGTTCACGACATCAATCGAACCGGGGTTCGTCTGGCTCGCGAAGCCGCCAAAAGCTTCGATGTGTGGGTCGCGGGATCGGTTGGCCCGCTGGGAACCAGAATCGAACCTCTGGGCAAGACCTCGTTCGAGGAGGCGCGGCAAGCCTTCCGGGAGCAGATCGAGGCATTGGTTGAAGGTGGCGTAGATCTGCTGATCTTGGAAACGTTCGGATATCTGGAAGAGATTCATCAGGCCATGCTGGCTGCCCGCGATGTGAGCGCATCGCTGCCGATCGTGGCGCAGGTCACCATCGACGAAGACGGCAACTGCCTCGACGGCTCCGACCCGCAAACTTTTGTGGCGAGGCTGGAGGAGTGGGGCGCGGACGTGATCGGGTGCAATTGTAGCGTGGGTCCGGTGGCCATGCTGGATGCCATGGAGCGAGTGCGGGCAGCGACTTCCCTGCCGCTTGCAGCGCAACCGAACGCCGGGATTCCGCGGTCTGTCGACGGCAGAAATATTTACCTGTGCTCGCCCGAATATATGGCCAGCTATGCGCGCAAGTTCGTGGCTGCCGGCGTGCGGCTCGTGGGCGGCTGTTGTGGAACTACACCAGAGCACATTCGGGTGATGAAGTCGGCGTTGCGGGTGGGCGAGGCGCGGGGAAAGGCGACGTCCGCACATGTGGCCCCCGGCCAGACTGCCATCCCCGCCGTTCCCGCGGTCCCGCTTGAGAGCAGGTCATTGGTGGGCGCTCGGCTCGCTCGTGGCGAATTTTTGACCATGGTGGAGATCGTCCCTCCGAAAGGGATCGACATTCGCAAGGAAGTCGAGGGAGCACGGTTTTTGAAGTCGGTGGGCGTAGATGCAGTGAACATTCCGGATAGCCCAAGGGCCTCGGCGCGGATGAGCAACCAGGCGTTGTCATTGCTGATCCAGCGCGATGTCGGAATCGACGCGATTTTGCACTATACCTGCCGCGATCGAAATGTTCTATGCATTCAGAGCGACTTGCTCGGAGCGGCCGCGGTCGGCATCAAGAATCTGATCTGCATCACCGGCGATCCCCCGAAGATGGGAAACTATCCGGACGCGACGGCGGTGTTTGATGTGGACGCGATCGGACTGGTCAATATTGTGCACAACCTGAACCGGGGACTCGACCTCGGCGGAAATCCGATTGGAAGCGGCACAGGGTTTGTGATTGGCGTGGGTGCGAACCCTGGGCTGACCGATCTGGACGAGGAGATTCGCCGCTTCGAGTACAAAGTCGAGGCTGGCGCGGAATATGCGGTAACTCAACCGGTTTTCGACCTGCGCTTGCTGGAGAATTTCCTGAGGCGCATCGAACACTGCCGGATTCCGGTGGTGGCAGGGATTTGGCCGCTGGTCAGCGTGCGCAATGCCGAGTTTATGAAGAACGAACTGAGAGTCTCCGTGCCCGACGCGATTCTGGAGCGCATGGCGCGGGCGCAGAATCCCGAAGCAGCGCGGGCTGAGGGCATCGCCATTGCACGCGAGATGCTGATGGCCGCCCGGCAGATGGCGCAGGGGGCACAGATTAGCGCTCCACAGGGACGGTACAGCTCGGCGGTGGATGTGCTGGAAGCGCTGGGATCCCTGGGTTCCCTGGGTTCCCTGGGTTCCCAGGCTAGCGCATAGCGTCCGACGCGGGATCACTTCCGATTCTGAGGGCCCGTGTATCTTTGCGCAAGACCCGTGTATCTTTGCGCAAGAAAAGAGACGCGCTTCCCACCTCTGGACCGCGCCATACACTCTCTCGAGTCCTTTCCATTAAAAAGACTGGACACTTGTTGCAAATAGTTGCATTAGAATAAGAAACGGAGCGAAACCCGTTGCCGAAATTTGAAGAGTGCCTGCAGCGACTGGAGAAAATTGTTCAGGAGCTCGAAAAGGGAGAAGTCCCTCTGGAGAAATCGCTGACACTGTTTGAAGAGGGCATGCAGCTTTCTTCCACCTGCCGGAAGGAACTGGAGCAAGCGGAGGGAAAAGTCGAGATTCTGCTGAAAAAGAACGGAAAGCTTCAGGCTGAACCATTCGAAGCGCTGACGGAAAAGTCGCCTGCACGACGGTAAGTCGAGCGGATTTCTGGCCGCGATTCGAGAGCATAAGAACTAAGAACGAAGGAGATGTCTGTGGCGCTGTGGCCTCTTGGGCCAGCCCGCAGCCCTAGTCGAGCGTTGCAATAGCGACGTTGAAATCGAACGTTGATGTCCGCCATTGACGACGGTTGAAAAAGGGGAAGTATGGCACAAAACGTAGTTGTCCTTGAGAAAGATCCTGCAATGGCCCGGTCCCTGGCCGGCGGACTGGGCCCTTACTTTTCGGTTCATTTAACCCGCAGACGTGAGGAATTGCGGGACGACTTGAACCGGACCCGTCCCGAAGCCGTGGTTCTTAACATCGACGAATGGCGCCTGGCCGACGTCGAGAGTCTGCATCGCGATTTCCCCGCGCTGCCTATCGTCTGCACGCACCGCATCCCTGACGACGAACTTTGGATGGCTGCGCTGGCGGCCGGCGCGAGCGATGTTTGCCCCGCCGACGACGTGGAGAATGTGCTCACGTCGGTCCGTCGAACACTGGCACACTCAGGCACGGCTCTGGCGTAGATCCAGAATGTTGCTTCCGTTATTTTGCTTCCGTTAAAAGGACGCCCTGAGGGCGTCCTTAATTTTTTGCTCGCCGCTTATTTTGCTCGTGTGACTGGTTGGCCCGATATGGCATCGATTCGCCGCCTTGTTATACTCACTGCTTCATGCTGGCTGAGACTCTCGAACAAGGACGGCAACTGACCGACGCGGCGCTTGACCGGCTGATTCCACTGGAGACGCGGCATCCCGAGTCGATTCACAAAGCCATGCGCCATAGCGTGTTCGCGGGCGGGAAGCGCCTGCGGCCCGTGCTCTGCATCGAGGCAGGACGCATGGTGTCGGGAGAGTTTCCTCCGCGCATCGAAGAACTGGGTGCGGCGCTGGAGATGCTGCATACTTATTCGCTGATCCACGACGACCTGCCGGCGCTCGACAATGACGATCTTCGGCGCGGGCGGCCGACGTGCCACAAAGCCTTCGGCGAGGCCACGGCCATTCTGGCTGGAGATGCACTGCAAACGCTGGCCTATGAAGTTCTCGCCCGGCTGAAGTGTCCGGCGGAAGCGCGCGTGCGCATTATCGAAGAGATTGCCCACGACACCGGAACCCTCGACGGCATGATCGGCGGGCAAGTGGTCGATCTCGAAGCGGAACATACGAAGCCGACGCCCGAGATGCTGGAGTATATCCACCGTTCAAAAACCGCGGCATTGATCACGGCCAGCCTGGTCAGCGGCGGCTTGTACGCGGGAGCGAAAGACAGCCAAGTAGGAAAGTTGCGGGCTTTTGGGCTAGCGGTTGGGCTGGCCTTTCAGATTGTCGACGATGTACTCGACGTAACTCAGACTTCAGAACAACTGGGAAAGACGGCCGGAAAAGATACGGCTTCTGAGAAAGTCACCTATCCCGCGTTGTTTGGGGTGGAAGCCTCGCTGCAAAGGGCGGAAGCGCTGGTGAACGATGCCTTCGCCGAACTCGAGAGTTTTGGCGAGAAGGCGGAGACGCTGAGGGAGTTGGCGAGGTTTCTGGTGGAGCGGAAAAAGTAGGAAGACGTCGGGCGTCGGGCACCAAGCCTTGGACCGCGCCTCTGTGCTGCTCAGTGTCCTCTATGGTAATAATAACGACGGCGATGGAGTTCGCCACAACCGCCTGCCCCGCGTGAGAGCTTGCAGGCTGATAACTCCTACAGAATCGAAATCGACTTTTTGTAGGAGCCCTCGTGAAAGATTTTCTCGCCATATCTCTCGCTGCCATCTTCGGAGCCAACCTGCGATTTTTGCTGAGTCGTCTGGCCGCTAGAGAATACGGTCCCGCTTTTCCTTTTGGTACGCTCGTCATCAACGTCGTTGGCAGCTTTATCGTGGGCTTCTTCGTGATCTGGACCACCGAGCGGGTATTGGTCGACCCACGCTGGCGCCTGTTGGTGGCGGTAGGTTTCTGCGGCTCGTTCACTACGTTTTCCAGCTACGCGTTTGAGACCATGGTGTACTTTGAGCAAGGCCAGTGGGGACTATTGCTGGCCAACGTTCTCAGCAACAATCTGCTATGCCTGGGCGCAGCCCTGGCGGGAATGGCGCTGGCACGGGCGCTGTAAAGACTTCTGGAGAGCTTCGCAAGTAAAATGCTAAGTGCCATGGCGGTACAGATCACTGTCTATCTGAACGAAGCGGACCAGTGGCATCACCGGCCGCTGCACCTGGAGATTCTGACCTATTTACACAAAGAAAAAGTGTACGCGGCCACAGCAGTCCACGGCGTGGCGGGATTTCTAGGCCGACAGCGGGTGGAGACGGCGCATCTCGTAGAGGCGGGCGGAAAGCTGCCGGTGATTATTGTATTCGTCGACACCGACGATTACGTGAACCGCGTGCTGCCCACGCTGAAGGCAATGGCGGCGCACCGGCTGATCGTGCGCGAGAACGTGGTGCTGGAACAAGGCAATCTGGAGCAAGACAACCTCGACTGACATGTCTTCCCTTCCAATCGATCAATCTGTTGACGTCGTCCCTCTGGACATTCTGGCCATCGCCGCCCACCGCGACGATGTGGAGCAGACCTGCGGCGGCACACTGATCAAAGCGGCGCAGCGCGGGCAGCGCACGGGCATCCTCGATCTCACACAAGGGGAGATGGGGACCCGCGGCAGCGCAGATGATCGGGCGCGCGAGGCAGCCGATGCGGCGAAGATTCTTCGCGTTGGGTGGCGGCGCGCGCTCGATATCCCTGACGGCCGCGTGGAAAATACGTGGGAGAATCGCCTGAAGGTGGCACGCGTGATTCGCGAGACCCGGCCACACGTAGTGATTCTGCCTTACTGGAAAGGGCGGCATCCGGATCATTACACGGCTTCAGTGCTGGGATATGAGGCTTGTTTTCTGGCGGGACTGGCAAAGCTGGATCTCGGGCTTCCGGCGTCCGGGCTGGATGTTGGACAAGGCTCGGCAAGTACCGGAATGTCTGACGAAGCGAAGGCGGGACGCCTTCGCGACAGCCGGCGGGACGCCGGCGCTACTCTCCTTCCTCCGCATCGTCCGTTCAAAATTATCTACGCGACGCTGTACTACGATGTTCGGCCGACGTTTGTGGTCGATATTGGGGAGCAGTTTGACGGGAAATTTGCTTCCATCATGGCTTACAAAACACAATTCAGCGATCAGGAGGCAGGCAAGGATTTGTTCGTCGCGCACGACGAGATTCGCGCGCGCGTCGACGCCATGGCTCGCTTCTACGGCATGCTCGGCGGAGTCACTCACGCGGAACCGTTCCTGCAAAAGGAAATCGGACTCGTCGACGACCTATTGGCCATTCCGGTCAAATCCATTTAGCATTGTTCAACCTAGCATGGTCAACTCAGCATTATTCAACTTGTCAAGGGGAGGGTTTCTTTCGGTATGACTCGTTTTGTTTTCGCATTCATTACGGCGCTTGTATTAGCCGCGACCGCGGCGGCACAGGCTTCCAGTTGGCAGATCGATCCCAAGCACACGGCGGCACAATTTGCGGTGAAGCATCTTGGCGTATCCACGGTGCGGGGCGCATTTGCAAAAGTGAGCGGGACGGCGCAAATCGATCCGGCGGACCCGTCCAAGGATGCGATTGAGGCCACGATCGACGCCAGTTCGGTGGATACGCGAGTGGAGGCACGCGATAACGATATCCGCAGTCCGCACTTTTTCGATGTGCAGAAATATCCTACGATTATCTTTCATTCCAAAAATACGAAAGTTGCAGGGCCCGGGCATTTAGCGATTACCGGCGATTTGACGCTGCATGGCGTGACCAAAGAAGTCGTACTCGATGTAGATGGGCCGTCGGCCGCGATCCAGGACGCCAAGATGGGAATGCAGCGCATAGGGGCTTCGGCGACAACCAAAATCGTTCGCCAGGATTTCGGCATCAGCGCCGCGCCGGGGGTAGTCGGCGACCAGATTAGCATCACGATCGATGTGGAGTTGATCCAGCCTTCGGCGCCCACGCCAACGGTAAAATAGGATTTTTGCGCGCCTGACAGCACCGTGCCGCGCCCTTTTCAAGGCAATAGCGCCGGCAGCTTCTTTCTTTGGGCGCTAGAAGATCCTCTTAAACAGCCAGAACAGCGATCCAGATAAAATCATGGCGACTGGCAGAGTGAGTATCCAGGCCATGGCCAGGTTGCGCACCGTACTTAATTGAATTCCTGAATGGTTGGCAGCCATAGTCCCGGCCACGCCCGAGGAAAGTACGTGCGTGGTACTGACGGGTAGGCCGAATCCGTCCGCAGCGCCAATCGTCGCCATGGCGGTAATTTCGGCGGCAGCTCCCTGCGCATAAGTCAGATGTTCTTTGCCGATTTTTTCGCCGACCGTTACCACGATCCGCTTCCAGCCGACCATGGTTCCTAGGCCCAGCGCCATCGCGACCGCGACTTTTACCCAGGTTGGGATGAAGCGCGTGGAGCGATCGATGTGCTTTTTATAATTGGCCAGCACGGCGGCGTCGCCGGGGGCAAACTTCGGCACCCCGGATTTCGCGGTCAGCCGCAAGGCTTCGCTCAGCAGATACAAATCGTTGCGGAAGTTGCGCACCCGATCGTTGGGAACATTTTTAAGTTCTTTGTAGATGCTGGTCTCGTTGCTGATGTCGTTGACCATGGTGCGCATCGCCAGCATCGTATTGGCGTTGAACTCCTTGCTGCGTATGTAATCGGTCACATCGTCCCGGGGATCTCCAATGACTGCTCCCGGGGTCACGTAGTGATCCAGCACGTTCGCCGCCTGCTGCGAAACGGCGAGGAAGTCCTGCGACTCCTGATAGGTCACCGCGTGATTCAAGGCGTATGCGGTGGGTACGGTTCCGATCAGGATGAGCATGATCAATCCCATTCCTTTTTGGCCGTCATTCGAACCGTGAAAGAAGCTCACTCCGGTGCAGGTGAGAATCAGCAGGCAGCGAATGTAGAACGGCGGCGGAGCATTGCCCTCCGGGGCGCGATAGAGTTTCTCGTCGTGAATGAAGGCTTTTAGGGCCAACAGCAAGAGCGCGGCCACGCCGAATCCGACCAGCGGCGACAGCAAGAGCGATTTGCCGATGTTGGCGGCTTGTCCCCAATCGACCCCCGACGTGCCGCTCTTGCCGGACAACAACTGGTTGGCGATTCCTACGCCGATGACGGAACCAATCAGAGTGTGCGAACTGGAGGCGGGCAGACCGAAGTACCACGTGCCCAGATTCCACATGATCGCCGAAACCAGAAGAGCGAAGACCATGGCAAATCCGGCCTTGCTGCCCACCTGCAAAATTAATTCCACGGGCAGCAGCGAAATAATGCTGAAGGCAACTAATCCGGACGAAACCATCACTCCCAGAAAATTCCAGAAACCGGACCAAACCACCGCAACGTGCGGCTCCAGCGCATGCGTGTAGATAACTGTGGCCACGGCGTTGGCCGTATCATGGAAGCCGTTGACAAACTCAAAACCGAGCGCCACCAGCAGCGCTACCCCCAGCAGGACAAACGGCAGAACCGAACTGCTGCGCATAGTGGAGAGATCGCTCAGCAGATGATATCCGGCGTATCCAAAACCGATGATCAGCACGATTCCGAAAACAATCATGCCGATGGCGCCGGGGGAGCGGTTGATTTTGCCATGCAGAACGGAGGAGGGTGCTGCCATGGGAATCCCCTTCGAGTGCAAACTGAATTTTGAACCGATCGTGAATTGCGGAAGGATAGCGGAGGAATGTTACGGGAGTGTTACGAAAGCTCGAAGTTTATCTCCCAAATCGGGGACAGAACTGACGTTAAGCCTCAGAGGTTCGCTACCTCTCCCGCCTTATTTTTTCAACGCCACCGCGAGCCCGTCCCGGATGGGCAGAATCGTCGTGTAAAACTCTTTCGCGTCAAAGAGATTCCGGTTGAACTCGAGGATCGCCTTAGTGGTGCGGTCGGGTTTCTTTTCGGCCACACGTCCGCTCCACAGAACATTATCGGTGATGAAGAGCCCGCCCTTGCGCAGGCGCGGCGCGACCAGCCGCAGCACGCGCGGATAATCTTCTTTGTCGACATCGTTGAAGATGATGTCGAATTCCTGCTTCTGCTCGGAAAGATATTCGAGGGCGTCGCCGGTGTGCAGCGAGATTTGTTTTGTGACTCCGGCGCGCCGGAAATAAACGCGGGCGCGTTCGGCATTCTTGGAATCGCCATCCGTATAAATCACCTGGCCCCGCTCGCCGACCGCTTGCGCCCACCAGATCGTCGAGTAGCCTATGGCGGAGCCGAGTTCGAAGACCGTTCGCGCGTTGATCGCCATCGCCAGTTGCTGCAACACCCGCGCCACGGCCGGGCCCACGATCGGCACGTTGTGCGCCGTAGCATAGTCTTCCATCTCGGCTAGAACTTCTTCGCGCTGGGGCAGCATCGAGTAGATGTAGTCGTCGACCGGTCCCGAGGTAGTGAAATTGTAGTGCCGCCAACTGGCGGGGGTTTTCTTGGTTTGAGTCCTGACTTGCGTCACACGCTTCCCTTTCATGATTCCGATTTTCGAGGCACGACTTGCTTCAGCCTCCGATGGTAACGCCTGGCTTCATCTCCAGCACCTCTACGCCCGAGATCAACTTCTGCAAGGCCCCAGGAGTTCCGGTTAGCGCCGGGAATGTCCCGAAGTGCATGGGGATCACGGTTTTCGGCTTCAGCAGATTCACCGCATACGCGGCTTCACGCGGACCCATCGTAAACACATCGCCCATCGGCAGCATGACAATCTCAGGCGCATACAACTCGCGGATGATCGTCATATCGCCAAACACATTAGTGTCGCCGGCATGGTAGATTTTCACGCCATTAGAAAACTCCACCACGTAGCCGCAAGCCTCGCCGCCGTAGACAATTTCGTCGCCATCTTGAATGCCGCACGAATGATCGGCGTGAACCATGGTGACTTTGATGTCACCGACGCTCTGGGTTCCGCCTTTATTCATCGGAGAAATCTGTTTGGCCCCTTTTTTCCCTAGCCAAAGGGAGAGTTCATAGATTCCGACCACGAGCGGCTGATGCTGTTTGACTACTTCAACGGCGTCGCCGATGTGGTCGCCGTGGCCGTGCGTGCAGAGCAGGATATCGGCTTGCTTGACTTTCTTTTCCGGCTCCGGACACATCGGATTTCCCATGATCCACGGATCGATATAGACAGTCTTCCCGCCTGGAGTCTCGATCCGGAAAGTAGAATGGCCGAGCCACGTCAGTTTCACGTTTTTCAGATTCATAAAAAGGTAGCTCCTAGCTTCTAGCTGCTAGCTCCAGCAACTATGAAATATTTGGTCCATCCGGTACAAGTTCCTAGTTTAATATGAAACGCCATGACCGAACTCAAGGTGCTGATTTCGCGGCAGGACATTGCCACGCGGGTGAGCGAACTGGGAGCACAGATCGCAAAGGATTTTGCCGGGCAGTCGATCATCTTCGTCGGAGTGCTCAAGGGCGCCGCGATTTTTCTCTCCGATCTGGCGCGGCAGGTCGAGCTCGACGCCACCTTCGACTTCATCGCGGTTTCCAGCTATGGCAACCGTCCGAGCCCCAGCCAGGAACTCAAGAGCGGTTGGGACTCAACCGGCGAGGTGAAGCTCACCAAAGATGTAGACCAGACCATGAAAGACAAAAACGTAATCGTGGTGGAAGACATTCTCGACACCGGCCTGACCATGACTTATTTGAAGAAAATGCTATTGGCTCGCCAACCGCGATCTCTGAAGGTCGCCGCCTTGCTCGACAAGCCTTCGCGCCGGAAGCTGCCGCTGGAGGGCGATTACGTCGGGTTCAAAATTCCCGACGAGTTCGTGGTCGGCTACGGACTGGACTACGCAGAGAAATATCGAAATCTGGCCGACATTTGCGTCGTACCGCGCGAATAGCAATGGACGAATAGCCATAGCGAAGAATTGCGCGCAGCGGCTGTTATCATACCAACAGCCATCCCCCGCGAAAGAAAAAGAAGAATGGGTTCTGTCATTTCTAAACCGGAGCGCCTGCCGGTCGAGTCGCTGCTGCTCGACGTGGCCGACGTGTTGGCCACGTCGCTCGACTTGGAAACGACCGTGCGGCGCGTCGCCGAAGTCGTCCGCAAAGTTATCGATTACGAGATTTTCGCAATTCTTCTGCTCTACGAAAAAACTCAGGATCTCAGGTTTCGCTTCCAGGTGGGCTATCCGCCGGAATTTACCGAGCGCAGTCGGATCAAAGTCGGCGAAGGCGTCACTGGACTTGCGGCGCAAACGCGCCAGGCAGTTCTGATTGACGATGTGACCAAGGACCCGCGCTATATCGAGGCGGTGCCGAATGTGCGCTCAGAACTGGCTATCCCGCTGATCACCAAGAATCGCGTGATTGGCGTCATCGACCTTGAAGCGCGCGAGCCCGGCTATTTCAACGAGGAGCACGTGCGTGTGCTGACGCTGGTGGCGTCGCGCATGGCGGCAGGCATAGAAAATGCCCAGCTGTATACGCGAACGACCAAGCAGGCGCGGATTCTTCTGCTGCTGAACGAAATTGCGCAGGAGCTGACTTCGATCCTGAACCTGGACGAGTTGCTCGGCCGCATCGCCGAACTGGTGCGCCGGCTGATCGATTACCAGATGTTCAGCATTCTTCTGCTCGATTCTACGGGCGAGAAATTGCAGCACCGCTTCTCACTGCGTTTCAACGAGAACATTCATCTTAAACATGAGATTCCACTGGGACGCGGACTCGTGGGTCATGCGGCCGAGAGCAAGCAGGCGGTCCTGGTGCCTGACGTGACCAAAGATTCGCGTTATGTGGAAGCCAATCCAGAAACGCGCTCCGAACTCGCTGTCCCGCTGGTTTACAAAGGCAAAGTAATTGGCGTGCTCGACCTGGAGCATACTCGCCGCGGATTCTTCACAGAAGAGCATCAGCGCACCATGACGACGCTGGCGGCGCAGATTGCGATTGCGCTGGAAAACGCTCGGCTGTACGAAGAGATCGAGCGGCAAGAGCGGCGGTTGGAGCGCGATCTGGCCCTGGCTCGGGAGTTGCAAGGACGACTGCTCCCGCAGACCCCGCCGAAGCTTGCACACCTGGATGTTGCAGCGAAATTCGTTCCGGCCCGCGCCATCGGCGGCGACTTGTATGACTTCATCCCCTACTCGATGTCGCGGCTGGGCATCGCCATTGGCGATGTCAGCGGCAAGGGCGCGCCGGCAGCCATTTACGCCGCGCTCGTGAGCGGCATTATCCGCTCGCATGCCCCGATTGAGCCGGGATCGGCGGAGATGCTATCCGCCGTAAATTTATCGTTGGCCGAGCGCCGCATCGAGGCCCAGTTTGTTTCCATTATCTATGCGGTTTGGGACGATGAACAGCGTACTCTCACGGTCGCGAACTCCGGACTTCCCCGGCCCATTTTTGTGCATGGCGGCAAGAATGAAGTGGTCGAGGCAACGGGCTTGCCACTCGGCCTGTTCGACGACGCTGACTACGACGAATTCAAATTCAAGATGAAGCCGGGAGACATGTTCGTATTCTTCAGCGACGGCATTCTCGACGCCCGCAACCGCAAAGGCGAATTGTTTGGGCGCGGACGAGTCGAAAAGGTCATTGCCGAATGCGCGACACAATCGGCGGATTGCGTCGTCTCTTCCCTGTTCCAAGCCGCAGCCGAACACTCGGCAGGCGTGGAAACATTCGACGACCAGACGGTGGTCGCCATCCGAGTGCACGGAAATTCCCACGGCAGCGGCGTGCACTCCGCCAAGAAGAAATGACCCCTCCCAGTCAGAACCTCGCAAGCCGCCCTCCCGGATTTGTGTATCGCGAAAGGAAGCGGGGCATTTTGCGCCGCCGTGGCCCGCTCGTTCTGCATTGCGAGGATGTAGACCTGGAGAAGCTCGCGGCGCAGCATGGAACTCCTCTCTACGTCTACTCGGCCGCAATGATCCGCGAACGCTATGACGCGTTTGACGCTGCGTTTCGGCAGCAGCCACACACGATCTGCTACTCCGTCAAAGCGAATTCGAATCTTTCGATCCTGCGCATGCTGGCGAAAAAGGGATGCGGCTTCGACGTCGTTTCCGGCGGCGAACTCGAACGGGTGCGGGTCGCGGACCGCAGATCGGCGAAGAAAGTCGTGTTCTCGGGAGTGGGCAAGACCCGGGAAGAGTTGACGGCGGCGTTAAAGGCGGGAATCATGCTCTTCAACGTGGAGAGCGAATCGGAACTATGGGCTCTGGCTGAGTGCGCTGGCCGCTTGCGCAAGACCGCACCCGTCGCGCTCCGCGTAAACCCGGATGTTGCCGTCGAGACGCATCCATATATTTCTACTGGGTTGCGCAAACACAAGTTCGGAGTACCGATTCGCGAGGCCCGGGCGCTCTACGCTAAAGCTTCAGGTGCGCCATATCTCAAGGTGCGCGGGGTGAGCGTGCACATCGGCTCGCAGATCACCGATGTCGCTCCGTTCGGCGAGACCATGGCGCGCGTCGCAGAACTCGTCCGCGAATTGCGCGCCGACGGGCACGGCATCGAGCACGTTGACGCGGGAGGAGGTTTGGGGATTGCCTACGAAAAGCCGAACACGCTCGAGTTTTCCGCCTACGCGGCAATGTATGCCCGGGCGCTGGCTGGCCCTTTGCGCGAACTCGACGTGCGACTCCTGCTGGAACCGGGACGGTCGATCATCGGTCCTGCGGGAGTCTTATTGACAACGGTGGTTTACAGAAAGCAAAACGACGGCAAGAGATTTTTAATCGTCGATGCCGCAATGAACGACTTGATCCGCCCCACGCTCTACGGCGCCTACCATGAGATTGCTCCAGTTACTCAAAGCCCCGTCATACAAGGTGCAAGGCCGACATTTAAAGCTAAATCAGAAGTCACAGATATTGTTGGGCCCGTATGCGAGACCGGAGATTTCTTCGCCCGTGACCGCGAGCTGCCGCTGGTCGACGAAGAGAGTCTGCTGGCGATTCTCGATGCAGGCGCCTATGGCATGGCGCTGGCGTCGAATTACAACACGCGCCCCCGGCCGGCGGAAGTGTTGGTTGCGGGCAAGTCGGCTAAGGTAATTCGAAAGCGGGAGAAAATCTCGGACCTGCTGCGGCCGGAACTGTAAATCGCGGGCGGGCGCCCGCGCAACACCTAGGCCTGCCTTTCGCCCCATTTCATTTTCGTGCGCAGCACATGAAAGAAGTCCGACCCGGTGCGGAACAGGCTCACTTGATGCTCGGAGCGGCGGCAGCGCACGCGGTCTCCGTCGCGCAGGTCGAATCCGGGCTGACCGTCAAGGCTCAGGTACGCTTCCTCTTCGCTGCGCAACAGGATTTCGATCTCCACCGAATCCGGCACCACCAGCGGGCGATGCGTCAGCGAATGCGGCGCCACCGGCGTAATCACGAATGCATTCACCGTCGGCATCAGGACCGGTCCGCCCGCCGACAACGAATATGCGGTCGAACCGGTAGGAGTCGCCACGATCATGCCATCCGCCCGATAGCCGGCGACGAACACCTTGTCGATGTACAGATCGTAGGTATTGAGGCGGGCCAGCGCCGTCTTGTTCACCACAGCGTCATTGAAGACCAGATAGCTTCCGCGAACAGTGTCTCCGCGTAGTAGTTCAATCTGCATTAGCGAGCGATGTTCGACGGCGGCGCGTCCTTGCACGATCGCGTCGAGCATCGTGTAAAGCGATTGCAGCGGCACTTCGGTCAGAAATCCGAGCGAGCCGAGATTGACTCCAAGCAAGGGAACATCGATCGCGGCGGTGACTCTCGCGGCGGACAACAGAGTTCCATCGCCGCCCAGTACGATTACCAGATCCAGCGCGTGCGACGCCATTTGCGCCCTCGGCACGATTTGCTGTCCGGCGATATATTTCGAGGTTTGCTCGTCAACGATGACTTTGTACCCGTGCTCAGCGAGCCAGGCGAGGAGTCCGGGAAGAATCTTGGCGACCTCCGGGCGTTCGGGCCGGGAAATGATGCCTGCGGTTTTCGGGGTGGATGCTTGCGGAGTGGCCATTACGCTCGAAGATACGATGAAAGAGCGATTGTACCGGAAACCAAGGCATCGCCCACAAAGGCCGCTAAGGTTCGCGGACTAAAACACGCCGTAGAGCAGGAACTCACGATTTCCCTCGGCGCCTAGAATCGGGGATTCGATCGCGTCGGTCTTGATCGCACCGAGAGTCTGCAACGCTGCCCTGACTTTTTCTACCGCCCGGATCTGCGCGGCCTCGTCCCGCACGATCCCCCCCTTGCCGACATGTTCTCTGCCCGCCTCGAATTGTGGTTTTACCAGTACGATGATTTGGCCGCCCTGACGTCCCTCCACCGACTCAGAAAAGCCGGCCGCGACCACTGCGGGTAGAACCAGAGTTGCGGAAATAAAGGAAACGTCCATCACAATCAGGTCGACAAGTGCACCGACGGCGTCCCGCGTCAGATGGCGCGCGTTGGATTTTTCGAGCAACTTGACGCGCGGGTCTTGCCGGAGTTTGAAATCCATCTGACCATAGCCTGTATCCACGGCGATCACGCGTGCGGCGGCATGCTGGAGCAGGCAATCCGTAAATCCTCCCGTGGAAGCGCCAATATCAAGGCAGATCTTGCCCGCTACATCGATGTTCCAGTTTTCGAGAGCGCGCTCCAGCTTCAGTCCGCCGCGGCTCACGTACTTGAGGTCCTCGCCGAGCATGCGGACCGCGCACTGCTCTGAAACCTGCGCGCCCGCCTTGCCAAGTTTCTGATCGTCGACCAGAACTTTGCCCGCAAGGATAAGGGCCTGCGCGCGTTCGCGCGAGCCGGCAAGACCTCGGTCCACCAGAAGTTTGTCGAGTCTGACTTTCAAAGTTTTCCGCGGCAAATATTTCGCTGGCGCCTTCTAGCCCGAAAGTGTTAGCCCTTGGCATAGTGCAAAGTGCTGAAGCATCTCTGCCCTGAATCACTTAGGAGGGTGCTTCGGCTCTTTTCCACAAAGTTTTCCAAGAACGTGTTGAAAACTTCGGTCCGTTGAATGCATGAGCATGTACAAGCTCTACCCACGAAAACAAAAGCCGCCCGAAACCAGGGCGGCTTTGCGATCGTGCTCATTGTCATTTACCCGGCAACTTCTTCCAGCAACTTCTGATCGATATCGAAGTTGGAATGCACGTTCTGCACGTCATCGTGTTCTTCCAGCGCTTCCATCAGGCGAATCATTGTGTTTGCGGCTGCGCCTTCGAGCTTGATGTAGTTCTGCGGAATCATGGCTACGCTGGCAGATGCGGGTTCAATGCCCGATTTTTTCACCGCTTCCAGAACCGCCTCATATGCGGAAGTCTCGGTCAAAATCTCCCAGTTGTCGCCATCATCGTTTAAGTCTTCGCCGCCCGCTTCGAGCACGATGTTCATCAAGTCGTCCTCTTTTGCGGCGGTTTTGGGAATGATGATGTCGCCCTTCTTGTGGAACATCCAGGAGACCGCGCCAGCTTCAGCCATGTTGCCGCCATTCTTGCCGAAGGCGTGCCTGATTTCGCTGACCGTGCGATTGCGATTATCAGTATTGATGTCGAGCAGGACCGCGACACCGCCAGGCCCGTAACCTTCAAGCGAAAACTCTTCGTAGGTGGCGCCAGGCAGTTCGCCAGTGCCGCGCTGGATGGCGCGCTTAATGTTATCGGCGGGCATATTCTCTGCCTTGGCCGCAACTATGGCGCCGCGCAGGCGCGGGTTGCTGTCAGGATCGCCGCCACCGTTCTTCGCGGCAATGCTGATTTCCTTAATGAGACGGGTAAAAATCTTGCCGCGCTTGGCGTCGAGCGCGCCCTTCTTGTGTTTGATTGTGGCCCATTTTGAGTGGCCCGACATGGTTAGACCTCGTGTCCAAAAACTCGGTATATAAAGACTTCGGAATATAAAGAGCTCGGCAAAGGGCTTGGATGGCGCGCGATTCGCCCTCAGAGGAGATCACAGGATTGCCTCAGTATGGATGCCGGCGAACACCGATTATACCATGATCGTCTTATAGCATGATCGTCCTGTAGCCTGACGCCACGAGCAGGGTTTCCCCTGATCTTAGTAAAGTCGGATCTTAGGTCTTGATCTTATACCCTGGTGGGACCTGAAATACCGACGGTGGGTGTTCGGCCGTTTCCTGTGGCTTGCAATAGGTCGTTTGTTCGCCCGCCGCCGTGAAGACTTTCGTCAACACTGGCGTCTTCAGCTTCACGCTAGTCCACAACTCGGTCACACTCGGCTTGGCTGGCAACTTCGGCGCGTTTGGCGGCTTGGGCATCGCCGGAGTCGCAGGCGCCTTCGCCCCCGGTACCGCCAGTTCGGGCATCGCGAGTTTGTCGGGCGGTGCGGGCATCGCTGGCTTCGGCGGAGCAGGAACGTGCGGCAAAGTAAAGCGCTTACCCTCAACTTGATGTCCCTCAATCGTCGACACGCCCAGATGCTCAACTTGTACGTTGGGAGGCATTAGCGCGGCGACCGCACCCGGCGGCGCGCCCGGCGGCAGAACCGGAGAGCCCGGCGGAGGCATTGGGATGACGATCGCCTCTTTCTTGACGTGATCGAGAACGATGGTTTGCTTTGCGATCGGGTCAGAGATCACGCTACTCTGCGGCGTGTCGATGCGAGTTTTTCCCTCGCTTGAACGCCACATGCGCGAGGCCGACTGCGTAGGCGGTCCGCCTGCGGCGGATTGCATTTGAGTGGCGCACTCCGAACACGACGGCGGAGTGCTCGGCGGGGGTGGCAGATTCTGGCCCACAGCGCGCATAGTTTAGCACGCCCGGCAACGGCGATTGATCTTTCGAAAAAATTCCGGTGAGTCGCTAGTGCTCGAGAGCGGCCAGGCAAGCCGCCTTTTGGGAAGCCAAGTCGGTCGAGTTGACTTTTTCCAATGCGGCACGAGCCTTCTTACGGTGCTTCGCGATGGTTTCCGCATCCGGCTCGATATAGGGCACCGAGCATACTTGCTTGATCGGGAGATTCGGTCCCACCATGGCCAGGACGCCCGCGGCATTTCGGGTCAGCGCCATGGCCAACGAAAAATACAGATCGGTGGTGTGTCCGGCGTCGCTCGCTGTGAGCAGTTTCGCGGCGACCTCAAGCCAGGCCGGAGATCCGCTTTCGATGCCGTGCAGCACGGTCTTCCATTGCCTGCCACTTCCGGAAGTAAATTTCTTCAGTACAATAGCCGGGCCTTGCGAATCAATCTCCGCGGAAACAGTCTTTGCGTCGACGAACGGCTTGCCGCTCTGTTTTTGTCCAAAGATAAAAGGACATAAAGCCGCAGTGACTAAGAGAACCTGCAAGAATGGGCTCGACCTAGCGTACAACTTCAATTTCGTTGTCCCCGCTGCTGGAAATCTGATCCCGGATGTCGCGCGGTAGAATCACGCACCCTGTCGAAGCGTCGTGCCGCGTGTTATCGCCATGGATCAGGAATCCATCGCGTCCGCGCGCATCATGGCCGTCGGGTGTGAGCGCCATTACCTGCGGGCCATGAGTACGCGTGTCATGCGCGGGACCGATGGTGTATCGCCCGCGTGGAACGGGTCCAACGTTGCGGGTCGCTTCTAAGTCTGGATTATTCCGCCCATGTCCACTTCCAGAGTACCCGGTCGCAACGACTCGCCCGTTGTGCGTCAGCTGTCCGGTACTTTGGCTGTAAGTCCAAGACATGGCGGAGAGTATACCTCTGGGTCCCGAGGCACACAAACGCTAAGTGAAATTCCCCTTGGGGTTAGAGTTTTCCCGCCTATTGTCACGTCCGGGCTATTGACGTGCTCGGCCATCGCCCCTAACATGCCATGCAAAGAAACTAGCCGTGCGCGCGCTTTGTGTAACTACCGTATGATTGGCCAGCTCGTGGGGCATTACCGGGTCCTCGAAAAGATCGGTGCAGGCGGGATGGGCGACGTCTTTCGCGCGCGCGACGAAAGGCTGGGGCGCGACGTTGCGCTGAAGTTGATTCGCCCGGCCCTGAGCGACAACCCCGATCGCTTGCGACGATTCGAACAGGAAGCGCGGGCCGCTGCCGCATTGAACCATCCCAACATCCTCGCGATCTATGACGTCGGCTTCGAAGGCGCCCTACCCTACATTGTCTCGGAGTTGCTGGCGGGCAAGGATCTGCGCCAACGCTTGTCCGAAGGCGCGATTCCCCTGGAAGAAGCAACGGACTACGCGCTGCAAATCGCGCAAGGCCTCACAGCAGCGCACGAACGGCTGATTGTACATCGCGATCTAAAACCGGAAAATCTATTTCTCACTCAGGACGGAAGAGTCAAGATTCTCGACTTCGGAGTGGCCAAGCTCCAGGCTCCCGCGAAAGACGACCGCGCCATTGAAAGCCTGACCACGGTGACCAAGCACGGAGCCGTGATCGGAACCGTGGCTTACATGTCGCCTGAGCAACTGCGTGGCAAAGCGGTCGATCACCGCAGCGACATCTTCAGTTTCGGCGCCATTCTGTACGAAATGATGACCGGCTCCCGCGCTTTTCGCGGTGAGACAGAAGTTGACACCATGACTGCGGTGTTGCTCGAAGGGCCTGCGCCCGCCAATTTAGAGCATGCTGCGATCCCGGCTGGATATCGGGATATCGTCACTCACTGTCTTGAAAAAGATCCTGAGAACCGTTTCCAGTCCGTCAAAGATCTGGTGTTTGCGCTGCAAACTTTGTCAACATCGTCGCCGGTTCGAATGCGTTTCTCCTCCAGTTCGAGGACTCGGGCTCCAGCAGCGTTGCCGTGGGCCATCGCAGGGGGATTGTCGGCGGCGATGTTGCTGCTTTTGCTGGTCCTTTTTTTGAATCGGCCCGTCGCATCGCCAACTTACCATCGCTTGACCTCAGAAGCGGGAACAGTCTATGCAGCGCGCTTCGCGCCCGACGGCCGGTCCATCGTCTACAGCGCAGCCTGGAACGGTAAGCCGGTGCAGCTCTTTTCGACCATCGGCAACTCTCTTCTGGCTCAGCCTCTGAATATGAGCGAAGCCAACCTGCTGGCAGTTTCGCCGAGCAACGAATTGGCGGTGGTGGTGAACGGCACCCATAACGGGCAACTCGAAACCGTTGACGGAGTTCTCGCGACCGGGCCGGTGGCCGGCGGAACGCCGCGGCAAGTTCTGCCTGAGGTTCGCTGGGCCGACTGGGACGCGCACGGTCAGTTAGCGGTAGTTCATTACGTTGACGGACACAGTCGTTTGGAATTTCCGATCGGCCATCTGCTGTACCAGAGCGTTGGATGGATCAGCAATATTCGTTTCTCTCCTCGCGGCGATCGGATCGCGTTCATGGATCACCCTGCCCTCTGGGACAATCGCGGATTCGTTTCCGTCGTAGACTTGGCCGGACAGGTTCGCAACCTGACGACAGAATGGGAAGACGAGAGCGGACTGGGGTGGCGGCCGGACGGCACACAGATATGGTTCACTGCCGCCGGCAAAGGCAACAATCGCAATTTGATGACCGTCGATCTCTCCGGCAAAATCCGAACTTTACTGGATCTGCCCCTCGGCATCACGTTGCAGGACATTGCCGCGGACGGTCGACTCCTGGTGGCCTTGAATTCCAGTCGCCTGGCCATGGACTTCGCCACTTTGAACACGAAGGAAGAGGTCGACCTTTCCGCTCACGATTGGAACTCCGCCCGCGACATTTCTCCTGACGGACAGTTTGTCCTGTTTGAGGATGCCAGTGAGACTGCGGGTCCGAACTATGCAGTCATGCTGCGGAGAGTTGACGGTTCTCTTCCCGTCCGCCTGGGCGAGGGCAGCTCGGGAGGATTTTCTCCCGACGGAAAATGGGCGCTCTCGCTTTCTACCGTCGCTCCCCAGGTTACGCTGCTCCCCACCGGCACCGGTCAACCTCGTTCCATCCGCCTTGGCGGTCTCGATCACTTACAGAATGGCTACGGCCGTTTCCTGGACGCGGAAAGGGTTATGCTCAATGGTGACGAGGCCGGACATGCCGCGCGCTGCTACGTCGTGGACTTGTCCAGTGGAAAAGCCAGGGCGATCACTCCAGAAGGAGTTACCTGCGGTCCGGCATCGCCCGACAGCCGCTTCGTTGTCGGAAAAGGAACCGCAGGATGGATGGCCATTTACTCCCTCCAGGGAGGCTCGCCTCGGCTCATTCCTCACGTCGATCCGCACTTCAATCCCGTGCAGTGGTCGAGCGACGGGTCGTCGCTTTACGGTTACCGGCTAGGTGAGTTTCCAAGCCGGGTATACAAGGTGGATATTGCCTCAGGGAAGCAGACCGTGGTCAAGGAACTGAAGCCGACGCTTCCCGCGGGAGTTGTAATGGTCGCACCGGTGGTGGTCAGTCGCGACGGCACACGATTCGCCTACTCCTATAATCAGACGCTGTCGGTTCTGTATATCGTCTCCGGCCTGCAGTAGCCGCGGCGAATGTCTGCTTCAAACCGACGCTTCAGTCGAGAGATCCCGCAAAATCTGCGGCCACGTAGTGGAAAAATATCGACGTTGAGGTCTGACCTTTGCCGAGAACGTTGCGATAGTGCGGCAGCTTCGTTCCGCGATATGCCAGGCCGTCTCCCAGCGCTTGATAGACGGTGACGCTGCCGTTCGGCGTATCCAGTCGAATCGGCCACGGAGTCTCCAAAGTGGGCTCGGGCGAAAAATCCAGACATAGGGTGACGCTGAACTCGCATTGCTCCCGGTCGGTGTGCTTCTTCAGCTCTGCCCCGCTCAGATAGGAAGCCATATAGACGTACGACGGCTTGAGCGGCTCGCCCGCGATCGCACTCAGCACCGGAGCGATCTGATGATGGAAGAAGCGCGCAACCGGTTCGTTATAGGCGACGTAACGCCGCGGACTTTGGCCGTCTCCCAGCCGGATGGCGCCGGTGCGAATCAAATGGCGATAATAACGACGCAAAGCGGCGACATGAAAAGGAGGAATTAAGCAGGCAAGCGGCGCGTACCCTTTCTCGCGGAAAAGCGCGCCTGATTTTTCAATCGTGTTCCCCCAAGCGCGACGACACCGATCAGCGCGATCGAGCGAACTCAAAATACCGGCCTCAGACAATAGAGCGCGCGTTTCTTCCGAAAGAATCGAAAGCGCGGCTTCGTCCGCTCGCAGCCCTCGCACCAAAGCTCCCAGTTGCGGTCCGAGCCAGAATGGAAAAACCGTTTCACTCACGGGATTTCTCACCCACGCGATCATCCCCTGCAAAGCAAATCCCGTAAGCAGGTCGCGCTGCGGCGCAACCGCGTCCGGTAATAGCCCGTCCGAACTGAAAATGCAGTTGGGATTTAGAAATAGCGCCTCCCGCGGCTCACGACTGCTTAAAGCGGCAAGCGCCCGCCGTGGAATCAAATGCAGCGGCAACTCATCGATCAGGCAATGGTAGCGGCCCGGAGGAAGGGTCGCGGCATAGCTCTGCCGCGACCCTCCTCCCATGAGGCTTTCCAACCATCCCATCCAGGCCGCATTGTTTAGTGACGTAGCCATCCGTTCAGGGTGAAGCGGCTATCGGCGAACTGCCCCGAGGGGCACTTCACCGGAGTGATTTCGTGCAGCAACTCGCAGGGAAAGAAGACGATCTGATTTTGTTGCGGGATGATCGTCTGGTAACTGCCTTCGCTGGCGTAATTGTCTCCTTCCAGACGGGCATCATAAATAAGTAGCTCTCCGCCTTCAAACCGCCGCGGCTCGCGCTGGAAGAAGTAGACGAATGTGAGATGGCGGGCAGCCACGCGGTCGCTGCCGTTATCGCTGTGGAAGCGGAAGAAGTCTCCGTCATTGCTGGCGGTAATCTGCGCCTCCACGCCGGCGATGGAAAATTCCTCCATGCCGAGCTTCTGCAAGACTTGCGGCAACACGGTCTTGATGCGTTCCAGCATCACATTCTGATACTGAGCCAGATCCATCAATACGCGGGAGCGGCGATGTTCATAGTTCACGACCCCGCCATCTGCGGCAGGAGAAATGACCTCGCTGGCGCTGAAGGCAACTTCCTGTGCCAGCGTGTAGCCCGTGAGTTCCTCCAGTTCCTGCGGCGCCAGAAATTCGTCGAGCAGCACGCAGCGTGCCGGAAGGCGAGACGGTCGCTCCAAAACCGCTACCGACTTCTGGGCCACGATCTCAAGATCAGTCGACCCGCCCGGGGATTGTGGTTGCCCGGGTGACGCAGGCACACCTGGGGTGCGCATCGGCTGGCCAGGAGCGTGGGGCTCTTTGTGAGGTGCATGTACTCCTGGAGGCTGTGGACCACCCGGCGACTGCGGCTGGCCCGCTCCGGGTACAACCGGAGTTCGCATCGGACCGACTGAAGGTTGCGGCCCTTTATCGGGCGCTTTCACCCCTGGCGGCTGAGGAGAACCCGGAGACTGTGGTTGACTCTGCGAACGCAATGGAACGTGGGATTCGGACATGGCGCGACGAAACTCTCCCGAAGGATCCTGCTCGAAGGGAGAGTGCGGTCCCAGATGCGGGCCAGCAGAACTCTCGGTTCGCGGGTTGCTTAGATCGCCAAGGGGCAATCCGCTATTGCTTAGGATGTTTTCAACAATACTCCCGCCCAGCACGGCGAAAGCCCGCTGCGCCACAGTTTCGCCGAGAGCCGACGCAATCACCGTTCGGACCGCGTTCTGGGTCTCCTGATTCTCGCCGGCCGCAGCCTTGGCGTGTTGTAGCAGAGTGGCCAGCAATGAGCGCTCGGGCCCGCTTAGTATCCGTTCATCTTGCATTAAGGTCTGGGAAAAGGAATCTAGAATCTGCTTCGGTGTCATGAGAGACACGCCTCCCTGCGTGTATTCCTCAAAATACAGTCAGATTTTTCGACCACTATGCAACGAGGGAAGAGCCACGACAATATACCGGGAGGCTGTTGAAAATCCAAGAAGAAAATGCGCCCGAACCAAAAAGCACCCGATGAAAATCGGACAGGACTAACGCGCTGTCATCGCGCCGACTAACGACTGGCCAACCGACGACTGGCCAATCAACGATTGGCTAACCAACGAGTGAAAGACTTTCATTCCGTCAGTGCACCCTAATTCAGGCTCGGCCGAGCGTTCCGGGTGCGGCATCATGCCAACGACATTGCCGCCCGAGTTGCAAATGCCTGCAATATTGTCCAGCGATCCGTTGGGATTACTCGCTGCACTGATCTCGCCACCATCGGAGCAATAACGAAACACGATCCGATTGTCGCGCTGTAACTCCTGAAGAGTATCAGGGCCGCAAAAGTAGTTTCCTTCCATGTGACCGATCGGAATGGTGAGCACCTCTCCGTTCGAGCACATATTGGTGAAGGCAGTCGCGGCATTTTCCACGCGTACCTGCACGGGTTTGCAGACGTACTTCAGGCCAACGTTGCGCATCAAGGCGCCCGGCAAAAGGCCCGACTCGCAAAGGATCTGGAAACCGTTGCAGATGCCCAGCACCAATCCACCGCCATCGGCGAACTTGCGCACCGACTCCATTACCGGCGAGAACTTGGCGATCGCACCGGTCCGCAGATAATCGCCATAGGCGAAGCCTCCGGGAACGATCACGGCATCGCAGTTTTCCAGGTCGTGCGATTCATGCCACAAAAAAGTGGCCGGTTGCTTCGCGACGTGCTGAATCGTCCAGAACGCATCGTGATCGCAGTTGGAACCGGGAAAAACGATGACGCCAAATTTCATGGATGCCCTCAAACTGTGGGGAATTGAGTTTAGTCTAGCACGCCACAGATTGTGTGGGCGGACACTCTTGTCCGGTGCCTTTGATTTTGATTGATTTTGGTTTTGACTTTGACTCCACCGTCTCGGCGAAATCGAAACCAGAGAAAACAGCGGGCAGAGCTGTTGCCGAAGGGAGACCCCGATGCCACACCACCGTCATCCCGGCGTTCTCTACAGCGTGTTGCCTATCACGATGATCTTGCGTAATTAAATTCGTAATGGTTACTTCAGGGACGGAAAGATGATAACGGGAAGATGGATAGGAAAGAGCGAAAGCAATGGGCGTGCGCCTGACGAAATGGAAGCGCAACGGGGACGCACGCCCAAGCCCCAAAAACCTTTCTACAGAAGCCCTTGCGAGCGAAACCGCGTCACTGGATCGACTATCGCTTGCCGCTTAAAAATCCAGCGAGCCACCGCAATGCCAATCGCCGCATACCAAAGATGCACTACTCGCATAGGTCACCCCCCTCTCGGAATCGACCTCGTTGATCCTCAGGGGGAGGAACAACACAATCTCTATCGGCACAATAGCAATAGACCAGTTCTTGGACAAGGCCCGACAGTGCTATGGAAGTGGCACGGAAGTAATAGGAGTAGAGGGAAGACCGAGTCGGGCGGAAAGCCCAGAAACCGGACCAGTTAGCTGCGGCGGGCGACTCGGCCCGCCGCAGCGCCCGGCTGGATCGGAGGCTACAGGGAACATCGGAGGCTACAGGGAACAAAGATCAGTGCGCTGGAATTGGCTCATCGGTCGCACGCCCCGCCGGTGGCACAACCACGGTCGACAAGCTGCCTTCAGCGGTCATCTTCTGGAAGGTAGCTAGATCGCGGCGCTGCAACTCCTCCCAGCGTCCGATCAGTTCCCCGCTCTGCCGCTTGAGCTTTTCAAATTGGCGCTGCTCCGCCTCCGTCGGCGCCGAATCGGCGCTGCCCGCATCCATCGCCAGGTATGCCAGTTTGGCGTCGAGCTGTGGAGGATAGGCCAGGGAGTCTTCGTTGGCGCTGATGGTCAAGTTGACAAGTTCCTCGCGCACCGCAACCAGCTTCTTCTCCAGATCGTCGGCCGCATTCACAATCGTTTTAGTGCTGGCATTTTCCGGTAGCCGCCGCTTCAGCCCCGACAACTGCAAGCGCACATCCTGCATTTGGTTGACTGCATCGCAGACTCGGCTCAGTTCGTCGCGTGTCTGCAACAGCAGGTCGAATTGCGCCTCCAGATCGGCCTGACTGGCCTGCACCCGCGGGTCCAGCTTCAAATCGAATCCCGCCGTCTGTGTTTCACTGCCCACCGTGAGCCGAACCTGATAATGGCCCGGTACTGCAACCGGCCCGCGCGATCCGCCGTTATATTCCCACAGATAGTAGCCGGGAATATGATGCGCCTCCTCATAGCGCAAATCCCACACGAAGCGATTCAAGCCGGCGTCCGGCTTAAGTTGTTTTTCCGGTTTCTTATCGTCTGGTTCAAGCGGCTCTTCCAGCGTGTTGTACTCGGCGCTTGAGTATTTGCGAATCACTTTCCCCGAAGCGTCAAGAATCTCAATCTTCGCCTCAGTGTCGGCCTTCGGCGATTCCTTCAGGAAGTAATAAATCATTGCGCCCGCCGGCGGATTCTGTCCCGTCAGTTTCGAAGGATGCCGCTCCCCACCCGCTCCCGCCTGAATTCGATAAGCCGTGCGCGGCGCGTAGAGGAACGCATCTTTCTGCGCGAGGTCATCGCTATACTGGCGCAACGGAGACAGGTCGTCGAGAATCCAGAACGCGCGTCCGTGCGTCGCCACCACCAGGTCGTCGCCTTTGATCACCAGGTCGTGCACCGGCGTCGTCGGCAGGTTCAACTTCAGAGATCGCCAGTTCGCGCCGTCATTGAACGAGACAAAGATGCCCGTTTCGGTTCCGGCATAGAGCAATCCGCGCTTCTTGGGATCCTCGCGCACCACTCGAGCAAAAGTCGTGTCCGGAATTCCCTGCGTCAACTTTGTCCAGCTCTTGCCATAATCGCTGGTCTTGTAGATGTAAGGACGCAGATCGTCGAACTGATGCCGATCGACAGCCGCGTAGGCCGTGCCCGCATCAAACGGCGAAGGATCGATCTGGCTGATGCGCGCCCACTCCGGCATATCCTTGGGCGTTACGTTGCTCCAGGTTTTGCCTTCGTCCTGCGTCAACTGAATCAGACCGTCATCGGTGCCAACCCAGAGCAGTCCTTTCTTGATCGGCGACTCCGCCAGCGCAAAAATCGTGTCGTAATATTCGGTTCCGGAGTCGTCGAGCGTAATATCGCCGCCCGATACTTTCTGTTTTTCCTTGTCGTTGCGGGTCAAATCCGGGCTGATGATCTGCCAGTGCACGCCGCCGTCCGTCGTTTTAAAAAGCCGTTCGCCGCCGTGATACAGCGTATTCGGATCATGCGGGGAAAGCAGTACCGGCGCGGTCCACTGGAAGCGATGCTCCAGATTCGCCGCCCCATGCGCGTCGGAAAGTTCCGGCTGCTCGGTGATTGCCTTGACTTGGCCGATGTGCCGGTCGTAGCGTGTGATGTTTCCCTGGTAGTCAGCCGCATAAACAATGTTCGGGTCGCGCGGATCGGGGGCGATGTAGCCCGCCTCGCCACCACCCACGTCGTACCAATCGCTGCGGTCGATGGAACCATCGTCGCTGCGGCTCACGATGGCAACCGTGCCGCTGTCCTGCTGCGGCCCATACACGCGATACGGCGTGGCCGAGTCGGTAATGACGTGATAGAACTGCGCCGTCGGTTGATTCTCCTGGCGGGTCCAGTTCCTTCCGCCATCAAGGGTTAACGTCACTCCACCATCGTTCGATGCGATCATGCGCCGCGTATTCTGCGGATCGATCCAAAGTCCGTGATTGTCGCCATGCGGCACTCGGACCTTGTTGAACAAGTGTCCGCCATCGGTCGACTTGTAGGCCTCGACATTCATGATGTACAGAACGTTCTCGTCGCGTGGATCGGCGATCACGTGCATGTAGTACCACGGACGCTGCCACAGGCTGTGGTCGGGATTCACCAACTGCCATGACTCGCCGCCATCGTCGGAGCGATACAGCCCTCCATCGGGATTGTGGGCTTCAATCAACGCATACACGCGGTCGGAGTTCGCCGCCACGCTCACGCCGATTTTTCCGTAGGGCCCCTTGGGCAGGCCGTGTTCTTCCAAATGTTTCCAGGTTGTGCCGCCATCGTTCGAACGGTAAAGGCCGCTGCCCGGCCCGCCGCTCGACATGCTCCACGAAGTACGCCGCGCCTGCCACAAAGCCGCAAACACAATATTCGGATTGTGCGGATCGAAGGCGACATCGATGCCACCCGTGTTTTCGTCTTTGTAGAGAACTTTCTCCCAGGTCTTGCCGCCGTCAGTTGTGCGGAAAATTCCGCGCTCGGTATTCGCGCCGTAGGGATGCCCGAGAGCCGCCACGAAAACGATATCGGGATTCGTAGGATTAATAATCAGCTTTCCAATCGCCCGCGAATCGTGCAGACCCACATTCTTCCATGTCTTTCCGCCGTCCAGTGTTTTGTAGACTCCATCCCCATGCGAAATATTGCCGCGGATGCAGGCCTCGCCCGTCCCCACGTAAAGAATATTGTGATTCGAACTCGCCACTGCGATGCTGCCAATGGCGGAAGTGCCCTCTTTGTCGAAAACCGGAGACCAGGTCATGGCGCCATCGGTCGACTTCCACACGCCTCCGCCGGTTGCGCCGAAATAATAAGTCGTGGGATCGCCCGGTATCCCAGCAGCAGTCAGTGACCGCCCGCCACGGAAGGGCCCGATCATGCGATATTTCATGCCCTTGAATGCCTTCTCTTCCGGCTTAGAAGAAGATTCGCTTTCGTCGGAATCGCTCGCAGCGCCAGGCGCAGCTTGCGCAGTCGGGCTGGCTGGCGCAGCTTTCGCAGCCTTGGATTGCCGTTCTGGCTTGGTCTGGCCACTTGCAGAAGCCACCAGGAAGACCGCGAACACGACGGCGAGAACAAAGTTGGCGAAGTTCCGACGGCTAAAGCTCGGATGGATAAGGCGCGGCAGCATCATGCGAAAGCAATCTGGGCCCATATTATCTCCAGGGATGTGAACGATCTGGCTATGGTAATTGAGTTGAAGCTTGCTGAAAAGAGCAGGTTAAATTCAGACTGCCATCACTGACTTTGAGTCACGCGGCTCCTTCCTCAGTTTGGCTTATTTCTTGGCAATAAGGCTCTTCTTCGCCGCCCCGAGTTCTTTGCGCTCCGCGGCACTCACCTTGGGATAACCCAGGCCTAACGACTCCAATGTTTCGACCAGCACCGCTGAAATGGCCAGCCGCGAAAACCATTTGTTGTCCGCTGGAACCACGTACCATGGCGCCACTTTGCTCGAAGTATTCGCAATCATTTCTTCGTAAGCCTGCTGATAGTCGTCCCAGTACTTGCGCTCATGAATATCATCCGCCGAAAACTTCCAGTTTTTCTCCGGCTCGTCTAACCTGGCCAGGAAGCGCTTTTTCTGCTCTTTCTTCGATAAATTCAAAAAAAACTTAAGGATGACCGTTCCGCTCCGCGCCATATGCTGTTCAAAACACCGAATATCTTCGAAGCGTTCCTTCCACAGATGCTTACCGATCAAACCCTCTGGAATTCTCTGACCCTTAAGAATCTCCGGATGCACCCGTACCACGAGCACTTCTTCATAGTACGACCGATTGAAAATTCCGATGTGCCCGCGCTCGGGCAGCGCGACAGTTGTCCTCCACAGAAAATCGTGTTGCAGTTCAACCCCCGACGGCGCTTTGAAGGAATGCACCTGGCAGCCCTGGGGATTTACCCCCGACATCACGTGCTTGATAGCGCCGTCTTTTCCCGCGGCGTCCATTGCCTGGAAAATCAGCAGCAGCGCCCAGCTATCCTGCGCATAAAGCTTGTCTTGTAAATCAGCCGTCCGCTGAATGCCTTTCTGAAGCGCTTCCTCGGCATGCTCCTTGGAGCGCCACTGGCCGGTATCTTCGGGATCAAAATCTTTCAGCCGAAAATGCTTGCCATTGTCTACCCGAAACTTCTTGGCTAAGTTGTCAGTCTTCATTCGCAACCTGTTCCCTAAAAACTCTTTTCACAAAGGAGCTAGAGAGTTCGCTTCTACAGAGAGCCTTCGATTGCCGGATCAGAACTGCTATCCCAGGCGCAGCCAACAGGTACACGGCGTTTACGGCCTTGCAATCATAGCGCTATCTACCGCCAAAAGCACTGAAGCGATCCTGTCGCATTCTTCCAGCGTCTTGGCAACAAATATCACGACCCGCTGCTACGGCGATCCTTAGTGGTGATAGGATCACGTGGAGAGCTGCCGACCTTCGTCGAATAACGGAGCCGCTGCCGGCGAGCTTATGGCGACGCCGCGCGTACAAACGCGCGATTCCAATCGGAGAATTCCTATGAAACCTCTTGCTCTCGTCGGACTACTGCTTCTGGTGCTGGGATTCCTAACATTTGTCGTACCCGTTCCTCACAATGAGAGTCACGGAGTCAAGATCGGGGACGCGAAAATCGGCGTCGAGACCCAAAGCAGCGAAAAACTTCCTCCTGCCGTGGGCATTGTTCTTCTAGCCGGCGGTGTGCTCGCGCTTGTTGTTGGATTACGGAAGACATAGGAAAAAACCCGCTTGTTTGAATCTGAATTTTTGACTCCCACCCAGGAAGCGAAAGCCCTTTACCAACGGCTGGTGGCGCGCGCCGCAGAGATTGTCTGCACTTCGATCCCAGATCATCCCTATAACGGCAAAGATGCGCGAGCATTGGCAGACTTAACCAGCGCGGATTTGTTTCCAACCGTGGGACTCAGGATCGAACAGATCGCCGACCAACTGCGTGCGGTGGTATCAAATTCGGTGATGGTCAGCCATCCTTTCACGGCAGCGCACCTGCATTGTCCGCCGTTGTTGCCCGCGCTCGCGGCTGAAGTCGTGATCGGCGCGCTCAATCAGTCCATGGATTCGTTCGATCAGGCGCCCGTCGCAACAGTGGTCGAGCAGAAGATGATTCGCTGGCTGTGCGGCGAAGCCGGATTGCCTGCGACCGCGGCCGGAACCTTCACCACCGGCGGCTCGCAATCAAACTATCTGGCCCTTTTGCTGGCCCGCGATGAAACCACGCATAAGCACTGGAATTGCCGTGTGCAGAAGTCCGGTCTTCCACCCGAAGCCCGCCGCCTGCGCATCTTCTGTTCGGAAGTTGCGCATTTCACCGTGGAAAAATCCGCGGCGCAATTAGGCCTGGGAACCGATGCCGTGGTGCGAGTCGATGTGGATCGACATTTCCGCATGAATCCCGGAGCCCTGCGGAATTCGCTCGAGGCCGCTCAGTCTGCGGGACTCATCCCCATGGCAATCGTGGCGACGGCCGGGACTACAGACTTCGGCTCGGTCGATCCGTTGCTCGAACTCTCTTCGCTCGCCCGAGCAGTTGGCGCATGGCTTCATGTGGATGCGGCCTATGGCGGAGCATTGCTTTTTTCGACTCAGCATCGCGACAAGCTGCAAGGGATCGAAGCCGCGGATTCTCTCGGCATCGACTTTCACAAACTGTTCTGGCAGCCGATTCCATGCAGCGCTTTTTTGTTGCGCGACCTGCGCCACTTCGATTCCATCAAGCTCCATACCGATTACCTCAACCCCGAACTCCACGAGGGCGCGGGCATCCCCAATCTGGTTACCACCTCGCTGTTGACTACGCGGCGCTTCGACGCACTGAAGCTGTGGATTTCATTGCAAACTGTCGGCCGCAGCAGGCTGATGGCGATGATCGACCGCACTATCGAATTGGCCAATCACGCAGCCAAACTGATTCGCGAGTCGCCTCGCCTCGAACTGCTGTGCGATCCTCAACTCAGCACTGTCGTATTTCGCTATCGCCCATCGAATGCGGAAGCGGACTCAGAACTGATCAATGCCGCACTTCGTCAGCACCTGTTCGATCGCGGATTGGCCGTGATCGGCCACACCCGAATTCGAAATCGCCAATGCTTGAAGTTGACCTGCATGAATCCAACGGTTACAGAGCTGCAACTAGAGGAACTGGTCAAGATGATCGTGGAGCAGGGGGCGGATGTTGAAGCGTAGGATCATCGCCCGCTCACTTGACTCTTCGGCTGGCGACAAGAAGCTGCGTCCACGGTTGGTCGTCTAAACGGCTGATCTGGACCACCGCATGGCCGTTGGTGGTGGCTTGAATGAACTGGCCCTCGCCGATATACATTCCAGTCTGAGTGATGTTGCGCGGCGTGGAACCGAAAAATAGCAGATCGCCGGGTTGCAACTCCGGGCGATCGACCGGCTTCAGTCCCGTCCATGCGGCCTGCTTGTCGGCGTCGCGCGGCATGTTGAAGCCGCGGGCCCGCATTAGCATTTGCGTAAAGCCGGAGCAGTCGAAACCGAAGCTGGAACTGCCTCCCCACAAATATGGAATGCCGAGAAAGCGTTTGGCGAGTTCGATCGATTCGGCGATCGACAACGGCTTGGGCTCGGCAACCACGTCGCTCGACTGAATCCACCCACTGCGCTTGTCAGGGAGGCGAACCTGCAACCAGCCCTCGGGCCTCGGTACCGCGGATTTTGTCTTCGCAGACTTCGTCATGGTCGCCCTTGGTTCCTCTGCCGCATCTCCGGGCTTTTGCTCGGCCATCACTTCCAGGCGCGCCTCGAAGGGAATGGTCAGCACGGGCTTGTGGCGCGTGACCTCAGGCTCCTGATACAGATTGGCGAAAAGACTTTCGACCTGCACTGTCTCGCCTGAAGTGGCGTAGCCGTTGCCGCTCTGCACCAGGCGAAGATGGCGGCTCCGAACCCATCCCTTGGAATGATCGGCGGTTTGAATTCTGCACCATTCTCCGCGCGCGATCAGCAGCGTCACATTGCTGCCGTAAATGGCCTGCGACACTACCTGAGCGTCGTCGCTGGGCGCGGAGAATATATTGGCGACCGGTACCACAATGATCTGGGTACTATTTGCCGCAAAAACCGCCGGCATCCAAACCATACACAGAACCGCGAGTGCGGCAGCGGGCCGGACGACACGGCAAGGTCGGCGAATCTTTCGCAACAGTGGGATCGTGGGCATTATCGCTATCAAAAGTGCGCCCTCGGATTTCGATGGTAACGGATTCGAAGCGAGGCCTGCCACTGAATCCGCAAGAAACCGCCAAATGCAGACGCTCGCCCTCAAGCTCATGAATACGGGATTCCTCACAGCCGCCTAAGAGGATATGCTGGGGGCGCTCAATTACCAGCGGGGGAGGATTTAATCTTGGCAGCAATTTACGTGAAGCAAGATTCGTCCATACTGGATTCATCCATCCTTGGTTCATCGATCGTTGGTTCATCGATCCTTGGTTCATCGATCTACGATCTGGACACTCCGGCAACACTGATCGATCTGGATCGGATGGAGAAAAACATCCGCGAATGGCAGGAGCACGCCGATCGGTGCGGAGTAAAGTTTCGGTCACACATTAAGACCCACAAGATTCCCGAAATCGCCCGCATGCAGGTGGCGGCAGGGGCGCGCGGAATTGTCTGCGCCAAGGTGAGCGAGGCCGAACCCTTCGCCGCGGCAGGGATCGAAGATATATGCATTGCGTATCCTGTGGTCGGCGAAACGAAGTGGCAGCGCCTCGCCGCCCTCGCCAAGCGCGTACGAAGCCTCACAGTAAACTGTGACTCCGAAGAGGCTGCCCGAGGTCTATCGCGGGCGGCGGCCGCGGCGGGAGTTACCATCCACGTCCAGATCGATATTGACAGCGGGCTTCACCGCGGAGGAATCTCGTGGGACAATCATGCCGCGACTGCGCGACTTGCGGGCGTTATCGGTTCGCTACCGGGTCTGCGATTCGCCGGTATCACGACCTATCGCTCCATTCACTCGTCCGGGCTTCCGGAAGAACCCAGCGCAAAAGATGCGGGCCACGCCGAAGGCCAACTGCTGGTGGACGTAGCCAATCGGCTGCGCGCGAATGGGATTGCGTGCAGCGAGGTCACAGCCGGAAGCACGCCGACCGGAAAATGGGTTGCCGAAGTGGCGGGCATCACCGAAGTGCGAGCGGGCAACTACGTTTTCAACGACCTGATGCAACTGAATCGTGGCATCGCGAGCGAAGATCAGCTCGCGCTCTCGGTTCTGTGTACAGTTTCGAGCACGAACGGTTCCGGGCGACTGACGATCGATGGCGGCACCAAGACCTTCAGCGGAGATGCGGGCGGAGCCGGCACGGCACGCGCTCCCGCGGCTATTGCCCGAGCCGTCGATCGTCGAGTTTTCGTGGAGCGCCTCAACGAAGAGCATGGCATGGCTCGCACAGAAGACGATATAAAGCTGGGAGAGAAACTTCGCTTCTTTCCTTATCACGCCTGCACCTGTGCCAATTTGAACGATGAAATCATCGGCTTCCGCGGCGAGCGCGTGGAAGTGGTGTGGCGAGTTCAGGCGCGAGGACTCAGAACGTAGGTTCAAAGTCGACTGACGGGGGGAACGATGGCGAAATATGTGATTCAAACCACGAAAGGCACAGCTCCGCAGGGGGCGTATTCGCAAGGCTGGCGCGCCGGAGATTTTATCTTCGTCACCGGAACCGGTCCGCTCGATGCCAAAACCGGCAAGCTGGCCGGCGAATCGATTGAAGAACAAACCGAACAAGTCATCAGCAACATGGAATCCGTGCTCGCCGCCGACCATGCAACCCTCGCCGACGTGGTCAAAGTGACCGTCCATCTCAGCGACACCGCGCTGTTCGCGCGCTACAACGCCGTATATGCCCGGCGTTTTGCCGCCCCCTATCCCGTGCGCACGACCGTGGGCAGCGACCTGCGTCAATTGCCGGGGATGCTGATCGAGGCCGACTGTATCGCCTATCTTCCACAGACTGAGTCGAATGCGAAGCCGCGCGCACGAAGCGCGAAGCGCTCAACAAAGAAAAAGACTCGGCGTGCCCGGTAAATGGCAAACTCTACACTGGGCCGGAGTTGGAACCCGATCCCATGCGCGACTTTCGAAAATAGAAGTAGAGCGGAAGCCCCGCCGCGATCAGCCCCAAACCCACCGTCGATTCGAGTGGCCGCGTATGAATCGTATTCCACACCAGCCACGCGGCAACCAGCACGAACACCAGCGGCAAGAATGGATACGCCATCGTCTTATATGGCCGTTCAGCATGCGGCATCTTGCGGCGAAGTGCGAACACCGCCGTCGTTACCAGCGCGTAGAAAATCCATGAAGCGAAAACCACACAGTCGGTAAGCTGATCGTAGGTTCCCGAGATAGCCAGCAGACTGGCCCAAACGCCCTGCACCACAATCGAAAATACCGGCACTTGCGTGGCTGGATTGAGGCGGCCAAACGGAGCGAAGAACAGCCGATCTCGAGCCATGGCATAAGGCACCCGGGCCGAAGACAGAATTGTCCCATTCAACGCGCCCAGTGTAGAAAGCACAAACACAATCGATACCAAAGTCGCGCCATAGCGAGCCAGAAAAGTCTGCGCCGCCTTGGCCGCAACCGGCAGCGCGTCGCGATAGCTGCTGGAATTCGAGCTTAGAACCTCAGAAAAAGGCAGCGCGTAAAAATAGGAAAAGTTGGCCAGGCAGTACACGACAACGATGATCGCGGTACCGATAATCAACCCCCGCGGCACATTCCGCCTGGGATTTTGCACCTCGCCGGCTACCATCGGCATCTGATTCCAGCCTTCGTAAGCCCAGAGCGCTGCCAGCATCGCGGTGCCGAAGGGAGCGACGCCATGCCAAAAGCCAACGCCAGTTCCGCCGCCCGCTGGACTCGCCAGATGGGCCACCGTGCCACCCTTCGAGAACAGCAGAATGCCGCCGACGATGACAGCGATTCCCGCAACTTTGAGAATGGTCACCCAGAGTTGCACCTGCCCGCCCAACACCACGCGTCCACAATTCAACGCCGAGAGCAGAATGATCACGCCCACCGCCAGCACCTGCTGCGTGCCGAATCGCCAAACCAGCGTCTGACCAAAAGCGTGATAGTTGTATTCGCTCCAGACGTAGTTGATAGGCAAGATCGCAGCCAGAAAAGTGGCAAAGCCAACCGCGAGACTGGCAATCGATCCGGCCGATCCCATGACTAGCCGCATCCATCCAAACAGAAACGCCGGACCCTCGCCATACGCTTCGAGCAAATAAACATATTCGCCGCCAGCATGTGGCAGCAGCCCGCCCAATTCGGCGTAAGTGAGCGCTCCCGCCATCGAAAGAAGACCAGCGAGAACCCACGCCCAGAGCACGAGGCCCGGCGAACCCACGGACTGAGCCATAACAGCAGCTTTGAGAAAAACTCCGGTGCCGATGACCGTACCCACAATCAGCGAGACAGTATGGGCGAGGGTGAGTCCGCGATAGAGCTGTGGTTCGGCGTCCTTATGTGCAAGGCTCATTCTTCGTCGGAAAATTCGAGTCGCGCCTGGGATATTTGCGTCGAGGAAGTATATGAGGCGGGTTGCAAAACGCAAAATTTGTGGAAGCGATGGACCGGAAAGTGAAAGTGATGGATGGAAAGAAGTATTGGCTGCCCCCCAGGGATTCGAACCCCGATAGCCTGCTCCAGAGGCAGGTGTCCTAGCCGTTGAACGAGGGGGCAGTTTCCGGATTGGAGCCGCGGCCCGCAACCCAATTTCATTTTATGGTTGAATCTGAGGCGGGTCAACCGAAAGCCGCTTCGGGCAGCGGTAGAATCAAGCGATCAACTCTCTGGTGAGGATTAAGCTATGGCCCCAGCCCTTCACTTGGCTCCGCCTGCCGCAGACTATGCCGAAATCGCGCGCCGCCCACTCGAAGCTGAACAATGCGTGCTGATCGTCATTGACATCCAGGAGAAGTTGCTGCCCCCGATTTATCAATGCGAGCAATTGGTTCGGAATGCGCAGGTGCTGATTCGCGCGGCTGGAATTCTAAAGATCCCGGCTCTTGTGAGCACGCAGTACGCGAAGGGATTAGGCGGGACTGTGCCGGAACTCACCTCCCTGCTGGCCGGGACCGAGGCGATCGACAAGACTTTGTTTTCCTGTTTCGGCAGCGACGAGTTTTGCAGCGTGCTGAAGCGCCTGCCCGGGCAGCGCAACACATTGCTGCTCTGCGGCATGGAAAGCCACATTTGCGTGGCGCAAACCGCGCTGGCAGCTCTGCGCGAGGGATATCTCGTTCACGTGGCATCGGACGCGGTCGGTTCTCGCACAGAGTGGAACTGGAAGATCGGTTTGGACCGCGTGCGCTCCGCCGGCGCGGTAATTTCCTCGACCGAGATGATGATTTATGAATTGATGCGATCGAGTTCGTCGGCGGCGTTCAAGGAACTGTTGCCGCATCTGAAGTCTTTGTAGCGACGGCTGTCCCGAAAGCCCGCCCTTGGGGAAGGCGTCCTCGTCCTCACCCTCGGCTTTTCCGACAAAGTGCGACCTCGCAGGCGAAGCTGCACGAAGCCTTTGAGTCTCTCTAGCTATTCTTTCTTCTTCACGCGCACCACCGTGATTTTGGCGAAACCTTCGTCGAACGACGGCGCTTTCAGCTTTGCCGCCATCCGGCGCATGATGTCTTCCGGCACTACGCGATCGCGGCGTTGATGGCGATCCAGGCAAACTTCCAGCGGCACGTCGAAAAATACGGCGTGTACTTCGTAGTTGTAATCCTTGGCCAGTTTGATCCAGTGCTGGCGCTCCTGCGGCGTCAGGTTCGTGGCATCCACATAATTCATAGGGCGCTTGGCGATAAGGCGCGCCTTGAGCATGGAACGCAGATTCGAGAAGACGAGATCCTGAAAGCGTTGCTCACGAACATCGTCAAACAGAAGCGACCGCACCATATCGCTGGAGAGCGGGACGACGCTGTGGCGCTTGAACCATGAACTCTTACCCGAACCCGGAAGTCCAATGGCCAACACTACAATCCCTTTCGGGGGCCGAACCGGCGTGGCGGCCACGGCAACGGGCACGCGAGAAGCTTGCGCAACCTGAGCCTGGGGTTCGGCGACCTGTGGCCCGTCCTGTGTTGTCGCATCTTCCGCTGCTTCTCGCAGTTCTTCCGGCGCAACTGCTTCGGATCCCTCCAGGCCAGGAACAATCCCCTTCACCGCGGCCGGCGTGAAGGCCTGAGCCACGGCTTGTTCGCGACCGCGTCCCCCTCGCCCGCGCCCTCCCCGGCGGCGGCGACCGCGTCCCCGCGGGCCGTCAGCATTGGCGGCAGGACGGGGAAGCTCAGGAGCGTTAGCGGATCCTTCGCGTGGGGGTCGTCCTTCAAATTCAGGTTCCGCCGCCACCGGAACTTCGTAGTCGGGCGGAATCGACTCTTCAGGATTCGACTCGCGAGGCGACTCAACAACACCTGACTCTGCCACCGGAGCTTCCGCATCGAAATACGCGGGCTGCAACGGAGGAGGCGTCGGCTGACTTCCCTGTTCGGGGGCTTTCTTCTTGCGGCGCTGCAACCGATCTTTCATCCATTTACGCATGTTCAGGCTTGTAACACAGATGATGGGAGCGGAGCAATCGACCGATGCATGTCCCGCACCAGAAACGACAGCGCCGAGCCACAAAAGTTTAAAAGTCATGTTAGCTAAGAGATTGGCGTGGAGGACGCGACGATTCCGGCGAGCCGATTAGCGCTTATCGTAGGATCGCGGCGCTACAATTGTTTCCTTTAAGGATGAAAATTATGCCAAGCCAGATTCCTGCGCCGATTCAAGGCCAAAAATACATTTCGCTCACCACCTTTCGCAAAACCGGAGCGGGAGTCGCAACACCCGTCTGGTTCGGAGAAGAAGACGGAAAGCTCTACGTGATGACGCGCAGCGATATGGGCAAAACCAAGCGGATTCGCAATAATCCGCAGGTGCGCGTCGCCCCGTGCACCATCCGCGGAAAGGTCACAGGACCGGAGTTTGCTGCCCTAGCGCGTATTCTCCCGTCCGACGAGCACGCGCGCGCCCGAATCACGATCAACCACAAGTACTGGGCCGCCCGCCTTCCCTTGGTCTGGGCCCGGACGGATACTTATATCGAAATCAGCTTCGATTGATCGAACATTGCACGTATGAGTGACATATCTTATATATTATGTCACTATCTAAATTACATGACATTATTGTATACTGTGTCACTTACTTGAGGGGTGTCATGAACCCAGAGGCCAGACTTAAGGTGAATGAGAACGGGCGGGTCGTTATTCCCGCGCCTTTCCGCAAAGCGCTGGGCATCAATCCCGGCGACGTAATTGTATTGCGCATGGAAGATGACGAATTGCGCATCACCACTTTGAAACGGCGCATTGAGCGGGCGCAGAGGCATGTTCGCAAATACGTGAAGCCAGGGGTGTCGCTGGTCGACGAATTGATTGCGGATCGGCGCCGCGAGGCGCGGAATGAGTAGCGTCGTGCTGGACGCCTCCGCGGTGATGGCTGTGCTCAATCGGGAACTGGGGGCCGCCAAGCTGCCACCCAGCCTGTTGAGCAAATCGGTATGTAGCACTGTGAACCTGGCCGAAGTGCAGAGCAAACTCGTCGAACGAGGAATTCAGCCGGACGATGCATGGGCAGCGGCCCTCAGTCCGATCAACGAATCACTCGCCTTCAGCCCAGAGCAGGCGAAGACCGCGGGGAGCCTGATCGCACAGACTCGTCCGCTGGGCCTGTCGCTGGGCGACCGGGCATGTTTGGCGCTGGCGCTCTCGTTGAACGCTCCCGTATACACTGCCGACCGGTCGTGGAAGAACCTGAAAGTGGGGGTTCGGATACACGTGATCCGGTGAATTGTTCGATACCCTGAGGGCCTCACCCGGCAGCGCGACGTTCTAGCAGATTCTCGGCAGTTGTTCCCCGCTCAGCATGTCCACCACGCGATTGCCGCCGATGCGGCTTTGCAGCAGCACCGTCCGTCCGGGCCTTTCTTCGACTCTCCCAACACATACCGAGCCTTCTGAGACCGCAATCTTCTCCATAACTTTCAGCGCCGCATCCGTCTGCGCCGCCGGAACGAATACTGCGAAGCGCCCTTCATTCGCAACATAGAGCGGATCGAGCCCGAGAATCTCGCATGCGCTCTGCACTGTTTCCTGTACTGGAATCAGCGCCTCATTCAGCTTGATGCAAACATTTCGGTCGCCAGCAATCTCGTTCAAAGTTGTGGCCAGACCGCCGCGAGTCAGGTCGCGCAAGCAGTGAATTTCGATTCCAGCATTTAGCAGTGCCTCGACCGCAGGCCACAAGCAAGCCGTATCGCTCAGGATGGGCGACTCGAACTCCAGCCCTTCTCTTACCGACAAAATGGCGATGCCGTGGCGGCCAAGGTCGCCGCTGACGATGACCGCGTCGCCCACTTGCACCGCAGCCGGGCCGATCGTTCCCTTCACGTTCACGTCAATCAATCCGATGCCGGAAGTGTTGACGAAGATACCGTCTCCTTTGCCTTTGTCGACGACTTTCGTGTCGCCGGTCACCAACTGTACGCCTCCGTCAGCCGCAGCTTTTTGCATGGACGAGACCACAATGCGCAGGGTCTCCATATCGAGGCCTTCCTCGAGAATGAACCCGGCGCTCAGATACAAAGGCCGTGCTCCGCACATGGCAAGATCATTGACGGTCCCGTTCACTGCAAGATCGCCGATATCGCCGCCGGGAAAAATCAGCGGGCGCACGACAAAGGAATCCGTAGTGAAAGCTAGTTGCGATCCGGTCCTTAATCCCGCGGGGGTCAGCACCGCCCCATCGTGCCGCGATTCGAGCACAGGATTGCCGAACGCAGGCAGGAAAATCTTTTCGATGAGCTGATGCGTGAGCCGCCCCCCGCCGCCGTGCGCCAGGACGATGCGGTCGTCAGCGACTTTGGGTACCGGACAGCTCAGGTTGAACTCGGTCATTGCTTTGATGGTCATTGGCTTGCCGCCTGCCGTAGTGATAATAGGCCGCGCACGCTCCCTCCGACGACACCATGGGAGCGCCCAGCGGATTCTCCGGCGTACACTTCACAGCAAAGGCCGGACATTCGTGTGGCTTTTTAATGCCTTGCAGAATCAATCCGCTGATGCACTCCGGCGATTCTTGCGCGGGAACGCCGTTGAATGGGAAGCGCCGGTTGGCGTCATGTTTCTGGAAGCGTCCGCGCAATTGAAATCCGCTGGCTGCGATCTCGCCCAAACCGCGCCATTGCCTGTTCACAACTTCGAACACTTGCATGATTCTTTCCTGCGCGGGCCGGTTCCCTTCCCGCCGAGTTGCGCGCGCGTATTGGTTCTCCACTTCATGGCGGCCTTCTTCCAGTTGGCTGACCGTCATGAGAATTCCTTCCAAAATATCGAGTGGCTCAAAACCGGTCACCACAATGGGAACCTGGTAGCGCTCGGCAATCGGGAAATACTCTTCGTAGCCCATAACCGTGCACACGTGCCCCGCCGCCAGAAATCCCTGTACCACGCACTTGTCGGACGAGAGCAGAGCTTCCATCGCCGGAGGAACCAGCACGTGCGAAACCAGCAGCGAGAAGTTTTCTATGTGATCGTAATCGGCCTGCCACGCGGCCATGGCATTTGCGGGCGCCGTAGTTTCAAAACCCACCGCAAAGAAAACAACCTCGCGCTGAGGATTCTGCTTCGCGATTTTCAAGGCGTCGAGCGGCGAGTACACGATGCGAACATCGGCGCCTTCCGCCTTGGCGTCGAACAGACTCTTCGCCGAGCCCGGCACGCGCAGCATATCGCCGAACGAACAGAAGATGACTTCCGGACGATGCGCAATGGCCACGGCCTTATCGATCAATTCGATCGGCGTGACGCAGACCGGGCAGCCAGGGCCGTGTACGAGCGTAATGTCCTTCGGCAACAAGTCTTCCAGTCCGCTCTTGACGATCGTATGAGTCTGGCCGCCGCAGATCTCCATGATCGTCCACGGACGTGTCGCTTTTTCCCAGATGGCGCGCGACAGTCGTTCGGCAGCTTTCTGATCGCGATATTCACTGAGGAATTTCACCGAGTTCCTCCTGCAATCCCCCGAGTTCTTCGAGGTATCTGAAAACGCGCTGGGCTTCGGCCTCATCAATTACGCTGATGGCGAATCCCACGTGCACGAGAACATATTTTCCGATTTCCGCCTCCGGGACGTAGGCAAGATTGACGTCTTTGCGGATGCCGCCGAAGTCGACTCTGCCGCGGCGAAAAGAAACATCGCCCTCGTCCATGATTTCAATCACGCGGCCTGGAACTGCAAGACACATGGATCTCTCCCGTTAGATTTGCATTCACTGCTCAGGATACGCCCGCTCTGCGGCGTACGAGACAATTCATTTTCCGCGCAGCACGCCAGACTGACGCCGGTAGGAGCATATAGCGAAGTTTTCGCCCGTCCAATCAGGGTTTCCCTGTAGGTTAGGAAGAGCGACGCGGGGTTTCCCAGGCAAACGAAGGAGGTCGAGTGTGGCGTGGCGTGACCCGACCGGGCAAGATGACGCAAGTGCGGTGGCCCGCCGACGCAATCTAAAAGGGCGCTCCTTCGCGTCGGTTTCGAGTTCCAATCGAAACTCTACCGCAAGGAACGCCCTTTGGTCCGAATATCGGCTAGGCGACCGCGACTACGTCGTAACGATCAAGGTTCATCACCTTGTTCCATGCCGCCACGAAGTCCTTCACAAACACTTCCTTCGAGTCGTCAGATGCATAGACTTCCGCGATTGCCCGCAGTTGAGAATTTGAACCAAAGACAAGGTCGACCCGGGTGCCGGTCCATTTGATTTCGCCCGATTTCCGGTCACGCCCCTCGTACACTGCTCCAGAGCCGTTGGAGTCTTGCGACGGCTTCCACTCTGTATTCATGCTGAGCAAGTTGACGAAGAAATCATTCGTCAGCGTCTCCGGCCGGTTGGTGAATACGCCGTGCTTGGACTGCATGAAATTCGCCTTCAGCACGCGCATGCCACCGAGCAGAACCGTCATCTCCGGAGCGGTCAGTTTCAGCAACTGCGCTCGATCGATCAGCAACTCTTCCGCCGACAGCGGCTGTTTGCCGCGAATGTAGTTGCGGAAGCCGTCTGCCACCGGTTCCATTACCGTGAACGAGTGCACGTCGGTTTGCTCGGGCGACGCGTCGGTACGTCCCGGCGTGAACGGAACTTTCACGTCGTGCCCCGCCTTTTTCGCAGCTTCTTTCACGGCCGCGCAGCCTGCCAGAACAATCAGGTCCGCCAGCGAAACCTTCTTCCCTTTATTCCCATTCGACTGCGCGGCGTTGAACTCCTTTTGGATCGCCTCCAGCTTCTGGAGGACCTTGGCCAGTTCCGCGGGCTGGTTCACTTCCCAATCCTTTTGCGGCGCGAGGCGAAGGCGCGCCCCGTTGGCCCCACCACGCTTGTCGGAACCGCGGAAGCTCGCCGCCGATGCCCATGCAGTTGTGACCAGCTGGGAAATCGATAGTCCGGAGGCAAGAATCTTGGCCGCCAGAGCAGCCATGTCCTTCTCGCCGATCAATTCATGATCCACGGCCGGAACCGGGTCTTGCCAGATCTGCGGCTCCTTTGGAACGAGCGGACCCAGGTAGCGCGGGCGAGGTCCCATGTCGCGGTGCGTCAGCTTGAACCATGCCTTGGCGAAAGCATCGGCGAACTGATCTGGATGCTCGTAAAAGCGTCGCGAGATCTTTTCGTAGGCCGGGTCGAACCGCAAGGCGAGGTCCGTGGTCAACATCGATGGCGCGTGGCGCTTGGAAGGATCGTGCGCGTCAGGCACGGTACCCGCGCCTGCGCCATTCTTCGGTGTCCACTGTTGTGCGCCAGCCGGGCTCTTCGTTAGTTCCCATTCGTAGCTGAACAGGCTCGTAAAGAAGTTGTTGCTCCACTTTGTGGGCGTGGTGGTCCAGGTGACTTCCAGACCGCTGCTGATCGTCTGGTCGCCGTTGCCGTTACCAAAGCTGTTCTTCCAACCCAGCCCCTGATCCTCGATTGCGGCGCCTTCGGGCTCCGGGCCGACATACTTCTTGGTATCGGCAGCACCGTGGGTTTTGCCAAACGTGTGTCCGCCGGCAATGAGCGCAACCGTTTCCTCATCATTCATCGCCATGCGAGCGAATGTCTCGCGGATATCCCGCGCCGCGGCGACCGGATCCGGCTTGCCATTCGGACCTTCCGGATTCACGTAAATCAAACCCATCTGCACCGCGCCGAGAGGATTCTCGAGTTCACGATCGCCTATGTAGCGCTTGTCCCCCAGCCACTCGGTTTCCGGCCCCCAGTAGACGTACTCTTCAGGCTCCCAGACATCGGCGCGGCCGCCGCCGAAACCGAAAGTTTTGAAGCCCATCGACTCAAGGGCGACATTCCCGGTGAGAACCATAAGGTCAGCCCAGGAAATCTTCCGGCCATATTTTTGCTTGATCGGCCACAGCAACCGGCGCGCCTTGTCAAGATTCACGTTGTCGGGCCAGCTGTTGAGCGGCGCAAAACGTTGTTGGCCGGAGCCTGCCCCGCCGCGACCATCGTGGATGCGGTACGTCCCCGCGCTGTGCCACGCCATGCGAATGAAAAGCCCGCCGTAGTGGCCAAAGTCGGCTGGCCACCAGTCCTGCGAATTTGTCATCAAGGCATGCAGGTCCTTGATCACGGCATTCAGGTCGAGGCTCTTGAATTCTTCCGCGTAATTAAATTCCTTGTCCATGGGATCCGACAAAGAAGAGTGCTGGTGGAGCATCTTCAGGTTCAGCTGATTGGGCCACCATTGCTCATTCGATAGCGGGCCCGTGACTGTGTGCGAGTGCGCCCCGTGCATGACCGGGCATTTGGCTTCGGTTGATACCTCCGGCTCCGTATTTCCAGGGCCAGGAACGCCAGCGAGTACTTGCTTGTCTTCAGACATAATTCCTCTTTTCGCTTATGAAGATGTGCTTAGGTTTTGGTTCTACAGCGCTGACAGAGGCCGAATACCTCGATCAGCGGCTGCGATAAATCAAAGCCGCCCGGCGCCTGCCGAGCTAGCCGTTTGTAGTCAACGAAGTCACCCGCAATGTCCTGCACTGACTTGCACCGCGTGCAGACCAGGTGATGATGGGATTCAAGGTTGCCGTCAACACGCAAGGTGGAGGCATGCGGCGAAACCTCCCGCAACAATCCCTTTTCCACGAACAGCCGCAAATTATTGTAGATCGTGGCCAAAGAAACCGAGGGTATGCGCCGCTTGACCACGTCGTAGATTTGTTCAGGCGAATAGTGTCCAGGGGCAGCCACGACAGCTTCGTAGATGATCTTGCGCTGGTGCGTGGCGGCCATGCCATGCTTCCAGGCCAGCTCCCGAAACTGCGGGTGACTCAACTGCATGATCAGTGGATGAGAATGATTATCAAACGATTCGGCCTATTTAGCAATCGAGGATATCCAAATCGACAGAAATGCCAGGGATAAATGGAGCGGGAGACCGGGATCGAACCGGCGACATCCAGCTTGGGAAGCTGGCGTTCTACCGCTGAACTACTCCCGCTCAGCGACTCGAACGGATCTAGCTTATCATCTGCGCGAAGCGGCTCACAACCTTCCGCGGCCGTCGGGCGGCCGCCAATCTTGCGTAGACTTGCCATCCTCAGAACGTTGTCACCCGCGGAGAATTGTCATCCGCAAAACGTCGTCATCCTGGAGCCGAGCCGTTCTTCAGGCGTACCGTAAGATCTCAGTCTTAACGGGACGGTACGTGCGAACCCATCAGTACCCGGTGGTGAACCCAAATCTTTTCGTGTTTAAATAACCGGATTCCAACTCCCGGCTAAAGGAAAACCATGCGCCCCATCGACTCCCGCCCGTCGCGCCGCAAGTTCTTGCAGAACGCCGTCGCCACCGGCGCGGTCGCTGCCTCATATCCCGCACTCGGCGCGGGTCGCACCATCACTTCGCCTCTGCCTCCGGTTCCCGATGTCAAGCAATTCGAGCTCGACGAGATCACGATCCCCGAATTGCAGGATGGCATGAAATCCGGCAAGTTCACCGCGCGTTCGCTGACGGAGAAATATCTCGGCCGCATCGATGACCTCGACAAGCGCGGCCCGACCGTAAACGCCATCATCGAACTCAATTCCGACGCACCTGCCATCGCCGACGCACTCGATCAGGAACGCAAAGCCAAAGGCCCGCGCGGCCCACTCCACGGCATCCCGGTCCTGATTAAAGACAATATCGATACGGCGGATCAAATGATGACCACCGCCGGATCGCTCGCTCTGGTCGGATCGAAGCCGCCCAAAGATTCGTTCGTCGCGCAACGATTGCGCGCCGCCGGCGCGGTAATCCTCGGCAAGACCAACTTGAGCGAATGGGCCAACATCCGCTCCAGCCACTCCACCAGCGGATGGAGCGGCCGCGGCGGTCTCACGAAAAATCCTTACGCCCTCGACCGTAATCCCTGCGGATCGAGCTCCGGCACCGGCGCCGGCATTTCCGCGAACCTGTGCGCCGTGGGCATCGGCACCGAAACCGACGGCTCAATCGTCTGCCCGTCATCCTCAAATGGACTGGCCGGAATCAAGCCCACGGTGGGCTTGGTCAGCCGCAGCGGCATCATCCCGATTTCGCATAGTCAAGACAGCGCCGGCCCTATGTGCCGCACTGTGCATGATGCAGCAATTCTTCTGGGAGCGCTCACCGGTATCGATCCCGATGACGCGGCGACCGCTGCCAGCGCAGGAAAATTGCAAAAAGACTACGCACAATATTGCGATCCCAACGGCCTAAAGGGCGCCCGCATCGGCGTCGCCCGAAAATATTTCGGCTTCAACGATTCCGTCGACGCACTCATGAATCAATCGCTCGATGCAATGAAGAAGCAGGGTGCCACCCTCATCGATCCCGCAGACATCGAAACCCTGGGCAAGTTCGACGAGAGCGAGTTGCTGGTCTTCATGTATGAACTGAAGGCCGACCTGAACGCCTATCTGGCGCGACTCGGACCCGGCGCCCCGGTCCATACCTTACAAGACATCATCGAATTTAACGAGCGCAACCGGCTAAAAGAGATGCCCTACTTCGGTCAGGACTTATTCCTGAAGGCCCAGTCCAAGGGACCACTTAGCGAGAAAGAATATCTGGATGCGCTGGCCAAAAACCGTCAGTTAACGCGCACCGAAGGCATCGATGCCCTCATGGACAAGCATCAGCTCGATGCCATCGTGGCACCCACCGGCGGCCCGGCATGGCTCACCGATCTGGTCAACGGCGACCACGTCGCCGGAGGCAGCTCCAACGCCGCCGCAGTGGCAGGTTATCCCAACATCAACGTAACCGCAGGATTTTTATCCGGCTTACCCGTCGGCATCTCTTTTTTCGGCCGCGCCTGGAGCGAGCCCACGCTGATCAAACTGGCATACGCTTTTGAACAAACCACGAAAGCCCGACAGTCGCCACGGTTCTTACGCACCATCGAATAAGAAGTTTGGATGCCCCATGTCTCGCCTCTCTTGCGATACATGGGGATTTCGAACGCTGGACGAAATGAACTAGGCTATACTCGGTTAGGACGCAGGAGGATATCCGTGTCCACGCTCCGCTCTCGTTCTCTATTCCTTTCGCTAGTTTTATGTCTGATAGTCACTTTCGGTTTCGGACAGGACTATTACTCCATCCACGAAGTCCGCGTAAGCGGCTTGCCGAGCCTGGTGTCGCGAACCCCCGATCCTTCCGACGTCCTGCTCACCTCGCTCGACACCATATTGCATGATCGCGAAATCTGTTGCGCAAAAGATTCCGCCCTCGAAGACAGCGCCCAGCGGGCGGACCCCGCTTCGCTCAAAGATGTTGCTGTGAAGCTGCAAGGCCGACATTTACTGAGCGACGGCCGTCCCATTCAGGTTACGGCGCAATACACTGAAGCCGACAAGATCAACAGCGGCCTGCTCATCACTACTCTGCAAGCCAAACATGCGCTCCTCATGCAGTGGGATTCTCGACTGTACGTCTGTTACGGAGCCACTTACCGAGAGGATTTTGATCCCAACAGCGGAACTCAAACCTACGCCATCCTCACCCTTCTGCTGCTCGACACCCGCTACTCTGACGCTCGCCGCGAAATCGTCTTCGATCGCGCGCGGGACGACTGGAGCAAGGTGCAAGGCGTCCTGTCGCTAAACTTTATTCCACAATAAGAGTTTTACTTTCTAATCTTCTCCCGCTTCTTACTTCTACATGTTAGCCTTGACCTATGAGGGGGTAATAAATGACCAACCTGAATAAGGTAGTCTCTTCCCTGCAGACCGAGTATTCCCGTCTCGAAAGAGAATTGGGAAGAGTGGGGAAGGCGTTAGACGCGCTAGGCCAGGCTGGCGGCAAAAAGCTCAAGAGGACAGGACGTACCTTGAGCAAGGAAGCCCGCAAGCGGATCGCCGACGCGCAACGACTGCGCTGGGCAAAAGTGCGGAAGGAAGCTGCCAAGCTAGTCAAGTCGTAACTGTAGTTATTCGCAAGCACCGCAGATGGCCTCGTTCGTAACTTCTCAAAATTTGCGAGCGAGGTCGAGCGGGGCTGCGGGGACAACAGTCGATCGAAAGTAGCCGTCAGGTCCAGCGAAACCACTTCAGCGCCAGCACGAACGAAACCCCACCCCATAATCCCAACACCAGTAGCCGCGCCCACTGATGCGTGAGCGGCGTCCCCTCCAGAATGCTGGCCCGCAATGCATCGTTGAGCGCCGTCAGCGGCAATATCTTGATAAACGGCTGGAGGACGGCGGGAAATCGTTCGTAGGAAAAGAAGACGCCCGAAAAAATCCACATCGGCATCATGACCAGATTGATGAGTCCGCTGATGCTTTCGATTTTCTGCGCGCGGCTCGCCGTCAGCAGCCCGACCCCGCCGAAAGTAAGCGACCCCAATCCGCCGATCAGTGCAATCGATCCAATTGACCCCAGCACCCGCAGGTGAAAGAAAATCACGCCAAAAACCAACAGGAGCCCAATTTCAATCACCATCAAAATCAGCCGGCTGCTCATGATCGCCAGCAGAAAATCCCCGCGCCGCATGGGCGTGCCCACAAAGCGTTTCAGCACCTTGCGCTGCCGCATGTCGACCAGCGCAAAGCCAATGCCCCAGAGGCCGGAGTTCATCAGGTTCATCCCCAACAATCCCGGGATGAGGAAATCGATATAGCGCGAGCCTGGCTCCGAGGACGTTGCAGACTTTGTCGCGACCACATCTTTGCGGCCCGCGGCAGTTTGCAGCGCGTCGTTCACCTCAGCTTTCGCCAACACGCTTTCCGGTCGCGCGGGATCGTAGAGGTATTGCAATCCTCCACTGCCGTCGGGCTCGATGACCAGATCGAATTTACCGAGCCGAAATCCTTTGTGCGCTTCGTCCGCGGACAACACCTGCGTCTTAAAAAGATCGGGCTGTACGGAATGCGCGAGCAGCGTTTGCGGATTCTGCGACTCGGATCCTTCGACAATCGCCACGCGAACCGCATCGGCAGGCTTATTGCGAAACGCAATGCCCAACCCCAGCGCCAGCAGCAGCGGGAATACAAACACCCAGAAAACCACCTCCGGCTCGCGCTTCAATTCCAGCATCCGCGCCATCAGCAAATGCCGATAGCCCGCCCATCGCCCATTGTGCTGCGCCGGAGTCTGCGGAGATTGCCGACTTGTGACCGGAATTTCCTGTGCAACGCTCATAGCATTTAACCCTAGCGTGTGTCATCCCGAGCGCAGCCGTTCTTCAGGCGTAGCGAGGGATCTCCCGCTCCTCCGGCCCCTCGCGCAAGCTCGCGCGCATTAGCCAACCTCACTTCCCCGGCTTCCACCGATTCAGAAACTCCAACAGCACATCCGGCGTCAGCCCCCGCGCATCCTCGAACTCGCCATTCTTCTGGCTGACCACCAGCGTCCCGTCACTCTCAGCCACGGCCAAAGTCGGAATACCCTTGTTCAGCACTGCATCGAATTGTTTCACGATGTCGGCGTTTTTATGCTCGTCCGGCCCCAAGTCAACGTGCACGACTTCATAATTGGCGACCAGAACCGGCGCGAGATCCGGACGTTGAAACGCCAGGTCCAGCACGTGGCAATCAAAGCACCAGTTCGCGCCAAACACCAGCAGCACGCGCTTGTGTCCTCGCGACGCTTTTTCCTCCGCTTCTTTGATCTCGGCGTGCGCATCCGCCTCCGCCGGATAAATATTCTTCTTCATATCCGACGGCTGCTTTAGCTGCGGCGCATCCGTTCTTTCCACTCCCAGCAAGTGCCACTGATCGCCTTGCTTGCGCCAGTACTGATCGTCCGTGACGGTGACGGTCTGTGCGTTCGGCAGTCCGGACGCCACGTCAGCGCGAAAAATAATACTCGCGATCTCAGGCCGCACAATCTGCCGGATAATTTCGATATTCATGCTGCGCGCCTTCAGCCCGATCCAGAAGCTCGTATCGGCATCGGCATCGTGCGTAACGCGGCTGATGTTGACCTGCGCGGCAGGGTCGGCGCTGTACAGTGCCCTTAGGCCCGTCGCATCTCCGGCTAGTACCGCGCTCTTCCATTGCTCGAATGGGGGAAAGGGCGTAGACGCGTCCGACGGCGTGGTGTGCAACTCTTGTGCCCACTCGCCAGATGTCAGGGCCATCACGGCCACAACGGTTATCAGCGCTAACCTGCCAATGCGACTCATAGATACTCCTTCGAAAACTGACTTCACTGTTCCCGCAAATGCCGCCCCGTCAATCGCACGAATACATCTTCCAAACTGGCCTGACGCGTAGTCAGATGCTGCAACTGCCCGCCGTCGCGGTCAATCGTCTCCAGAAGCGCCGGGATGCACAAGTGCGGTTGCTTCACATTGAGCGCGACCATGCCGTCATCCTCGCGCACCGATTCTACGCTCGGCAGTCCGCGCCAAGCCTCATTGTTTTCGGACGCTGAACCATTGCCGCCGCTCACGGAAAATTCCACCACATGATGTCCGCCGAGCCGTTCAATCAAATCCGCCGGCGAACCCTCCGCAATGACCTGCCCATGATCCACAATCGCCAGCCGGTCGCACAGCCGCTCGGCCTCATCCATGTAGTGCGTCGTCAGCAGCACGGTCCCGCCGTCGCGCTGAAAGTCGCGAATAATGTCCCACAACTGCCGCCGGCTCTGCGGATCAAGCCCGGTCGTCGGCTCGTCCAGAAACAAAATTTTAGGATTGCATACGAGCGCCGTCGCGACCGCCAGCCGCTGCCGCTGTCCGCCCGAAAGTTTGCCCACCCACGCGTCTGCTTTTTCCGTCAATTGCAATTGCTCGAGCACTTCTTCCGACGGCCGCGGACTCCGATAAAAACTGGCAAATAGTTCAATCGTCTCGCGCACCGTCAGCTTTTCCGACAGCCGCGTCTCCTGCAAAGAAATCCCCAGCCACTCCCGCATCTCCCGCTCATTCTCGCGCCACCTGTGCCCCAGAATCGACACCTCGCCGGAAGTCGGCGCGAGCAGGCCTTCCAGAATTTCGATCGTAGTAGTCTTCCCCGCCCCATTCGGCCCAAGCAGCCCAAAGCACTCACCACTCTGAATCTCCAGGTTCAATCCGCGCACAGCCTCGACCTTGCCGTCGTAAGTCTTGCGCAAGTCGCGGCATTGAATAGCAGCTGGCATCTCGTGATTCTACACATGTTAATGGAGGGGTGGACGCCTCGTCCGTCCCCGCCGGGCAGAGCCCGGCGTCCGACGACGAATCGGCTATTCATGTGGTTCTGCTAAAATCCGGAATCGCCGGAACCGCTTCCGGCATCTTCTCCCCATGCGCATCCCACAGCGCGGCTTCACCTGACGGCGTCCCCTCTAAGACGCCCGTGTGTCGTTTCCAAAATCCTGTTCCCGACTCGAACTGATCACTGATCAAGGATGCCGCCTATGCTGCGCAAACTTTCTGTATTGCTGCCTCTTTTCGCCGTGACCCTGTGCGCGACGGCGCAAGAGTCCCGCCACTTCACCTTTCACTACGCCTTCACAGTCAAGAATTTGCCCGCCGGAAAGAAGGTTCGCGTTTGGATTCCCGCGGCTCAGTCCGACCCCTATCAAGAAGTAAAAGTTATCTCCGCCAAAGGTGACCTACCGCTGAAGAAAACTCGAGAGACAAAAAACGGCAACGAAATCTATTTCGCCGAGACCGACAGCGCTGCGGCCGACCTGCACTTCGATCTCGAATACGACGGAGTGCGCCATGAGCGCATCGCGCTGAACTCAAGCGCACACGTAGTTGCCGCATCACTCACGAATCAAGAGCGGCAGCAAGATCTCCAGCCCGACGCTCTCGTCCCCATCACGGGCCTGCCCGCCGATCTCGCCCTCAAAGTCACGCAGGGCAAAACGCAGCCACTCGACAAAGCCCGCGCCATCTACAATTACGTCTTCACCACCATGAAATACGACAAGACCGGCACCGGCTGGGGACACGGCGACGTGCTCTACGCCTGCGACGCCAAAAAAGGCAACTGCACCGACTTCCATTCCCTCTTCATCGCCATGGCGCGCTCGCAGGGCATTCCCGCGCGTTTCGAAATCGGCTTTCCGCTTCCCCCCGACAAACATTCCGCCGAGATCGCCGGCTACCATTGCTGGTCCGATTTCTACATCGACGGCAAGGGCTGGATTCCCGTCGACATCTCCGAAGCCTGGAAGCATCCCGAAAAACGCGACTACTTCTTCGGATCGCACGACGCGAATCGCGTGCAATTCACCATGGGCCGCGACCTGCGCCTGAATCCCGCGCAAGCCGGCAAGCCGCTAAATTACTTTGTTTATCCGTACGTGGAAGTCGACGGTCAGGAATATCCCAACGTCTCGCTGGAATTCTCCTTTACGGATGACGGATCGACGGTCGCGGCGAAGTAAGTGTGAAACAAATCGGACCGTCGCTAACGATTTACTTCCGCGCCACCACCAGATCCCCCGGCCCTGGACTCCCCGGCGCCTGCGGTGGATCGGGCACTGAAATCGGCACCGGCGAAACACCATCCGATGGCTTCGGCGCATTTTCCTGATCTTCTCCGGGACGCCGCAAACTGGGAGCGTTCGCCGGACGATCTTCCTGCTCTTTCTTCGCCTCGGTGTCTTTGTCCGGCTTCTCCAGAATCACTTCCTTATCCGTGCGCACAATCTTCACGCCGCCCACTTTCATGGTCTCGACGCGAATGACTTCATCTCCGACAATGCGCACGAAGTCAACGTCCGCGGGCGGCTCGCCGTAGATCCACTCCTCATATTCGGTGTCGCCGTCTTTTTCGCGCACTTTTTTCGGCGCCTTGCCCTTGGCGTGCACCACCATTTCCGTATTCATTCCCACCAGCACCTGGTGCGCCTGAATCGCCGCCTTCACCTTCGGAGGCACTGTGTCCAGATACGCCTCTTCCTTGTTTCGAGCTTTGAAATCGAGCACCGGATACAGCAAATCCCGCAACTGCTGCGCCGTCATCTCCGGCACATATTTATCGAAGTACACATCGAGATAAGTCCCATGCGGATTCGGTGGCGCCTCATTCGTGAGCGGAACCGGCGTCCCGTTAGCGCCCGAAACCTGGATGTGGTCAAACCATTTCTTGCGATGCACCGGCCCGCCGTTGAGATCGAAGTGAATGTGGTCGTCCTTGATCTGCACAAACGAAATGTGCGCCGGATCGCCCGGTTTCACCGCCGGACCCAGCAGCGCCAGCGATTGCCGCAACTCCTGTCCGTTGGGCGAAGTCACGCCATTTTTCAGTTTGATTCCCTTGGCTCCCATGGGAAAGAAAGCGCGCGCATAAACCAGTTGCGTCTCGAAATCCCGGATCACCTCCAGTCGGGTCTGCCTCGACATATGCGGCGCATGGGCCGGAATCGGCACTGCGGTGGGCGCACCCCGTCGCGCCTGAGTTTGAGAAGCCTGTGCCGGTTGGGTTTGTGCCGGCTGAGTTTCTGCCGGGGACGACTGACGGCTCAATACAGGAGGAGCTTCGTCCGACGAAGCTGGATTATTGCTCTGTCCGATGACAAGTTTCGCTGAGAAAACAACGGGAAGAAGGAGAAGGGAAGCGACGCGAAGACGTTGCATAAAAGACCCCAAGTCAACGTAGCGCCATTATAGCGCGGCCTGCAATCCCCGAAACACCGTATCGCCGGGAACCTGGCCGAAAACGCTGGTCCTAGCAAAACGCACGGTCTAGCTGAGGTTCAGCGCCTTCCGGATCGTCCCGCGCTCTTTCTGGATTTTTTCCTGTAAAAGGGTAATCGCGTAGATCAGTTGCTCCGGCCGTGGCGGGCAGCCCGGAACATAAATATCAACCGGAATCACCTGGTTCACGCTCTGCACCAGCGCATAATTTTGAAACACTCCGCCCGAAGTCGCGCACGCGCCCATCGATATCACCCATTTCGGCTCCGGCATCTGCTCCCATAACTGCCGAATCACCGGCGCCATCTTGTTCGACACGCGCCCGGCGATAATCATTAGATCGCTCTGCCGCGGCGACGGCCGAAACACCTCGGCCCCGAAGCGCGCAATATCAAAGCGCGACGCCCCCATCGACATCATTTCGATCGCGCAGCAGGCCAGCCCAAACGTCATCGGCCAGATGGAACTCTTCCGCATCCAATTCACCGCCGAATCCATCGTGGTCAGAATCAGCCCCTCCGGCGTGGGATTGCCAAACGTCAAATCCTTTACTGTCTTGCCGCCGTTCTCGACGTCAACATAAGGTCCAAAATTTAATTCGCGGGACATACCGCCATTCTAAACCACCGTGTAGGCGGTTTCGAAATCGCTTGACAAACTAAGTCATTGCGGTAAGCTTTTGCGCAACTTCCCCTCGGTGGGTCCTTCTCGACCCTGCAATCGAAATCTTCGTGCGGTTGGCTCAAATAACTGCGCCCGGCGCTTGGGTGTGCGCAACGGACGGGGCGCCCTAACGAAACTCAAGGAGACCATTATGTGTCCACTGCGTTCTTTCGGCACCGGCATGGGTGCCCGCAAACGGCGGAGCTATCTGCCTCCGATTTCAGGACCGAAGCTCCTGCTCAAAGGCGCGCGAGTTGAAGTGCCAAGTTATCCTTTCCAGCCCCTGCCGCCACCGAACGGCACGGCCCCATTCCGCTTCGACTTGTCGCAGTTGCTCACCTCGCAGGACGTCAAGACGATCACAGACTCGGGAGTGCTCGTGTTTCACACTGTCGGCGATACCGGCGACTATCGCGGCCAAGAGCAGGACTTCGTGGCCGCAATGATGACCGAAGACGTGCAAACCTTGCCGGATAATAGAAAGCCCCCGTTCCTCTATCACCTCGGAGATGTGGTGTATTTTGCCGGCGACATCGTCAAGTATCCCGACAATTTTTATTCCACTTACAAGGATTATCCCCCGTTCATCGTGGCCATCCCGGGCAACCACGACTGCCAGCCGGATGATCCCACCGACGGTCCGGGAGATCCCAATAAGACTCCGCTCGACGGTTGGGTGCAGAATTTCATGGCCCCAGACCCAAGCCAGCCCGGAACGAAAAAGACCCTCACCGCCAGGACCCAGATGGATCTGCCGAACGTGTACTGGACCCTCACCACTCCTTTCGCCACCATCATCGGCCTGTTCTCCAATGTCGGCGAGTTCGAAGGGGAAATTCATCAAGACCAGATTGACTGGTTCAACGGTGAACTGATCGCGGCAGATCCAACCCGCGCGTTGATTGTGACCGTTCACCACCCGCCGCTTTCGGGCGACGCGGAACATACCGGCAGCAGCGTGGTCGATGGAGTGCTTTCCTCCAGCTTCAAGTCGACCGGCCGCTACCCCGACATGGTGTTGTCAGGGCACGTGCACAATTACCAGCGCTTCACCAACATGGTGCAAGGTCCAAAAGGAAAAGTTCAGATTCCTTACATCGTGGCCGGCGCCGGTGGATACACCAATCTTGGCAAAATGCAGAAAATCAACGGCGCATATCCGAACCCCACAAAACCCCTGCCGCTCGGAAATGGCATTACCCTTGAGCGCTATGACCACGACGATTTCGGTTTTCTCCGGCTGGAGGTCAGCCCAACCCAAATCGTCGGCACTTACCTCGCCGCTCCCTACTCTGTAGGGAGCGCAGCCCCCACGGCGAATGTGATTGAAAGCTTCACCGTCGATCTAGTCAAACATACCGTCACTACCGGAGCGGGTGGAGGCGGCGGGCCGAAACCGAAGAAGCCCAAGAAACCTCAACAAAAGAAGAAAAGATAGGTCTAAGGATTCACGACTATCTTTCCGAACATTTGACTTTCCTCCATATACTCGTGGGCCGCGCGCATTTCGCTCAGATGAAACACGCGGTCCACGACCGGTTTCAGCCGCCCCGCAAACACATGCGCCAGCACCGCATGCAACTCGTTCATCGTCCCCATATAGGACCCCAGCAGCCGCAGCTGTCGGGCAAACAAATGCCGTAGATCGATCGCAACGTTCGGCCCCGTCGTGGCTCCGCAAGTCACCAGCGTGCCCGCAGTTTTAAGCGACCGCATACTCTCATCCCACGTGGCCGCGCCCACGTGCTCGACCACAATGTCAACGCCTTCTTTATTCGTGATCCTGCGGACTTCCTCGGCGATCTTCTGCTGATAGTGATTAATGCCAAAATCGGCGCCCAAGGCCCGCCCCTTTTCGAGCTTCGATTCGTCGCCCGCAGTCGTAATCACACGACAATGAAACAACTTCGCGATCTGGATGGCGGCAATGCCCACCCCCGAGCCCGCGCCCAGCACCAGCACCGTCTGCCCGGGACGCACCCCCGCAAGCCCCACCAGCATGTGCCAGGCCGTCACAAATACCAGCGGCACACTGGCCGCCTGATTGAAATCGAGTGCGTCAGGCATTGGAATCAGATTCGCCGCCGGCACGGCGATCAATTCGCAGTTCCCGCCGTCGACCGCGTTGCCCAGCACGGTGAATTCCCGGCACTGGTTCTGTAGTCCCGCGAGACATTTCGCGCAGTGTCCGCAAAAGTGCATCGGGGCAATCAGCACTCGCTGTCCAACCTTGAAACCCCTGACGTAGTCGCCGATCGCCGTAATCTCGCCCGCGATATCGCTGCCTAAAATGTGGGGCAGTTTCACCCCCGGCAATCCCTTGCGCACCCATAAGTCCAGATGATTCAATGCGCAGGCCCGCACCCGCACTAATACCTCATCCTTCCGCATCTGCGGATCCGCCACGTCTTCATACCGCAAGACTTCCGGCCCGCCAAATTGATGAATGCGTACCGCTTTCATGTGATCAGAATACAGAAAATGTCATTTCCTCGGAACACGGCATCTAAGCGCCTTATGATGCCTAAATGAGCCGTTCTTCAGGCGATCTCGGCCGGGGCGAGTCGCCCATGGAACCAGGCCTGCTGCGCTTCAGGCATGTCATGATCGCCGACCGGCATCATTTGCGCATTTTTTTGCGTCTGCGTACGCTCACGGACAGACAAAGCCCCGAGTCACATCTAAGGTTTTAACACTAAGGGAACATACTTTTTTCCTACACAATTTACTGGAGGCCCTATGGAGCGAAAGCCTCTCCCGAAGATCTGCTGGATATGTGGTAAGGCTGTAACATTGGAAGACTGCAAAGTTGACGAATATGGTATGGCTGTTCACGAGGACTGCTACGTCGCAAAACTGGCCTTAAACGGTGGACGACCTCCCATTTCCGCGCGCTCTCGCGCCAGACTCCGCGCCAGTTGAATTCGTAGCCTCCAATACGCTCTCGCTGTATTTTCTGCCTACAGGTTAGCAGCGGCCTCCAAATCCCCCTGACAAACCAGTGAGAAGCTGAGCTGTAAAAGCCGTTCCCCTTCGTATGTCAAGCAAAAAATAACTCGCCATCGCTAACTTGCTCTTCTGAAAGAGGCTATGCCGGCGCTTATTCTTTAGTCGCCGTTTTCAAACTGATAGAATAGATGTAGTCGTGTTTACCTCTGGGAAATATCGGAGCGCTGTTGGCCTTGAGGACAGTCTTGCTCGCCTCTGCAACTCGCTATCCCTCAAGATCTTATCTGTAAGTTGTTTGTTCGCAATATTTTGCAACGAACCGTTCATATTAGATCCTCGTAAATCCAACAAAACAGGTATTTTGCTCTCAGAATATCTTTTTATTTTTTTGAGATATATATCTCGGTATTCTCTCGCTCTTCTCTGTGGAAGCATGGTGCTGAAATTATCATGACCGACATCTACGAGCAGATCGTGGAACTACGCGGCTCCGGTCGCCGGGGTGCTGTCGCCACCATTGTCAATGTACGCGGCTCGATTCCATCATTCCGCACGGCGAAGATGCTTATCCGAGATGACGGATCGATCGTGGGCACGATCGGCGGCGGCTGCGTCGAGGCCGACGTTTGGCAGGCCGCCCGCGAAGTCATGCAGTCCGAAAAACCCCAAACCTTAAAGTTCGACTTGAACCAGGACCCGAAGTACGACACCGGACTGGTTTGCGGCGGCACGCTGGAAGTTTTCGTGGAACCGGTCCTGCCTCCAGCAATACTTTATGTCTTCGGCGCGGGACATGTGGCGCTCCATCTTTGCCAAGCCGCCGCCAGCGCAGGTTTCGATGTGACGGTAACCGATGATCGTTCCTCCTATGCCACCTCGGAACGATTTCCCGCCGCGCGCCAAGTCCACGTCCTCGACTTCGAAGCAGCGATGCGAAACCTTGATCCGAACGAATCTTCCTACATCGTGATCGTCACTCGTGGCCACCATGACGATATGCGCATCCTGCGCTGGGCCGTGCAAACCCGCGCCCGTTACATCGGAATGATCGGCTCCCGGCGCAAGGTCGTCGAAATTTTCAAAACCCTGCGAAACGAGGGCATACCCGCTCATCTTTTCGATCGCGTTCACGCGCCCGTCGGCCTCGGTATCGGCGCCATCACCCCTGAGGAGATCGCCGTTGCCATCACCGCGGAACTCATCGCCATTCGCCGCCATGCTACTGCGCCCCTTTCCCATCTGAGCTGGTTCAAAGGCGCGCGCAAAAATTCCGGTGCGGATGCGGCGCTTGGAGTTCTCCAAGAGGACGATCAAGAACTCTGACCCTTGCCCCATGGCCCGCGCTCCCAGCTTCGCCGGAGTGATCCTTGCTGCCGGCGAATCCTCGCGCATGGGCACCGACAAAGCCCTGCTTCCCTGGCCGCCGCAAGACCTCGGACGGGCGGCCTCGCAGCCCCCGGCATGGGTTGCGCCAAAAGACACGTTTCTTTCCACCGCGATTCGTTCGCTGCTGCTCGCCGCCGACTTCGTCGTTGTAGTTGCGGGCAAGAATGAAGCAGTCTTGGCGCCCGTGGCCTACGCCAACGGCGCCTCGGTTGCAATCAATCCCGATCCTGCGCGCGGACAGTTCAGTTCCCTCCAGGTCGGACTGCGCGAAGTTCTCGACCGGGGCCGCGACGCCGCCATCATCACCCTCGTGGATCGCGCGCCAGTCGGCGCCGCCACGGTGCAACTGCTGCGCGACGCCTTCGCATTCGCTCCCCAGAATATCTGGGCCGTTGTGCCTGAAGTCTCCGGCAAACATGGCCATCCCTATCTTGTGGGCCGCGAATTGATCGAAGTCTTTCTGCAAGCGACTCCCACTGCAAGCGCCCGCGACATCGAGCATCGCTATCAGGATCGCATTCAGTACGTCGTGGTGAATGATCCCTTCGTGGCGCTGAACGTGAATACTCCCGAAGATTATGCCGCGCTCGCGACCAAGAGCTCATCGAAAGCGTGATCGGAATTGAGAGAAAATTTGCGCAGCGCAGCTTCCTCACGGTATCGTCGAAGGGCATGAGCACACTTGGGGCGCGCGCGTTACATCCGGCACAGCAAGAGTTTCTCGACTCCGTTCTGCGGCTGAAACCGCGGGTGGCGGCGTTTGATTGCGACGGAACGCTCTGGTCCGGCGATGCGGGAGAGCGGTTCTTCGACTGGGAGATCAATCGGGGCCTCGTCCGGCACGAAGTTGGCCTCGCGATGCGCGCCCGCTACGTTGAGTACAAAGCTGGCCAGGTAAGCGAAGACGACATGTGCGGCGAGATGGTCACCATGCATAAAGGAATGTCTGAGGCGATCGTGACAAAGGCCGCGGCAGAGTTCATGGCGCGCGATTTCTCCGGCCGCATTTTTCCCGAGATGCAGGAACTGGTTTGCCGATTGCATGAGAACCGATGTGACGTATGGGCGGTCTCTTCGTCGAACGAGTGGCTTATCCGCGCGGGCATGACAGGATTTGGGATCGATTACGACCACATTCTGGCCGCAAAAGTCGAAGTCGAGCACGGCGTAATTACCGATCGACTCGTGCGCGTTCCATCGGGGCCGGGCAAGCCGAAAGCGTTGCGCGAAGTCGCCGGGAATAATATCGATGCAGCTTTCGGCAACTCTCGCTGGGACGCCGAAATGCTCGCCATGTCTGCGCATGCCTTCGCGGTAAATCCTAATCCCGACCTTGCAATCATGGCTCGCGAGCGCGGCTGGACCGTTTATTTCCCCGACGGAACGGGCCGGTAATCTCGATTTCTGAGCCGGCTAAAATTTGCCAGGCGTCAGCGAGGGCTCGCCGCTCTCACCCGCAACGCAGCTACAATTTGAGGATATGTACTCGGCGCAAATGCTCGATCACTTCGAGAATCCGCGAAACGCGGGCGAGGTTGTGGCCGCGGACGCGATCGCGGAAATCGAAAATCCGGTTTGCGGAGACGTGCTTCGGCTGACATTGAAGGTCAGTTCCGGACGGATTGCCGAGATTCGATTCAAGGCCAAGGGATGCGTGCCATCGATGGCCTGCGGCTCGGCGTTGACGGAACTGGTTGCGGGAAAAACTCTGGATGAAGCGCGGCGGCTCGGGCGCGATCCGTTGATCACCGCCGTCGGAGGGATGCCACAAGCTTCCACCCATGCCGCGCAACTGGCGTTGGACGCGCTCTCGGCCGCTCTGCTTCAACTCAGGACTTGACCGGACAAATCGACTCGAACGCAATTTGAGTCCAGCGTCGTACTATGGCCAGCTCACATACTGCGAACCGCATTGCCTGCCTTCAACCCAGTGCAACCGTCATACTTGACGCTGTGGGCGAACTGGGGCGAGTGGTGGCATGCACGCGCTATTGCGCGGACGTTGTTCCAGGAGTCGCCGACGGTTTACGCACAATTCTTGCCGATTCGTGGACCGCCGACACTTCCCAGATCGCGGCCGCGCAGCCTGATCTAGTAATTGCGGCCGTACCCTATCAGGAAAAAGCAGTGAGCGAAATCCTGCGCGCGGGCGTGCGTTTTTTGGGCCTGGCGCCGAAGAACCTCCGGGATGTTTATACCGATATCGGAACCATCGCCGGCGCGGTGGGGGCGACGGATCGAGGCGAAGCCGTTATCGCGAGCATGCAGCGGCAGATCGACGAAGTTCGCGGGCGCGTGTTGGCCGCCGACCGACCCAGAGTCTGGTGCGAGGAATGGGGCAAGCCGCTCATCGCTTCGCAGGCGTGGGTCGCGGAGCTGATTGAAGCCGCCGGCGGCGAGTTCATGGGAATCGCGGGCCGGCAACTTTCGGCGGAGCAAGTCTGTAGACAAGAACCTGAAGTCATCATTACCGCCTGGTGCGGTGCCGGAGATCGCGTGCCGCTGGAAAAGATCGTGGGTGAGCGGGGTTGGCAGAGAACGCCGGCGGCACTTTCGGGCCGTGTGTTCTGCGTTCGCGATGAATTTCTGAACACTCCCGCGCCCACGCTGCTGCAAGGTTTACAAGCGTTAGCCTTCGCCATCCATCCGGAACTTTTCCCCGGCACGAAAGGAATCCGGCAGATTACTGCTTTTCCGGCTTCGTGAGCTGCGAAGCCTAAGCTCTGAGTTAATATCTCTTTCATGGCCGCAAGTCGAATCGAGGAAGTCCAGAATGAGATTAACTCCTTAGCGGAGACCGCCCCGACGGCGTGTGCGCTTATGCAGGCAATGGTGAAACTGCTGCACCACCGCATGCTGAAATATAACTGGGTAGGTTTCTACATGCTGGAACCGGGGGCGCAACCGCCAATGTTGGCGCTGGGCGCGTTCGAGGGTGCAATGACGCCGCATACCCGAATTCCGCTGAATCAGGGCATTTGCGGCGCCGCGGCCTCGAGCGGGCAAACCGTTGTGGTGGACGACGTCAGCAAAGATCCGCGCTATCTGGCGTGTTCGCTCGAGACCCGGTCAGAGATCGTCGTGCCCGTGTTTGCGCACGGCAAGGTGGTGGGCGAGTTGGATATCGACAGCCACTTTCCCGCGGCGTTCACGCGCGAGCACCAGGAGTTCGTGCAGCACTGCGCCATGCTCATTGGGAAAAAACTGGAAAGCCCGGGGCAATAACGCGGAACGGCAACCTCGGGGGCTAAAGCCAGAGTCAGTGTGGTCCTTAACGGCACGGCTGAAGCCGTGCCCTTCCAAAACCTGTTTGCCGAAGAGGCTCTGAAAGGCTTGTGTCGAAGGTATGAAGCGCGTCGTGGCAGCCCTCATCGTAAAGGACAGCAAGCTGCTGGTGTGTCAGCGCACGCGCCACCAGACGATGCCGTTGAAGTGGGAGTTCCCCGGCGGAAAAATTGAAGAAGGAGAACAGCCGCGCGACGCGCTGCGCCGCGAACTGGAAGAGGAACTCGGCATCCTGGCGACGATCGGCGATGAGGTCAAGCGGATTCAGCATGAGTATCCCAATGGAGGAATGGTGGAGTTGCGCTTCTTCATTGTCCGGGAATTTCGGAGGGAACTCGAGAACAGGATTTTCAAGGACATCCAGTGGGCCGATCCCAAGAGCTTGCCCTCGTTCGATTTTCTGGAAGCCGATCTGACGCTGGTGCGGGAGCTGGCCGCGGGTAGGCTACTGTAACAGCAGGCGTCAGACCTCGGACCTCAGACCTCGGGACTTGGGTTACAGTGCGGGGTTATACGTCGCTTCAAGTTCTCTACGATGGCGCCACCATCAGCGCTGCCGACAGCACGATCATGATCACAGTGGTCGCCCAAGCCACTATATTAAACAGGCGAGTATTGACGTACTCTCCCATCAGTTCTTTTTTGTTGATCAGCAGAAGCATGAAAATCATCACAAAGGGCAGAACGATTCCGTTCAAAGCCTGCGATCCCACGGCGATTCGGAAGGCTTGCTGCTTGGGGATGACGAGAACCACCGCTCCGCCGGCCACGATCAGAAGCGTGTAGAGCCAATAGAAAGCGGGAGCCTCGCTGAACTTCATACCCACGCCCGATTCAAAACCCAGGCCTTCGCACACGGTATAGGCGGTGGAAAGGGGCAGGATCGAGGCGGCAAACAGAGACGCATTGAAAAGTCCTACGGCGAAAAGCATGTAGGCGTAGTCTCCGGCGAGCGGTTTGAGCGCCTGGGCGGCATCGGCGGCGAACTTGATGTCGCGGAAGCCGTGGAGATAGAGCGTAGCGGCACAGGCCACGATAATGAACCAGGCCACGATGTCGGTGAAAACACATCCGGTGATCACGTCCAGGCGGGAAGCCTGGAAGCCACGTTTGGTGACGCCTTTCTCCACCACGGAGGCTTGCAGGTAAAACTGCATCCAGGGGGCAATCGTGGTTCCGATGACACTGATCAGCATGAACAGGTAGGCCTGATCGCGAAAAGCATGCGCTGACGGGGGTTTGATGGTCGCGAGAGCGGCGTCTTTCCACAACGGATGGGCAAGGGCTCCGGCAAAAATGTAGGTCACGTAGAAAAAAGATGCGGCCAGGAAAATCTTTTCCACGCTCTTGTATTGCCCCTTGACCACGATGAGCCAGACGATCACCCCGCATACGGGCACCGTGATGAACTTCGACAATCCGAATAATTCCAGGCTGGTCGAGATGCCGATGAATTCGGTGACCACGTTGCCGAAGTTGGTGATGAGGATGCCGATCATCATGAGGAAGGTGATGCGCAGGCCGAATTCCTCGCGGATGAGATCGCTGAGCCCTTTGCCGGTGACCGCACCCATGCGGGCGCACATCTCCTGCACCACGATCAGCGCGAGCGTAACTGGGATCATGGTCCAGAGAAGGAGATAACCGAATTGCGCGCCCGCCTGCGAATAGGTGAGAATGCCGCCAGCGTCGTTATCGACGTTGGCAGTAATGAACCCCGGACCGACGACGGCGAGGAACATCAGGATTCGGGTTCTGGAGCGCTTGAAGACCTTCATGGGCACTTATCGCAGACATATGGATGGAACTGGCAGCAGCTCCGAACGACGCCACAGGATAAATGCAGGCGGCGAATCTGGCCAAAGAAAAAGTGGTGGGAACTGACGTCTTTTTGTGCTCGAGGGTTGGAATCAGTGAGCTAGGCGGAGTTTGTCGCTATCCCCGCCGGCGAGCAGGCCACGCCTTAGCCTAGTGTGGATCGATTTCCATTTCATCATCCCTCCTTTCGCTGCCCGACTCCTCTCCACTCGACTCGGAAGACTCATCGGATGGTACAAAGTCGCTGTCTTGATCATCATCCATGTGCGCAAGCGCAGCAGCTAGAGCGGCTTGTTGATCATTGAGGCGTGCTCTCTTGGCGAATCTCGCAGCGGGAGTGTCTTCACTGCCCTCAGCAGTGACCGAATATGTAATTGGCGGACCCGATTCCTGAGAGTCGCTCCTCCGCTTCCCGCCTCCAGTCGCAGTCGCCGAAGCGATTTTGGGATTGTACTGAGGATCCTGTCCGCCCTTCACGAACCCGCTTGCGTCCCTAACCTCACCTTTCTTATTTCTCACCATCTTCTGTCGCCAATCGCCGTAGGGCTCCCAGTGCTTCCCTAAGCTTCTTTTCTCCACCTGAAACGCAATTCGTAAGAACAGTTGGTCGTCGACATCGCTCCGTTGCGGTGAATCGTCATACATGACCATCTCCTCGAACGGCTTTCCGGTCTTCATGTCGACCTTCGTTACCTTGACCGTATAGTGGTTCGGGACGCAAAGACGCTTCAAAAGCGCTCCTTTGTCGGAGCCAGTTTTTAGAGGGGCGATATTGAGATAGCCGACAGAACAATGGAACAGTACGTGATATTGGTTCTTCTTTCTACTCAGCCCGTCTTCCGCGAGTTTCCTTATCCTCTTCTCCATCTGGCTCCACTCGCCACAACCCTGCCATTTTGCCCACTGCGGAACAATGTTCTCAGGAATGTCCGGCCCTCCTAATTGGAGAGCCAAAATGTGCCCCTTCTCAATATCGATGATTCCCTGATTGGAGTGATTGATTCCCGTTTCGGGGTCATAGCGGTAGGCCGAGGGAACGACTTGAGCCATGCTCACGCGTAACCCGCAAATAGGTTCTGGAGCGGGAGGACGGCCCGCGGTTCCATTTGGATACACTCTGCCAAAGACGCTGGTTGGACGAACTCTTCGCCCCCACTGATGGATTTCATCAAATGTGATTGTCACAGAACCGAATTCAACGGGTCTTTGTTTACCGTCGAACATTTCCATTGTCACATGATCTGGGGGCATCGTAGTTTCCTTACGAGCAACGTAAGTCCAAGCAAGATAGCACGTAGGAGCATCACCTCGCTCAATAACAGCAATCGTGGTAGCGGGTCGCTTGACTGACCCACTAGCGCACTTGGGTACGCTTTACGCTGCTCTGAAATTCCCACCTAAGACTGACCGCTCCCTCAACCGTAGTGTTGGGTCGGATGCTGCTTTCTCATCCCTCGCACCGTGCAACAGAGACTCCAGTTCCATGCAGACTCCCGCCCGATATCGTCAAGCCCCGGTCGCGGTTGGAGCCTTCGAGGTCCAACAATTACAATCTTGGTTTACTCCCCTCTGCGGCGGCGAATCGCGACAGCAAATCGGGTGGTCTGGCGTCTAGACCGAAGACCGAACTTCTGCAACCCAAAACCCACTGCTACAGTTTCGCCCGCAGCATACTGATCACGTCATCCGAAGTAATGACGCCGGTCAACTTGTTGTGCGCATCGACGACGGGAAGAGTCTGGAGATTGTATTTGTCGAAGAGTTCCGCGACGTCGTTTTCGCTGGCGCCCTGGCGGGCGAGGACGAGCGGTTCTTGCATCAGCGATAGCATGGGGGTTGTCGAGTCGGCGAGCACGAGTCTGGCCAGCGGAACTGCACCAGCGAGCGTGCCGTGCGAATCCACGAGGTAGATGGTGCTGACGGCTTCGACTCCGCCTTCGAATTCGCGCATAGAATCGACGGCATTTTGCACGGTCGCGGTCACCGGCAGGGCGAGGAACTCGGTGGTCATGCGGCCCGCAGCGGTCTGTTCGTGGTGCTCGAGCAGTTCGACCACTTCCTGCTGTGCTTCCGGTTCCATCTGCACGAGAATCTGTTCGGTGCGCTCCTCCGGAAGATCTGCCAGCAGGTCGGCGGCCGCGTCGGGATTCATCTCGCCAACGATATCGGCGGCCTTCTCCGAATCGAGCGACTCGACAATCGCTTTCTGAACCCTCGGGTTGACCTCTTCCAGGGCTTCGGCGGCGGTCTCTTCGTCCAGGGATTGGAACACGGCCTGACGCTCATCGGGGGCGAGATCTTCGACGATGTCAGCGATGTCGGCGGGATGCAGCTTCGAAAGGCCTTCGTAGGCAATTTTCAGCTTCACCCGGCGGGCGGGATCGGTCTCAATGACATCGATGAACTTCCACGGAATGCTGCGCGGAGGAATCCTAATCAGTAGAGCGTGCAAAGCCGTTTTAGGCGCAACTCCGCGCAGCAAGCGCCGGACTGCGCCGCGCGCCCCTACGTCGACTGACTGAACGCGCAGTATGGGATTGGTGACGGGATGGACGCGGTCGACTTCCTGAGCTTTAGCCTCTTGGGCTTTGGCATCTTGGGCTTTGGCATCTTGGGCTTTAGCGTCGGCCTTGCCGTTGCCTTTATCGTTGCCTTTATCGATAGCTTTATCGCCGGGAGGATCGACCTGAAGGTCGACGTCGTTGACGCGTACGACCTTGCGTCCGTTGATGTCGATGACCTGTTGATCAAGGAGATCGCGCTCGAGCAAAAACAGGCCTTCAGTGCCGTTCTCGGTGGGCCACTCGGCGGCGGGAGTCGAAGTTCGAATGCCGCCGTTGATCTCCGAGACGTTGGCGAGCTGAAGAATGCGGTTCCCTGATTTTGTCTTTACGATCAGCGACGAGATGCGAGAACGGTCCTCCTGAGGAGCGAGCGCAACCTCGCGCACCCGTCCGGACGCGCCAGAGGGGTCATACACCGTGGCGCCCAGCAGTTCGCTCAGGGCAAGAGTCAGCATCCCGCCTAGAGAATAACGAAGTCGCGTGCTATGTGGAATGAAAATCGAAAGGCGCGTCGGGCGTCAGACCTCGGACCTCAGACCCCGGAGCTTGGACTAAGAAAGCCACACGATCGGCCACCCCTGATGGAGAACTGGCGATCTTTCGCACCGTATAATGGTTAGGGCGTGCGCCACATCTTCGACATTATCGGGCAGACCTTCCGGGCACTGTGGGCGCATAAGCTGCGCTCGTTTCTGACTATGTTCGGCATTGCGTGGGGCGTTGGATCCCTGCTGTTGCTGGTTGGGCTCGGCGAGGGGTTTCGCTCGGGGAATCGCAAACAGTTCGACTCCATCGGCGAGAACGTGATGTTCATCTGGTCGGGACGCGCGCCGGCCGTACAGGGCAGTTTCACTGCGTTGCGGCAGTATTATCTGACTTATCGGGATTACGAAGACATCCTGCGGGAATGCCCCAGCGTCGGGGCAGCCGCTCCGGCAATTACGCGGAACGATATTCGTGCGGTGAGCGAATTTTTCCAGGCAAGCGGGCAGATTGCAGGTGTGCCGGCCAACTACAACAAAATCCGCAATCTTCCGCTCAGTGATGGGCGCTGGCTCAATGATATGGATGATGTGCAGCATCGCGCTGTGATCGTCATCGGCGATGAAGTCCGGCGCACACTGTTCGCGGGCCGACCGGCGGTGGGGGCGAGCATTCTGCTGAACGATGTCAGCTTCGAAGTGGTGGGCACGCTGCAAAAAATCGGGCACGGCGACAACATGAATCAGAATCTCAAGAGTTTTGTGCCCTTTCACACCATGCAAGACTACTTTCGCCCATTGAACACGGGAACCGGGACGGATACGATTTCATTGATCAATTACCAGCCCAAGTCGCGTGCCGTGCACGAGGCGGCGCAACAGGAAGTTCACAAAGTTATTGCCCGCAACCACGGCTTCGACCCGAATAATCCTGACTCTTTCGATGAATGGGACACCATCAAGACGGTGGACACGGTCGGCAAAATCTTTGACGCGATGAATATGTTTCTGGGCAGCGTGGGACTGGTCACGCTGGCGCTGGGCGCGATTGGAATCATTAACATCATGCTGGTCGCGGTCGCCGACCGAACCCGCGAGATTGGATTGCGCAAGGCTGTCGGCGCAACCAACACCAGCATTATGTTCCAGTTTTTTGTGGAGGGAGCTTTCCTGACGCTGCTGAGTGGTGGCATTGGCATCGCAGGAGCGGCGGGACTGATGGCTTTGCTCGCGGGAGTTGATCTTGGAGGAGGATTTGATCCGCCCAAACTGGTCGCCTCAACCGCAGCTCTGGCAGTGGTTTCGTTGGGAGTGGCGGGCATAGCCGCAGGACTGTATCCGGCTCGGCGCGCGGCCATGCTGGAACCCGTGGAGGCTCTCCGCAAGGAATAGGCATGCACCGCGACCTGCTCATTCAAGCATACTCGGCGATGCGCCACGACCTGCGTCGCACTCTGCTCACCATGGCGGGAATGGCCTGGGGCATAGCGACGGTGGTGCTACTGCTCTCGTATGGCAACGGCTTCGGGAAAGCGATTGAGACAATCTTTGAGAGCTTCGGAGCGACGGCAGTAGGAGTCTTCCCGGGACGAACTTCGCAGCAGGCCGGGGGCGGAAAAGCCGGAGTGCAGGTTCGTTTCACTAACGACGACATCGAACTCCTGCGCAACAATGTCCCTCTTTGCCGCCATGTGGTGCGCGAAGCCGACAAGCAGTCCACGGTGCAGAATGACAACCGGTCATTTACGTTCACGGTGATGGGGCTTGACCCTTCGATCCAGGCGATTTGGAATCTCGACATTGCGGAAGGGCGATTTCTGAACGATGCGGACAACATGCAGCACGGGCTGTATGCGGTGATCGCCTCGGAAGCGCGCGAGAAGCTTTTCTCGGGCATGCCGGCCGTGGGGGAGTCGATCCGCATCGACGGCGTGACCTTTGAAGTGATCGGCGTGGGCGCGCCGCGCATGCAGGAAGGCGACAACGATAACAATCGCGTTGTCTACATTCCCTATAACTCGATGGATGTGCTGAAGGACAATCATTATCTCGACGGCATCTGGATGGACTCGGCAGGGCTCGACCACGACAAACTGGAACGGACCATTCGGGAAACGCTGGGCGCGGCGCACAACTTTAAGCCCGGCGACCAACGCGCGGTTTTCGTCTTCGATGCGCAGAAGCAGTTGTCGCAATTCGGCATCATCACGCTAGCTCTGAAAGTTCTGCTGGCGTTTATCGGGACGGTTACGCTTGGCATTGGCGGCGTGGGCCTCATGAATATCATGCTGGTGTCGGTCACACAGCGCACGCGCGAAATCGGTGTGGAAAAGGCGCTGGGGGCGCGGCGCCATCACATTCTTTTCCAGTTCCTGTCAGAAGCCATGGTGATCACGGCGGCGGGCGGGGTGATGGGAATTCTGCTCTCCTATGCGGTATCGATTGGAGCCGGCCGCATCACGTTTTACAGCGCAATGGCAAAACATGCGGAGGCCGCGGACATTCGCCTGATTGTTTCGCCCATGATTCTGATCGTGGCAACGTCGATCCTGGCGGTGGTGGGCGTGATCAGCGGAATGGTTCCTGCTCTGCGCGCGGCGAATCTGGATCCAATAGAAGCTCTACGCTACGAGTAAACTCATGTGGTCGCGGCCGCCTCGGCCGCGAACGGAATCGCAAATGATCGGGCCGCTTCTAGAATCGGGTTAGAATCACAGCGCCAATGTCCGACGACATACTGAGCTTGTCTCCACCTCCGGCCGACGCGCGCCTGGCCTATGGTCCAGACGCGAACCAATTCCTCGACTTGCGTCTACCATCGGTCAGCCCAAAAAAGACGTCGCCATTCCCGCTGGTGATTAACATCCATGGGGGCTTCTGGCGCGCGAAATACAATCTCGATCATGCCGGGCACTTATGCGCCGCGCTCACCGAGAAGGGATTGGCGACAGCGAACGTGGAATATCGGCGGGTGGGCAACGCGGGCGGAGCGTGGCCCGGCACATTCGCCGACATCCGCGCGGCCTATCAATTCCTGTTGCAAAATGCGCAGCGCCAGAATCTGGATGCGAAAACGGTCATCATTATGGGACACTCCGCCGGGGCCCAGCTTGCGCTTTGCCTGGCTGCGCATGAACCGAGCGTGACGCGGGTCGTCTCGCTGGCCGGGGTGGTTGACCTGCGACGCGCTAACCAACTCGACCTGAGCAATGATGCCGTGGTCGAGTTTCTGCGCGGGACTCCTGGCGAAGTGCCTGACCATTATCGCGAAGCGGACCCGATGGAGTTATCGATTCCGCAGGCGCGGCAGTGGCTGATTCACGGCTCCGCCGATGAAGAAGTTCCCCCCGATTTCAGCCGCCGTTACGTCGCCATTAAACAGGAGCGCTCCGGCAAAGAAAAAGAAGACACGCGCCTGCTGGAGATTTCCGGAGCAGGACATTATGACCTTATCGATCCGCGAAGCCTCGCCTGGAAGCAAGTTGAGGACGCTGTGCTGCATCTGGCTGCGACATAATTCTGCCGTTATCGAGATTCTGGTCATTCCGAGCAAAGCGAGGAACCTGCTTTTCGGCGGCTGATACCTGAACACTCCGCGATAAACTCGATCCCGAATCCCTTATAATCTTCCGTCATACCAGGTCAACTCCAAGAGGAAGCCTTTGCCCTTCGACGACCTTCGACAGTGGATCGCGGCGCTGGATCGCGCCGGCCAACTCAAGCGCATCCAGGCCGAAGTTGACCCCATTCTCGAGATTGCCGAAATCACCGATCGGGTCTCCAAAAGCCGCGATGCAAAGGGCGTTTCCGGCGGTCCCGCTCTTCTGTTCCAGAATGTTAAAGGCCACTCCGGCTCCCAGGTGCTGATCAATCAATTTGGCTCTGACGCGCGCATGAAGCTGGCGCTGGGAGTGAATTCGTTCGATGAAGTCGCGGGGCGCATCCGGATGTTTATGGATGTGAAATCCCCGCAGGGATTTCTCGACAAGCTGAAAATGCTTCCGCTGCTGACCGAAGCCGGGAAGTTTTTTCCGCGCACCGTGCCGACCGGACCATGCAAGGAAGTGATCAAACGCGACAATTTTTCTTTGCTCGATTTCCCCATCTTGCAGTGCTGGCCGAAGGATGCGGGGCGATTTATCACTCTGCCGTGCGTCACCACGCGCGACCCGAGGTCGGGCAAGCGCAACGTCGGCATGTATCGCATGCAGGTCTACGACGAGCGCACCACGGGGATGCACTGGCAGCGCCAGAAAGTTGGGGCTGAGCATGCCCGCGAGCGCATGCGCGCAGCCGTCGACGGAAAGTCAATGGCGGTCGACATCATGGCGCGCACCTCCGGTGGCAGTGTTCTTGTGGAAGGCGAGCGCCCCTCTGGAAAAATGGAAGTTGCCGTCGCCATTGGTACCGATCCCGCGATGACTTTTTCTGCGATCGTTCCAGCGCCGCCGGAGATTGAGGAATATCTGATCGCCGGCTTTCTGCGCGGAGCGCCGGTCGATCTGGTGAAGTGCGAGACCGTCGACCTCGAAGTGCCGGCGTCGAGCGAGATTGTTCTCGAGGGCCACGTTTATCTCGACGAACTGCGCACGGAAGGCCCGTTCGGCGACCACACCGGCTTCTACTCGCTCGAAGATCTTTATCCGGTTTTTCACGTGAGTTGCGTGACGCATCGCAAGGATCCGATTTACGCAACCACGATCGTCGGCAAGCCTCCACAGGAGGATGCCTATATGGGCAAGGCGGTCGAGCGAGTTTTTTTGCCGCTAATGAAGCTGACGATTCCAGAGTTGGTCGACGTCAATCTGCCAGTCGAAGGCATATTTCACAACCTGATGATCGTCTCCATCAAAAAGTCTTATCCCGGGCAGGCGCGCAAAGTGATGAACGCTATCTGGTCGCTGGGCCAGGCGATGTTTACCAAGTGCATCATCGTGGTCGACGAAGATGTCGATGTGCAGGATATTGCGGATGTCACACTGAAAGTGCTAAATCACATCGACCCGGAGCGCGATATTCAATTCACTCTCGGCCCGATCGATTCTCTCGACCACGCCTCTCGCTTGCCGAACTTCGGCTCGAAGATGGGCGTCGACGCAACCCGCAAGTGGGCCAGCGAAGGCTTTACCCGGCCCTGGCCCGACGAGATTGTCATGGATGCAAAAACGAAGGCTGTGGTCGACAGCAAATGGAAAGCACTGGCCAAAGAATTAGGGATTGAATGACTCGTGGAGGAGCGGGCACCTCGCCCGTCCCCCGAGCGAAGCGAACTCAAGCCTGTTTCCCCTGCTCATCTTTCTTGGTTTCGTATCCCCGGCACTGTAGCACCGGCAATCGCGGATATTTAGGAAAGCTCGCGTCTGTCGCAGAGCGCTCACATAGATAGAACGTCGATCCCCGATCGGACTCGATCAAGCGCATGAAGCGACAGTCCGAACAAAGGCCGACGCGCGCGCGCGCGATTTCTGGTTTCTGCTCGCTCACGTTGACAGAATAACGCCAATACTTGCGCTTTGAGCAGACTCGATCTGGCAGCGGCGGCGGTCGCTTCGCGATCCGACGCCTGGGATCGGGGCAAGGGTTAGCCTGCGGGGCGTTCCGGTATACTATTTTGGTATGCCGGTTCTGAAGAACATCGCGGCGATTGCCAAGGGCATGAGCATCACCTTCATGGAGATGTTCCAGCCGACGACGGTGGAGAATTATCCCGATGGGAAGGGACCGCTGCGCGGAGCGCGCATCGAGGCGCGTTTTCGCGGCGCCCACGTTCTACAGCGCGATGAAAATGGACTGGAAAAATGCGTCGCCTGCTTCCTGTGTGCCGCCGCCTGTCCGTCGAATTGCATTTACATCGAGGCCGCCGAGAACACGGCGGAGAATCGCGTGAGCGGCGCCGAACGCTACGCCAAGGTCTACAACATCGATTACAACCGCTGCATTTTTTGCGGCTATTGCGTGGAAGCGTGCCCGACTGACGCGATAACCCACGGGCATGGATTCGAGCTGGCTACTTTCAACGCCAGTAACCTGGTCTATCGTAAGGAGCAAATGCTGGCCCCCCGGCCAGCGCACATGGGAGCCAACATCGTATTCAATCAGGCCGACGTGGACGGCGGGGCTCCGAAAGAGATGGTGCACGGGAGCTAAACTTCGAAGCGACCTTCGAATTCAATCCACGCCGGTCTATAAGACCGGCGTTCGTGTATGAGCGCGGTCGTTCGTCGTTGGTCGTCGTTGGTTCGATCATATCGACGAACCAGCGGGACGAGCGGCCAATGACTAACGAGCAACGACTAACGACGATTCTGAAATGACCGACTTTCTACAAATCGTGAAGGACCGCGTGGTCGTCTACGACGGCGCGATGGGGACCAACATCCAGAAGCGCAACCCTACCCTGGACGATTATTGGGGCAAGGAAAATTGCAGCGAAGTGCTGGTGCTGAGCCGTCCCGACATTATTCGCGACATTCACGCCGATTTTTTCCTCGTCGGGTGCGACATCGTCGAGACCAATACCTTCGGCGGAAGCGGAATCGTCTTGGGGGAGTTCGAACTGCGCGACCGGGTGCACGAGATCAATGTGAAAGCTGCGCAACTCGCCAAAGAAGTAGCGCAGCAATTCTCGACGAAAGACCGTCCGCGATTCGTTGCCGGATCGATGGGGCCGACGACGAAACTGCCGTCGCTGGGACACATCGGCTTCGACGCCATGGTGGCGTCGTACGAAGAACAAGCTGCTGCTTTGATCGAAGGCGGGGTCGACCTGCTGTTGATAGAGACGGCGCAGGATTTGCTGCAAGCGAAAATCGCCACGATCGGCGTGTTGGAGGCGATGCGGAAATCGGGCAAGCGTCTGCCCGTACAGGTGCAGGTCACGCTGCAGGAATCCGGCACGATGCTGCTGGGCACCGAAATCGGCGCTGCCCTTACCGCCTTAGAACCGTTCGACGTGGACGCGATCGGCCTGAACTGTGCGACCGGACCAAAGGAGATGAATGATGCGGTCCGCTATCTGGCGCTGAATTCGACGAAAGAAGTATCGGTTCTGCCGAATGCCGGGCTCCCGCAAAACGTCGGCGGACACGCCGTCTACAAACTTTCGCCCGGGGATCTTGCGGAGTATCACAAGCATTTCGTGAAAGATTACGGCGTGCGCATTGTCGGCGGATGCTGCGGCACGACGCCCGAGCATCTGAAAGCCGTGGTGGACGCGGTTTCTGGCGTGGAGCCTGCGAAGCGCGAAGTCAGGCGCGCCGGCGCAGCATCCAGCGCCTACACGACCGTTCCTCTCGACCTCGAACCCAAACCCCTCGTCGTCGCCGAGGAGATGAATACCACCACTCGCGTCGAACACTTTCGCAAACTGGTACAAGGCAAAAAATATGACGACATTCTAGGGTTGGCTAAGAAATTGGTGAACGAAGGCTCGCACATGCTCGATCTGTGCTGCGCGATCGTGGGCGAGGACGAGAAGGGCTACATCACTTCGATTCTGGAAAAGATTGCCACGCGTGTGCCGGCGCCGATTCTGGTCGACTCGACGGAAGCGGACGTGGTCGAAGAAGCGCTGAAGCGCATCCCGGGACGCGCCATTATCAACTCGATCAATCTGGAAGATGGCGAGAAGCGTACGTCGAAAGTCTTGCCGATGGCCAAGCGCTACGGCGCGGCGGTGATTGCACTGACCATCGACGAAGACGGCATGGCACTGACTGCCGACAAGAAAGTCGCCATCGCGCATCGCATCTATGATCTCGCGACTAAAAAGTATGGTCTCGACGGCACCGATCTGATTTTCGACGCGCTGACGCTGCCCATTTCAACGGGCCAGGAAGAATATCGCACAGCGGGCATGGAGACGATCAAGGCTGTCGAGCGCATCAAGAAAGAATTGCCGCTGGTGAAGACAATTCTCGGCGTCAGCAATATTTCGTTCGGGCTCGACGCGTATCCGCGGCGGGTGCTGAATTCCGTGTTTATGCACGAGGCGGTCGATCACGGGCTTGACATGGCCATCGTGAACTACACGAAAATTTATCCGCTGTACAAGATTCCGCAGGAAGAAGTGGAACTGGCGCGCAAGCTCATCCACCGCGACGCCGACTCCGACGGCGATCCGCTGCAGAAGTACATGGCCCACTTCGCGGGCATGAAGGGCAAATCGGTCGCGCCGACCACCGCCCATGTAGACACGCTGTCGGTCGAGGACAAGCTGAAGTTTGCGATCATCAATGGCGAGAAATCGATTGGCGAGGGCGCACATAAGAAATCTCTCGACCAGTTATTGGAAGATGCGCTTGCGACTTATTCGCCGCTCGAATTGATCAACACTGTTCTGCTCGATGGCATGAAGACAGTCGGTGACCTGTTTGGCGCGAGGAAGATGCAATTGCCGTCCGTGCTCGATTCGGCGGGCGTCATGAAGGCCGCCGTGGCCTATCTCGAACCGAAGATGGAGAAGAAAGCGGGATCGCAGAAGGGCACGATCGTGCTGGCCACCGTGAAGGGCGACGTGCATGACATCGGAAAGAATCTCGTCGACATTATTTTGTCGAACAACGGATTCAAGGTGGTCAACCTTGGCATCAAGCAGCCTGGGGACACGATCATCCGCGCGGCGCAGGAACATCGGGCCGATGCGATCGGACTGAGCGGGCTGCTAGTAAAGTCGACGCTGGAAATGAAATACGTGATCCAGGATCTGGAGCGGCAGAAGCTGGAGTTCCCCGTGATCTGCGGCGGCGCGGCCCTCACGCGCAAGTATGTCGAAGACGATTTGCGCCGCGAATACGCGAACGCTGTCTTTTACGCCGATGACGCGTTCGCCGGCCTGCACATCATGGAAGACCTCGCCACGGAAAATGGCGCGAAACAGAGTCGGCTCACGGAAGGCCGCACCGTAAAGGAATACGCCAAGGCCGCGGCGGTCGATGAAGAAACCGGCCCCGTGTTTGCCGAGCGAAGCGCGGTGGTCGGCGACGCTCCGAATATTCCAGCGCCCCCGTTCTGGGGCGTGCGAGTGCGCAAGGACTACGACTTGCGCGAGATATTTCGTTACATCAACGAAACGGCGCTCTTCAAGAATCAATGGCAGTTGAAAACCGCTTCGCAATCGGATTACGTGCGCCTAGTGGATGAGAAATTTCGGCCAATTCTGTGCAAGTTGGAAGACGAGGTCGCGGAGTCGGGTTTGTTCGAACCCAAAGTAGTGTATGGATACTTCCCGGCTCAAGGGGATGGAAACGATGTGGTGGTGTATCAAGCGCCGAATAGCTCGATAGGAACAGCAGGTTCCCTTCGACAAGCTCAGGGCAGGCTCTCGACTCCGCAGGATGATTCGAAAGCGGATGATCCCGCTCCGCTCGGGATGACAAGTTCAGGAGAAGGACAACGGGAACTTCTGCGTTTCACCTTTCCGCGGCAGCGAGAGGGGCGGCGGTTGTGTTTGTCGGATTTCTTCGCACCAAAGGCATCGGGAAAGATGGATGTCATCGGGCTCTCTCTGGTCACGATCGGACATAAGGCTTCCATCGAGACGCAGCGATTATTCGAGGGCGGAGAGTATACGAAATATCTCTACCTGCATGGGCTGAGCGTCGAGACCGCCGAGGCGCTGGCGGAGTTTCATCACAAAAAGATGCGCGAGGAATTGGGAATCGCCGGCGAAGACTCGGCCGAGATTCGCGATTTGTTTCATCAGAAATATCGCGGCTCGCGCTATTCGTTTGGTTATCCGGCGTGCCCGAATCTGGAAGATCAGACCAAGCTGTTTGCTTTGTTGAAGCCGGAAGAAAACGTTGGCGTGCGGCTCACCTCTGGGTTTTTGCTCGAGCCGGAGCAATCAACGTCGGCGATTGTGGTGCATCATCCGGCGGCGAAATATTTTGTAGTTTAGGCAAAAAGCTCAACCACAAAGGGCACAGCGGAACACGGAGGAAACTCCCGAGTTAGAAAGTCGCCGCGAGCCGGACGAAATAGCTTCGTGGCGGGCCGATAGCATTGCCCGAGAAGAGTCCCCCGAAGTCGATAACGTTCAGGCGGTTGTTGAGATTTTCGCCGTCGGCTTGCAGGCGAAGAGTGAGCTTGTCCGACTTGTAAAGATCGGCTCCGGTCGACATGTCGAACGAGAACGTGGGCTTGATGCGGCCGCTGTTGATGTTGATCCGGTCGACCACGGCCTGACCGTATTCCGCTAATGCCTGCGCGTAAGTGCCGCCGAAATCAAAGGGCAGACCGCTACCATATTCGGCGCCGCTGGCCACCCATACGCGCTGGGTGAGCTGATAGCGGACCCGGATTCGGGCCGTGTTGCGCTGATCCTGCGAATCGGGAAAATGCCCGGTCAGCTGGGTCGTAGCATTGGTCGCATCGTCCCCGAGGAACAGGCCGCCAGTAACCGGGAACCAGGCATTTCCCACAATGTAGGAATAGCTGAGAAAACCGGAAAAGCGCCCCCAATGGGGCACTTCGATCTTGCCTTCGGCGCCGTAGAGAATCGCCTTGCGAAAAGCGATAGGAAAGCTGATGGCGGTGCTGAGAATCTGATCGTCATCGGCATAATTGTTGACGTAGCGACGAAAATAATTCCCGTCGAAACGCATTTGTCTCAAGAAGCTCTTGCTCCCACCCAATTCGAAATAGTTGCCGTGCGATGGTTCGACCGGCAAACGCAACACGCTGGGATTCAGAGACGTCACCTGAGCGGAACTCGACAGCAGGATATTCTCAAACGAGGGCGTTTGAAAGACTCTGTCATAGGAAGCGTGAACGATCAAGCCTGCGTCGGGAAAGTAGCGCGAGACGGCAAACCGCGGGCTGACGGCATTTTGGTTGACCAGCAGTTGGTAGCGATCCCACCGAAGTCCGGCGTCCACGGTCCAGTTTTTGAAATGAATGAGATCTTGAACGTAAGCGGACTGCTCAAGATTGGGACGGCTGCCGGCGAATGCGAAAGTCGTAGGCGTGCCGTCGTGGAAGGGATAAAAGGGATCGTTGGGATTCGCGGTAATCATGTAGCTGAAATTTTCATGAAGAAATACGTTGTCCGACTCGATCCCCGCTTTCCATTCCTGATGGCCATGATGCACGGACATGTCGGCATTGACATATCCCTCCCTGAATTCGTTGTGCTGTACTGCGATGAGGGGCCAGGAAGAAGCGTTGGAATTAAGGTCGTTAGAGTTGTCGCGAACCATGCCACGGATGTCGGCCAGAGTATTGGGCGAAAAGATATGTTGATAGGAGGCCATGCCGATGGTCTCGAAATTGTCGCCGGTCTGGAGTTGAGAGGGGGTTCCCGCCGGTGGCGCGGGCGTCCGAAGCTGTGGGTCTTGCTGAATTTCCTCGTTGGGAATTTCATAGCGCGAAAGTTCGTGGCGAAGGCTAAGGGTCAGGCGGTCTTTGGGTGTGAAATCGCGCTCGAAACTCAGGGAAAAATCTCCGCTGGTGCCGCGATTGGTGAAATTCTCGGGAACGACAGGGTTGAGATAGTGGGCAGTCGTGCTGCCTGAAGCGCTGGCCCCGAACGTGTTTTTATTCCAGGTGTCTTGCACCCGGAGGAAGGCTCCAGCCGTGTCAAGGCTGCCTCCGGAAAGCACAGCTTGGCCGTGAAAACCTGGCTGCGCGTCACGCAGAGTGTTGACTTCTACCACCCCTCCCATCTTGCGCCCATATTCAGCAGGAATACCGGCCGTGTAAATAGTGAGCGAGTCGACATCGTCGGCCTCGATTTCCGGGCCGAAGCTGGGTGAGCGATTGTCGGTGAGCGGGATTCCATCGACGACGAATTGAGTTTGATATTCCGAGCCGCGGGGGTGCAGCACGGCATTGCCTTCATAAAGCCACCCCGGCTGCGAGTTGACCAAGTCCTGGAGCGATCGGCCCGGCAGCGACGTCGTGCGCGTCTCAATCGCCTGGCCCCCGATTTCATTGGCCGCGCCCGCGCGGTCGGAATCGATAAGAGCGGCGGCATCCTGCACAGTGACGGAGGTTGAGAGCGGCGCGACGTTGAGCTTGACGGAATATTCGATAGGAATCGCAGAGCGAACTTCTACCGAGGTGACAACGTCCGCGAACCCCGGCTGCTGGATCCGCACTCGATACAAGCCAAAGGGCAAACGCTTCGCAATCAGCGTACCCGCGTCGTCGGTTACCAGCATACTTCGATATTCGTTAGCTTCACTAACTAGTTGGACCGCCGTCTTGACCCCGAGCCCCTGAGGATCGAGGACCTTCAGACGCAGCTCTCCGGTGTTGCTCTGCGCGGACAGGGGCAGGGCAAGTAGCAGGAATCCGAGGTGGAGCAACCGGTGCACAAGTTTGGTCGGGGGAATTCTTATGATACCAGCCGAGCAGATGGCGAGTGGGGTTACCGAGGGCATCCTCGGAGACTGTCGTTTGCTCTCAAATGTTTTACAAAATGCAGACAGTTTTGTGACAAAAGCAGGCAGGAGATGAAGCATCGTCTAATCAGATCCTGACGTGGGTTGTCGAATCTGGCCGCGGCCAACGCGCGTTGTGTAAACCACCTTGCGTAAACAAGGATCGCAGACTTCAGGCCCTCCGTCATCGGGAGGGAATGGGGAAAAACTGGCGCTCGCACCGCAGGGGGTGCGGGCGCCGTTTTATTTCGCTCTTCTCGGCCATCTCAGCTCGGAGGTGCTTGTTTCAATACTGGATGCTAGAGCTCTTTACCTTCTCCGTGCACTTTCAACTGTTACAATTTTGTTGATCGGTTGGCCGGTTGATCCTGGCGATTGCCGGCTGAGCCCACAATGCGCCATGAAATGTCCTTTTTGCGGATTTGCCAATGACAAAGTCGTCGACTCGCGCGAAAGCAAGGAAGCGGAATCCATCCGCCGCCGTCGCGAGTGCCTGAAGTGCGGCAAGCGCTTCACGACCTACGAGCGTATCGACGAAATTCCCTACATGGTCGTGAAAAAGGACGGCCGGCGGGAGAAATTTGACCGTCAGAAAGTTCTCAACGGCCTGCTGCGGGCCTGCGAAAAGCGTCCGGTTCCCATCAGCAAACTCGAACAAATTGTGAACGAATCGGAATCCTTCGTCATGGAATCCGCTGAGCGCGAGCGCAAGACCAGCGAACTGGGCGAACTCATCATGAACCGCTTGCGCCGCTACGACAAAGTCGCGTATGTGCGCTTCGCGTCCGTGTACCTCGATTTCAAAGACGTTAAAGAATTCATGAATGAGTTGAAGGATCTGGTGAAAGTCAAAGGAGCGTAATCAGTGGTCAATGGCTAGTGATCTGCGCGGAGTTGCTAACCACTATCCACCGATCGGTTACCACCATTCTCTAAGGACCAATGAAGAAATGTCTCATAAAGTAACCCTAATCCCCGGCGACGGCATCGGCCCGGAAGTCACGCAGGCTACCGTGCGCATTCTGGAAGCGACCGGGGTGAAGTTCGATTGGGAAACCTTCGCCGTAGGCGCAGAAGCTTTCGAAAAATCTGGCGAATACATTCCGAAGGATCTGATTGAGTCCATCGAGCGCACCCGCGTCGGGTTGAAGGGTCCGGTGACGACGCCTGTCGGTGGCGGCTTTCCCAGCATCAACGTAGCGCTGCGAAAGAAGTTCGAGCTATACGCCAATTTCCGGCCGATCCGCAACCTGCCGCACATTCCCACGCGTTATCCCGACGTCGATCTGATCATCGTGCGCGAAAACACCGAAAGTCTTTATTCCGGGCTGGAGCACGAGGTGGTGCCCGGGGTGGTTGAAAGCCTGAAGATCATCACCGAGAAGGCCTCGACGCGCATCGCCAAGTTCGCCTTCGAGTATGCGCGGAAAAATCAGCGCAAGAAGATTCACGCCATCCACAAAGCGAATATCATGAAGTTGTCGGACGGCCTGTTCCTCCGCTGCTGTCGCATCGTCGCCAAAGATTTTCCCGAGCTTACCTATGCCGAGCACATTGTGGACAACACCTGCATGCAACTGGTGATGAACCCTTACCAGTATGACATGCTGGTCATGGAAAATCTTTACGGCGACATCATCTCCGACTTATGCGCCGCATTTGTAGGCGGATTGGGATTTGTGCCCAGCGCGAACCTCGGGGATGAGTGCGCGATCTTTGAAGCGGTGCACGGATCGGCTCCGGACATCGCGGGTAGAAATCTGGCCAATCCCACGGCGCTGCTGCGTTCGGCGCTGTTGATGCTGCGTCATCTCGGCGAACACGCGGCATCGACGCAAATTCGCAACGCGCTGGAGCGCGTCTATCGGCACACGGAAAAGCTGACCCAGGACATCGGCGGCAAGTCGGGCACATCGCAGTTCGCCGATGCGGTGATTGCAGAGATGCAAACCCCCAGTTCGTAATTGCGGAGCCCCAGACGCATTCGTCCGCGGGCCGTCGCAAAAACCCTGGATTTTACGTTGCTTTGGCCAGACTCCCCCGGACGAATGCGTCCGGGCCACGTGTTCACCGGCGCTTCAGCGCCTCCAGTTCTTCCAGCGTCCGCGGCCAGTCCGATCCCAACAATCGGGACAGACTCCGATCCGCAAGAACCTTCCCCCCGGTCTGGCAGCGCGCGCAATAGTTGGTTTCTTTATCGGCATAACGGATTCGCAGAATCTTGTCGCCGCACCTTGGGCACGGCAGACCATAACGTCCGTGCACCGCCATGTCTTTGCGAAAGGCTGTCACCTTTTCTGGAAACGCCGCCTCCGCCTCGGAGCGGAGGCGAGTGATCCAAAGCTGAAGCGTTTCCCGCGTCGCTGCGAACAACCTCTGCCACTCATAGGCGCGAAGCTTGTTGGTGACCGTAATCGGCGATAGCTGCGCCGCGTGCAGGATCTCGTCGGAATAAGCATTGCCGATGCCGCTCAACAGTCGCGGATCGGTGAGTGCTCGCTTCAATGTGTGATTCTCCGCAGTCAGCACTGCCCGAAAAGTATCTAAATCGGAAGCAAAAACATCGATCCCTCCAGCGTCGAATGTTCGCAGGCCCTCTCCTCCGCTTACGACGTGAAGCGATGCGCGTTTCTTGCTGCCGGCTTCGGTCAGAACCAGACTTCCCTCAGGGAAATCGAACGCCGCGAGATTCTGCCGTCCATTCAGCTTCGCCTCAGCAGGCCGCCAATGGAGCCGGCCCGCAATCATCAGGTGCAGCACCAGCCAGAGATCGTCGCCCATGCCAATCGCAATGCGCTTGCCAACGCGGCGCAGTTCTTTCACCGTGCGCCCCTCTGCGCTCGCCAGCGGCGGCTGCGCTGTGCGGAGAAGAAATGGGCTGGACACGCGGATTCGCTTTAGCGGCTGGCCGACGATGCGCGGTTCGAGCGCGGTGATATACGCGGCAATATCCGGCAACTCGGGCATAAATTATAGATACAGCTTGCACGGTGACGCAGGCAATTTGCAATCGGTGCTCGCGCGCCGAGGGAAAAAATCGATTTGTATACATTCCGCATTTGACTCGCGCGCTCGGTTCGGAGTACAGTGGCGCGTTCTGGGGATACTGGGGAAATGACGCGCACAACACGGCGTGTAGGGATAGTCCTCTTTCAGCTGGGTGGACCCGACACTCTGGAAGCGATCGAACCGTTTTTGTATAACCTCTTCTGCGACCCCGATATTATTGACTTTCCTTTTGCCCGCATCGGCCGCAAACCTCTCGCTAAACTGATTTCGACGACGCGGGCACGCAAGGTACAGCATCATTACGCCGCCATTGGCGGAGGCTCTCCCATACGACGGAACACGGAACGGCAGGCCCGGGCACTTGAAATCGAACTGCGCGGCCGGGGCGTCGACGCGCACTGCTTTGTGGCGATGCGGTACTGGCACCCGTTCACCCGTGAGGCGATCCAGCAACTGCGAGCCGCTGATTGCGATGAAGTCGTGCTGCTGCCCTTGTACCCGCAGCATTCCTCGACTACGACGGGCTCGAGTTTGAATGAATGGCGACGGCTCTTCACGGATGACCTGCCGATCCATTGCGTTGACACTTTCTATCGTAATACGATGTATCTGGATGCCGTTATCGAGAAGGTAAACGAAGCGCTGGCGCGCTTCCCCAATCCGGAGCGGCCGGAAATTGTGTTCAGCGCACACAGCATTCCAATGTCGATAGTTGAAAAAGGCGACCCATACAAGCGGCAGATCGAGGAAACAGTGCAGCTTCTGGCTGAGCGCGGCGGCTGGAGCAATCCCTACCGACTCTGTTACCAGAGTAAAGTGGGAGCCAGTCGCTGGCTTCAGCCTTCACTGCGCCATACTCTTCGGCAGTTGGCGGCGGAGCGGGTGCGCGAGATATGTGTGGTCCCAGTGGCTTTTGTCTCCGATCATGTCGAAACGCTGGGAGAGATCGATCACGAGGCCCGCGAAGAAGCGAAAGAACTCGGATTTGTACAGTTTGAAATGAGCGCCGGACTGAACGATTCACCAAAATTCGTACAAGCCCTGGGGCGGATCGTGCTCGAATGCCTGGGCCAGTCGGTTCATCCTCTGGTTTCTCTGAACATGATCCCAATGAACGTAACAGGTGGAAAATTTGCCGCGCCGGAATACGTGGCTGCGTCCGGTTTGGATTAGATATGCAGATCGTCAAGCATCCGGATCGAAGTATCACGATCGCGTAACAGGAGGAGAGTTCATGGCGGAGCCGGAGACCCCGCAGGTCAATCCGAATCCCGAGGCCGCGAAGCCCGAAGCAACGAAACCCGCAGCGCCGAAATCCGCAACCGCGCCGTCCGCGACGACGCCGCCGCAGGACGCCACAAAGTATGTTGGCACGCCGGCGGTAGGAACCTCGAAAGCGGCAGCGGCAGCGGGCGTGGCTGGAACGGCTCCATCGACCGACATCGACCGTCACCGCCGTCGTTTCGTCTGGACCATGGTTACCGGGTTCCTGATGGCATGGTTCCTGGCGTTTTTCCGGTTCTTCCTGCCGCGCACTCTCTTCGAACCGAACTCGGTTTTCAAGATCGGCTACCCGTCGGAATTCGCGCTCGGTGTCGATACTAAGTTTCAGCAGAAATACCGCATTTGGGTAGATCGCACGCCCGATCGGCTGTTCGTGATTTATGCGCGCTGCACGCATCTGGGCTGCACGCCCGATTGGAAGCCCAGCGAAAATAAATTCAAGTGTCCCTGCCACGGCAGCGGTTACGACAGCGAAGGGATCAACTTTGAAGGCCCTGCGCCGCGGCCCATGGACCGAGCGAAGGTCGAACTTGCGCCCGATGGACAGATCATAGTCGACACTTCGCGGCTCTATCAGTGGCCAAAGGGACAGCCCACGCACTTCAACGATCCCGGAGCGTTCTTGACGGGAGTGTAGAAGTCGTTTTGAAAGTTGAGAAAAAAGAAGGAAAGCAAAAGCAGGTTCCTCGAGTCGTCGCTCCGGCTCGCTCGGAATGACATGAGGATCGGAATGACAAAGGACAAATGGAATTATGGCCGAAGAGAATAATCCGACTGGCGGAAACGGCAAGGGTGGTAACGCCAAGAACGGTGCCAAGGCAGGGTTGCTCGAGAAAGTAACCACCGGGGTTAAAGAGGATATCCAAGCCCTCAAGACCGACATGCCTGCCAAGGCCAAGGAACAGATTGAGGGGTTGAAAGATCCGACCAAGACTCAGGTCTACACCTCGATCTTCCGCCACAAGCACGACGACACGCCGCGCAATCGGGCGCTGGGCGTGCTTTCCAACGTGTTCCTCCATTTGCATCCGGCGAAGATCAATCGCGATGCCGTGCGCTACAGCTACACCTGGGGCATGGGTGGGATCACCTTCTACCTCTTCATCATTCTCACCTACACCGGCGTGCTGCTCATGTTTTATTACCACCCCAGCAAGGTGCAGGCATTCCGCGACGTGCTTTATCTCGAACACGACGTTCCCTTCGGGAAGATATTGCGCAACATGCATCGCTGGGCGGCTCACCTGATGGTGATCGGCGTATGGCTGCACATGTTCCGCGTATTTCTGACCGGATCGTATAAAAAACCCCGAGAGTTCAACTGGAATATCGGCGTGCTGCTGCTGGTGTTCACTCTGCTGCTTTCGTTCACGGGATATTTGCTGCCGGACGATCAACTCGGGTTCTGGGCGGTCACGGTCGGCACGAACATGGCGCGGGCCACGCCGCTGTTGGGGCATGAGGGACCGTTTGGGTCGATGCTCGGCATGACTCCATACAATGACGTTCGCTTTGGATTGCTCGGCGGATCGATCGTCGATGCGAATGCGTTGTTGCGGTCTTATATCTGGCACTGCATTGGGATTCCGATTGTGGCGTCGGTGCTGATGATTGTGCACTTCTGGCGCGTAAGAAAAGACGGCGGAATTTCAGGCCCGGCGCCTGTGATGCTGGAGGCCGAGGCGGACAAGCCGCGCAGGGGCCCGAAGGCGGCGGGAGAGTGATGAGATCTTGCTCAATAGGATCTCATTCCGAACAGGGGTGATGAAGTCTTGCCAATGTGATGTCATTCCGAACAGGCCGGAACGGCCTGTGAGGAACCTGCTGTTTTGCTTGTGGTGACAAAAAGCAGGTTCCTCACCGCCGCTTCGCCACAGTTCGGAATGACAAGTTAAGAATCGAATGACAAGTAAGAATCAATGGTCGTTACGGTACTGATTCGAGAATAATTTATGGACTGGCGACAACTTTGGGAGATCTGTTCGGCGCCGGACAACGTGCCGATCGTGGGCTTGATTCCGCTGCTGGCCTTTTACATTTACCTGGCGGTGAAACAGGCGAAGGCCAACGATCAGTTGATCGCTCAGCTCGAGGCCGATCCTGCCCTCGCCAAGACGCACCACCGCAAGACCTGGCCCTTCAAACCCGGCTGGGCCAAGGAAGTGCACGTCTGGCCATTCTTGCTGCGCATCGAATTCCTCGCAGCGATTATCATCACGATCATTCTCATGGTCTGGTCAATTACGCTGAATGCCCCGCTCGAAGAACCAGCCAATCCCAACCTGACGATGAATCCTGCGAAGGCTCCGTGGTATTTCCTCGGCCTTCAGGAGATGCTTGTTTATTTCGATCCTTGGATCGCCGGCGTGGTCATGCCCACCATGATCATCGTTGGCCTTATGGTGATCCCTTATATCGATACGAATCCGCTGGGCAGCGGATATTACACGTGGAAGCAGCGCAAGTTTTCGATTTCGACTTTTATGTTTGGGTTTGTGATTCTGTGGGTCGCGATGATCATTATTGGGACGTTCATCCGCGGCCCTGGCTGGCAGTGGTTCTGGCCGGGGCAGACTTGGGATCACAACCGGCTGATTTACGAGGTGAACCGCGATCTGCCCGATCTGTTTGCGATCACCTCGAACCTGGGCAAAGCGATTTTCGGCGCGATTGTCGTCGGAGGATTTTATCTGATCGGCGGCGGCGCGGTGTATTCGCTGTTTAGGCGCAAAATGCCGAAAGATTTCCAGCGCATGAGCCTGTTGCAATTTTCGCTGATGACGTTCTTGTGGCTGACCATGGTCGCGCTTCCTTTGAAGATGGCGCTGCGCCTGTTGTGGCACATCAAGTATGTGTGGATTACGCCCTGGTTCAACGTGTGAAACCGTCGTCGGTCGTTAGTCGTTGGCCGAGCACGACCGCTTACAGCGTATATCGATCACAAACGACCAACGACCAACGACTAACGACTAACGACTGAATTCGGAGGAAGCGGTGCCTGAGAAGCCTATCCCCGAGCAGGATCCGATAACCGGAAAATCGTACGCGCTGCATTACATGGTGGCGACGGTGATTCTTATTGCCACGCTGTTCTGGGCGCTCTATGACGAGGCCTGGGGACAGCGCCCGTGGAAGGAATTGCAGGACCAGTGGAAGACTCGCTACAGCGCCTTCCTGAACACGGCGAAGTCGAAATCTGCCAAGGCGGAAGATTCGGTCGAGCACGATCCGCAATATGTGGCTTTAAAGCAGGATTACGAAAAGGCCTATCAGGATTCGAAGCCGCAGGGCGATGAAATTCGTAAGAAATTGGACGATGCAAGCGCGCGCTTACTTGCCGTGCAGAGCGTCTTTACCGATCGCCGCGCCTATGTGAATGCGCTGACCTACGAACTGGAAACCAGCACCAGCGCCTCATCGAAGGCCAGCAAACAGAAAGAGATCGACTCCTATAAGGCCGAGCAGGCGACGGTCACATTCCCAGACGGCACCAAAAAGAAGTTCACGTTCCCGCAATTGGAAGAGACTTACAACGAAATCCGCGACGAGCGGACCAAGCTCAGCCTGGAACTCGGCGACGCTCTGAAACCGGTGACCGCCGCCAAGGCGAAGATGGATGAATACATCTCCGATCACCTGGTGGACCTGACACCGCAACAGATTGAAGGCTTGAAAAAGAGGGCGACGGAATGGGATCCAGCGATTGTCCAGATCAATGTTGCCGAAGCGAACATTGTCGACCGCTGTGAGTCCTGCCACATGAACGCGCGGGAACCGATCAAGGTCACCGCCGCCGCCATGATGGCAAAGGGAGAGAAGAAGCCGGACGAATATGCGAATGCGTTTGTAAGCCATCCCGAACCGGAGTTGCTGTCGCTGCACGACCCTGAAAAGTTCGGTTGTTCGCCTTGTCACCAGGGCAATGGCCGTGCCACGACGAGCATTGAGAAGGCCCACGGAAATTATGAGCACTGGTTGTGGCCGCTGTATCCGAAAGAGAATTCGCAGGCGGGCTGCCAGACTTGCCATGCTGCCGATATGGTGCTGGCCAGCGGCGACATGCAGTTCGAGACCATCAATGCGGGAAAAGATCTGTTCCGCCAGCGCGGCTGCATGGGCTGCCATCGCTATGAGGGATATGACAAAGAGCCCGAAGATCTGAACTCGGTTGGGCAGCAGATCAAGCAAATTGAGACGCAAAAAAGAGAGAACGTCAAGAATTCCGCAGACCTGATGAAGCAGGCTGACGCTGCATCATCGAACGACGAAGCGAATGCGCTGAACGGCAAGGCGGTTGACTTGCGAGTGGCGAATAGCAAGCTGGACGCCCGACTCCAGCAGCTCGACTTTCAGTCGCACAGCCTGATGCAGGATGAGAAAAAAGTTGGTCCGAACCTGAAAGACGTCCGACTAAAGTTGAACAAGGCCTGGATTCCGGTGTGGCTGAAGAAGCCGTCGGATTTTCGCCCGACGACCAAGATGCCGAACTTCCGTCTGAACGATCATCAGATTCAGGCGATATCGGCATTCATCTGGCAATCGGGATTCACCGATGCCCTGCCGAAGCACAAGCCCGGAAACGCCGCGCACGGAAAAGAACTTTTCGAGACACGTGGATGCCTCGCCTGCCACTCGATCGGTGAAGGCGATCAGACGATGGGCGGGACGTTTGCCGCCAACCTCTCGCGCGTCGGCGAAAAAGCGAACTACGACTATCTTGTCCGCTGGATTCATAATCCACGCGAGCGTACGCGGCCCTACTCTCCATCCGAGAAGAAAGATATCGGTCCTGAGGATTACGCGAAGAAGGGCCTTCCCTACGTGTTTGACCTCGAGCACAGTAAAGATCCAAACGATGGCCACGAAATGCAAGTGCAGAACATGACAGTGATGCCGAACCTGCGTCTGAGTCCTGAGGACGCGGAAGACATTGCGACGTATCTGCTGACGCAGAAGAAGAAGGAGCCTTCGTCGTACCCGGACGCATCATTCATGGATGATCCGGCGCTAAAGACAGAGGGCCAGAAGTGGGTGCGGCATTACGGCTGTGCCGGGTGCCACGAAATCGCGGGCATGGAAGATGAAGGCCGCATCGGTACCGAGTTGACTTTTGAGGGCAGCAAGCCGATCGAGCGGCTCGACTTCGCCTTGTTCACGGAAGCCGCACAGCGCGGCGGCAAAGACGCCGAGCCGATCAAAGATAAAGAAGACCTCGCGCGATTGCCCGATGGTCCGGCGAAAGAACCCTGGTACGACCACAAAGGATTCTTCGAACACAAGTTGGCCGAGCCGAATGTCTACGATCAAGGCAAGGTGAAGAGCGAGACCGAAGCTCTGCGCATGCCGAACGTTCATCTCACCAAAGATCAGGTGCTCAACCTCACAACATTCCTGCTCGGAAGTCAGGAGACTTCCCTGCCCCAGAGTTATCAGTACAAGCCGGGAGATGCGCGGCACGATATTCAGGAAGGCTGGTGGATCGTCAAGAAATACAACTGCATGGGATGCCATCAGTTTATTCCGGGGCAGCGCACGATTCTAATGGGATTGCCGCAGTATCAGGATGCGCAGGAACAGTTGCCGCCGAAGCTGTTGACGGAAGGCGCGCGCGTCGATCCGGAATGGCTGCGGAAATTCTTGTCGAATCCCGCGCTCAGCACGACCGACACGAATCGCAATGGCGTGCGGCCTTACTTGAAAGTGCGGATGCCAACTTTCTCCTTCTCGGATAACGAGTTGCGAAAGCTGGTCCGATTCTTTCAGGCTTTGTCGCAGCAGCCGCTTCCTTATATTCCCGAGGAAGTGCCGACGCTCACAGCCAAAGAGACGGATATGGCGCGCAGTTTGTTCTCGAGCACCGCTGCGCCATGCTTGAAGTGCCACGCTACCGGCGATCCTTCGCACGATAAGATTGCGACTGCACCGAACTTTCTGCTGGCCAAGGAACGGTTGAAGCCGGATTGGGTGGAGCGCTGGATTACGGATCCGCAGGCGGTGAGTCCGGGTACGTCGATGCCGTCGGGTTTGTTCAAGCAGCAAAATAATCAGTGGGTGTTTTCTGGGCCGACCCCGCCGACGTTCAATGGCTTCGAAGGCGATCATCGGAAACTGCTGACGGATTACATCTTTCAGCTCACGCCGGAAGAACAAAGACGAGTTGCTGCATCGATGCCGCACGCGAAGGCGGCAGTGCGCATGCCTACGAATCGTGAGCAGGCAGTGGAATTGCGGTCTGCGGCGAGCGGTGGTTCGCGATAGAATTCCGCGGTGGGGCGAGCGGCAGATTCCTCGAAGCGCCGTTGCGAAGCTCCGGCTCACTCGGAATGACAACGCGTTTTGAAGATTCGAACTTTAACTTGAAGAGAACATAAAGAGAGGACGACATCATGAATAAGAAAACAGGTTGGAGGAAGCTTTCCGTCGCCGCATTAGCGTTGTGCGCATTGCTCGCGCTCGCAGCGTGCAGTAAAAAAGAAAATACAGAGCAATCCAGCAACGCCCCGACAGAGTCGGCGGCGCCGGCTCAACCGGCTACTCCGATCGATCCGGCTACCGCCGCGACTATCAACGGCACAGTTAAGTTTGACGGAACGGCGCCGAAGCAGTCCAAGATCGACATGAGTCAAGACCCCGGCTGTAAAGGGATGAACGAGGCGGAGAACGTTGTCGTCAGCGGCGGCGATCTGGCCAACGTTTTCGTCTATGTGAAAGATGGGCTGGGCAACCGTACGTTTGATGTGCCCAAGGATCCAGTGGTGCTCGACCAGCAGGGCTGCCACTATCATCCGCACGTTCTGGGCGTGATGGCGGGGCAGACCGTGCAGATCAAGAACGACGATCCGACCACGCATAACATTCATCCCACGCCGAAAGACAATCGCGAGTGGAACGAGTCGCAGCCGCCATCATCTCCGGCGATCGAAAAGAATTTCGCGCGCGAGGAAATCATGCTGCCGGTGAAGTGCAATCAACATCCGTGGATGAAGATGTACATCAACGTGGTGAAGAGCCCATTCTATGCGGTCACCGATAAGTCCGGAAAGTATGAGATTAAGGGTCTGCCGCCGGGAGACTACACCATCGCGTTTGTTCAAGAAAAGCTGGGAGAGCAGGATCAAAAAGTGACGGTTGCGGCCAAAGATACCAAGACCGTTGACCAGAGCTTTAAAGCGGCCGCCGAGTAAGATCGCGGTGGTAAAATATTGGGTTGGACGAAGCGGATCGCTCCTATTGTGCGATCTGCTTCGCCCGCTCAAGCCCGGCGACGGATTTCCGTCTTTATGCGTTCCAGACCCAAGGGGCAACACTCTGAAAGCCATCGCGACATCTTATAATCGCGGGCATCATTGGCTCGCTGTCGTACTTGCCGGCTGGACTTTTCTTCTCATCATTGCAGGGGCGCTCGTCACCAGCAATGACGCGGGATTGTCGGTGCCGGACTGGCCGACCTCGTTCGGCTCCTGGTACAAAATTCCGAGGCTTGTCGGCGGCGTGAAGTTTGAGCATACGCACCGCATGATCGCGCAGGTAGCGGGACTGCTGACGATTATTCTGGCCGTATGGACCTGGCGCGTCGAAAAACGGCGCTGGATGCGCATTCTGGGCTTTGCCGCCCTCGGCACGGTCATCGCACAAGGAATTCTGGGCGGGCTAACCGTATTGTTCTATCTGCCATGGCAGGTGTCGTCGGCGCATGCGGCGCTGGCCCAGACATTTTTCTGCATTGCGGTCGCAATGGCAGTGTTCACGGGACGCAAGTGGGTAGAAGAACAGCCTCATGTGGAGTTCGACCAGCGCCGGCCAAGCCTGTTCACCCTTACGTTACTCTCTATTTTCGTGTTGTACGTACAACTGCTATTAGGGGCAATGTTTCGTCACCACGGATTAAGTTGGTGGCCTCATGTTCTGAACGCTGTAGTTGTCTCATTCGTGGTGGCATGGACCGCGGTGCGCGCGCTTTCCGTGTATTCGCAGATTGAAGCGGTGCGTCGTCCAGCGATTGTGATGCTTTCGCTGGTCATTGCGCAGCTCTGCCTCGGGTTTACGGCATTCCTCACCCGCGTGGCGTGGGGTCGAGATGAGGTGCAGCCGGAACTTCCAATGGTGATCTCGACGGTGGCGCATGTGGCGGTGGGCGCGCTCTTGCTGGCGACTGCGGTAATACTGGCGATCCAGGTTTGGCGTCACGTTCCGGTCGCGTTCGAGGAGCGACTGCCGCGGACGCACCAGGATCCTTCCGCTGCATGACCAATTTGATTCTCCCGCTTGCATGGTGTGCGCCTTGCGAATGCCATATGCCGTCAGCATTTGAGCCTGATAGCGTAAACTGATTGTGGTCTTCGGAGTCTTCGTTTGGTCTCGAAAGTTTCTGCGTTCGCCGATGCCGGTCCGGAAGCGGAGCACGACTCCGCGGCGGCCGTCATTTCCGTGCAAAATCTCGTCCATCGTTACGAGAACCGAACCGCATTGAATGGAGTTTCTTTCGACGTGCATCCCGCGGAATTGTTTGGGCTGCTTGGTCCGAATGGCAGCGGAAAGACCACGCTGTTCCGGATTCTTTCGACGCTAATGGAGCCGACCGCGGGTCGGGCCGAAGTAATGGGACGTGATGCGACGCGGGATGCGGCGAACTTGCGGCGGCAAATTGGCGTTGTCTTTCAGGCCCAAAGCATCGACGCGAAGTTGACCGCCTATGAGAATCTGTGGCATCAGGGACATCTTTATGGTCTGCGCGGATCGCCGCTCAAGGCGAGAGTGAGGGAGATTCTGGAGCGCGTGGGACTTGCGGACCGAGCCAAGGAGCGCGTAGAAACTTTTTCGGGCGGGATGCAGCGGCGCATCGAACTGGCGAAAGGACTATTGCATCATCCGGGAGTGTTGTTGCTGGACGAACCCACGACCGGGCTTGACCCGGGCGCACGCCGCGATCTGTGGCAGTACTTGCAGCTTCTGCGCGATGAAGAGCATGTGTCGGTGCTGGTCACGACGCACCTGATGGAAGAAGCGGAACGCTGCGATCGACTGGCCATTATGAATGGAGGAAATCTGGTGGCGTTGGGCACGCCGGCTGAATTGAAGAGCGAGATTGGCGGTGACGTGATCCTACTGGATGCCGCCCGGGATGCGGCTTTGCTGGCCGAACACATCCAGGCCCGCTTTGGCGTGGAAGCGACTGTGATGGGCAACCAGGTGCGCATTGAGCGTGAGGGCGGACATCGCTTCGTCCCCGACGTGGTCGAGGCGTTTCCGGGAGAGATTCAGGCGATCTCCGTCAGCAAGCCCGCGCTTGAAGATGTGTTCATTCATCGCACTGGGCACAAGTTCTGGAGCGAAGAGCGCGAAGCCGATTCTGCTGAAAAAACGAAGAACGATAAAAAGAAAAAGAGGAGATAGCTTGCGTCCAATGATTCTGGTGCTTTCTCTGGTGCTTGGCCTGGTTCCGTTGGTGGGCGTGGGGTGGATATTTGTGAGTGGCATGATCACGCTCTCGCCTTTTTCGGTGACGATGGATGGACTATTCATGACTCTGATTTTGCTCACGCTATCGGGATGCTTTCTGCTGAATGCATTTTGGGAGATGCGCGACCGGGGCATGATCGGAAAAAAGAAAGCCGCGCCGGTAAAAGCTCCGGCGGCAAAGGCGAGTTAACCAATGGCGATGCAGACAACGACCTTAGCGCGGCCAATGGTGCACGCATCCGCGGGAGTAGTCCTGCCGGCATTCACCCTGTGGTGGCGGGAGATCGTGCGCTTCTACCGGCAGCCGGGGCGCGTGGTCGGTGTTCTGGCGTCGCCGCTGGTGTTCTGGTTAGTGCTCGGGTCGGGCTTCGGCAGTTCGTTTCGATCGAGCCCCGGATCAAGCCAGCAAAACTATTTGGACTACTCTTATCCCGGCACACTGATTCTGATCGTTCTCTTCACTTCCATCTTTACGATGATGTCTGTCATTGAGGATCGCAAGGAAGGCTTTCTGTTATCGGTGCTGGTGGCGCCGGTGCCGCGAACGGCGATCGTTCTAGGCAAGGTGCTGGGCGGGACCACGCTCTCGGCGATTCAGGGAATGATCTTTTTGGTGTTCGCTCCTTTCACGGGTGTGCATCTGGAACTGGTGCAGGTGTTGCTGATCGGCGTCGTTGTCTTTCTGGTTTCGTTCGCTTTGACCGCGCTCGGCTTCGCGATCGCTTGGCCCATGGATTCTTCGCAGGCCTTCCATGGCATCGTGAACCTGTTTCTAATTCCACTATGGCTGCTGTCGGGTGCGCTGTTTTCTATGGACGGCGCATCGACCTGGATTCGCGCCCTGATGAACATTAATCCGCTGACCTATGGGGTCCGAGCCTTGCGCACATTGCTGTATCCCGGCGCGGAAAGCGCTTCCCCGCTTTCGTACTCGATGGCAACTCTGCTCCTGTTCTCGCTAGTCATGTTTGGATTGGCATTCCTGATGGTGAACCGAAGAAGCAGATCTTCGACAATATGAGGCCCGCCGCTTGATCGCTGAACAATACGCCTTCTTCCCGGCCCTCAACGCATCCCTCAATGGAACCAGCGCCGTTCTGCTGCTCACCGGGCGCGTGCTCATCGCGCGCGGGCGCATGGCGGCGCACCGCGTCTGCATGATAGCGGCGGTCACGGCATCGGCGTTGTTTCTGGCGTGCTATTTATTTTTCCATTTCGAGGTCGGCAACATTCGATTCCTGGGCGAAGGCTGGTCGCGGCCGGTGTATTTTACGATTCTGATTTCGCACGTCACGCTGGCTATTGTGATTGTTCCGCTGGCGATTATTACCTTGAGCCGGGGATTGAAGGCGCGTTACGTCCAACATCGCGCCATTGCGCGCTGGACCTGGCCGCTGTGGATGTACGTTTCCGTCACCGGCGTGATCGTGTATTTCATGCTGTACCAGTGGTTTCCGCACAGCTGAACGGCCGTCAGTCGTCAGTCGTCAATCGCTGGTCGCTAGTCGTTGGCCGGTCACTGCCGGCGTTGTTGATCGTCCTCGAGGCGACGACAACTTTCTCTCTATGTCTGTTCTGAGACTTAAGATTGATGTTTCCGGCACGGTGGCCGATGGCGCGTGGCGCGAGATCCGGCAGTTTGATCAGATTCAGAGCGCGGATTTCGGGCCGCAGTTCGGCAGCGGCGGGCGCTGTAACCATCCCCCGGACGCACCGCATGCCAAGGGCGAATGGATTGGCGCTGAAATCCGGCTCCAGACGCCGCTTCTGGCGCAGTACGCCATGTCGCATTATCTGGAGCAGGAGCGGGTGCTCGACGCGGACGTGGAGTAGGTGACATCGTGCAACTCTGATATAGTCCTCTTTCTGTGAACGAAGGCAGCAGCATTCTTAGTACTCCCGCGTCGCTTGTGGATGCGACGCCGCCTCCCAAGGTGTCACCTTTGGCAGTGCTCGGTCAGTTATCCGCTACGATACTCTCCGCAGCTTGTCCTGGCAGCGGTCATTTCTTGTTGGGTGAGTCGTCCAAAGGGATGTTGCTCTCAGGTTTGTTTGCTGCCTTACTTTGTGCTTTCTGGCCTCTGCGCTTGCCGCGCTACTATCCCGGCTTTGTGATCCTGATCGCAGCTTTAGTCGTTCTAGGTCTCTACTCCGCTTGCAGCGCTCAATGGATACCAAATGCCAAGTCGGGGTACCGGGTCTCCGCATGGTGGTTGGCCATTACTTTGCCGGCGGCTCTAGTGATTATCAGTTTTACCGGTACGGGCATCGTGCGCGCGGCGGGCTTCAGAATTTTTGACGTCCCGTCGGTATCAATGGAACCGACGATTCAGCGCGGTGATCGCATTCTTGTCGATGTGCGAGCCTTCCATTCCCATGCTCCGCAATACAGAGATGTGATCGTGAGCTATAGAAAGAGAGAATTCACTGTTAAACGAATTATAGCGATCGGCGGTGACTCAATCGAGGGCAGATCTGGCCAAGTCATGCTAAACGGCAGTCTGATCAACGAATCGTACATTCAACATTCGTTAACACGGAGGAACGTGGATTCGGAAGATGGCATCGACCAGTGGATGCAAACCTTCGGACCGGTTACCGTGCCGACAGAGAAGTATTTCGTGATGGGAGACAACCGCGATGTTAGCCTCGACAGCCGTTCGCCGGAGTATGGATTCGTCGAGAAAGGGTCGATTATGGGAAAGGTACTTTTCGTTTATAAAGCGGCGCATGAGGGGGCAGCCGTCCGATGAGTAAACCCTCGCTATCAGCGTCAGTTCCGGCCAAGCGCTCCATGTCGCGCACGCAGAAGATTTTGTTTTTTACCACTGGCTGGCTGATCGTCCTGATGCCGTTTCTGTTCTGGTGGAACACCTGGTTCGGGCGGCATCTTTCCGACCAGCAGATGACCGAATATCTGCACGACGACAAGAAGCCGCGGCACATCCAGCATGCGCTGGTGCAGTTGGGTGATCGGATGTCGCATGCCGATGCGGCTGCCAAGCAATGGTACCCCGACATGGTGCGGTTGTCTTCCGATCCGGTCGAGGAAGTGCGCAACACCGACGCCTGGGTAATGGGGCAGGACACATCGGGCGCGGGCTTTCACGACGCGCTGCTCAAGATGCTCACGGATTCTTCGCCGCTGGTGCGGGGCAACGCGGCGTTGTCGCTGGTGCGCTTCGGCGATGCCAGCGGGCGCCCGCAGATCGTGGCGCTGCTACAACCGGCTCAGATCAACGCTCCCGCCGATGGCCGCATTGTGGACGCGGACCGTCCCAGCACGCCCGTCCATCAGGGCGGATTGCTGGCGAAGCTCGCGACGACCGGGGCTGCGGCGCCTCTCGAAATCCGATCGCCGATTCCGGGGCGAATCCGCTCCGTTGCACAACCTGGCGCGAACTTGACCGCCGGCTCCGAAGTGGCGGTTGTCGATCCCGGCACCGAGCAAGTCTGGGAGGCGTTGCGGGCGCTTTATCTGGTGGGGCAACCGGATGATCTCCGAGCGATTCGTCCTTACGAGCGCGACTTGCCCGATATTTCCAATGACGTGCGTCAACAGGCGCAGGAGACCGAGAAAGCAATCCGCGCCCGCGCCGAACGTTAGAAAATTATGGCGCAAACATTAGGCTACATCGCTCTCGTTGTCCGCGAATATGACGAGGCCATCGCGTTCTTCACCAAATTGCTGGGATTCGACCTAGTTGAGGATTCCGTATCGCACGACCGGCTGGGACACAAGAAACGCTGGGTACTGGTTGCGCCGCCCGGATCGCGCGGGACCAGGATTTTGCTGGCCCGTGCATCTACCCCTGACGAAGTAAGCCGCATCGGTAATCAGACCGGTGGGCGAGTATTCCTCTTCCTGCACACCGATGATTTCTGGCGCGACTATCGTGCGATGGTGGCGCACGGCGTCAAGTTTAACGAGTCGCCGCGCGAGGAAGAGTATGGCACGGTGGCGGTGTTCGAAGATCTTTACGGGAACAAGTGGGACTTGCTGCAGTTAAAGGACGGGCGGCGTTAGTGCGCTTCGGACGTCAACCACGGCACAGTACGGAGTGGAAACTCCCTGCTCAGCTTTTGGTGCTGCAAACGGACACGAGATTCCTTCGACAAGCTGAGGGCAGCTCTTCGACTCCCCTGCGGAATTCGCGTCGTGAATTCCGCAGCTCCGCTCGGACGACTGTGTGTGTTGGCGTAGCTAAGAGCTAGAAGCTAGAAGCTGGCTTTCAAATCGCCATTGGCCCTACTTCTTTTTCTACCTCCACTGTATCGACCATTACGATGGCGTCCCAGGGGCAGCCGTCGAGGAAGCAGCCGTCGGGGCCTTTGCTCAAGCACTTCTTGCAGCCGATGCAGAGGATGGGATCGATGGCGATGCGGCCGAACGGCGGATTATCTTCGTCGGGCACCCAGAACATGCAGTCCTCGACCGGGCAATATTCCACGCAGGCAGGCGAGCCGGCGCATCCCGTGCAGCACTCGGTGATGACCGCCAGTTCTTTGGGCTTCTTCTTGCGCGGGGTGGCGAGGCCTTTGGATCGGGGTTCGAACTTCTGGTCGTCGGGAACCATTCCAACGGCCTTGGTGGCGCCGGGTGCTGGAGGCATGGGCGGAATTATAGCGCAAAAGGCTGTCAGTTCTAGCTTTCAGTTGTCAGGTTTTGAGCCAAAGGCCCTGACCCAAAATGGCACTCTCAAGTATGGCGGCGACACTCCCCGTCCTCTCCACCAGCCTCGTTCTGTTATAGTTGACCCCTGCAAAGGAGCACCGACAATGGCAGGCAGAAGCGTCAATAAAGTTATCCTTCTCGGAAACTTGGGCAAGGATCCCGAGGTCAAGTACACTCCCAGCGGCACGCCAGTAGCCAAGTTCAGTCTTGCCACCAACGACCGATTCAAAGACAAAGACGGTAACTGGCAGGACCGCACCGAGTGGCACAACGTCACCGCGTGGGCGAGAACGGCGGAGATCGCCGGCGAGTATCTAAAGAAAGGCAGCAAGGTCTACATTGAAGGCAGCCTGCGCACCCACTCGTGGGACGACAAGACCTCCGGCCAAAAGAAGTACATGACGGAAGTAAACGTAAGCGATCTGGTGATGCTGAGTGGAAAGGGCGAAAGCGCAGGCGGCGATTTCGCGGGAAGCTCGCGCGGAGCGTCATCTTCCACGGGCGGCGGCGGCAACAACTTCGATCAGCGCACGCCAGAGCCCGAACACGCCAGCGCGGGGCCGATCACCGACGAAGATATCCCGTTCTAGTGGGAACGCTTGCGGCGAAGGGTTGCAAAGGGCTCAAGACGACCCGGTACCGGCAGCATCGTATACCACTCTTGCAAACAACTCAAGAACGGGGTAACCGAGTGTTTAAGACTACACGCGCTATCCAATCGGGGGCGCGCTCGACGAGGCGAATGCCTAATCTCCGTCGCCGGTATCCATCGTGACCAACTCCAAGCTCTGGAGCAGCGGGCTGGTGTCCGCAACGAACTCGATATGGCCGCAGCGTGGGCAAGACAGAATTGCGTGGCTGGCATTGCCTGGGGCCAGACTGGCGCGCATCAGTTGATAGCGTTGCAGTTGCTGTTCACAACGCAGGCAGCAAACTGTTTTTTGGTAGGGATCGGTAGAGGCTCTGCCGGGAGTCTCGATGGCTGGTTTCATACCTTCCTCTAAAAAAACGTAAATCTGGAGCCGTTGACCACTCAGAAGGCACTCCAGTTTGAGTGGAACGAGTCTACCACGGTGCGCTCGTCCATGACGGGTTCGCAGGTGGCCTGAATGCCTGCCGGCGTTCGCCGGCAATGTCTCGAATTCAGCGCATGGGTGGCTGACGCGCTGGGTCCGTTGAGCCTGAGATCCCTCGTCCCGCCTGGAATATGGCTTCGGTCAGGACCGCCATCGGTCTAGAAAATTAAATTACCTTCTGTCGTCGGAACAATTCCCTAGAAGAGGCGACCGATAGAGAAGTTGATGCGACTCTGGCCCGTGGGGCTGACGCTGCCGGCCACCGCAATGGGGCCGACGATGGTGTCGGCGATCACTCCAAGATTGAATGTGCCACGCACGACGATCGGGCCAGGATTGAGCAAAGGCGTGCCGAAAGCAGTGCCAGCTTCATACCATCCTCCCCAATAGATTTTTCTTCCGGCCAGAACGGGTAAAGTATAGAGCTCACGACGGAATCCCAACGACAAATAGCCGTAGTGGTTGCCGAGAAATTCCTGAGGAAGATACGCGCCCAAACGAAACGGGCCGCCGAGAACAAACACTTGAAATGGTCCGGCAGAGCCATTGAAGGTTGTGCCGCCAGAGATGTCGAAAAATAGCGACGTCTTTGGCCCAACCGGGACAAAGACGGAGGTCTGCGCATCGAGCTGGCCGATGGGATGCGCGAGTCCGGGGCTTTGTAGAACCCGTGAGAGCGTGACGACCGTCCGAGTTCCACTCGCAGGGACCGAGGGACTATCTTGCCCATCCCATACATAGCGTGCGCGAAATTCACCGGTGCTGCCGTGAACGATGGGCAGGCCGGCGGCGCCGATCAGAGGGCTCAATTTGCCGCTGAAGATTTCATAGCCGATGCGGAATTCGCTGCGGCGGCCGGAGTCGTATCCGATGTCGAAGCCGCCGCCGGCACGCTCATCCCCGAAGACAGCTACACGAGTGAGTCCGTTGAAAGAATTTCGCGCGAACTTGGAGGCAAAAGCGTATGGCGAAACAAAGAATCGCGACTGGCCCAGCGGCTGATAGAACTCGGTGGCTCCAAGATTGCTGGAGCCGAAAAGCAAATCGTTGCGCCACTCGCCGCCGTGGTGTTCCACATTCATCAAAGTAATGCGCGCGCCCGCGGAAAAATCGAATGCGGCTACTCCGGAACCATCGACGTTCACTGCGAGGTCAACGAACGGCGGACCATAGGACTTATCGTGAGTGGTGACGCGCAGAGCGGGAACTCCATTCTGCGTGAAGCCTTCATAGCCGAGACGATCGAACTGGCCTTCTCCGGCAATGTGGGTCAGTTGCCGATCGACCTTGGAAAGGTCGAGAGGACCCTCCAGGGCTTTGGTGAGCCGCTTCTGAACTCGGCGGTTTGTGTCGGAATCGGCGCCGGTAACTTCGACAATTGCGATCTTATCGGGCGCTCGACGTTTCCGCGCCGCCCGAGCGGCGAGAAATTCTTTCCATTCTTCGGGATCTTGAATGGCAAAAGGCTGCAGGGCGGCAGACTGACTAGCCGCGGCCTTGTAACCGAGCGCGACCAACTGCTGGACTCGCGAATAATCGGTCACCGCGAAACCGCTCATGTCAATGCTGACCTTAGCCTGCGCCAGAGCGAGAGAACGCCGCTCGTTCTGCGTGATCACGACGTCGACTGCGCGAGAAAGGACTCCAGTAAGAGTTTCGAGGTCTTTCGGTTTGCCAGGAGGCAGACGCAATTCGACCGCAATCACGGCGTCTGCATTCATTTCAAGCACAGTCTCAACGGGAATATTCTGCACCAGGCCGCCGTCTGCCAAAATCCTGCCATTGATCTCTACCGGAGTGAACACGCCTGGAATTGCCATTGAGGCACGCACCGCCTGGGCAAGCGATCCATCGCGCAGCACGACGCCTTCTCCGCTTAGCATATCGGTCGCGACACAGCGGAACGGAATCGGCAGGTCGTCAAAGCTCGCGGCGCCGGATTCCGGGAAGGCAATGCGATCGAGCAACAGTCCCACACCCTGGCCGGAATTGAAACCATTCGGCCCATTCAAACCGTGCTTCAGGCCAAGCGGAGCATTGATCAGGAAGTCGCGACGATCCTGCTTGCGCCGAAAGGAGAGCTGAGTGTAAACCGTCTCGGGAAGCAAGGCCCGGTCCCAGTCAATTTTCTCCGCGAAGGTCTGGATCTCGGCTGGCGACATGCCGGTGGCGTACATCGCGGCGATGATGCTGCCCATGCTGGTGCCGGCGACCCGGTCGACCGGGACGTGGTTATCTTCGAGCCACTGAACCACGCCGATTTCGGCCAGACCCAGCGCACCGCCGCCGCTGAGAGCCAAGCCAATCCGCGGACGATGCTCCCGGACAGGAGCAACCTGCGCGATGGTCGGTACGTCCTGGGTTTGTGAAAGTGACGAAGGAACCAGGGTGCATAAAAAGACGCTGCAAGAAAACAAAACTACAACCGAGCCAACGGTGGGACGATCCGTTGCTTTCATCGTATGCTCCTCTGGTGCTAAGACAAAGCAAAACGGCTGGGTGAGGGAAAAAGGTTAGCAGGTTTGAGCGATCAGAGTAACAAGGGAAGGAAAAGCATCTTCCTCGACTGCGCAGGATTTTCCGCGTTTGCGGAAAATCCTGCTGTGCTCGGAATGACAGAACTTCTGCGGAGGCTATTCAGAAACGCAGGCCAACCCCTCCGGTGACTATATTGCTTTTCCAGTTGTACAGATTGCTGGGATTACCGAGATTCGATTCGAATTTGAAATAGCGGGTCTCGTAGGTGCCCGCGACATACCACCACTTGCCAAAGTTGTAGCCGATGCGCCCACGCAGAAAATATCCATGGTCGAGGCTAGGACTAGGTAGCGGAACTGTGTTGAGCGAGGACCGTTTATAGTGCGGGGTAAGTTCCGGAGCGCCCTTGACCTCGAGAAAGGCGCGCTTTTCGGGACCGAACTTGTATCGGATGACGAGCGGCAACTCGAGCGTCTCCAGATTATCCCGGTTCAGGGTCTGGCCACTCACCCGTGCCGGCGGCATATAGATCTTGCGGACTCCGCCGTCAAAGCCTATGGAAAAATTATGCACTCCCCAGATAGCGCCGCCATACACGGCGAACTCTTTGGAATGATTGTTCGTATCGCTGGGCACCCGAATCTCGCCGCCGGCTACGATGCTTGGTCCGCCATGCTTCTGCGATGGCCTGATAACGGTCACGTCGCCGTTAATGTCGAGAACGGCATCAGAGACCGAGGGCAAGGAAGCAAACTGATCGGTGGTCTCTCCCAGATTCAGATCCAGGGTTCCGCGTTGACAATAGGCCGGAACCGTGGGTAAAAGGAACAGCAGAAACAGACATATGCGGACCCAGTCCGCCTTACCGGGCGTCATCAATACGTTTCCTCCACCAGTGGGCAGTGTACACTCCCGCCAATGCCGCCGGACAGTTGGCGAGCAGATTCGGAGATTTTCGGAAAGGCTAATGCCGATGCATATGGTCTGATGCGCAGGATCGGGGAATCGTTTTATGCCCGTGTAGCCGGACTGCGGTCATCGTGAGCAACTGGCGACGGCGACACGGTGAGCCCGAGCTGGCGCTCGGTGGCGGGGTAGAGAACCGGCCCCACGGCACGAGTTCGCATGAAGCAGACGAAATCTACGATCCCTGCTTTTCCAGGACGATCTCGGCTTTTTTGGCTGTCATCTTTTCCTTGCGCAAGGCGCGAGCAACGTCGCCCAGAGGCGCCGGTTCCGGATAGGGAGAGCCGAACTCCCAAAGGGGACGCTCGCCCTGTGCATAAGTGTAAGCTCCGCCGCCCACCAGAGGATGCTCGGTTGCCAGCGAATGTGTTTCAGCATGAAGAACGTGGCTAGGAGGCTCAATAATCTGTGGTTGATTCGACAGCACTGCGACTCCGGTTTGTCCGAATGCGGAAGCGGCACAGACGATGAACAGCCCAAGAAATGTGGTCTTCATAAGTTTTGAGTCCATCCCTACAGGTGCAACCAGCGTGCCAACCACAATCGCTTCCGATTCATAAACTTACGATAGAAAAGTAAAGAATCACGCAAGATTTTGCACATTTATGGGAAAGTACAGATGGTGGGCCGTAAGCCCAACCTACAGAGGAAGCGTCCAAGTGCATTGGAGGAGATTCCTGCGTTGCGTGCTATGCGTCGGCGGTGTATGTTTTCCCCTATCAAATCGAGCTGGGAGGCAGCCGGCATGCCACAGGCAGGCAAGATGAGAAGAATGCGCGGATCGATGGGATTCGCGGCTACGCTGATCGTGATCGGCACTCTCGGCTCACATGTCATGGCACAGACAGATTGCGCTGAGGGAAACGGGGTGCTGGATATGACTCCGCCCAAGAACATGTCAGCCGACGAACTCATTCAAAAATTCGCGGCGCAGGAGACCAAGGTGAAAGAAGCGCGCGAGCACTACACCTACACCCAGGACGTTCTGGTGCAAACGCTCAACGATAAATCCGTCGACGGGCAGTTTCATGAGATCAGTACGGTTTCGTATGAAGACAAGGGAAAGCGGGCGGAGCATGTGACTTTCGCCGAGCAGTCTACGCTACGGGGGATCGAGCTGACCCAGGAAGACATGGACGACATCCACGTGTTTATGGCGTGGGTTCTCACGACCGAAGAACTTCCCCAGTACAGACTGAGCTACGCCGGGCAGCAGCACGTAGACGATCTCGATACTTATGTGTTTCACGTCGAGCCGAAGAAAGAAGAAAAGAATAAACGGTATTTTCAGGGCAGGGTGTGGGTCGACGACAAAGACTTGCAGATCGTGAAGCTGTGCGGCAAGAGCGTGCCGGATATCGTGCGCGTGAAAAAGAACAGGCCGATGGACGTCAGGCCGACGTTTGTAAGCTACCGGCAGTACCTGGACGGAATGTGGTTTCCGGCGTATGCGCGGGTCGACGACACGCTGCACTTCCAGGTTCAGGCCATTCACGTCCGCGAGATCGTAAAATTCAGGGACTACAAGCGGTCCGGAACCGCCGCTGCCGCAGCAAAACCATGACTTCAAAAACATGACCTCGAAAACACAACCGCGGGTTCCTGTTGCTGGGGAAATCAGCACAGCACTTGAACCCTGATTTCAGGTGTGATGTACTCCTAGTTTATGGCAGAAGAAAAGAAGGGCAGTGCGAGTAAGGACGTCGTCCTCTGGATTATTACTGTCGCCCTGGTGGCGCTGGCGATCTTCTGGTACATGAAGCCGCGATAGCCGTTTGCGAAGCGTGCTGCTACGGGGAGCGCAGGTGGTGCTTTGTCTGGCTGGAAGTTCGCTGGGCACAGCCGAATCACGCCCAGGGGGCGGAACAGGCCGCGAGCAGGAGTTCGGCGGCGACCAGATCTTCCAGAGCGCAGCCCACGCTCTTGAATACGGTAATCTCATCTCTGCTGCGTCTTCCCTGCCTGTTCCCGCTGACCAATTCGTGAAGATCTCCAGCGATGTGATCGCGCGTAATCGCCCCTTCCTGGATCGGAATCAACAAATCTCCGACTTCCGATAACGAACCGCCATAGGTATCGACCACAACGCGCGATCGCTGAATCGTAACGGTATCCACTTCGCGGTTTTGAGGACGGTATGCTCCCACCAGGTTGAGATGGGTTCCGGGACGCAGGTCGCGGCCGTTGAAGAGTGGAGCGGGGTGCGAGGTGCAGGTGCAAATTACGTCGGATTCGGCGGCGCAGGCGCGGGCATCGACGGCCATAATCGTAAGACCGGGCACGTCGCCGGAAACCTTGCGGATAAACTCCAGAGATCGGTTTGGATTGCGTCCGCAGACCAGAACGCGTTGAAACTTGCGCACCAGCGGCAGCATCGCCAGATGAGTAAGCGCCAATCGCCCAGTACCGAAGATGCCAAGCGTGGATGCGTCAGGGCGGGCCAGAAATTTCGTGGCTACGGCCGAGGTTGCGGCCGTGCGCAGGTCGGTGAGGTAGTTGGCGGCGATCATGAGGCGTGGTTGAGCAGTCTCGGAATCAAGCAGCAGATAGGTCGCCTGCACGCGGCCTGCGGTGAGAGCGGCGCCAGATTCATCAGCGACCGGTTCGTCGCTGTCCGCGGCAATTCGAGTTTGGGCGCGGGACCGAACATGGTCTCGAACCATCACCAGCTTCATTCCGAGTGTGCCGGTCGCGCCGTCGTAACAGGACATCGCAAGGAAAATCCCGTTGGCGAGTTCGGCGTGGGTGCGCGGCGGCAGGCTGATGGAGGGATAACGCTCGCGGAATGCCGTTTCGATAACAGCACAGAGGCGAGCCGGATCGAGCAGGCGGCGGACATCAGCTTCCGTGAGATGGGTAGAAGACATTTGGGGTTGGCGCGAACTCATTTTACAGAAGGGGCGGCGCTTGCGAGGAATGAGAGAAATGGCGCGAGTCGGCGCTTCCGGAGCCAATTGTGGCATGCTGCAAAAATATTCACAGTTGACAGAGACGGCCAAGAACCGCAGAATCAATCGGATTTGTTGTTTCCCTGCATCCTGAGAGCTGTGGACTCCGGATCCCGATCAGCACTTTGTGTTCGCTTTCCGTAAACTTCAACGGTTTCATCGACCCTAAGGAGAATCCCTAAACATGAAGCAATTTACTGTGCTCAGCCTTCTGGCTGCGCTTGCTCTGGTTGCCTGCGGAACAGGCACCGCCCTTGCCCAGGAAGATACTATGCCGGCCCACCCCAGGTTCGCCCGTCTGCTGCCCAAACTGCATGCCGACAACGGCAACACGCCCTTGACTCCACTAACGACCTGGAATGGATCGTTCGTGTATAAGAGCCACACCTATAACTACAACATGGTTGGAACCGATCCGACCACCGGGACATCGACCACAGTCAAAACGTTTCTGATCCCGATCGCCCTGAAATATGTGAAGAATGGCGTAACCACGATCTTCAGCCCCGAAACCGTGCAGAGCAACGGCAAGTCGGCGGTGCAGAACACGATCGGTTCGCCGATTTTTAAGAATATGGCCTGGGTCACCCCCGAAGGAACCTCTTTGGGAACCACGCAGTACGAAGATGCATTCCAGCGCGGCAACTTCTGGTCGGAAGTCGCCGGTACTAACTATCATGTGTTGCTGGCCCAGCCCAAGCTTGTCCCCTTGCAGACCCTCACGGTGCCGGCGGGCGACGGTAGCGTCACCACGGAGTTTGGCATCACGGTGGGCACGGCCGACATCAATTGGTTCGATGGCCAGCTTCAGGCCATCCTCACCAAGTATGCCAAGGTCATCACGCCGAACACCCTTCCGATCTTCATCACCTACGATTCGTATCTGACGGACTTCGGATGCTGCATCGGCGGTTATCATAGCTCCTATGGCAGCACCTCGGCACCTCAAGCGTATTCACATTTCACCTACATCAGCACCCCCGGCATCTTCTCGCAGGACGTTTCCGCGATGTCCCACGAAGTCGGCGAGTGGATGGACGATCCGCTGGTCGTGAACACAGGCGGCAATCCGGTTTCTTGCGGGATTCTGGAAGTCGGCGATCCGGAGGAAGGCTTCTCGAATTATGGAGCATTCCCCTACGTGCTGAATGGATTCACCTATAACCTCCAGGATCTGGTTTACCTGGAATACTTCGGCGCGCCCAACACCACGTCAGTGGACGGCGGGACCGAATCGTTCCACGACAATCCGTTTAAGCTGGGTATCTGCAACAACGGCGGTTAGTCGGCATTTTTGATTTAGATCAACCCGTCCCGCAAGGGACGGGTTTTTCATTTCCCCGCGCGGCCGGTGGGCGGAGAACGCAGAATACTCGGAAGTACATTGGCGGGCAAAACAAATTTACGAAAAACGAAATTCCTTTTGCAATTTACAAAAACAGAACAAAACAGCAGCCCATAACATTTGCACATTGACTACGCGTCTACTGTGGGACTAGAAAAATCTGACCCTGAATTCAGGACGAGGAGCGGGTTGCGGGCGAACTCGATCCTGGATGGCTTGTGGGCCTGGTACAGGGTTGATTACCAAATGTGGTCAAAAAGAAAATTCCCAAGGAGACCAGATGTTATGAAAAGAAGAAAAGCTTTTTGCCTGAGTTCCACAACTGCCCTGTGTATGTTGATCTGCGTTGGGTTGGCTGGGAGCGTGCTTGCCCAGGATGCTGAAGTTGCCAAACCTCGCCCCAGGTATGTGGTAATGCCCCCGCATGTCCGTTCCGATGTTGCCCCGCCGCCGGCGTCGTTGCAGAGTTGGAATGGATCGTTCACCTACAGCGGTAAGAACTACACCTACAATATGGTCGGCGCGGCGCCTTCCACGAACGCGAGTGCCACTGTCACGACTTACATTATCCCGGTCAAGATCGTGATCACATCGCGCACTGGATCGAAGACTACCTTCGATCCTCAGCACGTGCTCTCGAACGGAAACACGGTGGTCACCAACACCGTAGATTCGCCGATCTTCGATTCCACCACAACCTACACCCAAGGTGGGGTGGACGTAGGCACGACCCAGTACATTGACGCGTTTCAGCGCGCCAACTTCTGGAGCATCGTGCATTCGAATACCAACTCGCACCTGCTGTTAAGTGAGACCGTGCTGGCGGAGCAGACCTTGAGCCCGACTCGGACTTACGGCACAACGGGGAGCCCGTTTGGCTTCACGGCAGCGGAAGTCGACATCAACTGGTTTGACTCCCAAATTCCGGGCCTGATCAGCAAGCTGGGAATTCAGCCCAACCAGTTTCCCATTTTTCTGCTCTATGACACGTATCTGACGCAGAACGGCTGCTGCATCGGCGGCTACCACAGCTCGGAAGGCAGCGTTAGCAATCCGCAATCCTATGCGGAAGCAACCTATGTGGATCATCCGGGAGCTTTCTCGCAGGATGTGTCGGCCTTGTCGCACGAAGTCGGCGAATGGGCAGACGATCCGCTCACCGTCAACTACAACGGAAACAATACGCCCTGCGGAATTCTGGAAGTAGGCGATCCGGAAGAGGGAGACTCCAATTATGGCGGCTATCCGTACATGCTGCACGGCTTCACCTACAACTTGCAGGACCTGGTGATGCTGCGCTACTTCGGAGCGCCCGCGACCACATCGGTAAACGATTGGTGGAGCTTCCAGGGAAATTCGTCCTTGTCGGTTTGTTCGAACGGATCGTAAATAGTTTCTGCACCTTCCCCCCGCAGGGCCCGCTCCGCAAGGGGCGGGCTTTTTTTGTCCTCATCGAACAGAATAAGCAGCAGATCAAGCAGTGAAGGGACGCTCTTCAAGCGAGACGGCAGGAGCTTCGTCCGCGAAGGTCGGCGCCAACAAGGGCCAGCCACGGCGCAGAATGTAATCGAGCCAGGCCCCCGCCATCTGGGATGTGAGAACCGCAGCTAATACCAGAGTCGTGTAGAACTGCGCGCTGACGATGCCGGCATCAAACGCCACACTGGCGAGAACGATGCCGGGCCCGCCCCGGGCGTTGGTCGTGATTGCCAGATTGATCAAATCCAGTCCTCGAAAGCCGGCGAGTCGTCCCGCCAGCGCTACAGAAAGAATCTTCGCCACACAGCTCGCTACAAGGAAGGTAAGCAGCATCCAGAAGGAGAGACCACGGCGCAGATCGAGCTTCAGTCCAACAATTGCGAAATATATGGGAATGAAAAACGCGAACCCCACTTTTCCAATTGCGTCCAGCGCATCGGCAAAAAGTCTGCGTTTCTTATGGACGACGGCGAACCCGGCGAGAAACGCCGCGAACACCAAACTCACATCAAGCGCTCCAGCCAATGCACAATAGGCCAGCAGCACAGCGATGGCATAAGCCACGGGCGAATGCCGTGCCACAATATTGAAACGCGATTTGTTAATTCGCTTCACGATGCGCGGGAGAATCGTAAGCCCTAACCCAAAAAAGCCAACGGTTGCGATCAAGTGATAGGAGAGCGCTCGCCGATCAAGCGCCGTTTTTTCGGCCAGAGCCGTAGCGATTGCCAGGGCCAGCCATAGGACAATATCTTCCAGAACCGCGACGCCTAAAACCAGCCGCGCAAAGCGTGTGTGCAATATTCTTAAATCTGCGAAGATCTTGGAGACCACCGGCACTGACGTGACCGCGACTCCGGCGGCCAAAATGATGATCAACGAAACCCGGTTGCCGTTGGGTCCGGCCAATGCGGGTCGAATCAGCCGCGGCCCCAACGCCAGCCCCAAAGCGAAAGGAATGCCTGTTCCGACAATGGTCAGCCATCCCACCTCACGGCGTTCGTCGCGCGTAAAAAGATTGCGGGTCTCGGCGCCTGAAAGGAACATAAGAAGCAGGAGCCCGAGCCAGTACACAAAATTCAGAATGTTCCCTTGATGCTTGATCGCTTCGGTCAGACCAGAGGCGAATGGCAATCGCCCCAGCATGGCGGGCCCTAATACCACGCCGGCCAGGATTTCGCCCACCACTCGTGGCTGGCGCAGTTTCATCGCAAAGTAACCCAATACCTGAGCGAAGCCGACCAGGAGGAGAAGCAGAAATAAGATTGATGCGAGATCGGAGTTCGACACGTATTTGCCCGCAGCTTGGATGCCCTTCGGAGCAGAGGGTTTGCCGCCCCGCCCGGTAATGGTTCAGTTGATTTGTACAACACATTGGTCATCCCGACCGGAGCCGTTCTTCAGGCGAAGGGAGGGATCTCCCGCCCTTCTGACCTGGCGCGTGAGCCAAACTGAACTACTACGCCAGGCGCCTCTAGGGATTGAGGCAGCTATCGGGTAATATACTTCGGCTGCAATATCGACCTATCGCGGGGGACATCTGGCGCGGTAGCCAGTTTCTGTTTCACATGAATCGCGAATTTCACAAGGCATATAGCCAGGAACTGCATAGGGACATGGAGGCGCTGGTCTTCGGCCACGCCGGGATGCCGCTCGTCGTCTTCCCTACCTCGATGGGCAAGTTCTTCGAGTATGAAGATCGCGGAATGATCGGAACGCTGGCGCCGAAGATCGACCGCGGCGAACTCCAGGTGTTTTGCCCGGACGCCGTCGATACCGAGAGTTGGTACAACAAGGGCGTGCATCCGCGGGTGCGGGTGATGCGCCATCTACAATACGAACGCTACATCCTGCATGAGTTCTTGCCCTTCATCCGGTGGAAGAACCAGGCATGGCAACTGGCTCTAACCGGTTGCAGCTTCGGCGGGTATCACGCGGTCAATTTTGCCTTGAAGCATCCCGACGTGGTAACGCATTGCGTGAGCATGAGCGGATCGTTCGACATCCACCAGTTTCTTGATGGCTATTACGACGACGACTGCTACTTCAACAATCCTGCCGATTTCATTCCAAACATGTCGGATGACTGGTTCTTGAGCCGCTATCGGCAAATGAAGATCGTGCTGGGCTCGGCGGACTGGGATATCTGTCTGGATCAAAATGTAAAGTTTTCGGCAATGTTGAATAACAAGGCAATTCCTCACTGGCTGGACGTTTGGAACGACAATTCAAAGCACGACTGGCCGCTGTGGCAGAGGATGGCCGAAAAATACTTTTGACAGGCTTTGCGAAAAACGACCTTTAGCCTTCTATCGCAACTAGAGTCTTTCGGCCCTGTCCTCTTAGTCCACTTTCAATATTTTCGCACTCGATGCCATCATGGCCCGCGCCTTCGGAGCGCCGAAAGAAGTTAACTAAAAAGGAGATTTACGCATGTCGAAGCTGAAGCGCGTGGGGCTTGTTGTTTTGTCAGTCTGCCTGGCTGGGCTGTCCACGGCCGTCGGACAGTCTACTTTGCACATTGGCCCGGGAGCTGGCACCAGCTGTGCGACTGGCTGCGGTGGCGATCCCAACCTTTTATCCGGGGCCTGGAATGTGGATATCTATCAGAATAGCGGGGGCGCTCCCACCGCCGGAGAACCCGTCCTCATCATTCTGGGCGTGCCCAGCCAATATGATCGTCGCATGCCCGCGATGCCCATTACCGGAGTCACGTCTTATAACCCCTATCCCAACGGCACCGGAGTCGCCGGCACGGCTACATTTGCAACCGGCGGAACTTACGGATTGATCAATCCTGTTTCCAACGGCTATTTCGGCATCATGCAGCCTGGGCAGGAAGTTTACTCATTCCTCGGGCTCGCGGGCGCCAACAAGTCGAATAGCTTCACCAACTGGGCAGGCGAAGACGACGAATACGTGGATTTGACCGTAACCGGATTTGCCATCCACGTGTATGCCGTTACCGCCGAACTCGGGCCGAACGGGTTGATCAACTTGTCTCTCGTACAGAAAGTGCCGAAGGGAACCTACATCGTTGCTTACTCCGTGGCCAATGGAAAAAGCTACGCGGTACCATTCACCGAGTCTGGGCTGAAGGTTAGCTACTAAATTCGCGGATTTATCGTGCGAATGAACGATTCGGGCGCAACAATTTCTGGCCGGAGCTTTCACAGCTCCGGCCTTTTCTTGCGAACCAAACTAGGGAGTACGATGAGCGCGATCAGGTATGATATTTCGTCCTAAGGACTAGGAGAATTTCGTGAGCGTTAAGAAGGTTGGCATTCTTTTTGGGATGGAGAATACATTTCCTCCGGCGTTGGTCGAGAAGATCAACTCGATGAATGTTGATGGCGTCGAGGCAGAGTTCCTGAAGATCGGCGGCATCCGCATGGATGAGCCGAAGAAGTACGCGGTAATCATCGACCGGATTTCGCAGGATATCCAGTTTTATCGCGCGTATCTGAAGAACGCCGCGCTGCACGGAACGATCGTCGTCAACAATCCGTTCTGGTGGACGGCCGACGACAAGTTCTTCAACTACGCTCTCGCTCACAAGATGGGCGTGGCGATTCCGCCGACGGTGATTCTGCCCCACAATAAGCATCCCGAAGGAACGACCGACATGTCGATGCGGAATTTAATGTTTCCGCTGAACTGGCAGGAGTTGTTCGACTACGTCGGCTTCCCGGCGTTTTTGAAGCCTTATTCCGGAGGCGGATGGAAGCATGTCTATCATGTGCACTCGCCGGAAGAATTTTTTCATTACTACAACCAGACCGGCGACTTGTGCATGACCCTGCAGCACGGCGTGGTGTTCGAAGAATATTACCGCTGCTACGTGGTGGGGCAAGAGAAAGTGCACATCATGAAATACGATCCGCGGGCGCCGTTTCATGAGCGCTACGTGAAGGGGAATCCGCCGCCGTCCTCGCCGGCACTGCATCAGCGCATGGTGAAGGATGCGTTGTCGCTCTGCCGGGCTTTGGGATACGACTTGAATACCGTCGAGTTTGCAGTTGAGGGCGGAGTGCCCTATGCAATCGACTTTCTGAATCCAGCGCCGGACGCTGAGGTCACATCGGTAGGTCAGGAAAATTTCGAATGGATATTGAACGCCGTCGCAGAGATGGCGGTGAAGATGGCGCTAAGCGGCGAGAGTCCGGTGAAGGAGTTGCGCTGGGCAGAGTTCCTGGCGGGATCGCCGGCGGAGAAACCGCAACGCAAGGCCGAACCGGAGTGGGTCGCGGCACGAAAGAAAGGAAAAGTGACGAAGTAGTCGCCGCGCTAGGTCAATAAGCCCAATTTCTCCTGTACCTAAATGGCTTGTCATCCTGAGGACCGCGTTCTTTGCGGGCCGAAGGATCTATGCAGCTTGGCAGCACTCTCGAAGTTGCAGGCAACTGCATGGGTTCCTTTGCTTCGCTGAGGATGACGGACCGTTTTAGATTATGAAAGGCAAAGCTGCCGCTAAAACCGTAGACGAATATCTGGCTCAACTTCCCGAACCGCCGCGCAGCACGCTGAAACATGTTCGTGCCGTGATTCAGTCGGTGGTGCCGAAGGAAACGACCGAAGTAATCAGCTACGGGATTCCAATGTTCAAGAACAACGGAATGCTCGTTGGCTACGCGGCATTTAAAAATCATTGCGGCTTATTTCCGACCGGTCGGGCGTCATGAACACCTTTGCAAAGGAGTTGAAGGGCTATCGCACTTCGAAGGGGACCATCCGATTCCCATCCGACAAGCCTTTGCCCGACGCCCTGATTAAGAAGATCGTGAAAGAACGGGTTAAGGAAAACGCGGAGTGGGATTGGGTTTGCCGTGGTTTTTCCGCCCGTTGGTATACTGGAAGAGTTCGCCGTGAGCCATGGTATTGGCGGCGAACAGCAGTTTCCTCGCTTCGCGAGGAATGAGAATGAGTGGAGAAGAGTGACGGCAAAACAAGCGAATGACCCCGACTTTCACCATCGGAATTGAAGAGGAATATCAGACCGTCGACCCGGCGACGGGAGAGCTGCGGTCGCATATTCATGCCGAGCTTTTGCAGAAGGGCAAAATGCTTCTGCAGGAGCGGGTCAAGGCGGAGATGCACCAATCCGTCATTGAAGTAGGCACGGGGATTTGCCAGAACATCAAAGAGGCCAAGGCGGAAGTAAAGATGCTCCGGCGCGACATTGTGCGCCTGGCCAAGGAGAACGGCCTGCGGCTGGCGGCGGTGGCGACGCATCCGTTTTCGGATTGGCGGGTGCAGGAAATTTATCCAGACGACCGTTACAAGGGAATTGTCGAAGACTTGCAACTGGTGGCGCGGGCCAATCTGATTTTCGGCCTGCACGTGCATATCGGCATCGATGATCGTGAGACCGCGATTCACATGATGAATCACGCGCGCTATTTTCTGCCGCACATTCTGGCGCTATCGACTAATTCGCCCTTCTGGCTGGGAATGAACACCGGACTGAAATCATATCGGTGCAAAGTATTTGACAAGTTTCCGCGCACTAATATTCCGGATTATTTCCCGAGTTGGGGCGAATACGAGAATTTCATCAAACTCCTCATTAAGACCAACTGCATCGACAACGCCAAGAAAATCTGGTGGGACCTTCGGCCGCATCCTTTTTTCAATACGCTCGAATTTCGCGTCTGCGACGTACCCATGCGGGCGGATGAGACGATCGCACTGGCCGCGCTGATTCAGGCGACTGTAGCGAAACTTCACAAGCTGTTTACAGCGAATCAGGGATTCCGCTTGTACCGGCGCGCGCTGATCATGGAAAACAAGTGGCGGGCTTCGCGCTATGGCCTCGACGGCAAGATGATCGATTTCGGCAAGCAGATCGAAGTTCCGGCGCGGGACTTGATCCACGAGTATCTGCATTTCGTAGACGACGTTGTGGACGAACTGGGCTCGCGCGAAGAATTGAATTACATCCACAAGATTCTGGAGCACGGCAGCGGGGCCGACCGCCAGTTGCGCGTGTTCGAGCAAACCGGGGATTTGAAGAAAGTTGTCGATTACATCATTGAAGAAACGGAAGCGGGTTTGGAAGACGATCCGGTTGCCGTTCGAAAAGTAGGTTAATGAGCGCTCACGTGGACCAAGTCAAAACTCCCGCTCCGCCTGTGCAAAATACACAGGCACAACGTCAGGCCAACCTTAACATTCCATTCGATCCTGAGTACACGCCGGGGGCTGTCAATGCCGTCAAAGTGTGCTTGCGCGTGCAGCCTGACGAGCAGGTCTGTTTGATCACCGACGAGGCGACGATTGAGATCGCAGCCGCCATTGGGCATGAACTGCAAAAACTGGGCGCGCCTTATCACGCCTGGGTGCTGGAAGAGTTGGCGGAGCGTCCGCTGACTGATTTGCCGCGCGCGATTCTCGATGATCTCGAAACCAGCCAGGTTTCGATTTTTGCGGTGCAGGCACAGACGAACGAGCTGCGGTCACGCATCCAGATGACCGACGTGGTCAACCGGCGCAAGATTCGCCACGCGCACATGGTAAACATCAATCGCCAAATCATGCTGGAAGGCATGCGCGCGGATTTTCAGAAAGTCGACCGCTTGAGCGCCAAGGTAGTTGCCATGGTGCGGAAGGCGCGGCAGGTGCGGGCCACGACCGCAGCCGGCACGGATCTGACTGCCGATTTGAATCCCAATTACAAGTGGCTGAAGACCAGCGGAATTATCTCGCCGGAAAAGTGGGGCAACTTGCCGGGCGGGGAAATTTTCACGACCCCGGGCGAGGTCAACGGAACGTTTGTGATTGATGGCGTAGTGGGCGATTATCTGTGCGCGAAGTTTGGCAATTTGCAGGACAATCCGCTAACCATACGCATGAAGGGTAACCGGCTCACCGAAGCGCACTCGCAGAATCGCGAACTGGAAAACGACTTCTGGAAATATACTCACACCGACGAGAACAGCGACCGCGTTGGCGAGTTTGCTATCGGCACGAATATCGACTTAAAAGAAGTGATCGGGCAGATTCTCCAGGACGAGAAGTATCCCGGCGTGCATATTGCGTTTGGCAATCCCTACGGCGCCCACACCGGTGCGGAGTGGGATTCGACCACGCACATTGATGTTGTCGGGCGGAAATTTAATATCTGGGTTGACGACGAGCAGATTATGCGCGAGGGGAAGTTTCTGGTGGAAGCGTAGGAAACTATGGTCGTGGAGCCTTATAAGTTCGGCCATCTGAACGCATCGGGGGTTGAGGCTCCGTTCCAGTACGCGAACTGCTGGGCGGTGGAGAAGACAAGCGGACCACCCCGGCTGGTCATCGCTCCGGCCGCGGCTCAAATCAGGATAATTAGCAAACTGACTGCCGCGATGGAAAGCCCATTCGGTCTTCTTTTCGTTTTGCTAGTCCCGCGCGGCGGCGGAGAAGCGGGCCGCTATCAGAGTCCCGAGCCGATCAACTCGCACCAGCTTGAAGAGTTCCTGTGGGAGTTTCAGGACCTTCTTGAAAAGGACGCTCGCCACCATTTCTGGATCATGTCAATCGACAACTCTTCTCTGCTCGTGTATGACAACCACAACGTCATCTATGCGTACGGCCCGCTTGAAGCCTTCGAGAGAATCTTGACTTCCGATGGTTTCGCCAAGTGTGACGATGTGCAATTCCCTGTGCCGCACATGCATCGATACAATGCTGAATTCGACGAGCAACAAAGACAGCTATTGAAACATTGGGATTGGATAAAGTTCCCGCTCCAAGATTCGGACGACAGGTAAGCTCTCGTGCCCCACCGGCCGACAATCAAACAGTATGATTCCTTCTCTGCGCGAGGCGTTCAACACCGGATTCACTCCTGAAAAATATCAAGATTTTTTACGGCGCGTGGACGAGACTTGCGGGACGCAGGTGCAGTTTCGGCTGTCCGAGACACCTTGCTTCTTTCCGAAGGAACTCATCGACCGCATCGCCACAGATGGCCAGTCGCTGATTCGGCAATTGGTCGACAGTCCGGCCTACCGTGCGAAATCGGATGAGGCGGTTCCAGCCGAATTCAAAGTCCCAAATGAAGCGCCGCATCCCATGTTTGTGCAAGTGGATTTTGGGCTGGTGCGCAATGAGCTCGGCGAGTTGCAGCCGAAACTCGTCGAGTTGCAAGCTTTTCCTTCCCTGTATGCCTATCAGGGGCCGCTGGCGGAGACCTATATCAATGTGTATGGGCTACGGGAAATGGCGACGTCGGTCCTCGGCCCTCGGTCGTCGGTCAAGTATTTCCTCAGCCGGCTTGATGGGGATTCGTATCGCGAGCTGCTGAACCGGGCCATCGTCGGCAATCATGATCCTGAGAATGTGATTTTGATGGAGATCGATCCGCTCCATCAGAAGACCGTTCCGGATTTTCTGCTGACAGAGAAAATGCTGGGCGTGCGCACCGTCGACATTGTCGACATCAAGAAAGAAAGTTCGCGGCTCTATTACGAGCGCGGCGGGAAGCGTGTGCCGATCGAGCGCATCTATAACCGCGCCATCGTCGATGAACTGGAGCGCAAGCACATCAAGCTCGCGTTTGACTGGCGCGACGATCTCGACGTCGAGTGGGCGGGACATCCCAATTGGTATTTCCGCATCAGCAAGTTTTCCATTCCCTACTTGAAGCATGAGTCGGTGCCGAAGACCTGGTTCCTGGATCGCCTCGATGAAATTCCTGTTGATCTGGAAAACTATGCGCTGAAGCCGCTGTATTCTTTTGCGGGGCTGGGAGTAATTATCGCGCCGAAGAAAGAAGATATCGCCGCGATTCCGGCGGAGAAGCGTCCCCACTACATTTTGCAGGAGCGCATGCATTTCGAGCCGGTGATTGCAACTCCCTTCGGTCCCACGAAGGCCGAAGTGCGCGTGATGTATGTATGGCTCGAAAAATTGATGCCCGTGCTGACCATCATTCGCATGGGCCGCGGGCTGATGATGGGCGTGGATCACAACAAGAATATGGAGTGGGTAGGGGCCTCGGCGGGATTTTATTTGGAAGAGTGAATCAGTGGACGGCAAAGAAGCTCACGTCTCGAAAAAACGCGAAACATAGGGACCCAGCCTTTGCGATGGGTATTCGCGGTCACTTCGCTTCTGCCGTCGCCATCCTGCGGTTGATGAGAATTCCGCCCACCACCAAGGCTAGCGTAATCCCGGCAAACAACAGCATCCATCCCCAGTACTGCATGGGATGGCGCAAGGCCCGGACAACGCGGCGGCCGTACACCTCGGCCACCAGAGCGATGGCGGAATAGCGGATCGCCCTACACACTGTCACGACGATCAGAAATCGTCCTCGCGGATAATCGGAGGCGCCTGCAGCAGCAAAAAACATGGTGGTTGGGGTTGGCAGAGGAATGATCGTGGAGGCGACCAGAGTTCCCGTGCCCCACTTCTTAAAAACATTCATGAACTTGGATACTTTGCCTTTTTTGAACTTGCTGTCAAGGTAGGCCGAGCCAGCCTTGCGCGCGATTTGAAACGTAATGTAAGCGCCGAGGATCGATCCGATCGTGGCGGTCGCCGCGTACTCCCACCACGGATTGCGGTGGCTCGCCGACAAAACCGCGGTCAGAATATCGGGGGCTCCAAAGGTTGGAATCGGAGAACTGTCGAGAACCGCCACCAAGAACAGCCCCAGCGCTCCCAGGTGCTGTATTTGCCAGGCAACGCTGCGCGTCGGTGGATGCCTGGGCTTCGGAGCGAAAAAGCTCAACATCCTGCCAATATATCAAGATGGGATCTTGTATTCGGAGACGAATTCCGCTCCGTTTTTGCAAAATAATGCCGGCGCCACGTCCGGAAAACAGCGATTGGTACGCTTTCATGATATTCGCGCAAACCGCGATTGGTCGAAGGGGCATCTGATCATATAGTGACCGGCGCTTTGTAGGCCTCGGAAAATAAGGGAGTTGACCGGATTGGGTCGGGAGCCTAACATTACCGCCGAGCGCCCTCTCATGATCGGCCAGCAGGTATCCCATTACCGTATCCTCGGCAAGCTTGGGGGCGGGGGTATGGGCGTGGTATATGAGGGCGAGGATCTCAAACTAGGCCGCCACGTCGCTCTGAAGTTCATTCCCGAAAATCTGGCCCACGACCCCAAGTCGCTGGAGCGCTTTACTCGCGAGGCGCGCGCCGCCTCGCAACTCAATCATCCCAATATTTGCACCATCCACGGTATTGAAGACAACGAGGGGCACCCCTTCATTGTCATGGAAAAGCTCGATGGCGAGAGCCTGAAGCAGCATATCTCCGGGCAACCCATGAAGGTGGAGGAAGTGCTCGACGTCGGGGTGCAGGTGGCAGATGCGCTGGTGGCATCGCACACAAAAGGAATCGTGCACCGCGACATCAAGCCGGCCAATATCTTTCTGACTCCCACTGGGCAGGTGAAGGTGCTCGACTTTGGCTTGGCCAAACTTGTGCACGGCATGGGACCGGAGAGCGACGGCAACAACGACAATTCCCTTACGGCCGTGGGCGTCATCCCCGGTACGGCAGTGTATATGTCGCCGGAGCAGGCTCGCAGCGAGACCATCGACGCCCGCAGCGATCTGTTTTCGTTTGGCGTTGTCCTTTATGAGATGTCGACCGGCAAAAAGCCATTCACCGGCAACAACTCCCTGGTCACGCTTGACGCCGTGCTGCACGCGAAACCGACGCCGCCGAAAGATTTAAATCCCAAGGTTCCGGTTGAACTGGAAGGGATCATCGGCAAGGCGATGGAGAAGGATCGCAACCACCGCTACCAGAGCGCGGCGGATATGCGTTCCGACCTGGCCCTGCTCAAGCGTGAAACCGAGTCGGGCACAGTCAAGAGTGGAACCAATACTGCGATCCTGCGCGCCGCCTCGCGAACCTTTGGCCGGAATTCGTCGTGGCAGATATATCTGGTGCTGGGCATGGCGGCTCTGCTGGTCACGGTATTGGCATCGGTAGGGGCGTGGTGGTACAAGCATCGAGAAGTGGCGAACGAGGAGCAGCGTAACGCGATCGCCGTACTGCCGCTGCAAAACATGAACGGCGATATCAACATCGACTACCTGCGCTTCGCGCTGGCCGATGAATTGTCGAATGTATTGACCTATTCGCGCTCGCTGGAAGTGCGGCCGTCCTCGGTTACTCGGAAATATGTGGCTCTCGATCTCGATCCGAAAGTCGTGGGCAAGGATCTGCGCGTCGGGCGGTTGCTGCAAGGGCACTTCATGAAGCAGGGCGACATGTTGACGGTGACGCTGGAGGCGATCGACGTGCCCACCGACCGACTGCTCTGGCAGGGCACGGTTACGGCCAAAGCCGACGACATGATTGGGTTACAGGATCAACTGGTCACCCAGGTGCAGCGCGGCTTGTTGCCGATTTTAGGTGGTGGCGCTGGCACAAACGAAGCCGCCGCCTCCCGACCGAAGAACCAGCAGGCCTATGACTTCTATTTGCGCAGCGTCGCGGTCCCGCACGATCCGGGGCCGAATAAGGAAGCCATCAAGATGTTGGAGTGGGCGGTGGGCATCGACCCCAGCTATGCGCCAGCCTGGGAGGCTCTGGGCCAGAGATATTATTGGGACTCTATTTACGGCGGCGGCGGCGAGTCCGTGTTCCAACGATCGAATTCGGCCTACGAACGGGCCTTGTCGCTCGATCCGAATCGGGGGATGGCCGCCAGCAATCTGATTACCGCTCGGGTGGAGCGGGGCGAACTCGGACGCGCCTACGATGCGGCTACCAACCTGGTGCAGCGGCGCCCACAAAGCGCCGACGCTCACTTCGCGCTCAGCTATGTGCTGCGTTACGCGGGCCTACTCGATCGCTCGACTCAGGAATGCAACTCGGCGCGAGCTCTCGACCCCGGCAACTATGCCTTCCGCTCCTGCGCGTGGTCGTTCCTGGAAATGGGCAAGACCGACCGGGCCATGGACTTTGTGCACCTGGATGCGGGTTCGGAATGGGCCGCCTGGGTCACTCCCTATGTGCATCTGGCCGAGGGCAACGTACGAGAAGCGCACGCCAGCGCAGGCAGCATGGGCAAGGGCCCAACCTATCACCGCGAACTCATGGAGGCCTGCACGGCGCAGCAACGTCCGGCGGATCTGGCACGAATTGTGCGTGAGAATGAAGCTTCGGTCATGATGGAGCCCGATGCCGAAGCCTGGTATCACGTGGGCGCGCTGATGGCGGCGTGCGGGCAGAATGAACCCGCACTGCGTCTGCTGAAGGCCGCCGTGCAGCAGAACTATTGCGCGAACGCCGCTCTGCTCGACGATCCCCTGCTGAAGGATCTGCGCAAAGACACTGCCTTCGATGAAGTGCTAACGGCCTCGAGCAAATGCGAGGCAGCTTTGAAGGAAGGGCGTCAGTAGCCGTTCTCAGTTCTCAGAAGAACCTAGTAAGCCATGCGGAAAATTACACGGCGGGCAGCCCTGAAGGCTTCGGTTGTCGGAGCGGCCTTCGGGATACCTTCCGTTGCGATGACTTTTGATGGAGCGATACTACGCAAGGGCCACATTCATCAATCAGTCTGCCGCTGGTGCTATCAGAAAATTCCTCTGGACCAACTGGCGGAATATGCCGCAAGAATCGGGCTGCGCGGCGTCGACCTGCTGCAGCCTGACGAGTACGAAATTCCGCGCCGCTATGGCTTGCTATGCACCATGGGATACGCTGGTGGCGGAGAGATCGGCAAAGCTCTCAATCGGGTCGATAATCATGCCACGATTGAGCAGGCATTCCGCACGAATATTCCTCGCGCGGCGAAGGCGGGCATGCCCAATGTGATTGCTTTTTCGGGAAATCGTGGCGGAATGTCGGACGAGGAAGGCGCGCGCAACACGATTGCCGGGCTCAATCGAGTCAAAAAAATCGCCGAAGATCACGGCGTAACCATCTGCATGGAGTTGCTCAACAGCAAGCGCGACCATCCCGATTACATGTGCGACCACACGGCCTGGGGCGTTCGCGTGATCGAAGAAGTCAATTCTCCAAACGTGAAACTGCTGTACGACATTTACCACATGCAGATCATGGAAGGTGATCTCATTGAGACAATCCGGCGAAACATCCAGTGGATTGGCCACTTTCACACCGGCGGCGTTCCGGGCCGCCACGAACTTGATCGCACACAGGAAGTTCAGTGGGACGCAGTGATGCGAGCCATCGTGGGCACTGATTACGGTGGGTATGTGGCGCATGAATTTGTTCCGTCCGGAGACCCGCTGGCTTCGCTGGGTAAAGCAGCCGATTTGTGCGACGTGTAGTCGGCTTCCGGCTTCCGGTCTTAATGAAAGAATTTGCCTCAAACCGGGGTTAGGCCGCATCCTTGTAGCGTGAGACATTCCGGATCCCCTAGCCTGCTGCGGCCGGATCGGCGCCGCGCTTCCTTCCGAATTTTTTCCAGCGTCATTCCGGCTATCGTTCATCGCCTGCGAATCTTTGGCGTTAGTCTTGTCTGTTTCCTCGCGATCCTTTCTCTTGGCGCGAGGGCGCAAGCGCCAGTCGCCGACAAATCCAGCGCACAGCCGTCCTCGAGCAATGTTCAGGCCCCCCTCAACGTCGATGCCGATCCCCCCGGCTTGTTGTACCAAGGCATCCCCGAGGACATTCCGCAGGATCAAGGACTGCCCGGTTTACGGCTCGAACTGTTGCGCCTCGGAACGACGGCGCGACTGATGCAGGTGGTCGCGCATCCCGACGACGAAGATGGCGGTATGTTGACTCTGGAGGCGCGCGGGCACGGCGTCAGCACGCTGCTGATGACCCTGAATCGCGGTGAGGGCGGCCAGAACAAAATCGGCAGCAATTTGTCGGACGTGCTCGGCGTGCTGCGGACCCTGGAATTGCTGGCGTCCGATCAAAGCTATGGCATCCAGGATCGGTTTTCCCGCGTCGCGGATTTTGGTTACTCAAAGAGCGCCGAAGAGACTTTTCAAAAGTGGGGTGGGCACGATATCGCGCTGGCGGATATGGTGCGGGTGGTTCGAACCTTTCGCCCGGATGTGCTGGTGGCGCGCTTCTCCGGCACGGAGCGCGATGGCCACGGCCACCATCAGGCGTCGAGCATTTTGACGCAGGAAGCGTTCCATGCTGCGGCCGATCCTAAGCGCTTTCCCGAACAGGTCGCCGAGGGCTTGCTTCCCTGGCAGGCGAAGAAGTTATATATCGGCAACGTCTGCGGTTTCGGGGCGATGAGCTGTCCGGACAAAGACTGGACTCTGAAGTTGAACACCGGTGAGCGCAACTTGGCGCTCGGCATGTCCTATGCGCAGTTCGCGATGCAAGGCTTGCGGCACCAGAAGTCGCAAGGCGCCGCCAACTGGACCTTGGACGACGGCGATCGGTTTACATTTTACCGCCTGGTGGCTTCGGTTGTGCCTTCCACTCTGGATAAAGATGGACACGAGAAAAGTTTCTTTGATGGCATTGATACAACGTTTCCCGCTCTCGTGTCTTCTTCAGTTTCAGGAGAGAAGCAGCCTTCGGAACTCCGTCAACAGTTAACCGAGATTGCCAAGTTGGTGGCGCAGGCGGCCGAGCTCGCAAAAGGAAATGACGCCAGAGCCGCGACAGCCCCGTTGATGAAGATCGTGACCGGGCTGAATCGCGTCAGCAATGAGATTCGCGACGCCGGCATGACACCGAAGACAAAGCTCGATTTATTGACTCGCATTGCGGAGAAGCAGCAACAGGCAGAGACCGCACTGAATCTGGCACTGGGCGTGAGCCTTACTGCAAATGTTTCAGCGGACGCAGCGGCAAATGCTCACACGCCCAAAGAAACAGATGCGCTAACTGCGGTTTCGCCGGACCAGGAATTTTTCGTAGCCGTGACCTTTCACAACGGATCGCAGCAGTCGCTGTTAATCGATCACATCAAGCTGGAAGTTCCCACCGGATGGAACACCATCAGCGGGAAAACCCGGCCCGAGACGGTCAAGCCGGGAGACGATTTGCACGCGAATTTCCGGCTGCGCGTCCCGAAAGATACGCCTTTCACGCGGCCCTATTGGCATCGCGACAATCCGGATGTAGAAGCCATAAATCGCGTCGACAATGAGAAGTACGCGACGCTTCCCTTCCCCCCTCCGGCTCTGCGGGCACGCGTGGAGTATACGACCGGAACAAGCGGAACCCAGACACGAAACGGGATCAACGCAGTCGTGGTCACTCCGTTTGTCGATGATGCCGGAAAGCAGCGCACACGGCCGCTGGCAATTGTGCCCGCATTTTCGGTGATGCTGGAACCGGGAACGCAGGTGATTCCCACGCATAACGGATCAACGACGATGGTCGCCGTGGGTGTGACCGGTAATCTGATGCGCCCGACGCATGGGGTGCTGCGGCTAGAATTGCCCGAGGGCTGGCGCTCAGAGCCAGCCCAGTTCGCCATTGAAATAAAAAAACGGGGGGAGAAACAGGACTTCCAGTTCAAGGTCTTCACCACCGCTTTGCAGGAAGGGCGTACCACGATCCACGCCGTGTTGGAATCCGACGGCGAAAAGTACGCCGAGGGATACACGCTGGTCACACGCGAAGATCTCGGCGGCTTCTATTACTACCAGCCCGCCCGGCAGCGCGTGAGCATTGTCGACGTACAGGCGCCGCATGAATTGAAGGTGGGATACATCATGGGCGCGGGCGACGACATTCCGACGGTGCTGAAGCAGGTCGGAATGGATGTCACGCTGATTCCGGCCGAGAAGATCGCGACCGAAGATTTGAATAAATATGGAACAATCGTGCTCGGGATTCGCGCCTACGACACGCAGAAAGACGTAGTCGCAAATAATAAAAAGCTCCTCGACTTCGTCTCCGCCGGCGGCACGCTGGTCGTGCAATATAACGCGAGCTGGCAAGATTTTAATGCCGGCAAATTCACTCCTTACCCCGCCGACCTAAGCCGGGCGCGGGTTTCGGTCGAGGAGGCTCCCGTGGAAATTCTGGCGCCACAAGATTCGGTCTTCCACTATCCCAACACGATAACCGCCCACGATTTCGACGGATGGGTACAGGAGCGCGGCTTGTACTTCATGAGTAGTTGGGACGATCATTACACCCCGCTGCTGTCGTGCCACGATCCCAAAGAAGAACCCCAAAAAGGCGGCCTGCTGCGGGCCCAGTACGGTAAAGGCACTTATATTTACACAGGCTACGCCTTCTTCCGTCAATTGCCGGCGGGCGTGCCCGGAGCGGTGCGGCTTTACGTGAATCTGTTGAGTGCGGGGCACGAAAAGAAGTGATCAGTGATCACTGGTCAGTTTGCGGCGGTCCACGCAGGCAGTTCAGTACAGGTCGACGAAAACTATTCACCGCAACTCCTGATGACGGGTCACTGACTGACCACTAGCCACTCACTCAATGCAATCTCCCAAAGATCCCGAGTCGAGTTCTCCCACCCTCATCCGCGGGATGGGTCTCGGCAGTGCAACTGCGCTGAACATGATCGATATGATCGGCGTGGGACCGTTTATTACCATGCCGCTGGTCGTGGCCGCCATGGGCGGACCGCAGGCGTTGCTGGGATGGATTGTTGGAGCTCTGCTGGCGGTTTGCGATGGACTAGTTTCGGCGGAATTAGGCGCAGCGCTGCCAGCCTCTGGCGGAACGTACCGCTATCTGCGCGAGATGTATGGACCGCAGAAATGGGGACGCTTGATTTCATTCCTGTTCATCTGGCAGGTGTCGTTCTCCGCGCCATTATCTATCGCCACCGGATGCCTCGGCCTGGCGGGATACGCCGCCTATTACTGGCCGGAACTAGACACGGTCTATGCCCATCACGACGCGGCGCTGGACATTCCGGGAGCCGGGGCGCTGCAGGTAAGTTGGATCGTCACGCCGGGAACCGCTGTTGCCATATTGATTTGCCTCTTTACTGTGCTTCTGCTTTACCGTCGCATCACCGCGATTGGACGGCTTTCGAACATCTTATGGTTCGGCGTGATGGGGACAATAGGCTGGATCATCTTCGCCGGCCTCACGCACTTCAACGCCGCGCAGGCCTTCGATTTTCCCCCGGGCGCGTTCACGCTTTCTCATAAATTCTGGACCGGGCTCGGCGGAGCCATGCTCATCGCCACCTACGATTATTGGGGCTATTACAACGTGAGCTTCCTGGGCGACGAGATCAAAGACCCGGCCAATAATATTCCGCGCGCGCTCCTGCTTTCCATTCTTCTGGTCGCGTGTCTATATCTAATGATGAATGTCTGCATCCTGGCCGTCGTGCCTTGGCGCGAGATGCTGGCAGCGGGACAAAACAATAGCGGCCTGTATGTGGTGTCGCTATTCATGCAAAGAATTTATGGCCCGTGGGCGGCGCGGCTAGTGACTGGATTGGTGATGACCACAGCATTCGCCTCCGTATTTTCGCTGATGCTGGGGTACTCGCGGGTGCCTTATGCGGCGGCCAAGGACGGCAACTATTTCAAGGCTTTTGCCAAAGTGCATCCCGTGTATCGCTTCCCCCATGTTTCGCTTTTGGCGTTGGGGGTGGTGGCGGCGGCATTCTGTTTTTTGCGCTTAAAAGATGCGATCGCTGCACTCGTAGTAATTCGATTGATCCTGCAATTTCTAGTGCAGGCCGTGGGGCTGATCGTGTTGCGAATTCGCCGCCCGGAAATGCCTCGGCCCTTCCGTATGTGGTTTTATCCCTTACCGGCATTGCTGGCGATTTCGGGATTTCTTTTTATTTTGTTCAGGCGGGAAAACTGGCAAAAGGAAATGCGCTATGCCGCGGCGATTCTGCTGACCGGCGTGATCATCTACTTGATTCGCGCCTGGAAGGAATCGCAGTGGCCGTTTGCCAAAGACCTGCAAACAAATTCTTAACCACAGAGGACACGGGGAACGCCGAGGCGGCCCGACAATAAATGGCAGATCAGATTTCAGTTCCGATAGTCGGGCCGGCAAATCTTCGGCGCACCGACCCGGCGTGGGCGCCGCTGGGCGAGCCGTTATTTCGCTCGCTATGGATTGCAGCGGTCATTTCCTATACCGGAACTTGGATGCAAAACGTCGGCGCAGGCTGGCTGATGACGCAGCTCACCACTTCGCCGCTCATGGTGAGCCTGGTGCAAGCAGCGGCTGCGGTGCCAGTGTTCCTGGTGGTGTTGCCCGCTGGTGCGCTGGCCGACATGGTGGATCGGCGGCGGCTCTTGCTCTTCACACAGAGCTGGATGGTCGTGGCCTCGGCGGCCCTGGGCGTATTGACGCTGCTGCACGCGGTGAATCCGTGGGTGCTGCTGATTTTTACGTTTCTGCTGGGCCTGGGCGCGGTAATGAATGATCCGGCGTGGCAGGCGATTACGCCCGACGTGGTTTCTCCCGCACGACATGCTTCAGCAGTTGCGCTAAACTCAGCCGGATTCAACGTGGCGCGGGCAGTGGGTCCGGCACTGGGCGGTCTGATCGTGGCATCGGCAGGATCAGGGTCGTCGTTTCTATTGAACGCCGCGTCATTCTTTGGCGTCATTGTCTTCTTGCGCAAGTGGCGACAGCCGCCGCATGATCCCCTGCCCAGGCAAAATCTCTACGATGCGATTGCCGAGGGCTTTCGCTACGTTCGCGGCGCGCCCGAGGTTCGCTCGGTATTGATTCGCACCGGCGCGTTCAGCGTGGGGGCAACATCCTTGCTGGCGCTGCTTCCGCTGATTTGCCAGCCTCACGGCGCGCAGGGCTACGGCTTCCTGTTAACCTGCTTCGGTCTGGGAGCCCTTGCAGGCGCCGCTCTGCTGCCTCGGCTGCGCCTGCGTTATTCGGTCGACTGGCTGGTTGCGGGCGCGACCGTCATTTTCGCCGTCATGACGTTCCTGGCCGGACAAACTCATATCTTCGAACGGCTCTGTCTGATATTGTTTACCGCGGGCGCGGCATGGATCGGCATTCTGGCCTGCTTCAACGTGGTTGCGCAGACTATGTGTCCGTCCTGGATGCGGGCGCGGGCGCTCTCCATGTACTTGCTGGTATTGCAGGGCGGCATGGCCCTGGGCAGCGCCGTCTGGGGAGAACTAGCGGCGCGCCAGGGCGTGCCGGCGGCGCTGGCATGGTCGGCGCTGGCGATGGTGGTGGGCCTGGCCAGCATCCGGCGGCATCGGCTAACCGCGGCAGAGATGAAAATGGCTCCAGCGGTCGTAAGAGACTAAGTCGTCGATTTCAAGATTTCAAAACTAATAACCCAGGAGAACCATGAGAAATAGATTGGGATTCGCGGTTTGTGGTTTGCTTTTGACGACCATGGCGGCAGCAGCACAAATGCCGAAACCCAAAGACGACCACCGCACGGTGACTCAAATATTGGATAACTCTGTCCTCAACATGGAACACGAATTTGTACCGGCCGCCGAGGCCATGCCGGAAGACAAATACAACTTCGCTCCCACCAATGGCGAGTTCAAGGGCGTGCGCACCTTTGCCGAACAGGTCAAGCACGTCGCGGCTGTCAATTACATGCTGGGAGCCGCGCTTCTCGAGCAGAAACCCCCTGTCGAGCTTGGCGGCGAGTCTGGACCAAACTCTATCGCCAGCAAAGCAGAGATTCTTAAGTTCCTGAAAGAGTCCTTCGAGTACGTCCACAAGGCAATTGCTACCATCAACGAAAAGAATCTTGCTGGAACCGTGAAGAGCCCGTTCGGCGAAGGAGCGGTGTCGCGCTTAGGGGTGGCAACCATTGTGGTCGCGCACGGCTTCAACGGCTACGGCCAGATGGTTGAGTATCTCCGGATGAATGGAATCGTGCCGCCAGCCAGCCGGTAATCCAGCTCGGAAACGCCTGGGGGATGGCTTATGCGCGACGCCGGCGCGGAGCTGTCTTGAGCGCCATTCTTCCAGTTTGGTTCAGACCGCTACAGTGCTCCTCGAAGCTGATGCCGGGATCCTTCAAGAACCGTTCCGGATAAGTATTCAGAGCTTGCACGAAACTTTGAATCTCGCGGCGAACCTGTGCGTTGCCGGACAGCGAGTCTCCCGCCCTGTCTTCACTCTTTCTGGACTTCATCTTCAACGCACCCTTGTTCAACGCGCCAATGCACGGAATCGAACTCCCGCACAGGGGACGACGGGCCTCGGACCATGTTGTCGATGGTAGAAACACCGGGAACACAGATTAGTTTCTGGGGGAAACTTGAAGTTACCTGGAACCGCCATGCCGGTAAATGGCACCTTCAGGCTACCGTTTTAAAAAGAAGACAGATCAGGACTGTGCGAACGCAGCACGCGCCCCGCGCCCAGAGATCGAAGTGGGAATCAATTCGGCGGAGACTCGATTGCGCACGAGATGATCGGCAACAAGCCTGCGCGCTTTCGCCAGGGACGCGCGCGGATCAAGAAAGATCAAAACCGAAGGGCCTGCGCCGCTCAGCACTGCTCCGAGAATTCCGTCCTTTCCTCTTAACTCCAGCAGGCAGGGCAGCAAAGGACACAGAGCAGCGCGGTAAGGTTGATGGATACGGTCTTCAAGAGCAGAAGCGAGCAGATCGGGACGCCCTTGCGTGAAGGCCGCAAGCAGGAGCATGGAATTCTGCACATTTGTGACGGCATCGGCTCGCGAGTATTGTGCGGGCAGAACGCGGCGCGCCTCTTCGGTCGACAGCGCCTGCTCCGGCACCGCCAGCAGCAGTGGCCACTTCCCTTTCGGGCGGATGCACGCGACCTGCGCTTCGGCTTCTCCCGACATACGAGCGACCGTGAGGCCACCCATCCAGCACGCCGAGGCATTGTCTGGATGGTGCTCCCGACGCGACGCTTCGCCGACAATCTGCGCGTCAGTCCAGCGTAGGCGGCCGAAGTGTACCGCCATCGCAATGCCTGCCAACCGGGCCGCCGCCGAGGAACCGCAGCCCTTGCCGATCGGAATGTCATTCTCAATTCGCACAGACAGCGGCGGAATGGTCTTTCCCGCACCCCTCAGTACTTCGCGGGAGGTATTCAGAATGAGATGTTCCTGAAGTTGTCCGCAAATTTCGCGATCCCGGCCATCGGCGACGACAGAAAATTCGTCCGCGGGGCGCGCGTCGATCTTGATGTAAAAGTCCATCGCGAGCGCAGCGGCGTCGAATGCCGGCCCAAGATTGGCGGACGTAGCCGGCAGCACAAGGCGGAGACGATCCCTCTTCAAACTAATTTTTCTGCCAGGCATGTTCAGGTTCAATGTGTTAAAAGCACTGGCGCCCTACTTGTAGCGCCGGCGTCTCGCCGGCTGTCGCGGGGGCGTCCCGCCCGCGCAGTCGGGCGCCATCATAAATTTCAAGATTTTTCAGCCTGCTCCAGCGCACGCATCACCGCGTCCAGCGTGGCATCCAAAACGACAGGCGGACGACGAAGTTCGCTCATCGCAGAATTAGCGCTTTCGCCGGAACTTCCCTTGAACAACTCCCCGCGATGAAATTCAATCGTGTAATCGGGATCCTTCAAGAGATTCCCCGTCAGAATAAGCACCACAGTTTCGTCCTTCTTCACAAACCCCTGCTTGATCAAATTCTTCAATCCGGCGAGCGTGACTGCCGACGCCGGTTCGCACCCAATCCCTTCGGCGCCGATTTCTGCCTTGGCCTGTGCAATCTCGATTTCACTTACCTCTTCGCAGGCACCGCCAGCGGCTTCGAGAGCGTGAACCGCCTTCTTCCATGATGCGGGATTTCCAATGCGAATGGCGGTGGCGCGGGTCTCGGCCTGCACGCCGACTAGTCGCTTTCCCGCAGCTTCGCGCATCGTCCGCACCAGCGCGTTGGCGCCCTCGGCTTGAATAATGGACAACTTCGGCAAGCGAGGAATCAATCCCAAGTCGCGCATCTCTACAAGCGCCTTGCCGATTGCTGAGCTATTCCCCAGGTTACCGCCGGGTACGATGATGTGTTCGGGCACTTGCCACCCGAGCTGTTCGAGCAATTCGAGGGCAAGTGTCTTCTGCCCCTCCAGACGAAAAGGATTGATTGAATTCAACTGGTAGACGGGCGCGCGCAGCACGAGTTCCTGCAACAGGCGCAGGCAGCCGTCGAAATCCGTGCGCAACTGGCAAGTGACGGCTCCGTAATCGAGCGCCTGAGAGAGTTTGCTCCAGGATATTTTTCCTTCCGGCACCAGAACCAGACTGCGCATTCCTCCCCGAGCAGCGTAAGCGGCCAAGGATGCCGACGTGTTGCCGGTGGACGCGCAGGCCACCCAGCGAAATCCCGCCATCCGCGCGAAGGTAGCGGCAACCGTCATCCCCGTGTCCTTAAAAGAGCCGGTAGGATTCAGTCCCTGATGCTTCGCCAACAGGCGCGGTACGCCTGTGATACGGGAGCACCGTGGAAGTTCGTACAGGGGCGTATTGCCCTCGCGCAGTGTGATCGCTTGCTCGTCGCTCTCCAGTGCGGGCAGCAGTTCGCGAAAGCGCCACACGCCGCTCTGATCGATCGTAGCCTGCGAGGGTCGGCGCTGGCGCCATATAGCTTTAAGATTATCCGCCGCCAACCCTGCATCTTTCCACTCTGGATACGTGATTTCCAGCAGATCGCCGCATTGAGCACAACGGAAATTCTGTGCAGCCTTATCACTCAACTTGCCGCAGGCGATGCATCGGAAGCGAAAAGCCGACTGCCGCACGCCCGGAGCAGAAGTGGAAGGTACAGGCATGGGCCGGACTTATTTCGGCTCCCGCAGATACTGGTCCGTCTTGTTGATCCAATCCGCACGCGGCGGATTGAACACATCGAGGTCGACCGTGTCTTCCATCGCCTCGGCCTTGTGCGGCATGTGGGCTGGAATGCAGAGCACCTCGCCGGCATGCACCACGATCTCTTTACCGTCGATCCAGAACTTAAGTGCGCCGTCGAGGATGTAGGTGAGTTGCTCGTTGTGGTGGCTGTGCTCGGGCACGATGCATCCTTTCTTCAATAGAACGCGCGCCACCATAATTTCCTGCCCCACCACAAATTGCCGTTGCAGCAGCGGGTTCAGCTCTTCGAGTGGAATGGTGTGCCACGGGATGTATTGCAGTTCCGCGGTAACGGCTCCATGCTTGGCGAAAACGCGCTCGGCGCGGGTGCGATTTTTCGTCTTCGACGCTGCTTTGGATTTCGTCGTCGTTGATTTTAACTTGGATTTCGATTGCGATTTCAATTTGGATTTCGATTTCTTGGCCATGCGAATTGTACCCACTGACTCGATTTACCCCGTCACTTTTCCGAATAAACCGCTCCCGGCGCGGTAACAGTTCTCTGCCATACCGTCGAAACCTTCACGATGCGCTCAACTGCTTCGTGCAGCACCGCCATCGACGAAGCGAAGGAAAAACGGATGAACTCTTTGCCCGCCGCTCCAAAAGCCGCGCCGGGAATGGCTGCGACGCCGGCTTCTTCCAGTAGAATCCGGCACAGATCTTCCGCGCTCATGCCAGTACCCGCGATCTCGACCCAGGCATAGAAAGCGCCCTCTGGAGCCAGGCAGCGAAACCCCGGCACACGATTCAACTCGCGCACAAACTGTTGGCGGCGCCGCGTGAACTCGCCCACCATGTGCTCGGTGTTGCCCTCACGGTCGCGCAGCGCGTCAATCGCGGCATATTGCGTAAACTCGGCCACGCAAGTATACGTGTTCACCGCCAACATCAACAACGCAGGCACCACCTCGGCCGGCGCCACCGTATAGCCCAAACGCCAACCCGTCATCGCAAAGCTCTTGGAGAACCCGTCAATGATCAGAGTGCGCTCGAGCATGCCCGGATAGCGCAGCATCGAGAGGTATTCGCCGTCGTAAATAATGCGCGCATAAATTTCATCGGACAGCACCCACAGGTCATGCTTGACCGCGAGTTCGGCCAAGCCCCTTTGCACTGCATCGGTATACACCGTGCCCGTCGGATTGCCCGGCGAATTCGTGATCAGCATGCGCGTACGCGGCGTGATTTTCGATGCGACTTCCGCCAGGTCTGGCTGAAAACGATTGCGCGGGGATAGCGAAAATGGCACCGAAACCGCGCCCAGCCCCAGCGCGATCGAGGAATATCCAGGAAATCCGGGATCGGGATAAAGCACTTCGTCCCCCGGCTCAAGCAGCGCCATCATGGCGAAGAAGAGCGCGATCTTGCATCCCGGCGCGATCACGATCTTTTCCTGCGACACTGAAATGTTGCGCGTGCGCCCAAGGTACTGAGCAATTTCCTCGCGCAGCGCGGCGATACCAGCCACGGCGCAATAGCGGTCTTTGCCCTCCGCCAGCGCCTTCGCCGCCGACTCAATCACCGACTTGCCCGGATGAAAATCGGGCTCGCCTAATTCGAGATGGATAATGGAACGGCCCTGGGCCTCGAGTTCTTTGGCACGCGCGAATACTGAGAGCGCGCCCTCTCCACTCATAACCGACATTCTTGAAGCAATGGATCGCATCGATTTCCGTTCTGTATTCTGAGCGTCGCCGTGAAAGCGACGGTCTTCAAAGTCCTTTATACGCTCCGCCGTCGACCAAAACAGTCTGGCCCGTAACATAGGACGCGCGCTCTGAGGCCAGCCATACCACCGTCGCAGCGAATTCGCGGGGATCGCCCACACGCTTTAATGCAGCATCGGCAGCCCATGCGTCCATAATTTCCTTCTCGCTTTTTCCTGACGCGGACGACCGCGCCTTCGCCAATTCTTTCAGACGATCGGTCGCGGTAAAGCCAGGTGCAACATTGTTGACCAGAATTCCGTCCTTACCAAATTCGTTGGCCAGGCTCTTCACCAATCCCACCACCGCCGCGCGGACCGCATTCGAAAGCACCAGGTCGGCCACCGGCTGTTTGGTCGTGATTGACGTGATTGTGATGATGCGTCCCCATTGCCGGCGTTGCATATGAGGAATGACTTCGCGCGCAAAGTAAATCGTGCTCAGAAAATTCAACTCGATGGCACGCTGCCAATCCTCGCGCGTTGTGGCGAGAAATCCCTTGGCTGGAGGCCCTCCAGCGTTCGTGACGCAGATGTCGAGGCTGCCGAATTGCTGTACCACTTCTTCGACGAACTGCTTGACCGCCGTGGGATCGGCTACATCGAACGTCTCCGCAAACACAGTCGCGTTGCGCTGCTTGCGAATCTTTTCCGCAGCCGCGTGCAGCGTCTTCTGGGTGCGCGCGCACATGGCAATCCGGCAACCTTCAGCCGCAAAAGCCTCGGCCGTGGCCAGTCCGAGTCCCTGACTGGACGCCGCCACCAGCGCCACGCGATCTTTCAGACCGAGATCCATGCGCCGAGAATTATAAATGGTGATTGGACGCGGCTCTTTTGATCACGCGATGTCGAGGGCCGAGTTCCGCTCATGTGCAGGGCCAGGCACAACTCATGTGGGGACGGCCGCCTTCGGCCGTCCAAGCCTGAGCGAAGCTCGGCGCCAGATGCATATACGCTCGTTTGCGCCGGAATTCCTTTACTCACTCTTACACTTGCCCGCTCCGACCCGCCCCATTACTCTGAAAGTATGAGGTTCCCATGAAACCGCCCAAGCGTCGTCCTGAAACCGCCGCCGTGCATGGCGCAGCGGATCTGGAAAAGAAAAACGGTCCGGTCGCCACACCCATCTATCAGACGTCTACGTTCGAGGTCGCCGACAACGACGAGCAGCAGCGCGTTACCGCAACCGACCGCTACTACACCCGCTGGGGCAATCCCACGAACACGGTGGCCGAGCAGTCCCTGGCGGCCATCGAAGGCGTGGAGGCCGCGCGCACCTTCGCCTCCGGCATGGGTGCCATCACCACCACGATTCTTGCTTTGCTGAAGGCGGGAGATCACATCGTCGCGCAGCGTGACATCTATGGCGGCGTAACGAAGTTCTTCTCGCAGTGGCTGCCGCGCTTGGGCATTGAGACCACATTCGTCGACACCAACGATTTCGAACAGCACGCGCGCGCGATTCGGCCGAACACGCGCATGCTCTATTTGGAATCTCCGACCAATCCTTCCCTGCGCGTCGTCGACGTGAAGAAAGCAGCCGCTCTCGCGAAACAACATAATCTAGTCAGCATGATCGACAGCACCTTCGGTACGCCCATCAACCAGCACCCGGCGGAATATGGCATCGACCTCGTGATGCATTCCGGCACGAAATATCTGAGCGGCCACGCCGACCTGACCTGCGGCGTGGTGGCGGGCAGCCGAGAGTTGATGGAAACAATTCACGAGACGCGCACGACGCTCGGCAACTGCATGGACCCGCACGCCTCTTGGATGCTGATCCGCGGGCTCAAGACGCTGGCCGTGCGCGTGGCCCGGCAGAATGAGAACGCTTTGCGCGTGGCAGAGTTCCTGGGTCAACATGAAAAAGTCCGGCGCGTGCATTATCCATTTCTGAAGAGCCATCCCCAGTACGCCACGGCGCGCGAACAGATGAGCGGTGGCGGCGGCATGGTCACCTTCGAAGTGGAAGGCACTGCCGAAGACGCGCGCCGCGTCAGCGAGTCGATGCACCTGTTCACCCTGGCCACCAGCCTCGGCAGCGTTGAGTCGCTGGTATCGATCCCAGTGCTGACCTCGCACGCCATGATCTCCGCCGAGCAGCGGGAAAAGATGGGCGTCACCCAGCAGATGGTGCGCCTGTCGGTGGGAATCGAAAACGCAGACGATCTGATCGCCGACCTGGAGCAGGCACTGGAAGCGCTGGGAGCGCGACAAACGGTCGGCGTGGAATAAGGATCTAATTACTCATGTGGCGACGGTGTTCATGTGGCGACGGCCGCCTCGGCCCTCCCGCAAAGGCGAAGCCGTGCGGCCCTCGAATCAAACCCACGTTCGTAAACGAAATTAGCAATAAAAGCCCGACCCTTTCGAGGGTCGGGGCCTGCCTGAAATATCTCGCGCTTTAGAAAATAAACTTCAAACTGAACTGCAGGATGCGCGCCAGGTGCGCGCTGCTGATCTCGCCGAAACCTCCTGAACCCAGGCAGCTTCCGCCGGCAGAGTTGTTGGGTCCAGTTCCGCATGTCATGGCTTGAGTAACGCCACCAGACGTCGCTGCAGTGGAGAGTGCAAACTGGGTATGGTTGAACACGTTGAAAGCTTCCGCCCGGAATTCAAGCGCTGTGCTTTCTTTGATTGCAAAGTGCTTAAAGATACCCATGTCAAAATTCAGGCGGGAAGGGTTGCGAATATCATTTCGACCGGCATCTCCGAAGGTGAGTCCCGTGGGCAGAGCGAATGCACCCGGGTTGATGGCGTACTTGGAATAGCTCGGCGAGGAATTGCCCGCTGGAATGCCTGAGTTTGGATTGCCGATCAGATCCGGGAACGATCCGGTACCAGCAGCGTTGGCGACACCGGCATTGTCGCCGTACGTCGTCCCATTCGTAACCGTTAAGGGCGTCCCGGTCGAAAAAGACTCTATTCCAGACCACTCCCAGCCGCCAAGCAGCGAATGGGAGAGGCCGGATTTCTTGAAGAGCGGCACATCATAGACCCAGCCCGCATTCAAGATATGGCGCTCGTCGAAGTTCGAACTGGCCCGGGTGAAGTTAGGGTTATACGAATTGACAAACGTGAGGTCATAACGATCCGAGGAGTCGTCGATAGAGTGACTGTAAGTGTAAGCCGCAGTCAGGTTCAAAGATCCAACGCTCTTCCGAGCTGAAGCCTGGAAAGCGTGATAGGTGGAATTCGCCCCATTCTCAAGGCGAGTAATGGTATGCACACCCGAGTAGGGACGATAATAGTCGGGGGTGTTGCCGCAGGCCACGGCGAGGTTAGTGGCCCATCCGCCAGTCTGGCTCGTGGTGTAGGTTGTGCCTGCGCCAGGAGTCGCCGTAACAACTGCCGTCGTCGGGTCGATGTAAATACCCGGCGATGCAGGGTCATTAGTGGTAGTACAGTCGGCCGCCGTGATTGGCTGGCCAGCGTGATACGGGTTTAGTGATGCCGCAACCGGATACAACTGATTCAGGTCGCGCTGCAAGCCGAGATGGGTCCCCTTGCTGCCTACATAAGATAGAGTAACCACACTGTGACCGGCGAATTCGCGCTGCACATCGAGGTGCCACTGCTGCATATATGGCCAGATCGCTTTGTTGGGAATTGAGTAGAAGCTCAAGGGAGGTATGGGAGCCAGGCCTCCGGTCGAGGCTCCAATGTTGTTGTAACCCGAAATGTTGCTCTGGGTCGCGCTCTGCAACAACGGTGAAGTCTGGCCTTCCATTCCTTCCGTGTCGGCTTCGTTGCCGTTGGCGTGTTCATAGAAGATGCCATAGCCGCCGCGGATGGCCGTCTTGCCGTCGCCGAACAAATCATAAGCAAAGCCGATGCGCGGCGCAGGGTTGAAGAGGTGACCCTGCAAACAGCCCGCATTGGAGTTCCCGCCGACTACCGCGCCAGCGATTCCGTCAAAGGTGTACGTTCCACCGGGGCCACCGCACTGCACCAGACCGAGCAGTGGGTTGCCGCCTGTAATCGTATCCGGCGTGCACGTTGTCGAACCTGGTGGACAGAGGGTCGGAGCATTAGCGATGCCGGCTTGGTAAACCGCAGGATCCCAGTTGTAAGCGTGGTGGTAGCGGTCTCGGTAGGTTCCAAACAGGCTCAGCCGCAATCCCAGGTTCAACGTAAGCCGACTCGTTGCGTGCCAGTCATCCTGGAAATACGGTTCAACGATTTTGTACCGATTGTAGAACTTCAACTGGTTACTGCCTTGCACGAAGCTGGAAATGTTGCCCATCAAGAGATCAGCAAAGGGGTTTCCAGTTCCCAGGGGTTGGCCACTGGGCAGCGTGACGCTCGCGGAAGCCTTATCAAAGGTAAGGGAGCCATTCACTTGCACGCTGCTGAGTTCGTTCTTCTGGGCGGCGACGAAGTAAGCACCAAACGTCAGGTTGTGCCGTCCGATGATTTTTGTGATGTTGTCGCGGTAGGTGTATGTGGGATTGGCGTTGTAGGGTCCCTCCGGCCAGATTCCCTCCGGATCCTGGCCAAACCCACCTCCATACACGTTCACGCCCGCGCCGACATTAATAGCCGGCAGCTTTCCTCCAGCGCCGTTGTTGTAGATATAACCCATCGAGAAGCCGGATGGAAGCGCGTAGTAGCCCTGCGACTTGAAAGAAATGTGGTCGGTGGTATAGCTGGCCACAAACTCGTTCAATAGGGTTGGAGAAAGGTTACTGGTCAAGCGCGCCACAAGGCTGATTCCCGGGCCGGTGAAGAAGGTTTGCGAAGTCGGGAAGCTCGCAGTGTCCCAAATCGATCCAGGTTCGAGCGTGGTCCACGAATCGTGGATATAGCGAAAAGTAACGCGATTCTTGTCGTTAATGTTATGGTCGATACGAAACAGTTCTTCGCGCCAGTTCGTCGGCAGAGTAGTATTCGTGTTGTATTGGGAAGCTCCCGGAGTGTTAATGGTACCCACCGGAATCAGTGGGAGAAGGGCTTGCGCGGTTGCAGTGACAGGCACTTGGTTACCCGGAAATGGCAGCCCAGTGGCCGGGTTAATGGGACAGTCCGCCATTGGATTCCCAGTAGTTGGATCTATAGTCGGGTTAGGGCAAACATCCGAGAAATCACCGGTGCGCTCCGCACTGTACGGAACGGGGGTATTAAACGTCGCAGGTAGCCGATCCTTCCGCCACTCTTCCGACCAGAAGAAGAATGTCTTTTCTTTGTTCTGGTTGTAGACTTTCGGTATGTACACCGGTCCACCGATCGTGAAACCGAAATCGTTCTTCTTGTAGGGCGGTGCGGCGCCGGTACCGCCAGCCAACGTGCTGTTGAAATAGTTGTTCGCGTTGAAGAAATCGTTGCGGACGAACTCGTAGGCATCGCCATGGAACGCCCTCGTCCCGCCCTTGGTTTCCACTTCGACCGTCCCGGAGCCGTTGCGGCCATATTGGGCGCCGTAGTTGGAAGTCAGCACCTTGAATTCAGCAATGGCGTCGACGCTGGGATAAACGTTCAACGTGCCATTGCTGCCATTGTCCATGTTGTCGCCGCCGTCAAGCTCCCAGTTGTTGTATTCGGTGCGCCCCCCATTCATAGAAAAGGCCACGCTGCCGTTGATCCCCACCTGGGGCTCATCCATACCCGTCTGATTACTTACGCCCGGAACGAGCGAAACCAGTGTCGTAAAGTTTCGGCCGTTCAGTTCGAGTTGCGTGATTTCTTTTCCCGTGACTGTACCAGCAAGTTCGGACGATTGCGTCTCCACCTGGGCCACATTGCTGCCTTCTACGACAACCTCCGTCGAGGCCGCGCCAACTTCGAGAGCAACATCCACGCGGGCCTTCTGGGCCACGTCCAGCTTCACTCGCTTGGCTTCGAACTTCTTGAAGCCCGTCGCGGTCACGATGATGTCGTAAGTCCCTTCAGGGAGGGCCGACTCGTTATAGTCCCCTGTGGAGTTGGTCGCCATCTGGCGGGTGATGCCGCGTTCGGGACTGGTGACTACAACCGTCGCCCCGGCAACCGCGGCTCCCGAGGGATCCTTCACCGTACCCGTGATTGATCCGGTTTGAGCCAACGCGGCTCCGCAAAATGTCACGACCGACAGGGCGATCCCCAACAGCACTCGATGAGATTTCATCATCACGCTCTCCCATTGGCGCGGGCGTTGCCCGGCGCGTTCACTTGAGCTTCTCCGCGTTTCGTTCCGAGCCTCGCGGCTCGGTCTTCAATTTTTGGCGTCGGACACAACTACCCGGTGGATTGAGACCCAGGGCAGGTGTATTAAAACGTATGAATAGTGCGTTTGTGAAGCCTCGACTGTCAAGAAAAAAGCGAGTGGAGCCCACGATTGTGGAGCCCCGGATGCCCTCGTCTCTGGCTTCGCGGGAACGCGCGCAATCGTGGCTGAAGCGCAACGAAAGCAGATTTCCGGCGGCTGCGCTCACCGAAAACGTTTACGCACGCAGCGAAACGCACTGCGCGTCGGAGGTGGCCTCACCCTCGGTTTACAGCACGCTGCGCGTCGACTCCCGCGCCACCAATTCTGGCGCCACCTTCCGATGCGTCGCATTAGTCTCCCGCTTTTCCAGTACTCCATTGATGCCATCGACCACAATCCCCACGGCCGAGGCTCCCATCGCTTCCATGGGCTGGCGGACGGTAGTGAGCGACGGCGTGTAAATCGCCGAAGTGGCTACATCGTCGAAGCCGATCACCGAGCACTGCTCGGGCACGCGTATCCCCGCCCGGTTCAAAGCCCGGATCGCCCCGAACGCGCTCATATCATCGAACGCCAGCAGCGCCGTGAAAGGAAAAGCCCGCTTCTGCCGGATCAGATCTTCCGTCAACTTGTAGCCCGATTCAAAGCTCGACATGGGATCGCGCGATTCTGGCAGCTCCACGATCAGGCGAGGATCGAGTTCCAGGCCGCATTCTTTGGCAAATTTGCCGATGCCCCGCCACCGCGGAGAGCTGTCGGTCAAAGCCTTCGGTCCCCGAATGAACGCGATCTTGCGATGGCCGAGAGAATGTAAATGCTCGATGGCCATGTAGCCGCCGACTTCGTTGTCGACGATGACCGAACTGATCGAATCGGTCTTCAATTCGCAGCCAATCATCGCCGTCGGGATGCTGCTCTTCTCCAGATCGCCCAGCAGATTAATATCGAGAAACAGCCAGTTTGCCAGTACGATCAGGGCCTCCACGCGGCGGTCGAGCAGCATCTCCAGATAGCGCTCAAAGCGGCTGCGCTCGTTGTGCACGTCGGTGAGAATCGGCAGATACGACGACTGATACAGAGTATTTTCAATGCCGCGCAGCACCAGCGTGCAATAGGGGTCGGTCATGTCGAAGACCATCACGCCCACGGTGTGGCTGCGCTTGCTGCGCAGGGAACGGGCAAACTGATTGGGACGATACCCAAGCTTCTGGGCGGCCTTCTCGATGCGCTTCTTCGTCGCTGGAGGGATGTATCGCGCCAATGGCGCATTGTTCAGGACGATCGACACGGTGGTCGACGAAAACCCGCTCTCCTTCGCTACGTCGCGAATCGTCACCATTCACAGCCTTTTCGCCGGAACCGCCAACCACCAGCTCCGAAGAGACTTTCGATTTCAGAAAATTCCAGGGTCGAGAACAAAGGTTCGAGAATTAAGGTTCGAGAATTAAGGTCCGAACAATCGGATTCGAAAAAATCCGCCGCTTCCGTTCGCGTCGCCGCTTGTATTAAACGCGTACACTGGCGGACACTACAGCAGAGAGTGATAGCAGTGTCAAGCGCAGGAATGGCAATCCGAGCTTTGTTTTTGTTGTGTGCGGCAATGGCGCTGGCCTTTCCGCCCCGCCAATCTTCTTCGGCGCCGCCCTCCGTCCCCCCGTCTCGGCCCGCCGGAAACGCGCGCGGCAGCACTTCGCCAACCACCGCTACGGAGTCCACCCTCGACCCCGCGAAGCTCTTTCAGTTCGGGCAGGACGCCCTCACTCACGGACGATTGGACGAAGCCGAACGCGATTTCCGGGCCGTGCTCCAGATCGATCCGCAATCCGGCGGAGCCTATGCCAATCTTGGCGTCGTCCACATGCGCCGCAAACAATGGACGCGCGCTTTGCAGATGCTGCGCAAGGCCGAGCACCTGATGCCGCAGGTGTCAGGCATTCGCCTCAACATCGGCCTTGCCTATTTCCGTCAAAACGAATTCCTCGAAGCCATCCCTTCCTTTGAGTCCGTGGTTCGCGATCAGCCGGACGCGCTCCAGCCGCGTTATCTGCTGGGACTGTGTTATTTTTTTGCGGAGCGCTGGTCTGACGCTGCCTCCACGCTCGAACCCCTGTGGCCGCAGGAATTCGAGAAAATGCCTTATCTCTACGTGCTGTCGAACGCCGCCCATCGCGCCGGCCAGAAGGATCTGGACGACCGCGCCACGGCGCAACTCGTCAAGCTCGGCGCCGGCTCGCCGGAATATCGCCTCTTCGTCGGCAAGTACTATCTGAACGTAGGGCAGTACGATTCGGCTCTGGGAGAATTCCAGGCAGCAGCCGCGGCGAATCCCACGCTTCTCTTCGTGCACTTCAACCTCGGACTCGCCTACCTGAAGAAGCAGGACTATCCACGGGCGCGCGATGAGTTCGTCAAAGACGCCGCCATCGAGCCCGACCTCGCTCTCGACTACGAGGAACTCGGCGAGGTCTACTGGCTGCTGCAAGACGACGAGAATGCCGCCAGGAGCTACCGCGCCGCGCTACGCCGCGATCCCCGGCTGGTGAATTCGCACCTCGGGTTGGCGCGCCTCGCTGAGCGTAACCAGAAGTACGCCGCCGCTTTGACCGAGATCGACGCCGCTGCCAAAATCGATCCTGCCCGCACCGATGTTCACTACATCCGGGGTCGAGTGCTGCTGCACTTGGGACGCAAAGAGGAAGCCAAAAAAGAATTGGCTTTGGCCGCCAGTAAAAGCAGCGAATCCCCTAGCGAACCCCAGAAGCAGGCGGGAACGGTACCTTCTCCGGAGCTATTGCAAGAGCCGCAGTGATAAAATCGCGTTAGAAGCAACGCTGGGCCTCGTCTCCGCAACACACGACTGCAAGCGTCATTCCGCCAGGAGGTACCAATCATGAATCGCACCCTGAAGATCATTGCCATTGTCCTCGGCGTACTGATTATTATCGCCATCGCAATTCCCTTCCTCATCGACGCCAACACCTTCCGCCCGACCCTCGAGTCAGACCTTACGAATGCAATGGGACGGCAAGTCAAGGTAGGAAATCTGTCCCTGTCGCTCTTTACCGGCAGCGTCGCTGCCGACGACATTTCTATCGCGGACGACCCGGCCTTCAGCAAATCTCCTTTCGTGCAGGCGAAATCGCTCAAGGTCGGCGTAGAACTGATGCCGCTAATCTTCTCCAAAACGCTGAACGTGACCGAACTTACTCTGAAACAGCCCGAGATCAGCCTGGTGAAATCGGAGGACGGCTCCAAATGGAATTTCTCCAGTCTGGGAGGAAACAATGCTTCCGCGCCGAAACCGGCGCCAGCAACTTCGTCTCAATCTTCGCCCCAAGCCGGGGCCAATCCCAATCTGTCGGTGGCCAAGCTGAACGTCGATAATGGTCGCCTCACCGTGACCCGAGCAGGATCGAGCGCCCCCGCCCGCATCTACGACAAAGTTACTATTCAGGTAACTAACTTCTCATTTACCTCTTCGTTCCCCTTCAAACTGTCGGCCGAACTTCCCGACAATGGCAGCCTGAAACTCGAGGGCAAAGCCGGACCGATCGACTCCAACAATGCCGCGATGACTCCCCTCGACGCCAAGGTTACGGTGCGAAAGATGAACCTGGCCGCATCGGGATTTATCGATCCCGCAGCGGGCATCTCCGGCGTCGCGGATTTCGACGGTACCATCTCCTCCGACGGCCACACTGCCAAGACCGAGGGCAAGCTGACGGCCAGCAATTTGCAGGTAGTCAAGAAGGGATCGCCTGCCGGCAAGCCCGTCGAGGTCTCCTACACCGTGAACCACGACCTCGCCAAAGAGACCGGCACCATACCGCAGTGTGACGTTGCTATGGGCAAGGCGGTGGCGCACGTCAACGGCACCTACGACGCGCACGGCCAGGTGACTTCGATCGAGATGAAATTGAACGGACCGAATATGCCCGTCGACGATCTCGAGGCCATGCTCCCGGCTCTCGGCGTCATATTACCTCCTAAGGCAACACTCAAAGGAGGCACACTCAACACCAACATGACGATCAACGGTCCCGTTGACAAGTTGGTTATCCTCGGCACGGTGAAAATGCAAAATACCACGCTGGCCAACTTCGACCTGGGCTCGAAGCTGTCCTCCGTTTCCCAGTTGAGCGGCAAGAGCACAGGCAACGACACCACCATCCAAAACTTCAGCAGCGACGTCCGCATGGCTCCCGACGGCACCAAGGCCGATAACATCAATCTCACCGTGCCTGCCCTCGGAGTGGTCACGGGCGCGGGCACCGTGAGTCCGTCCAATGAACTCGCCTTCAAGATGAACGCCGCGGTCGCGGGACTGGGCGTTCCCTTCATGGTCACTGGCACCACCTCCGACCCCAAATTCGCCCCCGACATGAAAGGCATGGCCAGCGGCCTGTTGAAAGGTCTGGGGGGCAAAGGCAATCAGAATCCTGTGAACGGTCTCAGTGGACTGTTCAAGAAGAAACCGCAGTAGGATTGTGGACGGGCGGCGCTTACAGGTTGCCGTGAGCGCCGCCCTCTGCTCTGGCACCAGGTCGAGCCGTACGCCCGCCGGTCTTAAACTTGTCCTGAAAGGTTACCTTCGGAATCCTTCTTTCGTGAAATCTTTGGCATTTTTCGCTGCGACCGGGAAGAATCGATTTTTCCCCCAATCGCCCTGCAATCCGGGCAGAACTGCAATCCGGGCAGAACCTGGATTGCTATCTCCCCTTGATTGACAAGGGCTGTTGACCACTCCATACTCGCGGCTAAGCTGCATAAAGTTGCAACCTTGCTGACTCAGGGACCCAAGGCTCGAGATTTTGAGTTGGATCTCCCTCAGAGCGAGTCTATTTTCGCAAAGCGGTGTTCGCTGTTTCAGGGTTTCATCCTCAGGAGGATCTTCGTGTCTAAGCCACTAGCCGCAACCAAGTTCACGCGCACTGGGTTTACGAGAAATGGGTTTACGAGAAATAGGTTTACGAAAACTGGATTCATGCGCGCTCTCTGCATCGTTGCCTTAGCCGCAATGGCGGTCGTCGCACTAGGCGTCGGCATGCACCCGTACCGCGCAACCGCAGCCGTCAAGCCGATCTCCGTGGCCAAGCCGCCTGCATCCGCACCAGGCACCGGTCAGAACAGCCGCGTCCGCGCCACCCTCGCCGCCCTTCCCCTGGCCTTCGAAGCCAACCAGGGACAGACGGATCCCCAAGTCAAATACATGGCCCGGGGCAACGGCTACACCGTATTCCTCACGGGCAATGACACAGTGTTCGCGCTGCATTCTTCGTCACCGACAATAGCCTCGCGCGTCGCCGACAAATACGCGTTCGGCAGAACGCCACGAAAGAAAGCAACAACGGAAAAATCCGCCGCGATTCGCATGCACCTGGTCGGCGGCAACACACACTCCAAAATCGCCGCTGGCCGCGAACTTCCCGGCCGCACCAACTACTACATCGGCAACGATTCCAGCCAGTGGCAGACCGGTGTGAAGCAGTACGCGGCCGTATCCTACCGTGACGTTTACCCCGGCGTCGACATGGCCTTCCACGGCCAGCAACGCCAGTTGGAATTCGATTTCATCGTGGCCCCGAACGCTAGCGCTGCGCCCATTAATCTTGCCTTCAGCGGAGCACGCAAGTTAGTCACCGACGCCTCCGGCAACCTTGTCCTCGCCTCCTCCGCCGGCAATGTTGTGCTGCGCAAGCCGATCGCCTATCAGGAAAAAAATGGCCAGCGTGAACTCGTAAATGTTGATTTCCAGATGAATGGAAACAATGTCGGCCTCGCTCTCGGCTCCTACGATCACAGCCGGGAACTGATAATCGACCCGTCGCTCAGCTACGCCACCTATCTCGGTGGCACCGCTGAGGACGACGCTTACGGCATCGCCATCGACGGCAGCGGAAACGCCTACGTGACCGGTCAAACCGAGTCCACTAACTTCCCGACAGCCGGCGGCGTGGCTCCTAACACAAACTCCGGCAGCTTCGACGCATTCGTAACGAAGATCTCGGCGGACGGCTCCTCTCTCGTCTACTCGACTTACGTTGGGGGAACCGGCGCAGACAGCGGCAATGCGATCGCCGTAGACGCGTCGGGCGACGCCTTCGTCGCCGGCGGCACCGGCTCCACAGACTTCCCGCATACCGGCGGCTTTCAGACTACTTTGGGAGGCGCGCTCGACGCGTTTGTGTTCGAACTGAATCCCGGCGGAACAGCCCTGACCTATAGCACGTATCTCGGAGGCTCCGGCGATGACTACGCTTCCGGAATTGCGCTCGACAGTAGCGGGAATGCATACATTGTCGGCACCACACTCTCGACTGATTTCCCGGTGGATAATCCAATTCAAGCCACGATCAACGGGGCTTCCAACGGCTTCGTTACCAAGATAAATACTTCCGGGAACGCGAAAGTGTATTCCACGTACCTTGGCGGAGGCACTGGCGATTTCGCGGCCGCAGTTGCAGTAGACTCCTCTGGCAACGCGTACGTCACCGGCGCAACTCAAAATTCAACTTTCCCCACAACGACCGGGGCGTTCCAGACCACCTGCGGTACCGCCGCGAATTGCAACGGCGGTCTGGATGACGCCTTCGTGACTGTCATCAATGCAGCCGGCAGTGGATTCGTCTATTCGACTTTCCTTGGGGGTTCGGGAGTAGACGAGGGACTGTCAATTGCTGTGGACTCCGCGGACGACGCCTATGTGACCGGACTGACGCGGTCAAGCACAACCTTCCCGTTGAAATCGGCACTGCAGGCCACCTTCGGCAGCGGTGCTACCCAAAACGCCTTCGTCACTGAAATAAATCCATCCGGAAACGCCCTGGTGTACTCGACCTTCCTTGGCGGGAACGTGTCGGATGCCGGTGCGGGCATTGCTCTTGACGGAAATAAAAACGCATACGTCACAGGCCAAACCAGCTCGTCCAATTTCCCGACTGTCAGCGCTACCCAGGCGACTCTTGGCGGCGGGAGCGACGCGTTTGTGAGTGAGATCGCGGCGTCAGGCACTCAGCTCGTTTTCTCCACGTACCTCGGTGGAGCACTCGATGAAAACACCAACCTAGGCAGCATCGTCAGCGTGGCAGGCTCCATCGCAGTTGATAGCGCCGGCGCCAACATCTACGTTGCTGGCAATACCGCTTCGACAAATTTCCCAACTCAAGTGCCCGAACAAGCCGCTAACGGCGGCGGGACCGACGCCTTCGTGGCAAAGTACGCGACGGGAGCCGCGGGCCCCAGTTTCACCGTGACGGATGGCGCGTTGTCGCCAACATCGGGGAGCGCCGGGGCTTCATTCACCGCAACTATTACGGTGGGCTCGGTCAACGGTTTCAATTCAGCTGTTGCACTGACCTGCACCGGAGCCCCGGTCGTTTCCAAGGGGCCGACCTGCGCCTTCAGCAACCCTGGCGCTTCAGTTACTCCGCCGGCCAACGGCACCGTGACCTCCACGTTAACTGTTTCCACAACCGCGGCGGCGGCGATGCTTGGCGGCCCTTCCAATAGACCGTCCTCTGGCGTGATGTATGCCCTGTTTCTCCCCGTGTTCGGAATCGCGCTGCTAGGCGTCGGAATCGGATCCGGTGGCTCTCGCCGCAGAAAATTGTTCAGCTTCCTCATGCTCGGCCTGGTACTCGCGGGGCTATTGGCGATGCCCGCCTGCAGTAGCGGGAGCAGCAACGGTGGCGGCGCCACCTCCGGTACGCCCGCTGGCACATATACCTTCACCGTCACAGGTACGTCTGGGGGCGTTGCCGTGACCGGATCGCCGGCGTTGACCCTCACCATCAACTAGCCTCGAGCCAAACTCCGACGGCCGCTTTCCAACGGGAAGGCGGCCGTTGTCTTTGTGGCTGAACTCTTGATGGCGTAACTCTGCCCAGCCTCGCCGCCGCGTGGTGGTAGTATGGATGATTCCTGAGCTTGACCCGGGTTTATCATACATCCCCGAATCGCATAGCCCGAGGGAAATGTCTGCGGTAAAATGGGGCGCGGATTCCTGCTTCATCGGGCCAGATGCAAATCAGCAGCCCGCACAAGGCGACAGTTCGCCGGCAGGCCGGGCAGCCTTTGGGCTATGGCGGGAATCGAAGCAAGAGGATCGAAGCTGCTGTACAGTAATCTCTGAACCAAAACTCTGCTCATGTTGAAATCCGAGTCGTCGCGGTCGTGGCTGCCGTCCAATTCGTCGATATCCAACCGAATTCTCCGGATGATGCAGCCCGCCGGAATTGCCGCAATGTGCCTGCTGGCGACTTTACTGGCGTTGCCATTGAGCGCATCAGCCCAGAACGTCACCCTACAGGCCATCCCGTTCAATCCCCTCGCTGTCGCCCCGGGAGGCACGTCGGCCTCGACCATCACAGTCGGAGCCATCAACGGCTTCAGCGGCACCGTCGATCTCGCCTGCGCGGTGACGTCGACGGCGACGACAATCGTCGATCCTCCGGTCTGCACGGTCAGTCCGTCGACCGTGACGCCCAATGCCAGTGCCTCGGCCACCATCACCACCGTCGGTGACACCAGCACCGTCGGTTACAGCATCACCATTACCGCAACGCCGTCCTCGGGCGCCGCGCCCACGCCGATCACACTCAGCCTGACCGTGCTGGCAGTTACGCCCACGTTCACCGTCACCGTGGAGAAAGCGGTATCGCCCAGCAGCGTGACCGCGGGTAACGGAGGCGTCGGCGCCGTCACCATCAATCCCATCAACGGATACACCAGTACGGGGGGCATAACGCTCTCATGCGCATCGATCACTCCGCTGGTGACGATCCCGCCGGTGTGTTCGTTCAATCCGGCGATCGTTGGGGTCAATGGAGAGTTCTCGTCGACCCTCACGATCACCACGTTCGGCCCGATCATTACAGGCGCGAACTCGCCGCCTGGCATTTCGCCGCGAAGCTTTTACGCCCTGTGGATGCCCTTGCCTATGCTGGCCTTCGTAGGGCTGGGCGCTGCGCTGGGCGGAACTCGATCGAAAAGCGGCAACAAAAAAGTCTGTGCTCTGCTGGGTCTTTTCCTGATCGGCGCCGCACTTTTCCTGATGCCTGCCTGTGGCAATACTTCTCCTTCGACCACTACGCCAAACGGCGTGACTCCCAACAACACTTACACGTTTACGCTCATGGGCGTCGATAGCAATGGAGTGATCTCCAGCAACACCGGCTCGACGACCGGAGCGAATCCCACGGTTTCACTGACGGTAAGCGCGCCGACACCCTGAGTCATGGACGGCCTCCGATACCGCACGCCGCGAAAGTTTCTGCAAACTTTGCTGCCCGCGCTGTCCATGATGCCGTTACTGATCCCCGCTCTGTTTGTGCCCGGCATTTCGGCGTCTAGGCCGCCCGCAAAAAATAATCAGCCAAGACCTTCCGCAGTTCGCTGGGACGAGCAGAATCCCGGCTGCACTTTTTCCCATACCGACGACGGCCACTTTCATTACGGCCTCTGGTACGAAGATGTCGGCATCACCGTGACCATCGACTCGCAGGAACTCGAGAAAGTTCACCGCCGCCATGAGCCTTTTTTCGGCGCACTCCTCGACATTCGCTACCGGGGGAAGGGGTCGCTCGACCTCGATGTGGCGGCCATTTCTCTCGAATTCGTAAAACATTTCAAAGTGGTTCAGACGGCTCTCGATCCCGACAATTTCACAGCGAAAGTGCAGAATGATGCCGACGCGCTGGATCATGAAACCGCACGCGAAGTGGAAAGGCATCCGGAAAAGAAAGAGGCGAAGGAAGCCTACGTACGCGCCTTCCTGAAAGATTCCGCCGAACTTCAGGAGTTTGTCGGCAAGAACAGCCTGCGCCCCACAAGCCTGGGGCCCGGCAATCCGGAGGTCGGCGGATGGGTGCTGTTCAGCACCAGCAGCAAGTGGATCAGTGGATGGAAGAAACAGGAAGAGTTCATCCTGCGCCTGCCGCTGGCAGGAAAAGTCTTCGAGTTCCCCTTCAAACTTCCACCTCAGCCGGGAGAAGTTCTGCTGCGGAAACGGGAATGACTCGGCTTCCTGAATCTTGCGTTCCGGAAGCCGAGAGCCGAAGCCAATCTTACGAAGCCGCTTGCCGCCCCTGCCGCTCGATTTCAGCCGCGTGATGCATGAGCACGTCGCGCAGCGATACTAATCCCTTCAACTCTTCGCCGTCGACGATCGGCAGATGGCGAAATCCGAACTCCCGCATGATGAACAGGCATTCCTCAATGGTCTCATCGGCGGGAACCGAGCGCGGATTGGCGGTCATGACTTCCGAAACCGCGGTGGTGCCCGGCGTGCGGCCCACGGCCACCACGCGGTTCATGATGTCGCGCTCCGACAGGATGCCCGTCAATCCACCGTTGCGCAGCACCGCCACGGCGCCGATATTGTGCTCCATCATGAAGCGCGCCGCCTCCGACACAGTGCGATTGGCTTCCACGGAATAAACTTTGCGGTCTTTTACGAGCTCGCGGAGAGTCGTCATACAGCGCTCCTTCAGTGCGAACCGGAACGAATTTGCCGGCAGCCACGGCCAGCCCCAGCGGTGGGCAATACTCTATCACAGGCGAAGGGCGCCAGCGGGTGCCCCATTTCTCGCGCGTACGTGCGCCAGAAATGGGGGCTTTTTCGCTGTCGGGGAAGCAGACCGATCTAGAATCGGAATTGCGGACCGAGGGAGACTCTCAGATTATTGTGAGCGCCGTTATTGAAGTAGATATCGTCGCCCACTTCGGCGCGCACCCCAAACGGTCCCGCAAACGCCTCAAGTCCACCGCCGGGGTAAACGGCGAAAAACGTCGAGCCATTGGTTAACCCAACGGTGTTGACAAAGCCTGTGGGGGCATTCTGATTGTTGACGCTGAAGTTGTCGAAGCCGACCTTGCCGGTCAGGAAAACACGAAACGGCCCCGATCCCGTCTGAAATTTCGGCCCGAAAAATCCGTGCAACGTGCGAAAGCTGGTATTCACGAATTGCGTCGTGACCCCGTTCGTGAACGTGCTGGTGTAGTTGCGTTTGAAGTCGTACGCCATCTCCGCTTCTATTTGCACGCTGCTGTTTACCGCAAAAGCGCCGCGCCCGCCCACGCCCACAAAGTTCTGGTTCTGCGAGGCATCGTTAATACGAAAATAATCCACAAACGCACCGACCTCGACATGGTCGGAGTGATCTTGTGCCATCAGCATGGGCACGCTCAGAAATAATGACGTCAATAAAAGACCGAAACTACGTTTCATGTTGCACTCCTGATTGGTTTCAAAGGTTTGCGCGATCTCCCACTGCGCGAGCAATGTCGAGCGGAGACGCATTGGCAGGCATCGATATGGATGCGAAAGCGGGTGGGCAGGGTTGGAAGCAATACGCTGAAACAGGCCGATTGGCGCGGTTTTTGTACGGTACCGCTCAAAAACATAACGGCGCGGACCGGCTACGCCAGCGCTTTGGCTTCCGTGCGCGCCTCTTTGAGAATGTCGGCGGGAACTTCTTTCAACGTCGCTCCAAACTCGAACATCGGCGTTTCCGTGCCCCGTCCCCAGCGCGCGACCTCCCAGTGAGCCCGGACGAACCTTACCTCCGGATGCGCGGTCAGATCGAGCAGCAGCGGAGATTCTCCGCAATAAAATTTCTGCGGGAACGCAGCGATCGACATCGCGCCCCAAGCCGCGCCATCGGCCGAACCGAAAATGCTCAGGTCGAGCGACTCCTGTTCGATGATCTTCGTAATCGCAAGCGTGACCAGAAAAACTCGACTCGCGGCAGAACTCACATCGACGGTGGGGCCGTCGCCCTTGGCGCTCACTACCGTATGCGCAGCAACCAGCACGGCATCAATCGTTGTCATAGCGAGAGGATTCTAACAAATCCTGATTCTAATCCGCGGGATGCGGCCCGCTGAAATCGTTGCAGCAAGGCTTCTGCACATTCTTGAATTCCATTAATTCGACCCGCGACAGGTCGGGATCGAACACGTCCAACTGCCACTTGCCGTCCTTGCCGATCTCGGCCTGCTCATCGCGGTGCGCCTTCCAGCCGTTCGACTCCATGATGGCTTGGGCCTTCTTCATGTCGGCCACTCCGAGCGAAATGTGATTCATCTCTCCAGTTTGTTCCAAGTCCATGTGCTCGGGCTGGTTCAGCATGTATTCCAGCCAGTCGGTACCGTCGGGAACCTGCATGGCGACCCAGTCGTCGGAAGTGTCCGGCTTATCGTGTCCGTGCCAGTACAGGCGGAAACCGAGAATGTCGCGGTAGAAACGATCTTCAGCGTCGGGGTGGTAGACAACGAAGCCGGCATGGATCATGTGGTGCGAAGCCGCCGAGGACCCGGCAGACGCGGATTCGCCCTTGCCCTCTTGTTTGGTTCGTTCCACGAACTCGATGCGATGTCCCTCCGGATCGTTCACCACGAAGAAGAGGCTGCGATCGTTTCGCACCTGAATCTCTGGAACTCTCACTCCCTGTGCCGTCAGATACCGGCGCAGCGCAACGATGTTGTCGGTGGAGAAGGCAACATGATCCATCCGGTCGGTCGCCTTGGGATCGGGCGCCGGACTGTAGCCCACCCACTGCGTGCCGACTAAGTAGCGCACCGATTCACCGCTTTCGATAGGATCGGCGGAGGCCAAGCCGAGTACGCCAGCGAAGAGCTTTTTCACGCCATTGGGATTCGTCGTGTAGAACGAGACGTGATCGATGCCAAGAATGCGCGGGCGTTGTGGCGCAGCTTGAGCAAAAGCACAGATCGGCACCAGAGCGGAGACCAGCAGAAGCGTAAGTTTATTCATGGCGCCCTCGATTCTAGAACAAGCGGCCCACAGAGGCTAAAGGCTAAAGCCAGTTTCCCGTAAGTCGTTGAGTCTTCGTGCAAGTGATTGAAAAAACGTAGAACGGCCCTGGGACGCTCGCAGACGAGCGATAAGGCGAAGGAGGGAGCTGACCCTGCCAGGCCGACGAATCGTCGACGCCAGGGCCGTTTCCGGCTCCGGAAATGGCCTTCTAGCGAAGGCTCGGCTGCGAATCCAGCGCATTCGATCCGCGCTGGCTTTCTGTACGTACAATTACGAATCTGTTTTTGTACGTATAAAATGCGTTTACACGCTATTCCGTTGGGTGCGTTCCCGTGAACTCCGAGCAGCACGGCTTCTGCACCGGCTTGAATTCCATCAGTTCCACCCGTACCTGGTCGGGGTCGTACAGGTTGAGCTGCCACTTGCCATCTCGGCCCAACTGAGCTTTCTCGTCTCCGTGAGGCTTCCAGTCGCGCGCTTCCAGAGTGGCCTGCGCTTTTTTGATGTCGGCAACGCCCAGCGAAACATGGTTCATCACTCCGGTGAGTTGCCGGTTGGGGTGCGCGGGCTGATTCACCATGTACTCGATCCAATCGGTGCCGTCGGGAACCTGGAGCGACATCCACTCAATCACATCGTCTTTCATGCCGCCGTGCCAATAAGGACGGAAGCCGAGAATGTCGCGATAGAAATGGTCTTCAGCCTCACGGTGATAGACCAGAAAGCCCGCGTGAATGATGTGGCGCGACACGGCAGAGCCGATTTGCAACGTGGCCTCAGCCTGAGCGCGCTCCACAAATTCGACCCTGTGGCCTTCAGGATCGCTGATCACGAAAAACAGACTGTGGTCGCTGCGTCCCTGAATCTCCGGAACCGTGATTCCCTGCGCGATCAGATACGTTCGCAGCGCCGCGATATTATTGGTCCGCCAAGCCACGTGGTCCATGCGGTCGGGGGATCTCAAGTCGAGCGCCGGGCTAAATCCCACCCACTGCTTTCCAACCATATATCGCAGTACGCCGCCAGGCTCGATCGGCTCCGCCGAGGCCAGACCGAGCTGATCGCCGTAGAGCTTCTTCACGCCCTCGGGATTCGTGGTGTAGAAGGCGACGTGATCGATGCCGAGAATGCGCGGCCGCTGGGCAGGAGTCTGACCAAAGGCGCCGAACTGAAACACGGAGTTGGCAAGAATTACAATGGCAAAATTCAGTCCTAGCTTTCTCAACCCTAGCTTTGTTAACCCTAGTTTTTTCAACCCCAGTTTTTTCATGGCGTCACCGATTCTAGTCCAAGTCTGAAAGTTCAAGGAGTTCAAGATCAACTTTCTCCACCTCGATTTTTCGAGTGTTTCAGTTTTGCAGTCTCATTCCGCAGCACGGCGGTCGTGTCGGTGAAGAATCTTGCGATTGCAACTAATTCGGGCCCACTGTAACGCCTTGTCACTTCCGCCATCGCCTGGCCGAGTGAGTGAAACACAGGTACAATCCTCTCCTTCAGTCCTTTCACCGGGAGCGGTTGGACGATCACGCTGCGCCGGTCGGTGGGATGAGCCTGACGGCGAACATAGCCGGCCCGCTCCAGTCGATCGACGATGCCGGTGATCGCTCCCGTGGTGAATCCCGACAACTCGGCCAAGCGGGTGGCGGTCGAGGCGCCGTGCCGCTCCAGCAGCCCGAGGCACTTCCATTCCGCCGCGTTCATTCCCAGATGGGCGGCCACGGCTTCGTGAAAAAACACGACCGCATCGCTGAGTTCGCGGCCCATTAAATCCTGCGAGGGTGCGGAACGAACTGGAATCGGCGACGATTTTTTCCTTGCCATATCTCTTACATGTAAGATACTTTGTTCTAAGCTTATTTTAGCAGAAGGACACGATCATGCCAGCCGCGGAAATTATCCCGACCTCAAGCGTTTCACCGGAGCCAGTCTCGCGCTGGCAGCGCGTCGGTCCAATTGTCGCGTTGCTGCTGCTCGCCCCGATTATTTCAGAAGTCCTCTACGGAGCGACCCGCCTCAGCGTGATTTTCATATTGGTCCCGGAGATTCTGACTTGGGGATGCGGCGCCTTGCTGATCCGCGAATGCGTGCGGCGCTGGAACAAGGGTTGGCCCAGCATGCTGGCAATGGGTCTGGCGCTGGCGGTCGCCGAGGAATGGGTGATTCAGCAGACTTCGATCGCGCCTCTGGTCGGGCTGGCGCAACGCGAGTATGGGCGGGTCTGGGGCGTGAACTGGGTCTATTTTCTGTGGGCTCTCGGCTACGAAAGCGTTTGGGTGGTTTTGGTGCCCGTGCAGCTCACCGAACTGCTCTTCCCCGGCCGGCGCGGGCTGGCGTGGTTGCGCACACGAGGCTTTGTCATCGCCTGCGTCATCTTCGTGTTGGGCGCTTTGATGGCGTGGTACGGATGGACGCAGAGGGCGCGCGTGATGATCTTTCACATGCCGCCATATCATCCGCCTACGAGTTACATCGTGGCAGCGGTTGGAGTCATTTTCCTGTTGATCCTCTCGGCTTACGCATTGCCCGGTCAATCGGCGGTTGCTCCGCTAAGCTCGCGCACGGCTCCGCCGCCTGCGACAGTTGGATGGACGGCGACTGCGCTCGGATCACCCTGGGCTGCTTTTGTGGTCGTGGGCTTCGGTGCCCTGCCAGCAGTCCCCTTCGGGCTTTCGTTTGCACTGGGGCTGGCATGGTGCATCCTCACTCTGTTTCTGATTCGGCGATGGACTTCCGGCACCGGTTGGGATGATCCGCATCGCTTTGCGGTGGTGTTTGGGGGAGTGCTCGGCTGCATGGTTGGAGGATTTGTCGTATTCAAAGTAGCAGGAGCCTTGCGCATCGACTGGATCGGGAAAGTGGTCCTCAACGTAGCCGCCGTTCTGTGGCTCGTGGCAGTCGGCCGCGGCATTCAACGGCGCAGCAATAACTCAGTTCGTTTACCTGCTGACTGAATCCAGGAACTGGCGCAGAACCTTGCCGACGGCTTCGGGCTGCTCCCAGGGCGAGTAGTGCCCGGCTTTTGAAATGACACGGAGCTGGCTGCCGGAAATATGTTGGCGCATGAGTTCGGCTTCGTTGACTCCGGTCATTGCGTCTTCGTCGCCGGTAATCAGCAACGTGGGAACGTTGATCGTCTTTAAGATTTCGACCGAGTCGGGGCGGGAGGCCATGCCGCGCTGCACTTGGGCGATATCTTCCGGAGAATTATTCAACGCACGCCGTAAAGATATGCGTCTTCGATATACATGCCTCCTACCTGGGAACCGCCTAACCGCGCGCCCTCGACAGATGCGGTCTTCCCGAATACAGACCGGAGAGCTTCGTAGAGAGGATTTCTAGGGCTAATCAATTGAACTCTCAAAAGTCGGGCGGAGTCGCCCTGATTCAGGCGGACTATCTCAGCCAGTTTTCGGTAGGAGTCGCGTGGGCCCAGTTCGTCAACGACCGGGCTGGCGATCACGAGATGCCACTCGCCGTCTAATAGCCAAAACATGCCTGCGATCGGAAACCGCTGACTGACCCGCAACTCATGCCAGAGATTTTTGCCAAACTCAACATCCGCGTCAGTTAGACCCATAGCGATATAAGGCATTACCACCTCCGTCTGATCCATTCCATCACGCCCGAACCCGGTTCGGTAGCCGCCGCGTAGAGGGACATGGCATCCTGCTGATCAACTACCTCATAGCGGTTCTCGTCGTTCCATTGCCAAACCGTGTTCCAATTGCTGCCAAGTTTGAGGTCAGCGCTCATTTCCGTGCCCAACTCAAACCACAATCCGGCATCAAGTTTTGCCAACTCTTCAAGTTTATGGGTATATGCCCTGTTGATAAAGCTTTTGTCGGGGAAGTCATATTGTTGCACTGCACGCGCCAAACACGCCTTTAGCGCGCACTCCACACCCAGGCCGGTCAAGTAATAGGCGCCGGTCCAGTGCCTGGACTGAAGCAGCACGCTAGCTTCTTCGAGCCTGCTATCAGCCAGCTCTTGCAGCTTTTCACGGTTCAATCGCGCGATGGGCACTCATCCTCCGAAAGGATCTTTGCTCTTGGGCCCATAGGAATTGTAGCCGCTACACGCCAACGATTCCATCCACGAATGAGCGCAGAAGCTTGCCGACGGCTTCGGGCTGCTCCCAGGGCGAGTAGTGTCCTGCTTTTGAAATGACACGGAGCTGGCTGCCTGAGATATGTTGGCGCATGAGTTCGGCTTCTTTGACGCCGGTCATTGCGTCTTCGTCGCCGGTGATCAGCAGCGTGGGAACGTTGATCGTCTTTAAAGTTTCGACCGAGTCCGCGCGGGCGGCCATGCCGCGCTGCACTTGCGCCACATCTTCCGGGGACATTTGACGCATCATCCCCAGCGCGCCATCGACCAGGTCGGGACGCATTTCGCGCGTAGTTTTCGCCAATACTTTCGGAATCATGCTTTCGAAGAACGGTTCGGTGCCGCGTTCGATCACGTCATTCGCGGCGTTCAGGCGGCTGCCGCGGGCTTCGGGGCCATCGGCCGGGGCTTTCGTGTTGCACAATCCCAGCGCGGCTATGCGGCCACGATATTTTCGCCAGAACTCGAACAGCGCATAGCCGCCGATGGAGACGCCGACGAGCGGGGCGCGACCGATGTTGGCGTCGTCCATCACGGCAGCCATGTCGCCGGCATGCTTCTCCATGGTCGCCGGGCCTTCTCCGAGTTGGGATTCGCCATGTCCGCGCAGATCAGGCAGTACGACGCGATAGCGCGTGGCCAGCGCCTCGGCGACGGGCAGCCAAAATTCGTGATTCACAGGAAAAGGATGCAGCAGAATGACTGACATGCCTTCGCCGAGGATCCAGTAGGCGATTTCGGCGTCGGAGCTTTTGACGTGGTGGGAGGGGAGGGGGGCCATGCTCGGATTAGATCATAAGCGGCGTCAAGCGTCGGGCGTCAGTCTCGGCTTTCGGAATTCGGCTCGTGGAATCTATTGAACGGCGATTCGCGAGTGAGAGCCGTCGAGCTTCGCTCGACCGGACAGCCCCTTCGACGTCGCACAGGGCAAGCTGCGGCTGTCTCCACACAAGTCGGTTAGGCTGAGGTCTGACGGCCTGGGTCGAAGGTCCGACGACCGACGACTACTGAGTTGCCACCGACTGTCCACTCACACCATGAGCCGGCAGCAGGTAGGGCTCTTCTGGCAGAACAATCCACGCGATGAAGTACGGGATAAAACCGACGCAGGTCATGATCGCCGTGATCAGCCACACCACGCGCACCAGACTCACATCGATGTCGAAATATTCTGCGAAGCCGAGGCAGACGCCGGCGATTTTTCGCCCCAGGCGCGGACGCACCAGCTTGGTTCGAGCCAGCGAAGCGCCGACGCGAAGGCCGCAATAGGCGCAAACATTGGCGTCATCCTGTATGACTTTTCCGCAGTAGTTGCAATACATGGTTCGACCCCATATTGGATGATACGCGGTTGTTAGAGAAAAGTTCCGTGTGGTTCTATGTGGGGACAGCCGCCTACTCGCGGTAGGCTTCCTTGATGTAGCGGCGGGCCTGGTCGGCGGGGCCGGTGTTGGCGTTGCCGGCGAGGACGGTTTGATACTTCTTCATGGCCAGATCGCGCTTTTGCAGCAGATCGTACATTTCTCCGGCGGCCAGGTTGGCCTTTTGCAGGACGTCGGGATCCGGGTTGGGGGCTTCATTCACTAACTCGTAGGCCTCGGCCGCGCCGGACAGATCCTTTTTGCTGCGCAGCAATTCTCCCAGGCCCCAGGCAGCCAACTCGAAGTGCAGGTTGCCATATTTCCCGTCCCGGCCGTTCTGCCACACTTTGCGATAGGTGGCTTCGGATTCGGTCAGACGGCCGGCATCCCGCTGCAAATTCGCGACCTCTGTCAGGAACAGATGATTTCTGGGATACTTCGCCGATAGTTCGTTCATATAGCCGAGGGCCTCGTCGTAGAGGTGCTCGCGGCGCAGAAACAGGGTCAGGACGACTTTGGCGTCGACGGCATTCTCGCCGTCGCTTTTGGCGACCGCGCGCAGATAGTCGAGCCCTTTCTCCGTCGACCCGCTCAACCCGGCCAGGGCGGCGCCCACTTTCACGCTCCAAGGCAGGCGTCCGATTACGTAGTTGTGCGTGCCTACGACCATTTTTGCGTCGATATAGTTGGGATCGAGTTCGAGCACATGTTCGTGATCGTGGCGGGCTCCAACCGCATTGCGCAACGCCGAAAACCAGGCTCGCTCGACCAGTCCGGTGTAGACGGCAAACTGGGCCCGGGTGACGCCGCGGCAGTAGAGGGCATTCACATCTTTGGAATTTTTCTTGAGCTCATCTTCTTCCAGGGCTTCGGCCCGCCGGACTAACTCTTTGATCCTGTCTTTCACCTTCGTGTCGGTGGGCCGTGGAGTGCGGCCAATAAAGCTGTCATTGGCGTAGTCTCCGGTGTTCATGGCTCCGGTGTCGTAGAGGTCGTGCATCAGGACCGAGGTTAACAACCGGTTGAGGGCAAAGGGATCGTTGGGACGCTTCTCGACGATTTTCTCGAACTCCTGGGTCGCGCGGTCGTACTCCATGTTGTAGAAGTGCTCGAATGCGGCGTCGGTCTGGGGATCGTGAGGAGCGCCGTGGGCCATAGCGATGGCAGGATCCGACTGGCCAAGCACAGGAATGGTGGACACGAGGAGGAACAGCAAAGGCAAACGGACCAGCATCAATTTCTGCGCGGGCTTCGAGAGATTGGATCGCTCAGTCACGGAGATCGCTTTGCATAGTTTAAACGATATCGCCTTCGCCCGATGGGCAGTCTCGCTCTGAGTGTTTCATTTGGGTGGCCGGAACCCAAGCCGGAACCATGAACGTAATGTATGTACCGTCTGCGCCAACTGTCTTCGGCGACGAGCGCTCCTATAATCCGGGTAGCGCTCAAAGGCTACGGAACCACATTTTGGTCGAAGGTTTCGTGGCCTGTGGCGAGGCAAGGTCTTTCGTAACTGATACATCTTTACTCGCTGGCGCGCGTAATTATTGCCGGTGAAGTCCTGGCCGCAGGGACTGAAGAAATTCGCAAGTGTTTGTCTGCGGAGCACTTAGAGCAAGGAGCGGCTTTGGTGGTTGGAATGCCACAAGGCTGTTAAAGCCCCCTAAGTAGGACATGTTATGGCGGAAGTAGTTCAAGAAACCCATCAAGAGTTTTGGCGCCCACCCACGCCGGCAGCGGCGGAGAGTATCGTCGTCCGCGAAGCTGTCTCGGTCTCTGCCATGGCAGAGGCGTGCCCGCGGTGTGGCAGTGAGTTCCTGTTGGGCTCCCGCTTTTGCCACAGCTGCGGCGGGCGCCGGCGCGAAGCCGTGAGCCCCGAAGCGCGCGCCGATGCGGCCGTAATTGCGAGTCTATGGGAGCAGGGAGTAGCGCGCATGAATTCGGCGGTCACGGGTTTCTCCTGGACAAGGGTTGGGACGAAGGTGGGCGAGTTCGGGCGCCAGATCACCGTTCCGAGCTGGCTCCGCTACCTGCACTTCCACGAAATCAAACGCTGGGTCGGGCTCTCGACCGGATCTTTGATCGCCTTTACTATCGGGCTTGCCTGCGTCGCCGGGGCCTTGTTGGTGGGATTGCTGACCGCCAAGACTTATGTGGATTGGCAGGCCATCCAGCTCTACCGGGTGGAATGGCTGCTGGCGGCGACTGCCGCGTTCGTGGCGGGAATCCTCCTGAAGAAACCGTCCGATAACGGCGAGTAGATCGCTATACGGAGCCGGGGGCTAAAGCCCAGGACTATCCGTTCGCTCTACGCGGCGCTGAAGCGCCGCTCTTCCACCCGTTGCTTCTTCCCTTCCACCCGTTGCTTCTTCCCTTCCACTGTTGCTTCTTCCCTTCCACCGTTGCTTCTTCTCTTCCACCCGTTACTTCTTTAAGTACTCCCGATTTAGTGCTCCTGACTTCCTGAAGATTCACTGCCTCCTGAAGTGGCGGCGCGGCGCTGCTGGCCCATACGGTAAAGATGATGTACTGGTCCGGTGCCCCGGCCCAAAGGATGTCCGTTGGAGATTGCCGCCGACACATACGTTTTGGCGAGAAGAGTTGCTTCCGCCAAGCCCCGGTCAAGTGCCAGGTGGCAGGCCATGGCGGTCGAAAATGCGCATCCGGTCCCGTGGGTTGAGTTAGAACGCTGTTTTTCGGCTTTGAACACTTCCTGCTCAATCCCACGCTCAGTCGTGAAGCTGAGAAGATCCAGGGCTTTGTCGAGATGCCCTCCGGTGATAACGACGGCGGGCGCGCCCATTTGGTGCAGTATCCCCGCGGCCGCTTTCATGGCGTCCACGTCCTTGACTGGAATACCGGTCAGGACGGCGGCCTCATCGACATTCGGAGTCACCACATCGGCTACGGGAATAAGCTGTTCGATCAACCGCCGGGTTCCAGCCGCATCCAGCAGTTCGGCCCCGGACGACGCCTTGAGGATGGGATCGAGCACGATATTCGGCAGGCGAGTTTTTCCCGCTCGATTGCCCGAGCGGGCCGCGGGTGGACTTGCGAGTTGGCCAGCGAATCGACCAGAAAGGAAATCGGCGACCGCCGTAACTACCTTTCCAGACCCCAGCATACCAACATGAATGGCGCCAATCTCGATGTCGGCTGCCAGTTCTTCAAGGGTATCCGTCACAAGCCCCGGATCTAAGGCCTCGATCCGGCGAACCCCCGCAGTGGATTGAACAGTCAGCGCTGTGATGCAGGCAATGCCATAGCAGCCATGGCTGGCGATGGTCTTAATGTCGGCGGTTACTCCAGCCCCGGAAGAGGGGTCGAAGCCCGCAATGGTAAGTACAACAGGTGGTGTTTCGGCCATGATCTTTCGTTCCGGGGCGAATCCAGCATGTCCGGTTCAGAGCCAGCATCTCACATCGGGCACGCCCCGGAAGTTACTTTTGGGGCAAGCGTTTAGAAAAATTTCCAGCCCCGGTTTTTGCAGGCACGTTGCCAAGTACCTGATTCTATGTACTTTGCCAAGAATTAAACTGTAAATCATTGATTCCAACGAACTTGTAAATTCTACTCTGGCGTTCCGATCGGGCGATTTACCATTTAGTACATGCGTAACCTTCCTGAAACAAAGGGCGTTGTCCGTATATACCTATATTAGCAATAGGTTACGTAAGACATCCATAACTAGGAGGTCATCTGCACGACCCCAAATCGCCTTGACACGAGTTTGGCAGGCCGATAGCATCTACGAACTGCAGCAAGCACGACCTATAGGCCAAGCACTTTTGAGTATGCGAGGAGAACTGAATGCGAAGATTGATAGCTCGTGGACTGGCGATTGCTTGTCTGATCGTCGGCCTAGGGGCGGCTCAGGGACCGAACATCTCGGAGGCGAAGGCAGCCCCGTTTAGTTCAAGCCAAAAGCAACCCGTAATCCGCCCACAGGCAGCTAAAGCGAAACCTTACCAAGTTGGGACCGCGTCCTGGTATGGCCAGATTTTCGAGGGAAAACCAACCGCCAGCGGCGAGCCGTACGAGATGCACGATATGACGGCTGCCCACCTGACGCTTCCCATGGGAAGCTATGTGCGGGTCACGAACCTGCGCAATGGCCGAGCCGTAGTGGTCCGGGTGAATGACCGTGGACCGATCGTTCCGGGCCGGATTATCGACCTATCCTATGGCGCCGCACAAGCGCTGCAATTCCGGCAGCGTGGACTGCAACGCGTACGTCTGGATCTGGTGAATCCGCCGCAGCAAAAGGCGGCGTACCAGACTGTCGCCTATAACCATCCCCCGGTAGAAAAACTCCCGTAAAGCGCATAGACTGGCGGGGATGCCGACATCCCTAACCAGCATTCCAGACGGCGGCTCCGGCTACCGCGGCGAAGATTTGCGCCACGGGAATTTAAGGAGCGATATTGGCGACGATGATCCGCGCCGGCGGCTCATCGTCGCTTTGGATGTGTCTTCCGCCGCCGCCGCACAGAAGGTTGTGACGGCGGTGGGAGACTCCGCATTAACCTTCAAGGTGGGCATGCAGCTCTATACCGCCGAAGGTCCGCAAATAGTGCGGGACTTGCTGGCGTCCGGGCGGCGCGTGTTTCTCGACCTGAAATATCACGACATTCCAAACACTGTGGGCGCGGCGGTAAGCGAAGCGGCGAAGCTCGGGGTAAGCATGCTGACCGTGCACGCCACTGGAAGCGGCAAGATGTTGCGGGCGGCGGTGGAAGCGGCCAAGGGCGGCACCGATTTGATGGTGCTGGCGGTGACTGTGCTTACCAGCATGGATGAAAGCGACTTGGAAACCATTGGCATGCAAGGGACAGTGCAAGAAAGCGTTGTGCGTCTGGCTTCGATTGCGCTGGCAAACGGCTGCCGAGGGGTAGTCGCGTCGGCGCGCGAGGCGTCAACGCTACGTGCGGAGTTGGGGCACAAGTTCGCTATTGTGACTCCGGGAGTGCGTCCGGCAGGCGGCAGCGTGCAGGATCAGGTCCGCGTCGTCACCCCAGCCGAGGCCATCGCAGCCGGAGCCACGCACATCGTGGTCGGGCGTCCGATCACGGAAGCGGCGGACCCGGCGGCGGCGGCGCGGGCGATTCTGGGGGAGATTGGCGCGGGATCGCGTGCCCTATAGACTCTGCATGGAGAAGTCGATAGAGGACGCGATTAGGATCATTCGCGACATCACTGTTCCCAAGAATGACGATAGCGACTGGGCACGAGCACTACGGGGTGCACGCGACATCGCATTGATCAACTTGAGCGCGGATGAACTCAATGCCGACGCATTAGACGCCCTTGACTATCAGGCGGATCCATATGAAGACGAACAGGACCAAGTTCCCTGAATACAAAGGGAAAAGCCGGAGGCGGCAACCGTAGGCTGCCGCGCTCCGGCATCTGCAACGCGATCCTGCAACTTCTCCTGAGACCGCCTTACAGCTTCTCGAAAAACTCGCAGGCTGAGCAGGAGATGTAAACTCCGCCGGGGACGCCGCGTTCGCGGTCTTTTACGCGCTTGACGATGCGCGTGGTCTTGCCGCATTTCGGGCAATCGGTGCTCTTGGTGGTGTCCATGATCTTCTTGCGGTCGGCGGTCTTCGCGATTTTGGCGCCTACGGCCATATGAGGTCTCCTGATCTTTATCGGTCAATATCTGTTCAATTTTTGCGCAGCGCAATCCGCTTTGTTCGGCCGCGGATGATGTGGATGGGAGCGTGTAAAAACCCAGGACTGCGGGGATCCACTCTGGAAGACTTTAAAGCTGCGTCTCGATTTTCTTCCGTCGTTGTTGATTTTACAGTAAGGTTGTGCCGATTGTCTTGCCCGCTATTGTCTTGCCCGGATTATGACGCGCGCGCTTGGTCCGGTTCTGAAGACGATTCTGTTCACGATCGTTGTGCCGGGGCAATGCTCGGTCTGGTCCCGTGGCTGCTGCCGGGGGGCTTTCGCCGGCCCGCGCCGGGAGCGCTGACGTGGCTCGGGATTGTAGTTTGTTTTGGGAAGGGCGATTTACTTCCGCTGCGCCTGGGAATTTGCGGTTCGCGGACTCGGCACCCCGCGCCCATCGTCTCCACGAAATTTCTCGTGACAACCGCCTTGGAGAAGTCTGCGCTAAATTGTGCCGTCGAGAAACGCTTTCAACTTTGCGCGCCCCCAATGGATGTGCTCGCGCCGGTGATGCGCCGCTCCAGTTCGGCCGCCAGTTGATGCACTAAAATGAACTGCTCTTTACCAATCTCGAAAGTAGGCATCTCGAAAGGCCGACGACTTGACCCGCACCCGCAAGACGAAATCAGATCTCCGCCGGTTGCCCACCGAACAGATTCTTCCCGCCGCGAAAGATCTCGATCGCATGTCCTCGCTCGAAATCGTTCGCCTCATGAACGCTCAAGATGCAACCGTCGCCACGGCTGTCCAGCGGGCTCTTCCGCAGATTGCTCGCGCCATTGACGCCGTCGTCGCTGGACTTCGCCATGGCGGACGGCTGATCTACGTTGGCGCCGGCACCAGTGGCCGCATTGGCGCGCTCGACGCCTCCGAGATCCCACCAACTTTCAATACCGATCCCCGCACCGTCCAATTCATCATGGCCGGAGGCCCCAAAGCTCTCGGCTCTTCCACCGAAGCCAGCGAAGATGACACCGCTCTCGCCATCGCAGAAATGAAGAAGCGCAAACCTGGCAAGCGCGATGTCGTCGTCGGCATCGCCAGCAGCGGACGAACTCCGTTCACCATCGCTGCCGCCGAATACGCCCGCCGCCGCGGCGCGCGCACGATCGCACTCACCTGCAACCGCGATTCCCCGCTCGAACGAGCTGCCGATTTCGCCATCGTCACTGAAGTCGGCGCAGAAGTCCTCGCCGGATCTTCTCGAATGAAGGCCGGCACCGCTCACAAAATGGTTCTAAATATGATCTCCACCGGAGCTATGACGCGGCTCGGCTATGTCTACGGCAACCTCATGGTCAACGTCTGGACCAAGAACGAAAAGCTGATCCAGCGCGCGATTCGCATTGTCGAACAAGCCACCGGAGCCGATCACGAGGCCGCGAGCCAGGCTCTCAAGGCCAGCGGCAATCGCACGCCGGTCGCAGTAGTAATGCTGGCGGCAGGCGTCAATAAAACCAAAGCCGGCGCCGCATTAAAGAAAACAAAAGGGCACGTCCGCCAAGCGATTGCGTCCGCAAGAAGTGAGAAATGAAATGCAGTCGGGTTCCCCACTTTCGCTGTCTTTGCGAGAAGTGGGGATTTTGAATTTCCTCAGTGCGTTCTCTGTGCCCTCTGCGGTTGAGCTCGTACTCTTTCGGACCAAAAGTCCGCACCCTCCCGATTACCCGTCTCGCGTAGGTTCCCCGCTAAAATAAGATTTACTCAGGACTTATCGTCTAGTTAGGAATCAGTCATGGACAAGTTCGTAATCCGCGGCGGAGAGCCGCTGCTCGGCACGGTGCGCGTCAGCGGCGCGAAGAATGCCGCGCTGCCCTGCATGGCCGCCGCCCTGCTCACCGATCAGCCGGTCATCTTAGAAAATATTCCGCAGGTGCGCGACATCCAGACCACGCGCAATCTGCTTGCCGCCATGGGCGCCGAGGTCGAACTCGGCTACGGACGCGCCCAGCACCGCACGACAATCCACTGCGCCAATCTCTCCAGTCCCGAAGCCTCGTACGAATTGGTCAAGACCATGCGCTCCTCGACGCTGGTGCTCGGCCCGCTGGTGGCCCGCTGCGGGCGCGCTCATGTTTCTCTGCCCGGCGGCTGCGCCATTGGATCGAGGCCCATCGATCTACACATCAAAGGCCTCGAGAGTCTCGGCGCGAAGATTACGCAGGAACACGGCTACGTCACCGCCAGCGCCGACCGCCTCAAAGGCGCGGAAATTGTTTTCGACAAGATCACGGTCACCGGCACCGAAGACCTGCTCATGGCCGCGACTCTCGCCGACGGTGAAACGATTCTTCAAAACTGCGCTCGCGAGCCCGAAGTCGCCGACCTCGCCGACCTGCTGAATAAAATGGGAGCGAAGATCGAAGGCGCGGGCACCGCGACCATCCGCGTGAAAGGCGTCAGCAAGCTCAACGGCGCGAAGCACCGCATTATTCCCGATCGCATCGAAGCCGGAACCTTCATCATCGCGGGCGCCATGACCGGAGGCGATCTCAACATCGCCGGCTGCGATCCCGCGCATCTTGACGCGCTGCTCAGCAAACTGCACGAAGTCGGCGTCAAAACAAAATCCTCCGCCGACTCCGTTCGCGTGATGGGAGACAATCCTTTCATCGCCGCCGACTTATCGACGGAAGAGCATCCCGGCTTCCCGACGGACTGTCAGGCGCAATTCATGGCGCTGGCCACGCAGGCCGAAGGCACCAGCATCATCACGGAAAATATTTTCGAGAACCGTTTCATGCACGCGCAGGAACTGGTGCGCATGGGCGCCAACATCAAGATCGAAGGTCGCCGCGCCGTCGTCCGGGGGAAGACTCCGCTCAGCGCCGCCGCCGTGCTGGCCAGCGATCTGCGCGCCTCCGCTTCGCTTGTCCTCGCCGCCCTGGTCGCCGATGGAGAAACCATCATCGACCGTGTCTACCACATCGACCGCGGCTACGAGCACATCGAAGAAAAGTTGAAGGGAGTCGGAGCGCAAATCCGCCGCATCGGAGAGATGTTTCCCAAGAAAGCAGCGGCGGTAAAGTAATTCCGCCCCGCCGCGTGCGTGCCCGCCCTACTGTAGCAGCCCGTAAACCAGCACGCTGTTGTTGGCTGGCACATACACCCGGCCGTTGGCAACTGTGGGATTCACGCGGATGATCCCCCGGCTTGAGACCTGGTCCCGAGCCACATTCTGGTTGGTGTCGTAGTACTCCTGGGTAAGATCGCTGGGGTTATAGGCCCACAGCGTGGCCGTACTTGTGGCGGTGGTTTCCCACTGCAACAGCCACACAATGCCGTTTTGCGTCCCGTTCGCCGAGATGATCGGAGCCGGGGCACGCATCTGGACCACGCCGGTGGAAGTTGCCGTGGTGGGCAGCATACCGTTGTTCAATGTAAACATCTTGGGGTAGTCGTTCTCTCCAAAAATGTATACGTTGCCCTGAAAGTAGCTCGGGATGTTGAACATGCCATTCGTCTGGGTGCGGCCAGTGGATGCCTTAATGGCGCCCACGATGTACTGCACGAGATTATTTCCCGCGGTTTGGTATCCACCGAGGCCGTCCCGATTGAGTACATAGATCGTTCCTTCCTTGCCGCCACCGATCATCAGGTGCGGATAATTTCCCGGCTGGTCGGGCAACAGCAAAACCCCGGCCGAGGAAACGTCCCAGTCAGTCCCATTGAGAGTCGCGTAATTATCTGGGGCGTAGAAATCGGCGAGTCCCAGGATGCCATTGTTCGGGGTCAGCTTCAGCACCGACGAGCCGAAGTCATCTGTAGAATCGAACGTTCCGTTTCCGGTCTGCAAAAAAATATTGCCGCTCGTATCCGCCGCAAGCCCGCCGCCCATTTGCCATACGCCTCCTTCTTTGCCGTCCGGAGTGGTGCAGAAGACGTACTTCTGTTGCAGGGTTTGAGAATCGTAACCGAGAACCCAGCCGTGATACGGTTGCGTGTCCTGGTCGCCTGCCGTAGCCACATAGACCACACTGTTGACGTCCTGGGCGGATTGGGAAAGCAGCAACCCAGGACGTGAGTTCTCGCGCAGGCCATCGAACGCCAGCACCCCGCCCGAACTGCCCTCGCCTGTCCCGGGAACCGACGCCTGGATGACAACTGGGCCGCCGAATTTCTCCTGTCCGGTGGTGATGTCCAGGGCATGCAATCGGTGGACATAACTTCCGCTGCACGCCGTCGTTTGTCCCTCCAGAGTTCGCGCTTCCACATAGATCGTATTGGTAGTGGGATCAATGACCGGAGTCGGCGTGATGCCGATAATCGACGAACTGATCCCGACACACGATCCAGGTACGGGCACTACATTGGGAGGATCGATGAAGCTTACCCTCCATAGCGCGCCAGTGGGCACTTTTCCGTCGGCATCAAAGGCGTATACGCTGTCATTGGCAGTGCCGAGATAGACTACGTTGTGGTATCCGGCACTGCCGTTCATCGGATGCGGAAGGTATACGTTGGCCACATAAAGCGGTTGGCCCTGGACTTGTGCGTCGATCGGAAGAGAAAAGAGCTTTCCAAAAGTGTTGACGTTTACGTTTTGCGGAGTGAGCACCGTTTCCTGCAAGTTCTGGCCGGTACGCGAGTTGTCATTCTTGTTGGTGTACATTCCCGCATAACTCACCAGGTATGCGGTGGCTGTGCCCGATGTGATTTTATCTGCCACGCTGATCGCACTGACCGTATGGGCGCCGATCGCAAAGGTTGCCGGTGGACTATAGAGGCCGGTCGTACTAATGGTGCCGACCGTTGCGTTGCCGCCCAAGTGGCCATCGACGAACCATCTCACGCTCGTGTTGGTTGTGCCCGTGACCGTGGCGGTGAATTGCTGGGTGACCTTCGAAGTCACCGGCGCTGACAAGGGATGTACCGCAACCGTAATGGTAGAAGGATACTGAGGGCTCGGTTCAAGCTGCCTTGAGCTGCCTTCGGCGGATTTTCCGCCAGGCAGGCCGGCGTATGAGACGGGTTGGAGGGCAGCATTCTTGCTAAAGGCGCCTTGCGCACGCTGCGGGGTAGCAATCCCTGCCAAAACAAGACCGGCGGTAACGAACAGGGCCCAGCAACCGAGGGTGGTGAGTTTCATCGGACAGATCCACGTTTCATTTGAAATGCCTCATTCGAAGAACGCCGGAAACTATACAGTCCCCTCTTCTGTTTTGGATAGTGTGAAAATATCTGCCTATGCGCCTGACAACTTGAAAGCTATCGCCGCGTCAATCCTTTGATCAGCTTCCGATATTGCGGATAGCCTGGGCAGTTCCGGCCGTTTCCCGATCTCAAAACAAAAAGCACGCGCCGGTAAAGACGCGTGCCTCTCATGCGAAGAGAAACAAAACCTGCGAGCCGGAAGATCCGCGAACAGCGAAGATATTGTCTACCGCCCGAAGTACTTGGCGTTGCGCTCGGTGAAGGCGTTCCACTTTTCCGGCAGGTCATCGAGGGCGAAGATGGCCGAGACCGGACACACCGGAACGCAGGCGCCGCAATCAATACATTCCACCGGATCGATATACAACAACTCTTCGGTCGCGTACGCGGGCTCATCTTTCTTGGGATGAATGCAGTCCACCGGACACGCATCCACGCATGCAGTGTCTTTGGTGCCGATGCATGGCTCAGCAATCACGTAGGTCATAAAAGTATCAGTCTCCTAGGAGTATGGTTCCTATTTTACTACCGCGGCGGATCGGTGACCGCACATTCTAACAAGAATGGAGGCGGCTGGTACAGGGCGGGCTCGGGCGGGCATTTCTGGTACCAAGACGATGGCCGCGGCCTGATCCGGGCCACACGAAAGTAATTTGGCGGTCCGAGATGTGAATGAGTTAATACTCAGAGATGTGCAGTGCGACCTCCACGACGAAGGCGCCTCCATGGAAATGCGAAAGATTCTGGTTTCCCTGATCACCGAAGACAACGATTACCAGCTTGAACAAGCGGCGTCGGCGCAAGCGGCCGCTCTCAGACTTGGGGCAAACGTTGAGATCATTTATTCCGGCAACGACGCCGTGCAGCAGACCCAGCAGATTCTTACCTTTATCCAAGACCCCGCCAAACGCCCCGTTGCCATTCTGACGGAACCGGTAGGTACGGGGATGCCACAGATCGCAAAGGCCGCGGTGGGAGCGGGCATCGCGTGGGGCATCATTAACACTGACGTCGACTACATCTCGCAACTGCGGCAACAAAGTTCGGTTCCGGTTTTCTGCGTCCTGTCGGATCATGAAGCCATTGGGAAGATTCAAGGCCAGCAGATTGCCGCATTCCTGGGTGAGCAGGGATGCGTCCTTCATATCGAAGGCCCTGCGGTACGCGATGTGGCGAAAGTCCGCACTAAAGGGATGCTCTCGACCAAGCCGCCGGGGATTGCGGTTAAGACCCTCAAGGGCGACTGGACTCAGAACAGCGGATACCATGCCATTAAATCGTGGCTGTCGCTGAGTACGTCGCGGCAGCTGAATGTGGGACTGATCGCATGCCAAAACGATGACATGGCGCTCGGAGCACGCCGCGCGTTTGAGGATCTGGGGAATATGAGCGAGCGCGATGCGTGGCTTCGGCTGCCCATTACGGGATGTGACGGTGTACCCCGTTCCGGCCAGGAGTGGGTTCGCCAAGGTCGCCTAGCGGCCACGGTGATTTGCCCGCCGCTGATCGGGGACGCCATGCAATTGCTGGCCACGGCCTTCACGGCCGGCGTGCAGCCTCCGGGACGCACAGTCATAGCTCCGATTTCCTTTCCTGCCCTGAAGGAGCTACAGAAACCACGCAGCGCTGGTGCGGCCGGGGGCAGGGGCTAACGGGAAGTGGGCGGTGATCAGTCATCAGTGATCAGTCATCAGTAATCGGTCATTAGTAATCAGCGATCAATTCAGTGGTCAGGGGAAGCTGCATCTTTTCATCGACCATCCCTGTAGTCGCAAAGATCAAAAGAAAAAGGCTGGCAGCGGTTTGCTGCCAGCCTTTTTCGTTTCGACTCGGATTTCTTAGCGATGTCCGCCGCCATGCCCACCGCCGCCATGGAAGCCACCGCCACCGTGGAAGCCACCGCCACCGTGGAAGCCACCGCCGCCGCGCGCTCCGCCACCGTGGAAGCTGCCGCCGCCGCGGACTGCGCCGCCATGAAAACCGCCAACGGAACCGCGACCATAGCCGCCGCGGGCAAAGCCGCGTCCGCCTACAAAGCCGCGTCCATAGAAGCCACGACCGCCTACAAAACCGCGACCGTAGTATCCACGGCCCCAGTAGCCATGTCCCCAACCCCAGCCCCAGCCGTACCAGGGACCGGCGCCGATAAAGACTCCGTTCACGAACCAGCGCGGACCGTAGAATCCGTAGGGCGCGCAAGCGTACGGATAATAAGAATAATACCCGTATGAGCATACGGGAGGCGCCGCATACGCCTGATCGTAACCCTGATCATATTGCTGATCGTTCTGCTGATCGTTTTGCTGATCGTTGTATTGTCGATTCGGGTATTGCTGATTCGGGTAAGGTTGATTGGGCTGGTTGTTGTAGCCCTGGTTGCCCTGATCGGAGTAGGTCTGGTTCTGATTATAAGTCTGGTTCTGATTCTGATCGTCGTAAGCCGGACCGTTGTCCGACTGTGCCTGCGAATAAGTCAGCGGCAGCATCAGCACGACCAGCATCGCTAAATATTTTATGTAACGCATATGAACCCCCTTGGCTCCAGATTCGCGCAGTCCTATCGAAACTGGAAACCTTCAAAGACCGTGGTCTTGGTGGTCGCCTTTTGACCATCCCGTCGGGCCACTGGCTTCTAGTTATTTGAACGCGGCAGGCGAAGAAAAGTTGCAAGATTGGAGTGGCTCATTTCAACCATCCCGCCCAAATTCAACCACTTACAAGCCGCTATGCCTGCGGGAGGGACATCCTTGAGTCGATCCTGCTGCCTCCAGGCTCTGGGAAAAGAATGAGCCTGGTCTTAAACGGCAAGAGCACAGCGAGATCGTTCCGCTGTGCTCCTATATCAGGCTAGTGGTTGGGACGCGATTGAGCGCAGGCCATTACCGGCGTCCGCCGCCGTGGAAACCGCCGCGCGCTACTGCCCCGCCGCGGAATCCGCCGACTGGGCCATGGCCGACCGGACCATGGCCGACCGGACCATGGGCCACGAAACCACGACCCGCCCACGCGCGTCCCCATCCGGCATGACCGTACCACGGGCGACCATACCAGCCGTTCGCTCGCCCCCAACCGCCTAACCACGCCGGCCCATGAAACCACGGTCCGGCCCCGACGAACACACCTCCCACAAACCAGTCAGGACTGTAGTAGCCATAGGGTGCGCAAGCGTAGGGGGCGTATCCATAGTATCCATACGCACAGACCGGAGCACCCGCAGCAATGCCAACTCCCACCGGGCCAACGCCAATCCCGACTCGAACCTGTGCTTGCGAATACGCCAGCGGAACCATCAGCACCGCCACCAACGCAACATATTTCAAGTAACGCATATTCACCTCCCGCTTCAGATCCGGTCACCTCGTCCAGATCCGGAAGCTCGATCTATCTACAAATTTGAACCGTTCAGGAGGGAAAAAGTTGCGGGAGCCAGGGTGGCTAATTTCAGCCATCCCGCTCAAATTCAACCACTTACAAGACTTCGGCAAAAGCAGGAACCAACCGTTTCGTTTTTTTAAGGGTCTAGGGGCGGTAAATCCAGGCTTGCGCCGTAGCGTCCGGGTTGTTCGGATATCCCCCTGCGAGCAGCACGCTGCCATCGCGCAGTTTGGTCTCGGACAGGTAATGCCAGGAATCGCTCATCTGTCCAGACGCCACCAGGAACTTCCCGCTCGCCGGATCGAAGACTTCCACTTCTTTACTTCCGCCGGCAATCAGCAGCTTTCCGGAAGGTAACTGCACAGCCTCATCGGGCAACTTGAAGCGCTTATCGTTCAGCGACGCCGCCGCCGTGAACTTCCCCGTGCGCGGATCATAAATCTCGGCCGCGTTCAGATTCCCATTCCAGCCGCGTTCGTCGGAGCCCCCCGCGATGAGCACTCTCCCATCCGGCAGAAGTCCAGCCGTGTGCTTGCAGCGGGGGATAGCCATATTCCCGGTTTCCGTAAACTTTCCGGTCTTGGGATCGTACAACTCGGCGCCCGAAAGAACGCTGTCGCTGTAGCCTCCGGCAATCAGGACGCGGCCGTCCTCCAGCAGAGTTGCCGTGTGGGCGATGCGGGCGTGGTGCATAGCTCCGGATGCCTGAAAGGTCAGACTCGACGCGTGGAAGATTTCCGCCGAGGCGAGGGATTCGTTATCGCGGATTTCTCCGCTGGCAATCAGCACGTCGCCGTTGGCCAGAAGTGTCGCGCTTGGGCGACCGCGAGGAACGGTCATCTTCCCGATAACCTTGAATTTTCCGATCGCCGGATCATACAACTCTGCCGAATCGGTTCCGCCCATACCCACCCAGCCTCCCGCGATCAGGACTTTTCCCGACGGCAACAGAACCGCGATATGACCGACGCGGCGCTCATGCATCTCGCCGGCTGGTTGAAATTTGCCGGTCGCCGGATCGTAGAGCTCGGCGGATTTATAGAAATCTTGATTGCGCCGCATGCCACCTGCGATAAAAACTTTGCCGTTGGGAAGCAGAGTCGCGCTGTGGCCGGAACGAGGCTCCAGCATTGGCGACACCGGAGTCAGTGAGCCAGCGCTTGAACTTGCCGACATTGCAGACGTTGGAGTGCTGGCTCGGAATACCGCAGCGGCTAGAGCGAAACTGACGGTGAGGCATGTGACAAGCGGTAGGTGGGAGCGGTTCATGGGCCCTCCTATGAGAAATCAGACGGTTTTGTATGCAGGGCGTTAGCGGGACGAGAAACCCAGGCCGCGGAATAGATGTCTGCGGAACCCGCGTTGTTGTGCGGGAAGGTACACGAAAGCACGCTTCCCACAGGAGCTATTCGCGTTTTCGATTTGTTCTAGGCTCCCACTAACTCCTTCGTCTCGCTCGGCTCATACTCCACGATGTATCCCGCCACCGCGCTTGCTGCCACCGTCAGCGGTGAAGCAAGATACATCTGCCCGGGCCCGCTGCGGCCGGGAAAGTTGCGGTTCTGGGCGCTGATCACGACCTGATCGGGACGCGTCGACACTCCCGGCCCGGCATTGATGCAGGCTCCGCAACTGGGCTCGATCACGTGCGCGCCAGATTTCTGGAACACGTCCAGATATCCGCGGCGCAGGCAGTATTCGCGCGTCTCCTGCGATCCGAATTGGATGTAGAACTGCACCGAATCGGACACGCGCTTGCCATGTTTGAGGGCGTCGGCTAGAACCAGCGCGTACATGTCCATGTCTTCGTTCTTGCCGGCGGTGCAGGTGCCGCCGTAGGCAATCTCAATCGGCACCGGCGTATTCAGTTCGCGAATATATTTTCCATTTCCTGGATCGCCCGGTGTAGCGACCATGGGCGTGATCTCCGCCGCATCGAGTTCTATGATGTGCGCGTACTGCGCTCCCGGATCGCTGTATAGGCCTTCGATCATCGCCTCGGCTTTTTTTCGGTCCATGCCGCGGCGCTCGACGAGGAAATCTACGGCCTTTTTGTCGGGAGCAACGATGCCAGTAAATCCGCCAATCTCCGCCGCCATGTTTGTCATGGTGGCGCGCTCGTCGACGCTCAACTCTTCGATGGCCTCGCCCGCATATTCCATCACTTTGGCCAGCGCTTTGCCGCTGCGCACGTAATCGAGGCTCAAAATCTTGAGGATGAAATCTTTCGCAGTGACGTTCGCGTTTTTCTTGCCGCGAATCACGATGCGCACCGACTCGGGAACTTTCACGCGCACGTCCTTTGTGATCCACGAATTGAACACATCGGTGGTGCCGATGCCGAAGGCCACGCAGCCAATCGCGCCCACATGCGGAGTGTGCGAGTCGGAGCCGATATTCAACTGCCCCGGCAGCGCATAACTTTCGAGCACGATCGAGTGGCAAATGCCCTCGGAGCCTTTGCGGTCGGTCAATTCGCCGTGTAGACGAATGCCCTGCTTGGCGGCGAAGTCCTGCTGCTTGAGTTTGAGTTGCGTCGCCAGGTCGAGCAGGCCGAGCTTTTTCTTCTCTTCGGAAATCACTTCGTCGAGAAACGTCAGGTGATCGCGGAAAAAGATGATGCTCGAGGGATCGTTGACCTTCGCGTCCTTGCCTACGTAGCGCTCGAAGAAAATCGCGGCCATGGGCGTGACGTATTCGTGGCTAAAGCGCAGATCGGCGCGGGCGAAGCCCGTGTCGCCGGGCTTAACGGAGGGAACTCCGACTTTGTCTACTCCGGCTTCGGGGCCGGCCTCGCTGCGCTCGGCCGGACGGACGAATGCGTCCGTCCCCACGTTGGGGCGGATCATGTGACGGGCGAAGATCTTCTCTGCTACCGTCATGGGCAGTGTGGCGCGGGCGGTCTTGCCCGCGTTCTCGATCGGCGGCAAGAATACCTTACCCTGCATGCGCGCAACATTGAAGGGAAACAGGCCGCCATATTCGATCACTTGGCGCGTAATCTCATCCTCGCCGGCGGTGAATTCGCTCAGCGCAATCTCTTCCCCGCTGCGAATGCGGTCGATCAAAGAAAAACTCGTCGAGGTGAGAAGGCCCAGGTTCTGGCAATTCTGCTTGTAGATGCGTTCGATGTTTTCAGCGATCACCACTTGAATGCCGGCGCACATCTCGGCATAGGGAGACTGCTCGCGGCTTGAGCCCTTGCCGCGCCGCTTTCCGCTCACCGCGCACACGAAGCCGCCGCGCTTTACCTCGCCGCGGCCGATGGGCGTAACGCTGCCGCATTTCAATCCGAGATAAGGAATCTCGCCCAGCGTCTCGTCAAAATAAAAACAATAGTGCGCCGGCGTGATCTCGTCGGTCGAAATGTCATCGCGCAGTTTGGGATTCTTTTCGGGATGCTTCGTATCCCAAGGCAGGTCTTCGCCTGCCAGTTGCCGCTTGATCAGTTCTGGATCTTCGGTGAGAAAAAGAATGCGTCCCTGGAGCCGAACTTTGTCGGGGCGCTTTTCGATCTTGCGTTCGAGGAGCGAGTTAATCACGGTTAAACCTGAGGGGTTCTGGATTCGGCCGCCGGAGCGGATCGGCGCCCTATGGTCATTGTAACGCGTCTTTTGAATCTTCCTGAATTCGCGGTAGCGTGCTAAGTGCAATCTTGGCGCGCTTTGCGGCAGTTCTTGGCGCGCTTTGCAGCTTTGGCTTTCGCTTTCGTTTGCCGCGCAAATCAAACCTTAAACGTAAAGAAAGCTAAGGAAATGCCGCAAAGGAAGCTAAGAATTCTGAGTGCGGCTCTCGGCGGCTTGGTTACCGCTTGTATTCGCCGGGAACGGGCAGCGGCTCCAGGCCGCGCCCTCCGAAGATTTCACGGAATTCGCGCAGCAGTTCGTCGTGCACTAATCCATTCGATGCCAGCGTCTCGCGGCTGTCAAGTTCAAACGCAGATCCGTCGAAACGGCTGACCTTGCCGCCGGCCTCTTCGACGATCAGCGCGCCCGCAGCGGTGTCCCAGGGATTGAGATTGAATTCCCAGAAACCGTCGAAGCGTCCGCTGGCGACGTTGCACAAATCTAACGCCGCCGATCCCGCGCGCCGCACGCCGTGCGAACGCAACGTGATCTGGTGATAAAAATGAATGTTCGGATTCTTGTGCCGCTTGTGACTGGGGAACCCGGTCGCGAGCAGGCATTCCTTCAATTGCGTAGCCTTCGAAACGCGGATCGGCCGGCCGTTGAGCTGCGCGCCTCTTCCCTGCTCGGCCGTGAAAAGTTCGTCGCGCGTGGGATCATAGACGACCCCGGCAACGCGGGTTCCTGGCGTTCCGGCAGCCCGATGTTCTAAAGCCATCGACACGCAGAATACCGGATACCCGTGGGCAAAATTCGTCGTGCCATCCAGCGGGTCGACGTACCAGCGGTAGTCGCTTCCCTGATCGTTCAGTCCCTGCTCTTCGCCCAATACGTCATGCGTCCGGAACTGCTGCGTGATGCGCTCGCGAATTAACTTTTCGGCGGCGCGATCGGCCGCCGTCACGAGATCGGCGTCGCCCTTGTATTCAATCTTCAGCCCTTGCTGGAAATAAGTGAGGAGCAGCGCACCTGCCTCGCGCGCGATGGCGGACATGGCGGGGAGGAAGCTTGTTGAAGCGGGCGTCGGGAGTCGGGCGTCAGGCATCAGTCGTCAGACCTCGGGCGTCGGTCCTCAGACCCCAGATCTCAGCACGGTGGTGCGGTTTACGGGTATAAGGACATGTTTCTTATGGTTCCATTTATTTCAAGAAGTCAGCTTATTTCAAGAAGTCGGCGAGTGTCGGAGCCTGAGGACCGAAGTCTGAGGTCCGACGCCCGCTGCCTGCTGCCCGCTACTTCCGCTTCCCGCCCTCTTCCACGATATACATAATCTCGTGCTTGAAGATAAAGAGATTGGGCGCTCCTTCGCGGGTAAGTCGCACCATGTGCTTGTCGTAGTACTCGATCCATCCGTGAACCATCTGGCCGTCCATCAGCTTGACGGATACCGATTTTTGCTTTTCCCCCAGCGCTTTCAGGAACGCGGCCTCTTCGAAAGTATCTTCGGGAGGAGGAGTCCGGCTGCGTTTGGAGGAATTTGGATTTGCTTGGGGAGGGCGGAACGGCATGCAGGCATTGTACACAATGCGTCGGGTGAGAATTGTAGCGGTGGTCGAACGGCGGACACTTATTGCGGTGGTTTTTCAAGAGCTCACTAGCGCCGAACGGCGGAGCTTCGCTCCGCCGGGGCGGACGGGGTGTCCGCCCCTCCACCAAGCGGGATTACAATGCCTGAAACGGCAGAGTCAACGCAATTCTGCGGTCCTTAATTCTGCGATCTTTTGACTCTGCGATCTTTAAATTCCGCGGGCTTTGATTCTGCGATCTTTAAATCTGCGATCTTTCGCGTAACGTTCGGAAGGAGGCGTCCCGTGAAGAACTCGGCTGTGCGCGCAGGACTCATTATGCTCGGACTTTTCGTTACCCCAGCAACACCGCAACGAGGCAACTTTCCGACACCTCCCGAGCCACAGAATCACGAGACGCCCGATCAACCGCCGGCGATTCCGATGAGGCGGGTCGATTTCGAAAAATTACAGAGCGAGGCCGACGACCTGGCCCGCACCGCGCAAAGCATTCCCGCCGATGTAGCCAGCGTCCGCAAAGGCATGCTGCCCAAAGATGTGATCGAAAAACTAAAACAGATTGAAAAGCTCTCCAAGCACCTGCGCGGCGAACTCAGACCGTAGACCTCATGCATCAAAAAAGAAGGCCACCAGTCATGCCGACTGATGGCCTTTCGAACCTGAAGCCAGTTAAAAAGTGATCTTCAAGTTGAACTCCGCCACTCGAGGAGAGCCCAGCCCGTATACGCCGGTGCCCGCTCCAACTCGAACATTTTGTGTCTGCGCATAGTTCGTGCCACCGATGTTACCCTGCTGCCCTGTGAGGTAGGGGCTTAGGACATTCGGGGGAAGATCGAAATTGGCAAAGTTGAATACATTAAAGAAGCCAATCCCCGGCTGAATGGTCACCTTCTCCGCAATCCTATACTTCCAGCTTAGCGAGAGGTCCACATCCTTCAACCAGGCCAAGCCGACCGTACCGGTAACCGGTTGGGGGAGCGTGGGAGCCACGCCGCCAGCGTTCGCCAGTTCCTGAGCGGTAAAGAGACCATTTGAAATCAGCACCTGTCCGGCGGGGGTAGGTTGTCCCGCCACGGTGTGGTTGTAGTTGTTGATCACGTTGGTTAGGCCGCTGACACTCACATCACGCATAAACGCGCCGTTCTTTGTGCCAGGAATGAAATCCTGCGTGGTGCCGTCACCGGTGAAGTCCGTGCGGAATATTTCGCCGTCTCCCAGCCCTGAATTGGGCACTACAAGCGGCGTCGAAAGCGGGCTGTAGAAATGGGCGATCAAGCCGGTTTGGAAGTTCCACGGCAAACCAAAATTGCCGCCGAAAGAAATCTGATGCGTACGATCCAGAGTGGACGGTCCCATGTAGCGCAGAGGATTGGCATTGTCCGCCGCGCCGATCACGAAGTCCTGGTCAGAGCCTTGCTGGTAATTTGCGGGTTGACCGACGGGGTTGGCGCCGCCGGGATTCACGAACCTCGATAAGCTATATGCAAATTGGAAGTTCGCGTTTCGAACTCCCTTGAAAGGATTGTTGACGTTCTGTACCAGCTTGAAGTCAAGCGCATTGTAGACCGAGCGCCCGATGGGAAGCAGGAAGTTGAGGTTGGAAACCGTGGAATTGAGGCCGGGGAAAGCGCAACCGACCATCGGGCAACTCGTTAGACTGGGGTTGGCGGGGACGTATGCTCCCAATTCTGCGGTTGTATCCAGACCGTTAGCCGCATAGCTAGCCATGGTGGCTCCTGCGCCGATTGCGCAGTCGATGGAACCCGAATCCGTCCCGAAGCCACATCCAAAAGCATGATTGGTGGCGGAGATCGCCGCTAGCGCGCCGTTCTTGTTGAAGTAACGGGTGTCGCCAGTGTGATTCAAATCCACTCCCAGCAGAGAATGCGTTTCAACGTTGCGAAGATAATCAACGCTCAAAACCATGCCACGTTTGATTTCGCGCTGAAATCCTACGTTCATTTGCAGGGAACGCGGGGTTTGAAAGTTTGGCGCAAATGTGGCAGGGGCTGCGTTCGTTCCGATCCCGAGGCCCTGACTCAAGAGACTAGGAATATAGCCTCCGTTCTGAAGGGTCGGGGTGAACGGATAGTCTGACTGGTAAGTATGTTCCAGTGCGATGATATTCGCCGCTGCCGCCCCGATCGTGATCGGAGCGCCATTGTTGCCGCATACGCCATTCGGCACAGGAATTGAGCCGCCGGGAATCGCTATAGGAGGACCCGCGGCGCCGACCCCGGCACAAGCTCCTGTGGTTTGCAGGAATGCGCCGGTTGCTTCCCGAGTCGGGCGGTCGAACAGAACGTTGTTCCAGATCGTGTTCTCGTAATAGAGTCCGGCACCCGCGCGAATCACGGTTTTGCCATTGCCTGAAGGATCCCAGGCCAAGCCCAATTGCGGGGCGAAATTAAGATTAGGCTGCCGGATTCGAGCACCCAGATTTTGAAACGACGAAACCAATCCATTGAGCGCCGGGATTCCAGGCAAGTCCGCGTCGTTGCGACCGGTATCGCGCACATAGCGCAGCCCCGCTTCAATGTTGAGGTTGTGCTTGATCTTCCAGCTGTCGCCGATGTAGAAGGCGATGCGGTTGTCCGGGCCAAGTCCGCCGGCGGGAAATCCGAATGCCGCTTGCGTGGTCGAGTAGCCGATTCCGTTGCCAATGGTGATGGACTGCACATCGTAATTCAGGAAATTCGACGCGGTCGTGCCGTCCGGTCCGGCTGGACAAGACGGGCTCACGGCCACGCAACTCGGATCCAGCAGGTTGGGCGCGGAAGTTACAACCGGCGCGACGCTGAAAAAGCTGGCGAAGCCACCGCCTTGGATGTGGTTGAAAGTCGCTCCGAAGCGGACAATATGGGTGCGAACAATCTTGCTGCCGTCGTATTTGTATTCGTGATCACTCTGTGGGGTGGACTGAGGAGCCAGATAGTTCGGTCCCCCCGAAAACGGTCCGTTGAACAGGGTCAGACCTGATTGCGAGAAGGGCTGGCCGGCATCACCATTCCGGATCTGGTTCTGAAACTTCAAATATTCAAAGCGAATGCTGTGCGAAAAGCTGCCTTTCGTGAAGTCGAGTCCCAGTACATGCGACCGGCTATCGTCTTTATTGGCGTAAACCATGAAGCTGCCCGAGAAAAAGGTGGCGTCAGTGAGATTCGCAAAGTAATTGAACCGATAAAACAGCTTGGCGTTGCTGCTCAGCGTGTAGTCCACTTTGCCCAGAAGCTCGGTTTCGCGAAAGGGAGCGTTGAAGAATCCGGAATCAGGCGTAAACGGGTCGGGCAGCGAAACCGGCGCCTGCAAGTTGTTCAGCGTGCGCTCGCCGTCCGCGAAGAAGAACAATTTATCTTTTATCACCGGGCCACCTAAGTCGCCACCAAACTGGTTGCGCTGGAAGCCGGGCGCGGAAAGGCCTGGAGGGGTGGGAAGAGCAGCCGCGATCGCAGTATGATCGCGGAAATAACCGAATGCATCGCCGTGATAATTGTTGGTTCCGGACTTCGTGGTCACGTTCACTGCGCCAGAAGAAGTTAGATCGTTAGAAAGATCCATCTTGGACTGGGTGAGTTGGAATTCCCCAATGGCGCTGGCTGGGATGTCCTGGGTCGTTGTCCCGACCGTTTCGTCGCTTACATCGACGCCATCCACTTGGATGCGCGCACTGCGCCCGAAGCGGCCGCCGAATGAAATCGACGAGTACCCGACTTTGGTCGGATCGAAATTGGTGCCATCCTGAATCTGAACTCCCGGTTCCAGTTGGGCCAAGTCGAGGAAATTGCGGCCGTTGACCGGCAGGTTGTCGATTTGTCCCGCGGTCAGAACTCCCTGCACGCTGGCCTGCTCCGTATTGACCTGCACATCGCTCGCCTGCACTTCGATAATTTGGCTCTCCTGACCCAATTGTAGCTTCGGATTAAACGTGGACGTATTCCCTACCTGAACCGTAACTACTTCGCTTGCCCCGCTGAAGCTTTTAGCCGTAACCTGCACCTTGTAATTGCCCGGCGTCAGCGCCCCGGAGTTGAACGCACCGGAAGCATTCGAACTAACGCTTACGACCTGTGAGGTGGCCACGTTCGTAATGGTTACGGCCGCACCATTCACAACAGCTCCGCTTGGGTCGGTCACCGTGCCTACAATGCTGCCGGTGCCAACCGTGCTCTGGGCCGACGCCGGCGTTGAAAACATGAGGGCGGTTGTGACCAGCAATAGCGCCAGCAAGAACCAACCTTGCGACGAGTTCCGTTGCGCATGAAGGTTTGAGAAATTCAGGTTCAGCATCGTCCACCTTCCTTGATTTTCCATAAGAATGTCCGCAGGGTCACGAGTTGGCAGCGGCATCGCTCCACACAGCTCGCAACAACGTCAACCGTGGTGTTAGGGCGCCATCCAAGCACTTCGTTGCGTGTTGCCACCAGTTATTGCAATTTATCAGCCAGCTTTGCTGCGGTGCTGAGGTATTTATCTATCCTCCACTTTCTGCAACCGCTTACAGCACGGCGGAGCGCACGAAAGAGAAAAAAGCAGGCCAGCGATCCTAACAGGAAATTCCAAATGCAGTAGGCGCGCTCTCGGAATACAAAGAATTACAAATCAACTCCGCTGTTTAATCAAAGTTGCAAGCATTTGTTTCGTAAGAAAAATCCCGCTGTTATGTTGCGATTCTTTGAGTCCGACAACCCATGGCGAGTCCGCCGCATCTCAAAAACTTGATTTTGTCGTGTAATAGCCCACGCGGTGGCGGACGCGATACGTGTCTGCATGGGGTACGTCTGCGATCTTTACCTCGATGCGGCGGAACTCCGAGAACGATCTACGCTGCGACGGATAGTATGCCAGCAGATATTGCGTGCGCAGTTCGTCGCTGATTTTGTGGAACGCGTCGTCCAGTTGCGACGTGGAAGTCGCGTAGTAGTATCTCCCTCCGGTGTCTTCGGAAAGCTGGATCAAGGCGTGTTCGCCGCCGATTTCGCGTCCGGCGCTGTTTTCAATGGGGACGATGATGATCGAGTAGACCAGGGCCTCGGCCTCTTCCGCCGCGCGCACCGCCTCCTTGTAATCAACCTTGCTGATCGTGTCGTCGCCGTCGGTGATCAGGACAATCACCTTGCGCCCCTTGCGTTTGTCGAGCGCACGTGACGCCACGTAGATGGCGTCGTAGAGAGCGGTCGCCGCCCCCATGCGAATGTGCTCGATGCTCTCGTCGATGTGTTTCAGATCCGGAGTAAAACCGTGTGTGGCGTCATGCACATCCTCGCTGAAACCGTAGACGGCGAGAGCGTCAATCGGGCGCATAATGGTGTGGGCGAACCGCTTGGCCGAAGCCTGTTCCACGGGCATATCGTGGCGCGTGCTCAAACTGGTGTCGATGGCAAGGGCGATGGAAATCGGCAGCTCGGATTCTTTGTCGAAGACCGCGATTTTCTGCTCGTGATCGTCTTCTTTGAGAATGAAATTATCTTTTGTCAGGCCGCCGATCGGCGCTCCGTTGGCGTCGGTGACGGTCACGAATACGTTGACCAGTTTGACATCGACGCGAAGAGTGGTGGTCGGTTCGGAGGGGCGTTGGGATGCAGGCGTAGTCGGCGGCGCGGGATTCTTCTGGTTTTGCTGCGGCTGATTTGGCTGAGCCTGATTTGGCGGATGCGGGTCTTGAGCAACCGCCGCCTCCTGCGCCCCTAGGCCGGAGACGGAAACCAGCCAGCCCATCATGAGTAGAATCATCGGGAGCAGAATCGTCGCGGATTTCCTCATCGAGTGATCGAATTATACCTTTGCGGCGGCGGCATCCAGGCCGCGCGCGGCATTCGCAAATGCTCGATTCTGTTTTTCCTTCGCGAACTTTGCGGCTCTTGCTCCGCGGACTTTGCGGTTGCGGCTTTCGGCTGGATGCGAGAACAGCTCTACAGCGTACCGCCCAGCAACTGGCCAGTTAGATGCGCATGGCAGCGCGGGGCTGCCTCAGGTCCCGGAATTTGCCCGCGGAATTTCTGCCGGGAAAGGCTCGCCATCAGCCCAGACGGCGCCATCTTCGAAATATTCCTTCTTCCAGATCGGCACTGTGCGCTTGAGGGTATCGATAAGCCATCGGCAGGCATCGAAGGCGGCTGCGCGATGCGGCGAGGCGACAACGATCAGCACGCTGGTCTCGCCGATTTCCATCCGTCCCAGGCGGTGGACAATGCGAAGGTCGCGAATCGGAAATTGCTGCAAAGCCTGACGCGCCAGAGACTGCATTTGTTCCAGCGCCATCTCCTCATAGGCTTCGTAATCGAGATAGAGGGTCTTCCGGCCGCGAGTGTGATTGCGCACTACTCCCTCAAAAACCAGCGCCGCGCCGTCTGAGCCGTGCTTGAGGTCGGCGAGTATTGGCTGGGTTTCGATGGAATGGCGGACGATCTCAACGTAGAGCCGCCGTCCCGCTGACTTCCCCTCGGTCTGGCTCAGGGCAGGCTCCGCCGGTTGTCGGGCTGGCGTCTCGTCTGCCCCGCCGGGAGCACCCCCGCTTACCGGGGGCAATAGCGCAATTTCATCGTTGGCCTGCAATTTCGTCTCCGGCCCCGCATAGTGCTGGTTCACGGCCATAGCCATTGAGGGGAGGAGTTCCTTCAATCGCGGATTTTGCGATGCGTAACGCACGAGGACGTCGCCAAGCAAAGCGGCTTCCGGCAGTTCGATCCAGTCCGCCGCCTTTCCCACGACATCTTTCAAAACCCCGAAGAAGAGGACTCGCACACGCATAGGCACCACAAGATTTAGTTTACCGTGGACCTCGCCTGATCGGCAGGAGCTCCCGACGCGGGAAGAAATGCGGACGCAAGATTGGCAGCGCGCACTAAAGATACGGTAGAGGAACGCCGATACAGCACATAAGGACCTTCTATGCTTCGACGCGCGGCGTTGTTCGTTCTGTTCTGCCTCTGCACGGGCGATTCGCAGGCACAGGATTTGGCGGGCATTGAGATCCACGGCTTTGCCACCCAAGGTTTCCTCTTCAGTTCCCATAACAATTACTTAACCATGCCGTCAAGCTCGGGCACCCTACAGTGGACCGACGGGGCGGTCAGCGTCAGCGATTCGCTGGGCGACAAATTGCGCGTTGGCATCCAGTTGCACATGTATCAACTGGGTCAGCTTGGCAGCCCCTATATCCAAGTCGATTGGGCTTCGGGAGATTACAGATACAACGATTATTTTGGCGTTCGGGCCGGCAAGGTCAAGACGGTTGTCGGTTTGTTCAACGATTCGCAGGATGTGGATGCGATCTTTCTATGGTGCCTGCTGCCGCAATCCATTTACCCGATTGACAACAAGAGCTTTTATTTGTCGCACCTGGGAGGTGAAGTGTACGGCGGTCTCCCGCTTGGCAGTCGCGGCGGAAGGCTTAAGTACGATGGATATGCGGGGCAGATCACTCTGGACCCCAAAGGCGGCTACCTCAAAGAGCTTGCTGACGGGGGAATCGCGTTCGCGACTCCTCCGAGCGGAAAAGTTTACGGCGGCGATCTGCGTTGGGAAGCACCGATAACGGGATTGACGATCGGAGCCAGCGCGGTTGACGAGAGCATCGACGGAACCGCGCCCGGTATTAGTGTGCACGTCCCTCCCGCTCTCATCAACGCGGAGTATGCCCAGTTTGAGAAGGGAAAGTTTTACTTCGCTGGGGAATACCGGAGATCGCCGCTCACCACGATCGTGACCTATCAACAAACGGTATTTGCGGCCCCGGTGGATTTGCGCGCCTGGTTTGTCATGGGCAGCTATCGGCTTACGAAAAAAACTCAATTGGGAAGTTATTACAGCCACTTCGTTTATAAGGGGACGGATACGTCCCTACCGCAGGATTACTCGAAAGATTGCGTGCTCTCCGGGCGCTATGACTTTAACGCTTTCTTTTACGGCAAGATCGAAGATCACTTCCTGCACGGAACTGGACTCGGTTACTACGGCAGCACGAACCTGAGTGGCCTGAAGCCAAACTCGAATATTTTAGCGGCCAAGATCGGTTTCAGCTTCTAGAAGCCCGGAGCGCTTATTAGGAGACGACTGGTGACGAATCCAAATCGAGGGTTGCAAAATCGACGGACAGTCGATCGCCGGTTCGTTAATCGCCGGTTCGACAATCGCCGGTTCGTTAATCGCCGGTTCGACAATCGGTGGTTAATCGTGCTTCTGGCGTTTGTGGGTTGCTGCCCTGCCGCCAGCGCCCAGGATGTCGTATTCATTGCCAATCGGAACGTGCAAGTCACGGTAATCCACGCTTCCGACCTGCGCGCCATTTTTACGGGAGAGAAAAGCAGATTCGCAGATGGGTCCCACGCGGTGCCGGTGATCTTGAAGGGGGGCCCGGCCCACGAAGTCTTTGTAAGAAACTATTGTGGCGAAGACCCTAACGAATTCCGCGCGCAATGGCGCAAAGTGATATTCACGGGACAGGGATCGATGCCCAAGACTTTTGATTCGGAGTCGGCGCTCATCGAATATGTCGCCCAAACCCCTGGCGCTGTCGGTTACGTAAGCCACGTTTCATCGGAAGCTGACGTGAAATCCTTTACGCCGTTAAAGTAACGATCTTTGTCCGCGGGGCCGGACTCAGGCCTGCGTCAGCACCCTATCGTGAACCCCTTCCGGCTCTTTCACTGGCGTCGGACTGTAATCCTGAGCGGGATCTTTGGGCGGCGTGGAGAGGATCTTCGCCGCCGGGCCCTGCGCCACTTCCGGCAGCGCGACCTTCAGGGCTTCGTCGATGGTCTTCACGTAATGGACCGAGAGGTTATCGAGTTGTTCCGGCGTCAGGTCCTCCTCGACGTTCATGCGATTTTCCGCAGGAAGAATCACGTCGGTCACGCCGGCGCGCTTGGCGGCCAGGACTTTTTCTTTGATTCCGCCCACCGGAAGCACGTTTCCACTCAGGGTGATCTCCCCAGTCATGGCCAGCAGCGGCGTGATGCGATGCTTGGTCAGCAGCGACACCAGCGTGGTCGCCATGGTCACTCCCGCCGAAGGCCCATCTTTCGGAATGGCGCCGGCCGGCACGTGCATGTGAATGTCGTGGTTCGCGAAGAAGTCTTCGGCGATGCCGAGCCGGTCGGCGTTCGAGCGCACCCAGGTCAGCGCCGCCTGCATCGATTCCTGCATGACCTGGCCAATTTGGCCGGTCATGGTGAATCCGCCTTTGCCTTTCATGGCATTGGCTTCCACGAATAGAACGTCGCCGCCCGAAGGAGTCCACGCCAGGCCGACGGCCACACCCGGCCGCTCGGTTCTCTCAGCAATTTCGCCTTCGCTGCGAATCTTGATGCCGCCCAGAAATTCCTGAACGATTTCCTTGGTGACGATCAGCTTCTCGCTCTTGCCCTCGGCCAAACGCCGCGCCTGCTTGCGGCAGATGGTGCCGATGGTGCGTTCCAGGCTGCGTACGCCGGCCTCCCGGGTATAGTGGCGGATGGTATAGCGCACCGCCTCTTCCGGGAACGCAATCTGTTCCGTCGTGATGCCGTTCTCTTCGATCTGCCGGGGAATCAGATAGCGGAATGCGATGTGAACCTTTTCTTCCTCGCTATAGCCCTGGAGTTCGATGATCTCCATGCGGTCGCGCAAGGGCTCGGCGATGGGATCGAGCATGTTCGCCGTCGTGATGAACAGCACCTTCGACAAATCGAAGGTCACGTCGAGATAGTTGTCACGAAAGGTCGAGTTCTGTTCCGGATCGAGCGCTTCGAGCAACGCCGAAGCCGGATCGCCGCGAAAATCGCGCCCTACCTTGTCGATTTCATCGAGCATGAACACCGGATCTTTGGTCTCCGCCCGCCGAATGCCTTGGATGATCTGCCCCGGCAGCGCTCCGATGTACGTGCGGCGGTGGCCACGAATTTCCGCCTCATCGTGTACGCCGCCCAGCGACAGCCGCACAAACTTGCGGCCGAGAGCACGCGCAATCGATTTTCCGAGCGAAGTTTTGCCCACGCCCGGAGGTCCGACGAAGCACAAGATCGGTCCCTTCATGTTGGGCTTCAGCCGCCGGACGGAAAGATAATCGAGAATGCGATCTTTCACTTTTTCGAGATCGTAGTGATCGGCGTCCAGAATTTCCTTCGCCTTGGGAATCTCGATTTCCTGCCCCGAGGTTTTCGTCCACGGCAACACCGCAAGCCACTCGACATAATTACGAGTCAGCGAATAATCGGCGGCCATCGGAGACATGCGTGATAGGCGGCCCAGTTCTTTGAGGGCCTCTTTCTTTACGTCGTCGGGCATGCCCGCTTCGTCGATCTTCTTCTTCAGGTCTTCGACGTCGCGCTGGCCCTCATCCTGTTCGCCCAATTCTTTCTGGATGGCCTTCATCTGCTCGCGCAGGTAATATTCGCGCTGCGTCTGTTGCACCCGGTCCTGCACTTCGCTCTGAATCTTGTTGCGCAGTTGCTGAACTTCCAGTTCCTTGGCCAGGTGCTGATTGATTTTTTCGAGGCGAACGTGGACGTCGAGGGTCTCGAGCGTGTCCTGCTTGTCGGGCGTCGAAAGCGATGGCAGCGACGAGGCGATGAAGTCAACCAGGCGGCCCGGTTCGTCGATGTTCATGGCTACAGTCGAGAGTTCATCCGAGAGCGTGGGCGAACCGGCGACAATCTGCTGGAATAGCGTCAGCACGTTACGCTGAAGGGCCTCGACCTCGGAGGTCGCGGCTGGTGTAGTGCCCTCGGGCAGCGTGGAATAGTGGGCGCTCATGAATGGCGCCAGTTGGGTAAATTCACCCAACTTGACCCTTTCCAGTCCCTCGGCGAACACAAAAAGGCTCTGGTTAGGCATCTTGACAACTTTGTGGACTACTGCCGAGGTCCCAACGGTGTAGAGATCGGTGGGTTGCGGGGAATCGACGCGCGCCTCCCGCTGCGCCACTACGATGATGGTCTTGTCTTCACCGAGCGAATTGATCAGTTGAACGGAGCTTTCCCGCCCCACCGTCAGGGGCAAAACCGCATGGGGGAACAACACGGTATCCCGTACCGGGAGCACCGGAAGCGCCTTTTTATCGTTTGTTTCCTTGTTCTTAGGAGTGCGCTCTACGGGCATCTGCTGGCTCATTATGTCTCCTTGAGTGTAACGCGCTCAAGTTTAGATGATACTCTTGCGGCAAAGGTTTCAGCAGCGCCGCAGGAATCGGCGACAGTTTGAATTCTAGTCTCTTATCGGCGGAACTAGCATCCTGCCTAAGGTGCAGAGGCTAACGCGCAGAGCTATATTTGCCAAGCCCTAAATTGGGAAAAGGCATTTCCGTCCGGTTCAAGTGAACCGTAGAGGACGTGTTTGCCGGGATCTCGATGGTTATTTCGGCGTAAACTGAGCTAACTCATAGATGCCCAACTTCTTTTCCAGTTGCGCGACCTGATCGACAACTTTGAAGAAACCGTCTTCGCCGAACAATTCGTCTTCCTTTTTTTCGAAGTCGTCGCCCAGCGCCTCATATTCGTTTGGCGACACGATGGTGCGGAAGGCGGGAAACAGCACCGTATCTTCGCGGGCTTCATGAGGACGATACATGCGCAGGAAGGCGTGCAGCGCGTCGGCCAGCTTCCCGCTATCGGCCGAAATATATTTGAACGTGGCTACCCCAGCAAGGTCCTTGATCTTGGCCGTCAACTCCCGTCCGGCTTGGTGTTGGGTTTGCAGAGTATCGACCAAGCTCACCAGCTTGCGGGCCTTGCGAAATCGCGGGAAAAGAAAGTCTTCTTCCAGCTTCTCGTGGTATTCCTCGACGAAGTGCCGAATAATGTCGGCCGCGCCGGCCAGCACCGAGCCGTCGAAGGTGCGTTTCGCCGCCAGCATGCGCAAGTGCTCGTCATAGATGAGCAGCAGCCGGTTTAGCAGACCGTGCTCCCGCATCAGGTCTTCGGCCGGAGAAATGTCCTCGCCCTTCTTGTTTTTCTCGTCCTTGTCCGGAGATGCCTTCGCCTGGGCCGCAACCAGCATCGGCGCCGGCGTCATCAGTCCTGCGCCGACGATTCCGACCCCGGTCATCGATTGGCGAATAAAACCGCGGCGGGTCGAAGCTGTTTCGGGCATAGTTCCCTCCTTGATCGGTTGTCTCGATGAAAGCTGAGCCTGCATGCTGAATTCTACGGTGTTCCGGATCGTGAAAAGGTTCGCCCCATTCAGGCGGCGGGATAGATCCCCAGCACCCTAACAAATTCGGCTACTTCGCCCAGGTGTCGCAGCGCGTTGCGCGCCGACTCATCGTCGCCGCGCAGGAAGTCCACATAGAAGACGTACTCCCAGGGCCTGCCACGCATGGGGCGCGATTCGATCTTGCTCAGGCTGATGTCGCGCAGGGCAAACACGCTGAGCGATTTGAACAGCGCGCCGGGGACGTTCTTGACCTGAAAAACGATCGAAGTCTTATTCGCCCCGCGTGGAATCAGGCGATGATAGTCCGCACTTATTGGATGCCCCGCTTCTCGCTTCTTTTGCGAGAAAGCCTGCCCTGAGCGTGTCGAAGGGTTGGTCTTTGGCTTCCCACGTCCGCCGCCGAGTTTGCGAATCAAAAAGAAACGCGTGAAGTTCCTCTTATCGTCTTCAATGCTCGCCTCCACGATGCTTCCCGAATATTCGCGCGCGGCCTGCTTTCCGGCAATTCCGGCGGCATCTTTCAATTGCTCGGCCATCACATGCTTCACGCTTCCGGCCGTGTCATAAAAGGGCACGGCTTCGATCTTGGGGTGCTGCCGAAAAAACTCGCGGCATTGATCGAGCGCCACCGGATGCGACAGCACGCGCCTTAATCCACCCAGCCGCGCGCCGGGCATGGCGATGACGTTGTGCACGATGCGCAAAAGATATTCGCCCTGAATGAAAACCTCGCGCGTCAGCATCAGATCGGCATGCTCGGCCACGGTGCCTGCCAGCGTGTTCTCGATGGGAATCACGGCGGCAGCGACCGATCCATTCTGCAACCGGTCAAATACTTCCGCCGATCGCGCACACGGCACCACCATGCACCGCGCGACCATCTTCTCAGCCGCCTCGTGACTGAAGCACCCGAGCTCTCCCTGAATCGCGACTTTCATTTGTGATTTCTCAATTACAGCCAGGGTATCCTTCGTACGGTCAACTTTCCTTCTTCAATTCTTTCTCCAGCACCAGCGCGTCCACTCCGTTCGAATAGTAACCCGGCCAGGTGCGGATCACGCTGTAGCCGTGGCGCTTGTAAAACGCTAACGCCGCGAGGTTGTCGACGGCAGTTTCGAGTCCTACGGAGCTGGACCCAGCGGTACGCAAGCGCTCTTCTCCCGCCCGCAGCAGCAACGATCCCACGCCCCCGCGGCGAGCCTCGGCCCGCACGTCAATGGTGATCACATGTCCGATGACTCCGCCATGGACCACGATAAAACCCGCCAACGCGTCGGCTTCGGCGCCGACGGCTACCAGGGTGAAAGCTCCCTTATGACGCACATAGGACTTCAGTTCCGGCTTCGAGTATGCAATGCCCGGCGCGAAGCAGTCCTGGTCCAGACGCCAGAGTGCATCGAAGTCTTCAATTTTGTACTCGCGGATGACGAAGGACACGGCGTCATTGTAGCGGGGACGGACGGCTACGAATGCGAAAAACCGATCGCATCGCTCTTCATCGGACTTTGTAAAAGACGTTCTGCGCAGAGCCCGAAAGAGCGGCTCCAGTTTTCCACAGCGGATCACCTCTCAATCCCATAAAAAATCGTTATTGGGGTCTATTGTCCTCTTGCCTCAGTCGCAACCTCGGACGTACCATCGGCATCAGAGGTCTGTGGGAAGTCGTGGTGGGACGCCTTATAGCCATCGACGTTGTCGGCGCGGTTGCGGCTCTGGCGGCGTGGTATTTCCTGTTTGCCGCCTATAACCGCCGCAAAGGAACCGAGGCCTTGCGCTGGGTGCAATCAGCCTGCGCCGGCAAGGGACGCATCCTCGATTCGCGCTGGATGAACAGCTCCCGCCTCCACGCCCGGCTTCAATTCCCTTCCCGCAGCTTTGAAAACGCACACCTAACAATGAAGTTCCGGCCGCGTGCGTTGCCTGTCCATTGGCTGCTGAGTTGCTGGCATAAACAGAAAGAAACTCTGACCTTCGAGGCCGACCTTGGCGGCTCGCCCAACTTCCATCTTGAGGTCGTGCGCCATCGTTGGTGCGCCCACAGCCGCGGCGTTACAGCCCGTCGTCGCGACGAGCGCGAATGGGACGTCTACGAGCCCGGCCCCGTGATTCTTACCACTCGTACGCACTGGAAGCAGGATTCCACTTCCGAACTCAACACGCTGATGACCGTGCGCCAGCAGGACGTTTTGCAAGTTCGCTTCCGTCCGGAATCTCCTCAGTTCTCGGCCACGATCGCGCTCGATGCCCTCTACGACCCCCGCACCGCCGCCGGATTCCTTACTACCCTGCGCGAACTAGCCGCCGGAGCCTCCGCCCACCGGCAGTAATCGTCCTCCCCGTCATCAGAGCTGTCACAATTTTAGCCCAGCGAAGAAATGCAGTAGACTGCGCACATGCCCACCGCTCGCCAGGGATCGATCCATCTGTTCCGTTTTTCCGGAATTGACGTTTTTCTCCACTGGTCGTGGTTTCTGGTAGCGGCGTATGAAATCCAGACCCGCAAGGGCAGTTATTCCTCGGTCATGTGGAATGTGCTGGAGTATGTGGGTCTTTTTCTGATTGTGATGCTGCACGAGTTCGGGCACGCGCTCGCCTGCCGGCAGGTCGGAGGCCGGGCCGATACCATCGTGCTGTGGCCCCTCGGAGGCGTGGCCTACGTGGACCCGCCGCAGCGTCCGGGCGCGACTCTTTGGAGCATCGCCGCCGGGCCGCTGGTGAATGTTGTTCTCTTCCCAGTCTTGCTCGTCATTTACTCGATGAGCCAGTCGATGGGATGGGCAACGTCAATGCCGGATATTGATCGGCTTCTGCATTCGATTTTGTGGATCGACGTAGGCCTTCTCATTTTCAACATCCTCCCGGTTTACCCGCTCGATGGCGGCCAGATTTTTCGTTCCTTGCTTTGGTTCGTATTGGGACGCGCTCGCAGCCTGATGGTTGCCACTATCGTCGGACTGCTCGGCGTGGCCGCTTTCATCGGTCTCGCCATCTGGAGGCAAGATCTTTGGCTGGGAATTATCTCCTTCTACATGCTGATGTACTGCTGGAGCGGGCTGAAACAAGCGCAGGCTTCATCCCGTGTCGCAAAACTCCCGCGTCGCGATGGCTTTGCCTGCCCGCGCTGCCAGACCCCGCCACCGGTCGGAGAATACCGGAAGTGCAGCAAATGCGGGCAAACCTTCGACATGTTTCAGAGTCATGGCGTGTGTCCCCGCTGTTCGACTCAATTTCCACAGATTAAGTGTCTGGACTGTGGCGCACTCAACCCCATCAATGACTGGATGCTGGCCTCCGTCGTGCCGGCGAAGCTCTAATCGGCGCTTCGATTCACTGGTGGAATGTGAATCCACGCATTTGCACGGGCTGGTTGGAGTAACATGCGGGGTCGTGTAGGATATGCACGACTGATCGGGGGATCTGGCCAATGCATCCTCGCCCTGGTTTCTTGAGTCCCACTCTCCGACCTCTGAGTGGCTTCCTGTTGGTTGCTCTTTTCAGTACGATTCCCATCAGTACGATTCCCAGCGTTTTCGCCGGAGAACCGCAATGGGTCGAGGTGCGCTCTCCGAACTTCTCGGTAGCCACCGATGCGGGTGAAAAGCGCGGGCGGGAGGTCGCGCTGCGCTTCGAACAGATGCGCGCCGTCTTCGGGGCCTTGATGACCAAGGCCAAGGTCAACCTTGCCGTTCCTCTGCAAATCGTGGCCTTTCGCAACACCAAAGAAATGCGCCAGATCGCGCCGCTCTGGAACGGCAAGCCGACTCAGGTCGCAGGCCTATTTCAGGGGGGCAGCGACCGTAGCTTCATCATGCTCGACCTCTCGACGGAAGATCCCTGGGCAGTCGTCTTTCACGAATACGCGCACCAATTAATGAATGGAAACCTGCAAACCCAAGCCGACCCATGGTTCGAGGAGGGCTTTGCCGAATATTTCTCCAGCATTGAAGTCGACGGCAAAGAAGCCCGAGTGGGAAAGATTCCACGTGACGAATACCTGATTCTGCAGCAAGTCGGCATGATGAAGATTGCGGACCTTTTCAAGGTCCGCCAGAATTCTCAGACCTACAACGAGAGCGGAGACCATAGGACTACTTTCTACGCCGAGTCGGGAATGCTGATGCATTACATTTACGACAATCAGCTCTTGCTTAAAGTCGCGGACTACTTCGACCTCAAGATAAACAAACATCTTCCGGTGGAGGATGCGATTCAGCAGGCTTTCGGGATAAGCGCACCGCAGTTCGATAAAGCGTTGCGTAACTACATGAGCGCAGGCCGCTACAAGTATTATCCGATTCCCGCTCCGGCGAATATTGCAGCCAGCAATTACAGCTCCCGCCCGTTGAGCCCCGCAGATGCCAACGCTGTTTTGGCAGACATCCATTTGCACTCGCGCGACTACCAGGACAAGGCGATTGCCGAGTTTCAGGATATTCTGAAGGCCGATCCTAACAATGCCGCGGCCTGTCGCGGCCTGGGTTATGCCTATTTGCAGAAGCAGGATTTCGGGCAGGCCGCACCATACTTTAAGCGTGCCTCCGAAATGGATTCCAAAGATCCCAGGGTCCACTATTACACCGCTCTGCTGATGGCACGGGAAAGCGGATTCAGCAGCCGCGCCGATATTCCGGCGTTGACGCAGGAGTTAGAAACTTCGATCAGCTTGGATCCGACTTTTGCCGATTCTTATGCTCTTCTCGCGTTCGCCCAAACAACTTCAGGAGACTCCGCCAAGGCCTTGGCCACCATGCAGAAAGCCCTGGCGATTGATCCGCGCAATGAGAATTATCGCTTTAATCTCGCCAACATCTATCTGGCAAACCGGCAACCGGATAAAGCGATCGCGGTCTTGCAATCAATCCAGAATAGCGGCAACCCGGAGATTGCATCGCGAGTTGAGAGCGCACTGGCGAACGTCCGGCAGTTTCAAGAAATGACCAAGTCCGGTGGTTCCCCAGTGCTTCTGGTTCGGGACAATGGCGTTCCAGACGATGGTGACGGCAAGTCTGCTTCCTCGGCAGCCGGTGCACAGGCTTCTTCCACAACTGCAACGGCCACGAAATGGGGCGCGCCAACATTTCTGCTTGGAACGCTGAACAGCGTCGACTGCTCGACCGAACCTTCCGCCCTCCTCGTGGTTTCTTCCGGCTCCAAAATGCTGAATCTCAGAGTGGCGGACCGAAATCATGTCATTCTGATTGGCGCCGATCGATTCTCGTGCTCGTGGGCCAAGCAGAAAGTTGCCGTGAATTATCGCCAATCCGCCGGTGGCTCTGAAACGGACGTCGTCTCCCTTGAAATCCAGCAGCCGTAGACACACGCTCGTGCCCGCATCTTTGAGATAAATCCCTTTTATGCCTCGCATCAGCTTTTTCGATTGGCCGCATTCATCCCACCGCGCTATTCTCACCTGTCCCGTACTGTATTCTTGCTTGAGTCACACCTTCTAATGAGGAGATGGAACTACATTCATGCCGACTGAACTGCGCAATTTCCTGGCACTCACATACGACGAACTGGAAGAACTCAACCTCAAAGCCAAAGAGCAGCGCAGTAAGCGAATCGCCATTCACAAGGTGCAGGAAGAACGCCTGAAATATCTGACCGACGAGAAGCGCATCAAGGCCGTGACCGTGCTCTTCAGCGATCTCGAAGGCCGGTTGCACATGCTCGACTACGACAAGAAGTTCCTGCTGAAGAGTTTCGACAACCTCACTTTCGATGGATCTTCCATCCGCGGCTTCACCGCGCAACGCGAAAGCGATCTCCGCCTGGGCATCGACTGGAACGCCTTTTACTGGGCGCCGGCCGACGTCTTCGGCTCCGGCAAAGTTCTGGTCTTCGGCGAGGTCATCGACAAGGGCGGCACATCGTATTCCGGCGACATTCGCGGCGTGCTCAAGAACTATGCCGAGGAACTCTTCAAGAAAAAGGGCTACACCCTCAACGCCGCCAACGAAATCGAAGGCTTCCTGTTCAAAGGCCCCGACGCCGAGCGGCACTATCACGAAGTCGGTGGCAAATTCGAATACGTCAATACCGGTGGCTACTATCATTCTCTTCCCGGCGATCCACTGCGCACCTTCATCGATACGACGGCTGAAGTACAGCGCGCCATGGGATTCCAGAACGAAAAAGATCATCCGGAAGTCGCGCCCAGCCAGTTCGAAATCAATTACGGCTACGGCGAAGTGGTCGCTGCCGCCGATCAGATCCAGCTTTACAAACTCATCTGCCGCCAGGTCGCGACCAACATGGGACTCACCGCTTCGTTCCTGCCGAAGCCCGTCGTGGGCGTGAACGGCAGCGGCATGCACACCAATGTATCCATCAGCGAAGACGGCAAGAATCTTTTCTGGGACGCCAAGGGCGAAGAGAAGCTCAGCAAAATGGGATGGGCCTTTACCGACCGCATCCTCACCCATGGCAACGATATCTGCCTGCTGCTCAATCCCAGCGTAAATTCCTATCGCCGCCTCGATCCGCACTTCGAGGCGCCCAATCAAATCAAGGCATCGGCGACGGATCGCGGTTCCATGGTGCGCATCCCCATCGGCAACGAGAAGAGTATGCGCGTCGAAGTGCGGTCCGTCGCCCCGGACGCCAATCCCTACATGGTGATGCTCTCGATCTTTAAGACCGGGCTCGACGGTGAAACTTCGAAGATCAAGAATCTGCGCCAGGCCGAACGCTACCTGCCCGACAACATCTACGATGCCATGGCCGACTTCAACAAAGCCGAATGGACCACCACCCTGCTCGGCGAAGACGTCAAAGGCCGCTACGCCGACCTGAAAAAGGCCTCCGCCGACCGCTGCCCCCGCGCCCTAGGGACATTCGTCAAGGCACAGGAAGTCCAGTTTCATCACGAGGTCTACAACCAGTTTCTGTGGAATCTGTTCTAAACGAAGCAGCTCTGCCAGATAGACTAGAAACTTTCGGTGACCCATCCTAGCCGCGTTCTCTGCGGCTAGGATGGGATTCCACGGACTCATCTTTTTTGGGCTTTTGCCAGTAAAAAGACGCCCCAGCTCTTGGCCAGGGCGTCTTTGTTTTTCATCGCATCAGCGTCGCACGCGTCGCTTCGCGCGGCGGGGCGGACGAGGCCTCCGTCCTCCACGAACTAGTTCGGCATCACCACCGTGTCCACCACGTGAATCACGCCGTTCGACTGGAAGACATTCGGAATCGTCACCGTCGACATCCCGCCTTTTTCGTCTTTGAGGACGATTGCGTTGCCCTGCATCATCGCGATCAAAGTTCCACCGCTCACCGTCTTCAGTGTGGCCTGGCCGTGACCTTCCCTGATCCGCTTCTTCAATTCAGCAGAGCTGATGCGGCCCGCGACCACATGGTAAGTCAAAATCTTCGTCAGCATCTCTTTATTTTCCGGCTTCAACAGAGTTTCCACCGTGCCCGCCGGAAGCTTGGCAAACGCCTGGTTGGTTGGCGCAAACACCGTGAATGGACCGGCGCCCTTCAACGTATCCACGAGTCCCGCGGCCTTCACCGCAGCGACCAGCGTGGTGTGATCTTTCGAGTTCACTGCATTGTCGATGATGTCTTTGCTGGCATACATCGGCGCGCCGCCCACCATCGGATCCTTGGAGCCCGCCATCAGCAACGGCACCGACATCGCGACCAGCGCCAGACACACAACTGCGAATTTCGTCTTCATAATGTCTCCTATTCAGTTTTGAACTGCTTTCAGGACTAGTACGCAGGTAGTGGAGGGATTGGATTGCGCCATCAAGCGCCCGGAAAGCCATGGTGGTGTGCTAGATTCAAATGCTGGATGGAACTCGCACCCACCATTTCTACGCAAGGCCTGAGCCGCCGCTTTGGAGAACTCTTAGCCGTCGACGGCGTCGATCTACGCGTCGCTCCGGGACAATTCTTCGGCTTCCTGGGTCCGAATGGAGCGGGGAAGTCTACAACCATCAAGATGCTGACCGGCTTGCTCGCGCCCAGCGCCGGACAAATCGAAATTCTTGGCATAGATCTCAATGCCCATCCCGTCGAAGTGAAGCGGCAAATCGGGGTCGTGCCCGAAGGCATGGCGCTGTTCGGCCGCCTTACCGGCGCCGAATTCCTCAGCTTCGCGGGGCGGATGTACGGACTCGACCGCACCACCGCAGCCAAGCGCGCCGCCGAGTTGCTCGACTTTATGCAACTGGCCGACCAGCCGAAAAAACTGGTAACCGATTATTCCCACGGCATGCAGAAGAAGTTAGCTCTGGCGGCGGCTGTCATTCACGGACCTAAAGTTTTGTTCCTCGACGAACCGTTTGAAGGAGTAGACGCAATTGCGGCGGGCACGCTGAAGTCGATGCTGCAAGGCATGATCGCGCGGGGAGCCACAATTTTTCTCACTTCGCACGTGCTGGAAATTGTCGAGCGCCTGTGCAGTCACGTCGCCATCATTCATCAAGGACGGCTGGTGGCGCAGGGATCGCTCGAAGAACTGCGTGCCGGCGTCGAAGCCCAAACCCCCGCCGAGTCCAGCAACGGCGGATCCGCGGGAGCAGCAGTCTCGGCCGAGAAACTGACGCTGGAACAAATCTTCCTCCGCGTCGTCGGCGGATCGCACCGCACCGAACAAGAGCTGTCATGGCTGGGATAAGTTTTGGAAGTTCAAGAATCGGAAGTTAAGGAACCGGAATTCAAGTTCGGAAGGCAACCAGAATGACGTCTGCCATCTCGCGCAGCGGCCAACTGTCGGCGATCGCCGAATTGCGCTGGCATATGTTCGTCAACGGCCTGCGCAGCAAGCGCGGCAAGATGGAACTGGCGTCACGCGTCCTCGTAACTGCCGCCTTCACGATCGCCGGAGTCGGTGGTTTCGCCCTTGCCTTTGGACTTTCCTATTACTTCGTCTCGCAAGATCAGGCCGAATATCTCGCTGCGATTTTGTGGCCGATCTTTTTTTTCTGGCAAGTCTTTCCAGTGATGGCCACCGCCTTCACTAACAATCCGGATTCGGGCGAGTTGCTGCGCTTCCCGCTCAACTACCAATCGTATTTTGCGATCCGTCTCGCATATGGTTTTTTCGATCCCGCGAGCGCGCTGGGAAGCGTTGGTCTGCTGGGAGTTCTGATAGGCGTCGCGGTCGCCCGCCCGCTGTTGTTTCCCTGGACTCTGCTGGTGGTCCTGACGTTCGGTCTTTTCAATCTGGTTCTGATGCAAACCATATTCGCCTGGCTGGAGCGCTGGCTGGCGCAGCGCCGCACCCGCGAAATCATGGGAGTAGTTTTCATCCTTGCGATCCTCAGTTTTCAATTGATCGGCCCGGCCATGGAGCATTTCGGCAAAGGGCCGCACCCGGACTTGAGCCAGGCCGCGCAAATCACAAACCGGATTCAGGCGGTGTTGCCGGCTGGCCTGGCCGCCGTCGCCGTAGCGTCGGCTTCGCATGGGCGATTTCTATTGGGCGCCGGCTCTCTGCTGATTCTCGCAATGCTGACGCTGGCGGTCGGCCTATTATTGCACTTGCGTCTGCGGGCGCAGTTTCGCGGGGAAAATCTTAGCGAAGCAGCAGCGCGCCCCGCTGTTGCGCACGTCCAAGGACTCCAGTTGGGATGGAACCTGCCGGGATTTTCGCAGGAAGTCGCGGCGGTCTTCGAAAAAGAATTACGCTACCTCATGCGCAGCGGACCGATGCTGCTTACTTTGATCATGCCGATTTTTATGTTGGTGATTTTTCGCCTCGGCCCATTGAATCCGATGCGACAAGCCGGCCATATGAACCGCACGCCCGACATGGCATTTCCTGGCGCGGCCGCTTACGCCATTCTGGTGCTGACCAATCTGGTCTTCAACAGTTTCGGCGGCGATGCTGCCGGCATTCAATTCTTTTACGCCTCGCCAGTTACTTTCCGGCAAATCGTGCTGGCGAAAAATCTTGTCCACGCCAGCATCCTCGCTGCCAACACTGCGTTCGCCTGGTTCGCCGTGACATATCTTTACGGCGCGCCGCATCTGGCAGCTTCCGTTGCGACCTTGACTGGATTGCTTTTCGCCGCGCCCCTGAACTTTACCGCCGGCAACTTGCTCTCGATTTATGCGCCCAGGAAGCGGGATTTCTCGACCTTCGGCCGCCAGAACGTTTCGCAGACCACCGTGCTGGCCAGTTTCGGCGTGCAGGCTGTAATCATCGGCATCGGCGTAGGAGTCTTCGCTATCGCGCGCATTTATCACAGTCCGTGGATCGCCGCTCTGCTCTTTCTACCTCTGTCAGCCGTCTCGATCGCTGTTTACGTGGCTGTGCTGGGACGCCTCGACGGAATTGCGCTGAAGCGGCGGGAGTCGCTGGTGGCGGAGCTGTGCCGCGCGTAGGCCTTTACGGGTATTCCTTTACACGTCTCTTCTCAGTTCAGTGTTTTCCGCTCTAAGTTTCTTCCGGCTGCGCCAGAAACCGGTAACCCACCCCACGCACTGTAAGCAAATGCCGGGGATGCACCGGATCATCTTCCATGTACCGGCGCAGCCGGACCACAAAATTATCGATGGCGCGGGTATCGGTGTCTTCGTGCAGCCCCCACACCTCTTCCAGAATTTGCTTGCGGGACACAATTTTTCCGTCGTTGCGCACGAGGTGTCGCAGCAGTTCCGACTCCATCACCGTCAGGTGAATCGTGCTCTCGCCAGACCGCAGCTCGAGCGCGCCGAAGTCGATGGTCTTGTCGCTAAACGAAAATGTTCCGAAATCTTCAACGCCCGCGGCGTCTGCTCGCTCTGCCGCCCCGGAGGATGCTGCTTGCCCCGCCCGCGTCCACTGGCTGCGCCGCAGCAGGCCCTGCAGCCGCGCCAACAGAATCGAGAGATCGAACGGCTTCGGCAGATAATCGTCCGCTCCGCAGGCGAAGCCCTTCAGCACATCTTCAGGGCGTCCCCGCGCCGTCAACATCAGCACGGGCACATAGTTGTGCGCGGCGCGCAACTCGGAGACGACGCTGAATCCGTCTTTGCCGGGCAGCATGATGTCGAGCACCACGACATCGAAGTCTTCTTTTTTCTCCAGCAGACGGTCCGTGGCTGTTTCGCCATCGCCCACTACTTCCGCGGCGTAACCCTCGGCTTCGAGATTGAAGCGCAAACCCTGCGCCAGATGGTCTTCATCTTCCACCACCAGCACCCGGCTCATGCTGTCCGCCTCATTCTTCCTCTTTATTCTGCCCACCTGGGCAGTTCCAGAACAATCGTAGTGCCAAGCCCTTCGCCGTCGCTCTCGGCGAACACTTTGCCGCCGTGTTTTTCCGCAATCGCCCGCACAATAAACAGCCCCAGTCCAGTTCCTTTCACATGCGCCAGCGAACGGTGGGGGACGCGATAGAAGCGTTTAAAGATTCGCTTCATGTCATCCGGAGGAATTCCGACCCCTTGATCCTTCACCCGCAACACGATGCGTTTTTCATCCGGCGTTTCTACGCGCAGCCGCACATCAACACTCTCTCCGGAATATTTCACGGCGTTGTCGAGGACATTGGAGACAGCGGTGCGCAAATCTTCCGCGCTTCCCTGTACCCGTAGTCCATTCCCATTGACCGCTGTTTCCTCGTAGCGGATCGCCTCCGGGTGCAGATGATGCCGCGCGCGAGTAGCATCCATGCAGTCGCGGACCAGTTGACCGAAATCGACCTCCGCTTTTTCCCGGCCCGCTTTTTTGTCGCCGGCCCGTCCCGCGCGCAGCACCTGCTCCACCGTTTCAGTCAGCCGATCGGTATCGCTGAGCATGAGGCGGTAAAAGTCCTGCTTCTGTTGTTCGGGCAGTTCGCGGCGCTGCAGTGTTTCGAGATGTAGCCGAATGGAAGCCACCGGCGTCTTCAACTCGTGAGTCACAGCGTTGATGAAACTGTCATGCTGCTCGCTGCGGCGTAACTCCCGCACCAGAAAAATCGTATTGACCACCATCCCAGCAATGATCAGGGCAAAAAAGAAGATGCCGAAAAACAGCAATACGCCCTCGCGCCAGTTGAGGATGATCCAGCCGACGTTGAGGGCAACGGCCAGCGCCACCAGGCCGATGCCCATGATGAGAAAGAAGACGATGGTTCCGCGGCGGCTCGAAATGCGCATGGCGAGGGTTTGTACAGCCAGTCCGCACTGATTCTACGCGCACGGCGCCGCCTTTGCAGCGATCCTGAAGGAACGTCGGTGGGGAAACGGTTAGAAAGTGAACCGACCGCCGACGGTCGGAGCAAAGTTATTGTTGTGCAAGTACGGAACTCCAGGGCCATGAGGAATGGCGATGGCCAGACCGCCGGTTACGTAGGAATACGCAAGTCCGATAAAACCGTCGAAACGCTTGGTGAAGTAATGATCCGCATAGAGCGACCCCTCGTTCAGGGTACCCGCGCAGGAACTTCGGAAATTTCCTGGCACGCACGTCGGCGGAACGCGGAAAGTGTTCTGACGCTGTTGATACCAGGACAAGGTGATGTCGGTCTTGTTGTCGTAAGCGTATTTCACGCCCGTCCACCAGATGTTCACCAGCTTTTCAGAATCAAGATTATTGTCCTCGACACCGCTCATGAAATAGCCGCCCTGGTCTGAGGCGCCTACGCCCAGCGGGTTCTTCGGGTTGTTCTGCCAGATGTATTCGTAGCCGGCAAAAAACTTCAGCGGGTTCCACGCGTACTTGGTAGCGACGATAATTCCGTTGTTGTCGGTCACGATGCCATACACGGTGTTGTTCGGGTCGATGAGATTCGGCCCCAGGCCGGGCCCACCGTTGATCGGGTTTGTATTGATGCTGTCGGTAGTCGACTGATATAAGCCCGCGGAACTCGTACTCTCAGGCCCCAGCAAGGGATTCAATACGCTGATGGCCTGGTTGTAGTGTTGGTAGAGGATGTCGGCGGAGAATTTGTGGTATTCGCCGCCAAGGTCGAATCCAAAGGCGTTGTTATGCGCCGATTCCGGCGTACAGTCCGCGGCCGTCCAGCCTGCGGTGGCTGAGTAGCAGCCGCCATTGCCGTCGGCAAATTTATACATCGCGCCGAAATGAACCGGGCCGTAGGCGAGGCGATACTTCACGGCGTCGTCCCAACGGCTGTTCTCGGTGTCGCCGCCGCCGGCCATCGTGCCGTTATACCCGATGTACGAAAAGGCATAGCTGCCGCCGGCCGGATCATAAAGGAGCATGGCATCGGTACCGAGTGAGCGCTGACGACCGAAGGTTAGTGTGCCGAAATGCGTGGACGAAATACCGCCGTAGACTTCGTCATTGAAGGGTTGGCCCGCGCGCGCGCCGTCGATGGCATACGAATAGCTGCCCCGGGGCAGGCCGTTGTTGATGGTGTCGGTGGCCGACGCGTTAGCCAGCAGGCCGGACTGCGGATTGACGCCAGTGGAAGCGTTGAAAACGACAGACCAGCCGTGCACGAACTCCTCCTTTCCCCTGATCCCCACGCCGGTCTGCTGCAGGTTGTTCGGTTCAACCAGGAACCGATGCTGATAGCCGTTTCGGTTTACAAGAGATGCCCCTTCATAGTTGTAACCGTTTTCCGGTAGTCCATGACTGACCCATCCGAAGCCGACGTCATACGCACCGTAGAGCGTGATGCCGTGCCAGGTCAGCGTGCAATCGGTGGTGGCGAACTCCTGGCCGCTCGTGCAGGGGTCGGGAGTGTGCGGAGCCGCCGGAGCGCCCGTTTGGGCCGCCGCTGAAGCGACGAACGCCCCCATCGCAAGCCACAAAAGCAGCAAGAAGGCCTGGGCCAGCGGCAGTGCGGCGGCCGCTGGAACGTAGCCGGCGCATGTCAAAGGTTTCCCTCGCCTCCCGTATCGGAAGAAGATCTGCGAGCGGTCAGAGCCTTTCATGATGGATCACCTTTCTTGAGAATTACCGGGCGGCAATTAATAACAACAGTTTTTACTACGCCCATGGAAACTCTGGAGTGTACATGAAATACGGTTCCCATGTCTAAACTCATACAGTTATAGATTGTTGTAGGATGGTTTCTAAGCGATGTCGCAGGGAAAATACCAGCAGTTGACCCCTGCGCTACGATGTCGGTACGATTTCATTGCAATGGCGAAAAACAGCGAATCCGGGAAGAGGAGCACCGAACTGCTCAAGCTACGCGACGCGGCGGTGCAAATAGGAATCAGCTTCCCCACGATCAAGCAGTGGATTTACAAGAAGAAGATTCGCAGCGTGACCACCGCGGGAGGACATCACCGGATCCCACAGGCAGAAATCGACCGCCTGCTTTACCGCTCTCGCGGGCACAATGAAGATGAACGCCGGGTCACCTACAAGCGCATCAGCGGGCGCAACCAGCTCGTGGGGCGAATTGTCGATGTGCGCGTCAGCGGACTGGTGGGACAGGTCACACTGTCGGTGGGGGGACAGTTGATCACTTCCTTGATCACGTCGGGTGCCGTGCGTGAAATGAAGTTGAAGAAGGGACAAACCGCGGCAGCGCTGATAAAGGCGACCGAGGTCATGATCATCCGCGTGTAAGCTGCTCGTATAAACCGCAAAAAAAGCCCCGGCCGGGAAGGCCAGGGCTCGTTGTTCTTTTATCCAAATCGGGATGCCTTAATCGCCAGCCGCTGCCGCCGAAACCTCGGGTACGACCGCTGTGATCAGCCGCCCGTTCGGAGTCGGCACCAATCCCCGCTCGACTTCATCCATCTTCACTCGCTTGATGTCCCAAGCCAGGCCCAAAGTCTTAAGCACCCAGATGCCGTACCAGTTCATGTCCACTTCATACCAGCGGAAGCCATGCTGCGCCGCCGTCGGATGCGCATGATGATTGTTGTGCCAACCTTCGCCAAAGGTTAGCAGCGCGACCCACCAACTGTTGGTGGAGAGATCGCGAGTAGCGAAACGCCGTGTACCCCACGAATGCGTCGCGGAATTCACCAGCCAGGTCGCGTGCAATCCCACCACGGTCCGCAGGAAGATACCCCACATCAGAAATGGCAGGCCTCCGATCGCCAGCAAGATAAGACCCAGCACGATCATGGGAACATAATGATATTTCGTGATCCAGACATGAAACTTATCTTTGGCAAGGTCGGGAACGTACCGGGCCAGCGTGGTCGTGTCGTGGTGCATCGACTTGCCCATGAGGATCCATCCCATGTGCGCCCACCACTTGCCATCGACGGGCGAGTGCGGATCGCCATCCTGATCGGAATACTGATGATGAATGCGGTGCGTCGCCACCCAGAAAATCGGCCCGCCCTCGAGTGCGAGCGTGGCGCAAAGGGTGAGGAAATATTCCACCCACTTCGGAGTCTTATAGCCGCGGTGCGTCAGCAGTCGGTGATAACTCATCCCGATACCGAGGCTGCCCGAAACCCACCACAGGAACATCGCGACCAACAATGCCTTCCAGGTAAAGAAGAAGAGCGCCGCCACCGCGCCCACGTGAAACGCCCCCATGAAGACGGCCGTAATCCAGTTCACCTCATTTTTTTCCGCCTGTCGTTTTTCCAGATCCTGAAGTTGCATATCCAAAAGAAGGTCCCCATTTCGTGGTTGCTAAGTTCGTTCGGCCCATAGTTAAGCTACCAAGCGGACCGGCAGGCTGACTGTAATACTTGTGTAATAACGATTTTTCGGGGATTACGAGGGTAATGGCGCAAGCGCGAGTTTCGACGCCCTGCATCGCATACGTTCGTTCAGACGCTATTAAAATCAACTACTAGGCAGCCTGGCCCTTGATCTGCACGCCTGCCCACTTCTCCAGCAGCATCAGCGTGGCGGCGTAGTCGAGATCCTGATTGCCTTCTTCCGAGGCCATCTCGTAAATTTCTTCCACTATTTCGAGCGCCGGCAGCTTCACCCGGGCCTCTTTGGCCGCCTCCAGCGTCAGCCGGATATCTTTGTGCATCAGTCGCAAAGGAAAGTTCGGTGTAAAGTCGCGATTCAGAACGAACGGGCCCTTGTAATCCACCACTCCCGAACGCACCATGGTGGCCTCAATCAAGGTCAGCAGTTGTTGGGGGGCGACGCCGAGCTTGGTCGCCAGCGTCAGCCCTTCGGCGAATCCCTCGAAGATCAATGCAATCTGGAGATTCATGGCCAGCTTGGTCGCTTGCCCCTTCCCGGTTTCGCCCATGCGGAAAATCTTCTTGCCCATGGCCGCGAACAACGGCTTGAGTTGATCGACCGGACCTTCGCTTCCTCCCACAATGAATACGAGCGTCCCGTCCCGCGCGCCGACCTTGGAGCCTGTCATCGGCGCGTCCACCCAAGTCGCACTTTTGGCCGCTGCCCGCTCCGCGAATTTCACCGTGGCCGAGGGGGAAATCGTGCTCGAATCTGCAATGATCATGCCTTGCGCAAGCGACGCTTCCACACCGTCCGCCCCGAAGATGACGCTTTCCACCGCCGCTGTATCGGAAACGCACAGCCACACCACTTCCGCGCCCTGTGCCGCCGCCGCAGGAGTCGGGGCGACTCCCGCACCTTCCACCAATTTGCCCGGCGTGCGATTCCATACTGTTACTTCATGCCCAGCCTTCACCAGGTTGGTGGCCATCGCATGACCCATAATTCCCAATCCCATAAATGCGACTCGCATGAAGACCCTCTCTCTTTCGTTCTGCCAAAACGGCATTCTGACGAAGACATTCGAAAAACAGCACCCTAGGGAAAAACTCGAAAAAAGGAACGTTTTCGGATTAGATATGACCACTGCGATCGAGGTCAAGCAATCTCGCACATTGTAGGTCGATCAATCTGGGAGAGCGTCAACAATCAAAGACAATGAAGTACCAGGGCAAACCGGAAAACTGCAGTCTCGTTCTAACTCAGCCAGTGTGAAAATTCCTTCACATCGACACTGTCACAGCTATGCGGTATAGTTCGCCGCATAGCCGCCGCGCGGAAGCTCGGGGCTCGGTGTCCCCGCGCGACCGATCGAAAGGATTTCCTCATGACCACGAACTCTGGCGTACGCGGCCGGTTCTTGACCTTTTTAGTGCTCATCTTCTCGCTCGCAGCCTTCGCCGCGGGCCCGCAAGAAAAAGTGCTGTACAACTTTCAAGGCGCTCCTGATGGCACGAATCCCAGTTCAAGCCTTATCGCCGACCGAGAGGGTCATCTGTATGGCACAACTGCGTCCGGCGGCACTGGAATGAATTGTGAAATCGCGTACCAGGAGGTGGTTGCCTGCGGCACGGTGTTCGAACTCATTCCGCCCACGACTCGGGGAGGCCGTTGGACGGAGAAAATCCTCTACAATTTTCAGGGCGGCAAAGACGGATCGGTCCCGCTAGGCAGCCTGATCCTCGATGAAAAAGGGAATCTTTACGGGACTACCGCGTTCGGCGGTCTCAGCACCAATTGCACGACTGGCATCTCTGGCTACTATCCTGGCTGCGGCACGGTGTTCCGCCTCTCGCCCCCGTCAAATAGCGGCGGAGCGTGGAGCGAAGCTCTGCTGCATGTTTTTCAAGGAGGGTTGGATGGAGGAGAGCCGCAGTCCGGCGTGATTTTCGACGCAAAAGGCAACCTCTACGGAACTACAGAGGTCGGCGGCGACGGATATTGCCACGGCGACAGCCCTGGTTGCGGGTTGGTGTTTAAGTTGTCCCCGCCGAGAGCCCAAAGCGATTCTTGGACTGAGAACATTCTCTGGGCCTTCAAGGGCTTGGGTGGCGGTTACGAGGACGGAGCCGCCCCGCGAGGCAGTCTCCTGCTCAGCAACGACGGCAAACTGTACGGAACGACCAGTTCCGGCGGCTCTTCTGCATGCTATAGCGGCTCTTGCGGAGGAACTGTCTTTCAGTTATCGCCCGATTCGATAAAAGGCCAGCCGTGGATCGAAGCCGTTCTCTTCAATTTCTATGATGTCGCCGGTGGCGCGACCTTCCCGGGACCCAACTTGATTTTCGACAAGAACGGCATACTCTATGGCACGACCGATCTCGGCGGGCCCGGCTCCTGTGATAACCAGGAGGAGTACGCCTTCCCCAGCTGCGGAACCATATTCAGCCTCGCTCCGCCGTCCGGAGGATCCTGGACGTTCACCACGCTCTACAACTTTGTCGGCGGCAGCGATGGCGCCTATCCGGAATGGTCGGGTTTGGTGATCGACGGTAAAGGTAACTTATATGGCACCAGCGCCTACGCGGGAGGTCAGGGCAGCTGTACTCAAATCAAGGACATCTCCGGCATGGGATGTGGAACGGTGTTTAAGTTATCGCCGCCAACAGCCAGCGTAGGCACATGGACCGAAACTACGCTTCACGCTTTTGGTGGCGACGGCGACGGCGGCACTCCTTACGGTGGCCTGCTCTTGAAAGATGGAACTCTGTTCGGCACCACTACCGGTTACTCGAATAGCTCGGGCTCCAACGGGACGGTCTTTGCGATCCGGCCTTAACCTTTAACCCTTTGCTTCGCGAATAGTGCGAATAATTTCGACGAGCATCATGGGCCCGGAAACGGGTCTGTGATGCATCTCATCAAGGAAAATTTCTCATGACACAATCACTCCCCAGCCATTATCTTCCCCGCACTGCGTTCACACTCCTCGTTATGGTTTTGGCATTCGCCGTTGCGTTCACCCTGCCCTCACCCGCCCAAACCTCGCTCGTAAGAATCAGCGTCGACAATCTCACCAACACCGACAGCGATCACAAGACCGAAGTCGAGCCTGACATGTTCGCCTGGGGAAATACCATCGTGACTGCGTTCCACGTGGCGCGCCGGCCCGGCAGCATCGGCTGGGGCAGCGGTGATGTCGGCTACTCGACCTCCATCGACGGTGGCAAGACGTGGCACTATGGCGACCTCCCCGGCCTCACTGTTAACTACAAAGCCGGAACTTACGGCGCCGCTGCCGATCCCTCAGTCGCCTATGACGCGAAGCACGGCGAGTGGTTGATTTCCACACTGCCTCTGGCTGGCCTCAATTCCAGCTCCGGCAAAATCGGCGACGTCGCCGTGAGCCGCTCCACGAACGGCATCGGTTGGGGCAATCCGATCAATATCGACAAGACTCACCTCGACGACAAAAATTGGAGCGTTTGCGATAACACGACCACCAGCCCTTATTACGGCAACTGCTACACCGAGTGGGATCAGGCCTATGGGAGCGGCGACGTACTAATGAGCGTTTCCAGCGATGGCGGACAGACCTGGGGCCCCGGCCTCGCTTCTTCCGATCACGCCGGCGGACTCGGCGGCGAACCGCTGGTTCAGCCCAACGGCACTGTCATAGTTCCGTTCCAGGGCGGAGGCATTGACGTCTTCAGTTCCACCAACGGCGGCGCGAGCTGGGGCAAGAGCCAGCAGATTGCGATTATCAATAGCCACTACGTTGCAGCAGGACTGCGTAATCCGGATTTGCCTTCGGCTAGCATCGATGGAGCCGGCAAAGTTTTTGTCGTGTGGTCCGATTGTCGATTCCGTTCTGCCTGCGCCGAGAACGATATCGTAATGAGCAGTTCCTCCGACGGCAAGACCTGGAGCGCCGTCAGTCGCATTCCCATCGACCCGACCACCAGCACCGTCGATCATTTTCTGCCCGGAATTGGCGTCGACCCGACCACCTCCGGCGCCAACGCGCACCTCACCATCGTTTACTACTACTATCCGGTGGCGAAGTGCACAAACAGCACCTGCAACCTGCAAGTCGGCTACACGACTTCGCTCGACGGCGGCAATACATGGACCGCCGGCGCAAAAATTGCAGGACCAATGAAGATCGCCTGGCTGCCAGTGTCAGACAATGGGCCGATGGTTGCAGACTATATCGGTGTTTCGTATTCGAACGGAAGTCCATTCGGAGTCTTTGCCGTGGCGCAGGCCAACAGCGGTTCGACCTATAGCGAATCGATGTTCACCACCAAGAGCCCGCTGCCGGTGTCGTATGACGAGCCGCGATTCAGCTCGGTCAACGATCTTCCAGTGCCCGGCGCTAAGTCCGATCACGAGATGAAATTCTTCTATGACGACGAGGGTCACCGCGAGATCCCGCGCTCCCGCTGGATCACAAATAGGGATCCTCAGTAGCGTTCGCTCGAATATTTGTGCGGGGCTGGGTCTCTGACCCGGATCAGCGGAGCAAAGCTCGGCTGCCCCTTGGCCAGAACATTTGACGGCATCTTGATGAATGAAAATCCGTCAGCCGTTCGCTGGCGGATTTTTTCTTTTGGGGACTCACATTACCGCAGTTACCGCTGCTGAAACTAAAAGAAGCTTCCAATCCCGCCCACTCATCGAAGTATGATGAACGGCAAATAATCCGCCGCGCCCTCTTAATTACTCTGCTCTGGCGGCGATTAGGTTTAGGATAGGTCATCTTAGGCTGCTTCCGGTCCACCCCCCGGGGATCTGTTGCAAAATGATTAAGCAAACGCTTCGCAATCCGGCCCTTCGTAAGCGCGCCACTCAGTTCGGCCGTCTGGTGCGTCACTCCGCGGTAACACCCCGTAGCGGTCAGACTCACAAGCCGCGCCTTGCCACTAACGGAGAACTCGGCGTCACCTTCATCGGCCACGCCAGTTTTTTTGTGCAGATGGGCGGACAGAGTGTTGTCATCGATCCCAACTTCGCGCGCTGGCTGTTCGTGTTGAAGCGGTTGCGTCGTCCCGGCTTGCGCATTGCCGATCTGCCGGCTATTGATCTCGTGTTGGTCACGCACGCTCACTTCGATCATCTGCATCGCCCGTCACTGCGCGCCCTGGTGCAGAATAATTTGCGCACGCGCGGTGTGGCGCCCTCGATCATTATCCCCACCCACGTTTCCGATCTGGTTTCCGATCTCGGCTTTGCCGAGATTATTGAACTGGATTGGTGGAAGAATTCTCGCCGCGGCAGTTTGTCGATAACTCACGTGCCCTCACGCCATTGGGGCGCGCGCATTCTGAAAGACTCGCATCGCGGTTACGGCGGATTTGTGCTCAAATCAGGCAAGCACTCGGTCTATCACGCCGGGGACACCGCATACTTCGACGGCTTCAGCGAAATCGGCCGCCGCCTCGCCCCTGAGCTGGCCTTGCTTCCCATCGGTGCCTACAATCCGCCGCAGTTCCGTAACGTGCACACCGATCCCGCCGACGCCATGCGCGCCTTTCTCGATCTGAAATCCCGCTGGATGGTCCCCATGCACTACGGCACGTTTCGCCTCTCGCACGAACCCGTCGACGAACCCCTGCAACTGCTGGAACAGGAAGCCAGCGCCGCCGGAACCAAAGACCGCGTGGTTGTGATGGAAGAGGGCGTAACCCGATTCTTCTGATTCCGATTCTTTAGAAATGCTGGACGGCAATACACGCCTTCCCGTAATTCCCAAAGAAAAATAATCAGGCCATTCTCACCCTATTAATAAAGCGCTCCGATCGAATGTTGTAAACTGACCTGCTCGAATTCTCTAACAGGAGGCTGTTATGGCTGTAAAACCCGTTCCTGATGGCTATCACACTGTCACACCTTTTCTGACGGTCCGCGATGCGGTCCGCGCCATCGACTTCTACAAACATGCATTCGGCGCGCAAGAGCGCGGGGTGATGAAGGGCCCCGATGGCAAAGTAATGCATGCTGAACTAAAGATTGGCGATTCAATCATCATGTTGAGCGACGAGTTTCCCGAGTTCGGGTCGCTCTCCCCGCTCAGCAGCGGTGGCGCCGGCATGGGATTACACATCTATGTCGACGGCGTCGATGCCGCCTTCGAACGCGCCGTGAAAGCCGGCGCGCAGATCGAGATGGCGGTCCAGGACCAGTTCTGGGGCGATCGCTACGGCAAGTTGAAAGATCCCTTCGGCCACAAATGGTCGATCGCCACTCACACCAAAGACTTATCCGCGGATGAAATGAAGCGCGGCATGGACGAAGCCATGGAGAAGATGGGCACAGCACAGAAAGCGTAGAGCAGCAATGCCCATGTAGGGACAGCCGCCCTCGGCTGTCCCGCTTGGGCGAAGCCCAGCGGAATTTTTCGGGTCTAGTAAGCCAGCACAATTCTCAAGTCGCGCAAATTGTTTCCTGTCGGCCCAGTCTCAATCGCATCGCCGAGCGCCCTGAAAAGCGGATGGGCATCGAACTTATCCAAAGCGGCCCGGACATTCAACCCGCAGCCTCGCGTCCGCTCCACCGTCGCGCCATCCACAACCGCGCCCGCCGCCGGACTGTTTCCATCCACTCCGTCGGTGCCAGCACTGAGCACGGTAATATTCTCGCCGGCAATCTTCTCCGCGCACGCCAACGCAAACTGCTGATTACGTCCGCCAATTCCGCCGTTGGTAACCTTTACCGTGACTTCTCCGCCAGAAATCAAACACACGGGAGAAAACTGCTTTCGCAATTCCCGTGCCCTCCGCAATAAATAGTCCGCGGCCTTGTGATAATCCCAGTCGTCGCAGGAATTGTCCACATGCACGATGAATCCGGCGCGCTCCGCGGCTACGCTCGCCTCTTCAATCGCGGTCTGGTTCGACAGCACCGTCCACCAGCGCGCGCGACCGAATGCCGGATCGTCGGACTTCGGGGTCTCGTCGAGCGTATGACGGTCGAACAGTTCCCGCGTCGATTGCGGAAATTGCTTCAGCAATTCGTATTTTTCCGCGATGCGATAGCAATCCTCCACAGTCGTGGAATCAGGCATGGTCGGGCCGGAAGCGAGGGCGTCGGGAGTATTACCGGGCACGTCGGAAACGAGCAGCGAGACCTGCTGTGCGGGAAACGCTGCCTGCGCCAGGCGTCCGCCCTTCACCGCGGAAAGATGTTTACGCACCGCATTGATCTCGGCGATGGGCGCGCCGGAATGCACCAAAGCACGATACGTCGCGATGAGGTCGTCGAGCGAAATCTCATCGTCGATGGGCTTCTCAACGATTGACGACCCACCGCCGCTAAGTAAAAAGATGACCAGCGCCGAAGCTGGCTGCGCCTCTAGCAGGCGCAGAATCGCGTTCGCCGCCCGCATGGAATCCGCGTTCGGCGTCGGATGTCCGCCCCGAAAATATCGGAATCCATGAATCTGGCTCGCGGGTTGTACAGAACTGGCCACGATTCCCTCGAGTGAGGAACCGATTTGTTCGGAGAGCGCCTCAGCCATTGTGTGCCCGGCCTTCCCCAACGACACGACCAGCACGCGGGAGTGCGACTGAAGATCGTAGAGATCGTCACGCAAGCGTAGTATTCCCCGCTCGTAATGCACGTGGCGAGAAAAGCCTTTGCGAATCGAGGCTTCGGCAATAGTTTGCAGAAAAACAGCGCGTGCAGTTTCACGCATCTGGCGAAACAGGAATTCGCGGTCGACAGTTTCCAACATAGATGGATGCTTCAGTTTCTTGAAGGAAAACAATCTGCAGGAGAACGATACCCGGTCTCTTGCTTTTGAGACGGCTGGCCTTTCTTGAATTCGAACTTGATCGAGATTAAGCGGTCGTTTGCAGGAAATCTTTCTGCCTGCCAATTACCAACACTGTCGAGCTTTGCAGCTTCAGCTTGACCATCCGAACCATATCGGACCCGATACGTGACAGGTACCGGAGCGCTGCCAAACGAAGAGATGTATTCCGCGAACTCTTGTGAGCGGATCACTTTGAAGTTCATAGCGCATTCGCACGGGACCGAGAAGGACTTTTGGCACGGTGCCGCAAGCCAAATGAAGTTCGGCCCATAATGCAAGCCGCCTCGACCCCACGTCATGGAAAGCGTTACAAGCGAAATCGATTCGCCACCGGTCGCATCGGCCGAATTCTGCTGGCTGCGCGCGAGGGCCGTTGCCATCAACAACCAGCAAGACAAAACAATCAAAGTTCTAGCGCTCTGCATGTTCTTCATCGTCTTACCACCTCCTCGACCCACGTTTCAATCGCCTCGCGCAACTCGCGCAGGCGTCCCTCGAAAAAATGGTCGGCACCCTCGACGATCACCAGCTTCTTCGGCTGCGGCATCGATGCAGCCAGAGCTTCCAGCTTGCCCCGCGGACCGAACTGATCGCGCCCGCCGCTGACCAGCAGCTTCGGTTTAGCGCAAGATTGCAGGAACTCAAACGTATAAGTGCGTGGTATCTCGCTGCCCTCGGCCACGGGATTCACCGGCGTTCCCACGCCGATGATCCCTTGCACGCGCGCATCCGCGCAAGCCGCACGCAGGCCGACCGCCGCGCCGAAAGAGAATCCGGCGAAGACCAGCGGCAGGTGATATTCCGCGTCAAGCCAGTCGAGCGCCGCGCGAACATCCTCGACTTCGCCTTCGCCCTGGTCATGTTCGCCCTGGCTCAAACCGGTACCCCGAAAGTTGAAGCGCAACACCGGGAAGCCAAAGCTATTCAGCGCCTTCATGGTGTGGAAGACAACTTTATTGTGCAGCGTCCCGCCAAATAGCGGATGCGGATGGGAAACCACTGCGGCATGCGTCGCATTCTCGGCCCCAGCGTTGAGCAGCGCTTCCAGTCGTCCGGCAGGACCGTCGACGAACAGCGAACGGATGGACGAACTCGGAGAAGTCACATTCCAGATTATCGCAGGAACGGTCTTGGCCTTCGGTCTTCGGTTTGACTTCTGGATTGAGGTCTTCGGAGGTTATGTTCGAAGTCTGAGATCTGAAGTCTGAAGTCCGACCTCTGAATTCTCACCCCCGGCGCCTGACGCCCGCATTGCTGCTATTCTCTCCTCCATGGATGCCGTCACTCTTACGCGCCAACTGGTGGACATTGAGTCAATCAGCGGCAACGAAGCCGCGGTGGGAAGCTATCTCTACGGAGAGCTTTGCCGGCTGGGATATCAGACGAAGAAAATGCCGGTCGAGGGCGATCGCTTCAATGTCTATGCAACAATGGCGGAAGATCCGAATCCCGCGGCCGTGTTTTCCACGCACATGGACACCGTTCCTCCGTTCATCGCATCCTCGGAAGATGCCGGACGAATTTACGGGCGAGGATCATGCGATGCCAAAGGCATTATCGCGGCCCAGATCGCTGCTGCGGAACGCTTGCGGCGACACGCGATTTACGTCGGGCTGCTCTTTGTTGTGGGAGAAGAACGCGACAGCCTGGGCGCCCAGGTGGCTAACGAATATGCAGCCAATGAGTCCGCAGCGAACGGATCTGCCTCCGGCAGTCCCGGTTCGCGACGTCGATTTCTAGTGAACGGCGAGCCGACAGAAAACCACATTGCACTCGCCTCGAAAGGAACGCTGCGGGTCGAGGTGACGGCCACGGGGCGCATGGCGCATTCGGCGTATCCGGAACTGGGCGACTCGGCGATCGATAAGCTGATCCCGGCCCTCACTCGCTTGCGCGCGATGGAACTGCCTTCCGATCCGGAGATTGGCCCGTGCACGTTGAACATTGGTCTGATCGAGGGTGGACGAGCGCCCAACGTGATTCCCGACTACGCGCATGCAGATTTGCTGTACCGTTTGGTGGGTTCATCGGCCGATTTGCGGCAGCAAATTGCGGCGACCGCAGGCCAGCGCGTGCAAGTGACATTTCCGCTGGAGCTTCCTTTCATGCGGCTTCGAACGGTCGATGGGCTGCCCACCATGATCGCATCATTCACGACCGACATCCCGAAGCTCACGAATTGGGGTGAGGCCTTGCTGCTCGGCCCAGGATCGATTCACGTGGCGCATACGGACGGCGAGTACATCGAGAAGAAACAGTTGGCCGATGCGATCGATTTGTACTGCCAGATCGCGAAGCAACTTTTATCGTGAAGAGCGCCAAAGCCTTCCTGAGGAAAGTCGAACTGTGGGTCATGCACGCCGCTGCGTTGAAACCACACTTGACGTCGCCGACATCCGCCAATTGATTCAGGACTACTGAGGGAAGGTTGTCGTCAACACTTCAGTCTTATTGGCGCTCGAAAAGGAAGCGGGGTACAACTTTTCTTTCTGGGACACGATTTTTCTGCATGCGGCGGACAGGTCGACAAGGAGTTTATTAATTGGATTGCCACGTAATGCTGGCGTGAGGCCAGATTCTCAGAATAAAGAATGGCCGGGCCCGAGGTCGTCGAATCCATCCTTTAAGAGATTGTCCTCCCATCGGCAAAAGCGATCTTTTTACACTTTCCGAACATCTGTCCAACGGCCGTCACGAACCGGGCAAACGGGCGTATACTTCGTGGCCATTCCGCGATGAGATTAGCTCAAGTGCGGAAACCGAATCACAGATCCACAAGGAGGTCGGCATGACATTCGAGGAAAACCTCGCTGCTGCGCTGCAATCGGGACTCCAGAAAGCGGAAGACATTTTGGCCATTCGAAGAGCGGCTCGCGCGCGACGGACGCAGGCGCTACAGAGTAATCAGAAGAAAATGGCGTTGCGAATTCAAGCTGCTACGCCCGGGGCCGCCGCGCCTGCCGTCGAGTTTCAAACCGCCGGGTTTCTGGCGGCGGCTGGCGACTCCTGGTTCGATTATCCCTTCCACGACGTTCTTAAAATTCTCGATGACAACTACGGATACAACGTGGAATCGAGCGCCCACAAAGGAGATCCGATTGAAAGGATCGCATACGCCGGCGGACAGATGGAAGACTTCGCCCGCAAGTTGGAAAAGATCAAGGCCCGAGGAGTTGTGCCCAAAGCGGCGCTGGTTTCCGGCGGGGGCGATGACGTTGCCGGCGCCGAATTCGGCATGCTGCTGAACAATGCGTTTTCTCCGATTGCGGGATCGGATGACGACGTAGTGGACGGCGTACTCAACCAACGAATACGTACGGCCTTTACTTACCTGCTCGGCAGCATCACGGCTTTTTGCCAGGAAGCGTTCCAGAAAAAAGTGCCGATTCTGGTGCATGGCTATGACTATCCGGTGCCCGACGGGCGCGGATTCCTGGGAGGCTGGCCATTTCCCGGACCCTGGCTCGATCCCGGATTCCGCGAAAAGAATTTCCCAAAAGACAATGACGAAGAACTGAAAAAGCGCATTCAGATGATGCAAGACATCATGTCGAAGTTCAACAACATGGTGAAGGCCCTGCCATCGCAACCCGGTCTGGAACACGTGGTATATGTCGACTTGCGCGGCACACTTTCGAACAAATTGCCGGACTACAAAGATTGGTGGGCCAATGAACTGCACCCGACACAAAAAGGATTCGAAGCAGTGACCGCCCGATTCGCAGCGGAATTGGCAAAATTGCCGTAGAGCCTTGTTGAAAATGCGGAGAGAATAGTCCCTAGCAGTTCGCTCTCGCCAGCGTAAACAGATTATTGCGGGGTCCACGTCATATCGACGCGCACAGGAATTTCATTCTTGACGGGAAGCGTCAACAACGACGGCGGATCGATCTTGAAATCGGAGAGTGTCGCCGGAATTGTTCCGACGATGTGCTTTTCGTTCCCTTGCGTCGTCACTTCAAACGGGACCTGCTTGTACTGAGCGGTCTGTCCGGCAAACTGGACTTCGATATCGAGTCTGATAGAGGCGGCGGTCGACGCCGCTTCCGGCACGCGAGTGCGGACCGAAACCATGGGAAATTCCGCCCCGCGCGTGACCTGAATCATGTGCAGATCGCGATTGCTGTCGCCGGAATCGAACGTCTTGACCGGGACGGCGATCAGGAAATCGCACTGCCCTTCGTGGCAAAGGCCTTTGCCGCGGGCAGCGTGGCTGATGCCATCGGTCTGATGCAGCGGATGCGAAACATGATAAGTTAGCGTGCCCTGCTTCAGAATCCACGCGTGGTCCGCGGCGAAGAGATTCGGCAGCGCGACGAAGAAAAATAGAGCGAGAATTTTCTTGTTCATGAGCTTAGTTGTGATTAATTGCAAGGTCGTGATTGATCAGATCATCAGAATTTAAACGACACCGAGACTAGCGCCGCACCGAAGGCGGCCGCGGTCACGATGGCCACCGGGCCGTGCGCGGCGGCAAAGCCGTGAACTTTTTCCCCATTGTTCTTCTGGCTGAAGGCCATCGCTCCCATGATGGGGGTCAGAATCATACCTGGGCCGTGAATCCATGCCATGGCTTCGTGAAAACGGATCGGGCCGCGCTTCGGAGTACCTTTGACTCTGGGCGCGCGGATCGCGTACCAGGCGGTGATGCCATAAAGGTCTCCGGTGAGCGCGCCCAGCGCCACATGTAGATCGCGGGCCGCAGTGCCTTCACTCTTGCCGCCGGCGCCGGGGCCGAGAAGCACGGTCGTAATTAACGGTATCGTCGTGATCAATCCCATGCGCTGATGGATTTTCAGCATGTGCGTGCGCTTGTCGAGCAGCGCCTGCATTTTGGCATTGGCTTCCGTCTCCGCCGGCGTAAATCCCAAATCTCCAAGCGACGGCTGCGTCTGGCTCGCAGAGGGCGCGTTCGGCAGACTCTCGGACGGATTTCGCGGATTCGACGAGTACGCGGTCAGTCCAACGCTGAGGTTCTGCCGGCTGCCGGCGGCCAAAGTCACTTTGCCCGCTCCCGCGCCGACACCCTCCAGAGAGGCGGAGACTTCATAATCTCCGGCAACCAGCTTCGGAAACGTGTAGATGCCGGTCGGATCGGTTGTCGTCTCAATCGCCTCGCCGGTGGCGACATTCTTGAGAGAAACTTTGGCATTCGCCACTCCTTTTCCGGAAGCGTCGGTGACAGTGCCGCTGAGAGTCGCAGCCGCATCCTGTGCGCGCGATGGATGGGCGGTGAACAGAAGAATGAGTGCTACTCCAAAGACAAGGGTCGCCGCTTTCGCAATCATTGAAGGTTTTTCCTCTGGCTACCGAGACCGCTGACGATTGTATGTTCGAGAGATGCTGTCGGCAAGGCAGAGGATGTCCCAAATGCACCCGCCGCCTTGAAGTAAGATGAGGAGATGGCAAACAGGGACATCTTTTCCGAGTTGATCGGGGGTGTAGCTGCAATAAAGAGCCACCGCGAAGGCAAGCTTACGCTGCGCAGCTACAAGTTCGAAATCGCCGGGCAGAAAACGCTCGCGAACAAGATCGCACAACCTAGCAGCGTGCGAACAACCGCCAGGATCAGACGGAAGAAATCATGACCGGCACTACCCTCAATTCCTTATCCCGCGCCTCTTCCGCTTACTTGCGCTCCGCCATGCATCAGCCCATTCAGTGGCATGAATGGGGCACCGAGGCGTTTGCCGCTGCGCAGCGTGAGAACAAGCCCATGCTGCTCGACATTGGGGCGGTGTGGTGCCACTGGTGCCATGTGATGGATCGCGAGTCGTATGACGATCCCGAGATTGCGGCGATCGTGAATCAGCATTTCATTGCCGTGAAGGTCGATCGGGACGAGCGTCCCGACATTGACAGCCGATATCAGGTCGCGGTGCAGGCGGTGAGCGGACAGGGCGGATGGCCATTGACCGCGTTTCTCACCCCCGACGGCAAGCCGTTTTATGGCGGCACTTATTTTCCGCCGACCGACGGATACGGGCGTCCCAGCTTTCGCCGCGTGCTGCTGAGCATTGCCAATGCTTATGCGGAAAAACATGGCGACGTGGTCGAGCAGGCAAAGATGGTGGAGTCGGCGATTGTGCGGTCGGAATCGTTTGCGGGAAAAGATGGTCGGATTTCGCCGGCGATCATCAAGGCGATTGAAACTTCCGCGTTTCGCATGTTCGATCCGCAGCACGGCGGGTTCGGACAAGCGCCGAAATTTTCGCATCCTTCGGCACTGGATTTGTTGATTGATCAGTATGCGCGCGTCGCCGCGCTCCGCGGGACGGACGAATGCGTCCGTCCCCACGTGGAGGCAGCGGAGCCTCGCTCCGCCGGACAGCCGGGGGCGGCTGTCCCCACACAAGACCACCCCCTTCGCGACCTCATCGTCACCACGCTGGAGCACATGGCTCGCGGCGGCGTTTATGACCAACTTGCGGGCGGCTTTCATCGTTACTCGGTCGACGAGCGCTGGGTCGTGCCCCATTTCGAGAAGATGTGCTACGACAATTCCGAATTATTAAAGAATTACGTTCATGCGTATCAGGCCACGGGGATCGAGTTCTTTGCCGACATTGCCCGCGACATCATTCGCTGGATGGATGAGTGGCTCAGCGATCGCGAGCGCGGCGGTTTTTATGCCTCGCAGGACGCCGACATCTCCATGGACGATGACGGTGACTATTTCACATGGACGCTCGACGAAACGCGCGCCGTGTTGACTGAAGACGAGGCGCAGGTCGCGGCGCTGCACTATGACATCAATGAAGTCGGCGAGATGCATCACAATCCCGCAAAGAACGTGTTGTATGTGCGCGCGTCGGTCGAGGAGATTGGCCGCCGGATGAATCTGCCGGCCGAACGAGTGCAGGAGTTGCTGGCATCGGCCAAAAAGAAAATGTATGCGGCGCGGCTCTTGCGTCCGACTCCGTATGTCGACAAGACCGTTTATGTCGGCTGGAACAGTTTGTGCATTTCGGCGTATCTGGAGGCGGCGAAAGTGCTCGATTTGGCGGAGGCGCGGCGATTTGCGTTGCGATCGCTGGATCGCGTGCTGGGAGAGGCCTGGAAAGCGCAACATCAAAAGCGCGCGGCCGAGGCGGCCGCCACCACACAAGCCGATTCCGCACAGTCGATTCTGCTGCACGTGGTCTCTTACTCGGATCCGGCGGCAGCGCATCGCGAGGTTCCGGGCATGCTCGACGACTACGCCTGCACGGCGCTGGCTTGCCTGGATGCTTATGAAGCGACGGCCGACCTAAGCTACTTCAAGTTTGCGCAGGCAATTGCCGATGCGATGATTAGTCGTTTTTACGACTCAACTTCCGGCGGCTTCTTCGACTGCGAGCCTGCCAACGAAGGCGAAAGTCTGGGCGTGTTGGCAACGCGCCGCAAGCCTCTGCAAGATTCACCTACACCAGCTGGCAATCCGATGGCCGCCATTGCGCTGACGCGGCTACGTCACTACACCGGCGAGACGGGTTATCGCGAGAAGGCCGAGTCCACGTTGGAAGCTTTCGCAGGAGTAGCCGAACCGTTTGGAATCTTCGCCGCAACCTATGGCACGGCAGTTGTGCATTGGCTGGCAAGTCCGGTGCAGGTAGTAGTGATTCGCGAGGATAAAGACGAAGACATGGCGGCGAAGCTGCTCGCGGCGGCAGTTGCGCCGTTCGCCTGCACCAAAACAGCCTTACAATTCGCGGTCAATCAGGCGGTTGCGCAAAACCTTCCTCCCGCGCTGGCAGAGACCATCCCCAACCTTCCGGCACTGGGCTCAGGCAAATCTTTTGCCGTTCTATGCTCAGGATCTTCCTGCCAACCGCCAATCTTCGACTCCGAGGAACTCAAACGGGCCCTTGGAAGCAGCCGTCCAGAAAAATTAGCGCCGAACGGCCGGGCCAAAAAATAGGGGCTGCCGGTGATAAGTCCCGTCAGCCCAAAAATTGCTAGCCCTGGTTTTCGGCCCAAATTGCAATTACGGCAGGTTACTTTGGTGACCTTGCACTCTATCCCAACAACGGGTCTACTGCGGTGGTATTGTGGTTTGACAGTTCGGTTGTCTGGGTGGGCACAGAATCAGTGGGCCACCGTCCGCGGCGGGAACCTGTTGGACGGCTGCTGCAATGAATGTGCCCACTAGTCCTATCATCAGGATAGAAATCCTGATTGCGCGTTTCATGGGTTTTCTCCTATCTCCGCGTAGGGCTTCCCCGGAGGAAGCTTTTTCGCGGTGCCGCATTATAGGCCACGCGTCAAGTCTCATGTGCAACAATTTTCATCTTATGCACTAAGCCCGCTAGCGTACTATACCCACACTCCATTCGATAGGCTATTTGGCCTTTATCTATCAGTAACTTAAATAGTTTCAGACGAAGTATCGGTTGCATTCCGGCGAGTGCCCGAGGCGGACGTGTACCTGCGCAATTTGTTTACAGTTTCCGGACAGGAAGGGAAACGACAGGGAATTAAGGCTTGGAGTCTTGCGCTACCGGCAGATTGAAGCCGCCAGATCCCACAGCTGCGCTCCGTGCAGACCCGTTTGCGCCAGCCCGGTTCGCTTGACCGACTGCCACTTCTGGCGCGTGCGTGCGCGACAGTGCCCGATCCACCATGCCTTCGAACATCGGGATCAGAGAATCGGGAGGAAGCGGATAATGAATGTCAGAAAGACTCTGCTCCCAGCGCTGCGGTTGGAGAAGGGATAGCGACAAATCGCGCGCGGGACTCTTCAACACAACGTAGCCGAACCATACCAGCAAGGTGCTGTTGTAAGCTCCCATGTTGAGAATACTCATCCAGGTACCGCCCAGATGATTTCCAACCCAGGACGAAATCAGAGCCAGTTCGATCACCGCGAAAGAGCCGAAACCTAAGGCAATGCCGAAGCTGTGCTGCCGCCGGCTTACCCCCACATAGTGCGCAAAGAAAAGTAGGAAAAGCACCGTTCCCACCTGAATGATGCGTACACATCGTTGCGCGGTGATGATGGCTTGCATCCAGGGTGCGAACGCAGACGAGTTCGTGGAAACTGAAACCACTCCGGCGACCAGCAGCATCACCAGTCCAGCCCACTTGAACAGCACCGTGCCTAGATCGCGGAGAGTGTGGAAGGCGCGGAACACGTCGACGAATATCTCGTGAATCACGGCGAAGCCGAATGCCACGCTGAGAGCATCGAACCCCCAGTACAGGTAAAACATGGCGGAATAGCTGTGCAGCGATGCGGTGAAGACGACGACAAACGTGGCCAGTTGAACCGCGATATACGCAAAGAAGAATTTGAATTTGCGCTGAAGTCCGGCCCGCAACATTAGAGCGCCAATTCCCGTCAGAAGTACGGGATGCGCGATCCAGAGCGTGTAGTAAAGAATCTTAATCTTCTCGCTCATGCGTCTTGCTCGCCCTCGGTTGCCCTGGTCGCCTTCGCACGCTGCCAGACACTGGGAGGTGATTCGGCAAAGACAACGGTACCGGTTCTCCCCCTCCCGTTCAATGGACCGAAGTAACCGCAAGTAACGTTACCGTTATGGGAACTGCAACGCAAGGTTACCTTCGTGCTATTGGGAGCGGGCAACGTTTCTTCGGGGATCCGGAAACAGGTCTGAACCCTACCCAGATGGTTCGTGGGCTCCGAATGGTCAACCCTGGCGCCGACTAAGCGTCGGGCATGGAGTGGATGTACGCACGCATCATGCGCACTTCATCATCCTTTTCATCCAGATCATGCAACAGGATGTCGCGCAAGGACACAATGCCGATCAACTGACCGTCATGGCAGACCGGAAGATGGCGGAAGCCGTGGCGGCGCATCAGCGTCATGCAGTTTTCCAAATTCTCGTTCATGCTGACGGTGAGCGGATCATCGGTCATCACCTCCGCCATACAGGTGCTGCGCGGATCGCGGCTTTCCGCGACCACGCGCTTCATCAGGTCGCGTTCTGAAAAAATTCCGACCAGTTTGCCGTTGTGGACAACAGGCACGGCTCCAATGTTGCGCTCGACCATGACGCGCACCGTTTGGAGCACGGTGTAGCCCAATTCCGCATGATATGTGTCCTGAGCCTTAATCAGGTCGCAGATACGCATTTTGACACCTCCCCGGTACAGCATTCCGAGTTGTCCAAAAGCATCTACCGGGTCGCGAGTATATGCCGAAAAGCAGATGTATGGAAAGCGAAAAAGGTTGGCGAGAAGAAACAACGTCCATGTACAGCGGACAACTCCTGTCCGCTGCCTTTGATTTTGAACTTGCCTTTGCCCTTGCCTTTGATTCGATCTTACCTCTGACTTTGATCCTGACCTCGACTGAGGCACTCTTCCGCGAAGATGAAGTACGAAGAGTTCCACAAAGCTGCCGGAACGGTTCCGCGCGGGCGCGCCGTGACCACGATATTGTATTCATCGGAACTACTCAGATTCATCTCACAAAGGGCATCCACGGCTGGAACCCTCGGCTCGGACCGCCCTGGCTCGATCACCGCCAGCCACGACAGAAACTCGTGCAGATCGCGCGTGCGTGGGCGTCCGGGGACGACGAAAGATAACTCCGCGTCCTGGGTGGTAGAGAATTGCCAGGCCAGAGTTGCCGTGAGATCGACGGCCCGCTCATAGGCGCGTTCGGAAATCCGGCCAGATTCAGGATTATCCAAAGCGATGCACAGCTTGCGCTCGTCTTCGCGGGCAAACTCGCGGACTTTCAGCGAGCCGGACTTCGCCGTGGCCTTCCAGTCCACGTGCCGGGCGGAATCCTCCGGCATATATTCGCGAATGCGGTAAAGTTCCGAGCCCCGGCCGCGGACAAAGCTTTCCCACCCGCCGCGCACCAGCGGCAGAACATCGAACGCCTCTTGGATGACGTCGATGCGAGGATAGACCAGCACTTCCCGAGGTAACGACACATGTCGGGTCTTGGTAAGAAAGGCGAAAGGAAAGCGTGTAGCCAGGCCGAAGTTGTCTTCACGATAGCGACCGCGCTGATCAAATCTCAACTCCAGATCGGCGGAAACATCAGCCTGAGGCGGAACAAACGGAAAATAAGCCATTCCCTGAAAGATTCCAGGAGGCGGAGGAAGCACGGTCACGCGGCGCAGGCGCCGGTCCGGCAGCCGCAGCCACTGCTGCTCCATCGGACGGTTAAAGGGAAAGGCGAACGTAGTCGGCTCCCACTGCCACTGCTTGGTTGCCTTCTTTTTCTTCTTGCGCGTGGAAATCACCTGAATGGAAAACGACGGAAGAAATCTTCGGGGGTTCCGCAGCACGATGCGTCCCGCCACCGGACGTCCCGCGAAGACGTGCTCCGGCAGGCGCACATCCAGTTCCAGATATCGCAGCACCCACGCAGAAACAATCCCCGACACGAGTATCGCCGCCAACATGGCTGCCACGACGATGTACAGAAGATTGTTTCCGGTGTTCAGCGCGGCAATGCCGATGATGATCGTGACCAGCACATACACGATGCCGGCTCGAGTCACTTCATAGTCGAAAGACTCCCGCAGGCGCTCGACGGCCACGCGGCGCGCCAGATACGGCACGGTCACCAGCCCCACCATGGTGGCGACGATCAGCGAAGTCGAAGCCAGAATCAGAGTGGTCCAGAAGTTGCCGGCGTCGCGCGATACGGTGGAAAAAAGTGCCGCGGCGAAGGCCACGCCCAGACCCACGAGGGCGAGCAGAAACTTCACCCAGACTTCCGCCGAAGCCGATTGCAGCCACTGCGCGAAACGGCTAGGCACAGACGGCTCTGATTTCAACGGATTGGCGTACGCAGAACCCACTGCCCCCGAGCCTAGCATTCCCCGCCAGAACGGACAATGGGGATTCGGCTTGCGGCGAAAGCGTTCGTAACCGCACCCACTCGGAGCGGATCGGCGATAAGAAAAAAGGCCACGGATTGGAACGGATCAACACGGATACTTCAAGAAACTTAGCGGGATATCCGTGGAAATCCGTGTAGATCCGTGGCCAAAGGTATCTGTCCTTCAGTAGGCCGCCAGTTCCTTCATGGCCAGAAACAAATCGTTCGGCTGCGGCAGAATCGCGTCTTCCAAGATCGGCTGATAAGCCACGAACACATCTTTCGCAGCCACGCGACGCACGGGCGCGTCGAGTTTATCGAAAAGCTGATCCGCGATGCGGGCCGCAATCTCGGCCCCATAGCCCCAGCTCAACGTGTCTTCGTAGGCGACGAGAGCGCGATTGGTCTTGGCAACCGACGCGGCAATTGTCTCCCAGTCGAACGGATTCAGGCACCGCAAGTCGATTAATTCAATTTTTACGCCCTGCTCGCGCTCCAATTTCTGCGCTGCCTGTAGAGCCCGCGGCACGACCGCTCCATAGGTAATCACGGTTAAGTCGGTACCAGGCTGAACAATCTTCGCCTTGCCGAACGGAATCATGTAATCCGGCCCGGGATATGCAGCGCGCCCAAACGATTCCCGATACAGCCGCTTGTGTTCGAGAAACAGCACCGGATCGTCGCAGCGGATCGCCGTCCGCAAGAGCCCGGCAGCGTCCTGAGAGTTCGAGGGAAACACAACACGCAGCCCGGGAATGTGCGTGAACACGCTCTCCCCACACTGTGAGTGATAAATGGCGCCGCCAGTGAGATATCCGCCGATGGCGACGCGAACCACGACGGGACAGGAGAATCCGTTGTTCGAGCGCCAGCGGATCGTCGGCAATTCGTCGCGAAGCTGCATCATCGCGGGCCAGATGTAGTCGAAGAATTGAATTTCGACAACCGGCTTCAGCCCGCGCGTGGCCATTCCGGTGGCGCGTCCAATGATCGAAGCCTCGGCCAGCGGAGTATTGAACACGCGATCATTGCCGAACTCGCATTGCAGGCCAAAAGTCAGCTTAAAGACCCCGCCCTTGCCCTTCACCAGCTTCCGCTTCAAATATTCTTCGCGGCTGCAATCGGCGACATCTTCGCCAAAGATCACGATGCGCTCATCGCGCTTCATTTCGTCGCGTAGCGTCGCCGTGATGAGATCGGCCATCGTCTTGCCAGCCGGCTTTTTACCGTCAGCAGGAAGTTCTGCCGCTACAGCCTGAGTATCGAAAACCGACGACGCGGGATCGAGATCGGGAGAATAAACGAATTTCGTAATCGATTCCGGAGCGGGCGGCAGCGCTTCGAGCGCCCGGTCAACCGCGGCCTGCAACTGGGCTTCAACTTCTTTTTCGAGTTGATTGATGCCCTTTTCGTCGAGGATGTCTTCGCGCAACAGAAACATCTGGGTGCGCGTCACCGGATCGCGCTGCGCGTCGCGCTCGCGCTCGGTGTCAGGCCGATAGAGCCGTTCGTCGTCCGACAATGAGTGCGAATACGGGCGAATCACGTGAGCATGAACGAAAGACGGCCCATGCCCCTCGCGGCAATAACGCGTCGCCCGTACGAATGCCGCATAGCTCGCGATCGGATCGGTCCCGTCGACTTCTTCGAAATGGAAATTCGGAAATCCAGAGACCAGGCGCGATATGCTTCCCCCGGCAGTCTGCACTTCTACCGGCACCGAGATCGCGTAGCCGTTGTCTTCGACGCAGAAAATCACCGGCAACTTTCCCAGGGCGGCAGCATTCATCGCCTCCCAAAACTCGCCTTCACTCGAGGTGCCGTCGCCGAGAGAAACGTACGTGACTTCGTCCCCCTGAAAGCTGACATTCTTAAACTGCCGGTAATCGACGAAATCGGAGGCCGGAATTTCGGCGGCCTTAGGATGGCGCGCTAAATAACGCCCGGCTTCCGCGCACCCAATCGCCTGCAAAATCTGCGATCCCGTCGGCGACGACTGCGTCACGACGTTCAGCCGCGGATAGCTCCAGTGCGAAGGCATCTGCCGCCCGCCGGAGCTGGGATCATCGGCCGCGCCCACGCCTTGAAGAAACATCTCGTAAGGCGCAACGCCAAGCGCCAGGCACAGCGCCCGATCCCGATAGTAAGGATAGAACCAGTCGTACCCGGGCTTCAGCGCCAGCCCGGCCGCTACGCCAATGGCCTCATGCCCGGCGCCCGACATTTGAAAGAAAATTTTCTGCTGCCGTTTCAGCAGGATTTCCCGGTCGTCGATGCGTCGAGAAGTGTAAATCAGCCGGTAAGCCTGGATGAGCTGATCGCGGGTGAGTCCCTCGTACAGCTTGCCCTTCTTCGTGCCACCATTGCCCGTCAGGGCCAGCTTAGGGTCGATCTTCGTCGTGGCCATCCGCTTCTTGGGTCCCCTGTTTCCTATGTGGCTACTTCTCTTAGATTCCGATCCGCGTCCCAGGATTCTATGCGACCTTCGGAACCTGTTGGATTGTAAATGGTAATCAGGGGTTGGAAAGCGATGATTTTTTCAATCGTGAAACGCCTCCGGTCAGACCATACGACCCATCACTATTCGCGGGCCGGAAACGTTTTCAGATACTCCCGAAGCTGGTCCCGCACCGCCCGAAACACCGCCAACCGCTCTTCCTCGGAGCCTTTGTGATCGGCAGGATCCACGAAACTATGATGAATGGTCCTTGTTTCGACGGGAAAGATCGGGCAAACTTCGCGCGCGTTATCGCAGACCGTGAGCACATAGTCGAAGTTCTGGCCCGCGAATTCGCTCTCGTGCTTCGAGCGCTGCCCCGTAATGTCGATGTCCAGTTCGCGCATCACAGCAATAGCCTCGGGCCGGACTTTGCTCGGGTTCACGCCTGCGCTAAAGACTTCAAAGCGATCTCCCGCGTCGTGGCGCAGCAAACCCTCGGCCATCTGGCTGCGAGCCGAGTTGCCAGTACAGAGGATTAAGACTGACTGTTTCTTCATAATATGTCCGGTTTGTCGACTGCCGTAATTTCAGGACGCGCCATCCAACGAAAAGCCAACGTCGCGGCCAGTCCACCGGCCAATTGGGCAACGATGAAAGCAGGAACGTCGGCAGGTCGAATCCCGGCAAACGTGTCGCTGGCCAGACGCGCCAGAGTTACCGCCGGATTCGCAAACGAAGTGGAGGACGTAAACCAATAGGCCGAGGTAATGTAGGCGCCGACAGCAAACGACACAGCGGTGGAGTGGGCGCGGGCGCATCCCCAGATCACCGCGAGCAGACCAAACGTGGCAATGAATTCACTCCACCAAAGAGGCCATCCGCTCCGCGTGTGATGAGAGAGGAAAAACAGCGGCAGGCCAAACATGGCATTCGCCGCAGCGACTCCGCCGAAAGCGCCGAGGATCTGCGCAGTCAAATATCCAGGCACTTCGCGCCATGCCATGCCGCCTTGCATGGCATCGGCCAATGTGACCACGGGGTTGAAGTGCGCACCCGAAATCGGCCCCAGCGCCAGGATCAGCGCCACCAACGCCGCTCCCGTCGCCACCGAGTTGGCGAGCAGCGCTATCGCCATATTGCCGCTGGCTAAGCGCTCGCCCATGATGCCGGAGCCAACTACCGCCATCAGCAGAAAGGTCGTGCCCAGCGCCTCAGTTGCAACACGTCGGACCACAACATGCCTCCGGTGCGCGAGATGGTTTCACGGCGCGCGGTTTTACTGCTCGAAGAAAAGCGCTCAGAAACTTTCCATCTACTTGCGGAGCGATGACGTCAACATCGATTCCCTGCCCCGCAAGAAATTCGCGCGCATCTTCAGCTCGATAAATCCGCGTCGGCTCGATTTCAATCTGCTCGAACCCGGCGGCGCTCAACTTGCCGCGATAGTCGTTTTCATCGAGCGCGCCCGCAATGCACCCCACCCACGCCAGCACACTCCGCCGAATCTCAGGCAGAATCTCTCCGCGAGTCACCACATCGGAGACAGCAAATCGCCCGCCCGGCTTCAGCACGCGAAAAGCCTCGCGCAAAACTTTGTCTTTATCGGCCGAGAGATTGATCACGCAGTTCGAGATGATTACATCGACAGAATTATCAGGCAGCGGAATGTTCTCGATCTCGCCCTTGAGAAACTCCACATTTTCAATTCCCGCCTTGCCTTTGTTTTCGTTGGCCAGCGCCAGCATCTCGTCGGTCATGTCGAGACCATAGGCCTTGCCAGTGGGACCAACGCGTCGAGCCGAAAGCAGCACATCGATGCCACCGCCGGAGCCGAGATCGAGCACGACCTCGCCCGGATTCAACTGGGCGAGCGCCGTCGGATTGCCGCAGCCGAGCGAGGCCAACAAAGCCTCTTCGGGAATCTGTCCGGCCTGCGCCGCGTCATAGAGGTTCGTGATAATCGGATCGCAGCACCCGGTGCTCGCAGTCGCGCCGCAACAGGAACTTCCTCCAGACTTCACGCGCAATGCGGCTTCCCCGTATTTCTGCTTCACAATTTCCTTGATGTCGGTCACGTCAGCGGTGCTCATGAATTCCTCCTACTCACTACTTGCAGATTTGTACGATGTCTTGCAGCCTCAGCGCCTTATTCCGGGTGCAACACTCCGCATAAAGGAACTGCAACAATTCCTGGAGAGCCTCGCAATTGGCCGTGTAGCGCAGAAACGTTCCTTCGCGATGCACTTCGACCAAGCCTTCGGTTCGCAGCTTGTCCAGATGATGCGAGAGGGTCGAGTTGGGAATTTCCAGCTCTGACTGAATGTCGCCTACGACTAGTCCCTCAGGATGCGCCGTAAGCAGCAACTGCATGATGCGCAGCCGTGACTCGGTTCCCATGGCCGAGAACATGTCCGCGTACCTGGCCACTCGTTCGGCAGATTTGATGGTCGTAAGCAACGGCATATTTCCATATTACCGGAAATATAGATCATGTCAAGCACGCTTATTTACACTAGGCCAATCCGATCTGGGTCAAAGACTCCAGTCACACCCATCGGTCGATCGGGACACGCACCGGTTGACTGCTGACGGCTGACTACGGAGTGCTTTATGCTGAAGGCAGATGATTCATACACGTCGCGCCTTCGAACCGCACTCCATCAAGCTTGTAATCTTCGACCTCGACGGCACGCTGATCGACTCGCGCCTCGACCTCGTCCATTCCGTAAATGCGGCGCTCCGCCACATCGAACGCCCGGAATTACCCGATGACGTTATCGCCAGCTATGTGGGCGATGGCGCCCCCATCCTGATTCAACGCGCGCTGGGCGGCGAAGTCGTCGATGAGGCACTGGTCCGCAAAGGCCTGGAATTCTTTCTTTCTTACTACCGCGAGCACAAACTCGACCACACTACCGTTTATCCCGGAATCGCCGAGGCGTTGGCCGCAATTCAACAGGCTTCCCTTCAACAATCGTCAATTTATAAATCGGGGAACGGCAGTCCGCGCAAACTGGCCGTGCTATCGAACAAGCCGGTTAACCCTTCGCGGGCCATCGTAGAAGCCCTGGGCCTGGGACGATTCTTCTCGCAGATCTACGGCGGCAACAGCTTCGCCACCAAAAAGCCAGACCCTGAAGGCGCGCTAAAATTGCTGGAGGAGAGTGGCGTCCGCCCGGAGCAGGCTGCAATTGTGGGCGATTCTCACGTGGACGTGCGTACCGGCCGCAATGCCGGACTGTGGACGATTGGAGTAACCTATGGCTTCGCGCCCCACACCTTAGGGAGCGAACCGCCTGACGTGCTCGTCGATCAGCCGCAGGAAATTGGCGTCCTGTTCTCGCCAAGCTGAAAGCCTTTGACGCCAAGGTCGCAAAGACATGACGCAAAGGCCCTAAGGAGTATTCACCTCATCAATTATGAATTATGACCGCTAACCACTCTGGCCCGGCTCCCGGCTTCACCGGAAAAGAACTGCGCAAGCTGCGCAGCATGAAAAATCCTTACGGCATTCAGAAATTCCTGGACGACATGCCCTATCATCTGGAAGACACGGCGTGGTCTCCGCGCAAAGTACTAGCGGAGGAATCCTCGCACTGCCTGGAAGGCGCAATCTTTGCCGCTGCCGCCCTGCGGGCCAATGGATATCCCCCGCTGCTGCTCGATTTCGAAGCCGAACACGACACCGACCACGTGATCGCCATTTATCGCGAAGATGACTGCTGGGGAGCGATCGCCAAGTCGAACTATTCCGGTTGCCGCTGGCGCGAACCGGTCTATCGTACGCTGCGCGAACTGGCGCTCAGCTATTTCAACGCTTATTTCAATCTGCGGCGCGAGCGCACGCTGCGGCGCTACTCAGGTCCGGTCAATCTGAAACGATTCGACCGCCAGAACTGGATGACCACGGACGAACCCGTGTGGTTCATCGTCTATCATCTCTTTGACATCAAGCACTACGCGCTCCTGACCAAGGCACAAGAAAAGCGGCTGCATCGGATAGACGAGCGACTCTTTCAAGCCGAGTGTATGGGGAAAGCCTACAAGAGAAGGGATTAAGGCGGGCGCGGCCCTAAAGTTTCGAGGACATTCCGCCGATACGCAGTTAGGATCTTTGCGCCCGGCACCGCCCATGATCCAGGAGCGCTCGACTTGCAATCGCCTAATAATCTCGGAAATAGCCCGACCTACGAACTCTTGGACGCCCGCCGCCATCGCCGCTTCAAGCTGCAAGTAGCCATCCGTGTCTACCCGCGGGGTTGTCCGGTGGTTCGGGGGGACACTGTCGATATCAGCGAATCCGGCATCTCCGCCATGCTGCGCGAGGAAGTTCCCCTCGCAGAAATGGTTCGCCTGGAGTTCATTCTGCCCCTGGGCGAGGTCGAACTTCTAGCCATGGTTCGCCAAAGAAACGCCTTCCGCTACGGCTTCCAGTTCGTGGAAGCCACCTCCGCGCACGACATCATCGGCCGCACCTGTAGACAGCTGGCGGTGGAACAGTCCGCGTCCGAGTCCACGTCTCATTAACTAGGCCACATAACGCCACTCGCCGCAACACTCGGGTCATCCTCAGACACAGCCCTGTCATCCCGACCGCAGCGAGCAAATGCGAGTGTAGTGGAGGGACCTGCTGTTGAAGTTGCAATTAACTCCGCTCCGAAACATCTCGTGATCTAATGCGTTAAGGTGAAGTATGAGATTCTGTCTGGGTAGATTTATTCTCGCTTGTTCGATCCCTCTTTTCTGCGGGTTCGCGCTCGGTCAAGATCGGCCGGATTCGTCCCCGTCAATCCCATCCGCCTCCGCTGCGACTGCTGCTGAAAATGAATCTGTCTCTAACTCCGCTTCCAAAGCACCGTCCCTGCCCGATCTAACCCCAGACGCAAACGGCAAGCTCTCGCAGGAACAAATGCGTCAGTTGTTTCGGGTGGTTGCCGACAAAGACCTCGAAAACGACAAGCGCCAGCGCGACTACACTTACATCGATCGCGAGGTCCAGCACACCCTCGACGGCAAGGGCAATACCAAGTCCACGGAAGTGAATACTTACGAGGTTCTGGAAATCTACGGAACCCACGTGCAGCGGCTCATCGAAAAAGACGATAAGCCCCTCGACGCCAAAGAGTCGGCCAAGCAAGAAGAAAAGATCCAAAAGATCATCGACAAGCGCAAAAACGAATCGCACGAGGATCGCAGAAAGCGGGAAGAAAAAGAAGAAAAAGAACGGGACGACGGCCGAAAGTTCGTGCGCGAGGTGGCTGACGCCTACGACTTTAAACTGATCGGCACGGAAAAAGTGGACGGACGCGACTCCTGGGTGATTGATGGCGAACCGCGCCCCGGCTTTGAACCGCACATGAAGGAGTCGAAGTTTCTCTCCAAGTTTCACGGCCGCGTCTGGATCGACAAGAGCGATCTGCAACTGGCCAAAATGGACGTTGAAGCCATCGACACGGTCTCGCTGGGATGGGTATTGGCGCGCATCCACAAAGGCGCGCGCGTGACATTAGAGCAGACACGGGTGAATGACGAAGTGTGGCTGCCCCGCCATTTGACATTTAAGCTGGACGCGCGCGTGGCCTTACTCAAGGGCTACAACATCGAAGGCGACCAGGAGTATCGCGACTATAAAAAATTCGGCGCCTCCTCCAAAATCGTGGGCATGGGCGAAGTGAAAGAGCGGGACGTACAACAAAAATAGTCGTGCGCCCTGGCACACAAGGCTGCGGAAACAGCCGAAAAACCGCAAAGCTGACGCCCGACCTCTGACACCCGCTCTTACTTCTTAAATAAATTATCGAACGCCGCCCGCGCGCTCGTCGGCTTCAAACTCGCCGGAGTCGAGGTCTCCTTTTCCCGCGTCACTCGCATTTCATACAAAGGACACTCGTTCCGCTCATCCTTCTTCGCGATCCGCACCACGACAGGCTGCATGCACTCAAACCGGCTTCCCGGATCGAAGTAAGTACACTGCTTGCACGAATGCAACTCAAACCCACACTTCGGACACGGCCCGGTCGGGGTGACGCCCGACAACACGGTCCCGCACTGCGTGCAGCGCGACACTGCCCGCGTTCCCGGCAAATTCACCGGCCGGGGCCCAAACGTAAGATCCTTCTTCGGCGCCGGAGAACCAGACTGTGAACCAGACCACGTTGAGCCAGACCTCTCGCCCGATCCCTTCCGCTCTTCACGATCCCGATCCTGATATCCATGCTGCCGATATTTCGCCACCAATTCCCTCCCACCCACGCGGCCCGTATTGTCTACCTTAGCTGCCGCGGGCGCAAGTCGTGTAGTCGTAGCGCCGTCGTCCCGCCGGCTGTCGCGAGGGCGTCCTCGCCCTCGCTCCGAGCTATTCTCATCAGAGAATCATCGCGAGTGCAGTTGATGGAGCTATTGTTTGCCTGCGCCACCATTACCGTCGCACGGGAAACACCCTACAATGACCTCATGATTCACGCCATCCTCCCCGTCGGCCCCCTGCGATGCAACTGCTCCGTCATCGGCGACGAGACCACCCGCGAAGCCATGGTCATCGATCCCGGCGACGACATCGCCGACATCCAGGCCGTAATCGCCAAACACCATCTGCAAGTCAAACAGATCGCAATCACCCACGCCCACATCGACCACGTCGGCGGAGCCATGAAGCTCCGCGCCGCCACCGGCGCACCCATCCTGCTCAACCAGAACGATTACGCACTGCTGCAAATGTTAGACGCGCAGGCGCAGTGGATCGGCGTTGCTCCTCCGGGAAAAGTAGAAATCGACCGCAGCGTCACCACCGGAGAAACCGTCGCCGCCGGCCAGCATACCGCGCAAATCCTCCACACCCCCGGCCACACCGAAGGCAGCATCTGCCTGTATTTCCCCGCCGAAAAAAAGCTAATCGCCGGCGACACCCTCTTCGCCGGCTCCATCGGCCGCACCGACTTGCCCGGCGGCAACATGCAGAAAATCCTCCACTCCCTGCACACCACGGTCCTGGCCCTGCCGGACGAAACGGTAGTAGTCCCCGGCCACGGCGAGCTGACGACGATTGGAGAAGAGCGCGAGACCAACCCTTTCCTGATTAAGCGAAACGAGGGTAGGCGCTAACGAGTTCCGCGAAAGCAAACGGCGGAGGGCTTGTCCTCCGCCGTTACGTAATCGACAAATCGAGCGGCATTCTCTGTTTCAATTACTGATGATCCATGTGCTCATGTTCTTCGTGCTCATGCCGCCAGTTCCAGTACTCGCGCTGCTCTTTGTGCTTCAGGTGTTCATAATCGACATAAGCTTCGTGACGCCCTTCCAGCCAGTGCCGATAGACCTCATCCTCACGGCGATCCCAGTTGTGATAGTCCTTATGATACGGATCGTACACGCGATGCTCGCGTTCTTCCTGTTCATGCCGCTCATGATCGTCCTGTGGCGCAAAGGCGCTCGCGCCCAACGGTGCCATCAGTGCCGCCGACACAAACAGTGCCGCCAAATACTTGTTTCCACGATACATTCTGTTTTTTCCTCCAATAGCGGCCAACTGAGATGTCTTTTGGAAGGTTAAGGTTGGCGGCCGTGAAGCAGTCCGTCATCACCCACGCCCATATTGGCCACCGTCGGCGAAGCCATGAAAATCCGCCACGCGATCGGCGCCCAAAGGCTGCCTCACTAAAGCGATTAAGATATTTCTTACTTAAAGAGAACTTTTTGCTTAATGAGGATTCAACTTCTCCAGCACTCTCCCAATCCCCTCCGCAAACTCCCCCTCTTCTGTAATCAAGCTCAACACCAAATATCCATCCCTTGGAAAATCATAAAAATGCCCCGGATGCACCACTACCGCCTTCTCCCGCACCAACTCAATGGCCAACTGCTCATCCGAGCGCGTCACCGGAACCCGGAGCACCGCGTACCATCCCCCATCCACACGCAGCCGCTCACAAGCCTTCTGCCCCGCCGACTGCCGATCCAGTTCTGCGAGATTTCTCTCGACTCGCGCCATCAACTGCCGCTGAATACTCTTCCTCTGCTCCAGCAACACCGGCAGCGCCCACTGCACCGGCGCATTCATCGACAGATAAGTATCGGCAATCACCTCCAGTCGCCCCATCGCCGGTGACACGATTTCCTCCGGCCCGCTCATCACCACCCAAGCCACCTTCATCTGGGGCAGCGCCGCAATCTTCGACAGCCCGCTCAACGTAAACGTCAGAACTTCGTCATTTCCCGCAAAACTTCCCCGCCTCTTGTCATCCCGGCCGAGAATGTGGATCGGCGAATGCCGATCGGCATTATCGCGGAGGGACCTGCTTTTCGTTTGCGCCTCCACCACCGTCGAGCTTCGCTCGACCGGACGGACGAATGCGTCCGTCCCCACGCGAGTCTCTCCTCTCGCGGCATCTAACCCATAATCCAAGAACACCTCATCCACCACCACGGCCAGCCCTCGCTCCCGGCAAAATCCATTCAAAGCCGCGCGCTCTCCCGCCGACACATACGACCCCGTCGGATTATTGGGATGCACCACCACCACGCCCCGCGTGCGCTCCGTAACGGCCTTTTCCAACGACGGAAAATCCATCTGCCACCCATGGTCGTAAATCAGCGGATACGGCACCAGCCGCACATCCTGCAAATCCGCTAGAAACTCAAACAGCGGATAACTCGGCTTCGGCACCAGCAACTCATCCCCCGCATTGCACAGTAACCGAAACACAAACGAATACCCTTCGCTGGTGCTGATAGTCAAAATGATCCGCTCCGGATCCAGGTCGCGAACCACATGCTCATCCCGGTAATACGCGGCCACAGCCTCGCGAGCCGGCAGCACCCCCTTCGCCTGCGGATCGTAATCGAGCGCCCGCGGAGATGCGAGCGCCTGCAAAATCGCGGCCGAGTCATACTCCAACCCCACCCGGGTCGGATTCGAAACCGTCAAATCGAAAATTTTCGTCCCGCTCGACCGCACCTCTTCCACCGCCTGCGTAAACCGGTTCAGTCCCAGTTTCCAGCTAGTGCGATCAGAAAATGCCGGCTTCAAGAACATGAACTGGATTCTATGCGAGGGGGAGGGAAAAAGAAGATATTACGGATGAAATGAGAAAGAGCGCCGAAGGCGCTCCCGAAAATAGCCCGGCGTTTTCAACGCCGGGTAAAGCCACAAGAGAATTGAACTGCATCCCATGGGGACGCGTGAAATCGAACCGCGAATCGCGGCGTTACTCGCCCGGCCCGCGAAACTGCAACATCACCGGCACAGTCCCACGGCTCAAATTATCATCTCGCAGACCAGTCTTCTCCAGATTCGGCCAATCCCGAATCCCCACTGCGGGACACATCAATCCCTTCCCCGCCGGGCGCAGCAACTGCCGCAAAGTCTGCACTCCGTAGAACAATCCCTGCCCGCTCTTCGCCGCCACAATCAAGTGCGACTTGCTGGAGAACAGAATGTATCCATCCTCCCCCACCGTTTCATCGGCTTTGAGCCCTTTACGCGCCAGAAATCTCCGCACTTGTTTATCCTGTAGCCGCGCCAGCACAATGGCGCCGTCCGCCGCCTTGCCCGCCGCCTTCATCCCTAAAATGTCCAGCTTCAATCCCGACTGGTCCGCCACCTGTTCGGCCAGGGTTTCGGCGGCAATGCGATCTTCCGACTGATGCCCCAGCAGAACCAGAATCTTGGTCTTCGGTCCGACCTTGAATCCGCCGTCCCTCAGCTGCACCTCTTTCGGTGCAGGCTCCAGTTTCAGTTGCGCCCCACCGTCGGAATCCATCGTCGACAGTGCAGCACCGAACATCGGACGGACCGCCGCAACGCTAAACAGCAGCCCAACCACAACCAGCAATCGTCGCTTATTCATCCAGATCCTTGAATCAACAATCGTAAGGCAACTATTCTACGCGCAACTCGACCCAACTTCGCAACAAACTGGCAATGAAACCTTTGAGTTCCTCCTGAATTAAACCCCGTAGCAACCCAGATTTCTCTTAAAACCAGCAATTATTTCGCAAATGCTTCTTTATTAACAACATAAGGCATTTTTGTGATGTCCCCGTTGTAGTTCTCCTCGAGCACGTCGATCAGCCCCTGCGCACACCGCCCAGCCATCCCCTTATCCGGATCGGTCGACAGTCGCGTGATCCGCGCCGCCGAGGCAAAGTGCGGCATCAATCGGCAGCGATCCGCAATCGCTGGATCACGCAGCGGAGAATCCGCCGGCAGTGGCTCTTTCTCATAAACATCCAACGCCGCCCCCGCGATCCAATTCTCCCGCAACGCCCGCGCCAGTGCTCCCTCGTCCACCACCGGCCCCCGCGAAGTATTCACCAGATAAGCCGTCGGCCTCATCAGCCGCAACGTCTGCTCATTGAACAGATGATAGGTCGGCGTCGCGCTCTCCCCCACGCGCAGCAGCGGCACATGCACGCTCACAAAATCCGCCCCGCTCAAGGCCTCTTCAAACGCCACATACTTGATCCACGCCTTCTCTCTAGTCAGCCCGCGCGCATGCCGCAGATCATTGATCTCCTGAATCGTCTTCACGAACTCGTGATTCTCATACGCCGGGTCATAACACAGGACATTCATATCGAAGCCAACGCATTTCTTGATAAACGCCAGGCCGATCCGGCCGGTCCCGATCACGGCCACGGTCTTGCCGGTAACCTCATCCCCCAGAAAAGGCAAGTACGGATGCCAGTACCCCCACCGATTTTCGCGCGTCAAATGCTCTGCCGCCCACATCTTCCGCGCCAGCGTTCCCATCATGAAAAAGGCAAACTCCGCCGTCGCCTCAGTCAGCACGTCCGCTGTATGCGTGAACGGAACTTTATATCGGTTGGCGTCGGCGCGATTGATGTTGTCAAACCCTACCGCAATCTGCGCCACAACCTTCAACCGGCCCTTGCCAGCCTCAAACACTTCAGCATCAATCGGGTCGCGCAGCGTAGTGATCAATCCGTCCACCCCTGACCTCACCCTCTCGACAATCAAACTCTTCGCCGGCGCCTCCGGCTGCGGATACACTTCGACCTCATACCCGCGCCGCCGCAACACCTCAATCGCTTCTCCAATATCGCAAGTGGCAAATACGCGAAACTTCTTATCCATGATGTTTATTCCTGAATGTTTTATTCCTGAATGTTTATTCCTCGAAATAAATTGTCATTTCGAGCGAATTACGATGGAGCGTTCCCGCGCCATTTTGCGAAGCCGAGAAACCTGCTTCTCTCGCTTGCGAATGTGCACTAAATCGCGCCCCGCCGCCGGGCTTTCACTAAATCTTCAGGCTATTCTGCTGTAATTCAAATAGTCGCTGAAATAATATCAGCCGCACCCCACTTCAGAATGCCGTTCATTTAGGAGACCTACATGAAAATCAAGTCCTTCATCGTGATCGCAGCATTGGCTCTGTCCACACTCATCTTGGCCCAGGAAAAGAAAATCCAGCGCGCCGACCTCCCGCCCGCGGTCGAAAAGACCCTTGCCACTCAAAGCCAGGGAGCCACGATCAAAGGCTTCTCAGAGGAGAAAGAAAAAGGCCAGACATACTACGAAGCCGAAATGACGGTGAATGGCCACAGCAAAGACGTTGAAATGGACTCCACCGGCGCGGTCGTCGAAGTCGAAGAGCAAGTCGCCCTCGACTCCCTCCCAGCCGCAGTCAAGAAAGGACTCCAGGCCAAAGCTGGGAAAGGTAAAATCGTCAAAGTCGAATCCCTCACCAAACACGAGAAACTCGTCGCCTACGAAGCCAAAGTTCAAACCGGGGGCAAGAAGTCAGAAATCCAAGTCGGCCCCGACGGCAAACCACTCGACCACGAAGAGTAATTCTCAGAAACCTGCGTCGAAACACGAAGAGAACTGGGACGACTGCAAAGCCCGGCACATCGACGAACACCGCGGGCCAGCGCCTCTATCCCGCCCTGCGGTATCGGCCCCTCGCATCGGCCGCCTCATCTCCCGATCCCAGCAGCGCCATCCCGCGCATACCCTCCCACGCCGCCATATTCAGGGACGGCTCCGCGCTCACCAAATCCCGGATCATGTCCCAGGCCGCCATATTCAACGCGCCCTCCGGCGGCATCCCCATCGCCAGCGACACCGCGCACTGCGGACAAAAACATATCCGCTGCGCCCCCGACTTCTGCCGCGGCTTCACTCCCACGGTCTGCGCAAACATATAAACCGCGACTGACTTATCCCCCGCCTCAATTTCCCGCCTGCACCGTAAACAAGAAATAGGTTGCACGAATTCCCATCCTCCTCGCGAACACTGGATCCTGGTAGGTTTTCTAGGTTCGTCTCCTTACTCTGAGTCACGCCTTCCGCGCCCCACAAGTACGAAGAAAGATTCCCGTGTAGGGCGGAGACTCCTGTCCGCCGCCTTCGACTCTGCTACTGATGATCGCTTTCTGGCGCGCTCTGCCCGAGAGGTGAGGCTCTTGAATTTGAACTCGAAGATCGCCCACGTAGTCATTCCACACCTCCTGCCCCGTTCGCGTACACTCGTTGTCGCGAACGCTTCCCTAATGCTCTCCATCACGGCAGTGCTGCACACCGAAAATGACGCTCTGCGGCTGGGCCGCGCCCTGGAGACGCTTTACGCGTGCGACAACATTCTGATCGTCGACCACGATTCACGCGACACCACCGTGCAACTGGCTCGCGAGTATGGCGCAAGAGTTGTCGGCGCCAGGGGCGGAGCTCTGCCGCAAGAATATCTTCGCTCGCTGTCTCACGGATGGATTTTGTGTCTCGATCCCCGCGAATCCATGAGCGAAAAGCTGGCCGCGAGCCTCTTTGAATGGAAATCGGAACGGTGTCATGCTCAGACTCCGGGGGCTTCCGCATTTTCCGTGTTTCTGCGGGAGGAGACGCCCCAAGGCTGGCTGGAAATCCCTGCGGCACAGACCCGCCTTGTACCCTTAACCTGGAAATTGTGGAATCAAAATTTCCCGGTCCGCGACCCTGAAGCGTTGGCACTGGAAGGCGAGTTGTTGCGCTTTACTTTTCCGTAACCGCCCATTGGTCAATCTCTTACTCGGCCCTCGGCCATTCGGACAGTGACTTCAGTACCTTAGTTCCGCGTGCGTGATCGACTTATAATCCAACCAAGAACTCAGAAATACGGCGTTCTATCAAGAGAGACTCGCCCCGGCGCGACTGCTGCCCGGCGGGAGCGGCGTAGAGACCAATAGAGACACACGTGGATCCATTCCTGGCATCGTCGATTTTTCTGTTCGGGCTGTGCTTTGGCAGCTTTCTGAACGTGTGCATCTATCGCCTGCCGCTGGGACTTTCGGTGGTGGCGCCACGTTCGGCCTGCCCCGGATGCAAGCAGCCGATCGCCTTCTACGATAATCTTCCGGTATTGAGCTGGCTGATCTTGCAAGGCCGTTGCCGCCACTGCAAAACTAAGATTTCGCCTCGTTATCTTCTGATTGAGTTGCTGACCGGCCTGCTGTTTCTGGCGTGCTACTGGTATTTCGGCTGGACGCTTTTCACGCTGAAATATTGCGTCTTCGCATTTCTGCTGCTGGGCCTGATTTTCACCGACGCCGAAACCAAGCTTCTGCCGGACAAGCTGACGCTGCCGGGACTGGCGCTCGGCATCGCCTTCAGCCTGCTGGTCCCGGTGAACGATCTGGCAGCGCAGTTCCTGTCGGGCGTGGTGAGCTTTCCGTTTAGCGGCGACGTTTCCATGCGGATCGTTTCGCTGCTCGATTCCCTGCTGGGCGCCGCCGTAGGCGCTTCCTTCATTTACGGCGCGGGCGCAATTTATTTGCGCTGGCGCGGCACGGAAGGCATGGGTTTTGGCGACGTCAAGCTGATGGCCATGGTGGGTGCGTTTCTGGGGATGAAGCTGACCATCTTCACTATTTTTACCGCATCAATCGCCGGATCGTTCTTCGGCCTGACCACCGTTTTCGTCGTATGGCTGAAGCGCACGCATCGTTTCATGAATCGCCTGGCGAACGCGCAGGCTGCACGACGCCGAGGATGGCAGTCTGCGCAACTGGTCTTGCGCAATTATCAAATGCCTTTTGGAGTCTTTCTGGGCAGCATGGCGATGGTCGCCTTCTTCTTCGGCAATCGCTTCCTGCACTGGTACGGAGGGCTCTGGTGAGGGTATTAGCCAATCCCGTCTTCCTACGAGCGGCGGTCGTTCTGTTCCTCGCCACATTCAGTTTCCTGCTCGGGCTGCTCTTCATGCGCATGCTGAAGAAAAGCATCATCGAGGAGCGTAATTTTTCAGCCACTCCCACGCCGTCTTTGGAGACTCTACCGCTCCACCTCTACAACACGGTGATCCAGCAACTCAAACAGCAGAAGCACGAACTGCTGGTGCAATCGCAGACGGAACAGCATCGGGCGCGCACCAGCGACAATTTTAGCCAGGCCGTGCTCTCGAATCTTTCCTGCGGCGTGCTGGTTTTCGGCAGCAATGGATTGATCAGAACTTCAAATCCGTCGGCGAAGTCGATTCTCGGTTTTGCTTCCACTACCGGCATGGGCGTGGAGGACATTTTTCGGGGCGCAGTCGTGAGCACGGGAAGGCCCGCCGTGCCGGGCGTATTCGCAGATGGAACTTCCGAGGGCGCAAGCAATGAACAGGTGTGTGTCGCGGACGAAGTGCAATCGGTTCTTCGCCAGGACAGCAAGCGCCGCAGGGTCGAAGCCGAGTATGAGACTCCCGCGGGAGAAAAGCGCTTTATCGAGGTCACTGTTTCGCCGGTCCCGGCCGTCGATGGAAGCCTGCTCGGCGTCGCCTGCCTGATCAACAACCTCACCGAACTGCAACAGATTCGCAACCAACAGGAACTCCACGGCGAAATATCTGCGGAGATGGCGCTGCAACTGCGCACCTCTCTGGCCACGATTTCAGGCTACGCGCAGCAACTTGCAAACAGCCGCGACTCCGATCTGTCGATTCAACTCGCCGGCGATATAGCGCACGAGGCCGCGCAACTCGATCGACGCATTGGAGGATTCTTGACAGCCCGCAGCGCGCAGGTTGCCGCAGCCGGCGGTTCCCCGAAATAAGAAATAAGAAATGAGAAATAAGAAAATAAAAAATTATCGGTTAGGACAAACTGTGAGGCAGCGAAGTCGGTGGCTCTGCCAGACAGACTCAGCGTACGGGAAAAGGTGGGAATCATGAAACATATCGCATGCAATGGAATCGGACTCGTGCTCCTTCTCAGCTTGACCGGACTTCGGTCCGGCGCTCAAAACCAGGCTCCCGCGGCTGCCAACTCTCCGTCAGGTGCGTCGCTCGGCGATTACGCGCGGCAGGTCCGCAAAGATCCCGCCGCTGCCTCGAAGCCCAAGGTGTTCGACAACGACAATCTGCCGAGGGAAGACAAGCTCTCCGTCATAGGACAGACTCCGTCCACTACTGAGATCCCTGTACAATCGGACGCTTCGGCCACAGAGGCCAAGGCCGCGCCGGCCGTTAAAATGCCCGACGGCACCGCCGGTACAGGAGAAAAGGTTTCTCCTGCCGCAGGCTCCGCCGCTTCAGCGGACGACGCCACTAAGCAGGCTGGCGACAAACAATGGGCTGACAAGCTGGCGGCCCAGAAAGACCAGATCGATCTGCTGACTCGCGAACTCGACGTGCTGCAGCGCGAATATCAGATTCGCGCCGCCGCCATGTACGCCGATGCCGGCAACCGCATGCGCAACTCCACCGATTGGGACAAGCAGGACGCCAAGTACAAGCAGGACATCGCCGACAAACAGAAAGCACTCGACGACGCCAAGCAAAAGATGGAGGACATGCAGGAAGACGCGCGCAAAGCCGGCGTCCCTTCGTCAGTACGCGAACCGTAAGAGAAGATAATCGAGAAACCACCGAACGCCGGAGCCGTGGCTCCGGCGTTCTACTTGATGCGCGCTGTTCTTTTCCGACCGCTTGTTCAGGCCTGCCGCAAACGGCGGATCTGCTTCACATGATGCAAACCGTGCACCAGGTGAAACTTCCTCCATTGATTCCCGGTAAGCGGCCCCAGGATCGGATGATCCAGCAACTTGCGGCTCCGCCCCTGTTGTTTCTCGCAGCGTGCAATCATGGCATCCATCTCGGCGATCCTGGGCCCATTTCGGTCAACACTTTTTCTGGTGAAATTCCGCGGGGAAATGCCGTCCGCGGGGCTTCCCGACCGGAAGGCATGTAGCCGAATCCCACCACCACAAGCGTCTGGACGCGTTGCCCCCAGGTTGGCGTCGTGGCTGCCGACTTCCCAGCTTCAGCCACGCGCGCAAATCCCTTCACGGTGCCGGCGTAGCTCAAATACAAATGCTCCAGGATTTCTGCGGTACACCACTTCCCCGGCCGGTGCGCGCATAACTGTTCGGCCGATAGTCCGGCGATTGCCGTTGCAATCTCTTCCTGCAATCTTTGAAGGCGAGGGTCCACGACCGTTACTTACCTTTTTCGCTCTTTCGGTTAGAATATTGCCCGAATAAAAAACCCATCAAAGTTATCACAGGAAGGATGTCATGAAGACAGCCAGCCTCGCGGCACTGTTCTCAAACGCAGCGTTGAGCGGAAAGAAACAAGGAGAGCGGAATGGTCGCCGCGGCAGGTCGTCCCCGCGCTCGCGTGCAACCGTCTTATTCGTCATGATGCTGCTTGCGCTGCTGACCGCCTGCTCCGATTCAAACCCGCCCGCAGAAACCAAACCCGAAGCAAAAGGTCCGGAACTTCTGACCGCGCGTTCCGCCTTCCAGAAGCTCTATATCGCGGCGCGCGGATGGCAGGCGGATGCCAAGCCTTATCGTTTGGAGTCCGTTCCGACCAGCGAAGGTAACGGGCAGGATGGGAAATGGGCGATCTGGCGATGCAGCTTCGCCTCGGCGGCCCAGCGCTCGGCGAAAACCTTCACCTGGTCTGGCAGCGCGGCGGATGGTTCCCCGTCGCGCGGGGTGAATCCCAGTGCTGAAGACAGCTACAGCCCGACCAATTCATCGACGCAGGTCTTCGACATATCTTTCCTGAAGATCGACTCGGATCAGGCATTCGCCACGGCCCAGAAACATGGCGGGGAAAAGATTCTTGAAAAGGCTCCCACTACGCCCGTCATCTATATTTTGGACTGGAACCATAACACCAGCGAGCTGACGTGGCACGTCATCTATGGCTCCCGCCGGGAAGGAGCTGCATTGACCGTATCGGTAAACGCCTCCACGGGCGAATTCATCCGGGTGGAGAAGTAGACCCGGCCTTCCGAGTCGCCCAGCGGAGCGTCGCCAAACGCGGCGGCGAAATTCTTACCGGTTCGCGTCTTCCTGGTTCATCCGGGCTGGGTTCATCGGGGATTGATTCATCTGGGCTGCGATTTGGGAAAAAAACTTGTACACGGCCTCGGCCGAGCCAATGGCCCGTTGCAGCGTGCGCGGTTCGGCATACTCGATAATGTCTTTCGGAGAGTACTGGAGACGAACGCGATCGGCGGCGCAGTGCGCGCTCAACAACTCGACGCTGGCCGATGCCAGGTCGGATTTGAGGCGGGCTATATCAATCTGTTTTCTTACTCCTGAAACCATTTACTTCTCCTCAATTCTGTTAAGGGTAACGCAGGCGGGCCCCGGGAACCGGGTTGGGAGAACTGCCGCTTTCGCGGTTCCGGCGGGACCCACCCTGCGAGGTCATCAGTTCTAGCTGTAAATAAAGTATACAGCGTTAACAAAACGCCGTGCAAGTAATTATATTTGGAGTTTCCTGGAGGCGCAGTGCCCCGGCATCCCGATCCTGATCTGGAACAAAACATTCTCGCCGCCGCCTCGCGGCTGTGGGCCCGCGGTGGCGAGAAAGCGCTCACCATGCGGGCCGTAGCCAAAGCGGCCGGCACCACCACGCCCACGGTGTATGAACGTTACCGCGACCGCGACGACATTCTCCGCTCACTGCGCCTGGAAACCCGCCGCAACCTTTTCGCCGCGCTCAGTCAAACCCGCACTCTGCGCGAGGCCTGCCAGTCCTATCTGGAGTTTGCCCTCGAACACGGTCATGCCTACGAAATGCTTTTCGACGGAGTTGCCAAGCCCCCTTCCCTGCACGAGCCCTGGCCATCCTTCAACCTCATGCGCGAACGCGTGGCCAAACGCCTGGGAGGACAACCGCGACGGCATACCCGCCTCATGCTCGGCGTCTGGTCGCTGATGCACGGAACCGCCATGCTGATCATTCGCGGCGGTTTTGAGAATGCGCTGCGCATCCAGACCATTCACGCCTGCCTGGACGCACTCGAGGGCATCCTGGATTCGGCAGCGCGATCAAAAAGCTTTCTTCATTCGGGTCCGAAGTGGCCACCGCATCTCATCCTGGGCGAGGGGAAGCACAGCAGAGTGGGAAACGGCCAGGAAACAGCCAAGCGGAAAAACAAATCGAAAATCAGGAAACGCAGATGACCCATGCCGAGCCTGCGAGTTGGCGCAGGCACGATCCTACCGACCGCTAACGTCTCCTCCGGAACCCTACTGGAGCATCTTATCGGTAGCGGCAGCGCTAGCGGGATTGCCCTTCAGTCGTCGCAGCGCCTTCTGGGCCTCTTCCGACTGCGGCCCGTGCGGCAGGATTTTCAAATAGCTCTCGTAGAGCTTACGAGCTTCGTCATTCTGATCCAATTTTTCCAGACATACCGCCAGGCGGATGGTTGCGACCGCGTCATTTTCTTTGTATAGCAACGCCTCGCGATAGCGATCTTCGGCGGCGCGATAGTTCTTGCGCTTGAAATAAAAATCTCCCACTTCAATGTCTTTCGCCGCTTTGTGCGGATTCCAGGGATGAAACTCCCCGACATTGCCGTTGCCTGGAGCACTCTCCGCGTCCATCAGAATGTCTGAGCTCTCGGGATGCGCCTTCGCATCATCCGCCGGAGGGCTCAAGTCGATCGGACTGTCTTTACTCGAACTCTCGCCCGGTCGGTTGTCCAGATCATCCGCATTGACGCGATCGGAACGCGGAGGCGCCAGCGTCGGATTATGCGGTGTGATGGGCTTTGACCCGGGCGTCGCCGAGTAATCCCGCTCCTGGGAATCCGATGGAACAGGACTCGAGGGCGCAGGGGTCGATGACCCGGGAGTTGATGGAACGGAATTCTGTCCCCACGCTGCAATACTCATTGCCAACCACCCGGCTAATAGCCAACTGCGCATACGCAAATTTTATCCTCTTATTCTTGGTCTAGGCCACCATCGCGGAGCGCGCAACGCCTCCAAGCACTTCTGCGCGGTCTCCAACTCCGAGTACCGACTTCCCTCCTGCTCGACCAGGTAGTATTCGACTCCGCCCCCATTCTGCGCGGCCTGAAAAATTCCTTTCCAATCCGCCTTGCCCTCTCCGAACAAAGTCTTATAGCCAACGTTCGGATCCGGCGACCAGTCTTTACAGTGGATGGACCGAATGCGCCCCGGGTTGGCTCGGATCCAGGCCACCGGGTCCGCGCCCGCCTCCAGGCAAGTGCCGACATCCAGTTGCAGCATCACCGAAGGCTTCGTATTCTTCGCCAGAATGTCCATGGGCCGCTCTCCGGCGACCGCCGCCCACTCCGCCTGATGATTGTGATATCCCGGCTTCAGGCCGGCAGGCGCGAGCGCGTCGGCCGCCGAATTCAGCTTGTCCGCCACTTGTTTCCAGCCATCGGTACCTGTCTTCGGATCGGTCCACGCCAGCACGACATACTTGCTGCCAAGGATCAGGTTCAGATCGCGAGCCTTATTGATGTTAGTCGGCAGGAAATTGTCGGCATCGTTGTGCGTCGAGTTGCAGCGGATACCTACTTCGTCCATGACTTTCCGCATCTGCTTCGCCTGCGCCTCGGTCCATTCGAAATATGGACCATAGAACTCCACCACCTGATATCCCATCTTGGCGACCGCTCGCACGGTCCCCTCCGAATCCTGCTTGAGCGCCTCACGCACGGAATAGAGTTCAAGGCCTACCGGAATCGAGCTGGACGCAGCCGAGGACGCGATTCCACGCAAAGCCCAAGGCAACACCGCTGACGCAGCGAGAAATGACCGCCGGGAAAAGTTAGGGTAGGACATGCTGCAATATTACGCCCATGAGGCAAATGAAAACTTTTGGCATCGGCCCCATGCAAACAAAGCCGCCCGAAGATCGGGCGGCAGCTCGGCATCTTTTGCGAAAGGTTCTTCCAGGAGATCTGTTGGGACTTCAGCTCATTGCCCTACAGCGTCTGGAGAAAGTTGATCAAGTCCGTCATCTGTTGCTGGGTGAGATTAATCTGGAAGCGTTGGTTATAAAAATTAACCAGTTGCGTTAGATTGGCTGCAACTCCGTTATGAAAGTAGGGAGCGCGTGCTGCCAACCCACGCAGAATAAGGCCTTTGCCTCTGCCGATATCGCTGCATTGGCCGGTGATCAGGGCTTTGCCAGGGTCGGAAGTGTAGTAGGTCGTGCCCGCCAGCGATCCTTGCGTGCAGACTAACTCGAACACCGGCAGCGTCGGAGCATTCAGTTGGTTGAGTCCCGCAATAATGTTCGGGTCGGTTTCGTAAGTGAGCGAATGAGCCGTGCCAATGTCCAGCGGCAGCGGGAATGAATGGTTCCCGACGTTAAACGTGTCATGGCAGGTGGTGCAAGTTCCCACGATCGGCGTAGTGCCCGTGGTTAGCCCCGGCACATTGGTGATGGTCAGAGGTTGGGTGTTAAAGATCGTTTCGCCTCGGGCAATCGAAGCCTGCTGGGGATTGTGCGAGTTCTGAAAAGAGGTATAGATCGTGAACACGTTTGGGTTGAATGGATTGCCGTCCGGATCTCCGCCCAAAGAATCGTTGATCCCCGGATAATACGGTTGCGTCGCCAGAAATTTCGCCCCGCCCTGTGCCCCTTTCTTCGACAAACTACCGGCGCCAAAATCCGTCAACTGAGCGGAGTTCAGTGCCAGTTCGAAGCCCACGATCTCGCTCAGTTGGGCGGCTGTGGGAGGCTGCGTGGCCTGGGCATGAATCAGGGTTGCGTCTGTCGCCTGCTGGGTCAGGTCGGTATTCAGATTTGCTGCAAAGGTTGACTCATCGTTCAGAGGGTAGACAAGACTCTCGCGTCCATCGAACATCACCGCGCTCAGGAAGCCCAGATTTGTAGTAGGCAAAGGTCGCCGATAGACCGAAACGGTTTGTTCCCCCTCAGCATCGGTGGTAAGGGCGCAACCATATGGGTCCTGAACCGCCGTAATGGTGTATTGCGGAGGCGATAAATCCGTGGTGTTGGGTGGAACGATCAGTCCGATGCGAATCAGTCCATCGTTTACGACAAGGCTATTGTTGATCGGGCCCGTCGGACACGTAGAGCCATCGACCTGCGCAAATAATGGATCTTTACCCCTCGTAATCGCATATCGGAACTGGGCATCGATCGCACTCAGGCCGAAAGCGTCGGTGGGCTCGTGGCAAGTTCCACAACTTCTGCCGTTCGTTCCCAGACTCTGAAAGAATGGACCACTCAGGTCAACACTGCCAGTGTTGCTATATGTCCCCGAGAAGCCGGTTAGATCGATAAACGGAAAAAGATTCGGAAGATAAACATCAGCGATGGCTGAGCCCGCAGCCACGACCACCAGAATCACCATGCCGATCACGACTCGCTTGCGGAGCCGGCCCTTTCCAAAAACATAGAGCCGTTGGCGTATCTGACGGACGAAAGAATAGCGGCGAGATGTGTTTGCCATAACTTGTCGATTCTCCTGGTTTTGCGGGGCTGTGTTCCTACCCACGAAAAATCTGCCCGCGAATCCTGCCTCCATTCCACTCAACAGGCAATAGGGGCCCTCTGTTGCGCGCCTTAATTTTCATGTCCCGCTAACCTATGGAAAGAAAAGGAGATGGCTGTCACAAAAACTGCGTTAGAATATGCTCCCCCCGGTCGGAGTATTGTTATGTCGTTGCAGCCACCAAAAGTTCAGACTTCAGTTCGCCTCGGAGAGGATTTCGAACTCGATTTCGGCGCCTACAAATTACGCCGCTCCGGTCGTGCGCTCAAGTTGGAGCGTCTGCCGATGGAGGTCCTTCTGCTTCTGGTTGAGCAGCCCGGCGAACTTGTCACCCGCGAGCAGATTGTCGAAAGAATCTGGGGTAAAAACGTTTTTCTCGATACCGACAATAGCATCAACGGCGCGATCCGCAAGATCCGCCAGGCCCTCAGAGATGACCCGGAACAACCCCAATTCATACAAACCGTAACCGGGAAAGGCTATCGCTTCATTGCGCTGGTGTCGTCGCACGATCAGGTAAACCCACAAGCCAGCGTGACCCCCGAGGCTTTGCCTCCGCCGGTTGAGGTTAAGCGGTTCGCCATCCGCGGGTGGCAGGCGGCGATCTCTCTCAGCCTGACGCTCATAGTTGTACTTGTCGCAGCAGCTGCGGCCTACCGCTTGTGGCTGCGCCCGTCAGCTCAGCCCTCCTCATCTCATGGAAAACTGATGCTGGCCGTTCTCCCCTTTGAAAATCTCACCGGAGACCCCGCCCAGGAGTACGTCAGCGACGGCCTGACCGAGGAAATGATCACCGAGTTGGGACGTCTCAACCATGAACACCTGGGAGTGATCGCTCGCACCTCCGTCATGTTCTACAAGCAAAATCCCAAGCCTTTAGATCAGATAGGACGCGACCTGGGCGTGCAGTATGTTCTCGAAGGCAGCGTCCGCCGCGACCCCAGCCGCGTCCGCGTAACTGCCCAGCTGATTCAAGTGAAGGACCAGACCCATCTCTGGGCGCGCAATTACGATCGCCCAGCCGGCGATGTCTTGGCCCTGCAACAGGAAATCACCCAGGAAATCGCCGATGAAGTTGAGCTCGCTCTGGGAGAGCCGCGTGCGCCCAACGCAGGAGTCCATAACATTGCCGCTTCTACCACGTCCTCTGAAGCCTACGACCTTTATCTGAAGGGCCGCTATTTCTGGAACAGACGGACGCCGCAAGGCTTTCAGCAGGCGGCTGATTATTTTCAGCAGGCCATCGCGAAAGACCCGAACTACGCCCGCGCCTACGCTGGAATCGCGGATACATTTGCGCTCATGAGTACATGGAACGCTGTTCCGCAGAATGAATTCATGCCCCGAGCGCGCACCGCGGCGCTCAAGGCGCTCGCACTGGATGAAACCCTGGCCGAGGCCCACGCGTCGCTGGCCTTGATCGCCGAGAATTATGACTATGACTGGCAGACCGCGGAGAAAGAGTTTCGACGTGCGATCCAGCTGGATCCCGACTACGCCACCGCTCACCAGTGGTACGCCGAATATCTTTCCTGGCAGGGACGAGTGAATGAGGCGTTGGCGGAAAGCGAGCGCGCCCGTCAACTGGATCCGCTGTCGCTGATTATTGCTACCGACCACGGAGCAATTTTTTACTGCGCCCGGCAGTACGACCGAGCCATCGCACAATTTCGTGCCGTGCTTGACATGGATCCAAACTTCTCCCGTGCTCACGGCGGCTTGATCGATGCCTATGAGCAAGCTGGCAGGGCGGCGGAGGCCGAGGGTGAAGTCGACCGCTTCGCGCCTAACGACAGCCCATGGTACTGGGCGCAAAGAGTGAACCTCTACGGACGGTCGGGGCGAACCGCCGACGCTCGACGCGGCCTGGCGAAACTCGAACACCTGGTTCGCCGTCAACCCCAGCTCGCGACGCCCACCCTGTTGCTCGCCTATGTCGGTACCGGCCAAAACGATCTAGCCATTGGCCTGCTGCAAAAGGCCTACGCCGAGCATTCCAATGTCGTCACCACCCTGAAGGTTGACCCTAACTACGATGGGCTGCGCACTGACCCGCGATTTCAAGAGTTACTGCGTCGCCTGGCTTTCCCCGAGTGAGCATCTCGAATATTTTTTTGGGAACAACTTGTTTCTTATTTCTGAAGCAGTAGCTGAGGAAATTTTCCCAATGCCAAGAGGCCCATTCACGGTCATAACGAAATCCGGGACGGCTCCCAGTTCCAAGACTTTTACGCTTACCCGTAAACCGTTTTTCTTAATCGACAGGAAAGCCGCCTCATTGGTGAGGCGGCTTTTTAATGTCGAGAAGACGTTCGTAGGGGACGCAAGGCAAGTCAATGAATCCGAAAGGTGGGCGGGGCTGGCGAATAACTGCCGCAAATTCGCGATTACCGTCTTTGTACTTAAAAAGGCGAATAGATGGCGCAAGCTTGTGCTATGGCCTGTTTTCGCCATTCAGCATATAGTGGCTGCCGTGAACTTCAAACTGGACAACGACGAGTGGGAATTGATTTCAGCCGAGGATCGCAACGCGGCTCACAGAGACACATTCCAAATTCCAACACGAGAAAAACGAGAAAGTCTCGCACCGGGCGACGCAGCAAAGCTGCTGTTTGATATCGAAACACGCGAAGAGGGACGAGTCGTGGATCGAGGGGTTGACCGAATGTGGGTAATCGTTAAGGGTCGCACCGAGAGCGGCTATATTGGTGTCTTAGACAGCAATCCCGGCACTGCTGAGAATCTTCACTTGCGAGAAGGCGATAACATCACCTTTGGGCCAGAGCACGTCACCGAAATTGGCTCTCCGCCGCGTGAGTACGTGATTAAGAAGTACGGGGCATCCTTTCTTGACGAATAGGGCTAGGTCAGTTGGCGATAAATCCCCATTACGCTCACCGTCCAATCATCCTGCCGGACCAATGCTTAAGACTTCCTGGGCAAAAAAAGCAGGCCGCTCAGGGGGAGGCTCGAGCGGCCTGGTTGGCGAAGTCCTCCGGGGAGGAGGGTAAACTTATTGTCATCCTAAGGGCCGCGTTCTTTGCGGGCCGAAGGATCTGGGCGGGCTGCGCGACGCGTCGCGTTTTCGGCGACGCAATAATCCGCGCGGTTAGCCCCCATCCTTACATCACATCGATGACGGATTATTCTGCCCTGTGGTCGGCGCCGGCTGCGTCGTATCGCCCACGGTGTTCGTCATCAGGCGCACATCCACGCGACGGTTGTCGGCCCGGCCATTAGAGGTCTTGTTCGACTCCACCGGTTTATCCTTGCCGAGTCCGATCACGTAAATCTTGTGCGCGGGAACGTTGTACTTGGTAGCAAGATATTGGATCACCGAATTAGCGCGGCGCTGGCTGAGATCGTAGTTGTAATCCGCCGAGCCGACGGAATCCGTTCCGCCTTCGAGCGCGATGATGTAGCCCTTGGTCGAAGCAATACTGGCCGCCAACTGATCGAGCACTTGCTTGGATTTGTCGGTCAGATTGTCTTTGTTGAAGCCAAACTTCACCGAAGTCTCGGCTACGGCGTGATAGTTGTCGAGATTAGCGACCGTATTGGTCAGCACGCCCACGCGGCCATTCGCGGCATCCGCCATCTGCTGCGCGGACGTTGCGGTCTGCCCGGCGGCCTGCGCCTTCTGCTCCACGTCGGCAGTTTTGGTGTTCACGGCCTGAATGCCGGCTTGGGCGCGCGCGTCAACATCCTTGATGTCCTTGGTATTCTTCGCCGTCAGATCGTCGAGTTCGTTGGTTTTGTTGATCAGCGGCGTAGTCTGCTGCTTCACATAGTTCTTGCTGGCGCAACCGACAGTGGCCGCCATGCTGATTGCCAGACAAATCGTTAACGAAGTGCGATTCATAGGGTGAGGCTCCTTGATGTCTCTCTAATATCTTAAATCCTGCGGGCGCCCGAGGGTGCCAACTAAAACTTGTATCCCTGCTAATCCTGGGAAATGATTCAGCGCCAATACGAGCCTTACTTGTGCACGGCAGATGCCAGTTTCCCGAACCGGAAACTCATCCATTAAGTATATATTATTCAAGACTTTGGGAGTGAATTGCACGCACGCCGTTCGAACAGCGACTTCAGAAAAGCCGCACAAACCCACATAGCGAATGGAAATTTTATACGGTGCGACTCAAATTCCGGCGCCCAGGTCCCACTCGGCTATCCGCGGGAGAACCCCTTCCGAGAGGATAGGTCGGCGGGCCCGCGAAGTTTGCCGACGTGGCGCATGAATCGCTGCTTTCCCTCCGCGGATTGCGCGGGCCTCAAGATGGTCGCGGACAAGTCGACTCATCGGGATACCCGTCACCCGCGAGGTTGTCTTAAGCCACGAGAAGATTTCGTCGGGCAGACGAACCGTAATCGCATTTTTCATACACAAGACGATACGACATATTTCGGCACGTCTCGCGATTCGCTTCACTTCCAGATATCCACAATCGGCGCCGCCGCGCGATCGTTGGCCGTCAGCGGCTCCAGGCCGAAGTTGTCTTCGATCGTTCGCAGCACGCTGTAATGCGTATAGCGCTTGTCGAGCGCCTTGGGATCCTGCTGATTCGCGGGTTTCACCATATCGCCCAGAAATAGCGTCAGGATGCGGTTGTCGGCGTTGCCGCCGGACTCGTCGAACGTCACCACCACCAGCGTGCCCTGGCGCAGCTTTTCTGGAAACGTGTCGTCGAGGAACTTCTTTACCCACGCTCCTGCCGTCTTGGCATTGGTGTCGTGGCCGTCATGATTCATGTTGGGGGTATAAAAAGAATAAGCGACCAAACCCTTTTTCGCATCCTGCACAAAGAAGTTGTCGGACTTGCTGGAATCGACGTGAATCACGTGATCGCACCACTTTTCCTGCACCTCCCGGAAACTCAGAAACGGCACATGCCGTCGCACGTAATTGCCGCGTTTTCCCGACACGCGCTGCGTGGAGAGGTTCCAGGGGCACGTGCCTTCCGGCAGTTCCTCCGCATACTGCTTGAAGTCGAGGCCGGCAGCGACGAGACGATCGGCAATGGTTCGGTGCGCGGCATCCGCAGGCAGGTTCACCTGGTTGTCCGCGAACATGCGCCCGCGGCCATGAATTCCAAAATCGGTGCCCGCGACCATCGCCAGATAATTGGGATACGACGGGTGAAACAGGGCATGAAAATTCGTGAAGCTGGCCCCACCCGCGGCCAGATCCATGAAGCTCTTATCTTTGCTGGCAACTTCATAGTCCACGTTTTCGAGAACAATGATCAGAACGCGATCGAAATGATGCGCCTTGGCCCGCGCCGCTGCCCGCGCCGCTTCTTCCGCTTTGCCCTCCGGAGACTTTGTCAGTTGGGGTTGCGACGACTGCGCCGGCGGAGCGGGAGTAATGCTTTGGGTAAGCGCCGGCGTCGAACCGGCGGACGAGAAGGCAATCAGAGCGAAAGACGCGGCCAGAACCCTCCTGAGGAATACCATCCCTACAACGCGACCAAGACTCATCAGCACCTTTTTGTAACACAAGAGCGGGCTATCCCATCCAATTAGAATACAAATGGTAGTGATGCAGTTCAGCCAGACCACGGTTGTCATCACCAGGGTTGTCGTCCCGAACGGAGCCGTTTTTCAGGCGAAGTGAGGAGCCTGCCCTGAGCGGAGTCGAAGGGATCTCCTTCCTAACCGGCGCGTCGCGCAAGCCAGACTGCATTCCTGCCTAACACGCGCGCCATGGACTTGCAGGCGAAAATCCGCACCATTCCCACCGAGCCCGGCGTATACCTCTATAAAAACGCCGAGGGCGACGTCATCTACGTCGGCAAGGCGAAGAACCTGCGCAGCCGCGTTGCCAGCTACTTTCATGAAGCACGATGGGAAGACGCCAAGACTGGCACCCTGGTGCGCGAAGCCATCGACGTCGACTACATCGTCGTCGCCAACAACAAAGAGGCGCTGGCGCTCGAAAATAATCTGATCAAACAGCGCAAGCCGCGCTTCAACATTCTGCTGCGCGATGACAAAACTTATCCCTACGTGAAACTCACGTTAGGCGAACGCTTCCCGCGCGTCTACGTAACGCGCCGCCTGCGCAAAGACGGCAGTTGCTACTACGGACCATATTTTCCTGGAAATCTCGCGTACCGCATTGTCGACCTGATTCATCGCAATTTTCTGATTCCTTCGTGCAAGGTCGACTTGACGCGCTTCCATCCCCGACCGTGCTTGCAGTACTACATCAAGCGCTGCCTCGGTCCGTGTGTGAAGGAGTTAACCACGCCGGAGGCCTACCAGGAAGCGGTACGCGACGTGAAATTGTTTCTCGAAGGTCGTCCGACGGATCTGAGCCGCTCGTTGCACGCGCGCATGGAGCAAGCAGCCGCCGCGCAGGAGTATGAGCGCGCCGCAAGATATCGCGATCTCATTTCGACGGTCGAGCAATTGCAGGAGCGCCAACGCATGGCCGCCGCCGAGGGCGACGACGCCGACGTCTTCGGCTATCACTACGAAAACGGAATGCTGGCGGTGAACCTGTTCCACATGCGCGCCGGCAAAATGGTCGACCGCCGCGAATTCTTCTGGGAAGAACTGCCGGAGTTCGCGGCTCCGACGGATCTGGACAGTAACACAGACCATGCGGAGACAGATGACCATGTGGGGACGGACGCATTCGTCCGTCCGGGCGAGCCAGGCTCGCCAGCGCATTTGGCCGACACCGCCGATACGCTGGAAGGAAACCCCAGCCTAGCTTCGCTCGGCACGGACGGACGAATGCGTCCGTCCCCACGTGAAACCTCCCCACATGAGACCTCTCCATTCCCACATGAGCCGGCGCCATCCCAACAATCATTCTCGCCGGGAGAATTCTTCTCCGCCCTACTCAAGCAGCTGTACATCGGTCAGCCCTACGTCCCGCGCCATCTCTACGTGCCCGTCGATTTTGAAGATCGCCAAGAACTCGAGGACCTGCTCTCCGACCAGCAGTCGGACAAGAGTGTCCGACCCACGCGAGTCCACATTCTGGTTCCGCAGCGCGGCGACAAGCGCTCGCTGATCGATCTGGCGGGCAACAATGCCAAGCAGTCGTACGATCAGCGCTTTCGTGTGCTCAAACCCAACGCGCGTAAGATTCAGGAAGAACTGCAGGAAGCGCTCAGCCTGCCCGACCTGCCGAAGCGCATCGAGTGCTTCGACATCTCGCACATTCAGGGCGCGGAGACCGTCGCGTCCATGGTGGTGTGGGAAGAGGGCAAGATGAAAAAGTCGGACTACCGCAAATTCATCATTCGGACGGTCGAAGGCGTCGACGATTTCGCCTCGATGCGCGAGGTCGTGACCCGCCGCTACAAACGGATGGTTGACGAAAACAAGCCCATGCCGAGTCTTGTGTTGATCGACGGCGGGCTCGGCCAACTGCACGCCGCGGCCGAAGCCCTCGACTCGCTGGAGATCATCAACCAGCCGCTGGCCGCCATCGCCAAGCGTGAAGAAATTCTCTATGTCTACGGACAGGAAAAAGATCCGATCGCTCTCGATCATCACTCGCCCATGCTGCACCTGATTCAACTGATTCGCGATGAGGCGCACCGATTCGCCGTGACCTTCCATCGCAAGCGTCGCCAGATGCGCGACCGCTCCACCGAACTGTTGGAAATTCCCGGCGTCGGCGCCGGCACAACACGGCGATTGCTGGAACACTTTGGCAGCTTGCAATCCGTAAAGCAGGCTGACACGGCAGCACTTTCCGCCGTCGTCACCAGGACGCAGGCTGAGGCGATCAAGAATCACTTTCGGAAATAGTTGATTCTAAAGACGGCGATTTGCGACTGATGATTTCAAAAGACTTAGTCGGCAGGCTGAGTACGATTGCTTTCATTTTCCGGGCAGATTTGGGCCATCGGCACCCTTCATAAAACCCTCACCAGATAGCCCAGGATGCGGCAGGAACGCCGATGTGACTTTTGACCGACCCGAAGTGCATCTATAGTCAAACATCCGCCAAATCGTCTTACAATGGCGCCATTGCGGTATATTGCTCATAGCTATACTTCGGTCGCAAGAAGCTCGGCACTCACGCTGATTCTGCTCGGGATAGACGATTTCTACAATTCGGCTCGTAACTTATTGAAAGGCTGAGACCAGCCCAAATCCCTGAGCAATTGTTCGCGATATTTGACCGAATTCCACGCTCCGGTGCAGATTACCGATGTGTGTGGAATCGGTTCCGCAGATGGGCCGGCAATAGCCCCTGTCGTCGCTTAGGAAAGATATTTCTTGTTAATTCCCCTACCTGCCGCCGCCAATTTCCAAATTCGCGCCCGTCGTGAACGAAGCCTCCGGCGACAAGAGCCAAACTACTCCCTCCGCAATTTCGTGGGGCTGGCCCGGTCTTCCCATCGGGATGGTTCCCATCAATCGTTGCAAACGGTCAGGATCGCCGTTTGCGGCGTGCAGTTCTGTATCGACCAAGCCGGGAGCAACCGCGTTCACGCGGATTCCTTCCGTCGCCACTTCGCGCGCCAAACCAACAGTGAAGCTGTTTATGGCGCCCTTCGATGCGGCGTAGTGCACCCATTCGCCCGCCGCACCGGTGCGCGCCGCGATCGAGGAGATGTTGACGATCGCGCCGCCCGCACCACCGCGACGAGTCGACATGCGGCGCACGGCCTCGCGTGAGCACAGGATCGCTCCGCGCACATTCACGGCAAAAACCTCATCCACAGCCGCCGCGGTTACGTTTTCTACGCGAGCGAAGCCACCGGTTACGCCGGCATTGTTCACCAGTGCCTTGATCGGACCGAATTCGCGCTTCGCCATCTCGAACATGCGCACGATGTCCGCTTCATAAGCTACATTGGCCTGTATCGGGACAGCGCGTCCCCCGGCGGCGACGATTTCATCCACTACTTTCTTCGCGGCAGCTTCGCCGGACGAGAAGTTGACCGCAACCGCAAACCCGCGCTGCGCGCCGAGTCTGGCAACCGCCGCGCCAATCCCACGGCTGGCCCCCGTCACGATCAGAGCGCCGAGTTCGGATTTGTGGGCCATCAGATTAGAGCCTGGAAGCAAGGGGCCAAGTTTGAAGCCTGGAGGCAAGAAGCCAAGAAAAGCCAGAAGCCACTACACCTTCGCCGCCTCCCGCCGCCCGTGCATCATTTCCACGACCGCCTCATACAGGCGCTTGCGCGACTCGTGGCGTTCGTTAGCGCGCGTGATGTAGCGGACGTGCACTTCTATTCCCGCCGCCGTCGGTTGCACGTTAATGCCCGGCACCGCCGAAATCGCCTGCACCCGATAGCGCGTAGTCGCCTCTTTCCACTCGGCTTCCGCTTTGCCGGCGTTCGCTTCGGTCTCTTTCTCGACCAAGTGCTGAATGCCGTCGATGATCGGATAAGGATCCTGGCCGGGAGGAATCAGCACTTGCAGTTCATCCCACATCCACTGGCCGGAAGTGGTGAAGTTGAAGAAGTGACCTTCGATGGCAAAACTGTTGACGAACGAAACGCGGCGGCCCGTGGGATGTCCGGCATCGGTCCAACTGCCGGTTTCGAGCAGCACCGTCTTCAACAGGCCCACTTCAATTACTTCGCCGCCCACGCCGTTGATTTCCACCCAGTCGCCGACGCGAATGCCGTTACGGCCCATCAGCACGAACCAACCGAAAAAGGCCACGATGAAATCTTTCATGGCAACGGTGAGGCCGGCGCCGGCCAGGCCGAGCACGGTTGTGGTCTGCGTGGGCATGCCGAAGACGATAAAAATTATTGCGATCGCGCCCACGGCTTGCGCCGCAAATTTCACCACCGCGCGCAAGGTGTCGACGCGCTTGTTTTCGGCGGACACACCAGTGAACAAGCGCTCAATGAAGCGGTCGGCTACATAAACCATGAGCAAAACCAGCAGAATCCACAGAATCGATTCGACCAGGTTGTGCAACGCCGCCCGCTCGCGGGCCTCGACCAAGGCGATCCAGTTGGCGTAGACGTCGGTCAACTGCTGCTCATCTTGCAGCCGCTTACCGAGATCGGCGAGATTTTTCTGGTCGCGGGTGTATTGCTTGAGCGAACCGAGAGCGGCCGTCGCGGATGCCTTCGATTGGTCGCGGCTGGTCGCGTTGCTGCTTTTCGCAAATCCTTTGGCCTGCTGGCGGGCGGCCTCGCGATTTTCTTTGTCTTTTTCGACTTGCGCGGTCAGCGCTTGGTGGCGCTGGCTCAGGCGGAGTTGCTTAGCATGGCTCTCGTCCAGCGCCTGTTGTAACTGATTCTGCTTCTCGCGCAGCGCGCGCCAGGCCCGGAACACGCTCAGCACCGTATGCGCCTGGTAGTCCTGCTCGTGCGGATTCACCGCCGAACCGGTTGCGACTTGCGTATTATGCTCGCCCGCCTCGTGTTCGGCTTGCAGACGTTTGATCTTCGATTGCGGATCGCCGCCGGCCTGCTCCAGTTGTTCTGCCGCATCGTCCAATTCGTCCTGATCCAGATCCGTCTGCGCCTTGGCGACGTCGATCTGGTCTTGCAGGTTATCCTTTTGCGACTCGGGCGCAGCCGCCAGTTTCCGCGTGAGCTGCGTTATGCCCTCCTGATCTTCCTTCACCCCCTCTTCGGCCTTGCTTTTGCGCTGCAAGATTTGCCTGGCTTCCGGCGACAGCGGCGGTGGATTTTCTTCCGCGGTGCGCAGCGCATCAAGGAAGGAGAGGTCGACCTCGTGATCCCCGAGTGTCTCCGCCTGATGGGCCAACACCTGTTCTTCTCGCGTGGCCGCAATCGCGGACATGCGCTTCGCGGTCTGGAGCGGGCGCTGGTCCACCAATGCGCGCGCGGCGGCCAGCGTTTTTACTCCAGTTTTTCTAGCGGACGTTGCCGCCTCTTCCTCGTTCTCGTTCGGAGTGGGCCGCGCGCGCGTCCACAGCAGTCCGGCGATGGCCGCAGTCACCAGCAGCAGTAGAACGATCGCGGTAATGTATTGCCGGACTTTCATAATCTGCGCAAAGCGTGAGAACAGTTTATAGCACTTCCCAATTGACACCCTTCGTGCGGCTCGTGGGGAAGGAATACTGAGAACTGAGAGCTCAACTGCCCGCTCTTCTGCGTTCCACATCTTTCCGCAGGTAAGCCTTCGTCTTCTCCGGCAGGCGCGAGGCGTGCAGGATGTCGCGCAATTGTGCGGGCGGCAGCCGGAGGGAGAATTCCAGCGCGCGAGCCAGAGGCGTGTATTCGTTGCGCAACAAAGCCATCCGGATCTCCGGACGCAGCGACCACTTCGAGTGATGGCAAAGGGCTTTGACGAAAGCCGGCGGCGTGACCGGACGCAGCAGCGCCTTCACGATGGAAGACTCGCTCAACCGAGGATTTTCCAGCGCCGTTTGCCACACGCGCGATTCTTTGTCGAGCAGCAAAGCGGCCGCGACCAGGGCCGACGAGCGCCGGGCCAGTGCAATGCGTTCTCCGAGAGTGATCGAAGCCAGGCGCGCCACCAATAATTCATCGGCTAGGCGCTTCAGGTCGGCCGCCACTGCGGGCAGCAGCGAGAATTGCATCAGATCGAAGGTGTAGAGTTCGCGAATCAGACGCAGCGCCATGCGGCGCGGGGCGCGGGGATGCGCGGCCAGCGCAATCCGCACCTTGCGCGATTTCATCGCTGCGGGGTTTCGGCTGATCTGTTCGATGGTGTCGCCAGATAACTCGCGATCTTTAATCAGTGCGAGAACCAGGTCTGCAGTGGAGGCGGGCGCGGTATTGGCAGGGGCGAGGTCAGAGTTCGCTTCCGCGAAAGAAGATTCCGGCGGAATGGATGGCTCACCCGGATTCTGTGTCTCCGAATTCATAACGAGTTGCGTGCGCCTCGCCGTGCCCTGCGGAGCGCTCCTTCAACCGGCTCGACGACCTGAGGATTTACTTCCACTCGCGAATCCAGCGCACGCAGTTCATTGTAAAAAGCCTCGCGCACCGGCGCTGCATAACGAAAGACGCCTCCTATCGTGGCTACCGGGACAGGTTCGGTCTGCTCTTTCGGAAACAGTCGGTTAATCACGACCGCGGCCACTTCGGCCAGTTCCCTGCCCGCACGAGACATAACTTGCAAAGCGAGAAGGTCTTTACTGGCCGTCACAGCAGGAAATAGCCTGGCGAAATCGGGAGGGGAAATTGCATTCGCGGCCCGCGCCAGATCCTCGAGCGACATCACACCCCAGGTTTTACATAGATCCGTGGCAAAAGTCGTGTGAAGAATATTTTCCGCCGTTCCGTAATTTCGATCGGAAGCGCGCAGCACGGCGCTGACGGCGGCGCGCCCGATCCAATGCGCGGAGCCTTCGTCGCCGATGGCGAATCCCCAGCCTCCGGCGCGGGCGGTATTGCCTTGCCGGTCGCGGCCGTAGGCGATCGACCCCGTACCCGCGATGACGATGACGCCCGGGCCGGTGTCGAAAGCGGCTTCGAGGGCAATCTGCATGTCGCCGACCACGTCGATAGGAGAAGCAAGAATCTCCGCCAGAAAAGTGTGGACGATGGCCGCCAGTTCCGGCCGAGCTGCGCCAGATCCGCCGACGCAAGTACGCGATATCTGCTCCAGCGTGACGCCGGCCGCCGCGCAGGCCTGACGCACTGACTGCTGTAGCGACTCACGAGCCTGCGCTTCCCCGACGCGAACAATATTGCTCGGCCCCGCGGTGGCCGTCGCCAGTAGGCGCGACTCATCCCCTACTGCGCAGGTAGTTTTGGTACCGCCTCCGTCGATGCCGAGGTAATAGGGCACGGGTTATTTCTAACACACGGCAGTTGAACCGTTGCCGGTTGCCAGATCTTGATTGTTTCGACGAGAGGACTACATAGTCTCACTCGCGGAAACGCGCGATCGCTTCGATAATGAACTGGGCCTTTGGCCCAGCCACAACTTTCATGGAGAACCACATGACGAAGAAGATTCAGATCATCGAACTCGGCAATAGTGGCGACGCCCGCGGATTCAGCTTTACTGCTCCGCCTGAGGCGGTCGTCTTTGTGGGCCGCATGGCCGACGTGCATCTGGCTTCGACCAAACCTGGCGCGGTGCGCGGGAATCACTATCATCTGCGACGCCGCGAGGCGATCGTCGTGCTTCCCGGTACAAGATGGTCGTTTCATTGGGATGAGGAGCAGGGATCGACGCCGCAGCATCGTGAGTTCGATGGCAGTGGGGCTGTGCTGATGCTGGTGTCGCCAGGGGCTTCGCATGCCGTCCGGAATGACGGCGCTGTTGATTTGTGGCTGGTTGCAATTTCGTCGGAAACGTATGATCCGGCGGAGAGTGTGAGTCGCAGAGTGGTGTTAGGTTCTTAAAGAAAAGGCCCGGACCGCAAAGTTCGCTAAGGAAGAGCCGCAAAGGACGCGAAGAAAGGCAACGACAAGAGCTGGATTCTCGTTGCTCTTTGCAAAATTCTCTTTTGCCCGCTTCTTCTTTGATCTTTGTTCTTTGGTTTTTGTTCTCTGCGATCTTTGCGGCGTTTACTTTGCGATCTTTGCGATGAAAAGCTTTCTGCCGACTGGACGATAATATGGGACTGAGCCATCTCGATCTGGCGATCATTACGCTCTATCTGGCGGGGATCACTCTGTTTGGTCTGCGCTTTCGGAGGAAGCAGCGCTCGCTGCGCGACTACTTTCTCGCCGGGCGGGACATTCCGTGGTGGGCGATTGCGCTGTCGATTGTCGCCGCCGAAACCAGCACGCTCACCATCATCAGCATACCCGGACTGGCTTACGACACGAATCTGACGTTTCTCCAGGTGGTGATGGGATACGTGGTCGGCCGAGTCATCATCAGCGTTGTGCTACTGCCGCACTATTTCCGCGGCGATCTTTATACAGCGTACGAACTCATCGAGCGCCGTTTCGGGCGCAGCCTGCGCTCTCTGACGGCAGGATTGTTTTTGCTGACTCGCGCCGCTGCGGAAGGCGTACGGGTGTATGCAGTCTCGATTGTCGTCGCGATTGCGCTGGGCACCGGCGAAGTGGCGTCGATCGCCATTATTACTGCATTGACGGTTATCTATACGTTCGAGGGCGGTCTCGCCGCGGTGATCTGGACCGATGTGGTGCAGACGGCGATCTACGTGGGCGGAACGCTGGTCGGGCTGTTCACGATTCTCCATCTCGTGCCTGGGGGATGGAGCGCGATCCACAGCGCCGCTTCCGCTGCGGGCAAGCTACGGATTTTTGATTTCAGCACGAGTCCGTGGATCGACTACACCTTCTGGTCCGGCGTGATTGGAGGCGCCTTTCTGACTACGGCGAGCCATGGCACGGATCAACTCATCGTGCAGCGGCTGCTGGCGGCGCGCGGACAAAAGCAATCGGTAATCGCGTTGCTGTCGAGCGGGATTGCCGTACTGTTTCAGTTTGCTCTGTTTCTGCTGGTGGGCATCATGTTGTGGGCCTACTATCGCGTGCCGTCGGGGACGTTCGGCACGTCGGATCGGATCTATCCGACGTTTATCGTCACGCGGATGCCGCACGGGATCTCGGGCCTTCTGGTTGCGGCGATTCTGGCAGCGGCGATGTCGAATTTGAGCGCAGCGCTCAATTCTCTTTCCTCGAGCGCGATTATGGATTTTTACGCCCGGCTCCGTCCGCAGTCCGACGAGAAAACGAAGATGCGGCTCTCACGCCTGGCGACGATCGCCTGGGCGCTTGTGCTGTTTGGGCTGGCTGTAATCGCGTTGCACAAAGTCGGGCGCGTGGTCGTCGTAGGTCTGCAAATCGCGTCGGTCGCTTACGGCGCGCTGCTCGGGGTGTTTCTGCTCGGGGTGCTGACGCGACGGGCCAACCAGCGCGGGGCAATGGCCGGTATGGCATGCGGACTCGCGGTGGAACTTTACTTATGGCTGGGCACGCGCGTGCCTTGGACGTGGTGGGTACTGATCGGGACAACGATTGCTTTTGCGATCGGATGGGTCGTGAGCGTCTTCTTTGGCACGTCGGAACCTCAAATCGAGAGGATTCCTGGTTGATTGCGGGGGAGATTTTAAAATATTTCTGCTTGCGGCCGAGATAAAATGGCTGCACCGGGTTTAAGAATAAGCTTGGAGAAGTCTGACGATTCCGGAGCCACTGTGTCTCGAACCCTCTCGCGATTCTTCCTGGCGATACTTGTATTGTCCTGGCTTTCTTCGGCGACATTGACCGCGGCTGCGCAGTCACGCTTGGCGTCAAAACAAGATGCATCTCCGGTTCCGGACCAAGCTCCGGCTGCGACTATCTCAGCTCCAACGCCTGCGCCTGTCTCCGGCGGCGACGCGCAGGAACCGTCTGTAACCATTCGGCAGACGGTTCGACGGGTCATCGTCGATGTGACGGTGCGGGATGCCAATGGCAAGCCCGTGCACGGACTTTCGGCCAACGACTTTTCTATCACCGAAGATAAGCAGCCGCAGCACCTGCTTTCATTCGATGTCTACGACCTCAACAAGCCTTCAATTTCGCGCGGGCCCAATGCAGCTCCGCTGCCCCCGAATGTGTTCGAGAATATCCCGGCCGCTCCCGAGCGGGGCCCGCTTTATGTGATCCTGTTCGACATGGTGAACATGGACACGGCGGACGAGATAACGAGTCGTCAACAGCTGCTGAAATTCATCAACAGCAAACCTGCGGGCACCAGGTTCGCCATCTTCGTAACCTCCGACCAGCTTCGCCTGGTGCAGGGCTTTACCGACGACAGAGGCCTGCTCACGGCCACACTGGATGGCAAGCATCCTCGGGCGCACGTTCCCAGAATGTTTTTATACGGCGGGAACTATGGGCGCGGCAATCCTTATACGGCCGTGGATATGCTGACTCACGTTGGTGAATATCTGGATGGAATTCCCGGCCGTAAGAATCTGCTCTGGCTTTCTGGAGGATTTGCTCTGAACTTGTTCGCACGGGAGGCCGACGATTCCGAGTTGCGGGACGCTGTGATCGCCGCGATTAACGCTCTGGCGCAGGCCCAGGTTGCGGTCTACCCGGTGGACGTCAGTGGCGTGCAACTGGATATCTCAGCCGCGTTTAATAATGACTATCGGAGCGAGGACGCAATTGCCGCCATGACCGGAGGCCGCGCGTTCTATAGCACCAATGAAGTGAGTAGCGCCCTGGTTGAGGCCACCGAAGATGGTGGCAATTACTACACGCTCACTTATTCTCCTTCCGATCAAGAGGATGACGGAAAGTGCCACAAAATCTCGGTGAAGCTCGACCAGCAGCATGATCAGCTTTCGTACCGGCAGCAATACTGCCGGGCCCCATTGGTCTCCGCCGCCAATGTGGACGAAGACGGCGCGAACTCGAATCCTGCCGGTGCTCCGGCACTCGCCGTCCCGCTCCAGGCCGGTGATCTGCTTCAGGGTAACATTCGCCCCGGCGCCCCCATGTTGCATGACCTTGTGTTTTCCGCTCACATGTATACGGACCGGCCAGCGCTGGCTACTTCCGCGCAGATGGCGCAACTGGAGACGCAGGCGGCCTTCTATCGAACGCAAAGCAGGAACCGTCCGCTCAAGCCGCTGCCTCCGGTGAAGATTCAGACTTACACCATCGACTACCGCGTGCTCGATCCGGAGCCGGTATTAAATGGCAAGCCACGCACGCTCGAATTCGCCGTCGCGGCATTCGATGAAGACGGCAAAGTGCTGAATGGGATTGTCAACGACGGTATGCAGGATGCCACCAGTCAAGCCTCCGATAACAAAGCTGGATTATTCCGCATGCGGCAGACACTCGTCGTGCCGGTAAGCGCCAAATCTTTACGCGTGGGCGTACGCGACCGAATGAACGATCGCATGGGAACTCTGGAAGTGCCGCTTCCGCTTTCAGCCGAGTCTGTGGCCAAGAAATAAGGGCAACAGCCTTTACCGCAAAGGCCGCAAAGGAAAGGCCGCAAAGTTCGCGAAGAAACCCTTTCGGGCCCTTCTTAGCGACCTTTGCGGCCTTTCCTTTGCGATCTTTGCGGTTTAAGTGTTCAATCTTCAAGCCTAGTCCAGACCGCTATCGGGTTCGTTTCGGGAAAGGCCGACGAAATCTATCTCATTCTGTGCATCAGTTGGCCAGTTATGACCTAAAGTGTGTCTGAGCGAAAAGATGATGTACAGCGATATCACTCCTCAAATCATCGGAGCTGCCATCAAGGTGCATCGCCGGCTCGGCCCTGGGCTCCTGGAGTCGGCATACGAGGCCTGCCTGGCGTACGAACTGGAACAGATTGGACTCCGCGTGCAGCGCCAGAAACCGGTCCCGCTGGTCTATGACGGAGTCAAGCTCGACTGCGGCTTCCGTGCGGACTTGATCGTGGGCAACGTGGTGGTTGAGGTTAAAAGTAAAGAGACACTTCATCCCGTGGATCAAGCACAACTGCTCTCCCATTTGCGGTTGCTCGACCTTCAGATCGGATTGCTTATCAACTTCAACGTCGTTCTGCTAAAAGATGGAATCAAGAGGATGGTGAACAACTATCAGGACGAGTCCGCCGAAAGTATTGTGCTGGAAGAGCAAAAGCCCTACCGCTAAGATCGCGAAGGAAAGGCCGCAAAGAGCGCTAAGAAAATCTTATTGGACCTTCTTCGCGCACTTTGCGGATTTTTCTTTGCGAACTTTGCGGTCAAAGGTGTTTTCCCTTCGCGTATACTCCAACTCCAACGTGGCTGATGTCGCCAATCTCGCGCCTGCGCGGGCTGAACTTTCGCGCGATCTCGGGGTAAGCCACGCCTCCGCGGTGGTGGTGGGCACCATCATCGGCAGCGGAATTTTTCTTGTGCCCGCCGAAATGATACAGGCTGTGGGTTCTGCGAAGCTTGTGTATCTGGCATGGATCGTCGGGGGCCTGCTCTCGTTTTTCGGCGCGCTCACTTACGCCGAGCTTGGTGCGATGAAGCCGCAGGCGGGCGGCGAATATGTCTACGTCCGCGATGGCTACGGACCGATGGCGGGATTTCTTTATGCCTGGACCTGGTTCGTGATCGCGAAACCGGCTTCGATCGCAACCGTGGCCGTCGGACTGGTACGAATTCTCGGAACCTTTCCCTTGTTCTCGTTCTTCCCGATTAACATCATCAACGCACCCTTTGCCGTGACCTGGGGGCAAGTGTTCGCGATCGGCGCCGCTGTCCTCATCTCATTGCTGAACTATCTCGGAGTGAAGAAGGCCGGCGAGTTTCAGCTCGTGTTTACTATGTTGAAAGTCGCGATCATTCTGGGCATTGTGGCCGTCTGCTTCAGCGGATTTGGGAACGTTCCCGGGCGCGGATGGAGCAACTTCGCCGGCACCTTCGCTGGCGCCAAGGGCGGCGTCGCCGGATTCATGGCCGCGTTGGTCGCCGCATTGTGGGCTTACGACGGTTGGAATGATCTCAACATGGTGGGCGGCGAGGTGAAGAATCCCGAGCGCAACATTCCGATTGCATTGATCGCCGGCGTGGCGATTGTAGGGCTGCTCTACATTCTGCTGAACGCCGGAGTGCAATACGTTCTGCCCGCGAATGCCATTGCGGCTTCGCCGCGTCCCGCCTCCGACGCGGTGGCGCTCATCATGGGACGCATGGGCGCGGGCATCGTGTCCGCCGGCATGGCCTTATCGATGTTGGTCACGCTGAACGGAACTATTATGAGCGGAGCGCGCGTGCCGTTCGCCGTGTCGCGCGATGGATATTTTTTTAAAGCATTGGCGGAAGTGCATCCTCGATTTCATACGCCCTCGGTTGCGATTGCGGCGCAGGCCGTGCTCGCGATTCTGCTTCTCCTGCTCGGGGGCAACTTCCGCCAGCTGTTTTCTCTGGCAATTTTTGCGGAATGGCTTTTCTACATGATCGCGGGCAGCACCGTCTTTGTATTCCGACGCCGCGAACCGCAGGCGGTGCGGCCTTATCGCATGTGGGGCTATCCCTTCGTGCCGGCCCTGTTCGTGGCGGTGGCCGCCGCTCTGTTGGTTTACACATTCAGGAACGACTGGCCCAATTCGGCATATGGCTTGCTGGTTATTCTCGCCGGCATTCCTGTCTTTGCTTATTTTTCTTCTCTGCGGCGTAGACGCGGACTCTGGAAGGAACACAGTTCTTAACCACAGGATCACAGGGGACCACAGACGAAATCAGGCGCAGAAGTTCTTATCTAAAGATGCACCGTGTACTGTGCCGATAGCTGCTTGTTTCTTACCGGTTTCATCGAAAGTCCTGCCGATCTGATTCGCGAAAAGCCTTGTCCCGCACCCATTCTGGGCCGATCCCTCAGCAGGACATCTCCTTGGTTACCTAAGGTCTAGAGCCGTTGACACGTTTACCCCCTGTCCTATCTCCCGTATTTTTGAAACTCCAAGTCCCGGTAGCTCTCCCCAATCCGGGAACCCTATGGAGAGAAATTGAATGGCAACACCTTACGGCGGATTTCAACTCGGATTACTGCCCGAACGCAAGATTAACAAACGGGCGCTGGCCACCAGTTACACCTTGTTGGCGGTGGCCGTGCTCATCCTCATCAATCTGGGGCTGATCCTGCCGGAGAAATTGCAGCTCCAGCAATATAAGGTGACTGAACTTATTCCTATGCCGTCGCTGCGGCCGGAACCGGCGCCGGTGGCTGTTAAGCCAGAGATTCATCCCAAACTGCTGCCTGCCGTGAAGCTTCCGGTATTTGAGACTCCCAAGCTGGTGGTGCCGCGGGAAGTTCGACGCGAAGCGCCGCAACCAGTCGAGGCGCCGAAGGTCGTCGTGAATGAGTTCAAGGCCCCGGAATTAAAAGTAACTGCCGGAGGAGCCAGGCCGCAATTGATTCACACCGGAGATTTCGGCGGCAGCTCGCAAAAGCCCACGGTGAACGCCGCTGTAGAGAAAGTTCAGACCGGGGGCTTTGGCGATCCCAACGGCTTGAAAGGTGAAGGCAAGCCGAACGCGAAGCTCTACGCCGCGCAAGCGGGTGGTTTTGACATGCCCGTCGGCGCTGGACAAGGCAACGGATCGGGGGGGGCCAAGGGAATTAAGGGCACGGTCGCCAGCGCAGACTTTGGTAACGGCGTTGCCACCGGCGGCAAGGGCGACGGCCGCAGCAACGGCCAGGGGGTTGCTACCGGTGGATTCGGATCGGAGCAGGTGGTGCACGGCGGTCCGAAGATTGCGCAAGCGGATTCCGGTCCGGCGACGACGCCGATCGAGATCACCTTCAAGCCCAATCCGGTTTACACCGACGAAGCGCGCGGCCTGAAGCTGGAAGGCGAAGTGCTTCTCGAAGTCAGCTTTTCGGCGAACGGCACTCTGCATGTGAATCGCGTGGTCCGCGGTTTGGGTCATGGGCTTGACGAAGCCGCCATAGCCGCCGCGAACAAGATCAAGTTCAAGCCGGCAATGCGGAGTGGGCAACCGATGGATTCGACGGCGGTGGTTCACGTGACGTTCCAGTTGGCGTACTAAAAGTGTTACGAAGCGATCTGGTCGAAAAAGATTTGAAGAAATAGGGTTCAGGGCAACAGGATTCATGAAACCGGTTCAGAAAATATGGAGAAAAGAGTTATGCGCACTTCGAAAGCGATTTTCACTGCGGTTCTGCTGGCAAGTTTGAGCGCGGCCGCGCAGCAAGCGACCGGGTCACAGCCGTCCGCTCCGCCTGCGGCCGATGCCACGCAAACTGCGCAAGCGCAACCTTCTCAGCAGGCTGCCCCGGCAACGACACAGCCCGCCGGTTCGCAGGCTGCGCAGCCGGCTGCGGCGCCGGCCACGGCCATTCCGCTGCCCGAGGCTGCGCCGGCACCGACCACCATGGATCAGGTTGTGAACCTCTTCATTCAGCGCGAACATGGGCTGATCAAGGTGCTCTCGACCCGCACTCCGGTGGTTGAGACCTACCTCCAGAATCTGACCGCCGATCCGCAACTCGGCCCGGTGCCAAGCGGCGACCACTACTTTCTTGGCCGCTTAGACATGGGCGAAAATATCGATCGCAAGGACTATCTGAAGGACGATCAGAAGGGTTTCAGCATGCAGGCCAAGCTTCTGGGCGGATTTCAGAAGCTCTACAAGGTCCAGTACCAGCCCATGGGTTTCTCCTGGATGGTTTATGCCGACCGCAGCGACTTCGATCGCGAGCACTATGATTTTCACTATGCCCGCCGCGAATTTCTGGGCGATGTGCGCTGCCTGGTGTTTGACGTCACTCCGAAACCGAAATCGGGCCGGGGGCGCTTCCTGGGCCGCATCTGGGTTGAAGATCAGGGCTTCAACATCGTGCGCCTGAACGGAACCTACAACGCGCCTGCGCACAACACTTATTTCTTCCACATGGACAGCTGGCGGCTGAACCTCATCCCCGGGTACTGGGTGCCATCTTTCATTTACAGCGAAGAAGGCGATTTCAGCGCCGGCGTCAACAATAAGATGGCCTTCAAAGCGCAGACCCGCATCTGGGGTTATGACTTGAAAAAGGGCGGCAAAGACGACGAGTTGACACAGATTCGCGTCGACAGCGTGACCGACGAAAGCACCGCCGCCCAGGATGCCTCTCCGCTGCAAGCTGAGCGCGTCTGGCAGCAGCAGGCGGAAGACAACGTTGTCGAGCGCCTTACCAGCGCGGGCTTGCTTGCACCCGAGGGCGACGTTGACCGCATTCTTCAGACGGTCGTTAACAATCTGGAAGTCACCAATAACATCGATCTGCCGCGCCCTGTACGAACGCGCGTGCTCCTCACCGCTCCGCTGGAAACTTTCAGCGTGGGCAACACCATCGTGATCAGCCGCGGTTTGGTCGACGTGCTTCCCGACGAAGCCAGCCTGGCTGCAGTGCTCTCGCATGAACTGGCGCACATTGTGCTCGGCCACAACCTGGGCAGTAAGTATGCCTTCAACGACCGCATGCTGTTCGGCGACGATTCCACTTACCAGAACCTGGGCTTCAAGCACATTCCGGAAGAAGAGCAGGCCGCTGACAAGAAGGCGATTGAACTTCTGAAGAACTCGCCCTACGCGCAGAAGCTCGACACCGTGGGCTTGTTCCTGAAAGAGCTGCAAGCCAAGGCTCCGCAACTGGGCGCTCTGCTAACCACGCACCTGGGCAACCCCCTGGCGGAAGGCGGGACGGTGAACCGCCTCTCGGCGCTGGCCTCGCAAGGCCCGGCACTCGACAACAACAAACTCGATCAGATCGCAGCTCTGCCCTTGGGTGGCCGCGTGAAGATCAATCCGTGGGACGACAAGGCGGAAATGGTGAAGACGGCTCCGGTCGCCATCACTTCGGCGCGCGACAAAATGCCGTTTGAAGTTACGCCCTTCTTCCCGCGTCTGGCTCGGTTCGGCGCCAACGCTACTACTACACCTGCGGCGCCGACCACTGCTGCCGCTGCTTCGAACACAGGCAACTAACAGGCAAAGCCTTACTCCAAGTTGAAGCAAGACGTGGGCTGGGAATCCGGAATATCCTTCCGGGATACCCGGCCTTCGTTCTTTTCAGAGCGGGTCGTCGGTCGTTTGTCGTTTGTCGCGACGCCGGCGTCCGTGCGTTTAGCCATAACCCCTCGGTTCGCCGGTAACTTGCGGATGCCCAAGAAAGCTATGAGAATCGATGAATCCAGGCACCCCGGGATCGGTGGGGATTTCAGAGGGCGATCATTTTGAGGCTGTTTCTAAATACGCTGCTGCGGATGATTTCGGGGGCCTACTTCGTTCTCACTTCGATCTATTGCCTGCTCGCGTTTTTGCCCTACACATTCTTCTTCCTGATTAAAGCACCGCCTTATGCGTGGATGCCCTGGTTTGTTCGCCACCAGGCGGTCCTGTACTGCGTTGCGGCAGGAGCGGCAATGGCGGCGAACTGGCGCTTGCCAGAGGCCTGGAACTGCGCTCGCCGCAGATTTGCGGTGGGTGGCATTTTCTTGGCGGGCGCGGGAGTCTATCTGACGTTCCACCCATTCCTCGCGACTCTCGGGGACAACAGCAAGGCCTATAGCTGGAGTCTTGCGGCGCTGCTATTCCTGATTGCCCTCGTACTCTGGGCGCCCGTCGACAAGAGTGCAGCCGACGAATCGGAGCCGGACAATACCGGCGCGGATAAAGGCATCCTGGGATATTCCGCCGGTGCGATCAGTGCTGTTGTCGTGTGCATTGTCTATGCGACCGGATCAAGGCTTCATCTCTACAGCGAGACCCGGACGATTAGTTTTCATTGGGCCGACGTTGAGCTTACTCTGTGGAGCCTGCTTTCCCATCTCCTCGTCGCCGTTGTCGTCGTATCCATCCTCAATCTGATTTTCTTGCTGGCCGATCGTACTCCACGGCCGCCATGGTTTCGGCGGGCGGGAGTGAACACACTCGTGTTCGTCTCGCTTTGGATTACACTTGCGCGCTTCCTGGATAATGCCTTGAGCTTTGCGGGATGGCAGGCGCGAGTTTATTCCGGCGCTCTGGCGTTGACGCTTACGCTGTGGGGATTCTCCATCGTCCGGCCATTTCTTGACGCGGCGGGAGCGCGAGCCTCTCAGTCACCTTCGGACGGACGCTTCTCGCACCGGATGATTGCGTGGGTCGTGCTGGCCGCTTCCATCATGCTGGCTGTGGCATTCCCGTATCTTGTGCATGGCGCTGACTGGAGCGGACTACTCGAAGGCACAGTCGCTCTCTCCGTCTGGATTGCGGTTTTTATCAGCCTCGCCCGGTTGCGTCCGGTGCGCGCACGGTACTCCGCGTTCGTGGTGCTGCTGGTCCTCGCAGGTTGCGGCGTGGTCTACAAAACTTTTCAAGCCACCGAAATTTTATGGAGCAAGCCGCTGGGCGCCACCGACGACGAGATTTCGCTGGCCCTGCAAGCCTACGGCGAACAGGACATCTCGTTTCAACTCGCGCATCACATCGTCGGCGACCGGCGGGGCGAAGTCTGCGGTGATCTTTGCCACATCCTGCGCGAATACACGAATATTCGCAACGCCGAAGCGCGGGTGGATATACAGTTGGTCGACAAGCTGACGCCTTCGCCGAATGCGCGCCCGAACATATTTATATTCGTGATCGACTCCATGCGGCCGGATTATCTGGGTGCTTACAATCCGCGAGTGAATTTCACCCCAAACCTCGACGATTTCGCGCGTGACAGTGTAGTGCTGCACCACGCGTATACGCAGTATGCCGGCACGTCGCTCTCGGAGCCGGCGATCTGGTCGGGAGCCATGATGCTGCACGCGCATTATCCTCAACCATTCTCGCGGCTCAACAGCCTCGACCGTATGGTGCATTCGGACGGTTATCGTACCTTAGCCAGCGTAGACGAAGTCTTGACCTATCTGCTTCCCGCCGATGACGACATCACCAATCTCGACCCTGGAATGAAGTTGTGGAATGAACTGGAAGTGGGAGCAACCTTGCAGCAGGCACGTAGTGTCCTGAACGCTCGGCGCAACGACCAGCCTGTATTTCTTTATACACAGCCCAAAAACGTTCATCAATTCGCCCGCAACCGCGTGCCTTCGCCGACTTCACAGCACTGGCAGGCGCCGGATGGAATGAACATCCGCATCTCGTACGAAGTGCACTGGGTCGACAAGTGCCTGGGCGAATTTTTCGACTACCTCAAGCAACGGGGAATGTACGACAACAGCATCATCATCGTCACCAGCGATCACGGCGATGCCACGGGGGAATTCGGACGCCTGAGCCATTCGACATTGATCTGGCCGGAAGTAATGCACGTTCCCCTGCTCATTCATCTGCCACCTAAAATGCGCGAAAGGCTCGTCTATGACGACACTCGCATCTCGACCTTGACCGACATTGCGCCGACTCTGTATTACCTGCTGGGACACCGGCCGATCTTGCAAAGTCCGCTCTACGGCCGGCCCCTATTCGCCGAGACGAAAGCGGAACTCGAGCGCTATCCGCACAAGGATCTGCTTCTTGCATCCGATGTGCGCGCCGTATATGGAATCCTCAGTGCTGACGAACGATATTTGTACACGACGTATGATTCGCCGGCGCAGAGTTATCTGTTCGACCTCATCGCCGATCCGAACGCCTTGCACAGTATTTTGACTCCGGCCCTCAAGCAGCGCTATGACCAGGAGATCATCGAGCATCTTCAGTTGGTCGGTGATTTCTACGGGTATAAGCCAGGAATGGCATCTCTGCTGGCGTCGGCGCAGCACTAGGGCTCGCTTAGGAATCGCGAGGCTTATTCTTTCCCGGCAGGCTGGCTGGATTCTCGTGAATCCGTTCGCGGAAATTTCCGCGCATGCCTGCGGCGAGTCCAACCTTCGATTCGCCGAATTTGTCACGCAGTCGATCGGCCGCGGCCATGGCATCCTTCCAGCGCTGCTGGCGGTGGCCTTCCAAAAGATTGATCTGGTCGGGCTGCGCGGTCGTGAAGTGAGACGCCTGCACGCCCAGCAGTCGAATCGGAACGCCTTTTTTCCAGTTCTTGCGGAAGAGCGCGCGAACCTGCTCGAAGATTTCGGTATCGAGCTGCGTGGGAGATGGCAGAGTGTGGGCGCGGGTGAGCGTGGTGAAGTCTTTGTAGCGAAGCTTGAGTTGAATCGTGCGCGCATGATATTGCGATCCGCGGAGCCGCCGCGCAACCATCTCCGAAAGCCGCATCAGCGTGGCTTCGAGTTGGCTAGTGTCAGCCGTGTCGTCGTTGTAAGTGTGTTCGTGGCTGATGGACTTGGCGCCGACGTCGGCGCCGGCCTCGGTATCGGGCACTTCTCGGTCGAACCAGCCGCCGGCATCTTCTCCGCGAGCCTTGCCGGCGAGTGCTAGCCCCCACTTGCCGAAGCGTTCACCAAGTTCCGCTTCGTCGAGGCGCGCCAGGTCTCCAACTTTCATGATGCCGAGCGCGTGCAGGTGCTGCTCCATGACTTTTCCGACGCCGGGAATTTCGCGTACGCCGAGCGGAGCCAGAAACTTTGATTCCTGCCCGGCAACGATCCATAGCACTCCGTTCGGCTTCGCCTGCGCGGAAGAAACCTTAGCGATGAGGCGCGAAGTCCCAATTCCGACCGAGCAGTTCAAGCCGGTTTCGGCCTTCATGCGCACATGCAGCGCGTGAGCGGCTTTCAGTGGAGGACCGTGCAGACGCTCGGTGCCGGTCATATCCAGGTAGGCTTCGTCGATCGACGCCATTTCTACCTGGGGAGAAAACGTGCCGAGAACGCGATGGACTTTTTCCGAGCACTCGCGGTATCGCTCGAAATGGCCATTGACGAAAATCGCGTGCGGGCAATGCTTGGCCGCGGCGCGCAAGGGCATGGCCGAGTGGACACCGAATTTTCGGGCTTCGTACGAAGCGGCCGAAACAACGCCGCGTTCGTCGCGCTGCCCGCCGACCACTACCGCTTTGCCTTTCAGCGAGGGATCGAACAACTCCTCCACCGAAACGAAAAAGGCGTCCATGTCGACATGGAAGATAGTGCGAGTGAAATCGGGCTGGTGGGCGACAGCCATAATGGAACGAATTCTAGCAGTCGCGGCCCGGCTGTAGAATCTGTCGAACGCGGGCGTCGACGGCTGTACGGGCCCCGTCGCAAAGCATGCAGCGACCGCCAAATGTACTCCCGGAGCGTAAAAAGTGGTACCATCTTTCGCTTCAGACAACTCTGCATCGATCCAAACGCATCGACCAGTAGAAATAGCCCGCCCAAATACTCGAAGTCTCGTAAGCATTAGTTGCAGTCGCGAAAAAAGCCGTGAGTTCGATGGCAGGAGATTCTGTGGCTCAGGATTATTTTCGTTGGTTGTCGCATGGGAGACTCGTTGTCCTGCTTTGGGCGGCGGCAATCATAGCGGCGGCTACGATGGCGTACACCGGCCCGGCGGGATGGGACGCACAGATTTATTGGCGAGCCCTACAAAACCTGCGCCACGCCGAGGATCCCTATGCGGTGGGGATTGCCGCACAGATAGCTTTCCGCAACCGACCAGTCTCCAGCCCCGTCGAACATGTGCCATTTACCTACGTTTATTCCCCCATGACGCTGCCGCTGCTGAGCGCGCTCACATCCGTACCGGGATGGCTATTGGGCTTGCTTTATGGCTTGGCGGTCTCTGCGGGATTCCTTCTGCAATTGTGGGCCGGTTTTCAGATGGCGGAGAAGCGAGAGCGCCCATGGCTTGCACTCATGCTGCCCGCAGTAGCATTTTTTCCGGGGCTGGTCACTGATGACACAATTCTGAGCGGAAATATCGGTTACGTCCTCTACGGGGTGATTCTGGCCACGGCAGTCTCCGGGTGGAAACGTGGCCGCTGGTTCTGGTATTACGTCGCCGTATTGGCGGCATCGATCGTGAAGGCGCCTCTCCTGAACCTGCTTGCGTTCCCGATTCTGGTGGGGAAGCGGCAGTGGCTTCCCGCCGGCGGAACGGCGGCTGCTGGATTGGCGCTTTTTGCCGTGCAGGCAAAGATCTGGCCGGAGCAGTTTCGCGAGTACCTGGTTGCCATCCGGCTGATGTTCGACATTGTCCATGACTTCGGCTTTGGCCCCGGCGGAAGCATAGGTCGAGGCTTGTGGCGCGCAGGACGGCCTTATTCTTCCGCATCGATCGTCGCCTATTTGGTTTCTTCGCTGGTGGTTGGCGTCGTCCTGCTAATACTGAGGCGGCGCGTCCGTCTCGGCCAGATGACACAAGAAGAATGGATTCCAGTCGCGATGGTCGGTACGCTCTTGTTCTACCCTCGGATTATGCGATACGACCTTGCCGCCTTCTCGATTCCTATGCTGCTGATCGCCTGGCGAACTTTCCGGAAAACGGCCGAGTTCAGTGCGCCCGCAACATCGGGAAAACTATTTCCCAGGCTAAACCGAGAGACGGCGATCGTGCCGGTCTTCTTCCTCGCTACCAACGTCCTTACGGTCACCGGACCCATGTGGGTTCCAGTCGAACTCATGGCTTTGCTGGCCATCTTCGCACTGGGAGTCTGGTCGGCGTACCAGCCACAATGGCTGGGCCGGCGGTCCGATGTGCTGAGCGACGCTGGTGCTCTCGCCGGACAATTGTCCGATCAGCATCTACCGGGACCGCCGATGAGGGTGACATTCGACGTTGAGTGATCGGATTGACAACAAGTCGGCATCTCAGGTTTGGGCGAATTCAAACTAAAACCTTCTCCGCCGCCGGAACGCCCCGCATCTGCCGCACCTTCTCGTAGACTTTGCCATATTCGCGGGCGGAGGCGTTCCAGGAGAAATCTTTGTTCATGCCGTTGCGCATCAGAGCCTGCCACGAGGTCTGGTCGCGGAAGGCGGTCAGCGCCTGCTTGATGGTGAGCAGCAGCGATTCGCCGTTATATTCGGTAAACTTGAAACCAGTTCCCTTCCCGGTGCGGGCATCCCAGGGTTCGATCGTGTCGTCAAGTCCTCCGGTCGCGCGGACGATGGGCACCGTTCCATATTTCAGACTGTAAATCTGGTTCAGGCCGCAAGGTTCATAGCGTGACGGCATCAGGAACATGTCGGCGCCGGCTTCGATTTTGTGCGCGATCGCGTTGTCGTAGGCTACTTTGACTGCAATTTTGTTGGGGAACTGCTTGTTGAGACGCCGAAACATCTCTTCGTACGCCTTATCGCCGGCGCCCAGTGCGACGATGATCATCTCTTCGCGCACCAGGCGGTCGGCGATCTGCGAGATGAGATCGAAGCCTTTCTGGGCAGCAAAGCGGGAGACGATGCCGATCACCGGCAGTTTTGTGTCGGCGCCGGGCATTCCGAACGCCGCCAGCAAGTCCTGTTTGCATTTCGCCTTACCGGATAGATCCTGCGGCGAAAATTTCGCGGCCGCGAACTTGTCGGTCTGCGGACTCCACTCCTCGTAGTCGACTCCGTTCAGAATTCCAGTCACGGTGGACGCGCGGTCGCGCAGCACGCCTTCCAGTCCAAAGCCGTATTCGGCAGTCTGAATCTCCTGGCTGTATTTGCGGCTCACCGTGGTCACGAAATCGGAATATGTCAGTGCCCCTTTCAGAAAATTCACCTGGCCGAAAAATTCCATCTTCGCGATGGTAAAGAGATCCCAGGGCAGCATCAGCAAGGGAAGCGTGTCGGGGGGAAACAATCCCTGGTAACCCATGTTGTGGATGGTGAAGACTGTGCCTGTATCTCGGAAGGCCGGATCTTCGGCATAGATGGTCCGTAGCAGAACTGGAACCAGTGCCGACTGCCAGTCATGGCAGTGAAAAATATCCGGCACGCCCAGGATTTTCGCTGCCTCGAGTACGGTGCGGGAAAATAATGCAAAGCGCTCGGCATTGTCGGGATAATCCCCGGCAGGAGTGCCGTATAAGGCCTCGCGATCAAAATACGGCGGATACTCTACGAAATAAAAGCGCACTCCATTTTGACTGCCTCCGCTCACCACCGAAGCAAAGCGATATTCATCGTCGAAGGGAACGGTGACGCTGCGAACCACCGTCGCGGGATCGGTGAGCTTGGTCTGGCGATAGCGCGGCAGGTAAACACTGATGTGATGTCCGAGGGAGGCCAGCGCCCGGGGCAATGCGCCTACTACGTCGGCCAGGCCGCCCGTCTTCGAAAATGGCACCCCTTCTGAAGCGGCGAATACGATATTCATGAGTACGAACCTCCTACGAACCCCCAGAGACGCGCTGCTTTTCCCGGCAGGGCTTTCCCGGCACAGGCTTTTCCCGAGACAAGCTTTTCCCGAGACAAGCTATGATGAATATGAATTTGTCTCGGGACCAGCCGGGTCCGGCGTTAAGATGCCAGGACCGACTTCAAAGTCTACTTCCCGAGTGAGTGAGGGTCAACGTGCCAAAGGTCGCTTCCACGCGCCGTCCGCAAACCAAGCCTAAATTGGGGCAGCATTTCCTGGCCAGCGAAGACCTGGCAGCGCGCGTGGTCGAGACCCTAGGCGACGTGTCGCAGAGCACGGTGCTCGAAATCGGCCCCGGACGCGGCATTCTGACGTCACTGTTGGCGAAGCGGGCGCGGCGACTGATCGCCGTGGAACTCGATCGTGTGCTGGCGGCGCAGCTGAGACTGAAGTTCGGCATGGCGCGCAATGTGGAAGTCATCGAGGCAGACGTTCTGGCCATCGACTTCGATTCCCTCTTCGGACCGAAGCCTGGACTGAGCCGCCCCGGCGTTGATCTTAAACTCGAACCGGTGAAAGTCGTGGGCAATCTTCCGTATTACATTACCTCCGACATTCTGCTGCGGTTGTTCGAGTTTTCGAAATACTTTGACAGCATCGTAATCATGGTGCAGCGCGAAGTTGCCGACCGCATCGCGGCCGAGCCCGGCGGCCGCGATTACGGCATGCTCTCCGCCACGGCGCAGTTGTACGGCCGCGTGGAGAAGCTGTTCACGCTGCCGCCGGGAGCATTTGTGCCTCCACCGAAGGTTCATTCGACCGTGCTGCGGTTGACCATTGATCCGCAACAGGCAAAACTAGGCGTCGCCGGCGATGGCTTCATCGATTTTCTGCGCCTGTCGTTTGGGCAGAAACGCAAAACACTCTGGAACAATCTGAAGGCCAAGTATGAAAGCGACGAGTTAAAGCGAGCTCTAGCTGAGGCGGACGTGAAGGCCACGGCCCGCGCCGAGACTCTGAGCCTGGAAGAAAGCGCGGCAATCTATCGCGCCTTGCGCGGGACGGCTAAATGAATGCGGATTCTGTTCGGTCGCGGAATTCAAAAGCCTGAAGCGCAAAGATCGCGAAGGAACGGCCGCTAAGATCGCAAAGAAGAACTTGGCAGTCTGTTGAAGGTTTCGCAATCAAGATTTCGCAATCAAGGCTCAGCAACTTGAGGGTTAGCAATTTAAGAGGTTAGGCAATTTCGAGCTTAACAATTTAACGATTTGGTTCTGAAAGGCGAGGAGGGGCCGTGGCTAGTCCTATCCTGCGTCACCCCGCCGTTGCGGGCCGCTTCTATCCTGACGATCCCGACGACCTGCGCTCCGAAGTGAGGAATTACCTCTCGCAATCAAATGGGTCGCTGGCTCCGCTGCGCGCCTTGGGCTGCATCGCGCCCCACGCGGGATACATATATTCCGGGCATGTAGCAGGCGCGGTGTTCTCGCGCCTGGAAATTCCGCGGCGCTGCATCGTGCTCTGTCCGAACCATACCGGGATGGGCCGCGCGCTCGCCATCATGAGCGAAGGCGCATGGCAAACGCCGCTGGGCGAGGTTCCCGTCGATCGTGCGCTCGCCACCACCTTAAAAGAACGATTTCCCGCCCTCGAGGAAGATTCCGCGGCTCACCGCGCCGAGCACGCGGCCGAAGTGCAGCTTCCGTTCTTATTGTTGCGACAGCCGCGATTGCAGTTTGTTCCCATCGCTCTGGGCACGCGGCAATTCGAAGTTCTGGAACAGCTGGGCATGGCGTTAGCGGATGTAATTACGGCGCAGCGCGATTCGACGCCCAACGATTCCATCCTGATCGTCGCTTCGAGTGACATGAATCATTATGAGTCCGACGTCGTCACGCGGATCAAGGATCAGCGCGCGATCGAACGGATTCTTACGCTTGATCCGCGTGGCCTGTTCGAGGTGGTCACGCAGCAGAACATCAGTATGTGCGGCTTAGGCCCCGCCATAGCGATGTTGACCGCAGGCCGCCATTTGGGAGCGAAGTCGGCGGAACTGGTGAAGTATGCCACCTCGGGCGACATCTCTGGCGACCGAGAGACGGTGGTAGGCTATGCGGGAATCGTAGTGCGATAACGCCGCCGCCAGTCGGCAGATCTTTGGGGGCGATGGCCACCTCGGCCGTCCCGCCAAAGCGAAGCGAGGCGGAAACAATCCGCACTGGTCAAACCAATCTCAGTACGTCGGTAACTTTGTCCTGCTCGCCAGCCCGACTACCCTAGCAGAGACCTTTTCGGATGGGATCTATCGATGAGTCGATATCAGTCATGGGGTGGGGGGCTCCTCGGCGTGCGCGCGCTATCTTAGCCTTGGCACACCGACCGTGATGAAAACTTTGTGTCTAGTGCGAGCGGTGGTTGCAGCCTTGGCAAGCACGCTTTGCTTGAGCGGAAGCTCGATTGCGCAGGATGCCGAGAGCACGAACTCCCTGGGTGATGTGGCTCGCCAAACTCGCGCTCAGCTAGCGGAAAGGAACAGCAAGGCCCGTCCGACGACCTCCGTCGATCATCCGTCCGCCGGGCCCGCCAATACCGCAGCGACGCGCGCACAGGATAGCGCGCCTACCGACGCGAATTCGCAACCTTCGTCTCTCGCCAACTTAGCACGGGAGACCCGGCAGGCCACGCTTCCAAGCGCTCATACCACGCTCCAGGTTGCGCAAGGAAATACGACGACGCCCGCGGGCTTCCAGTCTTTCGTAATGCCCTATTGCCAGAATCCTCAGCACTGTGCCGAGGCCTTGATTGTCATCCCCGAACATGCTGAGGTTGTATCACGCGTCAACGGACAGCACATTTTCAAGGCAGCCATTGACGATGAACCGGTCATGCTCTACGCCGGACCGGCAGATGTGAACGCTCCTTACCGCAGCCTGACCGACCCCGACTACATTCGCATGCGCGATCTGGGCAGCGGGAACGCTTCAGCGCGCGAGAAGCCGGACAGTGTCAGCAAACAAGATATGACCATTGAAGGAAGAACCGCTGTGATGACGCGCTTTCGCTTCCAGCGAGACCAGAAGTGGTGGATCGGAGAAAGAGTTCTGATCGAGGGTCGGGTTCTTTCCGGCGACAAGATTGCTCGATTCCTGCTGGGCTGCGCCGCGCCGCAAGAACACTTCGCCGACGCCGAAATGCTGTGTACGACTCTGGTAAATTCGCTGCGATTACCCTGAATACTTCGCAGAACAAAGTTCGCGCAGGAACTGGCACTCTTATGCCGCGATTTTGCCGATAGAGATCCTTCGACTGCGCTCAGGTGAAATTTACGGAATAGAGTTTCTAATGGTGCCCGCCGCCGGAATGTCCCGACGATGTGCTGTGGCCCATTGATGATGGTGCTGACGAAGTTGACAGCGAACTACGCGCACTGGAGCCAGGCACCGACCAAGCCGAACCCATACTGACTGGCGGTCCCATCCGCACTTCCGCGAATCCATTTTTCGCGACCGCATGGTTCAGGTGGCCGAGTCCGGAGACCGAACCCCGGGGAATCCCCAAGCCTCCCGAGCCCGCATTCACGACGACACGCGTCGCCAAGGTTGAGGCCGGCGCTTCTCTTCCTACGACCAACGTCTTTACCGTTCCTCCGACCGGCGCTACGAGTGGATGGAAATTGGCCGGCAAAGCGCCAGTGTAACGCGGCGCCGCCGTCCAGGTGTTATATCCGCCAGGCTGCCACATCCATCCCATCGCTGGAACGAACATCCAGTTTCCGTAGTGGTACGGCATCCATCCCCAGGGATAGGCCGACGCAAACATATAACCGTAGCCGGGATACCACGACCAGGCCCCGTTCATGAAAGGATTCCAGCCAACGCCGGTAAAGAACGGCTGCCACATCATCCCGTAACCGGCGACGTTGCTGTATGCGCCGTAGTAATTCATGTCGCTGAGGCCATAGCCGTAAGGCGATTGCACATTGTTCTTCGCGTATTGATCGTGGTACGAGGTGGCGTCTTTATCCCAGGAATCGAGCGGTTCCTCTTCAATGTTGTTGGCAAGCGTAAATTTATCGTCGCTGGCCGGGTCAAAGTTAGCGGTTTTTTTCCTCTCTACCGTGACCTTGCCAGCAGGTCCTTCCACCCCCACATCGCCTTTAAACACTGCCAGATTCACAGCTACCGTAGAACTGTCGATGCGGAAGTGCGCGGCATGAGCGAGCGTGACTTTCTCGCGGGAGAAATTTAGAGTTATCTCGTCCTTACCAAGCCAGTTGACGTAGGCCATACCCTCGACAAGATTGACCACCGAGATGCGCTGGCCAGCGTCACTCAAGCCGAGCGTGCTGAACTCCACCGTAGTGTTGGGAGTCAGGCGCAGCGTGCTGCCGTCTTCAAATTCGATTTCTGCGCGTCCGCGATCGTGCGTGACGACTTGCGCTCCCTGCGTAATGGGCAGGTTGAGGAAGGCGCTCTCAAATCCCATCCCCGTGTTCTTGTCGATCTGAACCGAACCCTGCACGTCGCTGAGACGAACAATACGAGCCTGCGAATCCGCCAAAGCAGGTAGCGCGAAAAGCGCGCAGGCCGCGGCGGCGAACGCCATAGAGCTGAATCTGGAATTGAAGCCGGAAAGAGAGAGCTTGGACATAGCAACCTCCCGAGATCTGGTCAGGCCTGAATCCTGTTAGGCCTATTAGAACACGGTTTCGCGGAGCGAGTTGTAAAAGTTGGGTCACTTTAAATCTGGGCGCTTATGCTCCAAATTGCTATGGCTGACTCTGAAACCGCGTCAGCTTAGATTCATCGACAACCGGGTCACCGATGCCGGAGCGAACACATAGCGGAACGCCGCTCCCGATCCCTGCACTTTCTGCGATGTCACGCCAATAGTATCTGGATGATCGAACGTGTTGTGGGCGTGAATATCGGAGTTGGCCAGGACCGTAGCCTCCACCGACGCAGCCGATCCGCCACGCACGGCAATCTCCGTCTCGCGGGGCTCGGTCGCGTGCGGATTCACCACCGTCAAGGTTAGAGTCTTATCTTTGATCGACGCCGAGCCTTTGAGTCCCCAGAAATTGGCGGGGTGGTTATCGCGCCGGTAGCTGACTTGTGGCGCGCTGAATTCAGCGCGGACGGCGGTTGCTCCCTGATGCGACTGATACATGTCGAACACGAAAAAGTTCGGGGTCACGATGAACTTATCTTCGTGTGACAGAAACAGAGAGTTGAGGCAATTGATGAGCTGCGCGCAGGCGCCAATACCCATTTTTTCGGCATGCCGATTGAAGATGTCGAGTGTTTGAGCGGTCAGCAGCGCGTCACGCATAGTGATTTGCTGTCCCAGGGCGTCAGAGGAATCGACTTCGCTCCCGGGCTTGTACCACGCGCCATACTCATCAACCACCAGCTTGATATGGTGCTGGGGATCGTACTGGCCGATTACGTCCCAGTTCGAAACCATAATGTCTTCGATCTTGCCGCCTTCGCGGAATACCTCATACCAGTCCTGCAAATCGAACTGGAGCGCGTCGCCTTTCGCCGCATCCCAGTTATCTGTCTTCCCGCGGGATAAGTTCCAGGTGTAGTGGTGAATCGACCATCCATAAATGCTCTTGGGATTTACTCCTTCTTTCCCGCCGAACGTGGCCCGGCAGAATTGCTCGGTCCAGTCCAGATCATTGCTGTTCGGACCAACTGCGACCAAGTTCAGCGCCCCTTGGTAGCCCGGCGTCCAGGCGGTAAACTTGCGGAATTCCTCGCTGTACTCGGCCGGTTTCAGGTTGCCCCCACACCCCCAGGCCTCGTTCCCAATGCCCCAGTACTTCACATTGTAGGGATCGCGCGAGCCATCGTCGGCACGCATTCGACCGAGCGAACTCTTGTCGGCAGGGGCGTTGCAGTACTCGATCCAGCGATCAAAGGCCAGCGGAGATAAGCTGCGAACGTTGGCCGCAAAATAAGGCTCGGCGCCAATGGCGCGGCAGAAACGCATGAACTCAGGGGTGCCAAATGTGTTGGGTTCGCCTCGCCAGAACGCTCCGCGCTCCGGTCGCTTTGCGGGCTGTCCAATTCCGTCGGTCCAGTCGTAGCTGTCGGCAAAGCAGCCCCCTGGCCAACGAACCATGGGCGCTTTAATCTGCCGCATCTTTTCGATAACGGATTTGCGCAGCCCGCCGGTATTTGGAATGGAAGAATTCTCGCCGACCCAGATGCCATCGTAGACGACGGCTCCGAGCATCTCGGTGAAGTGTCCGTAGACTGCGGGAGAGATGGTTCCGATCGGCTCGCCCAGAAGCAGCTCAATGCGAGAGTCGGCCGCCGCGGCGAGAACGCCTTTGCGAGCGAACGCCAGCGACGCTCCCACCGCAATCGCACCCTTCAACAACGTTCGCCTCTCCACAATTTTCTCCTTGCCTTCTGCGGTTTCCGGCTCCCGGCATTCGGGCCTCGATTTCCGGAAGCCGAGAGCCCGAAGCTGAGAGCCGGTTAGTGTGCTGGCGTGGCGTTGCCTATCTTCATAATCCGCTCCGCCCGCGCTCGAACCACATTCATGACCGAGCTGTCGTTATAAATCTCTTGAAGCACCGGCTTCACCACCTGGATCTCACTCGCCTCTCCTCGCCGAGCCTCATCTTCCAGGCGCTTTAACTCCTCGTCGAGGGCAAGCTTCTGGTAGCGGTGTTCGTGGGAAAGTCGGCGGCCAAATTCGAGCGTGGCGGCGACGCTTTGAAACAGAGCCGTCAACTGCTGCACCGCAGGCACCAAGGAATAGTTGTAACCCGCGGAACTCTCGCGTTGCCCGTCTTTGTAGATCAGCTTCTTGGCTCCCGTGAAAGCCAGCTTGCGATTGCCGGAGTCGACCTTCCCGGAAAAATAATGAGCTTGTGCCGCCAGATCGAAGATGCGCACGCGAGTGGCGTCCGAGAATCTGAATTCCGCCTGATAGGTCTCACGATCCTCGGACTCCGTCGAGATCCTCGCAGAGCACTCATAGCGACCGGTCCCGTCGGAAGTGACCACAATGGAGTAGTGATCGGGATCGGAGTTCGGGAAATCCAGCGAGAAAGTGACGGTAGCCGACTCGGCGCCAAAAGCCGGCAAGAGCAGCAATATCCATCCGGCGAATATGCCTTGAATGAGAAGAATGAGCGGCACCCGGCGTAATCGCTCCCCCCCTGCGTCACGATACGAACTTGGCTCCCGGATTCCGATCGTCGCTCCCATCATCCACAGCAGATCCATGCTCTGCCATGGACCCATCACAGAACGCAAAAAGAAATTATGCCAGAAGCGAGAACCGATGAAACTCCTACCGCGCCCTCACCCGCTGCCGGTTAAGCGTTCCCGCCGTATGCAAATGGCAGATGGCGATGGCCAGTGCGTCGGAAGCGTCCATAGGCTCCGGCGCGACGGAGAGTTCCAGCAACCGCATGACCATGTGCTGAACCTGCTGCTTCTCGGCGCGTCCATAGCCGACGACCGACGACTTGATCGTCAGCGGCGAATACTCAGCCACTTCCAGCCGCGCAACTGCGGCGGCCAGCATTGCAACTCCGCGCACCTGCCCCAATTTCAGCGCCGACTTTACGTTGAGCGCGTAAAAGACATCTTCGATTGCAACCTCGTCCGGTTGATGCTCAACAATAATTTCGCCGAGTTGTGTAAAGATGCGCGACAAACGCCGCGGCAGCGCTTCGCGCGGAGACAGCTTGATTGCGCCGCAGGTCAAGCAGCATAGCCTTCCTGCCGAATGCATTTCCACGACGCCGTAGCCGGTGTATTCCCCACCGCAATCAATTCCCAGGACACGCATGTGAATGCAGTGTATCGCGGAAATCCTGGCAGTCCTAGTAGGCAGCGTTATGCTTCCGGCAGAGCGGCGTCCTCGAATCACCGGGCGCATGGTCCGGCCAGCGGGCGCCCGGTTTCCTGGCAGTGACACAGGAAACAACAGCAATGGCCAGCACGATGGACGCTACGGCAGTTCAATGCCTTGTTTGAAAGTAACATTCTCATTCTCAATTGCATGGGCATTCCTAGCAGCATCGCGGACGCCGCCCCTGCCCCGATTCCCGCTCGCGGCAGAAGTCTGCATAAGCCTGAGGGGACGACGCCATCTGGGTTCGCCGGAGAAAGCGAGCATACGGCGCTTCGTCGAAAATCTCGCGCAGAGTCGCCAGCAGGATTCGGGCTATCGTGAAGAGGGCGCTCATCCGCGCTCCTCCGCAAGGCGCGTCATCACAAACGGAGTCTCCTTCACCCGGGCCTCTTCCCTTCCGCTCAGAACGCCGATCCATTGCCGCACGGACTCAACCAGCACCAGCGCCACCATCGCAACTAGAACGGCCGTCACGACGGCATCGAGCCGGTTATTGAAGATCAGACGCGCCGTTGCGCTGCTCGGCGGCCCCGCCGCCAAGACCCGCGCCTGTGCCAGAAATCCAACTCGCGGATTCGGATCGAAAATCTTGTGCCACGACGCCGTAAAGGTGACGGCCACCAGCCACGCCAGCGGCACCAGCGTGACCGCGGCATAGCGAGTCCGGTGCGTCTTGATCCTGTTCACTTTGATAATGATCGTCGTGGCCACGCACAGCGCCACCGTCGCGAGCAACTGATTGGCAATTCCAAACAACGGCCACAGCGAATTGATCCCGCCCAGTGGATCTTTCACGCCTTGCCACAGAAAATATCCCCACGCGCCCACGACCAGCGCACTGGTCGCCAGAATCGACGGGTACCAACTCGTTCTCCCTAGCGGTTTGTAAATATGCCCGAGCGCATCCTGAATCATGAAGCGTGCGACGCGAGTGCCGGCATCCAGGACGGTCAGGATGAACAGCGCCTCGAACATCACGGCGAAGTGATACCAGAGCGCCATCACGCCAGCCCCGCCCAGGCTCTGCGAGAAGATATGCGCCATGCCCATAGCGAATGCCGGCGCTCCTCCGGTGCGATTGAACAATGTCTGCTCGCCCACGGCGAGCGCCAAAGCCTGCATGTCGGCGGCGGTCACGGGAAATCCCCAGGATGAAATCGTAGCGGTCGCGGCGATCGCGTTCTGCCCAACCAGGCCTGCGGGACTGTTAATGGCAAAGTACACGCCGGGTTGCAATACGCAGGCCGCAATGATCGCCATGACCGCGACGGCCGATTCCGCCATCATGGCGCCGTAGCCCACCATGCGAGTCTGGGTCTCGCGCGCGATGAGCTTGGGCGTCGTCCCGCTCGAAATCAAAGAATGGAAGCCGCTGATCGCGCCGCACGCGATGGTAATGAACGCAAACGGAAAAATCTTCCCTGCAAACACCGGCCCCGATCCATCCACAAAGCGAGTGAATGCGGGCATGTGCAGCGTGGGATGTAACACCACAATGCCAATGCCCAGCAGCGCAATCGTCCCCAGCTTCACAAACGTGCTGAGATAATCGCGCGGAGCCAGCAGCAGCCACACCGGCAGAGCGGACGCAGCAAATCCGTAAACGATGATCAGTTTCGCGAGCGTGGCTCCCTGCAACGTGAACGCGGCTGCCATCGTAGGATTCTGCGAAGCCCATTGCCCGCCCCGGATCGCCAGCAGCACCAGAATAAATCCGAGCATCGAGACTTCCAGCACTTTACCGGGACGAATCCTCCGCAGGTAAAGCCCCATCAGCAGCGCAATCGGAATCGTCATTGCAATCGTGAACGTGCCCCAGGGACTGTCTTTCAGCGCATTGACGACAATGAGCGCGGCCACGCCAAGCAGTATCACCAGAATCGCAATCACCGCCGTATAGGCCACAAAACCGCCGACGCGCCCGATCTCTTCTTTCGCCATTTCGGTAAGCGACTTGCCATCGCGGCGTACCGAGAAAAGCAGAATTACGAAATCCTGCACACATCCCCCAAAAACAGCGCCGGCCAGCACCCACAAAGTTCCGGGAAGATATCCAAATTGCACAGCCAGCACTGGACCAACAAGCGGCCCCGGGCCCGCGATGGCGGCGAAATGATGCCCGAACACAACCCACTTATTGGTGACCAGAAAATCGCGGCCGTTTTCCAGGCGCTCCGCGGGCGTGGCCCGCAGCCCATCGAGCGCCAGAATTTTCGCCGCGATGAACTTGCTATAAAAGCGGTATCCCAGCGCATAGCAGCACGTCGCGGCCACCACCAGCCACATGGCATTGATCGCCTCGCCGCGACGAACCGCAACCACTCCAACCGCCGCCGTCCCGACCGCGCTTACCGCTACCCACCCCAGCATCGAGAATGTCTTGTTCATGTGCTTCGCCAGTTCGTATCCGCCGCACTCATGTCGATCGAGCTAATGTCCGTCGAGCATTGTGTCGAATCTTGCACGCAAGCGCAATATCCAACGTCTGCGCCAACCACCGATCCCGGCGTCTGCATGAACGATTTTGTATAGGGTCTCCGGCTTTGGCCAGTGCTCATTTAGTGTTACTCTATTGCTTCCGAAAGATGCCTTCCCCTTGCGTTTTGGGCCACTTCGTCGCCCCGACACTCGGAGTGCATCCAGAGGATTTCATCCGCACTTATAACCGACAGCAGCGAGATTCAACAGGAGCGAACATGAAAATCGGTATGTTAACCGGCGGGGGCGATTGTCCGGGGCTGAATGCCGTCATCCGCGCGGTGGTGCGCAAAGGCGTCTTTCACTATCACGATGAATTCCTGGGCTTTATGGAAGGCTGGCGCGGCTTGATCGAAGACAAGAGCATGGTGCTCAACCTGGACGCGGTGGGCGGCATTCTGCCCCGCGGAGGAACCATCCTACGCACCTCACGCACCAATCCGTCGAAACGCCCAGACGGAATTGACCGCTGCACCGCTACCATTGCCAAGCACAAAATTGACGCACTGGTAGCCATTGGCGGCGACGACACTCTATCGGTCGCGCAAAAACTTCACGAGACTGGAATCAAAGTGGTCGGCGTGCCCAAGACTATCGACAACGACCTTAGCGGAACAGATTATACCTTCGGCTTTGATACGGCATGTAATGTAGTCTGCGAAGCCATCGACCGCATCCACACCACGGCGGAAGCCCATAACCGCGTCATGGTGGTCGAAGTCATGGGACGCGACGCAGGCTGGATCGCTCTCTACAGCGGAGTCGCCGGCGGCGCCGACGTGATCCTGATCCCCGAACGCCCCTTCGACATCGCCAAGGTCGCCGAATCGATTCGCCAGCGCCACGAGCGCGGCCGTTATTTCTCGATTGTCGTGGTCGCCGAGGGTGCGAAGTTTTCCTCCGATGCCGGCGCGCCGGTCTTACAGGATATGGGCAAAGACGAATTTGGCCATGCCAAACTCGGCGGCATCGCCAACATTCTGTCCCGCGAAATCGAAAAGCGTACCGGTTTTGAAACCCGCGCGGTTGTCCTGGGCCACATTCAGCGCGGCGGTTCGCCCAGCGCTTTTGACCGCGTGCTCGCCACCCGCTACGGCCTGGGCGCGATCGATATGGTGCATCGCGGCGAGTTTGGCCGCATGGCCGCGCTCCGCTCCAACAAGATTGTCTCCATTCCCCTGAAGGAGGCCATCGCTAAGAACCGTGTCGTCGACAACGAAATGATTCAGATCGTTGACGGCCTCTTCGAAGAGACCAGCGTGAAGGAAGCTGCAAGCAAGTAGCGCGTAAAGGCCAGCCGACGGTGCTTTCGCAGGCGTACATTACTGGCGTGGAGTTGGACGGGGCTTGCCTCACCAGATCCCCCTGAACAGCGATGCAGAATCTTTACGTCCAGCTCGCGCCTTCCCTGGTTGCGATTATCGAATTGGTTTTGCTGTTTGCCGCGGCGGCGCTGATTCTCTTTTCCTATCGGCGAGCGCAGACCTTCTCGCAGTATTCCTCGCGACGGCTTTCCTTTCGACGTCTCGAATGTACCTTCACCCGCATTGCGGCTAATCGCGGACTTGCGGCGTTGGCTGTGGGATTTGCTGTGATAGTACTCCGCGCCGCGCTGATTCCCATCCTCGGAATACCGCAGCCGCGCTGGAATGATGAGTTCAGCTATCTTCTCGCCGCCGACACGTTTGCCCACGGCAGAATCACCAATCCTACTCATCCCATGTGGATTCACTTTGAGAGCTTCCACATCATCGAACATCCAACCTACATGTCGATGTATCCCCCGGGGCAAGGCCTGGTGCTGGCCGCGGGACAAGCGCTCGGGCAGCCTTATCTCGGAGATGATTATCTCGGAGAATGGATCGGACAACTGCTGGTCACCGGGGCCATGTGCTCGGCGCTGTGCTGGATGCTGCAAGCCTGGTTGCCCGCGCGTTGGGCGTTATTGGGCTCAATCCTGGCCGCCTTGCGACTCGGCATTCTCAGCTACTGGATGAATTCGTACTGGTGTGCATCGCTGGCCGCGCTGGGAGGAGCGCTCGTTCTTGGAGCCTGGCCGCGGTTGCGACGCCATCCATCGATGCGGGTATCGATCTTTATGGCGCTCGGCTTGATCATTCTGGCCAATACCCGGCCTTACGAAGGACTTGTTTTTTCCATTCCGATCGCGGCCGCCATGCTCTTATGGATGGCTGGACGTGGTTGTCATGATCTTCCTGATCGTCCAGTTCTTCACGTAACTCTGTCTCGCATAATTGTTCCGATCCTGTTGACGCTCGCGCTGGGGACCATAGCCACAGGCTATTACTACTATCGCGTCACGGGCGATCCTTTACGCATGGCCTATCAAGTGAATCGCGAAACTTATGCGATGGCTCCTTACTTCATCTGGCAAACGCCTCGACCCGAGCCCGAGTATCATCACGAGATCATGCGCCAAGTGTATGAAAGGGAGCTCGCTGAGTTCGAAAAATACCGCACCCTCTCTGGTTTTTTTCCAGGGCTGGGATGGAAACTAAAATCCTGGTGGCAATTTTATCTGGGACCGCTGTTGACCTTGCCGCTGCTGGCGCTCCCATGGGTCGTGCGCCGGCGCAAGATGTTCTTGCCGCTCGTGATCTGCGTCGCGGTCGCGGCCGCGTTTGCCGTCCAGACATGGACTCTCCCGCACTATTTTTCGCCGGTCACTTGCATCCTATATCTCTTGCTGGTCCAGTGCCTCCGCCATCTGTGGCACTGGTGGCGTCCGCTGGGCCGGGAAATAGTCCGCGCAATCGTTGTGGTGGCATGCGCTATGATTCTGCTGCGGGTATCCGCTGCCGGTGTGCACGCCCGCATCGAACCGGCGTGGCCTCGCGGAAACCTGGAACGCGCCGCGATCCTGCACCAACTCCAACTGCGTCCGGAGTCTCAACTCGTAATCGTCCGTTACGGTCCGCATCATGACCTGGACAAGGAATGGGTATACAACGAAGCCAATATCGACACCGCCAAAGTGATCTGGGCGCGCGACATGGGCAGGAACGATAACCAGGAATTGCTCGAATACTTTCGCGATCGGAAGGTATGGATGGTCGACGGCGACAGCCCAAGTCCGCAGCCGCTGCCCTACCCCGATTGAACCTCTCGGCCATGCTCTAAACGGATTACGGCTTTCTCCCGACCCTCATGCCAGCAAGTCAGCCACCGCTCCTTCGACCTCCTTTGCTGATCTTGCTGCTGATTTGCTCGGCTGGCATGTGGACGTATTGGAATCGCGCGCCAGCCGCACTGCATGCGGCGAATATCCGCACGGGATTGCCGCAGGCGAATGCATTGACCGACCTCTATCCACGCTGGTACGGCTCTCGGGAACTGCTGCTCCATCATCGCGACCCCTACGGAGCCGAGGTGAGCCGCGAGATTCAAATCGCCTACTATGGCCGCGCGCTCAATCCGTGGGTGCAAACCGACCGGCTTGACCAGGAGCGATTCGCTTATCCGCTTTATGTTGTGTTTCTCTTGCTTCCTATCGTGCCTCTGGAGTTCGCGACGGTGCGAATCGTCGTGTGGTGGTTTCTGGCCGCCGTGACGGCCGCCAGCCTTTGGTTCTGGCTTCGATTTCTGCGTTTTCACCTTTCCATCATTGACCTAGTGGCAATTCTCATCTTGGCTCTTAGCAGCATACCGGTGATGCAGGGCTTGAGTTTCTTGCAGTTGGGTCTGCTGGTCGCCGCCCTAATAGCTGGTGCGGCCGCGTGCGCCGCCAGCGGACAACTCTTCCTGGCGGGAATGCTAATGGCCGTCGCAACCATCAAGCCGCAGATGGCGGTACTCCCGATTGCGTGGTTCCTCTTGTGGACCGCCGGCGCATGGAGACCGCGAAGACTTCTATTATTCGGTTTCGGCGCGACACTTGCCGCACTGATTCTGGCCTCCGAGCTTCTGCTGCCAGCGTGGATGATCCGATATCCCAAATCGCTTACAGCTTATTCCGAATACACCAACTCGAAGTCGTTCCTCGGCACGATCTTCTCGGCAAACTGGTCCTGGGTGATTGCAATCGTTGCCTTGTTGGCGGTTGGCTGGCTCGGCTGGAAGGTGCGGCGCGAACCGGCGGATTCCGTCTGGTTCGCAATCGTCCTCGCATTCGTGCTGTTACTCACGGTCACAGTGGTCCCGACCGTAAATGCATCCTTCAATCAAGTCCTGCTGCTGCCCGCGTTTTTGCTGGCGTTCCAACACCGGCGAGAACTTCTGCGAGGCAGTCGCCTGCGCCACCTCACTCTCTACGCAGTTACCGGACTTGCACTTCTTCCCTGGCTGCTGGCGCCGATCGTGGCATTGGCGCGGCCCGATCTTCGAAACCCCTTGTACTCAGTGCTATGGTCTGCTCCACTCTTGTCGAGCTTTGCGCTTCCGCTAGCGACGGCCGCAATTCTGATTTTGCTCGGTAGCGGACTCGCCCGGAATTCCGTGGACACTAATGCGGCGCAGACATGACGCTGACAACCACAACCAGGTCTGCCTCGTGGCTGACGTCGAAGCGCCTGCGTGCTCATGGCGCGATTCTGGCCCTGTGCCTGTGGTCCTTCTACGCATGGAATATTGCCACTCCAAGCCTGCGCGACCGCAATAGCAATCTGAAGGGAACAGATTTTCTTCACTTCTACACGCTGGGCACGCTTGCGATCACACACCGCGGGGCTGACTTATACAATATGAACGCCCAGGCAACTCTCGCGGCAGAACGCATACCGGAAAGCGAAGGCATCCAGTATTTACCTTCGTATCCACCGCAGGTATCCATCTTCTTCGCGCCGCTGGCGCGTCTTTCCTATGGATGGGCGTTGGCTTTGTGGTGGATTTGTAGCGTGGCACTCTATGGCGCCTGCTGCTATGCCGTGTGGAAAGCCTGTCCGCGGCTGCACGATTTTGGCGGCATTATTCTTCTTCTCGCCTCGGCATTTCCCGCCTTCTTTCACTTGATCGCGTGGGGGCAGACGTCGGCGATCGCCCTCGCCTGCTTCACGCTGATGTTTTTTCTGCTGCGCGCCCGGCGTGATTTCCTTGCAGGCATCGTTCTCGGTTGCCTGATCTTCAAGCCGCAACTGGGCGTAGCCGCGGCCGTCGTTTTCGTAACCACTGGAGTGTGGAAAGTAGTCGTTGGAGCCGCTGTCTCCGCCGCAGCACAGATCTTCGCAGGAGTTCTCTATTACGGGAGCGAACCACTCCGGCAATGGTTGCGCACGCTTCGAAATGTGCGAACCCTGTGGCCTCTGCTCGAACCCAAGCTCTACCAGACACATTGCCTGCGTACTTTCTGGTCGATGCTCCTGAAAGGCCTCGTACCCTGGCCGGAAGTTGCTCTCGGCCTTTATCTGTTGAGCGCGGCCGGGGTACTCGCCCTGACCATCGCATGTTGGAAACGACGCCCTCTTGTGCCGCTGCATCTGAAATATTCGGCGCTGCTCCTGGCCAGCGTGCTGGTCGCGCCGCATCTCACGGTTTACGATCTGGTGATTCTCGCCCCAGCCTTTCTCCTGCTGGCCGACTCGATCTTGACTCTGCCGCTCACGCCACCCAAACGACGCCTGGCAACGATTTTGTACTTCATTTACATTCTTCCGCTGATCGGACCGTTCACGCGCTGGACGCATGTTCAGCTTTCGGTCATCGCGATGACGGCTGCGCTGTATTCAATCTGGAAGATTTCCCTCCGAGTTGAAGCTGTAGCCTCGAGCGTATGAAGCGGGCCGGACGATTATTCGTGCGTGCCATATAGAAATTTTAGCGCTTCCGGAAACCGCCGGGCCCATGCGGATTCGTGGTGCGTTGCAGCCTCCTCGATCACCAACTTCAGTCGCGAATCGTCCAATCCTCCGCGCCCCAGGATCGCTGCCAACTCGCGCACGTCATCCACCATGCTCTGATCTTTATCCCTGCGCCCGGCTTCGGCGCTTCCGGTCGCAAGGAAGACTCGTTCCGGCCATCGCTTCACGCCCCGACTCTGCCGAATCAACTGCCGGTTCGATGCCCACAGCGAAGGACTCTCCAACAACAGTCGCCCAATCACTCCCGGACGTACCGTCGCCGTGTAAAGCGCGATCAGAGCCCCCAACGACGACCCGCCCAGTCCGGTATTCTCCGGCCCCTGGGCCACTCGGTAGTAGCGATTGATGAAGGGCATGACTTCCTTAAACAGAAAACTCGGATAGCGCGTGCCCTGTGCCCGCCACATGCTGGGATGCAGCGAACGATGCGGCATGTACTCGCGAATGCGTTCCCGGCCGCTGTTATCCATGCCCACAATGATCATGGGAGGAACCGCGCCTTCGCGAATCAACCGGTCGGCGGTTTCATCCACCTGCCATTCCACGCCGTTAAAAGACGACGACGACTCGAAGAGATTCTGACCGTCATTCAGGTAGAGCGCCGGATAATGGCGTCCGGAACTCTCAGCCTCGTCATAGCCCGGAGGCAGCCATACCCGCAGGAATCGGGTATTCCGAAAAACCTGGCTGCGAAATTCATGCAGCCGCAAATCTCCCGTCGCCGACTGTGCGCGGATCACCTCGCCAGGCGCTGGCGAGCCATAACTTTCAGATTGCTCGATTTCTTCCATCCGGAAAAATGCCTTATCAGAATACAACGGCGCGGCTCTACTTCAGGCTCTCGGAAACTCACTCCGCACCTTCAATGCGATAGCGAGAAGGCAGATCAGAACAATCAGGAGTAGCGAGGTCAGGCACAGAACGCACCACGTCATCAACTCATACGCTTCGATGTACGTCAGATAAAGCGCAAAGGCCAGTCCTGCAATCGCCGTTCCCAGCAGCCGGTTTGGCGTCTCCGCGCGAGAGTTCCAGAAGGTAGCCAGCATGAACAGCACGCCGTAGCCCGCGACGCCGATCCCCGCCACCGGAATCCCTTCAATCGTTGAGTACTCGCTCCGGTTGACGATGTCGCAGCTGAATTTTTGGCCAAACTCGCAATACGCAGTTGCAGACTTAGCGTAGTGCCGCTCCAGCGATACGGCCGACACGACGACACCAGCGACCGACAAGACGGCGATGACTGCGAAGAGCATGCGATTGCGCGAAGCCGACACGGTCATGGCAGGCTACAGCCGGTCTTATCGCTCAGCGCCTCCAGTGACAAAACTCCCTCATGCGGGGGATCGGTCCCGAACTGCCAACTGGGAAAGAGCTTCAGACCCGCGGCCTTGCATTCCGCCGTCTCTTCCGAGGTACCCTTCACCGCGCACTCTACATACGGCACGTAGTGGAACGCGTCGCCAAACATCGCTTTCTGGTCCAGACAATGCGGACAGTAGTAAAGTCCATACATTTTTGCATGCTTTGCCGCCAGACATTGTGCGAAAGCATCGTATTTATGATTTTGATAGCGCCGGTAGTAGCGGCCTCCTAAGAATGCTGCGGCCAACAGAATCAAGATAATGGCGTAGTTGCGAATCTTCTTCTTATCGCCGCTGGCCTCGGCGTCACGCTCGCCTTGCCGCTTTCGCCTTTCTTCAGACATGATTCTTCCTTATATCATGCGCGTTCGACCCCGATTTTAAACGAGCCGATTTTGGACAGAACGATCAAGCCACAACCTTCAACGCTCCCGGCAACACGTCCAGTTCTTCGCAATGCAGCGTCAGCACCTCGCCGTCGACCATTACGTCGACCGGCGCCTCGAGATTGAATTCAATGTGCGACGCGCTCTTGCGCTCGGCCAGCGGATGTTGAATATGCGTCCCGTCATACAACCGCGGCAAATTGCGGATCAGCCCCAGTCGACCAATGGGCCCCCAGCGAACGTATTCAACCAAACCATCGTTAATCTCGGCGTTGGGCGCAATCATCATCGTCCCACCCGTGAACTTGCTGTTGTTAAAACTAAGGAAGAGGCAGCGCCGCTCATCGAAACCCTCTTTACCCTCGACGCGAACCGGAAACGGCCGGCGATGAAAACGCGACAAAGTCAGAAAAATCGATGTCAGATATCCCAACTCGCCCCAATCGCTGAAACGCCGCGCCCGCAGCGTGGCCACATCTGCCGCAAAACCCATACTCAACAAATTGATGAAATAAATTACGCCGTCGCGATGCCGCAAACGCATCACGTCGCAGTCCCGCGACTTGCCAGCCAGCAGAGACTCGATGCCGTGTTCCACGCCGCGATGACTGAAGTCGCGCAGAAAAGAATTTCCCGTGCCCAGAGGCAGAAACGCCAGCATCGGACGCTCTTCTCCCCGCTCTACGCCCGGTATCCCGCCCAGCGCCTGCGGATACAACCCGTTCACGATTTCATACGAAGTGCCATCTCCGCCGACCGCTATAAACTTCCGGACGCCTCTTCGATACGCATCGCGAGCCATCTCCGTTGCCTGCCCCGGCCTGCTGGTCTCGCTCAATATGACTTCAATGCCGCCTGCTCGTAACCGCTCCAGCGCGGGGCCGAGCAGTTTACGGCTGCGCCCACCACCCGCCGCCGGATTCACAATCGCAAGATAAGTGGTCCCCACGTTACAGTTGCACCACGGCCGTCCGCTCCGCCGACCTTCCAATCTCCTCCGCCAGCCCTTGTCGCTTGATTTTCATCGAGGCGGTCCGCGGAAAGTCCTTCTCCCAGATCAAATATCCCCCCACCCGCTTGAAGTCAGGCAGTCGCCGATTTCGCATTACTATATCTTCCAGCAACTGATTGTCGAACTTCTGATTCTGCTCCAGCCGCAAGATGAAGACCAGGCTCTCCCCCCCGAGTTCCTTCTTCGGCCAGATATAGTTTGCCGCAAACACCGCATATTCTTTGACCGGCATTCCCTCGAAAGCGTTTTCTATATCTTCGGGATAAATATTCTTCCCGCCCTCGGTGACGATCATATTTTTCTTGCGCCCCAGCAGTTGCAGATGTCCACTGCCGTCAAACCGGCCCAGATCGCCCGTCAGCAGCCAGCCATCGACGATCGTCTCCAGCGTAAGCTCGGGATCGTCGAGGTAGTGCGACATCACCGTCTTGCTGCGCGCCGCCACTTCCCCGACGCCCTCCGCATCCGGATTCAGAATCCGCAGCTCAACTCCCGGCAGGGGCTTGCCGACAGTATCGGCGCGAAATGGTTTAAGATCGTTGAGCGTCAGCGCAGTTCCCGCCTCCGTAAGCCCGTAACCATTCACTACTGGAATGCCGAGATCGTAAAAGAACTGCATGGTCGAAGGCTCCATGAAAGCGCCGCCTGTGATCAGCGCCAGCACTTCACCGCCAAAACCGCGATGCACATTCGAAAGCAGCATGCGGCTCAGCTTCACATTCGGCCGGCGGTGCGTCAGCGCCCGGTTAGTCGCGATCATCGCATTCAGAAATGCCCGCTTCCACGCTGGCAACTCGTCGAACTTAGCGCGCAGTCCGCGTTCCAGATTCTTCACGATCATGGGCACCAGCGACACATAGGCGATGCGATAGCGCACAAAAGCATCGCGCACAAACTCCGGACGCAGCGTGCGCAAGTGCACCACGCAAGCTCCGCACACAAACGGACCGATGAAGCCCACCATAAAATCGATGGCATGATTGGTCGGCAGAATACTCAAGTACCGCACTCCCGGCCAAAACGGATACCACGCGGTCAGCGCCCGGCACTGCTCCAGATAATTTTCGTGAGTCAGCACGCAGCCTTTCGGTCGCCCGCCCGTTCCCGACGAATAAACGATGCATGCGACATCATCCTTCTGGCGCATGACGAAGTCAGGGGCGCCCCTGCGCTTGAAATCTTCCCACCGAAACGCGCCCGCCAGATCCACGCCCAGTGGAGCCTCGGTCACGAGCACAATACTGGTGGCAATTTTCTGGAACTCGGCTGACTCCATGATCGCGCGCCACAAATGGTACTCAATGACCAGCACCTTGGCCTTGGAGTGAGCCAGCAGTTGCAGGTGCTCGGCCGCTGTGAGCTTGTAGTCCAGCGGCACCAGCACTCCGCCACAATAAAAAACCGCATACGCCGAGATCAGCCATTTCGACTGATTCGTCATGATGATGGCGGCGCGGTCTCCGGCGTCGAAGTCTGCATCCTCCAGCGCGCGCGCCAAAGGAAGCGAGATCTCTTTGAAATCCGAATACGTCAGGCGTACTTTTTCACGATCGCGGTCCGCCTCAATCAGGCAGACCTCAGACGAGAATCGATCCAGTGCCTCGCGCAACGCTGCGCCTAGACATGTGTATTGGCGGAGATCAAGCATAGGTTGCGCACCAGAATATGAAGCATCCTGCGATGTGCCTTTGCCATCGACAATCGAAAATTAAAAATAAAGAATGAAGGTCACAGCCGGGCCTGAATCTTCGCGGCCAGCGTGCGGAAATCGCTCACTCCCTGCAGTTCGTAATCCGGCAACTCGACGTGGAAGTGATGTTCCAGCTTGGTGAGCAGATCCAGCGTCTGCAGGCTGTCGATCCCGAGCGCCTTGAAGAAGTCATCGTCAGGAGACAACTTATGGCGCGGCACGTTGAAGTGGGCCGCAGCTAGCGTGAGTATCTCGTCCAGCGTTTTTTCAGCGGTTTCCATAAGCAGTTATTCTAATTCACCTTGCTTTACGGCAGATAGGGCTGCGCGTCGCTGCTTTCTACAAACTTCTTCAACCCGGCCTGCACCACCGGCCGCGGAAATAGCTCACAGAAAATGTCGATCTCCCGGCGCAATTCGTCGCGCGGAATTGGCTTGATGAACTGCTTGGCCCGGGCCGCGGTCTCGCGGTCGAACTTGCTTATCTGCGCGGCCATGGCTCGCGCTGCATGCAATGCCTCGCCCTCCGCAACCACCTGACTGACCAGTCCGATTTGCTGCGCCTTAGTAGCGTTGAAACTGCGCCCCGTCAGCAGCAGGTCACGAACCACCGCATTCCCTAAATCCCGCTTCAGCCGTGGGACTCCGCCGAAACCAGGAATCAATCCCAAGCGCAACTCAGGAAAACAAAAGCGAGCCATTTTGTCAGCGACGATCAAATCACACACCAGGGCGAGCTCGAATCCTCCGCCAAAAGTCACTCCGTGAACGGCGGCAATGGTAGTCAGCGACGCCGAGTCGATCCGATTCAAGGCGCGGTGAATGCGTTCCAGAAAATCGCGCACGCCATCGACGGCCCGATCCTTCTCCATCCCCAGCGACCGCTCATAAAGTTCTCGCAGGTCGGCGCCGGCACAGAAACCCGCTTTCAACTCGCTGTGGAGAATCAGCGCATGCGCGCCCTTCTCCAAGTCATTCAGCGCCTCTACGAATCTCTCCAGTTCTCCCAGCGACAGCGACCCGATTTCGTTGAGCGGCGCACGATGCAGCCCCAGCTCAATGACGCCGTTCGTCAGACTCCACGACAGCGCCTGCCCGACAAAATGTGCGTCGCTCAATCGAGTCGATTCCCCCAAATCTTCTATCTAAACCGCCTGTTTCACCCGGTACATATCTTCGATCTCATTCTTCATAAGCGACGAAATCAAATCTCGCTTAACCTTCCCGTTCGCCGTGAGCATCCCATTCTCAATCGAAAACGGCTCTGGGCGCAGGCAAAAGGCCCGTACTTGCTTATAATGCGGAAGTGCCGCGCTCGCCGCGTCGAGCGCGGCTTGCACCTGTTCGCTCGAGACGCTCCCTGTGACGATCGCCGCAAGATATCCGCGGCCGTTGCCCACAACAACCACGTGTTGAGCGCCGGGAAGGTGCCGCAAAAGTTCGTCCTCAATAGTTTCCGGCGCGATCTTGTGCCCAGACCCGAGAACGATCAGATTCTTCAGTCGCCCTACGATGCGCCAGTTTCCGGAAACGTCCTTCTCGCCCTGATCGCCGGTGTGAAACCATCCATCGCGCAGCGCCTCCGCCGTCTGTTGCGGACGGTTCCAGTATCCAGGAAACACGTTCGGCCCGCGCACGACAATTTCTTCATTTTCGCCCAAACTCATCTCCATGCCGTCAACCGCAGGCCCGACGCGCCCCGGCACAACATAGTTAGGATCGTCCATGGTACAGATGCCGGTCGTCTCGGTCAGTCCGTAGACCTGAAGCACGGGAATGCCAAGCATGCTGAAATAATCTTGCGTCTCTGGCGCAAGCGGCGCAGATCCGCAGATCAGGGCTTTTAGATTCGCGCCAACCATCTTTTTGCGAATCGCGGGAAAGACTATCACGTGAGCTAACCACAGCCAGATGGCATCGCCAGCTTGAGCCCGATTTTCTTTACGCCGGGTTCGCGCCGCCTTGGCTCGCGAATAAATTGCCTGCGCCACTCCGCCCTTTTGCGCAATCTGTTCGTCCACGCCGCGCCGCATGCGCTCCAGCAACTGCGGCACATTCAGAAAATAGTGTGGAGCCGTTGCGATAATATCCCCGGCAATCTTCGTCAGATCAGTGTTCAACGTAATCAGACTACCGCGCAACAGGAAGGTAAGCACCGCAATCCACGAGGCGCAAAAGCTCAACGGCAAATAATGAAAAACGCTGTCCTGGCCGATTCGGCCGCCCATCAATAAATCCAGCCTCGCCGATGTGCAGCCCAGCATGAATCCAACATTCGCTGCCGTAAGCACCACGCCCTTCGCCTCGCCCGACGTGCCCGACGTATAAATAATGGTGACCGCGTCGTCATCGCGCACTTGCGGGCGATCGAGCGCAACTCCGTCGCCCCCCGCAAAAACTTCGTCTACCAGAACATGCGGAGGCGCCTCGTTCCAGTTCGGACCCGCCCAGCTCTGCCGGATTCCATCGCGCAGTCCTGCATCGCCACAGCAGACCAGCGACGGCGTGCTGTCTTTTATGATCGCGACCAGCTCTGCCGGAGCCTGACGGAAATAGAGCGGAACAACGATTAGTCCCTCGGCCATCGCCGCCAAATCGAGCGCAATCCAGCGCACGCTGTTCGCCGCCAGCAGACCAAGCCGGTCGCCATTCTTCAAACCCCGCGCGGCGAGAAACGTCCGTGCCTTGCGAATCAACTCCAGCATTTCGCCGCCGGTGACACCAACGAATTCTCCGTTGCGAATTTCCCGCAGCACGGGACTATCCGCGGCTGTCTTCAGTTGCGAAAAGATTTCGCCGATAAATGGCATGAAATTGCAATGACACAGAGACGCGCCCGCGAATCAGCTATACGCCGCCACCAACTGCCGCAGCGAATCGTTCATCGGCGGCAGATAATCCTCCCAACTCCAGTCGCCGTGGCGCGTGGTGAACTCGGGATATCGCCGCTGCACTTCTTCTTCAAACAAAACTCCCATGCGCGCCATCACTTTCAGATTCTTCACGACGGTGCGGGCGATGCCATTTGCAACGCGCTCACCCTCGGTCGCCAATGTTTCCAGTGCCGCCAGCAACTTCTGTTCGAGATCGGGATCATCCACCGTCATCAGCAATTCAGGATGCCCACGCTCGCGCATCAGATTGCGAATGCGCTCATCCATAGTGATACCTGCCGAAGGCACCAGCGCAGGCATCGACGTCACAATTCCGTGATAGCGCGACGACGCCATCATGTGGCACGCCCGCAGAATGCTCACCAGTTCATACATGTTGTACTGATCGGAAGTCAGCACGGGCACGCCGCCAAGTTTCTCGGAGATAGAATTGGCTGGGCGCGCGTCCAGGCGCTCCGTCGCCGCCAGAATCACAAAAACATTCCGCTTTTTGCGAAACGTATCAACGGCGTTCGCAATCGAATTCAGGTAATGCTCCAGCGCCCGATCGGCGTCCGGTCCCGAGTTATGAAAGTATGGTCCGCGATAATGGCTTTTTTTGTACGCCCCGGTCAGGCTGTGCAGCGCGGCTTTCGCCACCGACGCTTTCACCGGCCACTCAAACGGATTGATCGGACACACGACCAGCACCGGTGTGCGCCCGTCCCACCCGACCTGCCGCAAAATACCCTGGCCATAATTCGCGGGCCGCGGCTCGAACGTCCACGCCGTATCCGTCCCCAGTTCCGTCGGCACGCCCAATTCGCGCAACAGTGTGCGCGACTCTTCATTGCGTGTAATCACCAGCGAATTCTTGCAGTAGCGTCCACACATCTTGGCCAGCAGCGGATCCATCTGCCCGGCTTCCGCGCCATACCCCACGGAAAGTTTGTTCTCGACGGCCGCGATTCCAAGCGATCCAATCATCATCGCAGTCAGCGCATTCGCGAACTTGCTCTTGAACATCGAGCCTTCGCACGCCACCACCCCGTGATGCCGTGGAACCTCGTCCGACAAGAACGGCGGAAAAATATCCGGCAGATGCACCTGCTTCGTGCCGTCGAAATATCCCTTCGAGAATTCGAAGTTCTGGCTCATCACGCTGAGTTCCACCCGCTCTGCTCCCAGAATGTGCCGAATCTGCCGCAGCATTTCGTCGACTCGCACATCCGATCCCATGTTGCGCGTGCCGTTATATCCGGCGAACAATAGCTTCAGTTTTTCCCCGGGCTGCCAGGGCTTGTTTCCGCCTAGCATCCATCGCACCTTCGCCCGCTCGATGTTGCCGCTCACCCACGCTTCTAAAAATAAATCCATCATGCGGCATTCCCTCCCGCGGCGGCGGGCCAGGGCTTGTAAGGATACTCAAAATTATTTTCGCGGCTGAACTTCAACAACGAGAAACTGTACTGCGAAAACGGAACCGGCCTCCGCCCCAACTCAGAAGTCACCCGCGTATTGTCGAACACTGTGTTCCACACCAGATAGGGCATGAACACTTTCAGCAACGAAGCCCCTTTCGCCACCGCTCCCTTGCGATTCGAGAGAAAGTTGACCGAACCGGCAAACGGCTTCTCCGCAAACGGAAGAAACACCGGTCCGCGCTTCTGCTGCGCCGCGGCCAGTGCGGTCGTCAACTCGCGGAACGTCTGCGACCCCGTCCCCGACGATAGATGATACGTATCAAACTTCGGCTGGTCTTTCTGGTGCAGCGCAGCAATCGCATCGGCCACAAAATCCACATTCACAATATCAATCTTGTCCGAGGCCCGAAACGGCAACGCCGGCAAGCCCGCCAGGAACACGAACGCCCGGACCATATCGAATTGCGTCGTCTCCGCCTGCCGGCTGTCGCCCAGCACAATACTGGGCCGGAAAATTGTTTTCGGAGTATCCGGCAGTAACACACGCGCCATGTGTTCACAAAACTTTTTCGTACGCGCGTAAGGATCGTAATCCGACCGGTCCCACTCGATCGCCCGGTCCTCGCTCACCACTTCATTTTGCCGCTTGCCCGCCACCGCCACCGTGCTCACTTCGCTGAAACGCCGCAGCCCGTGATAATGCTCCGCATGGCGCGCCAGCGTCAGCACTTCAAGCGTGCCACGCAGGTTCACGTTCAAGCAACTCTTCTCCGACTTTCGATTCAGCGACGCCGCGCAGTGAATCACCGAATCGGTCGTGTGTACCAGGCGATCGTATTCATCGCGATTCAAGCCGAAGCCGGAAGACGTCAGATCCCCAACAAACACGCGCACCTTGGTCTGCATGAATTCATAGAATCGCGGGAAGTCCAGATGCAATTGCAACGCGCGCCACAACCGCAACTGCGCTTCCTGCGGATCACGCGCGCGCACCAGCACGTTCAAGGCCGCGCCATGTGTATCCAGCAGATTGGCAGCAACATGCGCGCCGATGTATCCGGTCGACCCGGTCAGGAATATCGCCACGTGGCTCCATCGGTCCCAGTCTTCACGGCAACGCCGCTCGCGGGCGCAAGTTGAAAAGTGCGCGGAGGCCGCGCTTCCAGTGGCCTGCCTTCAATCAGCGGGTATGTCCAGTAACGCAGCGCCGGGATGTGAATGTTGATCCAGTACTCCCACCAATCGAGCGAGCGCGTGTCGTAAGCGAAAGTTTCCTGCTCTTCCGGCACCAGTGCATACGACAACTTCTCAATATTTTCCGCAGCGAAATCGTGCTCGTTCAGCAAAATAAAAGGCTCGAACAACTCAATCAATTTTTCCAGGCGCTCTAAACTTCTCTCTGTCTTCACCAGCGGCGCTTTTTTCAATGGCAGCGGCGACATAATGCGCTGAATCGACTTCACAATCGCCTTCTGCGCCGGAGCCGACATCCGGTTGTACCGCGTCTTCGAAACCGGAATCGCATCGAAGCGCAGCCGCAGCCATGACTCCAGGCCTTCCTGCGCGCGATAGTGTTTCCGATGCGCCAGCGACGTCAACTCGATCGACCGCCCCATGTCGCAAGGATTGGTCACCGAAGTCGCCAACTGATACAGCGGATCGTGCCTGCGCTCCATCACAGCCGCAGAAATCAACGTCATGCCGGCGCAAACCGCATCCACAGGAACAATATCCAGCCGCTTGCTTTTATTCGACGGCAACTGCCGGAAGTAGGTCCCTAACAGATACGACAGCGATGCCGACGTGTTGATGCCCTCATTCCATCCGAGAAAAGGCTTGGCGACGGAAGTCTCGACAATCGCCGGACGCACCACGGCAACCGGCAGCCCCGCGCCATGTTTCACGATCAGCGATTCGGCCAGGCTTTTCGTCAGCGTATAAGTATTCGGCCAGCCTAACTCTTTCGCGCGCCGCGTGCCCGCCTCCGTGAGATACGTCTTCAGCCACCGCACGCGATTCTTACGAATCTGATTTTCCAGCGCCGCGCCCTGCAAGTCTTTCGCCGCATGTTCCTTCGATCGCGCCTGCATCCGCAAGCCCGAGGTGACCTGCTCGCTCTCGGCCTGCGCTTCGGCCTGCTTCACGAACTCGTGCAGCGAGCGCCATTCCTGCTCGGCGTCGAAATCTGCCAGCCCGCGCGGATTGTAGTTCGGAGTCAGCCTCTCCGCGACTCGCCCGTCCTGCTCGCCGGCGACGTAACAAGTCGAGAGATGGAGCAATCCCGCATGATCCGACGCGCGCACAAACTCGAGAATGTTGAGGGCCGCATCCGTATTGGTCGTAAGCGCGTCGCGCAGATCGGGATTGAAATCCGTTAGCCCCGAGCTGTTGATGATCAGATCCAGACTCTTTTGCAAGCGCCGCGAAGCCTCGGGGCCGAGCCCGAGCCCCGGCTGCGTGACATCGCCCTCGACAACTTCGATTTTCTCCCGCAGAAAGCCGAGGAACTTGTCGCCATGCCGTTCAAACAGCGGATCGAACACCGGCGAATCTTCCACCATCTTCTCGAAACGCCGTTCCGCCGGATTCGACTTCTGCCGGCGGATCAGCAAATAAATCCGCTTCACCTCCGGCAAATCCATCAGCGTATTCGCCAGCCACACCTTGCCAATAAAACCAGTGACCCCAATCAGCATGACGTGCTTTCCTGCGAACGCCCGGCGCACGGAAAAACCTTGCGCCTGCCGCTGGCCGTCAAAGTGAACGATCGGCCGCGTCGGCGCCACCGGTTGCCGCTCCGCGGGAATCGCAGCTGAGCGCAAGTCATCTACCGAAATATCGAGTTGCCGCGCCAGAGTTTTCGGAGCCCGTCGTCCATCGGGATTTTCTTCCCGGAACTTTGCAAACGCTCCCCGCGGCCGGATCACCGGCTTCAGCAACCTTCCAGTCGCCACGCCATCGCGAAAATCCAACCGGTTCGCCACAATCCGCTTCACGCCCAAATGCTGCGCCAGCGGCCGCATCACATGTTCAAGTCCCTGGCTGACCAGGACAACGTCGGCCCCGGACTGCACTAGTTCCTGCACCTTTCTCACGCCGCGCTCTTTCAGCCGCGGCTTCAGCTTGTATAAAAAGAATTCTTCGCCGAGCAGATCCATGCGATCCCGCGTCACTCCGCGCAGCACGGCGTGCACCACCCGCGTGGCAAATTTGCGGTTCGTGGAATATAAAAACGGACGCAACGCCGCCATCAGGAAGATCAGCCCGCGCCGCCGGAAGCGCTCGGTAAACGTCTGCGCATTCCAGGTAAAGAACGCCACCGGCTCGACCACAGTCAGGTCAAGCAGACTGCCCTCTACCCGCCAGTAGACGGTTGGGGCCGCATTGGAGTTGTGGTTGTTCGATTCCAAATTTGCTATTAGTTCCCTCTACAAGCTGACTCTAGAGCCTGAGCCAGCGCAATTAGGCGAAGTTTCTATTGTAAACAATCGAAGCAATAGAACGAAGCGGCGTCTTCGTAGCGCTGCCGTCCCGGCGGCTGTCCTGAGAGCCTGCCCTGAGCTTGTCGAAGGGGCGTCTCGCCCTCGGCGCCGAAGACTAACAAATAACGGAACATGTCAAGGAACCTCTTGGCCTCCAGCGCAGCGGGCGAGTCGCCCGCTGGACAGCCGGCAGGGATGCCGCCGCTACTTCCTCGCGGTCGATTGCCGCCCCACCACCAGCGCAATTCCACCGCTCAGCGCCAGCGTTGCCCCAATCGCCAGCAGCCCTCCGCGAAAGCCGCCGTTCAGCTTGCGGAAGAATCCAATAATATCCGGCCCATAATATCCTCCCAAGTTCGCCAATGAGTTGATCACCGCGATTCCCGCCGCCGCCGAGAGCCCGCTCATCCGCGAAGTTGCCATCGCCCAGAATGGCCCCACCATCGACTCCGCTCCAACCAGTCCCAGTCCCACGCCAGCCACGACTACGACCGTCGATCTCCCATAGCCCGCCGCCACCAACGCCACCGCTCCTACAAACGCCGGAATCGCCGTGTGCCAGCGCCGCTCTCCAGTGCGATCGGAGCGCATCCCGACCAGCACCATCGCAACCGCCGTCACCAGAAATGGAAGCACCGCAACCATCCCGGTCGCAAAATTACTGAGCCCTGACAGCGACTGGATCACGCTCGGCAGCCACAGCGTAACTCCATACATCGTGGTCGAGACTCCGAAATAAACCAGCGACAGCGCCCAGATTTTTGGACTGATGAGAACTTCCCAGAAGCTGCTACTGCTGGCCACTGACTCCGCTTGTTGTTCACGCGACAACCGATCCAGCAACCACGCCCGCTCCTCACCCTTCAACCAGCTTGCTTCTTTCGGGTTATCCGCCAAAACCCAATAGACCGTAAATCCAAGCAGAATCGCCGGTATTCCCTCCATGAGAAACATCCATTGCCAACCCGAAAGCCCCTTGCCGCTTAATCCAAGCAAAGCTCCAGAGATAGGACTGCCCACAATTCCCGCAATCGGATTCGCCATCATGAACCACGCCACGGCGCGCGCCCGTGCATTTGCCGGGAACCAGCGCTTCATGTAAAGGATCATGCCCGGAAAAAATCCCGCCTCGGCGGCTCCTAGCAGAAAGCGCATCGCATAAAAACTGATCGGCCCGCGGATGAAAATCATCAGACACGAAATCACTCCCCACGTGATCATGAGTCCCGAAATCCAGCGCCGCACGCCGAACTTTTCCAGCACCAGATTGCTGGGCAGCTGAAAGAAAAAATAGCCCGCGAAAAACATACCCGCCGCGCGCCCATAGACGCGGTCGCTCAAACCAAGCTGCCCGCGCATCTGCAATATGCCAAAGCCAACGTTGATGCGGTCGAGGTAGGCAACAATGTAGAGCAGAAACAGAAACGGCATCAGCCGCCACATCACTCGGGAGACAACCGCGGATTCAAGACGCTCGGGAGCCGTTTCCAAGGTGGAAGGATTCTACGCCAAGCCGAGCTTCTGCCGAATTTCACCAACAATCTGCATCGGTTCCGGAGCGATCGAAACAGTGACGGCGCATTCCGGTTCTTCAAGGTCGGCGAACTGGCCGGCGAGAATCTGCTCACCGGCGAAGTGCCCGTGGCGCGAGCGCAGTCGATCTGCAATCAACTCGGCGCTTCCCTTCAAGTAGACAAACCGAACCTCTGGCCCCGCATCGAGTTCGTTCCGGTAGCTGCGTTTAAGAGCGGAACACGCCAGCACTACATTCTTCCCTTCGGCGATCCAGGCGCCGATCATCGCACGCAGGCGATGCAGCCAGGGCCCGCGATCTTCGTCGTCGAGCGGAATGCCACGCCGCATCTTCTCGACGTTCTCGGGCGGATGAAAGTCGTCGGCGTCCGCGAACTGCCAACCCAGTTGCTCGGCCAGCATGCGCCCGATGGTCGTTTTGCCGGCCCCGGTCACTCCCATCACGATCACGATCATGGTGGGATTGTAGTCTGCGCTTCGAAACTCTTTGCATTCGTTGAGCTGGCCAGGGCGCGGGCGGGACGCCCACGCAACAGCCGGCGGGACGCCGGCGCTACTAGTTTCTACTTCTTGTACGCTTTCTCTGCGCCGGTACGGCTGTTGGTTACCGTGAACGTGCCATCGCTTTGCGCGACGACTTTGAGATATTTCCCTTCGCAGTTCTCTTTGACGTTGGCGATACGCTCGTCGGCGACGTTGTGATCTTTGTCGGATTCTTCGGCATAGTGCAGTTGCCACAAATCTTCGAGGCCGGGAGAGTCGTGCACAATCTGCCACGCCGCGGGACTCGACCCTTTGCGCGGGCCATTGTCGATCACCGCCACGCGCGGATGCAACGCCCACACCAGCGCCTTCGGATTCGACAAGTCAAAGCCGTGATGCGTCACCAGAAAAAGATCGACGGTTCCGAGCAGGTTGTTGGGGCAGGCCAGCTCCATCTCTTTTTTCTTGGTGAGATCGCCGAGATCGAGGAAGCGAAATTTTCCGTAGGTGATTAAAGTCCCAATGGACCGGGCATTCTCAGTCGCGTCATCTGCCTCGGCGGTTGCGCCCTTGCAATAGGAATTAGCTTCTCCCGCTCCGGGCAAGGGCTTTGTGATGACATCGCCTGCCGCCGACAACACCTGAACTTCGAGGCCTTTGATCGGCAGTCCCCATCCCGGCTTGACGACGACATGGGCATGGCCGGCGACTGCCTTTTCGTAAGCGGCATAGTCGGTACGCGTGACTTCCGAGTCTTCCAGATTCGGACCATGATCGACGAACGTGCCCACCTTGAAGCCCTCGACCAGCTGCGGCACGCCGCCGACGTGATCGCGGTGATAGTGGGTGATCAATACATAATCGATCTGCTGGATGCCGGCCGCATGTGCGGCGGCGACGATGCGGTCGGCGTCACGGCCTTCGTATCCCGGCCATCCCGTGTCGATGAGCAGCGATTGGCCAGACGGGCTAACCAGCAGCGTGGCCTGGCCACCTTCGACGTCGACGAAATAAATCTGGAGCGGCTTCGGGCTGGATGCGGCGGCGCACGGCAGACTTGCCGCACAAATACTGAAGCACAGGGCTAGAACGGCAGTCAGGAATGAACGCATCGGTTGGCACCTGATGGGAAGAGGTTTGCCGATGATTATGCCATGCGGCGGGCAGAATTCGGCAGGTTGTTTTGGGGGCCTTAGCGTCTGTGAAGATTCCGCCTCGCTGCGCTTTGGCGGGACGGCCGCTGCCGCCGCTACATGAGTTGTATCGGTCGTCGTAGAATGCTGCGAGGCTGCCACTTGAAACTCAACGAAGATCCGCACCGGCGACTGAATGCCCTGACCAACGAGTGGGTGCTGGTCTCTCCGCATCGCGCGACGCGGCCTTGGCAGGGAGAAGTGGCCGCCGTGCCCTCGGCTTCGGAGCCGGCTTACGATCCCAGTTGTTATCTTTGTCCGGGCAACACGCGCGCGGGAGGAATTCAAAATCCGGCGTATGCGACGACTTTTGTTTTTGAGAACGACTTCGCGGCTTTGAAGCCGAACGTGGCGGCGGCGCGTCTCGACGTCGATGCGAAGGGATTGTTGGTGGCCGAGTCCGAGCCGGGAGTCTGCCGCGTGATCTGCTTCTCGCCGCGCCACGATCTGACTCTCGCGACCATGGGACTCGCGGAGATTGAACAAGTCGTGCGCACGTGGATGGGGCAATTCCGCGAGTTGGGCGGACGGGCCGAGATCAATCATGTGCAGATTTTCGAGAATCGCGGGGCGATGATGGGGGCGAGCAATCCGCATCCGCACTGCCAGATCTGGGCGACGGCTTCCATCCCCGAACAGCCTGCAAAAGAATTGATTGCGCAACGAAAATATTTCGATGCCCACCAGCGATGCCTGCTCTGCGACTACGTCGCGCTGGAAGCGGCGCAGCGGGTGCGCCTGGTTTGCGCGAATGACGGCTTCATTGTGCTGGTGCCGTTCTGGGCGGTGTGGCCGTTCGAAATTCTCGTATGCAGCCGGCGACATTTTGGCAGCATGAACGAGCTCACGGACGATGAGGCGCGTTCGCTGAGCCAGATTCTGCAACGCGTTTCTTCCACGTACGACAAAGTTTTCGGCGTTCCCTTTCCTTACTCGATGGGCTTTCATCAGTTGCCGACCGATGATGCCCAACATCCTGAGTGGCATTTTCATGCACATTACTATCCGCCGTTGTTGCGGTCGGCAACGATTCGCAAGTTCATGGTCGGCTTTGAAATGCTGGGCACTCCGCAGCGCGACATCACGCCGGAGATTGCCGCTGCGCGACTGCGGGAGTTGGGTGGAAGTTGAGTGGGATACATATCTGAAAAAAATTGAAAAATGTTTTCCGTAAAATACTGATTCAAAATAACTTGCCGTGTTTTGATATGCCTCGGATATGGGCAAAATCTTGAGCCGCAAAGAGTTAGCCGCAAAATATTGCGGAATATGGAGTTAGATGGAAGATTCGAACGGTCGGATGAGGCTGGCCAGCCGAACCGGTTGAAATAGTTTTCGCGCATCTGGATAGATTGCGCCTTCTACTTTTCTCAGTAAAGGTTGTTCGTCACAGGATTTGGGTTTCTGGCTGTGGAAGGGTGTGGAAAACGCTTTTGGCGGCGAGCTGTGGAGTACCCACCCTTTCGCAACGAACGCGAAAGAGTGGGGCAGCCTTTGTTGGGTAACGAACGGGAAGTCAAAAGCCTTACGCTCTACAACACGCTTATTGCTGAAGAAATACATTCATGCCGACTCCGTTTTGAAAAATAACGTCTAACATGCCGTCCGAATTGAAATCGCCCAAGGTTATGCCTAGCTCGCCCGACGGCACTGCCGAGCTTATTGTTTGTCCTGGCTGAAAAGTTCCGTCCCCATTCCCCAGGAATACCACAAGTAGGCTGTTGAAGTTGGAATACTCCGATGCAACCAAATCTGGGTTGCCGTCGGAATTGAGATCACCCAGAACGTACGTAAACAGCCCCTGTCCAGTCGAGTCAGCCGTATAGTAAACCGGAGGCTGAAAAGTTCCGTCGCCATTGCCCATAAGAATTCCAACTTGGCTCTTCGTGCAGAAAGCCAGATCGAGCTTTCCGTCACCGTTGAAATCGCTCAGTTGCACGCCCCCGCCCTGAGGAGCACCTACTCCACATCCGTCCGCACCGGGAAAGGATGCGATCTCCTGTGGTGGCTTGAAGGTGCCGTCACCATTGCCCTGTAGAAACCAGAGAGTAATGCCGCTACCGCTAATTTGCATGAGGATCAGATCGAGCTTACCGTCGCCGTTGAAGTCTCCGACCTTCATGTCGTTTGCCAAGAGGCTATAAGGATAGTTGGCCACATGCTGAAAGCTTCCGTCCCCGTTGCCCAGAAATTCGGATACGCTGTGTTCGCCAGCGGTGAGCAGATCCAGCTTACCGTCCTGGTTGAAGTCGCCCACAACGACTCGGCCCAGCCCCCCGTACGCCGTGATCGTTGGGCCGACACTGAATCTCCCTTTCCCATCTCCCAGCATTACACTCATGTGCGTGACTTGGTTGGTGTTCACATTCCCGTCGTCGAAAGCCAAGTCGAGGTTGCCGTCGCCATTGAAGTCTCCATAGACAAACTGTGTAGTGTCGAGGTACTTTCGGCTCACATCGGACCTGAGGCGGAAAGTTCCGTCTCCTTTTCCGATGTCTAGTGATAGACCGTTATACTCTCCGGCCAAGTCGAGGACTCCGTCGTGGTTAAAATCGGCAGCCAACATCGCCCAGTAACCGAAGTAGTAGTAAGCAGGCGGACTGACCACAATCGTACTGATGGGCGCGTGTACTTCTAATTGCGCCCAACTCGCGCTTGAATCCCCACCGCCGGGTACCGGATTGGTGACGGAGATAAATCCTGCGGTAGCCTTCGCCACATCGCTGGCAAGAATCTGCGATTGCACTTCGTGGGCCGAGACGAACGTCGTCGTTCGCGGCTGATAATTCCAGCTCACGACTGCGCCCGGAACGAAATTCGCCCCGTATACGCTCAGTGTGAATGCACCGCTGCCAGGAGCCACCGCCATCGGATGCACCGGGCCCACGACTTGCGGAATCGGGTTGTTCTGGGCGAGCGCCGCCACCGGGAATGCGAGAGTCAGCACGGTTAGGTTGAGAAGGCGACGGAGCGAGTTGGTCATTTCAGGCGTCCCTCCGGGACGCTTTTCCTCAATGTGCGATGCTTCCCGGCGCTGGAAGCGCCGGGCTATTTTCGGGTGCCCTTCGGGCACGAATCTGTGCTCATCTTTCGAAGCCGTAGAGACCGAGATCCCTCCCTTCGCCTGAAGAACGGCTCCGGTCGGGATGACAACGGGCGTGCGTTGATTCGACATTGATACGCGATGGATGTTTTACGCTGAGAAAAACCCGGCGCATTCTACGCGCCGGGCTCGAATCGTTCTACCGAAAAAGATCTGAATAACCCGTCAGTTGACGGTTTCGGTGAAGTTGACTGTGCCCACCTGGGTGGTTCCGGCAGAGATGGTGACGGTTCCCGCTTTCGATCCGGTGGTGTAGCTGACCGAGGCCTCGCCGAATGAGTTGGTGATCGGCGCTGTTGTCGAGAAGGTACCGCCGGCGCCGTTGTCGGCAAAGGTTACGGTGTAGCCCGAAACCGGGTTGTTGTATTGATCGGTCACCAGCACGACGAGCATGCTGGGCAGCTGGGTGTTCGGATTGGCCGACTGGTTATTGCCGGAGACGATTGAGATTTTCGAGGCCGCGGCGGGCACCGATTTCTCGCTGGCTGTGACGGTCACGCTTCCAACCGATGCGGTAGCGACCAGATTCTGGGCCACCGTGGGAAGCGTGTAAGTTGCCGTCGCGTCGCCGCTCGCATCGGTGATGGCTGGATTCGGCGAGAAGGTTCCGCCGACCCCGTCGCTGAAGCTAACGGAAGCGCCCACCACGATCGCTCCTGTCGAGCTCGTGGCTTTAATGACAAGCGGCTGCGGCAACGCCGTTCCCACTGTCCCAGTCTGTTTTCCGCCGGAAACCAGTTGCAGCTTCGTAACTGCGGTCGAACTGGTTGCAGTCTCGGTAAATGTCGCCGAGGTGTAGCCCGTAGCGCTGGCGGACACGGTGACGGTCTGAGCCGTGGACGGCAGAGTGTAGATGCTCGAGGCCACGCCGCTGCTGTTGGTGGTCGCGGTGGCTGGGTTGAACGATCCGCCGACGCCGCCGTCGCTGAAGGTAACGCTCACGCCTGATTGTGCGGTGCCGCCGCTGGTGGCGGTGACGGCAAGGGCTGTTGGCAGGGCCGTGCTGACGGTGCCCGTCTGATTATTCCCTGCGGTCGCGGTCAGGGTCTTGGAGTTGGAGGTGGAAGTCTCGGTGAAGGTAGCCGAGGTGTAACCGCCCGCGCTGGCGGTAGCGGTGACCGTCTTCGCGGTGGAGGGCAGCGTATAGGCGCTCGAAGCCAGGCCGCTACTGTTGGTAGTGACGTTGACGGGATTAAAGCTTCCACCTGCGCCGCCGTCGCTGAAGGTGACGAGTACGCCAGACTGTAGGGTACCGCCATTGGTGGCGGTCACAGTCAGTGCGGTGGGCAAGGTCGTGCCCGCCGCTCCGGTCTGGTTGTTGCCGCCGGTTGCGGTCAGAGTATTGGCTGCGGCGTTGGCAGTCTCGGTGAAGGTTGCGCTCGTATATCCCGAGGCTCCGGCATAGGCGGTGACGGTGCCCGCGGTGGACGGCAATGTGTAGATGCTGGACGCCACACCGCTACTGTTCGTGGTGGCGGTGGCGGGGTTGAAGCTGCCGCCTGCTCCCTTATCGGTGAAAGTAATGGTCAAGCCGGAAACGTCGGTGCCGTTGTTGGTGGCCACAATCGCGAGCGCAACTGGCAGCGCGGTGCCTACGGTGCCGGACTGATTGTTGCCACCCGTGACGGTGATCAGCTTGGAGGCGGCGGTAGAAGTCTCGGTGAAAGTGGCGGAGGTATAGCCTGTCGCGGAGGCGCTTACGGTGATAGTCCCGGCCGCGCCCAGGGTGTAGGAAGTGGAGGCGATGCCGCTGCTGTTGGTGGTGGCCGTGGTCGGGTTGAAGATTCCGCCCGCGCCATTGTCATTGAAGGTGACACTTACGCCGGACTGCGCGGTGCCGTTGCTGGTGGCTTCCACCGTCAGAGCAGTGGGCAGCACGGTGCCGGCTACACCGGTTTGGTTATTTCCTCCGGTGACGGTCAGAGTCTTGACGGGGGCTGTGGATGTCTCTGTAAAGGTTGCGGACGTATACCCGGAAGCGGCGGCCGTGACCGTGATGGTTCCCGCCGCACCCAGCGTGTAGGAAGTGGATGCCATGCCGCTGCTATTGGTGGTGGCCGTGGCCGGGTTGAAGCTGCCCCCCGCGCCGCCGTCGCTGAACGTCACGCTGACGCCCGCAACCGCGGTGCCGTTGTTCGTAGCCTCAACACAGAGCGCGGTAGGCAAGACGGTGCCGGTTACACCGGTCTGGTTATTTCCGCCGCAGACGGCCAGGGTCTTGGTGGAGCCCGTAATCGTCTCGGTATACGCTACCGAGGTATAGCCGGAGGCGGTCGCAGTGACGGTAAGGGTTCCGGCTGTGGCCGGGGTATAGATGGTGGAGGCGCTACCCTTGCTGTTGGACACCACTGTGGTGGGGTTGAAGCTTCCGCCCGCACCGTTGTCGTTGAACGTAATGCTGACGCCAGGAGTCAATTTCCCGTTATCGTAGGAGAGCACGATCAACGGTTTAGGCAGGGGAACACCCACGGTGCCTGTCTGTTTGTTGCCGGAATTTACGGCAAGCTTCTCGGCGCCAGTTGCGGCGGTTTCCGTAAACGTCGCTGGCGTATAGCCAGTGGCGGTGCTCGTAATGGTTATTGTCCCATCGGTGCTCGGCAGGGTGTAGGTGGTCGACGCCACGCCGCTGCTGTTGGTGATCACAGTGGCTGGGCTGAACTTTCCACCGGCGCCGCCATCGCTGAAGGTCACGCTCACACCGGAAACGGCAGTGCCGCCGCTGGTCGCTTCCACCATCAGAGCAGTGGGCAACAGTTTACCCGCGATACCGGTTTGGTTATTGCCGTCGGTAACGGTGAGGGTCTTGGTCCCTGAGCTCGTCGAGGTTTCGGTGAACGCTGCGGATGAGTAACCGGTAGCCGCTGCGGTGACGGTGATGGTTTTTGCGGTAGAAGGCAGGGTGTAACTGGTCGAGGCAATGCCGCTGCTGTTGGTGGTTGCGGTGGCTGGGTTGAAGCTTCCACCCGCGCCGCCATCGTTGAAGGTAACGCTGACGCCGGATTGGGCCGTGCTGCCAACGGTGGCCAGCACCGACAGGGCTGTCGGCAGGACAGTGCCGGCTGCGCCGGTCTGGTTGTTACCGCCATTTACGGCGAGAGTCTTGGTGGCGGATGTAGAAGTTTCGGTGAACGTCGCGGAAGCATAGCCGGTGCTGGATGCGGTCACCGTAATGGTTCCGGCCGCGCCCAGAGTGTAGCTGGTAGAGGCGATGCCGCTGCTGTTAGTGGTTGCCGTGGCTGGACTGAAGCTGCCCCCTGCGCCGCCATCGCTGAAGGTTACACTCACGCCGGATTGGGCTGTACCCCCGCTGGTGGCCAAGACAGTCAGAGCCGTCGGCAATACGGTGCCGCTGACCCCTGTCTGGTTATTGCCGCCGTTAACGGCAAGGGTCTTAGCGCCGGAGGTGGAGGTTTCGGTGAAGGTCGCGGATGTGTAGCCGGTGCTGGCCGCGGTTACGGTGATGGTCCCGGCCGCACCGAGCGTGTAGCTGGTGGAGGCGATGCCGCTGCTGTTGGTGGTTGCGGTTGCCGGACTGAAGCTGCCGCCCGCCCCGCCATCGCTGAAGGTCACACTGACTCCGGACTGCGCGACGCCGCCATTGGTGGCTTCGACAGCAAGGGCCGTCGGCAACACCGTGCCGGTTGCGCCCGTCTGGTTATTGCCCGCGTTTACGATGAGAGCCTTGCCAGAGGTGGTCGATGTTTCGGTGAAACTCGCCGAGGTGTAGCTGGTTGCGGAAGCGGTGACGGTGTAAGTTCCCGGGGTGGTCGACAGGGTGTAGGAGGTAGAAGCGACTCCATTGCTGTTGGTGTTCACCGGGTTGGGACTAAAACTGCCGCCCGCGCCGCCGTCGTCGAACATGACGCTGACGCCGGACTGTTTGACGCCGCCAATGGTGGCGCTGACGCTGAGCAGCGTCGGCAACTTCGTCCCCTCGATACCGGTTTGATGATTGCCGCCGCCAACCGTCAGAACGTTCGAGCCGGATACAAATTCGGTGAACGTGGCCGAGGTGTATCCCGTGGCGCTGGCGGTGATGGTGGCGTTTCCAGCGCCGGGCGTGTAGGTGGTGGAGGCCAGGCCGCTGCTGTTGGTGATCGCGGTGGGTGGATTGAAACTTCCATTTGCACCGTTGTCGGTGAAGGTGACGCTCAGGCCAGAAACATTGGCTCCGTTATTTGTGGCCAACACAACCAGCGGGTTCGGCAAGGGAACGCCCGTCGAACCGGTTTGATTGTTGCCGGAAGATACGGCGAGAACCTTGGAACTCGTAGCCGTCTCGGTGAAGGCTGCCGAGGCATAGCCGGTGGCGGTGGCGGTGATGGCATAAGTTCCAGCCGTGGGCGGAAGCGTGTAACTGGTGGTGGCGATGCCGCTGCTGTTGGTGGTCGCAGTCTTTGGGTTGAAGGTGCCGCCTGAGCTGCCGTCGCTGAAGGTGACGCTCACGCCGGAGACTGCGGTGCCGCCGTTCGATGCCAACACTGTTAAAGCCGTAGGCAGAACCGTGCCCACGTTTCCGGTCTGATTGTTACCGCCAGTCGGAGTCAGGGCGGTGCCTTGGACCAGATACCACGGCGTCGTGGTGTCGTCGGTCTTGAGGAAGTCCATCAACTCGGTGGCGACCTTCAACTGACCGTACTGCGTCGAAGGGTGAGTTCCATCCGCGGAGAAGTCGGCACAAGTCCAGACCAGGCCGTCATTGCGACCAAGCATGCCATTTGACCAGTAGTACGGTCCCCATGACATCCAGGGTGCGACGACCGGTCCCAGGGCCGGGTTGTAGTTCAAATTGGCATTGCCGTTCAGCTGATCCTGAATGGCCCATTTCACGGCAAAGCCGACTTCGTAGGCGTAAGGTTCGGGATTGTCCGGGGTTCCGACTCCGTTGGAATACCCGCCATAGACACGCGAGGAGAAGTAGACCATCTTCAGGTTCGGGAACAGGGTGTGCATGGTCTGCATCATGTTCTCGTACTCGGTCTGAAGCTCAGCGATGTCGGTGGGGAAGGTTCCGGTGTTGATACCGTCAGTGTCTTCCATCCAGATGACGACGACCTGGTTTGCGGTGACGCCGTTCTGCGGCAGGTAATTGTTCAGCACCGTGGACCAGTAGACGGAGTTCGTGTCTTCAAAGTTGAACGGGGTGGCGCCGCCCTGAGCGCCGTTGACGATGACGAGATTGGGATTCTTGGCGGGATCGGCGTCGGCGATGGGCAGGAAGCGATCGAATTCGTTCTGCGCTGTCGATTCGCCGATGGCCATGAGCACATATTTTCCGGTGGGGCTGTAGTTGCCATTGGAATCGAGAGGAACGATCTCTTTGGCCAAGGTGACGCCGTCGGCGTCGTGAGAGGCGGGGCGCACGTTGCTGCCGCTGGGATAGAGTCCGCCTTCAGAGCCCTGATAGGTTCCAGTGCCGAGATCGGTCAAGGCCGTCATCGGCGTCGTGGTGTTGGGGACGTCGTAGGAAATGTCGTTGCAGTTGTCGGCCAGATTCGGATAGATGCTGATCGTCAGTGGCAGGCTGGCGGTGGCATGCGAACTGGTGTCGGTCACCGTAACAGTGAAGGTGTAATTGCCCGTGGCGACAGTCGAAGCGATCGTGCCCGTGATGGCGCCGCTGCTGGAGAGCGTCAAGCCCGTGGGCAAGGTCGATCCTGAGGCGAGCGCCCAGCTATAAGCTCCGGTGCCGCCGGCAGCCGTCAGATTGGTTTCGTAGAGAGCATTTTGCGTCCCCTGAGGGATCGTGGCGGGACTCGATATGACGAGAGAAGTCGGCGCAATTCCGTTGCCGGTCAGAGTGATCCCGTTGTCGACAACCTCGTCGTAGGTCAGGTCGAGGGCGCCGGTTTCCGACTCCGCGGCGGTTGGAGAGTAATACACCGTGATCGGCAAACTGGTGTGGGAGTGGATGCTGACGGGCAGCGTGATTGCATTGGTGGTGAAGCTGGGAGGCGTCAGGGTAATGCCGGTCAGAGTGACGGCGCCGGAACCATTGTTGGTGATGGTGACCGTCTGGCCGGCACTGGTCGTTCCGACTTTCTGATTCGGGAAGTTGAACGCAGATTCATTCAGACTTGAAGTTCCGGTGCTCACCAAGCCGGTGCCGGTCAGCGGAACCAGCAGTTGCGTGCCGTCATTAATGCTGATGATGAAGTTGCAGTTGTAGCTCTGTGCTGCGGTTGGATTAAAGAACATCGAATAGTGCGTAATATTCTGCGTCAGGCCGAAGGAGAATGGGGCTACCCCGGAGGCCAGTTCGAAGGCGTCGCAGTCAAATCCGATGTTGGTAATAGTCAGGCCATGACCGGTGAGATTGGTAATGGTCAACGCCTTGCTGCCGGAAGGCTTGCCGATATAGACGCTTCCGAAGGAGAGAGAGGTAGGAGAAGAAGAGAGATCCTGAGCGACAGCCGCAACAGTCGCGGACAAAGTCAGAAGAATGGAAATGGCAGCTTGGGTCAGAAGGCGACGCGTCTGTAGTTTCATAATCCTCTTAAATCCTCTCGTCGGAAACGTAGTGATCCGTGCAAGGCCTAAATGGGGGAGCCGGGACGAAGCGGCTTGCTACCGTTCGGAAAAGCGCTATAGACACTGACGCCCTTCGGCCAGATTTTCACAAGCTTGGGAGTCGTTCGACGTGTATCGCGGGAGCATCCCGGAAACACGAGAACATAGGGGAGATTGAGCCATTGTGGAGTCGGCCGGTCGGCGCGTCAAGGATGAAAGTTCCTGCACACTCGGCCTACCGGGAGAAGAAGGCCCCTAAGGGAGAACAATCAGGGCGAGGACGATCAGCCTAGGACTGATCAGCCTGGGACGATGAGCCTAGGACGATCAGCCTGGGACGATCAGCCTGGGACGATTGCCGCGGACGATCAGGCGGGGGGAATCAGGCGGGAAAATCCCATCCTTCTTCTTTCATCTTGCGATTGCTCCAGTGCTGGAGTTCTTCGAATAAGGCAGGCTCGATAACGGCGAAGCGGATGCCGACGCGGCCTTCGTCGCCGACCCACATCAGGCGGGCTTTGGCCTGGAACCGGACTTGAGTATCGGGCAGTACGAAGCTTACATCGAACAATCCTGCGAGGCGCAGCGGCTCCTTTAGGCCGTCAAGTCCCATGCCGCCAGTGCTGAGATTGACGCCGTTCACTTGAATTTCTTCGCTTTGCGCGCTTTTGACCATAACCGGAATCTGCACGCGGGCGCGGAAGAATTTCTGCTGCTCGTTGCTGATGAAGCCCAGCGACGCCGTGGTTTCGCCGGGGGCGAAGTTAATGTTGTATTCCTTGAGCTTGCGGCTGAGGGTGCGGCGCGAAATGCCGAGTTGCTCAGCCGCCAGGGTGCGTTGTCCGCCGGTGCGCTCCAGAGCCTTAATGATCATCTGCTCTTCCATGCTGTCAAGATTGCTGACGGGCATGGAAGCGGTTTGACGGAGAGCCGTGGGCTCTCCGGTGAGCGCGGCGCTGAGCCGTGAGAAATCGATGTCGCGGCCGCTGGATTCCATCGCCATTTTGGCGACCAGGTTCCGCAGTTCGCGGATGTTGCCGGGCCAGGAATGAGAAAGCAGAGCTGAAATCGCCTGCGATGAAAAATTCTTGCCGGCAGCTTTCAGGCGCAGGAAGTGTTCGGCGAGGGCTACGATATCTTCGGGGCGCTCGCGCAGCGGAGGAACGCTGAGCCGGAATTGACTAAGACGATGAAACAGATCCTGGCGGAAACGGCCTTCCCGCACCGCGGCTTCGAGATCCTGATTGGTGGCGGCGACGATGCGAACGTCTACTTTAATTTTGCGATGGCCGCCAAGCCGGTAGAAAGGCTGGCCATCGAGCACGCGCAGTAATTTCACTTGCGTCTGCAATTGCAGTTCGCCGATTTCATCGAGGAACAGCGTGCCTTTGTCGGCCAATTCAAACAGGCCGGGCTTGGAGGCGTCGGCGCCGCTGAAAGCGCCCTTTTCGTAGCCGAAGAGTTCGCTCTCGACCAGATTTTCGGGAAGCGCGGCGCAGTTGATGTCGATCCACGGACGGCTGCGGCGCGGAGAAGATTCGTGAATGGTGCGGGCAATCAGTTCCTTACCGGTGCCGGTCTCGCCGGTAACCAAGACGGTTTCGGTTTGGCCGGCGACACGGTCGACCAGGGTCATGAACTGATGCATGACGGGGCTGGCAAGAATGAACACGGTGCCGTCGATCTCGCGCGAAATCACTCCGGGAATGAGAGCGCTCTCAGGAGCGGCGGCGGCGTTGTTTTCTGCGAGTGGCACGACGATCGCGATTAGAGCTGGCGGCGTGGAGCTAAGCGTCGTGGCCGAAAACTGCACGGGGAAATTGCCGCCGGTCTTCGGTCGGGCGATCAGTCGGGCGTGATATCCCGCGGGCGTAGAGGTGGCGGATAGAATCTCCCGACGTAATTGGTTACTGCGATTGCCGTTTGCGGTTTCGGGCTTTTCCGCTTCGGGCTTTACCATTTCGTGCTTTGCCGTTTCGTGCACAAAGAGTGTGGAGAAGTCGCGCCCGAGAAGTTCCGGTACCGAATAGCCAAAAAGTCTCACGAAGGCTGCGTTACACGCGCTGAATTCGCCTTGAGGATCGGCGGAGAAAACGGCCATTTGCGGCAGTTGCGACGCCGGGAATTCGTCGCGGCCAGTCGAAGTGGTGGCCATCGAAGCTCTGGCGATCAAGGCCCCGGCATTCGAAGCTCCTGCAATCGAAGCTCCTGCGATCGAAGCTCGTGCGATCGAGGTGCTGGCAAACGGCTCGTGGTTCGAACTGCGGGATGGAGTCGGCATAGGGCGCGTTTGGGATCATGGTGACACAAGGCGAGCAGTTCGCAGAGAAGCGTGTTACTGGCAGCGTAACGAAGGTAATGAAGCCCAGTGGTTCGGTCAAACCACTGACCACTGATCCTGACTCCACTGACTCCTGACCACTCACTACTACCCCCCCCGTGTCGCCTCCGTGCAGATAACGCTTCCGCTGGTTACCTCGGTAAGCTTTAGAACGCCTAATCATTCCACTACGATGCGGGCAGGCTCGAACCGGGGAGAGATGTCTTCCCCGAGGGCCTGAGCGCGGGCTAAGGGAGCCGGCGCACTAGATTTTCGTGTGTTCGCGGAGGATGCCGGAGGCGTCATCATCGGTATAGCGCGCGCTTCGAGGCCGGTAAGGCCGCAGTAGTCAGGTTTGTCGATGCAAGCAGAGAAGGACGAACTGAAGAAGGACGAGCTAACGCTCCAGACGAAGGCATTCGTCGGCATCACCGCGTTGATTGGCGTGGTAGTGCTGTGCTGTGCCCTGCTGCATTGGCAATCGCAAGACCTGATGCGTTTCTTCTGCTACCTGGCGGTAGCGGTGCTGGCATCGGGGTTGAAAGTACAACTGCCGGGCATCGACGGCACGATGTCGGTGAACTTCCTGTTCATCCTGCTCGGAGTGTTGGAACTGAGCCTTCCGGAAACTCTTGTGATCGGCTGCACGGCGAGCCTGGTGCAGAGCGTGTGGCAGACGCGCAAACGGCTCGATCCGGTGAAAGTGGTGTTCAATGTGGCCGGCATGATGGCCAATGCCAGCGCCCTGACCTACATCGGCTATCACTGGATGGCGGCGCGATCGGGATCGAATAAGCCGATTCTGCTGATGATAGCCGCTCTGGTATTTTTCTTCGCCAACACCTTGCCGATTTCGGTTGTGATTGCGCTGACCGAAGGCAAATCGAGCCGCAAAGTTTGGTCGGAGTGCTACTTCTGGTCGTTCCCTTATTACCTGGTCGGCGCGGCCGCGGTGGGCCTGGTGGGAATTGTGAACCGCTCGGCGGGATGGCAAACCTCGCTGCTGGTGCTGCCTCTTATTTATTGGGTGTACCGATCCTATCGCCTTTACCTCGGCCGGTTGGAAGCGGAAAAGGAACGAGTCGAAGTAGAAAAACGGCATGTGGAGCAGATCGCCTCGCTGAACATGCGGACCATTGAGGCGCTCGCGCTTGCCATCGAAGCCAAAGACCACACGACGCACACCCACTTGCAACGAGTACGAACCTATGCCGTCGCAGTGGCGCAGGAATTGAATCTCCGGGAGAGCGAGGTGGAGGCGTTGCGGGCGGCCGCTCTGTTGCACGACATCGGCAAGCTGGCAGTGCCGGAACAGATCATCAACAAGCCGGGAAAGCTTACGCCGGAAGAGTTCGAAAAGATGAAGGTGCATCCGATCGTGGGCGCTGAGATTCTGGAGCGGGTGGCGTTTCCTTATCCCGTCGCGCCGATTGTTAAGTCGCATCATGAACGCTGGGATGGAACGGGATATCCGGAGGGATTGAGCGGGCAAGACATTCCAATCGGCGCGCGCATTCTGGGCGCGGTCGATTGCCTGGACGCCCTGGCTTCGCATCGGCAATACCGTCCGGCGCTGCCGCTGGTCGAGGCCATGGCCAAGGTCAAGGAGAAGGCAGGGACGTGGTTCGATCCTCGGGTCGTCGAAATTCTGGAGAACCGCTATATCGAGTTGGAGCGCGTCGCGCAAATGTCGGAAGAGACGCTGGTCTCGCACGGGCTTTCGAAGATGGTACGTGTGGAGCGCGGCCTGGCGCCGGCAGCCGGATTCGAACGAAGCGAATCCGCGCAGGGCTCGACCGACAGCGCGGATTTTTTGACGTCGATTGCGTCGGCGCGGCAAGAGGCGCAGACCATGTTCGAACTGAGCCAGGATCTGGGCGTGTCGCTGAGCCTGAGCGAGACGCTGTCGGTGCTTTCGATGCGCTTACGCCGCATGATTCCTTACGATTCGATAGCTGTATTTGTAAACCGCAATGGCTGGCTGCTGCCGGAACTGGTGAGCGGTGAAAATTTTCGCATGCTGTCTGCGTTGAAGGTCAGGGTCGGCGAGGGATTATGCGGATGGGTGGCGGAGAACTGCAAGCCGATCGTGAACGGCAATCCGCAGGTGGAAGAGGGATATGTGGTCGATCCCGACAAGCATACGACGTTGCAATCGGCGCTGGTCGTGCCTCTAGAGGGGCTGAACGGCGTGGTAGGCGTGTTGGCCATGTATCACTCGACCCGGGATGCGTTCACGCCCGATCATTTGAGAATTCTGCTGGCCGTGGCCTCGAAGGTCGCGCTGTCGGTGGAGAACGCATTGAAGTATCAGCAGGCGGAGAGTTCGGCCACCACCGACTACCTGACCGGGCTGCCCAATGCGCGCTCGCTGTTTGTGCATCTGGCGCAGGAAGTGGCGCGCTGCCGTCGCATGAAAACGTCGCTGGCGGTGCTGGTCTGCGATATCGATGGATTCAAGGCGATCAACGATTCCTTCGGACATCTGGAGGGCGACAAACTGCTGCGCGAATTTACGGCGCGTCTCAAGGAAGTTTGTCGCGGCTATGACTATGTGGCGCGCATGGGCGGAGACGAATTCGTAATTACGGCTCCCGGACTGACAAAAGAGGCCGCCGTGGAAAAAGCGGAATTGTTAAATCAGGCGGCCATCGAGTCAGGACGGCATATCTGCGGGCGCGATGTGATCACGCTGAGCGTGGGGATGGCATCGTGTCCGGACGACGGCTTCGACGTAGAGCGCTTGCTGGCTGAGGCTGATCGACGCATGTATTCCATGAAGCAGCAGCACCATGCCGAAGCGGCTACACGCAAAGACGACACCAGGACTCGCTTGGCTTCCCGCGGGGCTGCCGGCCAATAGGAGGATCTCTCACCATGTTGGGGCGGAAAATTGCGCGGCATGGACTTGCCATCGTCGCCACGGTTTTGCTCGGCGGCTTGCTCTCGACGGCGCTGGTGCGGCTGGCGCCCGGCTTCGATGTGGATGAAGAACAACTGGATCCGCATCTGAATGCCGAAAGCATTCGCGCTTTGCGCCAGGCCAGGCTGGAACAGCACAACATCTTCCGCTTTTATTTTCATTCCCTGGAACGTGCCGCTCACGGCGATCTGGGTACTTCGCTTTCGCTGGGGCAGCCGGTAAGTGTGCTGCTGCGGGAGCGTACGCCGCTTACACTACGCCTCGTTGGGCTCGGGCTGTTACTGAGTTGGGCGGTCGCGATGGCGATGGCGCTGAGCGCGGCATGGTTGCGCGTGTCGGCGTACGACGCATTGACGACAACGATCAGCGGGACATTCCTGTGTATTCCTGCCGCGGCGCTGGCGCTGTTGTCGGTGCTTTGGAATGTTCCGGGAGCGCTGGCGATTGCGTTGATCGTGTTTCCGCGCGTTTATCGCTACGCGCGCAATCTGCTGGGCAAGGCTTATGCCCTGCCACACATTATTACGGCGCGGGCGAAAGGAGTGAGCGAGTTGCGGATTCTGTTCTGGCACGTCGTTCCGGTGGCCGGGCCGCAGTTGCTGGCGGTGGCAGGAGTTTCCGTAAGCATCGCAGTCGGGGCGGCGATTCCGGTTGAAGCTTTATGCGGCTTAGCGGGAGTTGGACAGTTGGCCTGGCAGGCGGCATTGGCGCGCGATCTGCCGCTGCTTACGAATCTGACGATCCTGGTTACGCTGGTAACCTTGCTGGCCAACTCGGGCGCAGATGTAATCGGAACGATGCTTCGCGGTCAGGAAGCATGAGGTTCATAGCATGGGGTCAGACTATGACGTTCAGAGTATGACGCCCGCGAGTACGAACCTGTGGCGCAAGCTCGCGTGCACCGTTCTTCTGCTGGTGGTGGGCGTATCGCTGGCGGCGAACTGGCTGGCTCCGGCGGGATATGCGAAGCAGTATCGCGAGGCCGCAGGCGCCCCTCCATCGCATGAGCACTGGCTCGGGACCGATGAAATTGGGCGCGACCGCTTCGCGCGCGTATTGTATGGAACGCGGATTTCGCTGCTGCTGGCGCCGGCGGCGGCATTGCTCTCGACTTTGATGGCGGCGCTGGTCGGTGGACTCGCCGGATATCTGGGCGGGGCATGGGCACGCGCTGCGATGGCGGTGACAGATTTATTTCTCTCGCTGCCGTGGCTGTTTTTGTTGATCACAGTTCGCGCGGTGATGCCGCTCAATGTATCGCCGCTGGTTTCGGTGCTGGTGACGTTTCTGATGTTGGGCTTATTGGGCTGGACAAGCGCCGCGCGGGTTTTGTGCTCGTCGGCGGGATCGCTGCGGGATTCGGATTTCCTGCGACAGGCGCGCGCTTCCGGCATTCGCGGGTCGCGGTTGTTCTGGGTACACGTGCTGCCGAATTTGAAACCAGTATTGCTGGCGCAGTTCTGGATTTCAATTCCAGCCTTCATTTTGAGCGAAGCGAATCTGGGAATTTTAGGCTTGGGTGTGGCCGAGCCCATGCCTTCTTGGGGAAGTTTGTTGAAGGAGTTGGAAGGAATGGTCTCGGTGGGCGAAGAGCCGTGGAAGTTTGTGCCGTTGATTTTGCTGGTGGTGGTGGTGACGTCGTTTCAGTTGGTGCTTTCAAAGCAGGAAGAGGTAGCCGCATGAAGAACCGAGTTTACCCGAGCTGGAAGACATTCGTAGCATCCCTTATCGTCGTGATCGGCGCGCTCGCTGGCTCGGCCATCGCGCAAGGCGAACTGCGGTTTTGTTTGCGGTCGGAGCCGAAGACGTTCGATCCGTTGAAGGTCGAAGACGATGCGTCGGTGGCGATCCGGTACTTGACCGGCGGAGTGCTGGTGCGGATGAACCGGCAGACGCAGGCTCTGGAGCCGGGGCTGGCGGAATCCTGGAAGATTTCGAAGGACGGCAAGCAGATCACGTTCAAACTACGCAGTGGAATTTCGTTCTCCGATGGCACACCTTTTTCTGCCGAAGATGTGGCCTACACGGTGAAGCAGTTGATGGATCCGGCGCTGCACTCGCCAACTGGCGACGCATTCCGTTCCGGGCAGGGCGATGTGGAGACGAAGATCATTTCGCCGACGCAGATTTCGATTACGTTTCCAGCGCCCGTGGCCGGACTCGACCGCCAATTCGATCAGGTCGCGATTCTCTCCGAGCATTCGTCAAGAAAAGAAATGGCGGTGCTGGGGCCGTTCATGGTCGCCGATTATAAGCCGGGCGCGACTGTGCTGCTGAAGCGCAATCCGAATTACTGGAAGACGGATGCGCAGGGGCGGAGGCTGCCATACCTCGATTCCATCAAGCTGGACATTCAGCCCAATCGCGATGTGGAAATGCTGCGCTTCAAGCGCGGAGAGATCGACCTGATCAATTCGCTGGACAGCGAGTACTTCGACAAACTGGCGGCGACCAATCCGCAGGTGGTACACGATGCCGGCGCTTCACTCGACAGCGAGCAGATGTGGTTTAACGAAGTGGCGAAGTCTCCGCTGCCGGAATTCAAGAAGAGCTGGTTCCGCTCGCCGACTTTCCGGCGTGCGATCTCCGAGGCGATCAATCGAGCGGACCTGGCGCGGGTGGTATTTCGCGGGCACGCGCAGGCCGCGGTGGGCCCGGTGTCTCCGGCCAACAAGCTCTGGTTCAACGCCAACCTGAAGCCCGATGTTTATTCGCCGGACGCCGCGCTGAAAGCCTTGCAGGGCGACGGATTTCGGCTGGAGAACGGAACTTTAAAAGATAAAGCTGGAAATGCCGTCGTATTTTCCATCATCACCAATGCAGGCAACAAATATCGCGAGCGCATGGCCACGATGATTCAGGAGGACCTCCAAAAAATCGGGATTCAAGTCAACGTCGTAACGCTCGACTTCCCTTCCCTGATCGAGCGCATGACGCAGACGTTCGATTATGAAGCAATCTTACTGGGCCTCACCAATGTCGGACTCGACCCGAGCGAGCAGATGAACGTGTGGTTGAGTTCGTCGGAGAATCATCAGTGGAATCCGTCGGAGAAGGTTCCGGAAACCGCGTGGGAGGCCGAGATCGACCGGCTGATGCGGGCGCAGGCTTCGTCGGCGGATGCCAAGAAGCGCAAGGAAAGTTTCGACCGCGTGCAGGAAATTGCGGTCGAGCAGGCGCCGTTTATTTTTCTGGTGAATCGGAATGCTTTGTCGGCCGTGGCTGCGACGGTACACGGAGCTAGTCCAGTGATCCTGGTGCCGCAGACTTATTGGAATGCGGAGCGGCTGGCGGTGAAGTAGGAACACCAAATCCTTAACCACAGAGGGCGCTGAGAATCACAGAGTAATTCAAATTCTTGGCCACGGATTTTCGCGGATTCTCACGGATCTGAATTCTGAATTTTTGATGGACTCCAGTTATCAGGGCGACGCTCTTCTCACGGCACGCGTCTCGGTGCGGTATGGGGAGAAGCCTGCGGTGCTGCGTGATGTGCAGTTCGAGATTCGGCGGGGCGAGGTTCTTGGGCTGGTCGGACAGAGCGGATCGGGCAAGAGCACGCTGGCTATGGCGATTCTGGGATTGCTCGATCGCAAGCGGGTGAAGACCGAAGGTGCCATCGATCTCGACGGCTGCGATCTGCTCCAGCTACGCGATCGGGAGTTACGCGGGCTGCGCGGAAGAAAAGTTGCGCTGGTGTTGCAGAGTCCGCTGTCGTCGCTGAACCCGGCGCTGAAGATTCGGACGCAGTTAAAGGAAGCGTGGCGGGCGCATGCTTCAGGCTCGAGCGCCGATTGCGATCTTGCGATCCGGGCGGCCCTCGATAGCGTAAGTCTGCCATCCAGCGATGAGTTCCTACAAAAATATTCGGCCCAGATGAGCGTGGGGCAGGCGCAGCGCGTGCTGATCGCGATGGCGGTGATGCATCGCCCTGCACTGCTGATTGCCGATGAGGCCACGAGCGCGCTCGATGTAATCACGCAATCCGAGATCCTCGCGCTGTTTCGCGAACTGAACCGCAGCACCGGGATGGCGATCCTCTATATCTCACACGATCTGCCGTCGGTGGCGGGCATCTGCGACCGAATTGCCATCCTGCACGGAGGCCAGATCGTCGAGACTGGCACGACCGAGCAGGTCCTGACCAATCCTCGCCACGAATATACGCGGCGCCTGATGGCGGCGATGCCGAAAATGCCGCATCGAGTCGCGTCGACCAAGGCGGCGGCTGCGGCCGCGATCTAGTTTCGAGAAAAACCAAAGGTAAAACTTTGAGGTCCGTGGTCTTCAGACCGATGGTTGGCGAAATATCGCATAACGCTTAAACAGAATCTTCTTACGGTTCGTCCAGATCCCCTGGTAGGCCGAAGGCGTACATACGGTCGTCATACGACCCGGCGTAAACTACTCCGTTTACCACCGTCGGCGAGGAGAACACATAGTACCCGGTCTGGTAGCTCCACAATTTCACGCCAGTGCTCGCGTTCAGCGCGTACACGTTACCGTCTTCCGAGCCGACATAAACCACACCATTGGCTAGGGCAGGCGCGCTATACACTCCGGCGCCGGTGGCGTAAGCCCAAAGCTCGGTGCCCGTCGTGGAGTTCAGCGCGTACAGGTTACCATCACCCGAGCCGAAGTAGAGCACTCCATTTGCGACTGCGGGAGCGGAGCCCACCTGGCCTCCCGTTGTGTAGCTCCAACGCAGAGCACCCGTCTTCGCGTTCAACGCGTACAGGTTATTGTCGTCCGAGCCGATGTAGACCATCCCATTCGCGACTGCGGCTGATGAGAGTACGGCGTCCCCGGCGGTGTAATTCCATCGTTTGTTGCCCGTACGGGCGTTCAGCGCATAGACGTTGTGGTTCGCTGAACCGAAGTAGACCAACCCGTACGCTATCGCAGGTGAGGAAAACTCCTGCCCGCTCGTATACTTCCACAACAGGGTACCGCTCATGGCGCTCAGCGCGTAAAAAAAACCGCTTTGGGATCCTACATAGACTACCCCGTTGGCAACCACGGGTGAGGAAGATACGTAGTTTCCGTCGGTGTTATATCTCCAAAGCAGAGTGCCGGTCATCGCGTCCAGCGCATACAGGTAAAAGTCGTCGGAGCCGATATAAACTACCCCGTTCGCGACCGCGGGCGAGGAAAACACCTGACCACCGGTGGTATAGGTCCACAGCTTCGCGCCGGTATGGGCATTCAACGCATAAATCTTATTATCCTCCGAGCCGAAATAAACCACCCCATTTACTACCGCAGCAGAGGAATATACGTAACTGCCAGTGGTGTAGCTCCACAGCTCCTGGAGGCTCCCTACATTGTTCACATTAAGAATGCTTTCGTAAGGGTTCCAGCGCATCATGTCTGGTAAGAGGAACTCCGTCCAGTTGACACGGACATTGGTCGTCGACACATCCCCAGGTCCGCCGCTGGTGGACGCTGTGAGTTCCGGCAGTTGCCTAACATCGGTGGGGCCACCTTCAGAAAAGATCTGGGCTTGGGCGCACACCGCCAGGCTGTATGGAAGGGCTAACGCTGCGAGCAGCGAGAGGGAAAAGCGCATCGACTTCATTTTTTCTCCCTTGTTTCAAAACGGCGATTCGAATTGTCGTGGGACCTGAGCCTAACTGCTGGGGAGCTGAAGACAACTACGGGGCCTGTACGCAAGATTGAACATACCGGAGCTAACAGGGTCAAGATGAAAGAATTTGCAGACTGCACATGGTCATTGGCGTAACAATCTTTAGATTATTCTACTCAGAACGTCGGGACATTTTGAGTGTATTGGCCTGATTTGGAGAAAACCGGGGACAGACGGGTGGAGTGCATCCCAGGTGCACTCCAGGGTGCACTCCACCCGTCTGTCCCCGTATTTTCGTCCCCGTATTTTCCCTTCCTTTTTTTGAAATAGTTCCCACAAACATCTCGTAACGTCGGCTTCCCTTAACTACGTCGGGTGAGTAACCAGCGCTCGCGGTACGAAAGGCCAGTGGGACACACTGTCCCATGCCCGCCGGGGCGGGACAGTGTGACCCAGACAGATGCTCTGTCGATTCGGAAATCTCCAGCAGAAACAATCACTTACAAGCGTTCAATTGGCTGACGCCGTGCAACAGGGGGAGTGGGAACGAACTCGATCTTTTCCCCCACCACGAAAGAAGGGTGACACTTTATGAAGTACAAGAAGAAATCACCGAAACCTGCGCAGCGCGGAGAACGACACAGCGCCGCCTGGGGTAAGCGCCTGAGCCTGGTGCTGATGCTGGTGCTGGCCACGGGGATGGCGTTCGGTCAGCGCTGGAACAATCTCACGACCGGCGCGCCCAGATGGTCGGGACGGATTTCTCCTGAACTTTCTGGACAGTTGGCGAAAGCCCATCAGGGAACGGCCAAGGGCCAGACCGTGCGCGTCATCGTGCAATACAAACAAGTCCCCACGCCGACCCATTATGCGACGATGCAAGGCCGCGGCGGACTGTTGCACTCGAAGCTGCACATGATTAAGGGTGCGGCCTTTACGATTCCCGTAAGCGCGTTGGCTGCTCTTGAATCGGATCCTGAAATCGTGGCGGTGAGCATTGATCATGCGACGCAGGTAGCGGACGAGCTCACTGACGGCGCAATTGGCGCAAGCTCGGCCTGGAATTCCGGGTTCACGGGCGCCGGCGTTGGAGTCGCCGTGATTGATAGCGGCATCAACGACAGCCATCCCGACCTGTGGAATTCAAGCGAGACCGCCTCGCGCGTGGTCTATCGCCAGGACTTCACGGGAACTCCGGCCACGAACCTGGCCGGAGGCAAATATGACCTGTATGGCCACGGCACACATGTGGCGGGCATCATCGGCGGCAACGGTTACCGTTCTGGCGGGCAGTATGAAGGCGTAGCTCCTGGGGTCAGCCTGATCGACCTGCGCGCCCTGGACCAGAACGGCGCGGGCAACGACAGCACGGTGATCGCGGCGATTCAGCAGGCGATTGCTTTGCAGAAGACCTATAACATCCGCGTCATCAATTTGTCGCTGGGTCGCGGAATTGGCGTCAGCTACACGCAGGATCCTCTCTGTCAGGCGGTAGAAGCAGCCTGGAAGAGTGGCATCGTTGTGGTTGTGGCTGCCGGCAACTATGGCCGCTTGAGCGTGAACGGAAGCAACGGCTTCGGCACCATCACGGCGCCGGGCAACGATCCGTTTGTGCTGACCGTGGGTGCGACCAAGAGCAACGGTTCGACGTCGGTATCTGCTGAAACCAAGGCCAGCTTCAGTTCGAAAGGGCCCACGACCTACGATCACATCGTGAAGCCTGACATCATGGCGCCGGGCAACGACATTGTTTCTCTGTCGGCCCCGGGAGCCACGCTGGAGGCGGGCTATCCGGAGGAACTGGTGACCGGAACCGATAACAAGAACGATTATTTCACGCTGAGCGGCACCAGCATGGCGACCCCCGCGGTCGCGGGCGCGGTGGCTTTAATGTTGCAGGAACAGCCCACCCTCACACCCGACCAGGTGAAGGCGCGGCTGATGAAAACCGCGAACAAAATGGGAATATTCTCGACGTCGGCGTATGTTCCGCATCTGTTGCAGAGCTTCGTCGATTACTACGATCTGTTCTCGGTGGGATCGGGCTTGGTAAACGTCCAGGCTGCAACGACCAATACAGATCTGGCTCCGTCCAACGTTGGAGCCGCATTGTCGCCGACCGTGGTCTATAACTCGCAGAATGGGACGATCTCTCTGGTCTACGGAAACTCGAGCGTCGCCTCGAACTCCGTGGTCTGGGGATCGTCGGTGGTCTGGGGTACGTCGGTGGTGTGGGGAGCTTCGACGGTGAGCGGCACCTCGGTGGTTTGGGGAGCTTCAGTGCCCTGGAACAGTAATGCCCTCAGTGCATTCAGCGTGGTTTGGGGATCGAGCACGGGTACAGCTTCGGCCACCAGTGTGGTCTGGGGCGCTTCGGTGGACAACTCCGACGCCGCGTTTACCGACGCGGGAGACGACGAACAATAGTGAGCCGTGTGAACCTACGAAAGGAGACTAATCATGAATAACACACGGCGAATTCAAACGTTCATCGGAGCCATGATGCTGGCCGCAGTCATTACGGCAGGCTACGCAACCTTCACCAGCCACGCCCTGCACAGTTACTTTGCGCTGGCGCTCCTGATGCTGGCGGCGGTTACGTCGCGGATGAAAGTGAAGCTCCCGGGAATTAACGGCAACATGTCGGTAAACCTGCCCTTTCTGCTGACAGCCGTCATCAGCCTGAGCGCTGCCGAAGCGGCGGCGATTACGTTCGCGTCGACGGTGGTGCAGTGTTGGCCGCGAAAGGGCGCGAAGGTCAACCTGCAACAGATGGCGTTCAACCTGAGCATGATGGCGTTCGCCAGTTGCCTGGCGAGCCTGATATTTCACGCCAGTTGGTCTGGACTGCATGGCGGTTCCACTGGTCTTGGACTCGCGCTGGCGACGGCCACGCTGTTTCTAGGGCAGACCGCTCCGGTCGCTGCCATCGTAGCCGTCAGCGAAGGCAAAGCGGCAGGACAGATCTGGTGGAGCCTGGCGCATCTGTCGTTCCCTTACTACGTAGTCAGCGCGGGAGTAACAACCATGGTCCAGACCGTCAGTTCGCACATGGGCTGGGGACTGGCGCTCTCAGTCTTCCCGGTGATGTACGTAATCCACCGCTCTTACAAGTTGTACTTTAGTGGAATGGTGGCAGGCATGACGGAAACACGCCCGCAGGTGATGGTGCAAGCGGCGCGCGCGGGTGCGTAGGGGTCCAACGGAAATCGATTTCAACCGATCGATTCAAAGGAAGGAAGGGTGGCGCAGCTTGCCACCCTTTTTCTTTCGCGTTTTTTTTGGGAGCTGTTTGGGTTCGCATGCGCTGAACGCAAGCGGAGAATCTGGCGGGGTCAATCAGGGGTTGCCGGTTCCTTTGATCTGGTCGCGATACTGCTGCTCGGTTCCAACGAAGAATTCTTCGTACTTCCGCGTGCCCGATACGCCTGATTTCTCTCCGTTGATCTTTTCCCCGTCGATCTTTTCCCCGTCGACCTTGCCCCAGATCAGGCGGCCGGGACCGGAATCGGGGATTGGCCGCAGACCGCTGGGGGAGTCAAAAAAGTACGCGTCTTTCGTCCGTCCGTATTGTTCTGGCGACGACGTTCGCAACGATCCATCGGGCGGAATTTCGAGCACAGTCCGCCCATTTTCCGATTTTAGCGGTGGCGCTCCGGGAATCTCGAACTCGACTCGCACCCAGCCGGTATAGCCGTTGGGAAGTAAGAATCGAAACGAACGCGGAGTCGAGTTTCGTTGACCGATGCCGATCCACGCGCCCAGAATGAACATGAATGCGAGCATAAGAACTCCGGCGACGATTCGCACCGGACGGGTCGCGCGATCGGGAAACAGCCAACTGCCAGCCCCCGCTTCAGGCCTTGGACGAAAACTGACAACCGCGGCGTACACGGTGACTAGAACCAGAAGGAACGTGGCTAGAGAAGGAAGGATCATCCGGTCATAATGGAACATCAGGTCAGGCATCGTTTAGAGCCCTGCATGGCGGCAGAGTGCATGAGGGGAGGCGAAATCACTCGCGACACTCGTGCCGGCTTGAGCACATGGGTGCGCATCAGATTCTTAATCGCGGGAGCGTAGAAACACCACATTGCCAACGCTGCAATCAGCGCCAGCCGCGCCGCCCCATGTGGCCGAAACAGGCTGACGCACGCGGCAACCAACAACAACATCGATCCCAACAACGAAACCAGTTCCAGCGGATTGAACGGCGCTCCATACACAGTGAAGGCGAGGAGCAGGTAAACGTGAATCCCGGTCACCAGGCCGGTAACGAAATATAAGAAGAACGGCAGCATAGGGAGAACCAAAATGCGCGAAATTATTTTAGCGCCGTTCGCGCTGGCAAGCAGAAGGGCCGTAAAGGCCACTTGAGTCTACGAATCCTCCGGTTCTTACGCGTGGATCGGGGACTTTGGTGAAAGGGTGCCGAGGGGGAATAAAAGCGTGGTGCGGGCGGAGGGACTTGAACCCTCATGGGCCGTTTAAGCCCTGCGGATTTTCATGCCGTCTACGGCTTTCGCCGCCCGGACGTGGAGCTTTTTCAGGCTCACGTCAAGTTTGCGGTCTGGACTATCCCTTCACCCTCCTCCGGAAATTCCGGAGCTTAGGTGCTGCCCGTCTAGTCTCTACACCTTCCCGGTTGATTTCTCTCCGGGCTTGGCTCGGGATTGCCAGTGAAGGTTCCCCCGAATTTGAGCAGTTCTGCATCGCCGATTTCCCGGCGAGCACTCAAGTTTTCCTTAAGTCCGCTGCGTATGCCATTCCGCCACGCCCGCGCGCGGCTGTCTGACTGCCTTTCTATCATAGGACAGGATTGCCCGGAACAGTGGGCGGTAGCAATGCGGCATGAGCCGGTGACCCGGCCACAATGTTCCTGCGGGAACATAACGTCATGACGGGGGAGGATATACGATCATGTGATGACAGCTAAGACTAAGAAAGCAAAGAGACGAACGGATGGGCACCGGCAACCCAGGCTGATGGGCCATGGACCCACGTTGTTCGCGGGGCGATCGAAGCCTGTCGATTTGCAGGTCGTGAGCCGGCTATGGCGTGACCGCGAAGACTACGCCGCAACCAATAAACTGTTCACAGCCGAAATCACCGGCGTCCGGGGCGGTGCCGTAAAGTTTGCCCGCTGCATCCATGACCAAACCGGCCGTGGGGAAGCCGCCATCTTTCTTCCCTGTAAATCTGTACAACACCGTTTCCTGGCCCGTCGTATCGAGCTTGAAAACCGTTCCGCACCCGAGTTGTTCACCCAACAAGTTGCAGGAGAGATCGCCCCCGAATTCGGTGGTTCCGTATAAGTTGCCGGCCGCGTCCCGGAGCAATGGCGCGGCTGAATCCCTCCCATCCCTGCCACCCTTGAAGTTGTAAAGTACAGTTATTACGCCCTGCGGGTCGAGCCTAAAGATGGTTCCGTTGTCTCCCGCAGCGCAAGCATTGGCGGTTCCATAAAGGTTCCCAGCCCGGTCCCCGATTAAACCGCCAAAAGGAAAACACCCGTAGGCATCGGAGTTAACGAAAACGTGCAATATAGTTATGGCCCCGCTCATATCCAGTTTGAACAGCGTCCCGCAACCGGTTCCTACGCAGGAGGAACTGCCCCCCTGGCCCGCAGTGCCGTAAAGATTGCCTTGCGCATCCCGTACCAGGTTGCCGATTGGCATGGTTCCGTCAAAAGTTCCCTGGAAAGCATAGAGGGTCGTCAGGTTACCAGCAGGGTCCAGTTTGAAAACGGTTCCGCAACCAACCGGAATGTCGCAGTTTGTGATGTCGCCTCCGTATGCGGTGCTGCCATAGAGATTGCCGGCAGAGTCCATTATCATGGTCGCCCAAGGACCGGACCCGTCCGCGCCGCCGAAACTGTGCAGGACCGTCTCTCTGCCGGTCTTATCCAGTTTGAATATGGAGCCTTGCCGGTAAGCGCCGCCGAGATAGGTGGTGCCGTAGAGGTTTCCGGCTGCATCCCGGATCAGTCCTCCGATTGGGTCTGCGCCTCTGGGATAAACGTCACAACATCCAGGGAATCTATACAGCACGGTATACTCACCCATTTTGTCTATCCTGAATACCGTACCGATGGAAGAGTTGCCGCCCCCGTCGTAGGTGTTGCCGTAAATGCCGTCCGGCGCCAGCAGCAAGGCGTCCAAGGGATCGATTCCGTCGTTTCCACCGGTGAAGGTGTGAATTACTGTGAAGGTTTGCGCCTGGGCTGCCGGGGTCGCCGTGAGCATTGCGGTCAGCGCCAGGGCCAAGACCAAACTGGCGCGACCGCGCTTGATAGAATTCCACGCGAATTTCAACTTCATAGCATCCGCCCTTTCATTTCGGTCTACGGAACTCGTACTGCGATCTTTTTGTCTCACTTGAGAATTGTTTCCGGCTCAAAAGGGTACGTAGACTGATGCAGCCTGTCTGTTGAATGGTTTGCCGAGGCGCCTCGGCTTAAGCCAGGGAAATCGGCAAGCGGTTATCTGATTCTCGAGCCCTTATTTGGTTACAACTCGATTTTTCCCGCATCCGCGATGCCGACCTGGGCCGGTTCACCGTGGATCGCCTGATGGCAATTATCAACCGACTTGCTCTTTAGCGATTTGGGACAGCAACCGAATCACCTCACGGCAGCATCTTTATCGCCTCGGAGGTGCTGATGCGCCGTACCAACGTCTGCCTGATCATTGTCTTCCTGTTCTTCCTGGTATTCTCGTCGATTTTTTGTCTTGCTCAAACCACTACCACGGCCACCTGCACGGACTGGCAGTTCTTCACTACCTTCACGCCTTCGGGAATTAACGTTTCGAATACGGTTGTCGGCTCAGGCCAGCAGAGCGATGGCAGCATTGCCGGTTACATCCGCTACTCCGATGGTGAAACCCGGAAGTATGTTGACCCACACGCCGCTCCGCCCACCGATTGGACATACTTCAACAAGATCAACGCCGGTGGCGTGACCGTGGGATGGTACCGCGATGCGAACCAGTCCGCTCACGGCCTGCTTTTTTCAGGATCCAGCTTTGCAACCTGGGATTATCCCGGCGGAGGCGAGACCATTCTCACGGGCATTAACAAACAGAACACGATCATCGGTTATTGGGGCGGCGACTTCAGCCAGCCGTATGATGGATTCGAAAGCTGGGCGAATGGCTCGACTCTCATCATCTCCGCTCCCGGAGCCATGCAGACGACCCCCGGCGCGATCAGCGATACCGGGCTTGTCGTGGGATACTATGTGCCTGACCAGTCCCAGCCTCCCTATCCCGATCGCGGATTCGTGCTCACCGTATCCGGCGCTTATAAGACGCTTGACTATCCTGGGGCCGACCGCACTTTCTTGAATGACGTCAACTCCGCCGGAGTCATCGCCGGCTCGTGGACCAACACCACCACCGGCGCAACTGGCGGCTTCCTTTTCGTGAACGGCACGTTCGAGGATGTTTTGGGACCGAATGGTGAGGCGACAACTTTGAACGGCATCAACGACGCCGGCTACGTTACCGGCGCGATCCCAGGCAGTTCATTCACGGCCCAGTGCCACTAAACCGAAACCGGAAAACCGAAACCGTGAAAAACCAGGGAAACCAGAGACGGGACGTACCCCGCCTCTTCGACGAGCGGGGCTTGCTCATCGGCATTGTGCTGTGGGAGATCCCTCGGCCCGCTGGTGAAAACGCGGGCCTTCGGGATGACTCGGTGTGCGGCGGAATCGCGAGGCGAGCGGTGTGAGGCTCACCAAGTGCCATCGGCCATCGCCTTTTGACGTGCGATTTCCGCTTCACTTGGCGGCGAAGATGTCGTAGGTCCGCTGCCCCAGCAGCAGGTCGAAGGAACGACTGAACAGGTCGCCGATCGTCTTGCCGATAACTTCGTCGCCAACGGGCGGCAGCCATCCGCCGTGGTTGAACCCGCCGGTAGGATCCTCCGTCGTTCCGCCCGGCGACTGCATCGCACCGTCAAGCGAAACGAATGCCGGGTAGTGCCTCAGTTTAAAATTGTTTTCAATTCTTAAACTTGAGGACGGGGTTTCGGAGATGTGTTGGCCGCTCGTCCGGCCATGATAGACAAATAGCAATCCTCGTGAATGGGTTTGCCGTCGTGAGTGATCTTACTTGCTCTAAGGTCTATCGGTTCGTGGCAAACGATGCAGATGTGCGTAGACTCTGAAGACATAACGGCCCCCCGGCGAACCAATCAGGTTTCACAAGAGACCGACGCCCAAGTGGGCACGGCGGAGAGATGTGTGGTTGACTACACGAGAGTATGCCATTTTGTACTCTAGCGTACGTAATAGTTCTGTAAAGATGGGTCTTTATGCGTTATTAGCCCGCGATTTGTAAGGTCCACGCTTGGCGGGCGGGGCATGTAGTTGTCCGCCATCAACGCGATTTCTTCCAGACTCCAAACATGATCGCTCAAGCCAGCCGCCATGCTCGGAGTGATCCTCAGCGTCTTGTGGATTCTGGCGAAATTGTAGAAACTACCGATGTCTGACGGTTCGAGACGCCATAACCCAATCCAGCATTCAGGGAACGACCAGCTCATCCACTAGCCTTCACAAATCAGGGATTTCTATTCGCTCATTTCTATTCGCTCCTGGATGGTTCCCAAAGCTCGATCTTATTGCCGTCTGGATCTTTAAGCCACGCAAAGTTTCCGTAGTCGGGATATTCCGCGGTCTTTTCGATGGCCACGCCCTTGCTTTTGAGATGGCTGAGGATGTCGGCCATGTTCTTCACGCGATAATTAATCTGGCCGGTCCGCGGCTTATCCTTGATGTCCTGATCGGTGGGCATAATTGCCCACGCAGTCGTTCTCTTGATCTCCGGGTTTTCCAAATCCCTGGAGTCAAAGGTCGCAAAGATTGAATTGCACTCCGTGTCTTCGCCCTCCGGAATTATTCCGAGAGAATCGCGATACCAGGCAGCCAATCGCTTGGCATCGTTGGAAAAAAGAAAAACACCGCCAATTCCGTCGATCATAAAGTTCCTCCTTGAGCAATGAGTTACCTTCGCTCTTTTGCACGGATTCACATTGTGTCATAGAAATACGCCAGGTGGCCCTATGCGGTTGTGAGGACGAATTCGACTGGCGATTTATGCGTGGGCGGCGGAGGCGCTGTCCGGGCTGGCAGGTGGGGTGGCGCGTTGTTTGTGCAGGGCGTCGTGGAATTGGTCGGCGGTCAGGGCATCGCCGTAGAACAATTGCAGCAGCGGATCATCCGGATCGGCGGGGGGTGGGGTCGTGCTGGGCTTCGGCTCAAGCCCTTGCGGCTCTACCCAGAGCTCGGGCATCAGCGTGCGATTCCCGGTGAGCACGGCCAAGAATTTTTCGACCGCCGCGCGATGCTCCGGAGTAGTTTGAATGAACTCCACGCCCATGCCTTTCTCGGGATGCATGATGCGCACTACGCCCTGGGCGCGGACTTCGGCGGTGCCAGCCCGCATCGACAGAGTAACGCGAGTCGACGCGGGAAAGGGCGATGAGATATCGAGATAACATCCGCCGAGACTGAGGTCGGTGAGCTGGCAGCGGATCGGAGGGTCATCCTGTTCAGCGTCGGGAGAATTTTGTTTGAGCCATTCCTGGAGCTGGCGAGTGGCTTCGGGCGAGATGTCGTGGAAACGAAGGCCGGCTTGCGCCTCCGCTCCCTCCCAGGCAAACTCTGCCGGAATTTCAAGAGTGGCGGAGGTTCCAGGCAGGGTGAAGGCGATCTGCCAGCGGCCGGTGGGACGACGCCGCCTGGGTATGTCGACTGCGACGCCTCCCTCGCTCAAGTCGACGGTTGTCACCTTCATGTTGCTGCCCAACTCGGGGCTGCGCAGAACTACAGGAATTTGCACCGAAACCCGCGCGTTGCGCCGGCGCTCACTCTTCATGAGAGCCCGGGCAGCCCGAAAACTCGATTTAGCGCGTTCGCTGGAAACGGGCTTGTAGAGCACGAAATGCGCTCCAGTTTCAAAAACAGCCTTCAGTCCGATGACCGGCTCCACGATGGCGACGGCGACCGCTTGCTTGTTACAGGGAGCGATGCGGGCGCTGCGCAGAACATCGCAGGCTCCGTTGTCGGTAATGTCGACGATAATTGCTTCGAAGCGCTGGCGGGTGAGCTTGCGCAGGGCGCTGTCGGCGTCGGCACAGAGATCCACTTCGATCTCTAGATCGCCCAGCACTCGCCGCAGGACGCGTACAATTTTTTCGTCCGAACACAGCAGCAACGATTTCAGATTCATGCCCGGCCAACTCCTGGAACCCGAATGCGAGTCGACGTTTTCAAGTCGGGGCCAACCACTCCTGGCAATGCGCTTCAGACTCCCCTGGCTCCCACTGTAAGTCTGTCGGCGGGTGTGAGCAATGTATCTGCGGAGGCAATGGGTTACGGGCGTAATCTGCGGGCAAGATGCGCGGCGGAATCAGGATGCAAAAAAAAAGGCAAATTTGGGCGGGTTGCACGTTCATGAGTAAGACTTAACTCAGCAAGATGCTCGACGATCATACGTAGACCCGTCTTAAACTGTGCATTTGCATGTGTTTATGCGGGATCTGATGACAACCTTTGGAGGAGATTTTCGTTGACTTTGAAAGAAAATTGACTGTAAGATGTTGAGTCTCCGATTAGCTTTGCGTCCGGATTAGTTCAGGGCCTAGGTGTTTTTTCCAGGTTTGGATTGGGGCTGGATATTAGTTGCAGATCCCCATTGCAAACCGCCGCATCCGGTTGCTGAATCCTGAGGACAGCGCGGAGAATCATATAGTTAGAGAAGTACAGTTAAAGCAGTTTTGGTTCTTATCCCCCTAAGTGGAAAGGCATTGTTCATGGCCAAGCGACGCGGAAATCCGAACTGGGGCAAGCCTGAGCCGATCGGGCCGATTACCCCCACCATCACTGAATTTGAACAGGTTGTACGTGAATACAAGCTCTCCCCGGACCAGTATCTGCGGTCGACGCGGCTGCGCGAATGGGCGCGCCGGAATAAGAACTCGAAGTATATTCCCGAGCCTCTTCTGGAAGCCTGGGGCTTTGAGATTGAGTCCACGCTGTAACAGCGAGTAGAAAGGAAATTTTGGGTCGCTCTACGGAGCGGCCTTTTGTTTTGGGCGAGGCCTTGGGTCGTCGGTCCTCGGTCGTCGGCCTTCGAGGTTAGGCGTTGGGCAGAGAGACTCTACGTCAGCTAAAGGCGTAAGCTGCGATCTGAAGGGAAAGTAGTAAGCGGTTCTCAGCCTACGCGTTCCGAAGCTCCATCCGAGAATCTGAGACTGAAAGCCGAAGACTGACGACCGAAGACCGACGACCGACACCATGCTGGACGTCCTGAGAATTCCTTCCGGTGAACTGCTGGCGCTTCTGACGGCGATTGGATTTGCCGCAGGGCTGAATCTGTACGCGACTGTGGCCGTGCTTGGACTGCTGGCGCATTTCGGGCATCTGCCGCTGCCCCCAGGTCTGCAATTGCTGGATTCATGGCCAGTGATTGCCGTCAGCATTGTGCTTTTCGCGATCGAATTCTTCGCCGATAAAATCCCTGCGTTCGACCTGATCTGGAACGCGCTGCACACTTTCATCCGCGTGCCGGTTGCGGGACTGCTGGCCTACAACGCGACGAGCCAGCTTACGCCGGAGCATCAATTGCTGGCGACGTTACTGGGAGCGGCAGCGGCTCTGATTGCTCACGGAGGCAAGACAGCAGCGCGGGCGGCGGTGACGCCATCTCCCGAGCCGTTTTCGAACATTGCTCTGAGCTTGGGCGAAGACCTTCTGGCGATCGGGCTAACCTGGCTGGCGACGAAACATCCTTATGCGGCGGGAGTGCTGGCCGCGATTTTTGTCGTTATTATCGTGCTGCTGGCGCGGATTGTGATTCGGGCGCTGCGCGCGTTATTTCGTGGGGCGGAGCAGGAACTGGCGGGATAGCATCGGAAAAAATAGGGTGAATTTAAGAGACGAAGGACGCGCGGGCGGGACGCCCCCGCGACAGCCGCCGGGACGGCGGCGCTACGAAAATCTAGCCCGCGTGGGTGGCCATGGTCATGGGTTGCTCGGCCGATCGTTCGCGGGAGATGAGAACGTCATCCCAAAATGACGTGGGGGGATCGAGGGCGGACAGTCCGATCTGACCTTCTTCGGGCGAACCCTTCAATCCCAGCCAGGCTACGCGAAAGTCCTCTTTGCGGTTCAAGCGGGAGAGGGAGACTGTCGTTCCCCTGCGAATCGATCCGGCAGAAGCCCTCAAAAGCGCGCCATAGCGGCTGACATCGATGGTAGTTGCCTTCTGGTCGACCCGGCGACCCCTATGGTCGGTAGTGATCAGCAGAACCGGCAGAGCCATCTCTACGCGCAAATCACGGCGTTTGATCTTGAACTGGGCCATGAGACTGCTCAACAGTTTCGCGACCTCAGCTAACTCCAGAGCGGATTTTTGCGACTCCTGGGCGCGGAAGGAAGTCCCATCGGCCACGCGCGCCACTCCGGCGATGCTGGAGGAGATCTCGCTGGCTCCCGAAGCTGCTTCGGCGACGTTGCGCTTCATCTCGTTCGTCGTGGCGCTCTGCTGCTCGACGGCCGCGGCAATGGTTCCCGAAATATCGTTGATCTGGTGGATGACGCCGGCGATGGTTCCGATGGCCTCGACTGCGCCCTTGGTATCGGCCTGAATGGCGGCAATTTTACGGCTGATGTCTCCGGTGGAGGTAGCGGTCTGTTTGGCCAGTTCTTTGACCTCGTTGGCGACCACCGCGAAACCTTTTCCGGCCTCACCGGCGCGAGCAGCCTCAATGGTGGCGTTCAGGGCGAGAAGATTAGTTTGCTGCGCGATGGTGCTGATCACTTTGATGACCTCGCCGATCTCGACGCTGGAATTTCCCAGCTTCGCGACCGCGGTGCTGGCGACCTGCGCAGACTGCACCGCACCGTTGGCGGCGCCAGCCGCGAGATGCGCATGGGTCGCGATGTCCTGGATACTGATCGCCATCTCTTCAGCGCCAGTGAGAACGGTTTGAAGGTTCTGGCTGGCGCGGGCCACGGCCTCGGAAACGATATTCGCCTGGGCCGAAGTCTCTTCCGAATTCTTGGTAATCTGCTCGCGGGCGGCAGAGAGTTCATCGCTGGCGCCAGCCACGCGCATGGCCGTGTCGGCAATCAACTGAATAACTTCGCCGAGGCCGTTTTTCATGGTGTTCATGGCCAGGCAGGTGCGGCCCATCTCGTCATCGGAATCGACCTCGACGTCATCGATCTCCAAATTCTTCGCCGCAATCTCCTGCATGAGAGCCAGCATTCTGCCCGAGGCTACCGACTGCATGCGCCCGATGGTGGTGGCCATGGCAAAGCCGATGATGACCACGCAAACCAGGAAGGCGATCACGAGATACCGGGCAGACGAATACACTTCGTCGCTTTTTTGAGCGAAGGCTGAGGCGGCCTTGTCATCCAGTTCGACTTCATCTCGCAGAATCTTCATGGCGGCATCGAAGGCATCGCTCCCCGCGGATTGCGCCAGCAGATTCGCCTGATACTCATTCTCATGGGCCAGTGCCACGACCTGTTCGTGCACGGCCAGATATTTTGCCCAGGCGGTGCGAAACTCCTGGTCGAGGGTGCGCTGTTCATCGGAGGTCATGAGTGTTTCATACTGCTTTTCATTCTCTTCCAGGTCGATCAGGGCTTGCTTCAGGGGCGGGTCCCACTTTTCTTTGTGCTCATAGGCGAGCAAATGGCTTAATTCGGAACGTCGCGTGGCGGAAGCGTTGTACTTGATCGCACCCAGGAATGTGACCGAGGGCATTTGGCGGGAAACCACCTGTACTGTGGTGCCATTCACTCTTGACAATTCCCACAGATCGAAGATGCCTAGGCCGACCATCAGAAGCCCGAAACTTCCGAACGCGACCGCCAGTTTCTTGCCAATATTCAGATTTCGAAACCAACCCATGTCAGAGCCTTTCCTCTGGGCGTGATATCGGCAAGCGCTCCGCATTGCATTAGCCGCGAGCCATCACCGGAGGCGCAGCCCGACGCGCGCGGAGATTCGTTCGACGCCGGTGACGGGCGGCTCTTGGCTTCGCCTGAAAAATCGCTTGGGACGACGACCACCCCTGCGTGATGCCAACTAGAAGCTTGTAACCTATTTTGTTACAATGGCTTCAGGATGAGCCCTCAAGTTCCATTCACGAGTGTTCCGGATGCGATTGAGGAAATCCGCGCCGGCCGCATGATCGTTGTGGTCGACGATGAAGATCGCGAGAACGAAGGCGACCTCACCCTGGCAGCCGAGAAAGTTACGCCGGAAGCCATCAACTTCATGGCGAAATATGGCCGCGGCCTGGTTTGCCTGGCCATGACCGAGGAACGGCTGGAGCACCTGAACATCGGGCCCATGACGTCGGAAAACACTTCGCAGTTTGGCACCGCGTTTTGCGAGGCGATCGACGCGCGGACCGGAGTGACTACAGGAATTTCCGCTCACGATCGCGCCCGCACGATTCAGGTAGCGATTGATCCGGCGACGAAACCTTCCGATCTGGCGCGGCCCGGCCACATGTTCCCGCTGCGAGCGCGCAAGGGCGGAGTGCTGGTACGAGCTGGACAGACCGAAGCCTCGGTTGACCTGGCGCGACTCGCAGGCATGGTCCCGGCGGGAATCATCTGCGAAATCATGAAAGACGATGGCAGCATGGCGCGCGTGCCAGACCTGATCGAGTTCTGCCGCGAACACGGGATGAAGATGCTGACCGTTGCGGAACTGATCCGTCACCGGATGGCGCACGAGCGTTATGTGCATCGCGTGGGCGAGGCTCTGGTCGATACGCGCTTCGGCGAATTCCGCCTGATCGCTTATGAAAGCGAAGTGGACGGCGGCGAGTCGCACGTGGCTTTAGTTCGCGGAGACATTGCGAATAGCAAAGAGCCTGTGCTGGTGCGCATGCATGCGCATTGCCTGATGGGCGACGTCTTTGGTGCGACGGGCTGCGAATGCCACGCCACGCTGGAGGGCGCTTTGCGGCGAATTTCCCACGAAGGCTGCGGCGCGTTGATCTATCTGCACCAGACTTCGAAAGGATTCTCGGTGGAGCGCGTCGGCGACCGCACCGCGCTCAGCTTTCATCATGGCCGCAAGCTGCCTTCGCTGCTGGACAGTGAAAGACAGACGCAGCGTGAAGTCGGCATCGGGGCGCAGATTCTTTCGGATCTGAACCTGCACAGAATTCGGCTGCTGACGAATCGTCCGAAGAGAGTGGCGGCGCTGGAAGGATTCGGGATTGAAATTGTGGAGCAGGTTCCGGTGGAGTTGCAAGGCAGCAAGACAATCGGCCGATAGCCCACTACGCTGGAGGCGCAACTTGTCCCGTTGCGATCAAGGGCCGCAGAGCGCGGCCCGAAAATTAGAACGGTTTCCGCACCACGACTTCTGCATCGCGGATGAAGAATTGCGCGGAACAGTTGTCGGAGCCGCAGATCACGGGCAGGAAGCCGTTGATCTGTTTGCGGGTGATCAGGCCTAGCATGCCGCAGGACGGGCAGGCAAGGACAGCCCAATAGGGATCTTCCTTTTCGCCGATCTGTCCGGCATTTTCCAGCACGAAGACGGTACCCGGCTGCATCTGTTCGGGAATCCACTCATTGAGAAGGTCCAGTTCACCGACCATGTCTTCCTCCCTAGTGTGCCAGTCCTGCCGAGTCCTGATGCTGTTTCTTGAATCGTCTACATTCGCGCTGCGATAAACAAACGTTAACCTACGAAACTTTTTTAGCACGCCGGCGATGCTCCAGCGAAGTTACCGAAGTATTCGCCTTCCCGGAGATGACCCCCGCCCGCACCTGGCGCACCGCGTCACTCAGGCAAATGCCCAAAATGGGTTGGTCGGAATTTTTCAGGATATCCACAATCTGCCGCTCCGAAGTCTCCAGATAAAGATGCTTTCCGTCAGTCAGCAGATGGCAATCAGAATTGCGGCTGACGATTTCGGCGAGTCCTTTGCCCAGTTCGCGCTTGAGAAACCGCATGACCTTTCGTACCCCTTGCAGAGAGAATCCCTTGCGGCGCAACTCGGAGATCACGGCCATCTCCGTCAACTGATCCATCGAGTACAGCCGGCGATGCCCTTCCCGTTGCGGTTTGACCACGCCGCGCTCGTCCCACCACTGCAACTGGCGAGCCGTGATGCCGGTTAGAGCTACCACGTCGTGCGATGTAAATGTGTCTTGCATGAATCCTCAAATCTGTTTGAAACAGAAGCAAGCCTGAATGTTTCAAACATTCTAGGCGCAGCTTGATAAGAGTCAAGCAAAGAGTCTGTGAAAAAAGAGTGACTAGGAGAGTTCCGGGGCAGTACAGGGGCGGACGCCTCGTCCGCTCCCGGCAACGTCAGAGTTCCAGACCACCGCCGACGAAATGGACAATTTCCAGGCGGTCGCCGTCGCGCAGTGGAGTCTGCGCCCAGCGGTCGCGCGGCACGATGTCGCGGTTGAGTTCGACGGCGACACGGTCGGACTTCATGCCGAGGATTTCCAGCAGAGCCGTGAGTGTAGACGGAGCGGGCGAGCCGGTGAAATCACGCTCTTCGCCATTGATTTGAAGTTTCATCGAAGGCAGTGTATCAGTACGCCGAACTCCAGCCAGAACTGCAAACGATTTGGTATTCGGCCAATCAGACGGCCCGTCACTTAAGGCTCGTACCTCCACAGATCGTTAAAATCTCCCCCCTTGCTATTCCCGCCAAACAGCCAAAAATTTCCCGAAGCGTCAATCCAAGCCGCCGCGCCGCCGCGCGATCCTGCGATGTTGCCGGGAGAAGCGACGCCTAAAGTGCCGTAGGTTCCCGCTTGGTTCGCAAGCTTCGACCCTCCTATCCAAGTCCATTCGCCCGCGCTATATCTCCACAGATCGTTCAATGGGGCGTTCGTCCCATCGAAGTCGAGGCCGGACCCGCCAAACAGCCATAAGTTGCCTGCCGCATCGCTCCACGTAATCGGCCATTGACGTGATCCAGGGGTATTGCCGGCTCCGGGCGTGCCTTGAGTTCCATAAGTACCCGCCTGATTGAACTCGTTCGAGCCGCTTATCCAGGTCCACTCCCCTGCGCGGTACCTCCAGAGATCGTTGAGAAGTCCTCCTCCTCCTCCTGCTCCCGATGAGGCGAAACCAGCTCCGCCGAACAACCACAAATTTCCGGAGGCGTCGCTCCAACCGACTGCCGTGTATCTCGATCCGGGAACGTTACCTGACGCTGAGATCCCCAAGGTCCCGTACACCCCGAATTGATCCGCAAGGTTCGACCCGCTCACCCAGGTCCATTGGCCCGCGCTGTACTTCCACAGATCGTTAAGATACGCATAGGTGCCCACCGAGTCGTAGCCGTATCCCCCGAAAAGCCACATATCCCCGGCGGGGTCAACGAAACTAACAGCATAAGCCCGCGCTCCCGGCATATTGCTGGGCGCCGCCGTGCCCAAAGTTCCGTAAGTGCCTGATTGGTTGGCCACATTCGAACCGCTCATCCATGTCCATTGCCCGGCGCTATACTTCCACAGATCATCAAGAGGGCCGTAGGTCCCCACTGAGTCGTAGCCGTATCCCCCGAAAAGCCAGAAATTCCCGACTGCATCGGTCCAACTGACGGCCGAGTGTCGCGCTCCTGGAACATTGTCCGGTGCAGAAGTTCCCTGAGTTCCATACGTTCCGACTTGATCGGGAATAGTCGAACCGCTCATCCACGTCCATTCGCCCGCGTTGTACTTCCAGAGATCGTTCATATCGCCGGAGCGAGCTTGTTGCCCCTCCGTGTTTTCATATCCGCCGAAGAGCCAGAAATCCCCGGCGGTGTCGATCCAATTGACGCTCCAGTACCGCGCGCTGGGCACGTTGCCTGGAGCCCCAACTCCCTGAGTTCCGTAGACTCCTTGCTGATAGGTGATGTCAGGGCCGCCCTCCCAAGTCCACTCATTGCTGCTGGCAGAGCTATAAACGCAGTCGACCTGAATATTCGTGACATTTGCATTGGCCATTCCGCTGCCGGCTGTAACGTCACAGGTCTGTGCTGGATTCAAGGGTTCAGTAAGAACAGTGACACTGTACGCACTGCCGTCAGAGATCGCCGTGCCAAACTGAAAGGATCCGTTTGTGGTGATCGCGAGGTTGTCTCCGCCGTTATCCTGGAGCACTAGTCCTGTACCGGCCAGACCCGAGACCGTACCGCCAATGTTGGAACTGGTCGTGCTGCAGGCAACCACAACATTGTTCACATTCGCCTTCGCGGCACCACTGCCATCCGTGACCACGCAGTTCTGCGCGGGATTGGACGGCTGCGTGAGGACCGTAACATCGTACGCGCCGCTACTGGCCACGGAGATGGTGAACGTAAACGACGTCTCGTCCGCGATTACGGTGAGGTTATTGCCGGCATTGTTCTGTAGCACCAGTCCCGTACCCGCCAGCCCCGAGATCGTACCTCCGATCGTGTATGTGGGGGGAATGATCGTAGTGTTGCCGGCGGAGCCTCCACTACACGACAGGACGGAAACCAATGCACCGAGAATCGGCACAAGCATCCAGGACTTAAGAACTTGTGCCTTGACGATAGTCGCGCGCGGATCTCCCATCCGCCTGCGGGGCGTGGCCGAAACGAAAGAGGAACACACAGCCGCCGGCAGTGCTGAAATTATTCTGGGGCATCGCATGCAATGGCCTTCTGGGGAGGAAATCCGCTCAAGCGCTGACTGGGGAGGAAAGAGAGGACAAAAAATTATGTTCCTCGGCCCCCGAAGTGTCAAACGCGATTTTCGAGCCCGCAAAGTTTCACATCAGAGCGTTTGACCTGGCGAAGTAGATATGCAGGCCTACTCTGCTTTGCGCAGAACGAATTTCCTCGTGGCGGTGCGGCCTTCAAAATTGGCTTGAACCAGCAGCGACGAATCCGGCAAGTCGGCTTCGGCCGCTTCAATCTTGATCTCGGCCGCGCCGCCGTTGTCGGCGACGGCCTGGGTATAGAACGGAGCCGCGCCGGGCCGGGCAAAGCGGAATGTGAGGCGCGCGCTGGGCGCCGCCGCCCCCCCATCGGTAACGCGCAGTCGCATGGTCAGATTGCGATCGGAGTGGATCGACTCGGCGTTGGTCCAGTGCACGTCCAATTCTTTGACGGCGGCCAGCACTTCCGGTTCGGGACGGTCGAGAACAGCGTCCAGCTTGCCTTCGCGGATTGCGTCGAGAACTAATCGGTGCTGCTCGCGCAGCATCTGCTCTTTTTGGGCGTCGCCGATTTGCCCTTCGCTGGTTTTGTTGTAAGAAGTTGCCTTCTTGCCCACGCAGCGCCCGCGGACGAAGACCTGCGTTTGCAGCAGGAGTTCGTTTTCACGCGCCTCGCTCTGCACGTGATAGATGGTGTCGCCGTGCTTCACGTCGGTATTGAAGCCGAAAATCATAGGAATTTTGTAATTGGGGAATTGAGCAATTGAGTAATTGTTAATCGAAAAAAATTCAGGAACAGGAACAGCGCCGTCTCCGTTGCCGCTCTTTTTTCGATTTCCCAATTACCCGATTACACAATTTCTCAATTCTCTCTCCATCGCTTGACACTCTGAGTGTCAGCCCATAACCTAGAATGTTTAAGGTAACGCTTGGCGCGAATTATATATACCTCGTCCTATGCCCGACAATTACTTCGCACGCTACCTCCCCTTTTTGATCCATATGCTGATGGCGGGCGGGATTGCGGCTGCGATTGTCACTCTTTCCTGGCTCATTGGCCAGCGTAAACCCACGCGGGCCAAACTGTCGCCTTACGAATGTGGTATGACCCCGGTGGGCGACTCCCGGCAGCGCTTCTCGGTCAAGTTCTACCTGGTCGCTATGCTGTTCATTCTGTTCGATGTTGAAGCGGTTTTTATTTACCCGTGGGCCATCAGCTTGCGCCAGCTCAAGGCCGAGGGCCAGGGGCATTTCGGGCTGTTCGAGATGTTGCTCTATATCGGCATTTTCCTGGTTGGCTTCTTCTACATTTGGAAAAAGGGTGTGCTCGACTGGGGCGAAACTTCTCCGAAGCGGGGAGACTCCTGAATGCCCTTGGCCCCCGCCATCACCGATCTGGAGCAACTGAAAAACCATCCGGCGATCGCTCGACTTTTGAGTTGGAACGCCGAGGCGGTGACCGGCGTGAAGTTCGATCGCGATGAAATGACGATTTTCGTTGATCGAGCCTATATCCGCGAGGCGAGCGTTGTGCTGAAAGATGACCCAGGTTGTCCTTTTAATTTTCTCTCAGACATAACCTGCGTCGACTGGTATCCCGCCGAGCCGCGGTTTGAGGTCGTGTATCACCTGCTGTCGATTCCGAATAAGGAGCGTATCCGGCTGAAAGTTCGACTCGATAGCGCCAGTCCGGCGGTCGAGTCGCTGACTTCGACCTGGCCCGGCGCCAATTATTTCGAACGTGAAGTTTTCGATCTCTTTGGCGTGCGCTTTACCGGGCACCCTTATTTGCGACGCATTCTGATGCCCGAAGACTGGGAAGGCCATCCGCTGCGCAAAGATTATCCCGTGGAGGGCTATCGCTAAAGCGCAATGGCCCACCTGAATCCCACGCCCGTGCTGGAGCCCGGCCAGGATCGCACCATGATCCTGAACATGGGCCCGCAACATCCCTCGACCCACGGCGTGCTGCGCGTGCTGCTCGAGATTGATGGCGAGACCATCGTGCGCATGATGCCCGACATCGGCTTCCTGCATACCGGAATCGAGAAGACCTGCGAGGCCAAGTTCTATCAGCAGGTGGTGCCGCTCACCGACCGCATCGACTACCTTTGCCCGTTGACCAATAATCTGTGCTACGTGCTGGCCGTGGAGAAATTGCTGGGGCTGGAGATCCCGCCAAAGGCGCAATGGCTGCGGGTTCTGTTGAATGAATTGACGCGCATCAACTCGCATCTCGTATGGCTCGGCACGCACGCGTTGGATATCGGCGCGATGACGGTGTTTTTGTATTGCTTCCGCGAGCGCGAAGAAATCTTAAAGATATTCGAGATGGTCAGCGGACAGCGCATGATGACATCGTACTTCCGCGTGGGCGGAATTGCGCTGGAGCCGCCGCTTGGATTTTTCGACCGTGTGCGCGACTTCGCGGGATATTTCCCCGAGAAGGTTGACGAATACGAAAATCTGCTCACCGGCAATCCAATCTGGGGGATGCGAACGAAAGGCGTCGCGCGGATGACGGCGGAGGACGCGATCGCTCTTGGCGCCTCAGGCCCAACTCTGCGTGGTAGCGGCGTCGACTTTGACTTGCGCCGGGACATGCCTTATTCGAGCTACGAAAAGTTTCAGTTCAAAGTGCCGGTATCGCAAGCCGGCGACGTGTTCGCCCGCTACATGTGCCGAGTGCAGGAACTGCGGGAATCGACCAACATCGTCCGCCAGGCTCTGGACGGCATGCCGGAAGGGCCGATCAAGGCCGACGCGCCGGGCGTGGTATTGCCTGATCGCGAAAAAATGAAGACGCAGATGGAATCGCTTATCTACCATTTCAAGATCATCACCGAAGGATTTGCGGTTCCGGCGGGCGAGGTGTATCAGGCAGTCGAATCGCCGCGCGGCGAGATGGGCTACTACATTGTGAGCGACGGCACGGCCAAGCCCTACCGCGTGCACATGCGCGCGGCGTGCTTGGCGAATTTGCAGACGCTGCCGAAGATATGCGAGGGCAGGCTGCTCGCGGATGTGGTGGCGGCGATTGGGAGCATTGATATTGTGCTGGGAGAAATCGACCGGTGAAATTCTCCGACGAATTTGAAAGCCGCTTCGCCGAGATGGTTCCGCACTATCCGACCAAGCGCTCGGCGCTCGTCCCTACGCTGCTTTACGCGCAGGACGAAGTCGGATATTTGAGCGACGAGGTGATCGCCGAACTGGCCTCGCGGCTCGATCTGACTGAACTCGAAGTGCGCAACGTAATCAGCTATTACTCGATGCTGACCACCAAGCCGCGCGGGAAATTCAACGTGCAGGTCTGCACGAATATCAGCTGTATGGTGCGCGGGGGCGAAGAGATCCTGCATCACTGCGCGACGAAGCTAGGCGTCGGCCATAAGCAAACGACGGCGGACGGTATGTTTACGCTGGAAGAAGTGGAGTGCATCGGCGCCTGCAGCTGGGCTCCGGCGGCGCAGGTGAATTACGATTTTCATGAGAATCTGACGGCGGAGAAGATGGACCGGATTCTGGACGACTACAAGAAGAAGGCAACGCAGTAAACAAATTGAGCAATTAGGTAATTGAGAAATTGTGTAATTGAAAAACCAGCCCCGCGGTAGAGGTTCTTCAATTACAAAATTACTAAATTACACAATTTCCAAATGGCGTCCCTGGTCTCCCATCCCGACGAAGTAAAAGTGGTCTCGAAGCGCTTCGGCCAAGGTGCGACCGATATCGATCGCTATCTTGAACTGGACGGCTACAAGGCCGTGCAGAAGGCGCTCGCCATGGAGCCGGATGCCATCATTAATGAGGTCAAGAATTCCGGCCTGCGCGGCCGCGGTGGCGCTGGATTCTCGACCGGGATGAAGTGGTCGTTCGTTCCTAAGCAATCGGCCAAGCCAAAATATGTGCTCTGCAACGGCGACGAGAGCGAGCCCGGCACCTGCAAAGACCGTTTGATCTTTGAACACGATCCGCATGCGGTGATCGAGGGCGTGATGATCGGCGCGCTGGCGGTCGGCGCAAAGAGCGGCTACATCTACATTCGCGGCGAATATCGATACCTTTCGATCATCATGCAGAAGGCGATCCGCGATGCTTACGCGAAGGGATTCGTCGGCAAGAACATTTTTGGCAGCGGCCGCGATCTCGACATTTATTGGCACGGCGGCGCGGGCGCTTACGAAGTCGGGGAAGAATCGGCGCTGATGGAATCGCTCGAAGGCAAGCGCGGCATTCCACGCATCCGTCCGCCCTTTCCCGCAGTGGTCGGTCTTTGGGGCGGACCGACGGTCATTAATAATGCCGAGACGCTGGCCAACGTGCCGCACATTATTCTGGGCGGATCCGATTGGTTCGCCAAACTCGGCACGCCGAAAAATGGCGGCACGCGCCTGTTCTGCCTAAGCGGCAATATCGCCAAGCCCGGCGTCTACGAACTGCCGATGGGCTATAACTTAAAGAAAATGATTTATGAAGTGGGTGGCGGCATTCCCCATGGGCGAAAGCTGAAGGCAGTCGTGCCTGGCGGATCGTCTTGCCCGTGCCTTACCGCCGACGAGATCGATGTCGCCATGGACTTCGATTCGGTGGCGAAGGCCGGGTCCATGCTGGGTTCGGGCGGGGTGGTCATAGTGGATGACCAGCAGTGCATCGTGAAATTCGCGCTGCGCACTATGAAGTTCTACAAGCATGAAAGCTGCGGATGGTGCATACCCTGCCGTGAAGGCACGGATTGGCTGGAGAAGACGCTCACGCGCTTTCATCGCGGCGGCGGCATGAAGAAAGACATCGACAACATGCAATACCTGTCCGAGAACATGCTGGGCAGAACTTTTTGTCCGCTGGGCGATGCGGCCGCGATGCCGACCATCGCGTTCGTAAAAAAGTTCCGCAAAGAATTCGAGGATCACTTGGACGGCAAGGCGTGCCCGTACGAAAAGGCGGGCGCGATGGAACTCGTGCACGCGTAGCGCGTTGAAGAAATTGAGTAATTGGGAAATTTAGTAATTGTGTAATTTGAGGTGACGGTTTGGGTTCGCGGCCTGAGGAGCTTCGCGATCGGACAAAGGCGTTCGCTCTTCGGATTATCCGCCTCTTTCGCTCGTTGCCGTATAAGACCGATACGCAGGTCTTAGGCAAGCAACTCTTGCGATGCGGAACTTCGGTGGCGGCGAACTACAGAGCCGTGTGCAGAGCGCGATCGAAGGCGGAATTCGTTGCGCGGATCGGCATCGTAGCAGAGGAAGCTGATGAAGCTGTACTCTGGCTTGAATTGTTAACTGAATCAGGAATGATCAAGCCGGAACTGACGACAGAACTATTGAAGGAAGCGAAGGAATTGGCGGCGATACTCACCGCCTCGCAACAAACAGCAAGAAGGTCGGCGTGATAAGTTTTCAATTACTCAATTACTAAATTTCCCAATTACCCAATGCCAGATGTGAATCTCACTGTCGACGGCAAGAAGCTCACGGCTCCCGCGGGCACGCTCCTCATTGAAGCCTGCAAGACTGTGGGCATCGAGGTGCCTTCTTTCTGTTATTACCCCAACCTCTCTCTCCAGGGCGCGTGCCGCATGTGCCTGGTGAAGGTCGAGAAAATGCCGAAGCTGCAAACCGCGTGTACCACGGTCATCAGCGAGGGCATGATCGTCACCACGGAGAGCGAGGAGATCAAGCAGGCGCGCAAGTCGATGCTGGAGATGCTACTTGGCAACCATCCTCTGGATTGCCCGGTGTGCGATGCCGGTGGCGAGTGCGAACTGCAGGACATGACGTTTTCCTATGGCGCCGCCGAATCGAAATTCATGGAGGCGAAGAACCACAAGGACGAGCAGCAGTGGAGTCCGGTGGTGTTCTTCGACCGGCCGCGCTGCATTCTCTGCTACCGCTGTGTGCGGATTTGCGGCGAAGGTATGGACGTGTGGGCTCTGGGCGTGCAGAACCGCGGCGTGGGTTCACTCATCGCTCCGAATAAGGAAGATCATCTGGAGTGCGAAGAGTGCGGAATGTGCATCGACATTTGCCCGGTCGGCGCGCTCACTTCGGGCGCGTATCGCTATAAGACGCGTCCCTGGGAGATGAAGCACGTGGGCACCGTGTGCACCCACTGCGGCGACGGCTGCAAGACTACGCTGGGTGTGCGGCGGTCTGATACTGGAATGGAAATCGTCCGCGGCGATAACCGCGACAAGAGCGGCACCAACGGCGACTTCCTGTGCATCAAGGGCCGATATGCGTTTGATTTCGCCAATCATGAAGAGCGCCTGGCGCAGCCACTCATCCGCAGGGATGGCAAGCTGACTCCCGCTACATGGGAAGAGGCATTCGAGTTGGTGGGAAAGAAATTTGCCGAAGTGCGCGACAAAGACGGCGGCGCGGCGATCGGGGTGATCGGTTCGACGCGCACGACCAATGAAGAGGCATATTTGCTCTCCAAATTTGCGCGCGTCGTGCTCAAGACCAACAACGTCGATCATCACCGCACGGCCGACTTCCCTGCCCTTTCGGCGGCGCTGCGCGGCAAGGTCGATGCGACTGCCAGTATGGCGGACGTATTCACCGCCCCCGCAATTCTATTGATCGGCAACGATCCTACGGAACAGCATCCACTGCTGGCCTGGCAGGTTCGCAACAACGTTCGTCTGCACCGCGCGAAGCTTTACGTGATCAATTCGCAATCGATCAAGCTGCGGCGGCAGGCGGCGAGCTTCACGCAGATTCCAGCAGGATCGGAAGGCAAGGTTGCTGCGTTCCTGGCTGGTGAGGACACGGCCGCGGATTCTCTGGTCGACACATCGAATAATAAAGACGCGTGGATCTGCCTCCGCGACAAGCTGCGCGCTGAGCAGAATCTCATCATCATCTTCGGATCGGAAATTCGCGGCAACGATGTTGCCAGTCTCATCAACTTTGGTTCCAGCATTCCCGGCGCGAAGTTCATCTGTCTCGCCGACTACGCTAACTCGCGCGGCGCGACTGACATGGGACTGTATCCCGATCTGCTTCCTGGCTATCATCCCACGGCGGGCAACAGCGCGTTCCATCAGGAGTGGACCATCCCGCAAACCGCTGGGCTCGATCTTCCTGGCATGGTCGATGCTGGAAAGAAAGGCCAGATCAAAGCTCTTTACGTCGTCGGATCTAATCCCGTTGGCCGCCTGAATATTGATCCGTTCGCCTTCTCGAAGAGCTTTGTGGTCGTGCAAGATATGTTCCTCACCGAAACCGCAGTCATGGCGGACGTGGTGCTGCCCGCCGCCAATGCGTACGAAAAATCCGGCACCATGACCAACACTTCCGGCGATGTGCAACTCGTGAAAAAGGCCGGCGAAATCTCCGGCACCAAGTCCGATTTTGAAATGACCGTCCGCATCGCCGATGCGATGGGCTTCGACATTCGCAAGTTGGTTCCCTTCGGCGGCAGCGTGCGCGCTGACATGGGACAGTCCCGCGGAGCGCAGTCCGGCGAGGCCGACCGGCACGCCGTGTGGCTTGAGATGCAGGGACTGGAGCCGAAGTTGAGCCCGCTCGACCCCATGGCGATTTTCGACGAGATTCAGCGCCTAGTTCCCGGCTATGACATCTCGCGTGTGAATCTGCTGGCTGGCAACGTCGAGCACACTTCGTTTAGCAAGAGCGGTCCGGGCGTGGCACATCACCCGGAGTCGATTTCTCCCGCCAACGACGGATTGTTTACGTCGGGTACGCTGGGACGCTACTCACGAACGTTGAAGTCCGTGATGGAGAGTCACGATGTGAAGCCCGCGGAAGTCGCTGCGGATTAGTATCGCCAGTACAAGTTGTCTTTGCCCAAGTTGTCCAACTGACAGTAAGAGCTACGAGTAAGAGAGGAAGCAAGGCTTGACGTTACCCATCTGGCTCTACATACTTGCGTCGGTGATCAAGTCCGGGTTGGTGCTGTTCGTGCTGCTCACCGCCGTGGCCTACACCGTGTGGCTGGAGCGCAAGGTGGTGGGCCACATGCAGAATCGCTGGGGCCCCACGCGGGTCGGCCCATTCGGCCTGCTGCAACCCGCCGCCGACGGAATCAAGTTTTTGTTTAAAGAAGACCTGACGCCGCCTCACGTCTACAAGCCGTTGTTCCTGGCGGCGCCGCTGATCGCCGTCATCTTTGCGCTGACATCCATCGCGGTCATTCCGTTTGGCAATTCGGTCACCATCGGCGGCTACAGCATTCCGTTGCAAATCACCGATGTGAACACGGGCCTGCTCCTGATTCTCGGCGTCACCTCGATCGGCGTGTACGGTGTCGCGCTCGCCGGATGGTCGTCGAATAATAAGTATTCTCTGCTTGGCGGCCTGCGCGCGAGCGCGCAGATGGTGAGCTACGAGATTTCTCTCGGCCTGTCCTTGGTGGGCGTGCTGATCATGTCGGGCAGCCTGAGCCTGCGCGTAATTGTGCAATCGCAGCAGGGACACTTCTGGGGATTCATTCCGCGCTGGAATATTTTCACTGGCCAGTTCATCGGCTTCTTCTGTTATCTTATGGCCGCCTACGCGGAAACGAACCGCATCCCATTCGATCTCCCTGAGGCCGAGACCGAACTGGTCGCGGGCTATCACACGGAATACAGCGCGATGAAATTTGCCATGTTCTTCATGGCCGAGTACGCCAACATGATCACGGTGGGCTCGCTGGCTACGCTGTTATTTTTCGGAGGATGGAACGGCCCGCTTTTCGGCCCCAGGATTCTTCAGACCGTCCTGCCAGTATTCTGGTTTGCGGCGAAGGTTTTCGCATTTCTCTTTTTATATATCTGGGTGCGGGGCACGTTGCCGCGCTTCCGTTATGACCAGTTGATGGCGTTTGGCTGGAAGTTTCTGCTTCCGCTGTCGCTGGCAAATCTGATCGCAACTGCGATTGCAGTAGCGTGGTAAAGAAGTTCTCAGTTCTCGGTCCTCGGTTCTCAGTCAGCGCGCACAAGCCGCAAACTGAGTGGCCGCTCCGGCGGGCTTTACTGAGAACTGAGAACTGGGAACTGAGACCTGATTCATGAGCATTCACCTAATCCTGTTCCTGGCTTTCGGGGCCGTTTGCGTGGCGGGGGCAATTAACCTGTTGGCGCAGACACATCCGATTAATAGCGCGTTGTCGCTGATTGCTGTGATGGCCGCACTGGCGGGCGAATATCTCCTATTAGGTGCGGAGTTCGTCGCAGCGGTGCAGGTGATCGTTTACGCCGGCGCCATCATGGTGCTCTTCGTTTTCACTATCATGCTCTTGAATGCCGGGGTCGAAGAGCGTACCCAGGGCAGCCGTGTCGCCATTTTATTTGGCGTCCCGGGAATGCTGCTGGGCAGTGTTCTGCTGGCCTGGGTCTTTCTGCGGCATTCCGGCACCGAAGCCGTGGCAGCGGGCGCTCTGCCGGGCGATCCCAACACCATCGGCGGATTGCTGTTTCACGATTTCCTGCTTCCCTTTGAAATTACTTCCGTCCTGATTCTGATCGCCATCATGGGCGCTGTTGTGCTGGCCAGCAAACCGGCGACTTCGGCGGTGGGCAAGGTGGAGGACTGATGGTGCCTCTTTCTTATTACCTCGTGCTGAGCGGAATTCTGTTCGCCTGCGGCGTGACCGGATTCCTCATCAAGCGCAACATCATCACCATCTTCATGTCGATTGAACTGATGCTGAACGGCGTGAATCTTTCGTTCGTCGCGTTCGCGGCGCATTGGCATTCACTGGCGGGGCAGGTTTTCGTCTTCTTCGTGATGGTCGTGGCCGCGGCGGAAGCGGCGGTCGGCCTGGCGATTATCATCGCCGTTTATCGCACGCGCGAAACTTTGAATGTGGATCAGGTGAACCTGCTCAAGCTATGACCTTAAAAATATGACTTCGTCTCTCAATCTGTGGCTGATCCCCGTGCTCCCGCTGGCGGGCGCCGCGATCAACGGCTTTCTCGGAAAGAAGTCGTCGCGCACCGCGGTGAGCGTGATTGCGCTATTTTTTTCTGGCGCTGCCTTCGCCTGGGCGCTGTCGGTTGCGCTGCGCGTTTCGGCCGAGTCTCTTCCGTATCAGGAATTCTTCGCGCACTGGATCCGCTCCGGCAGTTTTATGGTTGATTTCGCCTTCTACCTCGATCAGCTTTCGCTGATCATGCTGCTGGTCGTCACTGGCGTCGGATTTCTTATCCATATTTATTCCGTCGGCTACATGTGGGACGACCCTGGCTACTACCGCTTCTTCACTTATCTCAACCTATTCATGTTCTTCATGTTGACGCTGGTGCTGGCCAACAACTATCTGATGATGTTCATTGGATGGGAAGGCGTGGGCCTCGCGTCATATCTACTGATCGGATTCTGGTTCACCAAAGATTCCGCGGCATCGGCCGGCAAAAAGGCTTTCATCGTCAACCGCATTGGCGACTTCGGATTTCTTATCGGCATTTTTCTAATCATCCAGCATTTCGGCTCGCTGACCTTCACCGAAGTATTCGCCAAAGTTCAGCCGTTGGCACCGGAGACTGCCGGCGCTGGTTTTCTCACCGCGATGGGAATTTTGCTGATGGTCGGCGCTTGCGGAAAGTCCGCGCAGATCCCCCTCTACGTATGGCTTCCCGATGCCATGGAGGGGCCCACACCAGTTTCTGCGCTGATTCATGCTGCGACCATGGTGACAGCGGGAGTCTATATGGTCTCGCGCTCGCACATGATTTTCGAGCGCGCGCCAATGGCTCTGATGGTAGTCGCGATCATTGGAACGCTAACAGCATTTTTCGCCGCAACCATCGGCATTGCGCAAACCGACATCAAGAAAGTTCTCGCTTACTCCACCGTCTCGCAGCTGGGCTACATGTTCATGGCGTGCGGCGTGGGCGCATTTTCCGCCGGAATTTTTCACCTCATGACGCACGCCTTCTTCAAGGGCCTGCTATTCCTGGGCGCCGGTTCGGTGATCCACGCCGTGGCCGGCGAGCAGGACATGCGCAAGATGGGCGGCCTGCGCTCCTACATTCCGTGGACCTTCATGACCATGGGCATCGCGACGCTGGCCATCGCAGGAATTCCGCCATTTGCGGGCTTCTGGAGCAAAGACGAAATCCTCTGGAAGGCGTATCAGTCCAATCCGATTTACTGGGTGATTGGTGTCATCACCGCATTCATGACATCGTTCTACATGTTCCGTCTCTTGTTCATGACTTTTTGGGGCGATTATCAGGGCGCGCACGTGGATGAACATGGACACGCCTTCCACGCGCAGGGCGATCACGGCCATGGCGAGCCGCATGAAAGCCCCTGGGTAATGCTCGGGCCGCTGATGATTCTCGCGATCCTATCGACAGTCGGAGGTCTGGTCGGAATTCGCAATGGTTTCGAGCATTTCCTCGATCCGGTATTTGGCCATGAATTTCCCCGCGCCATGACCGAAGGCTCGGGGAGGACCGAACTCTTGTTGATGGCTTTTTCCGTGCTTTTCGCGTTGGCGGGCGCGATTCTGGCTTACGTGCTTTACGTGAGCAAACCGTATCTTCCGCAGAAGATCGCCGACGGGCTCAATGGCTTTTACGCCGCGGTCCTGAATAAATATTACGTTGACGAACTTTACGCCAAGCTCTTCGTTAAGCCGTTGATCGACGGATCGACCGCCATTCTGTGGCAGGGCGTCGACCGCAAAGTGATCGACGACTCGGTCAACAATGCGGCCGAGGGTGCGCGGCACGTCTCCGATGAAGTTCGCCACATGCAGTCGGGCAATTTGCGCTCCTATGCGGGCTGGGTTGCCGCCGGCGCCGCCGTAATGATTGCCTTCATGATCTGGATGGGGGTAGGACAATGATCGGTCGGACGATGAAGGTGGGCAGATGAACGGCCCCAGCCTCGATTCGATAATTCTCACGCTGGTGACTTTCGCGCCGCTCGCAGGCGCGGTGCTGCTCGTGCTGCTGCCGCGTCGTGACCGCGATATTCGAATATTCTCGCTCGTCGTCTCTTTACTAACTTTCGTGCTTTCGCTTCACCTTCCGGTCTATCTGCATCGCTCCCAGGCGGGGTTTCAGTACGAGATCGATCGTCCCTGGATTTCCACTCCCAACATTCACTACCACATGGGCATCGACGGTATCTCCGTGTGGCTCGTTGTGCTCACCACGTTCCTCACTCCACTGTGCGTGCTGATCTCCTGGAAATCTGTGCACGACCGGGTAAAGGAATTCTTCATTCTTCTGCTGATCATGGAAACGGCGCTGATCGGTGTTTTTACCTCGCTCGATCTTTTCCTCTTTTATTTCTTCTGGGAAGCCACGCTGATTCCGATGGCCCTGCTGATCGGCGTGTTCGGCCACGAGCGCAAGGTCTATGCAGCCGTGAAATTCTTCATGTACACGATGATCGCGTCTGTTTTCATGCTGGCAGCGATTCTGTGGCTGTACGCTCATACCGGCAGCTTCGACTTCGTCACGATCCGCGATCAGATTGCGCGCGGCGCAGTACCGAATTTCCCGGCCGCGGCACAGTGGTTGTTCCTTGGTTTTTTCCTGGCATTCGCGGTGAAGGTTCCGCTCTTCCCATTCCACACCTGGCTGCCGGATGCGCACGTCGAAGCCCCGACCGCGGGATCGGTGCTGTTGGCCGGCGTTCTGCTCAAGATGGGCACCTACGGCATGCTGCGCTTCAACCTCGGCCTGTTTCCCGAGCAAGCCCGCCACAACGCTTCATGGATCATGATCCTTGCCCTTATCGGGATCATTTATGGCGCACTGGTAGCGATGGTGCAGCCCAACATGAAGAAGCTGATCGCGTACTCTTCCGTCAGCCATCTGGGCTTCGTGGTGCTCGGCATCTTCAGCTTCACGCAAACTGGACTGAATGGCGCCATGTTCGTCATGCTGGCTCACGGAGTTTCGACCGGCGGGCTTTTCATGCTGGCCGGCATTCTCCACGAACGGCGCCACACTTATGAAATTTCGGAATTCGGCGGCCTCGCTTCCATCACGCCGATTTACGCAGCCTCGTATCTGTTCATCGTTCTGGCTTCGGTCGGACTTCCATTGCTCAACGGCTTTATCGGCGAATTCCTGGTGCTGAGCGGGGCATTTCAGGACAAAGCTATCTACGGAATTCTCGGCGCAACCGGCATCGTCTGGAGCGCGGCCTATCTGCTGTGGATGTACCAGCGCGTGTTCTATGGCAAGGTGACGAATCCCATCAATAATTCCATGGGCGACATGATCGGCTTCGAGAAGGCGGCCGTATGGCCTTGCGCAGCAGCCGCGCTGGCGATGGGCGTGGCTCCGATTTTGTGGCTGGGCGCCATCGATCCTGCCGTGCAGGCCGCGCTCACTCCGTTCACGCAGGTAGTCAGCAAGGTGGTGGGCCAATGACGGCACTCGCCTTACTCCAAACGACATTGCCAATCCCTCCGTCGGTTCCGCAGACGATTCCGCAAGGCGTCGATTATATCCGCGTTCTGCCCGAACTGATTCTCTCCGCCTTCGGCATCTTGGTCATGCTTCTCGATCCTCTGGTTGACGAAGAAAAGAGCCAGAAGTTGCTGGGTTTTCTGGGGCTCGGCGGCGCGGTCGCCGCGCTTCTCGCGACGTACTATATGGCGCATTTTCCCGGCCTCGCATTTTCCAACATGGTGAAGGTCGATTCCTTCAGCGTATTCTTCCATTTTCTGATCATTGCGATCGCTGCCGTCGTGATCCTCAGTTCGTTCGAGTACATGGCGGTGCAAAAGATTCGCGCGGGCGAGTATTACGCACTCGTTCTTTTCGGCACGGTCGGCATGGCTCTGATGTCCTCGGCCATTGAACTGGTTTTAATTTTTATCGGTCTGGAAATCTCTTCAATTTCCACTTACATCCTCGCAGGATTCCGTCGCAGCGAGGCCTCGAGCGCGGAATCGTCGCTCAAGTATTTTCTTCTCGGCTCTTTCGCGACCGCTTTTTTCCTTTATGGCGTGGCGCTCATGTTCGGCGCCACGGGATCCACGAACATTGCCCTCATCAGCCAGAAGCTGCAAGCCGGTCCTGTCGAAGTGCTCGTCTATGTGGCTATGGCACTAATGTTCGTCGGCCTTGGATTCAAAGTGGCTGCTGCGCCATTCCATATCTGGACGCCCGACGTTTACGAAGGTGCGCCCGCTCCCGTCGTCGGCTTCATGTCGACCGCACCCAAAGCGGCAGCTTTCGCCGTTCTGCTGCGCGTTGTATTCACCATCAATGCCCCTGGCCGCTATTGGCCCATCTGGGTGGCGGCGGCTTTCTCCATGACGCTGGGCAATATAGGCGCGCTCGTGCAGACGAATATTAAGCGTCTGCTGGCTTACTCTTCAATTGCCCATGCCGGATATGTTCTGGTGGCGTTCGCGATGACCGCCTCGGACAACTCCGCTGCCGGAATTTCCGCGGCCATGTTTTACACCGCTTCCTACGCCGCCATGAACGTGGGCGCGTTCGCGGTGGTCAGCCACTTCGCCAACGCCGGCGAGCGCTACGTGACCCTCGAAGACTATGAAGGTTTGGGCCGTACCTCTCCACTGCTGGCAGTTACACTCACAATTTTTCTGCTCTCGCTGATCGGCATCCCGATGACGGGAGGCTTTTTCGCCAAGTTCTACGTTTTCAGCGCGGCGGTGAAATCGAACTTGATTTGGCTCACCCTCATCGGCGTGGTAAACAGCGCCATCGGCGCTTACTACTATCTCCGCGTTGTGGTCGCGATGTACATGCGGGAATCACGTAAGCCCGTCCTAGTCGGTCCGGTTCCTTTTGGACTCGGCCTCGCGCTCGCGATCACCATTCTGGCCACGCTTTATCTTGGCATCCTGCCCAATCAGGTCCTGCAATACGCGCAACAGTCCGCGCAGGAGTTGCGTCCTCCGCAATTGCCCGCTGACTCCGCACAGGCCAGGCAAAACCCGCCCCCAGCGCGCGTTTCAGGGCGCTGATTTTTCCGCGAAAAATCGTGCGTCCCGGATTGACAAGAGGCTGCACCCGCATGCATCATGTGTGCACACGTTTCAGCTCATGTCCTTCCCTCTCGAGGAACAGACAGCGGCCTGGAGGAAATCAAATGTCTAAATTGATGCATCAGCTTTGGTCGGAAGATGCGGGACAAGACATCGCCGAGTACGCAGTAATGTTGGCGGTCATCCTAGTTCTGGTGGTGGGAACGGTCCGCTTGATCGGATCGAACGCCAATAATGCATTCTCAAGCGTTGCCAGCTCTCTCCAATAACTGGCGCCATTCTGTTCCATCGAATTTGTGCTAGACCGAGATTCTCTATGACACGATTTACTCCCGGCGCCGCGTATACCGCTTACTTCCGGTTTACGGAAGCAGCGGCTGCGGAGCAGCTTGGAGTGAGGATAAGCCACTAACGGCTACCTGAACGACAAGCTTCCACCGCAGCCGCGATCGAGAGATCGCGGCTTTTGTTTTACGCCAACGAGTCCACCAAGGAGAGCCAGCCATGATCGTCAACATGTCAGAGAAAGCCACCGAGCAGGAAATCAATCATGTCATTGAACGAATCCGCGAAGCTGGCTACCAGCCCCACGTCACACGCGGCACCGAGCGCACCATTGTCGCCGCCGTCGGTAGCGGACGCAGGCACGAGATCGAAGCGCTGCAAGTTGCTCCCGGCGTGGACAACGTGGTCGCGATCGCTCAACCCTTCAAACTGGTCAGCCGCCAGGTCAGGCCCGAACGCACCGTCGTAAACATCAATGGCGTTGCCATCGGTGGTCCTGAAGTCGTCGTCATCGCCGGCCCGTGTTCGGTTGAATCGCGCGCGCAGTTGTTCGACACGGCCCACGCCGTAAAACGAGCCGGAGCCGCGATGCTGCGTGGCGGTGCGTACAAACCACGCACTTCACCGTACGATTTTCAGGGCCTCGGCCTCGAGGCGCTGAAAATTCTGCGTGCCGCTCGCGAAGAAACCGGACTGCCCGTGGTCACCGAAGTGATGAGCACCGAAGATATCGACATAATTTGCGAACATGTGGACATGCTGCAAGTGGGTGCGCGCAACATGCAGAATTTCGCTCTGCTGCGCCGTCTCGCCACGGTCAGCAAGCCGATCCTGCTGAAGCGTGGGCCGTCTGCCACGGTGAAAGAATGGCTGCTTGCCGCCGAGTACCTGCTCTCGGGCGGCAATCAGCAAGTTGTCTTGTGCGAGCGCGGAATTAAGACCTTTGAAACTGAGATGCGCAATACCATCGACCTCGCGGCGGTCGCGTTGGCCCGCGATCTTTCGCACCTGCCCGTAATTGCGGATCCTTCGCACGGCACCGGCAAGCAAAGTTTGATCGCAGCTGTATCCCGTGCGGCGGTTGCTGTCGGCGCGGATGGATTGATCATTGAAGTTCATCCCTGCCCGGAGCGCGCTCTCTCCGATGGTCCGCAGTCGCTCGACTTCGCCGGTTTCGGCAAGGTTATGCGCTCCCTGGCGGAGCCGCTGCGGCAGACTGCCAGCCTGCCCGCTGCCCTGCCGGCAGCGTTGTAGTGGCAGTCACGGACCGCGCTGGAATCTGGATGGAACAGGAGCTTCTGTACGTGAAAAAGAATGTCTGGAGAGCTGTCGTCGAAGTGGCATTCATCGTTTTCCTGTTTTATTCCAATCTCCTGATGGGAGAGTTCGAACGGTCTGGGATGGGACAGAAAAAAGGTTGGGCTTGGGCACTCCGCGATGTGCTGACTCTGTCCAACTTCGAAATCGCCGCGATAGCGGCGCTACTCGGCTATTTCGCTTTCGAATTTCTTCGCAAGAAACTCTAGCAATCCCGAGAAGAGAAATCAGTCAGCTGTCCGCTGTCGGCCAAATCAACCCCATAAAACCCCTCTGACTTTTTGCGCTCGTTCCGAGGCTGATAATCTGAAAGTCCAGCTGAAAGCTGACGGCTGAGAGCTGACAGCTGTTTCCAGTGGACAAACGAAACGAAACGCTATAAAAAGAAAGCCAGCCTCGCGGCGTCGTCCGATGCGGTATGATTCGCCGCAAGCTATATTCCCGTGCTAAACGAAGAACGTCGCCGCGCCATTCTCGATCAACTCACCCATCAGGGCCGGGTTCTCGTCACCGAACTTGCCCGCCAATTCGAAACCTCGCAGGTTACGATTCGGAAGGATCTCGAAATCCTGCACGCTCACGGCCTGGTGCACCGCACTCATGGTGGCGCACTCCCTTCCCGCGACGGAGCGCTCGAAGACCCCACGCTGCGCGAAAAAGAAAAGCTGCACCACCAGGAAAAAATGCGTATCGCGGACAGCGCCGCTGAAAAAGTAAAAGAAGGTCAGGTGCTGATTCTCGACTCCGGCACCACGACCACCGCGATCGCCCGCGCCCTGCGCAATTTCAAGAACCTCACCATCATTACGAATGCCGTCAACATCGCCGCGGAACTCGCTGGCACAGCAGTCGAAGTGATTCTGACCGGCGGCACGCTGCGCAAGAATTCTTTTTCGCTCGTCGGCCCCATCGCCGAGGAAACCCTGCGCCGCCTCAGCGCCGATCTTTTATTTCTGGGCGTAGATGGCTTCGACGTCCACTACGGATTAAGCACGCCCAACCTTCTGGAAGCGAAAGTGAATCGCGTGATGGTCGAAGTCGCCAGGAAAACCGTGGCCGTCTGCGATGCCAGCAAATTTGGCCGCCGCAGCCTGAGCCTGATCGCTCCGCCTTCGGCGCTGCACGAAGTGATCACCGACCGCGGCGCTCCCAGGTCCGCCGTCCGCGCCCTGAAACAAGCCGGAATCGAAGTCACGCTGGTGTGAGAAAGCTCATTCGTCAGTTTGGGTTAAATTACAAATAGTTTTTCATCCTGAGCGAGCGCGTCGGTGAGCGAAGCGAACCGACGAGCGCAGTCGAAGGACCCCTGCAACTCCGCCGTTCCGTTGCTGTTGCAAGGCATTCTTACACGCACCAAGTACCCATGCCTCGTTTCGACGTCACCATCGCCGGCGAACTCAACCTCGACCTGATTCTCTACGGCCTTCCCGAGCAACTCCCGCCCGAGCGCGAACTGCTCGCTAGCCACATGATGCTCACCCTCGGCTCCTCCTCGGCGATCGTCGCGCATAACCTGGCCGCACTCGGCAGCCGCGTCGGATTTCAATCCTTAATCGGCGACGATCCCCTCGGACAAATCGCTCTCGATCGCCTGCAACAAAGCGGCGTCGACGTATCGCAAGTCCGCCGCGTCCCCGGCTCAACCACCACGGGACTAACCGTGATCCTCCATCACGAGCAGTGGCGCAACATTCTCACTTACGCGGGAACGATCGCGGAAACGTCCTGGCAGCATCTCGACCTCGACTACCTCGCCGACTCGCGCCACTTCCATCTATCGTCGTACTATTTGCAGCGCGCCCTACGCCCGCACGTCACCGAACTATTTCAACATCTGAAATCGAAAGGCCTAATGATTTCTCTCGACACCAACGATGATCCCGAAGATAAATGGGAAGCCAAAGGGGAAGGCGGCCTGCAAGAAGTCCTGCGCCACGTCGACGTCTTCCTTCCCAACGAACGCGAAGCCTGCAAAGCGGCCGGAACCGAAGACTTGGAAGTTGCGATCAAGAAACTTTCGAAGCTGGTGCCGCTGGTAGTAGTAAAGCTAGGTCCGAAGGGAGCCCTGGCTCAGCGCGGCGCAGAACGCATCACCGTCCCGTCGGAGCCAGTCGTGCCGGTAGACACCGTCGGTGCCGGCGACAGCTTCGATGCCGGCTTCCTGCATGAATATGTCCGTGGCGCAGACCTGCCTACATGCCTGAAAAGTGGAAATCTAGCCGGAGCCTTCTCGACCACCCGCCCCGGCGGCACCGAAGCCTTCCGCGACGCAGAACACCGCAAGAAATTCCTCGCCGAGCGCGGCGCATAGTTGCGCCGACTCAAATGGGCGTAATGGCGAGATTTCGCACAGCCAAAGGCAACAGCGAAATTATTGGGGATCGGGCAAGGCCCCAGCCGCAACCAAAAGGTCAATTACATTTTCAACCTGTTTTTCATGTTCCGGACCACGGCTCTGCCTCGACGAAGACCTGTCCGCGGCTAGTTCGAGCCGAGCCAGATGCAGCGCAGACATGTTCTTATCGTTTTTCGCATTTACGTTGGCTCCTGCTTCAATCAATGCCTTCACCGCATCTGGATCGGCACGCTGTGTAGAGTAATAGAGGGCCGTTTCTCCCGTGATGTTCTTGTCGTTGACGGAGGCCCCAGCAGCAATGAGCATTCTGACTTTAGCAAAGCTCCTAGCGTACATGAGAGCGGTCATGCCAAATCGATTTCCTATGTTCACGTTTGCTTTGTGGTCTATCAGAAGTTTGACTAGCTTTTCATCTCCAAAGCATGCCGCCGCCATCAAAGGGGTTTGCCAGTTCTTGTTCAGTGCGTCCGCGCTCGCACCGTGATTGAGCAAAAGAGTAGTGATCTCGACGCTGGGATCAAACCCCGTAACCGGCATCAGAGTTTGGTCCCCCATGTGCATCGCCGCAACAAGGGCCGGGATTCCCTCCTGAGTCTTTGCATTGGGGTTTGCTCCAAGTTGTAGAAGGCGCTCGACCATCGCAGCGTCCTTACGCTCAGCGACGATGGCCGCAAACGAAAAATCGTCAGGTTTGTTTTGATCGTCAATCGACGCGGACGAAATGACACGAATCCCGTCTTTCGTTGAGATGGCATGCAATACAACTTCTCGATTCTTTTCCCGATCGAACCACTTCAGGGTTAGTGATTCCGAGTTTGGAGTGATCCGAATCAACCGTCAGGCTGGCGGTGTCGCCATTTATCTTTAGTTGGCCTCGGAGGAAGACTGAATCAGTAGTCTGACTATGCGCGAAGGAAGCAATGAGAAGGGCTGCTACTGCTCGGAATCGCGGAAATAAACGGTGCATTGCGGTAATGAACAGGCTGCGATGGAACCCGGCAATCGTAGCAGTATCGGGCGAATGTCGTAAACACCATTTACACTCAAAACCTCTAGCTCGATCCGCTACTTCCCACTCACCTCGAGCAGCAAATGCTCCTTGAACTCCGTCTTCAACTTTGCCACGCCTCCCGCGTCGGCCTGCACCGCACCCAGGTCTTTTCCATCCGCATAATCTACGACGTGATACGAACCCGCCTTCAACCCGCGCAGTTCCACCTCGCCATTGAACGCCGCGCCCTCGCCCGTGAAGAACGCGTAATACATCTTGCCGTCTTTCTCAATCGCATATCCCTCAGGCACGTCATACCCGTAGACATACAGATCGCGGAACTCGCCCTTCGAGAGCATCTTCTCGTTGTAGAGGCCAATCCATTTTTTCCAGCGCTCCTCTTTCTCGGCTGTCAGCGCGACCGGCTTGAACTTCGCGCCCGGATCGGGCCACACAAATTTCGTACCGGGCACGCCGCCCGTTCCCAGCGTCGACGCGAAGTCTTCTCCGTGTTCACTCCAATTCCCTCCGCCCGTGGGAGTCATGGACGAAAGCTCCACATGATCGCCATACACCGCCGACTCCGGCCCCAGCAGCGCCTTATACATCTTGATGCGCCGCCGTACCTGCGCCGCGCCCACCGGATCGGCCGTCACCGCCTGATCGATAAACGGCAGCCAGGCCAGCGACGGCGGCGTCCCGCACGGACACGCCTGGGTCACGCTCTCCGGCTTGATCGCCCGCGTCGTCTCAAAAATCGTCTTGTACACTTCGCCCATCGCGTTCACCGACTCCTGCGGCGACTTGTGATGATGCGCCGGGTTATAGCACGCCGGCACGCTGTAAATGTTGTCGAGCTTCGATCCGTCAAATCCCCAGTCGCGAATAAATTTCTCCGTGAGCTGCTTATAGTAAGCCTGCACCTCCGGCAGCGACGGATCGAGCGCCGCGAGATCGCGTGTGATCCGCGCATGCTTTCCATTCTTATCGAGAATCAACCACTCCGGATGTTCCTTGACCACCTGCGACATAGCATACTTGTGCGATTCATATTTCCCCTGGCCATCCTCTACCGCAATCGGCAGCCACCACAACTGCGCGAGTATGCCTTGTTTATGAAAATCATCGACCATCTTCTTGATCGAATCTCCGGGAAACGTATCGGCCCGCGGATTCCAGTCGCCATACGTATCGAACCAACGATCGTCGAGGGTCGCCCACTTGATGCCGAGTTCCTTCAACTTCGGCACCGTGCCCAGCATCTGCGCCGGCGTCACGTTGAACTCGTAGCCCCATCCGCACCAGCTCACGTTATAAGCTTCGCTCGACGGCTTGGGAATTTCCCATCCTTCTTTTTGCAGCACGCTCGACCAAATTCGCAGCGGCTCGTAGTAGTCTCCCGCATATACAGAAACGAAACTGCGCGGTGACGAATAACTCTCTCCCGGCTTCAGCGTCGCATTCACCGGAATCTCAACACTCGCCGAAATGCGACCGTCCTTCTCAGCTTTCACCGGCATCGACAATGTCCACGGCAGCGTCTCAACGTGCCCAATCGCCTCACCCACTTGCGCCGTCCAGAACGCGACCACCGGAATCCCGCCCCCGTAGCCGCCTTTCACCATCTCACCCATCGCATTCGGCTGCGACGAAGTCCGCGTCAGCTTCACAACGTCATCTTTGCCCCACTCGTAACTCGATCCCTGAAACGACCACATGTCGTAGGGCTCCGCTTTGGAATCGACCTGCCTGGCATTTAGGCGATGCTGCTGCATCCATACCTGTTCGATCGGTATATCGGTTGTTCCTACATTCTTGTACGTACTGCTCACCAGGGCGATATTCGGAAAGTCGTCATATGCTTCCACGACGAGCATGCGATCGATGGCTACTCCGGATGGCGCGAGAGGGTGCGCCGGAATTTCCACACGCTTTCCACGTCCCAGCTTGCCGTTGCTTTCGAGAACCTTCGCCGCAGAAAAGTCCGGAACGAAATCCAGTTCCTTGCCCGCGAGGATGATCGAGTCGCTGCCCCCCGTCGATCCCACATTCGGCTCGTCGAGCGTCAGGTGTTTACCATCTTTCAAAAGACTGGCCTGCAAGAAACCGGAAGGCAAAATCTGAAACTCGGCCGCGCTCGTGGTTATCACGACTGGCCCTCCATCGCGCACTTCGACATTAATGTAGGAAGGGCGCGACGGCGGCGCTTTCGGCTGCACCGACACCTTCGTGCAGCTGAGCATGAGCCCGGCAAACCCGGCCAGCATCAGTACAAGAATGGAAGAATACGATTGAGGAAAGCTGCCCCGCCCGTTGCGCTTCATGGTTCCCTTTCAGGCCGACGTGGAACGAAAGCAAACACAATCTTTCGTAACTATATCAGCAACCGCTGAACTCTGGTCTTTTTGCTCGAGGAGGGGCAATGGCGAGGCTCCCGTGTCTCGGGCGGTGGGGAGCAAATGAGCGCTACCGAATCTCGGCCAGCGAGTGTTCGAGCGCTCCGCGCTTGGGCGTAGGCATTGCGCCCACTTCACTCGCTACCCAGGCTCCCACGAGATTCGCCACTTCGTTCATCAAGTCCAGCGACGCACCATGCAAATACTCGTGTACTAAGCCCGCCGTGAACGCGTCTCCCGATCCCACGGTATCCGCCACGCGCACGCGGAACCCCGCATGCTCGGCCCAATCCCCGCCGCGCACCAGCAAACTGCCGCGCGAGCCCCGGGTGATGCAGACCATTTTCAGATCATACTCGCCGATCAACCACTGCGCCGATGTCAACGCCTCTTTGTGCGGAACTTTTTCCAGGCTCATGATCTTCGGCAGTTCCTCGTCATTCAGCTTCACGATGTCTGCCAGCCGCATCGATTCCGCCAGAACTTCCTGCGAGTGATAACACTGGCGCAGGTTGACGTCGAAAACTTTCACCGCACCGGGCGAGGTGGCGCCGAGAAAATGCCTAATCGTTGCCCGGCTCTCTTCCGACCGTTGCGCCAGCGATCCAAAACAAATTGCGTCTGCGCTTTCGGCCAGAAGTCGCCAATCCGGCGTCCAGTCTAAAAAATCCCAGGCCACCGGATCCGCAATCTCAAAGCGCGCGACTCCCTTGGCGTCAAGTTCCACTTTCACGGTGCCGGTGGGATGTAAAGGGTCGGTCTGCACGTGATCGATGTCGAGTCCCAGTTCCTCCAGTCGCCGTAGCGCTTCGAGTCCGCGCGAATCCTCGCCCACGCGGCTCGCCACAATCCCCTGATCGCCCATCAGCGTCGTGATGTAGGCAAAGTTCGCCGGCGCTCCGCCCAGACAAGTCCGCTCCGGCAACAGATCCCAGAGAACTTCGCCGAGGCCTACGACTTTCTTCTTCATGACGAATCACCTGAAGGCTTCGTGGCGAAAACGTTTACGTCGCGTGCCTGTAAAAAGAGGGATCCCCGAAGGAATCCCTCTGTGAGTACTCCATGATCTTCCTAGAACGAGAACTTGAGCGCAAACTCGATCTGACGCATACCGGTAGTCGAACCCGGCGAAGCGTCGGCTTCGATGTCGGTAATCTGGCCATTGCCGGAGCAATCGATGCACTGCCCCGTACCGCCCTGGTTGCCGCTGAAGCCCAGAACCGGATGGTTGAACAAGTTGAAGACATCCATGCGGAACTGTGCCTTCACACGTTCGGTAATGGAGAAGTTCTTGAACGCTGCGGAATCCGCAAAGAACGCCCTAGGTCCGCGTAAGCTAAACAGCCCCGCATTTCCCAATGCTCCGCAAGCTGGCATTGCCCATCCCTGCCCGGAGGGCCGGGTGAGAGTGCAGGTATCCACGTTAGGCCCTAAGGTTGTTGGGTCCGGATACGACAGCGTCGGGATCGGCGTGAAGAAGGTAACGAACGGATGCTGCCCAGCCGGGTGCTGGAACGAGCCCGCGCCCAAATGGAACGAACCGTTCTTTACCGGCTCGCAAGTTCCGACGTCGTTGACTTGGTTGCAATTTGAAAAGCTCGGCGTCCAGGGTAGCCCGCCGCTCCAGTTCGTCGTCCCCGAGATCTGCCATCCTCCGATGAACAGATCGGCTAGTCGACCGGAGTCTCCCATGAACGACTTGCCTTTCCCGAATGGCAATTCGTATACCAGGCTCGTCACCCACACATGATTACGCACCTCATCATCAGGACCGTAAGCATAGGCGTGATTGTCGGCGTAGTAGCCGTTGTTATAGGCCATGGCGTGGGCAAACGTGTAGTGCGACAGCAATTGCAGCCCTTGCGAAAGCCGGCGGTCCACTTTGATTTGTAACGCGTTGTAGATGCTGTCTGCATTGTTTCCCAGGTAGTTGCCTTGATCCGTCGAACAGCACTGCAAGGTACCGGGCACGATGCTGGGAACTCCGGCGATGGCTACGTTCGTCGGGTCCGGATAGCCCGTGTATGTAAATGCGTTGTACAACGGTCGCCGCTGCACTTGCGGCACATTCGCCGAGAACGATGGCGTGGTACACCCCGTGTTGACGATCCCATTGCAGACCACTGGATCAAACGCGACCTTGGCCGTGCCTGGTCCGATTGCCACCGGGTTGACGTTGTAGGTCGGCCCGTCGCCCATGAACGTGTTAGTTCCCTTGTTGCCGACATACGCCACTTCGATTGACGTGGACCTGTCCAACTGACGTTGCAGTGTAACGTTCCAGGCATCGAGAGTTGGCAGACGCTGGTACGTCGGACGAATGTGAGGCTGCGTGCAACTCTGCCCCGAGGGCCCTCCGCCAGACGATGCGGGAAGAGTCGAGGACTGGTAACACTGCGGCCCGGCCACGGGGAACAATCCGTTTGACGGAATCGCTGGGAACGTGAAAATCGGAGGGCCCTGGTCTAACGTGAACGGCGACTCGCGGAAGGCCGTCGCCGGTTGCACCAACTGGCTGGCCAGCACCGGCAGATTTTGCGTAACTGCGTGTCCGAAATTCGAGCCGAACACCCCCATGTCGTAGCTACGACCGTATCCCATGCGGACCACGGTTTTCTGGTTCACCTGATAGGCAAATCCAAGCCGCGGTGCGAAGTAACTCCACTTGTTGTCGATGTTCCCATTGAGTCCGATTCCAGCTTCGCCCGCGACCCGGTCCACGCCTTGGACGATATTGGCGAACCCGCCATTATCCTTGCCGTTCACGTACTCCGGAAAATAAACCTCCCAACGTAGGCCGTAGTTCACGGTAAGCTTAGGAGTTACGCGCCAGGTGTCCTGGCCGTAATAGAACATCCGATGCTGCCTTTCGGCCGCGTTGACACTCGTGCTCACGTAGCGGCTTAACTGGGTCACGTCACCCAGCAGGAAGGTTGCCAAATCCAACCCGCCGCTGCCGGAGTTCGCCGTATCGCCGCTGCTGAATTGATACACGCCCGTCCGATTGGAATCGCTGGGTACGCGCAGGTTGGTGGCAAACCGGACATCGGCGCCGAACTTAAACTGGTGATTGCCCATGATCTTGGTAATGTTGCCGACGAACTGGTACTGCCGCTCGCGTTCGATCAAAGGGCAGTTACAGCGCGCCACGCCCAGCCCATCGCCGAAATTCGACAAATTGGTCGAAGTGTTGTTTCCACTCCCATTGACCATGTCGAATTCACCTAGACCGGAAGTAAAGTTGTCACCCATGTTCGCGTTCGGGATGCCGAAATTCGTCATCGCCGCCGTCCCCGCATCGGGCTTATTAGTCAGGGGGTTGTATTGGAAATATCCAAAGCGGAAGTCACCCAAGAGGGTCGAGCTGAAGGTCTTGGTGACGCCGGTCGCCAAGCTGTAATTGTGGACGATGGAACTACCCGCTAATCCGCCGGGCCCGAACCCGATGCCGCCCACCGCGCCCAAGCTCGGAGCCCCCGACAAACTGAAATGATTGAAGCTGAAGCGCCCGAATACGCTCACGCTCTGGCTCGCGGCATAGTCAATGCGAGTATCAAAGCTGTTCTGGTTATACGGTCCGGCGCCCGCTCCCACAAAGTTATTCTCACACCCGGATGAATTCGCAGCGCCGATTTGGCAAGTCCCTGAAGACGTTGGATTCGGAAAGGCTGCCAACATGTTCGTTGCAGCAGTCGACAACATGCCGATCGGAATCAGGAACTGGTTGGAAACTCCAGCCGTTGTGCCGCTGCAGCCTCCTTGAGCAACAATACCCAACGACCCGCAAAATACATTGCTTCTCGCACCCGCGGAGTCCCCAGTCGGAACGAAGATAAATGGCGCCCCATTGTTCGTCATAATCTGGCCATAGTCGACCAGATTGCAAAACCCCGGCGTTGAACTCGAGCCATTGGTCGCCGGATTACACGACTGCTCCGCGGTCAGTGTCGGAATCGTCTCTTGATTGCTGATCCCGTTCTTCTGCCTCGTCGCCTGGAAGTCTCCGAAGAAAAATAGTTTGTTCTTGATGATCGGTCCGCCGATCGTGGCTCCAAATTGCTGCCACCTTGAAGACGGAATCAATCTGCCTGTCACCGCATCGGGCTGATATTGCGTGAAAGGATCGCGGGCCGCTAGCGCATCCGTACGCCGGAACCAGAATCCGCTGCCGTGAAAATCATTGCTTCCCGACTTCGTCTGCACCGTTACCACACCCGCCACGGCCTTGCCGAACTCGGCGTCGTAGTTGCCCAGCGTAACCTTGGCCTCTTGCACCGCATCCAGGTTCGGGTTAACTACAATAATCCCAAGGATCGGGTCTTGGTTATCGGTTCCGTCCAACTCAAAGGCCGTTCCGCTGAAGTGCTGCCCGTTCACAAAAATTTGTTGCCCGCCCTGCGGATTCTCGGTCGCCGCGTGGCTCCATCCCACCAACTTCTGGGTGCCGGGGGACAACAATTCAAAAGAAGTAAAGTTTCGGTTCAGAATGGGAGCGTCTTCCACCATCTTTGCGCTGAACTCGATCGAAACATCGGCGCGGTCCGTCTTCAATTGCGGCGCTTCGGCGGTCACTTCCACCTGCTCGCTCGCCGATCCAACCTGGAACTGGCCGTCGATGTGCGCCGCTGTATCGGCCGACACCTGAATGTCCTTATACTCAAGAGTCTTAAACCCGGTGCCCGCGATCCGGATCATGTAAACGTCCGGGATTAAGTGCGTGGCTGAGTAGTTGCCGCTCTCGTTGGTCGTGACGTCGGTGGACACGTTCTTAGTCTGGCTGGTAACGGTAACTTTGGCGCCATTCACCGCCGCCCCGGACGGGTCTGTCACTGTACCGAGAATGCTGCCGTACACTGCTTGACCCAAAGCGCTCGACACCCACAGACTGCACACCAGACCGAGCAAAGCCACCCAGATCGCCACTGATCTTTTCATGAACTTCCTCCCTAGAACTTTTGGAAAGCGAATGTGCCCCAGAAATGCAGGTGTGTCCTTGATGACAGGTCGTGCAGTCCTAATACAAAACAATTATCTGGATTAAGTTTCACTACGTTTGATACCGTTACTGGTGTAAACTCCTGACGCTGCACAAAGATAGGTTGTCCTGTTACGTTCTGTAATATGGCTGTCACGCACACGGTCGCCCTCGGTCGGGAGCAATGCTTCCAGCAAATAGATAAACTTATTAAAAGTCATAGCCTCCACAGTTCCGAATCGCTGTGCAAGCTGCTTCGCTACCTCGCCGAACATTCGCTCGATCACCCCGGAATCGCCCTCAAGGAGTACCAGATTGCCACCGAGGTCCTGGGACGCCCTGCGGGTTTCGATCCTCAAAGCGATTCCACAGTGCGCGTGCAGGCGGGCCGCCTGCGGGTAAAGCTCGCCGAGTATTACGCTAATGAGGGTTCCGATGATCCCATTCTGGTTGAAGTGCCCAAGGGCTCTTACGCTCTAACGTTCCATCTCCGCCCGCCTAAGCCGGGCGCGCCATTGCCGGCGACGCTGATTCTAGAACCCGCGATCAAGAGAGAGGTCATTGTTGCCTCCCCCCGGGGATGGGCGATCGCCGTTGTAGTCCTCTCCGTTCTGCTGGCGGCAACTTTTTCTACTACCGCCTATCTGCTTTCTCAGCGGATGCGCACGCCAGCCGCAGTCAGCCAGACCGTTCCTGCCGCCTATCAGATTTTCTGGAATCGTTTCCTGACCGGCCCCCAGCAACCCTGGGTGATCTTCAGCAACGGAAGTTTTGTCGGACGTCCGGAGACCGGGATGCGCTACTTCAACCCATCCTCTGACGCCCGTTCATTTATTTTGGACCACTACACGGGCGTGGGGGAGGTTCTGGCCATTCACCAGCTTGATCGCGTATTCGATCTGCTCAATCGGCCCATCCGAGTTAAGCGCGGAGCCTTGTTCTCGCTCGACGACGCCAAGAATAATGACCTGATCTTCGTCGGCTCGCCTTCGGAAAATCTAACGCTGCTCGATATTCCCGGCACCCAGGAATTCGTCTTCAGCCGTCTCGATTCCGGCCCCCGCAAAGGCGACCTCGCCGTTCACAACATGCACGCACGGCCCGGTGAACCGCAAATATTTCTAGGAACTCCCGCCAACCAGCCGACTACGGAAGACTACGCGGTCGTGGCCCTACTCCCGGGACTGGATCCGTCGCGGTCCATCCTTATCCTGGCCGGCGATACAACGTTTGGCACTCAGGCGGCCGTGGAGTATGTTTGCCGCGAAGATTCAGTCCGGGAGTTGCTGAATCGTCTGAACGTCTCGAAGCCCGCCGAACTCAAGCCGTTCGAAGCCCTTCTCCACGTAAAAATCGTCCACGGAGTTCCCGTGACGACAGACCTCGTCTCGGTCCGCGACCGCAGCCATTGATCTGTAAAATTACTGAAGAATTGCCGGGTGGAAAACTTAACCTGGAAAATTTCGCAAATTTCTGTTATCCCGACCGAAGCGAGCGAACGCGAGCGCAGTGGAGGGACCTGCTGTTCCTCGACCCTCCCTCCGAATTCTCCTACGGCGCCGTCAACCGCGGATCCAGCTCCGCCGCCCTCTGAAATTCTTTCCTGGCCTCGCCCATCAGTCCCTTCTGACGCAGCGCCAGCCCAAGTTGATAATGTGCGGCCGCATAGTTCGGCTCCGAAGTAATCGCCGAACGAAACTGCGCAATCGCGCCGTCCACATCCCCCGCACCCAGCAATCTCTTCCCGGAGTTCGTCGAAAACGTTGCCGCCTGAAGGTTGTTCGTCGAGGCCGCGATCCTCGCTCCCTCTTTCGCTTCCGTCGCCGCACCGTCCGCATCGCCTAACTGCCGCAACACCGCCGCGAGCGTCGTATGCGCTCC